>CAVXZL010000015.1:0-143919 GCA_963766345.1 uncultured Actinomycetes bacterium | reverse complement strand
CGCCGCGTCCAGGCCGAAGCGGGATCTTGAGAAGTGAAACCGAGACTCCGCCTGGTAAGGCCGTTCAGCAGGAGTGGGTGGGGGTGGAGGGCGGCGGCGTGGCCGCGGGAGCGCCCGTGTTGTCCAGACTGCCGACACGTCGTGCGACGAGATGCGAACACCACCGCGACCACGCGCGTCCACTGCCGGGTCACGATTCCTCGTCAGACCCCATCCAGTAGCGGGGCTGTCGCGACCCGCCCCTGCGTCCCGGCCCGGTTCCAGGATGGTAAGGAGGAGGTTGATCGTTTAGCTCTTCGCGGAAGCTGAGCTCGAGCGTCGTTGTCGAAGTTGGCACCGCGTCGACCACACACCCACCACACAGGCCGTACCGGGCGGCAGCCGGTCAGAGCCGGTCACAGCCGGTTCGTGCGGCCAGGAAAGCCCTGCTCAGCCTGTAATTCCGGGTCGTAGCCGGCTGTAGCCGGTTGCGCCGTACCGGCCTGTCACGCCGGAGGTCGCGGGTTCGAGTCCCGTCGCTCCCGTCAAAAGCCCTGCAAATCAGCAGAATGCGTCGTCTGACGAGACGCGGAATCTGACTCTGCCACACAAACGCGCGTTCGCCGCGATCCGAAACCGCTCAAAACGGGCCGTTACCCCGCTCGAGAATCACGTATTCAAGCCGTCTTCCCGGATCGCAGCCGGAGCGGCTGCTGCCGTCTGCGTGCTCGCGCTCGCAGCCTTCGTGGCGACGCGAGGCGCCGCTCGCCCGCAGTTGATCCGTCCGAACTCCGTGGTCGTCATCGACCCGGCCAGCGGCAAGCTCCTCGCCGACGTCCCGGTCGGCGTCGAACCGGCGAGTATCACGGCGGGCTTCGGTTCGATCTGGGTCGGCAATCTCGCCGACGGGACGGTCTCGCGCATCGACCCGAGCTCGAAGCAGGTCATCCGGACGATTCCCGCCGGTGCGCCGCCACGCGTTCTCGCCTCGAACGCCGACGGCGTCTGGGTCGGTTCCGGAACGTCCGTCGAGCGGATCAACCCCGAGTTCGACAACGTCGTGTCAGCACCCCCCTCGACGGTGAACAACCCTCGCAAGCGATGGCTTCGACCGCCGCCGTCCAGCGCGGCCTCTGGGTTCCGACGCGCAACGGCGTCGAGCACCTCGCCACGCGTGCGGGTCGCCCCGACGATTCGGTCGCGACCGGTAGTGGTGGGCCGACCGCGATCGCCATCGGCGAGGGGGCTGTGTGGGTGGCGCAGGCCGAAGAGAAGTCGTTGTTCGCATCGACCGCACGCGCGTGCAGACACCGGTTCGCCTCCCTGACGTCCCGACCGGCATTGCCGTCGGCGAAGGTGCCGTCTGGGCGGTCACGACCGGCAACACGCTGATCCGGATCGATCCGACCTCGGCGTCCGTCTCGACGACGATTCGAGTCGGCGCGCGGCCGACTGCCGTGGCGGTCGGGGGCGGTTCGGTGTGGGTCGCGAACGGCCTCGATGGGACGATCTCGCAGGTCGACCCGAGCAGTAATGAGGTCGCCCGGACGATCGACGTCGGGAGCAGTCCGCAGAACATCGCCTGGATCGACAGCAAGCTCTGGGTGCCCGAGCAGGCGCTCCTCTCGCCCGCAGATCCGGCGAAAGCGGGTGAGACACTCAGGATCGAGTCTCAGCTCACGGATATCGGAGGGTTCGACCCCGCACTGAACTTCACCCACGTACGGCGTCCAGTTCGACTACGCCACTTGCCTCGAGCTTCTCAACCATCCTGACGCAGGAGCGCCGACGGCTACGCGACTCGAGCCCGAGGCCGCGACGGCTCTTCCCGCAGTTTCACCTGATGGAGGACCTACACGTTCACGATCCGCAAGGGGCTCAGGTTCTCGCCGCCCTCGGGCGAACCCGTGACCGCGGCAACCTTCCGCTACTCGATCGAGCGCTCGCTGAGCCCGAAGATGAAGTCGTACGCGCTGAACATCTTCAACGACATCGTCGGCTTCCGGGCGTTCAAGGCCGGAAGGACGAAGCACATGGCCGGGATAACCGTTTCAGGGAGACCGCCTTTCGATTCGCCTAGCAGCGCGGCGACCGGATTTCCTTCAGCGCGTCACGACGCAGTTCTTCTGCGCGGTTCCTGTTGGAACGCCCCTCGATCCGCGCGGGTTCCACGAGGTTCCCGCGGCGGGGCCCATGATGTCGCGTCCGAACGGCGGGCTCAGGTCGTGCTGGAGCGCAACCCGAATCACCGAGGAGATCGACCGCACCACTTCGACCGGATCGTGGTCACGGGCGGCGTTTCGCAGGCGCAGGCGATCTCCGACATCCAGAAGAGTCGCGCCGACTATGCGCTCGACGGCCTGCCCGGGAAGGCGATCGGACGCATCGTCGCCCGGTACGGACCGCGAAGCGCGGCGGCCGCGGCCGGCCGTCAGCGCTATTTCGCGGCGACGCAGCTGAGCGTGCAATACCTCGTGCTGAACACGCGACGGCGGCTCTTCAGCCGGCTTCGGCTCCGGCGCGCCGTCAACTACGCGATCCACCGGGCGACATCGGCCAGCCTCGGCGCGCCGTCGAGCGATCCGTCCGTTGGCGGGCCGCAGGTCGCGACGTCCCACTACCTTCCGCCCGGCATGTCCGGCTATCGCGACGCCAGTGCATACCCGCTGCGGCCCGACCTTCGGCGGGCGCGGCAACTCTCCCGCGGCCTCGGCGGCCGGGCGATCATGTACTCCTGCGACTTCGACGCTTGCGACGCCGTGGCGCAGACCGTGCGCACGAACCTGAAAGCGATCGGCATCGACGTCGAGATCAAGCGGTGGTCGATCGGTGAGATGTACGCACGCGAGAGCGCACCGGACGCCCCCTTCGACATCGGTATCGCGGGGTGGGGCGCTGACTATCCCGATCCGGCGAACGTCCTGAATTCCCTCTTCGACGGCCACGCGATCGGCAGCGGATCGAACATGTCGAAATTCAACGAAAACCTGTGGAACCGGCGGCTCGAAGCCGCCGACCGCCTCACCGGCGACGCCCGCGACCGCGCCTACGCCGCACTCGACCTCGCGTTGGGGCGCGAGCAGCACCCGCAGCGCCCTTCTCATACAGGACCCGAGGAGAGTTCTTTTCGCCTCGGATCGGCTGCCAGATCGAACAGCCTGCCGCGAACGGCGTCGATCTCGAGCTCTTTGCCGCCGGCGGTGATCGGCAACGCGTTGCTGAAGTCGGTGTTGCCGGATGGAATCCCCGTCCGTGGAATTTGTCATCCACGCCGTGACTGCCTCGCTCAACGATCCGGAACGGCTCGTTCGCCTCCGCCGACGCTCTCCGTCAGGAACATTCGAAAGTCAACGCGACTCGTGCGCCAGTCGTTGCGCGTTTGACCGACGCACCGCTTCGTTGAGCGGAGGGGGAGGGATTTGAACCTTCGATCCGCCGATGACGGATACCGGCTTCGACACCGAGTTGTCCGGTGGTCGGTTCCGTCCGAACGCGCGACGACGGCCCAGCACGTGGCGCTCAACGAGCTACTCCCGCGCCCCACCGCGCAGGCGCTCTGACGAAGCGCATGCTCGCCGTCACATCGCTTGAGGCGCTCCCGGCGCCAATGACAAAACGAACGCCGGTTGCCTCGGCCGGGCGTCCATCCTGCGGAGGTTCCCGGCGATCGCCGCCCTGGAGCGGGCTTCTGCGGGTGACTCTCGTGCGGGATGAGCGCGGGATGGAAAGAAAGCCGGCGGTTTACTCCGCGAGAAACATGCCGATTTGCAGGGATTTAGCGGGAGCGACGGGACTCGAACCCGCGACCTCCGGCGTGACAGGCCGGCGTTCTAACCAACTGAACTACGCCCCCGCGCAGCGGCGGCCATTGTAGCCGGGCGCTCCGAGGCGGGCGGTAGCCTGGATCTGTGACCAAGGTCGACTGGCTCGCGCTCGCCTTCGTCGCTCTGACCGCGCTCCTCGGTTACAAGAAGGGACTGATCGCGAGCGCGCTCTCGGTCACGGGCATCGTCGTCGGCGCGATCGTCGGCGCTCGGCTCGCGCCGCAGCTGCTGACCGGCGGGTCGAGCTCGCCCTACACGCCGCTCGCCGGGCTCGCCGGCGCCGCGTTCGGCGCCGTGCTCTTCGAGACCGCCGGGGCGTTCCTCGGCGGGATGGCTCGCGGGGCGCTGCCGCTGCCGCCGCTTCGCGCGCTCGACTCGGCCGGCGGTTTCGTGCTCGGCGCCGCCGCGGGGCTCGCGCTCGTGTGGGTCGTCGGCGCCACGGCCCTGCTCATCCCGGGTCAGAAGGACCTGCGGCGCGCGGCGCAGCAGTCGATCGTCCTCCAACGGCTCTACTCCGCGCTGCCGCCGTCGAGCGTGATGAAGATCCTCGCGCGCGTCGATCCGTTCCCGAGCATCGCGGGACCGCTGGCACCGGTCTCGCCGCCCGATCCGACGCTGCTCGACTCACCCGGTGTGCGGAGCGCGGCGCCGAGCGTCGTGCGCGTGCTCGGGTCGGCGTGCGGCTTGCGGATCGCCGGAAGCGGCTGGGTCGTCGCGCCGTCGCTCGTCGTCACCGCGGCGCACGTCGTCGCGGGGCAGGAGGACACCACCGTGACGTCAGCGCATGTGCGGCGCCGCCCGGCGATCGTCGTCGGCTTCGATCGCAAGAACGACCTCGCGCTGCTTCGCGTATCCGGGCTGCACCTGCGGCCGCTGCCGCTGCGCAAGCCTTCGCCCGGGCAAGCGGTTGCGATCCTCGGCTACCCGGAGAACGGCCCGCTCACCGTCGTCGCCGGCCGGCTCGGCGCGACGTCGGTCGTCCTGAGCGAGGACGCGTACGGCCACGGGCCCGTCGCGCGGACGATCACCGCCGTGCGCGGCGACGTGCGGCACGGCGATTCGGGTGGGCCGACCGTCGACGCCGCCGGCAACGTCGCGACGACGGTCTTCGCGGCGCGGCTCGGCAGCAAGGGCGGCTTCGGGATCCCGATCGACGTGCTGCGCAAGCTCCTGCGCAGCGACCTCTCGCACGCCGTCTCGACCGGCGGCTGCGCGACCTAACGGAAGACGTCGAGCGCGCGCTCGGGCGAGCGGAACGGCGCGACGACGTAGACCCCGCGCGCCCGCGTGCGCGACTCTTCGATCAGGTTGCGCGCAACCTCGGCGCCCACGCGCGCGGCGTCCGTGCCCGCATCTCGCAGCGCGGCCTGCACGTGATCCGGCACGACGATCCCCGGCACCTCGTTGTGGATGCGCTGCGCCAGCTGCAGGCTCGGCAGCGCCCAGACGCCGACGAGCAGCGGGATCGGCGACTCGCCGCCGAGCCGCTCGAGGAACGCGTCGAGGTACGCGATGTCGAACAGCACCTGCGTCATCGCGAACTGCGCGCCGGCGTCGAGCTTGCGCTTGAAGCGGTCGAGCTCGACTTCGAGATCGTCCGCTGTCGGGTTGACGGCGACGCCGATGAAGAACTGCGTCGGCGCGTCGATCGCGCGGCCGCGAAAGTCCTCGCCCCTGTTCAGGTGCGCGAGCAACTCCGTCAGGCCGATCGCGTCGACCTCGTACACGCCGCGTGCGCCGGGATAGTCCGCCTCCTCCGGCGGGTCGCCCGTCACCGCGAGGATGTTCCGGACGCCCTCCGCGTGCGCGCCGAGCAGCTGCGACTCGAGGCCCGTGATCGTGGAGTCGCGCGGCGTGAGGTGGGGGATGGTCTCGATGCCGGCGAAGCGCTCGATCGCGACGGACGCCATGAGGCCGCTCATGCGCGCCCGCGCGCGCGGGTTGTCGTTGACGTCGACGACGTGCGCGTGGCCGGAGTCCCTGATCGTGCGCGCGGCCTCGAGCAGCGCGTGGTTGTCGCCGCCGAGCGGTGGATCGAGCTGGATCGAGACGACGAACTCGTTCGTGCTCAGCACCCTTTGCAGCTCGGTCTCGCGGCGCTCCGAGTCGTGCACGATCGTCAGGCGGCGCTCGTCGACCGTGAGCGGCAGGGACGGCGGCCGGTTCGCATCCACCGCGGCGCGGATCGCCGCGATCTCCGCGGGCGTCGTGCCGCAGCAACCGCCGATCAGGCCCGCGCCGAGCCGGCGCGCTTGTGCGGCGAACTCGGCGAAGTACTCCGGTGTCGCATGCGGGTACACGACCCGAGGCCCGGCGAGGCTTGCGAGGCCGACGTTCGGTAGCGCGGCGAGTACGAGGCCGTTGTGCTGCATCTCCTGCAGCGCCGCGAGCGCGCTCGCCGGGCCCGCGCCGTGGTTGGCGCCCGCGGCCGCGACGCCGAGCTCCGCGAGGCGCGCGCCGGCCTGTCTCGCGGAGACGCCTCCCAGGGTCTGTCCCTCCTCGTCGAACGTCATCAGCGCGACGATCGGGAGGCTCGAGACGCTGCGGACCGCCGCGATCGCCTCCTCGAGCTCCTCGAGGTCGTAGAACGTCTCGACCATGAAGACGTCCGCGCCGCGGCCTTCGAGGATCGAGGCCTGTTCCGCGAAGAGGTCGGCGCGCGACTCCGGCCGCAGCTCGACGTCGCCGAGCGGCCCGATCGAGCCTGCGATGAAGACGTCGGCGCCGGTCATCTCGCGCGCCTCGCGTGCGAGCCGGACGCCCGCCGAGTTGATCCGCTCGAACTCGTCCTCGAGGAAGCTCGCGGCTAGCTTCGGCCGGTTCGCGCCGAATGTGTTCGTCTCGATCAGCTCGGCGCCCGCACGGATGTAGCCGACGTGCACCGAGACGACGCTGTCCGCCGCGCGCACGTTCGCCTCCTCGGGGGCGCGCAGGCGGGGCACCGCGGCGGAGATGAGCGCGCCCATGCCGCCGTCGGCGACGATCGGCGGGCCGGCACGCAGGCGCTCCTCGAAACGACTCACGGCCTGAGCGTAATGAAGGCTCAAGGTTCGACCCGACCGTGCCGATAACGAGCTCGAGTTCCGCGTCCGGGGACTAACGGCATTAGCTCGCGGATCGGGTCTCGTCGGCGGCGGCCTTGCCGAGGTCGCCGCCGGCTCTTTCTATTCCTCGTGGAGCGTGCGGCCTTCCATTCCGCCCGCGACGGTCACGATCTGACCCGTCACGTGCCCGGAGAGCTCGTCCGACGAGAGCACCACGATCTGCCGCGCGACGTCCTCGGGCTGCGCGACCTTGCGCAGGGCCATCGTCCTCGAGACGCGCCGGACCTGCTCGGGATCGACCACGCCGCGCGTCATCGGCGACTCGGTCCAGCCCGGGAAGACGGCGTTCACGCGGGCGAGCGGCGCGACGCGCACCACCTCGTTCTTGACGCTGAGCATCAGCCCGACGAGCGCCGCCTTGGCCGCTGCGTAGTCGGCGTGCCCGGCCTCGCCGAAACTGCCGGCGGTCGAGCCGACGAAGACGAGCGAGCCGTGGCCGCGCTCGGCGACGGAACGGAGGAAGCCCCGCGCCGTGAGGAACGCGGACGTGAGGTTCGCGCGCAGGGTTGCCTCCCAGCGCTCGAGCGGGAGCTCCCACACGGGGACGTCTTCGCGCGGCCACTCGCCGACGATCGCGGCGCAGACGTCGAGCGCACCGACCGCGCCGAACAGCGCCTCGACCTCGGCCTCGACCGTCAGGTCCGCGCCGGCGAGCTCGGCTCCGATCTCCGAGGCGACCGCTTCAGCGCGGTCCCGTCCTCCGCGGTAATGCACGATGACCGAGGCGCCTTCCGCCGCGAACTCGCGCGCACAGGCGGCGCCGATCCCACCGGATGCGCCGGTCACGAGGACGCGCTTGCCTGCGAGGCCGGTGTCCACGGTTTGAGAGGCTACAGCGGTGAAGGTTCACATCATCAGCGACATGGAAGGCGTCGCCGGCATCGTCAAGTGGCAGCAGACGAGCGGCGGCGACCCGATGTACGAGGAAGGGCGGCGTCTCTACACCGAGGAGATCAACGCGGCCGTGCGCGGTGCGAAAGCCGCAGGGGCGACGGAGATCGTCGTCATGGACTGCCACGGCGCCGGCGGCGGCTGGTCGTTCAACTCGCTCGTGCCCGACCTGCTCGACCGGGACTGCGAGTTCGTCGTACAGGAGCACTGGACCGAGTACACGGCGTTCCTCGAGTCGGGCTGCGACGCCGCGCTCTTCGTCGGCATGCACGCGATGAACGGCGCGCCGAACGGCGTGCTCAACCACACCGTCTCGGGGCAGGAGTGGCAGAACCTCTGGTTCAACGGCACGCTCGTCGGCGAGACGGGGATCAACGCCGCGCTCTGCGGGACCTGGGGCGTGCCGGTGCTCCTCGTGACCGGCGATCGCGTCACGTGCGAAGAAGGGGAGAGCCTGCTCGGCCCGGGGCTGACGACGGTCGCGGTCAAAGAGGGCATCGGCCGCTACTCGGCGCGGCAGATCGCGCCGCTTCGTGCACGGGAGCTGATCGAGGATGGTGCGAAGCGCGCGCTGCAGGACGTGAAGGCCGTCGCGCCGTACGACCCCGGCAGCCCGTGCACGATCGAGGTGGAGTACAAGGTCACGTCGGCCGTGGACGCGCTACGCCGCGTGCGCGGCGTCGAGATCGTCGACGCACGCAGGATCCGTTCCACCGCCGACACGTGGTGGGACGCCTGGCAGCAGTTCTTCTTCTTCGGCTAGCTCGGCGCTGCCGCCGGCGCCACGCCGAGCTCCTCGACGAGCACGAGGAACGCCGTCGCGTACGGCGAGCCGTCGCAGCGCCGTCGCACTTCGTCCCAGTCGATCTGCTCGCGGACGGCGCGCGCCATCTCGAGCACGCTCGAGTAGTCGAGGTTCTGCTCGTTCAGGGCGAGTAGCTTCGTCATGAGCACGTCGTCGAGCGACGCGACGAGCATCGTCACTGCATAGACGTCGAGCTCGTCGGAGCGCTCGAACCACGCGTCGGTGATCGGACCGCCGCGCGGCTCGTAGATCAGGTCGACGAGCACGTTCCCGTCCCACGCCTTGAGCAGCCAGCCCTCGGGCGGCGTCTCGGGCTCGAGGCCCGCGGCGACAAGCGCCTGCTGCGCGCGTTCCGCATCCTCCGGCTTGACGAAGAAGTCGACGTCGTGCTCCGTCTTCGCACCGCCACGCGCCCAGACCGCGAGACCGCCGCCGAGCGCGAACGGCACCTCCGCGTCGCGCAACGCGCCGGCCGCCTTCTTCATCGTGTTGAGGATGACCTCGAAGTCGAAGTCGATGCCCACGTCGAAGGTCGGTACCCAGGGTTGGCCGGGTCGAATCCGCGGTAAAAGACACTGATGACGTGCATCCGCATTGCAGCGGCGGGCGACCTGCATGCGGACCAGCGGATCCGGTCACGCATCGAAGAGGCATTCGGTCACGTGGCCGGGGCCGCCGACGTCGTCCTCCTCGCCGGCGATCTGACCGCGCACGGCGAGCCGGACGAGATGGAGGTCGTCGCGTCGGCGGCCGCAGAGCTCGACGTGCCCGTGTACGCGGTGCTCGGCAACCACGATCACCACGCGAACCGCGTGGACGAGCTCACCGCGATGCTCGAGGAGGCCGGCGTCGGCGTGCTCGAGCGGTCGTGGGCTCGCGCGGCTATCGCGGACACGACGCTCGGGATCGCGGGGACGAAGGGCTTCGTCGGCGGCTTTCCCGGAAGCGCGCTGCCCGACTTCGGCGAGCCGCTCCTGCGCGAGGTGTATGCGGAGACGGGCAAGGACGTCGCCGCGCTCGACCGCGGGCTCGCCGAGGTGGCGGACTGCCCGCTGCGCGTCGTCCTCCTCCACTACTCGCCGACGATGAGCACTCTCGTCGGCGAGCCGGAGTCGATCTGGACGTACCTCGGCACGAACCGCCTCGACGGCCCGATTCAGAAGCACCGGCCCGACCTCGTGCTGCACGGGCACGCGCACGAGGGCACGTTCGCCGGCTCCGTCGGCCCGGTGCCCGTGTACAACGTGGCGGTGCACGTCATGCGCCGTGACTTCTTCGTCTTCGAGCTCGACACCGATGCCCCCGACGGCCACGGCGCCCGGCTCGAGGCGACCGTGTGAAGACCGTCTCGCGGCTCTCCATCGCGCCGGTGAAGGGGATGGCGCTCGTGCATCCCGAGGAGATCCCCCTCGAGTTCTTCGGCGTCGCGGCCAACAGACGCTTCTTCGTCGTCGACGAGGACGGCCGGCGCTACGGGCAGATCCGGAACGGGAAGCTCGTGCGCATCCGACCCGAGTACGACGAGACGACCGGTGCGCTGACGCTGCGGTTCCCGGGCGGCACCGCCGTCGACGGCGTGCCGCAGCTCGGCGAGGCGATCGTCACCGACTTCTACGGCCGTCCGGTTCGCGGGCGCGTCGTCGAGGGCGAGTGGTCGGAGGCGATCTCCCGCTTCGCGGGACGGTCGCTCCGGCTCGTCCGCAGCGACGAGCCCGGCGCCGGCGTCGACCGCGGGCTCGGCCCGGTGACGATGCTCTCCGATGCGTCGCTCGACGCGCTTGCGGCGAGAGTCGGCGTGGACGGCGTCGACGGCCGCCGGTTCCGGATGCTGATCGGCATCGCCGGGTGCGAGCCGCACGAGGAGGATGCGTGGCTCGGCCGACGCGTTCGCGTGGGGGAGGCCGTCGTTCGCCTCCACGAGCAGGTCGCGCGCTGCGCGATCACGACGCAGAACCCGGAGAGCGGCGTTCCCGACCTCGACACGCTGCGCGAGATCAGGGCGTATCGCGGGGCCCGCGAGGACGATGGCAAGAACATCGACTTCGGCGTCTTCGGCGAGGTCGAGGCGCCCGGCCGCGTCCGCGTCGGCGACGCGGTCGAACCGCTTCCGTGATCTACCGCAAAGCCGAGCACGAAGCGCTCGCGGGCCGTGCGTGGGACGAGCGGCTCGTGCGCTACGCGATCGCGGACATCGCCGACGACGCGATCGCGGCGGGGCCGCCGGACGAGCAGAAGCCGTTCTCCTCCGGCATCTACGAGGGCGCCGCCGGCGAGCTCTACGCGCTGCGCCTTCTCGGCAGAGACGTCGACTGGACGCTCGGCCCCGGCGACGGCCCCGGCTATGCCGACGGCGAGCTCGGCATCGCCCTCGTCGCCGGGGATGTGAACCGCTTCCGAGCAGCCGCGCCCGAGGCGATCGCCAACGACTGGATCGAGCTCCTGTACGGGGCAGCGGGCGCGCTCGTCGGGGCGAGGCTGCTCGGCCTGGACGACGTCGCGCGCGACGCGATCCAACGGCTCTGGTCGGCGTGGACGTTCGACTCGAAACTGCGCGCGTGCATCTGGACGCAGCACGTGCCCACCGGCAGAGTCGGACAGTCCCTCGGGATGGCGCACGGCTTCGCTGGCAACGTCTTCGCGCTGCTGAAGGCAGCGCCGCTCCAGAGCAAGGAGCACCAGACCGAGCTGATGCACCGGATCATCGAGACGCTCCATCGCACGGCTCTTCCCGAGCGGAAGCTCCTGAATTGGCCGCCGGAGGTCGGCGACAAGAGCTCCAAGCTACGGGTGCAGTGGTGCCATGGCGCCCCGGGAATCGTCTGCGCGCTTGCGGGTGCGCCTGCGCAACGCGAGCTCGACGCGCTGCTGATCGCGGCGGGAGAGCTGACCTGGGAGGCGGGTCCCGCTCAAGAAGGGTGCCGGCCTCTGCCACGGCACCGCGGGCAACGGCTGGGCGTTCCTCAAGCTCCACAAGCGCACGCGCGACCGCAAGTGGCTCGAGCGCGCACGACGGTTCGCGATGCACGCGATCGAGCAACGCGCCGGAGAGCGCGGCCTCTACGAAGGCGACCTCGGCGTCGCGCTCTACCTGCGCGCCTGCATCGAGGTCGACGAGCGCTGGCCGCTGCTCGACGTTCTCTAGAGCAGGAGCTCGAGGAAGCTCGTGCCCGCCACCGGGTTGTAGCGGTACGCGTCGGTCTCGCGGAAGCCGAGCGACGCGTAGAGCGACCGCGCCTGCGTCATCGACGGCAGCGTGTCGAGCAGCATCCGCTCGTACCCGCGCGCACGGGCGTGCGCGATCACGGCCTCCGCGAGCGCGCGGCCGAGTCCGGTTCCGCGCGCCGCCGGCCGGACATAGAGCCGCTTCATCTCGCACGTCCGGGCGTCGAGGCGCCGCAGAGCGACGCAGCCGCCCGCGGCCAGGAGCACGACCTCGTGGAAGCCCAGCGGATCCGCGAGCTCCGCATCGAAATCCTGGAACGACAGGTCGACGCCCAGGCCGTCGGCGTACTCGCGGAAGAGGATGCGCACCGCCTCGACGTCCGCGCCCGTGGCCGGCCGGATCACGCACCGACACTAGCCGTGCGTTGACGCGCGGTGCGCGTGTCGTGAGAATGACGGCGTGCCGGTCGCAGAGGGCTTCGTCATCGCGGAGCAGGACGTTCCGGGCGTGCGCACGCCCGGCGACACCGCAGAGGTGCGGACGACGATCGACGCGTCGCGCGGCTGCGAGCGGCTCGAGCAGCACGTGATCCGCTTCGCTCCTGGACGCTCGCACGAACGCGGCCATGACGACAGGCAAGAAGTGCTGTTCGTCGTCTCCGGAACGGGGTCGCTCGAGTTGAACGGCGAAAGCCATGCTCTCGAGCCGTGGACGGCCGCGTTCATCGCACCGGGCGAGTCGTACAGCGTCGAGACGGCGGACGCCATGCAGGTCGTCTCGGTCACGGCGCCCGAGAGCGAGCTCGGCGTCGGCGAGCCGAGGCGCGTGACGGTCCGCTACGCCGAGCAGGAGCCGCTGCCGGCATCGCCGAATCGGGAGTTCCGCTACCTGGTCAACCAGGACGCAGGCTGCCTCGACGTGACGCAGTTCGTCGGAGTGATCCCACCCGGGCGGGCGCCGGAGCACAGCCACACCTACGACGAGGTCGTGTACATCCTGGAGGGAACCGGGACGTACCACATCGCAGGAGAGGAGGTCCCGATGGCGCCTGGAACCTGCCTCCACCTGCCGCCGTACACGCTGCACTGCCTCGAGAACGGGGGAGCCACGAACATGAACGTCCTCGGCGTCTTCCACCCGTCGGGGGATCCCGCGTCCCGCGCGTAGGCGCAAACCGACGGCCGCGTGAGGCGTCCAACTACCGAGCATCACAATCTGAGGACTAAGGAGGGCACATGAAGAGCAAGGCAGGGATCACCCTGCTGGTCGCTTCGGCACTGGCGGTCATTGCCGTCGCCGCCGCGGCCGCGCATACGGACGGCGCCGGTCGAGTTTCGGCGGCGGCCGCGCCGACCGCACAGGAGGCCGCGACCGCCAAGTGCGGCAAGACGATGTACATCGGCGTGGCCGCTCCCATCACGGGCGCAGCGTCCTCGATCGGCGTCCAGCAGCTGCACTGGGCGCAGTTCGCCGTGACGCGGTGGAACAAGTCGTCCGCAAAGCCGAAGTTCAAGATCGTCCAGGGCGACACGCAACTCCCGAACGTCGCCGAGGCGATCAAGGCGGCGAAGACGCTTGCGTCTGACAAGCGCGTGTGGGTGGTCGCCGGACCGGCCGGCAGCCAGGAGGTCCAGGATTCGTTCGCGTCGTACAAGGGCGGCGGCCTGGCCTTCATCTCGGGCTCCGCGACACGGACGTCGCTCACGGACGGCACCCGGAAGGGCTACTTCTTCCGCGTCGTGCCGAACGACAGCGTTCAGGGCCCGACGGTCGGCAGCTACCTCGTCAACAAGCTGCACGCGAAGAACGTGTACATCATCGACGACCAGGAGACGTACTCCCAGGGCCTCGCCGACACGGTGGAGAGCTACCTGAAGGCGAAGGGAGTCACCGTCGGTCGCGACTCGATCAGCCAGACGGCGTCCGACTACTCGTCGCAGATCGCGAAGATCGGCAGCAGCGTGCAGTACGTCTACATCCCGTGGCAGCTGTCGGCCCAGGCGCAGGGGTTCGGGAACCAGCTCAAGGCGGCCGGCAAGAGCGCGAAGCTCTTCGGCTCGGACGGCCTCTTCGATCCGTCGACGTTCAAGATCGCCGGTTCGTACGACTCGTTCTTCCCGGTGGACCCGAAGTCGGCGCAGGTGGCTGCGTACGAGAAGGCCCACGGCGGTGACGGCGAGTTCTTCGGCGCCCCGTCGGGGGTCGCGGCGGGCGTCGCGATGAGGGCTGTCGCGAAGGCCTGCACGGACGGCAAGATCACGCGCGCGGAGGTCCGGAAGGACGTCGCCGCCGTGACGATCCCGAAGGCCCAGTCGATCCTCGGCCTCGCCGTCGCGTTCACGAAGAACGGCGACCTCAAGGGAGGCAAGTTCGGGATCTACCAGATCCAGAGCAACGGCACGTACAAGCCGATCGGCTAAGTCAGATGAAGCAACACGCGTGCGGTTCCACTCATCGGTGGGCCGCACGCGGTTGTGCGAAGGTAGCCGTCACCCATGCGGCGAGTGAGAGGTATCGGACTCGGGGGCGCGATCGTGATCGCGGTCGTCGGCTTCTTCGCCTGGGAGATCCACGACAAGGGATGGACGCTCTTCTTCACGCTGCTCGTGAACGGACTGACGCTCGGCAGCGTCTACGCGTTGATCGCGCTCGGCTACTCGATGGTCTACGGGATCCTCAAGCTGCTGAACTTCGCACACGGCGACGTCTACATGATCGGCGCGTTCATCGGCTTCGGCGTCCTCTCGGCGCTCGGCGGCGCGTTGGCTCCGGCGATCAACGTCTGGCTTCTCATCGTGCTGATGTTTGCCGTCGCGATGCTTGCCTCGGGCGGGCTCGGCGTCGTCATCGAACGATTCGCGTATCGGCGCCTGCGCGATGCGCCCCGCATCGCGCCGCTGATCAGCGCGCTCGGCGTCTCGTTCCTGCTCCAGAACAGTGCGCTGATCCTGTTCGGCTCGCGTTACCGCGACTACGGCACGTTTGATCTCGTGGGGTTCGGCGGCATCCACATCGGCGGCGTCTTCATCTGGAAGATCCGGATCCTCGTCGTCGCCGCCGCGGTCGCGCTCATGATCGTGCTCACGCTGTTCGTCGCGCGCACGCAGCTCGGCAGGGCGATTCGCGCGACGTCGTTCGACCGCGAGGCCGCCGCGATGATGGGCGTGAACGTCGACCGTGTCATCTCGTCGACGTTCTTCATCGGCTCGGCGCTCGCAGGAGCCGCGGGCGTGATGTTCGGCCTCGCCTTCGGCCAGATCTACCACTTCATGGGCTTCCTCGCGGGGCTGAAGGGGTTCACGGCCGCTGTCGTGGGCGGCATCGGCAGCATCCCCGGCGCGATGCTCGGAGGCCTGCTCGTCGGCTCGGCCGAGTCGTTCGCACAGGGTTATGCCAACGGCAACTGGTCCGACCTGATCGTGTTCTCGATCCTGATCGTCTTCATGCTCGTGCGGCCTACGGGCCTGCTCGGGACGCGCGCGATCCAGAAGGTGTAAATGGACGTCCCGCCGGTCACCGAGCAGCCAGACGGTCCGAGGATCGGCGTCGATTCGTGGGTCGCCTCCGCGGACGAGAGGATCGAAGGGCCGCGCGGCGCCCGCGGGCTTGCGCTCGGCGCGTTCGAGCGAACGCCGCCGCCGTTCCGCCTCGCCGCGTTCGTCGCCCTCGCTGCGACGCTGCCGCTCTTCCTCAGCTCGGGGAACCTCTTCCGCTACGGCTTCTTCACGCTCGTGTACATCATGCTCGGGCTCGGGCTGAACGTCGTCGTCGGCTTTGCTGGCCTGCTCGATCTCGGCTACGTCGCGTTCTACGGCATCGGCGCCTACACCTACGCGATCCTCTCGTCCGACCTGCACGGGATCCATTGGCCGGCCGAGGTGACGATTCCGATCGCGATCGTCGTGTCGGCTGTGCTCGGCCTGACCCTCGGTCTCTCGTCACGGCGTCTGCTCGGCGACTACCTCGCGATCGTGACCCTGTTCTTCGGTCAGGCGTTCGTCACGTTCGCCAACAACGCGAACCCGAAAGGCCTGACCGGCGGCGCGAACGGCATCGGGAGCATCGACAACATCAGCATCTTCGGCTACACGCTGACGTCGACGAAGCAGTACTACTACTTCATCCTCGGCGGGTTCGTCGTCGTGTTCGCGGCGCTGTGGTCGCTCGTGCGCTCGCGCATCGGCCGGTCGTGGATGGCGTTGCGCGAGGACCCGCTCGCCGCTCAGCTGATGAGCATCCCGGTGAACCGCTTGAAGCTGCTCGCCTTCATGTTCGGCGCCGGCATCGCGGGCTTGACGGGCGCGATCGTCGCGCCGGCGCTCACCGGCGTCGCGGCGGGCAACTTCGACACGTCGATCCTGATCACGATCTACGCGGTCGTGATCCTGGGCGGCGCCGGAAGCCTCATGGGCGTCGTCATCGGCGCGATCGTCATCAACGTCTCGTACGAGCTGCTCACCCCTGCGACGCCCGACCGCGCACGCTGGCTGTTCTACGGGATCCTTGTCGTCGCGATGCTCGTGAAGGTCCGTCCGTGGCCGAAGCTGATCACGCTCATCGTGGGTACGGCGGCACTCGGCTACGCGATTCACGCGCTCGCGACCGTGAGCTCGGACAGCGCGACGTCGGGTGCAGTGAACACGGGCGGCTTCCTCACCGGCGCGATCCACTCGTGGGTCGTGATCCCGAAGAACCCGGGCCGGCTGCCCGACTACGGCTACGTCCTGCTGATCGCCATGATCCTCGTGCTGACGACGGTTAAGGGATGGTGGCGCGTCGTGTTGCTCGCGCCGACGCTCTACCTCGCCGCCTTCGTGTGGGAGAACCTGCTCATCGAGCAGCCGTCGGTGACGCGGCTGATCCTGTTCGGCGCGCTCCTGGTCGCGTTGATGAACGTGCGGCCGCAGGGGCTGCTCGGAACAGCACGCGTGGAGATCGTGTGAGCCACATCCTCGAGCTCCGGCGCGTGTCGATGGACTTCGGCGGGCTGCACGTCATCTCCGACCTCGACCTGCACGTCGAGGAGGGCGAGATCGTCAGCGTGATCGGGCCGAACGGCGCGGGGAAGACGACGCTCTTCAATCTCGTCACCGGTGTCTACCGGCCGACCATGGGCGACATCCTGCTCGACGGCGAGTCGCTCGTCGGGCTGTCGCCGCACGCGATCGCGAAGCGCGGCGTGGGGCGCACGTTCCAGACGCTGCGGCTCTTCCTGAACATGACCGTCAAGGAGAACGTGATGGTGCCGACGTGGGCGCACACGCGCTCCGGCGTGCTCAGGTCGATCTTCCGCACGCCGGGAATGCGCCGCGAGGAGCGCGAGATCGAGCGGCTCGCCGAGGAGAAGCTCTCCTTCTTCGGCCAGCGGCTCATGGGTTACCGCTGGAACCAGCCGGCCTACTCGCTCTCGTATGCGAACCGGCGGCGGCTGGAGATCGCCCGCGCGACCGCGCTCAAGCCGCGCATCCTCCTGCTCGACGAGCCCGCCGCGGGGATGAACCCCTCCGAGACGCACGAGATCACCGAGTTGATCGGCAAGCTGCGCAACGAGGGCGGCTACACGATCCTCGTCATCGAGCACGACATGCACGTCGTCGAGGGAATTTCGGACCGCGTGGTCGCGCTCGACCACGGCATCAAGATCGCCGAGGGGTCCTTCGACGCCGTCGCGACCGACCCGCGGGTCGTCGAGGCGTACCTCGGCGTGAGCGCAACGGCGACGAAATGACCGAGCCCCTTCTCGAGCTCGACCACGTCGTGACGTACTACGGCCAGATCCGCATCCTCGAGAAGGTCAACGTGCGCATCGCAGAGGGCGAGCTCGTGTGCCTGCTCGGCGGCAACGCCTCGGGCAAGTCGACGACGCTGAAAACCGTGCTCGGGATCGTGCGGCCGCGCGAGGGACGCGTGCGCTTCGCCGGCGAGGACATCACGGGGCGACCGACGAGCTATCGCATCTCGCGCGGGATTGCGATCGTCCCGGAGAACCGTCGGCTGTTCGCACCGATGACCGTGCTCGAGAACCTGGAGATGGGCGCGTACCTCTACGGCGGCGGCCGGAAGGAGGACTTCGAGCGCGTGTACACGCTCTTCCCGCTCCTCCACGAGCGCCGTGCGCAGCTTGCCGGGACCCTGTCAGGCGGCGAGCAGCAGATGGTCGCCATGGGGCGCGCGCTGATGGCCCGGCCGAAGCTCCTGCTGATGGACGAGCCGTCGATGGGGCTCGCGCCGATCCTCGTCGAGCGCAGCTTCGCGATCATCAAGGAGGTCCACGAGGCCGGGGTGGCGATCCTCGTCGTCGAGCAGAACGCGAACGTGTCGTTGTCCATCGCCGACCGCGGTTACGTTTTGTCGACGGGACGTGTGGTTCTCGAGGGAAAGGCCGCCGACTTGCTCCAAAACGAAGAGCTCCGGAAGGCATACCTTGGCCGCTGAGGCTCGATGAGGGCGAAGGCGGTCGCGTTCTGCCTCGTCGCGGCTGGAGTCGCAGCCGCAGGAGTCTCCGCGGTGCCGGGCGCGCCGCCGCCGGCAAAGGTCGCGGCCTGCGCCACGGGCGAGATCGGATTCCTCGGGCCGCTCACGGGACCGTTCGCGACGATCGGGCGCGAGCAGCTCGACTGGGCCACCCTGGCGGTCGACCGGTTCAATGCCGCGAATGCGACGCGGTTCACGGTGCGGTCGGGCGATACGCGGCTGGTGCCGCGGCTCGCGGTCAAGGTCGGTTCGGCGTTCGCGTCGGACAAGTCGATGCTCGCGACGGTCGGGCCGACGGGATCGCAGGAGGTGATGGCGGTCGGCGAGGTCTTCACGCGCCGCGGGCTTCCCGGCGTTCTCGCGTCCGCGACGTCGGTCACCCTCACGGGCGGCGCATATCCGACGTTCTCACGTGTCGTCGGCAGCAACGTCGTTCAGGGGAAGTCGGACGCTTTCTTCATGGTCGACAAGCTGAACGCAAAGAAGGTGTTGATCGTGGACGACGAGGAGCCGTATTCGACGCTCATCGCCACGTCGGCGTCGAACGTACTGAAGGCGAACGGCGTGCAGGTGAAGCGGCGGTCGGTCAGCCAGACGGCGACGGACTTCTCGTCGCTGATCGCCGGCATGGCGAGCGGCACCGACGTCGTCTTCCTCCCGTGGCAGGTGGCCTCGAACGCGGAGCTGTTCGCGCAGCAGTTGCGGGATCAAGGCGTCACGACGAAGATCCTGGGCTCCGACGGACTCGACTCTGCGCAGTTCACGGCGCCGGGCGCGTACGTCTCGTCCTTCTCCCGCGACATTCACGGTCTCGCGGGGGCGGCGGCTGTCATCGCCGCGTACGAGGCCGCGCACGGGACGAAGTGGGGCCTTTTCGGCCCGCCGTCCTACGTCGCCGCGCAGGTGATCGCGACTGCGTACAAGGCGGCGTGCGCGGACGGCACAGCGACGCGGGCCGAGCTCCGGCAGGCGATCCGGGCGGTCAAGATCACGCGCTCGATCCTCGGCGCACCGGTCGCGTTCGACAAGCACGGCGAGATGCCGTCTGCGAGGTACTACGTCTCGCAGATCCAGAGCAGCGGGAAGCACAAGCTCGTCTGGTGACGCCCGCGACCACCGATCCGCACACCCTGCCCGCGAAGTGCCGGCACCGCTTTCCGATCTTCGAGAAGCGCGTCTACGTCAACTCGTGCTCGCAGGGCGCGCTCTCCGACGCCGTGCGCGACTCCTACGAGCAGTACCTTTGCGACTGGGACGAGTACGGCGCTCCTTGGGAGTACTGGGTCGAGCGCACCGAGGCTGCGCGTGCCGCGTTCGCGAAGCTGATCAACGCCGCGCCCGAGGAGGTCGCCGTCACGACGTCGCTGTCGGCAGGCGTCGCCGCGCTCGCCAGTGGATTGCGCTTTGCCGGGCCGCGCCACAAGGTCGTGCTCACCGACTGGGAGTTCCCGACGATCGGCCAGATCTGGCACGCGCAGGAGTCGCGCGGCGCGCGTGTCGTCCACGTGCACGAGGCCGAGGACGGGACGATCCCGCCGCGTCAGTTCCGCCGCGTGATCGACGAGGAGACGAAGCTCGTCTCGGTCACGCACGTCTGCTATCGCAACGGCGCGATGCTCGACGTGAAGCCGATCGTCGCGCTCGCGCACGAGCGCGGCGTGCCGGTGCTGCTCGACTCGTACCAGGCGATCGGCTCGCTGCCGATCGACGTGAAGGCGCTCGGCGTCGACTTCCTCGCTGCGGGCGTGCTCAAGTACCTGCTCGGCTCGGCGGGGCTCGGGTTCCTGTACTGCCGGCGCGAGCTCTGGGAGTCGGCATGGCCGACGGCGACCGGCTGGTTCGCGGACCGGAACGTCTTCGAGATGGACATCCACGACTACTCGCCGGCGCCGGACGCGCGCCGCTTCCAGTCGGGCACTCCGCCGGTTCCGTCGATCTACGCTGGCATCGCCGGGATCGAGCTGATGCAGGAGATCGGGATCGCGGCGACGCGCAAGCACGTGCGCCGCCTGACGGAACTGCTGATCGAAGGCGTGGACGATCTCGGCGGCTCGGTCGCCACCCCGCGGAATCCGAGCGAGCGCGGCGCGCTCGTCTGCATCAGGTCGACCGACGCGGAGCGTCTCGTGACGGAGCTCGGCAACGAGGGGATCGTCACGTCGTCACGCGACGGGAACCTTCGCGTCTCGCCGCACGCGTACAACACGCCCGAAGACATCAAGACGGTGCTGTGGGAGCTGGGCCGCCGTCGTGCGCTGCTCGCGACTTGACGGCCGATAGCACGCCTGCTATATAGCAGGTATGAGATACGAGTCGAAGGCGCGTAAGCCTCCGCTCGAGCAGCTCCGGCGCAAGCTGGCACACGCCGATCAGGGCTGGTTCTTCGCGCAGATCGCCGAGCAGGTCGCCGCTCGCCGGGCCGAGATGGGCCTCTCGCAACAACAGCTCGCGGAGCTCTGCGGCACGACGCAGTCGGCGATCGCGCGCCTCGAGAGCGGTGGGCGTCCGCCGCGGATCGACACGCTCCTCGGGATCGCGACGGCGCTCGACTGCGAGCTCCTCGTCGAGCTGCGGCCGTCGACATGACGAGCGACGTCCTCGACCGGCTGGACCGGATCGAGCGGCGCCTCGAAGCACTCGAGCGTGCAGTTACGCCGGCGACGGCGCCGCCCGTTGCGCGCCCCGCGCCCGCTCGCGTCCCGGCGCGTGCCGTCGTCGCACCGCCCCCGCGCCCCGCGCGACCCGCGCCGCCGCCAAGACCGAAGCGTGAGATCGACTGGGCAACCGTCTTCGGCGCGAAGGGCCTCGCAGTTGCCGGCGGCGTCGTGACGGTCCTCGGCATCGCCTTCTTCTTCGCGCTCGCCGTGAACCGCGGCTGGATCGGGCCGGGCATCCGGGTCGCGCTCGGAGACGCAGCGTCCACGATCGTCTTCGTCGCCGGACTCGAACTGCGGCGCCGCTACGGCCGGCTGCACGCCCCCGTCGCCGCGGTCGGCGCGGGCCTCGCGGGCGGCTACGCGACCCTGCTCGCCGCCACGGCGCTCTACGACCTCGTTCCAGAGGGGGCGGGGCTCGTCTTTGCGGCCGCCATCGCGGCCGCGGGCGTCGCGGTCTCACTCGTGTGGCGAGAGCAGCTCCTCGCCGCGATCGGGCTACTCGGCGCGATCGTCGCGCCCGCGCTCCTGGCTCTCGACAGCAGCCTGACGCCGGTCGGGACGGCGTTCGTCGCCTTCATGGTGGCCGCCGCGGCCGCCGTGTCCGTCTCGCTTCGCTGGCGCGGGCTGCTCGTCGCGGCCGCGATCGCCGGCACGCCGCAAGCGTTGCTGCTCTTCGCCGACCGTGCGCGACCGGACTCCGAGCTCCTCGTGCTCGCCGCCGCCTTCTGCGGCACCTACCTCGCCGCCGGAATCGGCCGCCAGCTTCGCAGCGCGTCGGCCCGCATCGACGCCACCGCCTCGACCTTCGTCGTCGGCAGCGCGGGCCTTGCGCTCGTCTTTGCGCTCGAGCTGTTCTCGGAGAGCGGTCGCGTCTACCGCGGCATCGACCTGCTCGCGTTTGCGGTCGCGTACGCCGCCGCCGGCGCCCCCCTCTACGTGCGCAAGGGCGGCCGCGACCTCGGCTCGATCGTGATCGCGCTCGCCCTCGCGCTCGGCGCGGTCGCGGTCGCAGACCTGCTGTCCGGCGGAAGCCTCACCTACGCGTGGGCCGCCGAGGCCGCAGCGCTCGCGTGGATCGCGCGCCGGCTCCGCGAGCCGAGGTTCGCGCTCGGCGCGCTCGCCTACCTGCTCCTCGCGCTCGCGCATGCGCTCGCCGTCGACGCGCCGCCCAGGCAGCTCTTCGAGGCCGGCGCGCATCCTGCCGCGGGCGCCGCGAGCCTCGTCGCGGTGGCACTCGCCTCGGGCGCGGTCGCATTGTGGGCGGTGGAGTGGACGAAGCTGCCGCTGTGGGCCGCCTTCGCCGGGAACCGGCGTGGGATCCAGGTCACTGCGTCCGCGCTCGCAGCCGTCCTCCTCGCCGACGCGGCGGCGCTCGCCGTGCTCGAGCTCTACGTGCGCGTCTGGCCCGGCGGCGTCGCGGCGGGCTTCGATCACGGGCACGTCGTCGTCACCGGCCTGTGGGCACTGGTCGGAGTTGTCGCGGTCGCGCTCGGGCTGCCGCGCCGGAGCTCCGCCGTCGCCGCCGCCGGACTCGTCTGGTGCGGCGTCGCGTTGGCGAAGACGACGCTCTACGACCCGAGAAGCCTCACCGCCGCGCTCTACTCGTATGCCTTCCTCGAAGTCGCGGGCGCTCTGCTCCTCGCCGCCGTTCTCGTCCAGGCACGCCAGCGGCGCCTCTGGCCCGATCCGACGGTCGCGTACGGCACCGTCGCCGTGAGCCTCCTGCTCACGCTCGGCGCAGTATCGACGCTGCTGGACGGCCGACTGGAGGGCGCGGCGTATCTCGCCGTGGCCGCGCTGTACGGCTGCCTCGCGGCGTTCTTCCTCGAGCGAGGCGACCGCGCATTCGCGACGCTCCTCTGGTCGCTGGGCGCGATCGTCGCGGCCGCCGGGGAGACTCAGCTCGTCCACGGCCAGCGGCTCGTCGCCGTCTGGTCGGCGAGCGCCGTCGCGTTCGCCGCGCTCGTGGCCGTCGCATCCGAGCGACGCTTCCAGCTCGGCGCGGCGGTCTACCTTTTCCTCGCATTCGCGCTCTCGTTCGCCGCGGAGGCGACCCCGGCCGACCTCCTCTCGGCGAGCCGGCACCCGGGCCACGGGGCTCTCGGTCTTGCCGCGCTGACGCTCGCGACCTACGTCGCCGCCCGTCTCTGCCACCCGCCGCAGACCCCGGGCAGCGACGCCCTCGACGCCGGCCTCGACGGGCTGCAGACGAAGCTCCGGACGATCGGCACGTGGCTCGCCGCCGCGCTGACCGTCTACGGCCTGTCTCTGTGCATCCTCGAGGCCGCCGAATGGATCGGCCCGCGCGACGTCACGACCAACTTCCAGAGCGGCCACACCGCCGTGAGCGCGCTCTGGGGCGCGCTCGGGCTCACGCTGCTCTACGTCGGGCTCCGCCGGAGCAGCGCAGGGCTGCGCGTCGGCGGGCTGGTGCTGTTCGGCGTCAGCCTCGCAAAGCTCTTCGTCTACGACCTCTCACGCCTCAGCTCGATCACGCGGGCGCTGTCGTTTCTCGCCGTCGGAGCGGTTCTGCTCCTTGGCGGATTCTTCTACCAGCGCCTCGGCGCGCGCCCCGAAAACGGATCCGCCGCGTCCGCGTAACCAGATCGCCGCCTCCGCCGTTGTCCTACCGTCATCCAAAGGAGGCCCTGTTGAGCATTCTCTGGATCATCTTGATCATCATCGTCGTTCTGGCACTGCTCGGATTTTTCTCGCGCGGCGTCTGGTAACGATCAGCTAGGACCGATACGACTCGCAAATAGGCCGCCCGGCACCTACCGGGCGGCCTTCTGTGAGGGCACAATGGGGATGTGGGGCAGGGTCTCGAGGCGATCCTTGCGCGCGCTGACGCGTCTGCCGAGCTGCCTCGGCTGGGCGGGATGGCGCGGCCGAACGGCGTCGTGATCGTCAGCGAGCGCTACTGGGCGTTCGCCGGCAACGACGGGTCGCTCCGAGAGGGTGCGATGCCGGCGCTTCCCGAATGGCTCCACAGGATTCCCCTCGCCCGCGGCCTGGCGCGGCTGGGCCTCTCCCTGGCGCCCCTCTTCCGCCGCTCCGGCGTGGCGGGCAGGCGCGAGCGCCCGCTGCTCCTCGCAGCGCTCATCGCGCCCTTTCTCCTCTTCGTCCTGCCGGACGGCTGGCGGACGCCGGTCGGCCTGACCGCGACGATCGCCCTCGGGGTGTGGATGCTCCGCGGCAGGACGCTCCGGCTCCACGGCGCAGAGCACCGCGCGATCGGAGCCGTCGAGGAGCGCAACCTCATCGCCACCTGGGAAGGCCGGGCGTACCCGAAACGCTTCTCCCGCCGCTGCGGCACGAACTTCGCCGCGCTCGCGATGCCGATGGCCTGGCTCGCGGACCGCTTCTGGCCGCTCGCGCCCGAGCTCTGGACGCCCGTGGCGGTCACCGCGGTCGCACTCGCGGCGACGATGGAGATCTGGCGCTTCGCCCAGGTCAAGCAGCTCGGCTTTCTGCTCCTGCCCGGTCTCGCGCTCCAGCGCCTGACGACCCGGGAGCCGGCGCTCGACGAGACGCGCATCGCGCTCCGCGCCACCGCTTCCGTGCTCGAGCGCGAGCTCGCCTAGCCTCAGCCGCTCGGCTCCGTCTTCCCGCAGCGCGAGCAGCGCCGCATCGTGAAGCCGAGGATCGTCGTGGGCTCCTCGAAGAGGTGGCCGAGCAAGACGCAAACGACGTGCCGCATGTCTTCAGTGTCGTCGGAGCCGCTCGGTTCACCAACCCCCCCGTTCGGAGTTGACCGTAGCGCTTCTCTAAACGACTTGCTCCGCGCGCTTCAGTCCGCGGAGGCCCCAGATCCCGAGGCAGCCGAGCAGCGCGAACGCGATCGTGAAGGCGAGCGCGACGTCGGTCGGCTCGCCGGAGATGAAGCCGCGGCCCGACGTGAGGATGTACGTGAGCGGGTTCAGCCTCGCGACCGAGTGGATCCAGCCCTGAAGCAGCACGAGCGGCACGTAGACGGGCGAGAGGAAGAGCAGGATGAAGATCGGCGTCTGCATCAGCGGCCCTGCCTGTACCGACCGGAAGCGCATCGCGATCCCGCACGCCCACAGCAGCCCGGCGGCGTTGACGATGAGCGCGAGAACGTAGAGCCCGAAGAGGTCGACGCCGCTCCCTCCGACCTGCATGTGCGCGATCAGCGCGACGATCGTGAGCATGAACGCGACGAGCGTCCAGCGAGTCAACGACGCGAGCGCGTAGCCGAAGACGATCCCGCTCCGGTGCTTCGACGCGATCATCAGCCGCCGCGCGAAGCCTCGCTCGAAGTCGCGCGCGATCCCGAATCCCGTGAAGACGCCGCCGAACGCGGCCGACTGCAGGAGCACGAAGACGAACTGAAACGACGTGTAGCCGCCCTTGAAGTCGAACCCGGGCACGTGGCGCAACCGCGACAGCCCGCCGGCGAATGCCGCGAAGTTGATCAGCGGGAAGAGCATCGGCGGCAGGAAGAGCGACGGGTTCTTCCGCAGGATCGTCAACTGGCGCCACGTCGAGCGCGAGCGTGACGGAGAGGATCGAGCCGCGGCTCACGTGCGCGTCATCCTCTTCCGCAGCGCGATGCTGGCGAGCCCCATCGCAACGGCGACCGCGCCGATCGACACCGCGAAGCCGAGCGCGAGAGCCTGCATGTTCCAGCCCTCGATGACGAGGCTCCGCAGCGCCTCGATCATGTACGAGACGGGATTGAGCGTCGCGGCGTCCCTGAACCAGTTCACCTCGATCAGGTTCCGAGGCAGGTTCATCGACGAGATGATCATGAAGAAGAAGAGGAGCGGGAACTGCGACTGCACGGCTTCGCCGGAGCCCGTGCGCAACGCGATCCAGATGCCGGTCATACCCCACGCGGCCGCGATCAGGAGCGCGAGCACGAGGAACACGAGGATCCCGCCCGGCCCGCTCGCGAAGTGAACGCCGAGGAGGAGGCCGACCGCGAGGTAGGCGATCGCCTGGAGGAACGCCTGCGTGAGCGCCCCCCCGAGCTGGCCGACGACGAGGCCCATCCCGCGCAGCGGCGTGAGCGCGAGGCGGTTGAAGAAGCCGGTGTCGATGTCGCGCGCGAGGTCGGTCCCCGCCGTCATCGCCGCGAAGAGCGCTCCCTGGATGAACGCGAACGGGAGGAAGAACGCGAGAAAGGAGTGCGTCGGAAAGCCGGGCAGGCGCGTCGCGGCCTTGAGGCCGTTCGAGTTGACCGCAAGCAGGATCAGCGGGAACGTCAGCGGCACGATCACGGCCGCCGGCTGCCGCATCGTGCGGCGCGACGAGCGCCACGCGATCAGGAAGACGTCGCGCATCGCGATGCTCATTCGCTCTGCTCCTCGTCGCCCTCGAGCATGCGGCCGGTCTTCGCGAGGAAGACGTCGTCGAGCGACGGCGCGTGCAGCCGCAGGTCCTCCACGGCGATGCCGCTGCCGTCGAGCGCGCGCAACACGTCGGCGAGGTCTCCCTTCCCGTTCAGCATCACGGCGGTCGCCCCGGGCGACGCGCGCGTCGGCTCGCCGAAGCGCTCGAGGATCGCCGCCGCGTGGTCGAGCTGTTCGGCGTCCTTCGGCGTCGCGACGACTGTCTGCCGCCCGATCGTCGCCTTGAGCTCCTCCGGCGTGCCTTCGGCGACGATCTTCCCGTGGTCGATGATCCCGACGCGGTCGGCGAGGACGTCCGCCTCCTCGAGGTACTGCGTCGTGAGGAAGACCGTGACGCCCTCGTCCTTCGCAAGGCGGTCGACTTCGGTCCACAGCGCGTTGCGGCTCTGAGGATCGAGCCCGGTCGTCGGCTCGTCGAGGAAGAGGATCCGCGGCCGGTGGACGAGTGCGAGCGCGAGGTCGAGGCGCCGCTTCATCCCGCCCGAGTACGTTTGCACCTTGCGGTCGGCCGCGCGCGTGAGGCCGACGCGCGTCAACAGCTCGTCGCTCCGTTCTCCGCGCTCGCGCTTCGGGATGCCGTGGAGGCCGCTCTGCAGCCGCAGATGCTCCCGTCCGGTGAGGTACGGGTCGAGCGCCGCCTCCTGCAGCGCCGCGCCGATCGAGCCTCGGACGGCCGGCCCGTCCTTGACGATGTCGTGCCCCGCGACGAACGCGGTGCCCGACGTCGGGGGAAGCAGCGTCGTGAGCATGTGGATCGTCGTCGACTTGCCGGCGCCGTTCGGGCCGAGAAAGCCGTAGATCTCCCCGGGCTCGACGCGGAGGTTGATGCCCTGCACGGCGTGAACGTCCTTGAACGTCCGGACGAGGGACCAGACCTCGATGCCGTGCTCGTCGGCCACTAGTGGTTCTTCCGGTGCCGTTGCCACGCCTCTCGGTCGCGAGCACCAAGCGATGCAAGGACGCAGGGAGCTCCGATAGCCGCGCTATCGGGGCGACCGAGGACGCGGCAGCGCGCCGTGTGATCGCGGGCGAGAGGCCTGGAGGACGGCGCCGGGAGAAGCACTTTCTTAGGCTACCCGCCCGAAATCGAACTACAGTTGGGAACGTGAGCACGCAGGTTTCCCTCGAAGGATTGGAGGTCCAGGCCTTCATCCACTTCGTCCGGGCGCACGCCGCGGTCGTCCGCGGGCTCGACCGCGAGCTCGTGAGCGATCACGGCCTCACGATCAACGACTACGAGGTGCTGATCCGGCTGTCGCGCGCTCCCGACCGGATGATGCGGCGCGTCGACCTTGCCCAGCAAGTGCTGCTCACGCCCTCCGGCATCACGCGCCTGCTCGACGGGCTGCAGAACTGCGGCTACGTCGAGAAGGCCGCGTGCGCCAGCGACGCGCGCGTCGTCTACGCAAAGCTCACCGACGAGGGGCTGGCGAAGCTGCAGACCGCGACCGTCGACCACTTCGCAGCGATCCGCGAGCTGTTCGGCGCCCGCTTCAGCGAGGAAGAGCTCGGCACGCTGTGCACCTTCCTCGAGCGGCTCGACCCCGAAGCCTCGGACTAGACTCCGCGCCATGCCGTTCTACCAGCGCCTCGGCGACGTGCCGCGCAAGCGCCATGTGCAGTTTCGCGACAACGGCACGTTGCTCACCGAGGAGGTCATGGGCCTCGAGGGCTTCGAGGGGAACGAGTCCATCCTCTACCACCTGACGTCTCCCTGCCGCGTCGAGAAGCTCGGCGATTTCGAGCCGATCGAGCGGAAGGAATGGGTGCCGGACGAGCACCGCCCGCTTCATCTGAAGACGTGGGAGGTCGACGCGGGCGGCGACGCGCTCGAGGGCCGACAGCTGCTGATGTGGAACGACGACGTCGAGATCTCGCTCTGCAGGCCGACGGACTCGATGGACTACTTCTTCCGCAACGGTGAGGGCGACGAGGTGATCTTCGTCCACGAAGGCTCCGGCGCGATCGAGACGATCTTCGGCCGCATCCCGTACAAGCCCGGCGACTACGTCGTCATTCCTCGCGGCACGACTTACCGCGTCGCCGCCGACGACGGCTCGGAGCAGCGCTACCTCGTCTTCGAGTCACCGGGGCTGATCGAGATCCCGCGCCGGTACCGCAACGAGTACGGGCAGTTGCTCGAGCATGCGCCGTACTACCACCGCGACATCCATCCGCCGACCGAGCTCGACACGCATCGCGAGCGCGGCGAGTTCCACGTGCGCGTGCGCGTGCGCGGCGGCTACCAGACGTACGTCCTCGACTACCACCCGTTCGACGTCGTCGGCTGGGACGGCTACGTCTATCCGTGGACGTTCTCGATCCACGACTTCGAGCCGATCACGGGCCGCATCCACATGCCGCCGCCGTCACACCAGACGTTCCAGGGGCGGAACTTCGTCATCTGCTCGTTCTGTCCGCGCAAGCTCGACTTCGACCCACTCGCGATCCCGATCCCGTATCACCACTCGAACCTGAACAGCGAGGAGATGATCTATTACGTCGACGGGAACTTCTCGTCGCGTAAGGCTGTCGAGATCGGGTCGGTGACGCTCCACCCGTCGGCGATCCCGCACGGGCCGGCGCCGGGGCTCGCCGAGAGGTCGATCGGCATGACGGAGACGCACGAGCTCGCGGTGATGTGCGACACGTTCCATCCGCTCCGCCTGACGAAGCTCGCGAAGGATCTCGACGACGGCACGTACTGGCACTCGTGGTTCGAGGACCCGGCGCCGGCGGGCAACGCCGACGAGGATCCCGCGGGCGTCACGAGCCATTTCTGAGCTGGACGCGCGCCGCACCCTCCTCGCAGGGTTTTGGGACTACGCCGGCATGTTCCCGCCCGCCGAGTTGCCGCTAGAGGAGGCGCGGGCGGAGTGGCATCGGATCCGCGCCTCCGACGACGCGTGGCTCGTCAACTGCTTCGTCGTCCGGGCGGGAACGTACGTCGATGTCGATCCGCTCGCAGTCGTTGACGGCTCGGAGGAGCGCCAGGGCGACGTGATCTATCGCGAAGGGGAGACGAAGCTCCGTTGCGGTGGAGCGCGCATTCCGACCGCGGAAGAGATCGGGGCATTCGTCCGCCGCTGCCGTGACGCGGGCACGCGGTTCAAGGCGACCGCCGGGTTGCATCACGCGTTGCCGACGAACGGCGAGCACGGCTTCCTGAACCTGCTTGCGGCGTGCGTCTTCGGCGACGAGGAGGAGATGCTCAGGACGCGTGACATCGAGCTCGACTCCGAGTCCTTTCGCGCGAACGGTCGTGTCGCTAACGCAGAAGCTTGCTGGCGCGTGCGGCGTGAGCTGTTCGCGTCGATCGGCTCGTGCTCGTTCGAGGAGCCGGTCGGCGAGCTCCGCGCGCTCGGGATCCTGTGAAGCTCGGCGTCTTCACCGTCGGCGGCGGCGAGCCGCATGTCGGCCGGGTCGAGAGCGAGGTCCTGGTCGATCTAGGCCCGGGCGTTTCGGTCCTGTCCCAGGGACTGTCCCTGGGAGACGGCCCGGAGATACCCGTCTCGGAGGTGCAATGGCAGCTGCCGTTCCCGGTCGCTGACTACGTCGACTTCTACTCCTCGCTCGAGCACGCGACGAACATGGGGCGCATGTTCCGGCCGGATCAGGAGCCGCTCACGCCGAACTGGCGGCACCTGCCGATCGGCTACCACGGCCGTTCCGGCGCGATCGTCGTGAGCGGCACCGACATCCGGCGTCCGCACGGCCAGCGCCGCGCCGGCGACTTCGGTCCCTCGCAGAAGCTCGACATCGAGCTCGAGCTCGGCTTCGTGATCGGCAAGCCTTCGACGCTCGGCGAGCCGGTGCCCGTCGAGCGCGCGCTCGAGCACGTCTTCGGCGCGGTGCTCGTGAACGACTGGAGCGCACGCGACATCCAGGCGTTCGAGTACGTCCCGCTCGGCCCATTCCTCGGCAAGTCGTTCGCGACGTCGATCTCGCCGTGGGTCACGACGTTCGACGAGCTCACACGCGTGCCGGGCGTCGAGCAGGAGCCCGAGCCGCTCGAGCACCTGCGCATCGACAACTTCGCATTCGACGTCCCGCTCGAAGTCGAGCTGAACGGCGAGGTCGTCTCACGGACGAATGCGCGGCACCTCTACTGGAACGTCGCGCAGCAGATCGCGCACCTGACGTCGAACGGCGCGAGCCTGCGGGCCGGCGACCTGCTCGCGACGGGGACGATCTCCGGCCCCGGGGAGGGCGAGCGCGGCAGCCTCATCGAGCTCACGTGGAACGAGGGGCCGTTTCTCCAGGACGGCGACGAGGTCGTGCTGAGAGGCGCGCCGCTCGGCGAGGTGCGCGGCCGGATCGTCGCGCAGCGCTAAGAAACGAGTTCTAAGGGTTGTTCGGCCGCGTCGACAGCGTCACGCTGATCGTCCGCGACTGACCGTCGCGGAGGACGATCAGGGGCACCACGTCGCCCGGGTGCTTCGCGTCGACGGCGAAGCGCAGCGCGTCGACCGAGTGGACGTCCTTCCCGGCGAAGTTCGTGATCACGTCGCCGACGTGAACCCCGCCCTTCGCCGCCGCCTTGCCCGCGACGACGTCCGTCACCTTCGCGCCGTTCGAAGCGGCCGCAAGTTGGACGCCGAGGTACGCGTGGTCGGCCTTGCCGGTGGAGATGAGCCGGTTCGCGATCTGACGCACCGTGTTGGACGGGACGGCGAAGCCGACACCGTCGCTGCCGCCCGAATCGCTCTCGATCTGTGCGTTGATCCCGATGACCTTGCCCTGCATGTTGAGGAGCGGGCCGCCGGAGTTGCCGTGATTGATCGCCGCGTCGGTCTGAATCGAGTCGTCGATCGTGAAGTTGTTCGGCGACGTCATCTGCCGGTGCAGCGCGCTGACGATCCCCGATGTCACGGTCTCCTCGAGGCCGAACGGGCTGCCGATCGCCACGACGCCGTCGCCGACCTGCACCGTGCTCGAGTCCCCGAGCGCGAGCGGATGGAACACCGAGGACGGCGCGTCGACCTTGATGACCGCGGTGTCCGTCGACGCGTCGCTGCCGAGCAGCTTCGCCGTGTACGTCTTGCCGTTCCAGAAGGTCACCTTGATCGACTGCGCGCCGTCGATCACGTGCTGGTTCGTGATCACGTGACCCGCGGTGTCGGATACGAAGCCCGACCCCTGAGCCTGCTGCGTCCCTTGCTCGAACGGGCTCGCGCCGCCCGACGTCACCGAGATCTTCACGACGCCGCGGTTCGCGAGCTTGTAGATGCTGCCGATGCTGAGCAGCGTCCCCGGCTTGATGTTCGACGCCTGCACGGACTGCGTCACGTGCACCTGGCGCACGACCGTCGTGCCGGAGTCCGAGTTGAAGACGGCGTACGCGCCTGCGCCCGCGGCTGCTCCGACGAGCGCGGCGAGCGCGGTGACGGCGACGATCCTGGGCGACCTCACGGGATTAGTAGAGCATGCCCGCTCTAAGCGTCGCCTAAGACTTCCGTGTGGAGCCTCTTAACGTCCTTTCACAGACTCGGGCCACAATACGACGCATGAAGGTCTTTGTGGTCGACGACGACGCGGCTGTCCGCGAGTCGCTGGGACGCGCGCTCCGGCTCGAGGGCTACGAGGTCGAGCTCGCGGCGGACGGGGCCGAGGCGCTGGAGCGGCTCGAGACCGACGGGGTGGGCGTCGACCTCGTCGTCCTCGACGTGTTGATGCCGAACGTGGACGGCCTTGAGGTCTGCCGGCGGATTCGGCGGGGCGGCAGCCGGCTGCCGGTGCTGATGCTGACGGCGCGCGACGAGGTCGCAGACCGCGTCGCCGGCCTCGATGCGGGCGCCGACGACTACGTGGTGAAGCCGTTCGCGCTCGCCGAGCTGCTCGCGCGCGTCCGCGCGCTCCTCCGCCGGTCCGCGGACGAGGCCGTGGACGTCCTCCACTTCGGCGACCTCGAGCTCGACCCGGCGACGCGCGAGGTCCGGCGCGAAGGCGACCCGATCGAGCTGACGCGCACCGAGTTCGCGCTGCTCGAGCTGTTCATGCTCAACCCGCGCCAGGTGCTCACGCGCTCCATCATCTTCGAGCGCGTCTGGGGCTACGACTTCGGCTTCGGCTCCAACTCGCTCGACGTGTACATCGGCTACCTGAGGCGCAAGACGGAGGCGGGCGGCAAGCCGCGGTTGATCCAGACGATTCGCGGCGTCGGCTACGCGCTGCGCGAGCAATGAGCTTCCGGACGAGGCTGGCACTCGTGGCCGCGGCGGCCGTCGCGCTCGCGGTCGTCGCCGCGTCGTTCGTCGTCTGGTTCGTCGTTCGCGACGAGCTCTACGGCCAGGTCGACCAGGCGCTCACCACCGAGGCGGCGGGTATCTCACGCGGCCCCCTACACGTCGAGCAGGGGCCGTTCGGCCCGTACCTCGACACCGGGCGTCCCAGCTTCGAGCTGTCGAGCTACGTCCAGGCAGTCTTCTCGGACGGGAAGACAGTCCGCCCGTTCGGCGAGCGGGCCGCACTGCCCGTCGGCAAGGAGGTTCTTGCGCTCGCCCGCGGCGGCGGCGGTGGCGAGTACTTCACGAACAAGACGCTGGCAGGCGTGAAGCTCCGCGTTCTCACGGTGGGCGGCAACGGCTTCGCGTTGCAGGTTGCGCGCTCGATCAGCGATACCGACAAGACGCTCGACCGCATCAAGCTCTTCCTTTTGCTGATCGCGGGCACGGGCATCGCCGTTGCAGCGGGCCTGGGCCTGCTCGTGGCGCGTGCCGCGCTCGCGCCCGTGCGCAGGTTGACGCAAACCGCCGAGGAGGTGAGCGAGACGCGCGATCTCTCGCGCCGCATCGACGTGCACGGCCGCGACGAGCTCTCGCGTCTCGCGTTGACGTTCAACACGATGCTCGCGGCGCTCGAGGATTCCGCGCTTGCTCAACGCCAGCTCGTTTCGGATGCGTCGCACGAGCTGCGCACGCCACTGACCAGCCTGCGGACGAACATCGAAGTGCTCACGAGGGAGAACGCACTGCCGCCGCAGGAGCGCGAGCAGCTGCTGCGCGACGTCGGGGAGCAGCTGATCGAGATGTCCGCGCTCGTCGCGGAGCTTGTGGAGCTCGCCCGCGGTGACGAGGGTCCGCAGGAGCCCGAGGACGTGCGGCTCGACCTCGTCGCGGCGGAGGCGATCGAGCGGACGCGGCGCAACCGCCCCGGCGTCACCTTCAACCCGCAGCTCGACGAGTCGCTCGTGCGCGGTGTGCCCGCCACGATCGAGCGCGCGGTCTCGAACCTGCTCGACAACGCCGCGAAGTGGAGCCCGCCCGGCGGCCAGGTCGACGTCGTCGTCCACGACGGCGAGCTCGCCGTCCGCGACCGCGGGCCCGGAATCTCGGACGAAGACGTCCCCTTCATCTTCGACCGCTTCTACCGCGCGCCGTCCGCGCGCAGCATGCCCGGGTCGGGCCTCGGCCTTGCGATCGTGCGGCAGGTCGCGGACACGCACGGCGGCACGATCGCCGTCGAAGCCCCCGAAGGCGGTGGAACGCGGATGCGGTTCAGGCTTCCTTCCGCGAACGGCTCGCCGACGCCTCCCGATTGACGAATCAATCGGTCGGGCGTTTTCCCGATTGACAAATCAATCGGGTTTGCGAACGTCGTTCAGGCGTACATAACCACCGCATAACGACTTACCACCACCCAAGGGGGAGACAGGTGAGAACGAGGCTTTTCTCGAGGCGCAAGCACGTACGCCTTTACGCACTCTGCATCGCCGTGATCGTGGCGACGGTCCTCGGTTACGCGTTGCGGCCGACCTCGTCGAGCGCCACGAAGGCGGCGCTCGCGCATCCCCACGCAACGCTGACGTCGCTCACGGACCCGTCGTCGCAGGAGTTCGGCGGCGAGGTCACCGACGCGGGCTGCGGTACGACGGACTTCACCGTCCATCCCGCTTCGACGGTCAACGTCACGGTCACGGCCGCGACGCCGACGAACGACCTGATGGTCAATCTCTGGTACGGCGGCCAGATCGTCCACAACGAGGACACCGGCGTCGGCCAGGAGACGTTCACGTATTCCGTCGATGACACGGCCGGCGGCACGTACACCGTCGAGGTCTGCAAGTCCGGCAACCCCGCGACACCGTTCGTACCTGCCGGCGGCCCGTACCCGTACGACGGTGTCTTCACGGACGTCGACGCGTCGACGGAGAATCCCTACGCGCCGCCGGGATCCACGACGAACCCGGTGACGGTCATCCCGACGCCGAGCTACGGCACGTGGAACGCGAAGTTCTCCTCGGCGACGGTCGTCGACCCGCAGCGCACCGAGGGCGAGCCGCTCGACCTGATCGACTCCGACGGCACGTTCTGGGAGTCGGGCCCGTGGGGGACGCACAACCAGAACTCGTTCATCCACCGCTCGACGAACGACGGGCAGGAGTTCCACCTCGTCGCCGACACCGGCCTGCGGCCCGACCTGCCGCCGGGCGGCGGCGACACCGACATCGCGACCGACGACCACGGCAACGTCTACTTCACCGACCTCGAGGCGCTCGCCAACCTCGGCACGTCCGTGTCGCACGACAACGGCATGACGTGGACGAAGAACGCGGCCGCGGTCCAGAACACCGCGGTCGACCGGCAGTGGTACGCGGTCGACAACGGGCCGACGTCCTCCGCAGTCGACAACACGGTCTTCCTCGCGTTCCACCAGACCTCGGTCGGCACATTCATCTACTCGTCGCCCGGGTCGACGGGCGCAAACGATCCCGTCGGCGGCCTCGTGTGGCAGAACTCGTCGTCGAACCCGAGCGCGCTCGGGCCGCTCGCGGCCGACGCCATCTGCGCACAGATCCGCTTCGATCCCGTCACGCGCAACCTCTACTACGCCTGCAACGAGGGCAATCACATCCGCGTGACCGTGGGCCACGTGGGCGTCGGTCAGCGCACGGGGATCCAGTACGCGAACTTCAACGGGCCACGCACTCCCGGCGGCGGCTCGGTGCTCAACCTCTTCCCGTCGCTCGCGACCGACAGCGCCGGGAACGTCTACATCGCCTGGATCGACAAGACGAACTCGAACCTCTACTACGGGTTCTCGACGGATCAGGGCCAGAGCTGGTCCGCGCCCGTGCGCGTGAACTCGAGCGGCTCGGCGACGAACGAGTTCGACTGGGCGCAGGCGGGGAGCACGGGACTGCTCACGCTCGCCTGGTACGGCACGCCTCGCACCGCGGTCGGCGGCTCCGACGGGATGCCGAGCTCGCTCGCCGACCCCGGCGCGGCGACCGCGTACCCGTGGTACGGCTTCGCCGCGCTCGTCAAGGCCGCGAACACCGCGCGGCCGCAGATCCTGCAGACGCGGTTCACGTCCAAGCCGATGCACTTCGGCGCGATCTGCAACTCCGGCATCGGCTGCACGACCAATCCGACCGCCGACCGGCAGATGGCGGACTTCTTCGGCTTCTCGGTCGCGCATGACGGCGGCCTGCGCATCGTCTACAACGACACGACGAACGAGTTCGACGGCGCGGGACTGTTCGTGACCCGCCAGCTCGGCGGATCGACGGTCAAGGCGACGAACATCGACGTCAAGCCCGCGGCCGACCCGGTCGCCGACGTCCAGGGCGACGCGCAGTACCCGCACTACTCGCAGGCCGGGGTCGGGCCGAACCTCCCGCAACTCGACCTCACGAGCCTCAAGGTGTCGAACCCGACGCCGACGACGCTCAGGTTCACGATGACCGTCGCGGACGCGTCGCAGTTGCTGCCGCCTCCGGGCAAGACGACGCCTGTCTGGCTCGTGCGCTTCCAGGCGCTCGGGCCGCTGGCCGCCGAGCCGCAGGACGTGTACCACGTCTACTACGCCTCCATGCAGAAGACGGCTGGTGCGCTGCCGCAGTTCTCAGCCGGCGTCGCCTCTTGCATCGACACGTTGCCGAACGACTGCAAGGTCCTTCAGTACGGCGGAGACACGACCGCGACCGGGAGCGTGATCGGCAACACGATCACGATCGACGTCGGCGTCAACACCGGCTTCGGCGTCCCGATCGACGACTCGAAGCTCTACAGCGTCACCGCATTCACCTTCGGGCGGAACGACGACGCGGCCGATCTGTACGCGGACGTCGATGCGACACCGCCGTTCGACTACACCCTTGGCTCGGTGAAGAAGTAACTCCCGAGCCACGATCTCAGGCCCTGCTGCGGCGGGGCCTGAGCACCCCCTGATTGATTTGTCAGTCAACTACTCGAAGAAAATGCAGACCGAATCGCGGCCGAAAAGCGAGGAGCATCGGGCGGAAGGGACAACGTGAATCAGACTCAGCAAGCGCAGGGCGCTACCGCGCCTAACATTCTCGTCGTCGACGGCGATCCCGTCTACGCGGAATTCGTGATGGATGCCCTCCGCCGAGCGGGTTTCGTCGGGCACCACCTCGCGCGCGGTGACGACGCTGTCGAGGCCGCAGTTGCACTCGCACCCGCAGCCGTCATCCTCGACGTCATCCTCCCAGGCACGACCGGCTACGAGATCTGCCGTGACTTGCGGCAACGATTTGGCGACGAGTTGCCGATCGTGTTCGTCAGCGGAGACCGGCGCGAAGCCGCCGATCGGGTCGTCGGTCTTTTGATCGGCGCCGACGACTACCTCGTCAAGCCGGTCGACGCGGAAGAGCTCATCGCGCGGCTGCGCAAGCTGGTCGCGAAGTCGTGGGGCTCGCCGGCTCGCATGCCGCCGGCGCCGCCCGCGTTCGGTGGGCTGACGACGCGCGAGAACGAGGTGCTGCGCCTGCTCGCGCGCGGCCTCGACCAGGGGACGATCGCGCAGCAGCTCGCAATCAGCCCGGCGACGGTCGGCACGCACATCCAGCGCATCCTCAACAAACTCGACGTCCACAGCCGCACGCAGGCGGTTGCGCTCGCCTACCGCGAGAAGCTCGTCGACCAGACGTGAGTGTGGTCGGGCGCGGCGAGGCGCCCGGCGGCAGAGACGCGGATCGCCCGCGGGCCGAAATCCGTATGGGAAAGCTCGCGGACGCGCGGCACGACGCCTGTCGCCGGCATCCGGCACGGGCGTGCCGGCGCCGGCGAGACGGAGCGGCACGATCGACGCAGCGAGGAAGTTGCCACGCGCGTCGAGCGTTGCGCGCAGCAGCGCGCTCGCCCCGAGCGACCCCGCCGTGCTGAGCGTGTGCGTGCCGGCGAGGTTCCCGAGGCTGTACGCGATCAGGCGCCGGCGGTACCACTCGATGCCGCGCAGGACGTGCGGGCCGGAGCCGAACACGAGGTCGGCGCCCGCGCGAATCATCGCGTGCGCGAACGCGCGGCTGTTTCCCCGCGGTTCCCCGAGGTAGGTCTCGTCGTCGACGGCGACGTGCTCGGCGTCCGACCCCTCCGCGCCCGCGTGCATGTAGACGATGACGACGTCGGCGTGGCGTGCGGCATCGCGGACGACGCGCGCCGTTCCCTCGACGTCGAGGAGGCTCTGCGCCCAGCCGTAGGGCGCGCAGCCGATCAGCGCGATCCTGATGTCCCGCAGCGACACCTGCAGCACCTGACGGGGGAGCCCCTGCTCGAGGAGCCCGGCGTTGCTCAGTGACTCCAGCGTCTCGCGTTGCCCGTCCGCGCCGTAGTCGAGCGCGTGGTTGTTCGCGACGTTCAGCACGTTGAAGCCCGCGCGTCGCAGGACGCCCGCCCACGCGGGCGAGCCACGGAACGTGAAGCAACCGACTCCGCCGGAGCACCTCGGCGCGCCGGTCGTCGTCAGCGTTCCCTCGAGGTTGCCGACGACGAGGTCGCCCGCGCGCAGGAATCGGCGAATCCCGTCGAAGACGCGTGCGTCGGCGTCGCCGGTGAGCGCGATGTCGCCGCCGCCGACGAACGTGAACGTTCCGAGAGGCTCCGCCTCGTGAGTCTCGACGCGTGCCCTCGAGGGCAGCTCGCCGCGTGCAGACGCTGCGCCGCCGAGCAGCAGGACCGGCACGACGGCCAGGAGCAGGACGCGGGCGGGGGAATCCATCGCCTCGACGACGCGTACGTCGCGTCTGCGCATACTCCTTCGCGATGAAGCGAAGCGACATCTCGATCGTCGTGGTCGCTGCGCTCGTGTTCGCCGACGCGACGATCGTCACGCTCGCGCTGCCGAACCTCCTCGTCGACCTGCACACGACGGTGTACGGCGTCGCGGCGGTGCTCGGCGTCTACACCGCTTCGCTCGGCGGAACCGCCCTCGCCCTCTGGCGGCTCGACGCGCGCTTCGTCAGCGCGCATCTGTCGACGATCGCGCTCTGCGCGTTCTCGCTCGCGAGCGTCGGCTGCGCGCTCGCGAACAGCCTCGAAGTCTTGCTCGTCGGTCGTGCAGTGCAGGGAGCGGCGGGAGCGGTGATCCTCGCAGCGGCCGGCGCGGCGGTCGCCTCGCGATCCGGCCGCACATGGGCGCTCGTCGGCGTGTTGAGCCTCGCGGTCGGGCCCGTCCTCGGCGGCGCCCTGACGCAGGCGTTCTCGTGGCGCGCGATCTTCGTCGCGCAGGCGCCGCTGCCGCTCGTCGCCGCGGCGCTCCGCAAGACCTGGTTCAGCCCCGCGCCGGAGGACGAGCCGAAAGCGCCGCGCGACGCCCGCCCGATCGCCGTGCTCGGGCTCGTCTCGGGCGCGCTCACCGCGCTGCTCTTCGGTGTCGTGCTCCTGCTCGTCGTCGGGTGGGCGATGCACCCCCTCGCCGCGGCTCTCGCCGTCAGCATCGTCCCCGTCGCCGCGCTTGCCGGGGCTCTCGTGCGCGGTCACGCCGCGACTCGCGTCGCCGTCGGCAGCGGGCTCCTCGGCGGCGGCATCGCCGCGCTCGCGTTCGTGCCGTCCGACAACGTGGGCTGGCTCGTCGTGCCCGAGTGCGTCGCCGGCTTCGGCATGGGGCTCGCGCTGACGCCGCTGATCGAGGAGCTGCTTCCGGAGCGGACGTACGACGCGCGCGCGCTGAACCTCGCGGTCCGGCATCTCGGCATCACCCTTGCGCTCGTCGCGCTCGCGCCGGTGATCCACCATGACCTCGACGGGGCGATCGAGCGCGCGAAGCTGCAGAGCGTCGGCGTCGTCCTCGTCGCCCCGATCGGGCCGCGCGAGAAGATCACTCTCGCGCCGAAGCTCGTCGCCGCCGTTCACACGAGCCGCCCGCTCGCGGGCGTACGCGCGGGCGCGAGCAGCGCGCGTGCGACCGTCAAGCCGGCCGAGCGCCCGCGCTTCGACGCGATGTTCCATCGGATCGAGGAGACGTTCGTCGCCGCGGCGCGTGACGCGTTCGCGAACGCGTTCCTCATCGCAGCTGCGCTGGCGTTCGCAGCCGCGGCACTCCTCGTCGTCGACGCGCGCCGGGCGGCGATCGCCGGAATCGCCGCGGGCGCGTGCGTCGTCGGCGCGCAGGCGCTCGTGAACCACTTCGCGGCGCCCGAGACCTACGCGCTCGGCGCGCCGTGCCAGTCCCGCGAGCTTCCGCACTCGGGCGGCGTCGGCGGCCTGACGCAGGACGTCGTACTGAAGGCAGTTGACGGCGCGGCGTGCCGTCTCGGAGCGACGCGCGAGGAGCTCGTCCTCGCGCTCGCCGACAAATCCGAGGCGAAACGCTTCGAGCGGAAGCACGGCGTCAACCCGCGCTCGATCGGCGCGATCCTGCGGCTCCTGGTGGGCGGCTGAGTAGCCTCGCATCCGGTGTAGGCGCCAGGCCGCGGTCTTCGGTTGCGGGTTCGTAAAGCCGCCGGTGCCGCGGCCCGGCCCGTGCTTGAATGCGGCGATGCGGGGTCGTGCCGGGGTCGTGGCATTCGTCGTTGCTCTGTTCGCGGCCGGGGTCGCAGCGGGGGCGATTCACGCGGGGTCTCCGCTTTCGCTCACGACGACGAGCGACACGGCGGCCACGGTCACGACGCCCACGACGACGGACGTCACAACGCAGCCGACGACGACCGCGGCGACGACCACCACCGCGACTGCGACGACGACCGCTCCGACGACGACGGCCGCGCTGCCACCGAAGCCCGCGCCGAAGCCGGCAGGCAGGCTCCTGACCGCGGCACCCCTCGGAACGCCGCGCTGCGCCCTGCTGGCCGGGTTCGCGCTGCTCGAGCCGGGACGATCGCCGATCACGCTCGGCGACGTGGCTGTGCTCCCACGCGCGCCCAACATGTCCATAAGCGGTGTCACGTATCCCGCAAACGGATCCGTCCTGACCGCCTCCTCCGTGAGCTTGCGCGGGAGCGGCTGCGGCCCGGGCGCGCGCGGCCACGCGCACGTCGGCTCGCTGTCGCTCTTCGGCGGCGCTGTGACCGTGCAAGGCGTCGAGCTCGGCGTCTCGAAGGGAACCGCGGGTACCGGCGCGTCGGTGACCGGGCTCTCCGTGGGAACAGCGCCGGTCGCTGCGACACCCGGCCGGCCGATCGTCATCGGGCCGTGGGGCTACGTCGTCGCGCTCGCGCAGCCGGACCGGGCTCAGGCAGGCGCGCTCGCGGTGCACCTGACGAGGGCGCACGCCGGCCTTCCGTCGGGGACGGTGCTGCTGGTCGGATTCGCGCAGCTCGCTCCGTCCGAGGTAAAGACGCAGGTCGGGCGACCCGCGCCCGCGAAGGCGCCGACGGCGAAGGCGCCGGCGGCGAAGAGTCGGTTTCGTCCCAAGCTGAAGCCGCAGCGACCGCAGGTCGCGCACGAGCCGAAGAAGGTGACCAAGGCGGCGAAGCCGAAGCGCCGGAAGCGCAAGCACCACCTCGGCGACGACCCGCTGAAGTTGACGCCTCGCCTCGGCCTCTCGAACTATGTGTTTCCGGTCGCCGGCGTGTCGAGCTACATCGACACGTACGGCGGCTACCGGGGCGACGTGCCGGGCAACTGGCACCACGGCGACGACATCTTCGCGCCGCTCGGCACGCCGGTCGTCGCCGTAACCGACGGCACGCTCAACCGTGTCGGCTGGGAGCATCTCGGAGGGTGGCGCCTGTGGGTGCGCGACCACAACCGCAATCAGTTCTACTACGCGCACCTCTCGGGCTACTCGCCGCTCGCGCTGCACTCGAAGTTCGTGCAGAAGGGCGACGTGCTCGGCTTCGTCGGCAACAGCGGCGACGCCTTCACGACACCGCCGCACGTTCATTTCGAGATCCATCCGCACCAGCTGCTGCGGCTCGACTACAACGGCGCGGTCGATCCGACGTCCTACATCGACGGTTGGCGGCACCTCGCCAAGCCGAATGCGCCGCTGCCGGTGCACCCGCCCTTCCCTGCGGGGCCGGTTCGCCGCGAAGCGAGCTACATCTGGCGCGAGTTGCTCGCGGCGCGCGGACTGATCGACAAGTCGCCGAAGCCGAGCGAGCGGCCGCGCATCGCGGTACCGCACGGGGATGTGGGGTCTTCGTCGCTGCGACGCTTGGCCGCGGCGAAGTCGCGCGAGGCCTCCGCAGCCATCGAGGCGGGTCACACAGGCGCCATGCCCCTGGCCGACCTGCTCGCAGGGATCGTGCTTCCCGCGATGCTCTTCGCCGGCGCTCTCGCCTTCCGCCTGCGGCGCGAGCGGCCCGGATCGTGATCGTCTCGCTCCACGTCGCCACCGGTGCCGCGCTCGGCGCGCTCTCGGGTTCGCGGGTCGCGGCGGCGCTGCTCGGGCCTCCGGCGCACCTCCTGGGCGACCGCATCCCGCATGAGGACATCGAGAGCCGGCGCTTCGAGATCGGCAGCGGCGTCGCCTGCCTCGCGCTGCTCGCCCTGCGGCGCGGACCGCTCGACAGCGCGGTGATCGGTGGAGCAGCGGCATCGGCTCCCGATCTCGAGCACGTGTTCCGTGCGATGCGGCCGGGCGGCAGGAAGCTCTTCCACGGGCGGCTGGGCTGGCACCGCTCGGGAGGCGTCCTGCCGGCCGCCGCCCAGCTCGTCCTCGCGGGGGCGATCGTCGGCTACCTCCTGTCGCCCCGTCGGTAACCCCTCAGGACAGGACCGCGCAGAGCTCCTCGACGTATCGATCCGGGTTCTCGTAGTGGCCCGTCAGCATGAGGACGTCGAGCTCCGTGAAGACGATCAGGCCGACGTCGCCATAAACGAAACCCTGCCCGGGGACGACGATGATCCCGTCGTTGCCCGGGATCCGCGTCGTCACGGTGCCGTCGCCGTTCGGCTCGACGATGAGCGGCCCCGCGAGCGGTGTCGACAGCGACGCGCCGGTGAGGTCGTTCGTCACCGTCTGGGTGAACGCGGCCAGGTGGATCGCAGTGCGCGTCACGGTGCCGCTCGAGTCGTAGTAGGTCGTCGTTCGGCGCACGCCCTTGTTGTGAAGCGTCACCGGGAACGAGCACAGGTCGCCTGCTGCGAAGTGAATCGTCCGGTCGACGTTCACCTCCACGACGCTCGGAGTCGCTGCGCTTGCGCTTACGGCCGCGGTCGCCGCGACCAGCACGATCACGACGAGGCCGAGGAACTTCGATTTCATGCCGCCTCCTTCGGTTGCGTTGTCGAAGGCTTCGACGCGCGCGAAGACGTCGACGCGGTTGCAAAGCCGACTTACGCGATGCGACCTGCTGATCGCTACCTGTCGATGCGCCCGGTGCCGCCGAGGTAGAGGTCGATCACCTTCGGGTCGTGCAACAGGTCGGCGCCGGTTCCCTGGAAGCGGTTGCGGCCGAGGTCGAGCACGTAGCCGCGGTGCGACATCGCGAGCGCGCGGCGGGCGTTCTGCTCGACCATGAGGATCGGGACGCCCGCGTCGTTGATCTCGCGGATCTTCTCGAAGATCGCGTCCATGAAGAGCGGCGACAGCCCGGCCGAAGGCTCGTCGAGCAGGAGCAGGTCGGGCTCGGCGACGAGCGCCCGCGCCATCGCGAGCATCTGGCGCTCGCCGCCCGACAGCGTCCCCGCACGCTGGCGGCGGCGCTCGCGCAGGCGCGGAAAGAGGTCGAGGATCTGCGGCAGGCGCGGCTTCGGGTCGACGCCGAGCGCGGAGGCGCCAAGCTCGAGGTTCTCTTCGACGCTGAGCGTCGCGAAGACGTTCTCGCGCTGCGCGACGTAGCCGATGCCCCGCGCGACGACCCGGTGCGGCTTCGTCCCGGCGATCTCGTCGCCACGATGCAGGATCGCGCCGCCGCGAGGTTTCAGCAGGCCGATCACCGCGCGGATGAGCGTCGACTTGCCCGCGCCGTTGGGTCCGACGATCGTCACGATCTCGCCCGGCTGAACGGTCAGGTCGACGCCGTGCAGGATGTCGACGTCCGCGACATAACCCGCGACGAGCCCGCGCGTCTCGAGCACCGGCGCGGCGGCGCTCATGTGACGACGAGCTTGCCGAGGTACGCCTCGACGACCGTCTCGTTCCGGCGCACCTCGTCCGCCGAGCCCTCGGCGATCACGCGTCCCTGCGCCATCACGATCACGTGGTCGGCGTGGTTCATCACCACTTCCATGTCGTGCTCCACGAACAGCACCGTCGTCCCCTCGTCGCGGCGCAGCTCCTCGATGTGCTCGAGCAGGCGCCGTCCCAGGGTCGGGTTGACGCCCGCGAGCGGCTCGTCGAGCAGGACGAGGCGCGGCGCGAGCATCAGCGCGCGTGCAAGCTCGAGCAGCTTGCGCTGGCCGCCCGAGAGCGTCCCGGCGTACGCGCCCGCGAGCGGCGCGAGCTCGAACGTCTCGAGGAGGGCGAGTGCGCGCGTGCGGGCGTCGCGCTCGCGCCGGCGCGCGGCCCACGGCCGCAGGACCCACGTGCTCAGCCGCTCGCCGGGATGGTCCGGCGCGGCGAGCAGCATGTTGTCGAGCACGGTCATCACGTTGAGCGTCTTCGTCATCTGGAACGTCCGCACGAGACCTCGGCGTGCGATCGCGAACGCCGGCAGCCGGAAGATCGAGCGCCCGTCTAGCCTGATCGCGCCGCCGTCCGCACGCTCGAACCCCGAGACGACGTCGAAGAGCGTCGACTTGCCCGCGCCGTTCGGCCCGATGAGCGCGGTGATCGAGCCGCGTTCGACCGAGAGGCTCGCGCCGTCGATCGCACGCACGCCGCCGTAACGCTTCTCGACGCCTTCGACCTCGAGGATCGCGTCAGCTTCATTCACCGAGCAGCATCTCCTGCTTCGAGCCGAGGATCCCCTGCGGCCGGAACGCCATCAGCAGGATCAGCACGAGCCCGACGATGATGAAGCGGATCGCCGCGACTTTGTCCGACGAGAGCGGCAGCTCGACGTAGCGCGTGCCCTCGAGCACCGTCATCAGGATCACCGAGCCGAGGATCACGCCGAAGTAGCTGCCGAGGCCGCCGAGGATCACGATCACGAAGCCGAAGATCGTGAACACCGGGTCGAACTCGTCGGGCACGAGCAGCGTCAGGTTGAGCGCGAGCACGAAGCCCGCGATCGCGGCGAGCGCGGCTGCGAGCGCGAGCGACTGCAGCTTGTACGCGAGCGTGTTCTTGCCGAGCGCGCGCGCCGCGTCCTCGTCCTCGCGGATCGCGCGGAGCACCCGGCCCCACGGCGTGCGCACGATCAACGCGACGAGCAGCGTCAACACGAGCAGGACTCCCCAGCTAATGAGCAACAGCGGGAACAGGAAGCTCGTGACGTGGATGCCGTGGGCGTCGAGCCAGTTGCCGAGGCGCAGCGACAGCTTGAACCAGTCGCCGTTGTAGCCGAGCAGTCCCTGGCTGCCCTCGGTGAGGTCGCGCTCGTTGTCGGCGAGGTAGCGCACGATCTCCGCAAAGGCGAGCGTCGTGATCGCAAAGTAGTCCGCGCGCAGGCGCAGCGACGGCAGCCCGACGATGACCGCCGCGAGCATCGACGCGGCGATCGCGGCGGGCATTGCCCACCACCACGACCAGCCCTCCTTCGCGACGAGGATCGCCATCGTGTAGGCGCCGATGGCCATGAAGCCGGCCTGGCCGAAGTTCGTGATCCCGGTCGTGCCGACGTTCAGCTGCAGCCCGAGCGCGAAGATGCCGTACGTCGCCGCGAGCACGCCCACGCCGATCCAGAAGTCGGCGGCCGTGAGGAACTGAAAGGTGATCGCGATCATCGTCCGGGGCTCCTCGCGCGGCCGAAGATGCCCTGCGGGCGCAGCACCAGGACGGCGATCATCGCGCCGAAGCCGACGGCGACCTTGAGGTTGACGGGGAAGACGAGTGTCGACCACTCCTGCACGAGGCCGATGAAGATGCCGCCGGCGAGCGCGCCGTACGCGTCGCCGATGCCGCCGATGATTGCCGCGGCGAAGATGCTGAGCACGATCCCGAAGCCGAGGTTGGGCGTGATCACGCCGATCGACGCGCCGTAGACGACGCCCGCGAGCCCCGCGAGGCCGCCGGCGAGGATCCACGTGTAGACGATGATGCGCCCGGTGTCGAGGCCCGTCGTCTCGGCCAGCTCGGCATTGTCGGAGAGCGCGCGGATGTGCGTGCCGAGACGCGTATGGCCGAGCATGAGCGCGAGCGCGATCAGCGCGGCGAACGCGACGATCACGACCCAGAGCTCGGTACGGCCGATGTGCAGCCCGCCGAACGTGACCGACGAGGTGACGTTCGCGCTCAGCTTGCGCACCTCTGTCCCCGCGATGAGCTGGATGACGTTGCGAAGCACGAATGCGAGGCCGAGGGCCATCAGCAGCAGCTGGAGGACGCCGGCGCCCTTGCGGCGCATCGGTCTCCACATCACCGCCTCGAGGCCGAGTGCGAGCAGCGCCGTCATCACGAACGCGAACGGCAGCGCGAGCGCGAGCGGAAAACCGAACTCGGACTGCGCGAAGATCGCCATGTAGGCGCCGAACGTGAGGAACTCGCCGTGCGCGAAGTTCACGAGCTTCAACACGCCGTACACGAGTGTCAATCCCGCGGCGCCGAGCGCGAAGTACGAGCCCGAGACGAGCCCGTTGATCGTCGCCTGTGCGAGAGCGTGCACGCCCTCCGCGATCGCGAGCGCGACCGCCGCGGCGAGCATCGCTCCGACGACCACCACGAGTGCGACCGGCACGCGTTCTGCGCCGAGATTCTCGTCGTGCGTCGTCTCGGGCGAGATCGCGCTCACGTCGCGCAGTATCCGCGGTCAGCGATCGAGGAGAAAGAGCGGCCGGCCGATACGCGCCTCCATGCGGAACGACCTGTCGAGCCGCACGCCGTCGACCTCCTCGCGCACCTGCTGGATCATCGCGGCGACGGTGTCGAGGCTGTCGACCTCATACTGCACGTAGATCGAGTAGTCGAGCGACGACGGCTGCCCCGTGACGAAGTAGTCGTCGTCGAACGAGTAGAGCAGCCGGGCCCCGCGGCCTTCCCACTCCGCGAAATAGGCCGCGAGTCGCCCGAGGATCCGCTCGCGCTCGTCGTCGTCGGCGGCCTGATACCAGCCGTGTGCGGCCGCGGCGAAGAGCATCACGCGATAGGGCGGCTCGAACGCCGGCGGGACGTATTCCATGGGCTCTCCTGGTGTGGATTCTGGAGTGTGGATTCCGCTTTGACCGTGCGGTAAGGTCGCCTATCAAACCAGGCTCGGGGCCTACGAACAGGGAGGAAGAGCATGCAGGCGCACCTCGCGCGTCGGCTCGGCGTTCTCGCGATTGCCGGAGTCATCGCGGTCACCGTCGGCGGTAGCGCCGCCGCTCATCCCGACAGCGCTGCGGCGCGGAAGGCGGGATTCACGCTCACGGTCGGCACGACTCTCTCCCAGACCGGCGACGGCGCGGTCTTCGGGCCGGCGTTCCAGAAGAGTGCCGAGATGGCCGTCGACCTCGCCAACAAGGCGCTCCTTCGCGACGGCGTCAAGGACGTCACGATCAAGATCGACTCCGCCGACGACGGTTCGACGCCGACGTCCGCGGTGAACGCGGCACGCAAGCTGATCGGCGACGGGGCCACCTGCATCGCCGGCTCGATCCAGTCCGCGAGCACGATCGCGATCGCGAACGGCGCCACGGTTCCGGCCGGCGTCGCGCAGATCGCGCCTGCCTCGACGAGCGCGACTATCACCGACCTCGACGACAAGGGGCTCGTCTTCCGCGTCGCACCGTCCGACGTTCTGCAGGGACCGGTGCTCGCGGCCGCGCTGCAGAAGGAGATCGGCAAGGGCAAGACCGTCTCGTTCGCGGCTCGCAACGACGCGTTCGGCGCCGGCCTGATCAAATCGACCGAGGCAGCCTGGAAGAAGCTCGGCGGCAAGGAGACGCACGGCCCGGTGCTGTACGACCCGGGCGCGGCGAGCTACGACTCCGAGGCGCAACAGATCGTCTCGGGCAACCCAGACGCGTGGGTGATCCTCGACTTCCCCGCGACGTACGCGAAGGTCGGGGCGGCGCTCCTGCGCACGGGCAAATTCGACGCGACGAAACTGTTCGTCGGCGGCGGGCAGCCGGCGACGATCCCGTCGACGGTTCCGAAGGACTCGATGGAGGGCGCGCGCGGGACGCGGCCCGCGGTTCCGCTCGGCGCTGCACTGACGAACTCCTTCGACACGATGTACACCCAGTTCCCGGGAAACGCGCAGCGGCAGTCGCTGGACGTCAACGAGTTCGACTCCGCGATGATGTGCATCCTCGGCGCGATCGCGGCGAAGTCCAACAACGGCAAGGCGATCGCCGCGAAGCTGCGCGCGGTGAGCGGCCCGCCCGGAGTGAAGTACAACTTTCTGCAGCTGCCGGCGGCGATCAAGGCCTTGCGTGCGGGCAAGGACATCAACTACGAGGGCATCGCCGGCTCGATCGACTGGGACGCGAAGGGCGATCCCGCGTCGGCGACGTACGACTTCTACAAGTACATCAACAGCACGCTGACCGTCCAGCGCCAGTACCGCAACCTGCACGGGCGCATCCTGTCCCTCGACCTCACGCCGCCCGCGAAGCCGACGATCGGCGGCAAGCGCACGCAGGCCTCGCGACGGGTCGTCTTCACCTTGCGTTCACGCGATCCGGGGAACGTCTCGCCGCCCGTTCACTTCGAGTGCGGATTCGACAAGCAGAAGCTGCACGACTGCGGGAAGACCGTGCGCGCGACGCTGAAGTACGGCAAGCACATCCTTCGAGCGGTCGGGATCGACGCGCAGGACAACCGCTCGAAGACGTCGTTCGCCAGGTTCACGATCGTGAAGAAGAAGTAGCCACGACGTAGCGCTTCGCCGTGACTCTGCTCGCCGACGTGGTCGCGGCCTCGCGCCGCGTCGGCGAGACGAGCTCGCGCTCGCAGAAGATCGCGCTGCTCGCGGACGTGCTGCGGGCGCTCGACGCCGACGAGGTGCCGGTCGTGGCCGGCTTCCTCTCGGGCGTTCCGCGGCAGGGCCGCGTCGGTGTCGGCTACTCGAAGGTGTTCGGCATCGAGGTCGCTCCCGCGGACGAGCCCTCGCTCGGCGTCGGCGAGCTCGACGCGACGATCTCGGAGATCCAGCGCACGACGGGAGGCGGCTCGTCGGCACGGCGCAGGGAGTTGCTCGTCCGGCTCCTGTCGCGCGCGACCGCCGACGAGGCGGACTTCGTCAAGCGGCTGTTCACGGGCGAGCTGCGGCAGGGCGCGCTCGCCGGGCTGCTCGTCGACGCGATCGCCAGGGCGGCGGAGGTGCCGGCCGACCTGGCGCGGCGCGCTTTCATGCTGTCCGGCGACCTCACGCGCACCGCGGACATCGCGCTGACGGAAGGCGAGACCGGCCTGCGCGAGGTCGGGTTCGAGCTCTTCCGGCCGGTCCTGCCGATGCTTGCCTCGACCGCCGAGAGCGTGGCCGACGCCATGACCGGGTTCGAGCTGTCCTCGGTGGAGTGGAAGCTCGACGGGATCCGAATCCAGATTCACCGGCGCGGGGACGACGTACGCGTGTACACGCGCAACCTCAACGACATCACGGAGGCGCTGCCGGGCATCGTCGACGCGGCTCGCGCGCTGCCCGTGCAGCAGGCGGTCTTCGACGGCGAGGCGATCTGGATGACCGACAGCGGCCCCGCGCCGTTCCAGGAGACGGTGGCGCAGATCGACTCCGACGCGCCGCCGGAAGGCGTCGCGACGTTCCTCTTCGACGTGTTGCACCTCGACGGCGACGACCTTCTCGACGTGCCGCTCGAGGAACGTGCCGCGAGGCTCGAGGCAGTCGCGCCTCGGCTCAAGATGCCCGGCGTGCTGACGTCGGACGCCGAGGAGGCGCAGCGCGTCCTCGACGACGCGCTCGCGGCCGGCCACGAGGGCGTCGTCGTCAAGGACACGTCGTCGCCGTACGCCGCCGGCCGCCGCGGCAAGGCCTGGCGCAAGGTGAAGCCGGTGCGTACGTACGACCTCGTCGTGCTCGGCGCGGAGTGGGGTCACGGGCGCCGGCAGGGCTTCCTCTCGAACCTGCACCTCGGCGCCCGCGACGCCGCCACCGGAGGGTTCGTCATGGTCGGCAAGTGCTTCAAGGGCTTGACCGACGAGCTGCTCGCGTGGCAGACGAAGGAGTTGCTCGACCGCGAGACCGAGCGTCGGGGCATCGCCGTCTTCGCTCGTCCCGAGCTCGTCGTCGAGATCGCGCTGGACGGCGTGCAGGCCTCGACGCGTTATCCCGGCGGTGTCGCGCTTCGCTTCGCGCGCGTCAAGCGCTACCGCCCGGACAAGAACGCGGACGAGGCGGACACGATCGACAACCTGCGCGCGCTGCTCCCGGCGCGGCGGTGAACCAGTGAATCCGCGGATGTGCGACGCCGCATCGTGTGCAGAGGATGAACTGAGGAGGTGTCAGCGATGCGGAAGGTCAGGCCGACGCCGTCCATGGTCATCGCGCTCATCGCACTGTTCGTCGCCTTGGGCGGGACGGGCTACGCGGCTTTAAAGATTCCCAGGAACAGCATCAGCTCTCAGCACGTCGTCAACGGATCGCTCCAGAAGGTCGACATGTCGAAGAGTGCCTTGATCGCGTTGAAGGGCAACGCTGGACCGAGAGGCGTGCAGGGCGAGGCAGGGCCGCAGGGCGCGGCCGGCCCGCAGGGCGCCGCCGGCCCGCAGGGCGCGACCGGCCCGCAGGGGCCGAAGGGCGACAAGGGCGCCGTGGGCGACCCGTGGCCGTACAACAATGCGCTCCCGAGCGGCAAGACGGCCAAGGGCATGTTTGCGCCCGGCGGCACGGCTTCCGACGCGGACTCGATCGCGCAGGAGGGAGTGTCGTTCGGGTGGGTCATGGCGGACTTCCCGACGGTCCACTACATCGAGCTCGGAGCGACCCCGCCGTCCGAGTGTCCGGGAACGCCGACCAACCCGATGGCTCAACCGGGCCACCTGTGCCTCTACGAGGCCGACGGCGCGAACGTCTCGGGGGTGTGCGTCTTCAACCCCGCGCACACGAACGACCCCTCGTGCGCGGCAACGGCGCTGCGGGGCTTCGGGATCGGAATCACGTCCGTGACAGTGGGTGACTTCTGGCTTCAGGGATCGTGGGCGGTGACTGCCGCCTAGGGAGCAGCGAGCGAAGAGACGATTGCCCGGCGCCAGTGCTCGAGGAACGGATCCCAGAGCGTCCGCGCAGCATCTAGACGTACGCCCGGACGATCAGAGCGAACACGTGGAGAACGCGGGCGAGGCGCCGCGAGACGTGCGCGCCCGACCCCAAGGTCACCGTGCGTCCCGCGTATGTCACCGAGGAAGACGAGACATCGCTGCCCGCAGCCTTCAGGTCGGCCAGCCGCCGGCGCGTCAGGCCGAACTGCGACATCTTCGTCTGCTGAAGCCGCGTCACCAACGTGCAGTGACCCCCGAGCACGAGAGATGGAGAGGCGGCGCATAACGTCCCACGTTGAGAATGACGAACGATGCCGTCGCGCTATTCGCGGCCAGGGAAAGCACTTTGGCGATCGTCGCGATGACGACGATGCAGGGTTCCACGGCAATGGCATCGTCCCGCGTCTGCGGACGCGGCAATACGATCGTCGTGTGAAGCGGCGGCTGGAGCGGCTCGTGCTCGGTTGGGTGATGGCCGTCGGCGCGTACCTGCTCGACCGACGGCTGCGCCGCGCGCGCTAACGACGGGCGACGTCGACGAGGAGCCATGCGCCGATCATGGCGCCGGCGATGCCGAACACGATGGGCACCCAGTTCGCGGTCGAGGTCGCCGCGGTCATCGCGCTGCCGACGAGGCTCGCCGCTGCGAGCGCCGCGAGCGCAAGCCGCCGGCCCGCGCGGCTGATCGCCTGCTCGATGTCCCGTCGAGCCGAGGAAGTCGACCTGCAGCTTCGGCCCGGGACGCGCGCCGGTCGCCCGCTCGATCGCCTCGATCAGCCGCGTCGCGCGCAGCTTGAGCTTCTGCCCCTCGTAGAACCAGCGCTGCGGATCGGCCTGCCGGATCACCCGGTCGCGCACGTTCCGCGCGAGGAAGTCCCCGACGACCTGGAACGGGTTCAGCGACGGATCGAGCTCCGCGATCGCGAGCTGCACCTGCCCGAACGCCTTGCCGCTCAACGCAAGCGATGCGGGCAGGCGGATGCCGTGCGCCGCGGCGATGCGGATCATCCCGTCGAGCATCGGGCCGATCTCGATGTCCTGCAGCGAAGCGACGTGGAAGCGCTCAATGAACTCGGAGAAGTCGCGCTCGAGCGCCTCCATGTCGATGTCGGCGCGCCGGTCGTCGCCGCCGAGCATCAGCACCGCCTCGGAGAGGAACTGCGGGTCGTTCCGCGCGAACGCGAGCAGCAGGACGATCAGCAGCTCGCGCGCCTCGGGCCCGAGCTCGCCGACCATGCCGAGGTCGAGCAGCACGATCTTCTCGCCGGTCCACAGCAGGTTGCCCGGGTGCGGATCGGCGTGGAAGAAGCCCTCGATCAGCACCTGCTTGTAGAACGCCTCGAGCAGCTGGCGCCCGGCCTCGCGACGCTCGGGGCTGTCGACCGACTCGCGGAGCGGCGCCCCGTCGACGAACTCGAGCACGAGCAGCCGCGACGTCGACAGGTCGCGGTAGAGGCCGCGGCACGGCGAGCCGCGTGTACGGCGCGAGCACCTCACGCATGCGCTCGATGTGCTCCGCCTCCTGAAGGAAGTCGAGCTCGCGCCTCAGCGAGTCGGAAAGGTGTTGCACGAGCGCCGGGATGTCCACGGCGCCGCGCAGCGCCTCGCGCTCGAGCGCCTTCTCGGCGAAGAGCTCGAGCAGACCGAGGTCGCGGGTGATCTCCTCTCGGGCGCGCGGCCGCTGCACCTTGACGATGACGTGCTCGCCGTTCTCGAGCGTCGCGCGGTGCACCTGGCCGATCGTCCCGGCCGCGAGCGGCGCCGGCTCGATCGACTCGAAGACGTCCTCCCACGGCACCTGCAGCTCCTGTTCCATCACGTGGACGATCTCGGACTCGGTCAGCGGCGCGACGTCGTCCTGCAGCTTCGCCAGCTCGTCGACGACGTCGGGCGGGACGAGGTCCGGCCGCGTCGAGAGGATCTGACCGAGCTTCGCGAACGTCGGGCCGAGCTCTTCGAGCGCGGAGCGAAGCCGCCTCGCGCGGTCCGCGGCCGATGCTGCTGCGCGTGAGTCGAGCCCGAAGCGGGCGAAGACGCGCGCGATGTGGGTCGCGCGGCGCAGCAGTCCCGCGTCCTCGACGTGCTCCGGCTCGGGCTTCGGGACGGCGCCGTCGGTCGTGTTGACGATGACGACGGTGCAGCGCGCCGCGTGCGAGATGCGGTTCGGGATGTTGCCGAGCAGGAACTCCTTTCGTCCGCCCATGCCCGCGTTGCCGACGACGAGCACGTCGGCCTGCTCCTCGTCGACGGCCCGGACGACGGCGCCTGCGATGTCGGGATCGACCTTGACGATCGACCGTGCGCCGTTCAGCTCGGCGGCGTCTCCCGCGAGCGCATCCTCGGCGCCCTCGACGGGCGCGGTCAGCACCTGGAGCAGCACGAGCTCGCCGTCGGGGCGGCGCGCGAGATCGGCCGCCCACGCGACGGCCTTGCGCGCGGTCTCGGACCGATCGGTTGCGACGACGACCTTCACCCCGGCCGCTATTCGACCACAGGGAGCGGATTAGCGAACGATTAGTCACCGCTTAAGGGCCGATTAGCGCCTCAACCGAGCGTGAGCGAACCAGCCACCGCGCCGCCGACAGGCGGCGCAGCACACGGAGGTTCGCATGAACGCCACGGCCCGCCATATCGCACTCGCACTGATCGCCTGCGTGCTCGTCGTCCTCGGAGCCGCAGCGGCGCCGCTGACACATCCGATCGAGGGCGCGGACGACGACGACCTGATCGGCATCGACCTCGGCCAGCGCCCGGCGCAGCGGCCGACCGTGCAGGCCGCGTTCACGCTCGAGAGCTACCGGCCGGGCGACGTCGCTCGGCTCGCCATGTGGTCGAACGCGAAGAACGTCACGCTGCAGTTCTTCCACGCCGGAACGGAGACGGAGCACGTCCGCGGCAACGACACGATGGCCGGCGATCCGGTCAGCGGGATCCGGCGCCTCGGCAACGTCGTCGCGGGCCGCGAGACGCGCGTTCGCATCGGGCGCTGGGCGACCGGCTTCTACTACGCGCAACTCGAGGACGCACGAGGCCGCATCGGCTACGCGCCCTTCGTGCTGCGCCCGCTCCGGCTCGGCGAGCACCGCGTCGCCGTCGTCTTCCCGACGCAGACGTGGCAGGCGTACAACCTCCGCGACGACGACCACGACGGCAAGCCCGACACGTGGTACGGCAACTGGAGCCATCACACCGCGAAGCTGCACCGGCCCTTCGAGAACCGCGGCACGCCTCGCCACTACCGCAACTACGAGGAGCCCTTCCTGCGCTGGCTCATCGCGACGCAGCACGACGTCGACTACCTGTCCGACCGCGAGCTGAAGCAGATTCGCAGCGGCGCCGACCTCGCGCGTCACTACGACCTGATCATCTTCGAGGGTCATCACGAGTACGTGACGACGCACGAGTACGACGTCGTGACCGACTACCGCGACCGCGGCGGCAACCTGATGTTCCTGGCGGCGAACAACTTCTTCTGCCGCGTCGACATCACCGGCGACACGATGCACCGCATCGACACGTGGCGGAACCTCGGCCGGCCCGAGGCGGCGCTCGTCGGCGTGCAGTACATCGGCTGGAACCAGCTGAAGTACGGCGGGCAGCCGTACATCCTGCGCTACCCGCCGTCCCTCGCCTGGATCTTCGACGGCACTGGATTGAAGAGCGGCGACAAGTTCTCGTTCGGGGGAATCGAGATCGATCACCGGGCTTCCTCCTCGCCGCGCGGGCTGGCGGTGCTGGCCACGATCCCGGACGTCTTCGGCAAGGGCATGACGGGTGAGATGAGCTACTACGAGACGAAGAACGGCGCGCAGGTCTTCGCGGCCGGCGCCTTCAGCCTCGGCGGCTCGATCGGCAACCCGCAGGTGGCGCAGGTCGTCTCGAACGTGTGGACACGGCTGGCACACGAGGGGTAGAGACGCCGCACGCGCCGCGCCGAGCGCGCGGGGGACCTCGTTCCCCCGCGCGCTCTTGCGTTTCCTAGTTCGAGGCGATGCCCTCGATCCCCGGCGGCAGGCCGGTGACGGTGCCGAGGTGCGTCAGCGTCCCGTCGCCGTCGACGGCGTACTCCTCGACGGTCCCGCTGCCCGTCTCCGCGTACAGGAACCGTGTGGCCTTCGGCGAGGTGAGGTCGATCGGGCCGGGCCCCGTCGTCGCCGCGATCGCCTGAAGCAGCGTCGGCTGCCCGCCCTCGATCGTGAACGAGCTGAGCGTGTTGCTGCCCGTGTTCGAGACGTAGAAGAACTTGCCGACACGCTGGATCCAGCACAGCGCGGCCTGCCCGTCGCTCGCCGACTTCGCGCCGCTGAGCGTGCCGTCGTGCTCGAGCCGGTACGTCGTGACCGAGCTCGCGCCGGCCTCACCGCTCACGAGCCTGCCGTGCGCGAACGTGAAGGCGAACGGAACCGGCGTCGCGGATGGGTTCGCCACGAACGTCGGCGAGAGCAGGCCGTCGTGCTCGACCTGGAAGACGTCGATCGAGCTCGTGCTTCCCTTCGTCGTCACGAGCAACTGGCGCCCGTCGGGCGAGAAGCCGACCTGGCCCGGCGACGTGAGGAAGAACGGCGGCGTCGTGTTGGCGAGACCGAGTGTGCGCGTTGAGCCGGCGATCGGCGTCAGCCCGTCGTCGCCGATGCGGAAGCCCTGCACGGTTCCCGGGCCGCCCGCGTTCAGGACGTACACGAGATCGTGGTGCACGCCGATGCTCGCCGGGAACTGGCCTCCTGACGGCACGACGTTCTCGAGCGAGAGCGTGTCGCCGTCGACGCTGAACGTCGAGACCGAGTTGCTGCCCGCGTTCACGGCGAAGAGCAGCTTGTGCTCGCGGTCGTAGACGAGCGAGCCCTGCGACGCGATGCGATCGGTCTCGGTTCCCGGCGCCGCGGCACCGCCGAGACCGCCCGTCGCGTAGCTGCCCGCCGGCGTGAGCGTCCCGTCCTTCGCGCGGTCGTAGACGACGACCCGGTTGCCGGCCAGCTCGTTCGTCTGGACGAACACCGCGTCCTTGTTCGCGTCCGTCGTATGCGCGCCCGCCGCCTGGCCGACGAAGAGCGCGGTCAAGGCTGCGAGCAAGATTGCAGCCGCTGGACGATGTCTCATGTGCATGCCTCCTCGGCTTCGATGACCGAAGCGACGGTAAGCGCGGGGCACGCGTACGCGTCTTACGATTCTCGGAACTCCGCGGCGCCGATTTAAGAAATGTGTAACGCCGACACGCTCAACGCGACAGTGACGCGTGGGCAGAGTGGCGGCATGACCTCGGTGCTCGTGGTCGACGACGAGCCGATCGTCCTCGACGTCGTCCGGCGCTACCTCGAGCGCGACGGCCATCGCGTCGTCACCGCCGCGAGCGGCGACGAGGCGCGAACGAAGATCGAGGACGAGCAACCCGACCTCGTCCTTCTCGACGTGATGCTCCCCGGTGAGACGGACGGGCTCGCGCTCTGCCGCTGGATCCGCTCGACGTCGGAGCTGCCGGTGATCCTCGTCACGGCGCGGGGCGAGGAATCGGACCGCATCGTCGGGCTCGAGCTCGGCGCGGACGACTACGTGACGAAGCCGTTCTCGCCGCGTGAGCTCGCGACGCGCGTGAAGACGGTGCTCCGGCGCGTGCGTCCTGCGGCGCCGCCGCAGACGTCCGTCGCCGTCGGCCCGCTGGTGATCGACGTGACGAAGCACGAGGTGCTGCGCGACGGCGAGCTGCTCCAGCTCACGGCGAGGGAGTTCGAGCTGCTGTGGTTCCTCGCGTCGAATCCGAACTGTGTCTTCTCGCGCGACCAGTTGATGCACCGCGTGTGGGGTTACTCGTCCGCGCTCGACACGGGCACGGTCACCGTGCACATGCGGCGCCTCAGAGAAAAGGTCGAGCGCGATCCGTCGCGCCCGCAACTGCTCGAGACGGTGTGGGGCGTCGGCTACCGGTTGCGAGCATGAGGCGCCTGCCGACGTTGCGCGTGCAGCTCGCCGTGCTCGTGCTCGCGGCGGTGTGCCTTCCGCTCGCCGTCGTGCTCTCGTCCGGCTGGGTGATGCTCGGCATGCACGACGAGAAGAAGATCGTTTCGGTGGCGGTCGCATCCGCGCTCGCCGGGCTGGCGGGCGCACTGCTGCTCGCGCGCCGGATCCTGCATCCGCTCGAGCAGCTCCGTGTCGCTTCGGCGCAGCTCGCGCGCGGCGACTTGACCGCGCGCGCCTCCGAGTCGGGGCCGAGCGAGCTCGTCGAGCTGAGCACGGCCTTCAACGAAATGGCTGCGAACATCGAGCAGCTCTTCGATGCGCGGCGCGAGCTGGTCGCATGGGCGAGCCACGATCTCCGTACGCCGCTCGCGTCGTTAGGGGCAATGGTCGAGGCGGTTGAGGATGGGCTCGCGGCGCCCGACGAGTACCTGCCGTTGATCCGCGAGCAGCTGCGCATCCTCACATCGCTCGTGAACGATCTCTTCGAGGTCGCGCTCATCGACGCGGGCGCCGTCACGCTCGATCTGCGCGACGGCTCGCTCGACGAACTTATCGCGAGCTCGCTCGGCACGGTTCGCGCCGAGGCGGAGACGCGGAACATCCGCCTCGAGGCGCGGACGCCGCACGTCGACGTCCCTGTGCGAATGGCGCCGGAGAAGGTCGAGCGCGTGCTGCTCAACCTGCTCGCGAACGCCGTGCGCCACACGCCCGACGGCGGCACGGTCTCGGTCGTGGTCGAGCCGGCGGGCGGCCGTCTCCTCGTCGCGGTCGAGGACACCGGAACAGGGCTCACGCGCCTGGCCGGCCGCCGCATGTTCGACCTCTTCTGGCGCGACGACGAGTCGAGGACGCGCTCGACCGGCGGCGCCGGCATCGGGCTCGCGGTCGCGCAGGGGCTCGTGCGCGCGCACGGCGGCACGATCTGGGCGGAAAACCGCAGCGCCGGCGGCGCACGGGTTGCCTTCACGCTGCCGCTCGCCGACTGACGTGGGGCTCGGCCGAGGCCGAGCCCCGACGCAGAGGTCAGTTGAGCGCGAACAACAGGAACTGCGTGAACTGGCTCGCCGCGAAGTTGTTGTCGCTGACGAGCACGAGCGAGCGGCGACCGTCGGGCAGGCGCGGGCCGAGCGTCATGCCCTCGACGTTGTCGAGCGGGATGCCGAGGGTGCCCAGGTCGAGCAGGAGCGTCTTCGTGGCCGGCCGGAACTTTCGGCTCGCGAGAGCGCCGGCGATGCTGTCGTCGCCGTTCACGTTCGTCGCTCCGTGAAACGAGACCGAGTAGAGCTTGATCGTGTTGCCCGTGTTACCGAGGGTCGGCGCTCCGACGGAGAACGAGCGCTCCATCGAGAGCATGAACTCGTCGTTGAACGGAAGCAGTTCGACGAGTCCGCTGACCGCGAACTGTGTGGCCGGAACAGGCGCCTGCGCGATCGGATCCGTGAAGTAGACGTTCTGCCGCTCGAGGCGACCGTTCGCGAGGTTGTACCGGAGGATGCGCGATGCGCTCCCGTTCGTGAGCGTCGCCGCCGGTCCGTCCTGCGCGAGCGCGGCCTCCATGCCGACGAAGAGGTGCTTGCCGTCCGGCGCGACCGCTGCGGCCTCGAAGGCGAGGTTCTGCCTCACGCCGTGCGTCGGGCTCGTCGGCAGGAACGCGCCCGGCACCGGCAGGTCGCCGAGGAACGCACCGCCCAGCGAATAGCGGCGGACGAACGGCGCGATGCCGTTGACCGCGATCCCTTCCGACGTCACGATGAGCTCGCCCTTCTTCGTCAGCGTCAAGCCTTCGGGGTCGAGACTGAACGGCGCGTACGGCAGGCCGTTCGGCGCGAGCAGCGTCGTGACGCTGTCGAAGTGGACGTCGCCGTTGGCGAGGTTTCCGTGCGAGAGGTCGATGTGCAACGTGTAGAAGCGAGCCGGGTTGAACTGGCTCTGGTCGTCCGAAAGCGCGTAGAAGACGCTGCGCTTCTTGTCGTAGGTGATGCTCGACAGGCCGCCGATCGTCGTGCCGGCGAACGACGTGCCAGTCGGCACGATCGCCTGCCCGAGGAACTGCAGCTTCGGCGGCTTGGATCCGTGCGCGCTCGCTCCCGCGCCCACGGATGCGGCAAGTGCGACTGCGACCGCGACGGCCGCCAGGCACCGCGAGATAGGCCCCATGAAACCCTCCCTTTCTCTCGGTCGTTCGAGACTGAGGACGCGAAACCCTAGCGCCGCGCCGCTCCCGCAGTACTGTCCCACCGTGAGCGCCCAGCAGACCGGCTTCCTCCGGTTCGACGGCCACCGCATCGCGTTCGCCACGGTCGGCTCGGGGCCGCCGCTGGTCCTGCCCGCGTGGTGGGTGAGCAATGTCGTCGAGGACTGGAAGATCCCGGCGTACCGGCGCTTCATGGAGAGCCTCGCTGCGGGGAAGCAAGTCATCCGCTACGACCGGCTCGGCTGCGGCATGTCGGATCGTGCGCGGCCTCGCGAGACGATGACGCTCGAGTACGAGCTCGGCATGCTCGACGCGCTCGTCGGCCACCTGCAGCTCGGCAGGTTCAGCCTCGTCGGCGGCTCGTTCGCCGGCTGCACGGCCGTCGTATACGCGGCGCGCCACCGCGATCGCGTCGACCGCCTCGTTCTCTACGGCTCGTTCGCGAACGGCGCAGAGCTGGCCCGACCGGTCGCCCGCGACGCGATGAACGAGCTCGTTCGAAAGCACTGGGGGCTCGGCAGCCGCATGCTGGCCGACACGTTCGTACCGAGCGGAACCGGGGAGGAGCGGGCGTCGTTCGCGGCGTTCCAGCGCAACTCCGCGAGCGCCGAGATGGCCGCGGACCTGCTCGAGCTGACGTTCGCGACCGACGTTCGCGAGACGCTTGCCGAGGTGTTCGTCCCCACGCTCGTCGTGCACCGCCGCGGCGACCGCACGATCCGGCTCCGCGCCGGCGAGCAGCTCGCGGCGCTCATCCCGAACGCAGAGCTCGTCGTGCTCGAGGGCGACGCGCACCTGCCCTGGCACGGCGACATGGACGACGTCCTCGGCGCGATCGCGCCGTTCCTCGGCATCACGCCGCCCGCGCGCGAGCTGCCTCGCGAGGTGGAGGAGCTGAGCCCCCGCGAGCGAGAGGTGCTGCGGCTCGTCGCCGACGGCCTCAGCGACGGCGACATCGCCGAGCGGCTCGTCCTCAGCCCGCACACGGTGCACCGCCACGTCGCGAACATCCTGCGCAAGCTCGGGCTCCACTCGCGTGCCGCGGCCGCCGCCCATGCGGCGCGTGCCGGCCTCGTCTAACGGGCTCGCGAGATGGCCCGATCGGGCCAGCGGAAGATGGCCTGCCCGTGCGAAGTCGAGTAGAGGACCCTTTTCCAAGATTGAGCCATGCATTCGAGACTGATCAAGAGCAAGAAGCTCGGCCACATCACCGTCCGCCCGCTCCGGGACGGCGACACCGACACGATCGCTGCGCTGTTCGACCGGCTCGGCGCCGAGTCGCGCGCGCGGCGCTTCCACGGCGCGAAGCCGCGGCTGTCCGAGCACGAGCTGCGTGCGCTTGCGAAGGTCGATGCGCGCCGCCACTCGCTCGTCGCCTACGTCGCGGGCGATCCGCTGCCCGCCGGCGTCGCGCAACTCGTTCGCGACGAGGATTCGCGCACGTGCGCGGAGATCGCCTTCGCCGTCGCCGACAGCTACCAGGGACGCGGCGTCGGCAAGACGCTCGTCGAGCTGCTCGCCGCCGATGCGCGCGCCGCCGGGGTGACGCACCTCCGGGCGACGATCCAGGGGTCCAACACGGCGGCGCGGGCGCTCGTGCACAAGGTTCTGAACGTCGTCGACGTCCGTCATGAGTCGGGTGAGGCGACGATCGTCGCGGGGCTCGCAGGCGCGTAAACCGCCGCTCGCGGCAGGGCATGGCCTCGAACAGCGGAAGGGCCGCCCCCGCAGAGCGGCCCTTCGCGCTATCTGAGGAGGGCGCCTCAGACGTGGTGGTTCTTGTGCACGGCCTTCGCGACGTAGACGTTCTGCGTGACGCTCGTCGCGGGTTTGTAGTCGCTGTTGCCGCCCTGCTCCGCGATCACGGTGCACCAGCCGGTGTGCAGCAGATGCACCTTCGCGCCCTTCATGGTGCAGGAGCCGTAGACCGTGAACGAAAGCGGCAAGCTCGACGTCGCGTACGCCTTCACCTTGAAGTCGCGGTCACCCAGGTGCTTGTTCGCCATCCGCCTGAACACGATGGTCTGGCTCTTTTCGCTTGGCCAGGCGGCCGGTTCATCGCCGAACGCCGAGCAGACGGTACCCGTGGTGTTCGGCGTCGTGGCGAACGCGGAAGCCGGCCGGCTTGTCGCCAGTTCGAGCGCCGCGCCGGCGTCGAGCGTCCCGCAGCCCATCTCCGGCGTCCAGTCCGGCGAGGTCCGCGCGGCCGACTGCTTGAGGATGTCGGCGACCTGGTAGTTCGTCAGTTCCGGATTCGCGGCCCAGACCAGCGCAGCGACGCCGCTCACCTCCGGCGCGGAGAACGACGTGCCGCCGACGTACGCGTAGCGCGCATCGCCGTCGTCCGTCCAGGTCGGGAACATTTCTTCGAACCGGCTCGCGGGCGGGAGCGCGACGACAACGCCCATGTACCGGCTATAGGCGCCCGGCGCCATGATCGAGAGGTGCGCGCCCCAGTTCGAGAAGCTCGCCCGGCGACCCGTGCCGTCGGTCGCGCCGACCGCAATGCCGTAGCTGCGTCCGCCGCCGGACCGCTGGAGCTCGGCCGCGGGCCAGAAGACGTCGGTGTCCAGGTTGCCGGCCGCCGCGACGAGCAGGACGTTCTGCGCGGCTGCGTAGTGCATGGCGTCCACGAGAACCGGATCGGACGGAAGCTTCCCGCCGAGGCTCATGTTGACGATGCGGACGCCGAGCGAGACGAGCTTCGTCAGCGCGACGGCGAGATCGGCATCGTTGAAGCTGCCCTCGATACCGGCATGGACGCCGATGACGTGCGTGTCGCCGCCGAAGCCGGCGATGCCGAAGTGGTCGTTCCAGTTCGCGGCGATCAGGGACGCGACGGCCGTGCCGTGACCCTGGTCGTCGTTGTCGTCGAAGACCTGCGCGATGGTGCCGCCGGTGACGCTCCAGAGGCTGTCGATCTTGCCGGCCAGGTCGGGGATGCGGGCGACGCCGCTGTCGATCACGCCGACGACGACATGCGGGTCGCCGGTGGTGTAGTCGAGCGCGCGATCGACGTGGGTGGTGAGGAACGCCCACTCGTACGGCACGTGCGTCGCGCCGTCGACCGTCGAGAGGTATGGATCGTTCGGCATGCTCAGCGCGTTCCGCTTCTCGCGGATCGGCGAGACGTAGCGGATGCGCGGGTCGCTGGTGCCGCGCGTGAGCAGCGTGTGCAGCTGCGCGGCGGTGACCTTCGCGAGCACCGCGTGAAGCGTCGGCAGCTCGTGCGCCGTCCCGACGCCGAAGCCGTACTCGACGCGAAGCGACTTGAAGACCTTCGTCGACGCGAGGCCGATCACGACCGTCGAGCCGAAGTGCCGGTGGAGCAGTCGCGCCGTCGGATGCCAGCGGTACCAGTGCACCTGCGGGGTGCCCGCCTTTGGCGTGTGCGTGCCCGGGGTCGCTGCGGCGACGGCGAGGGGTGCGGCGATCGCCCAGGAGACGAGCGCAACGAGCAGCACGGCTGCGATGCGAGCCGCCCTGTGAGTCGTGTTCATCGGTGCCCTCCTCGAACCTCCGGTCGCCCGTTGCGACCGATGACTCGAAGGTGGGCCGGAGCGCTAAACGCGCCTTAGCAGGCGGCTAAACGCTCGCTTGCATCCGAACTGAAGTAGAAATCGGACATGCCGTCGACGCGTGAGATCCACGGGCTCGTCATCACCGACCACGAGTTCGCGATCCCGCTCGACCACTCGCGGTCCGACGGCGAGACGATCACGGTCTTCGCGCGCGAGGTCGCCGCGGAGGACGGGCGCGAGCGGCCGTTCCTCGTCTTCCTCCAGGGCGGCCCCGGCTCCGAGGCCCCGCGGCCGACGACGCCGAGCACACCCTCGTGGCTGCCGCGTGCGCTGAAGGACTACCGAGTGCTGCTACTCGACCAGCGCGGCACCGGGCGCTCGACGCCGGTCGGCGCGCTCCTCCGGCTGAGCCCCGGGCAGCAGGCGGAGTACCTGAAGCTGCACCGCGCCGACGCGATCGTCAAGGACGCGGAGTGGATCCGGCAGGAGCTCGGCGTCGACCGCTGGAGCATCCTCGGCCAGAGCTTCGGCGGCTTCTGCGCCTGCACGTACCTCTCGTTCGCGTCCGAAGGGCTACGCGAGGCGTTCTTCACCGGCGGCCTGCCGCCGATCGACCGCCCGACCGACGACGTGTACCGCGCGACGTACGAGCGCGTTCGCGATCGCAACCGGCGCTTCTACGCGCGCTACCCGGACGACCTCGAGCGCGTGCGCGCGCTGCACTCGCAGCTCGAGAGCGAGGAGGTGCTGCTGCCGTCGGCCGACCGCCTCACCGCGCGGCGCTTCCGCCAGCTCGGCGCGATGCTCGGCATGAGTGACGGCGCCGAGCGGCTCCACTACCTGCTCGACTACCCGGCCGACTCACCGATGTTCCTGCACGGCGTCGAGGCCGAGACGAGCTTCCCGCGGCATCCGCTCTACGCGATCGTCCACGAGGCCTGCTACGCGGACGGCTGCGCGACGCGCTGGTCGGCCGAGCGCGTGCTGCCCGACGAGTTCGCTTCGTCGCCCGAGCTCTTCACCGGCGAGATGGTCTACTCGTGGATGTTCGAGGACTACTGCGCGCTCGCGCCGCTGCGCGAGGCGGCCGAGTTGCTCGCGCAGCACGAGTGGCCGCGGCTGTACGACGGCGAGCGGCTCGAGCAGAACGAGGTCCCCGCCGCGGCAGCCGTCTACGCGGAGGACATGTACGTCGAACGCGTCTTCTCCGAGGAGACGGCGGCGCGCATCAACGGGCTGCGCATGTGGCTTACCAACGAGTTCCAGCACGACGGGCTGCGCAAGGACGAGAGGGTCTTCGCACGCCTCATCGACCTCGCGCGCGGCCGCGTCTAGCCCTGCCGCCCCGGCGGGAGGTTGATCAGCCGGGCGCCGCGGCCGTGCGTGAAGAAGCTGAACGTCCAGCGGATCACCACGACCAACCGGTTCTGGAAGCCGACGAGATAGAAGAGGTGCACGAAGAGCCAGGTGAGCCACGCGACGAGGCCGCTCAGCTTCAGTCCCCTGATGTCGGCGACCGCCGCCGCGCGGCCGATCGTCGCGAGGTTGCCCTTGTCGCGGTAGCGGAACGGCCCGATCTCGCGGGATTCCAGGCGCGCACGCACGACCGTCGCCGCGTACCGGCCCTGCTGCATCGCGACCGGCGCGACCCCGGGCAGGACCGTGCCGTCGACCCGCACCATGTCTCCGAGCGCGAAGACCTCCGGGTGGCCCGGCAGCGTCAGGTCCGGCGCGACGGCGACGCGACCCGCGCGGTCGCGCTCGGCGCCGGTGAGCTCGCCGAGTTTCGTCGCGAGGCTCGACGCCGTCACTCCCGCGGCCCAGATGACGGTCCGCGTCTCGATGCGCTCGCCGTCGACGGTCACGCCGGCGTCGTCCATGCCGACGACCGACCTGCCGGTCAGGACGGTGACTCCGAGCTTCTCCAGTGAGCGCGCGGCCTTCGCGGAGAGCTTCGCCGGGAAGCCGGGAAGGACGCGGTCGACAGCCTCGACGAGGAGGATGCGCGCGGTCCGCGGGTCGATGTTGCGGAAGTCGCGGCGCAGCGTGTCGCGCGCGAGCTCCCCGATCTGGCCGGCCATCTCGACTCCGGTCGGGCCCGCGCCGACCACGACGAACGTGAGCCACGCGTCACGCGCTCGCGCGTCGGTCTCCCACTCCGCCGCCTCGAAGGCGCTGAGGAGCCGGCTCCGAACCACGAGCGCGCTCTCGAGCGACTTCACCTCGGCCGCGTGCGAGCGCCACTCGTCGTGGCCGAAGTAGGAGTACTGCGACCCGCCCGCGACGATGAGCGTGTCGTACGCGAGCGCGCTCGGCGCGGGCGCGTCGCCGACGGGGAGCAGCCGCACCTCGCGCGCGTCGAGGTCGAAGTCGACCACCTCTGCCACGAGCACGCGGACGTTCGCGTTCCGCTTGAAGATCGCGCGCAGCGGATACGCGATCTCTCCCGGAGAGAGTGCGCCTGTCGCCACCTGGTACGTCAGCGGCTGGAAGAGGTGGAAGTTGCGGCGATCGACGAGCGTGATCTCGACGGGCGCGCCTTTCAGCTTCTCGACGGCCTGCAGGCCGCCGAAGCCTCCGCCGATCACGACGACGTGGTGAGCCATCGGCGCAGGATCGCTCACGCCCGACCACCCCGTCGGAGGTAACGTCCGCGCCTGTGGCAGACGGGGTCCTGAAGCTCTACCAGGCCGAGTGGTGCCCGTTCTCGTCGGCGGTGCGCGAGGTGCTGACGGAGCTCGGCCTCGACTTCGTCGCTCGCCAGGTCGAGCCGTGGCCGAGCGAGCGGCACGCGCTTCAGGATCGCGCAGGCACCGACGAGATCCCGGTGCTCGAGACTGAGGACGGCCGCTTCTTCGTCGGCACGCGCAGGATCTTCAACCACCTGAGCGAGCGCGAAGCATGGAAGTACGCCGCCTCGCACCGGCACCGCTTCGCCGACCACATCGACGCCCGCTGCACCGACGCTCCCGGACAGCTGATCGAGTACTTCCGCGGTACTGCCGAGCTGGAAGCCTCAGCGGGCTCGCCGGCGGACGCCGAGGTGATCGACAACCCGGATGCGTCGCGGTTCGAGCTCCGCCTCGGCGGACGCCTGATCGGCATCGCGGCGTACCGCCGCCGCAACGGACGCCTCGCCATCACGCATGCCGAAGTAGAGGAGGCGCACGAGGGCCAGGGCTTCGGCAGCGCCCTCGCCGCCGGTGCGCTCGACGAAGCCGCGCGGCACGACCTCGAGGTCGTCCCGCTCTGTCCATTCATTGCGCGATACATCGATCGGCACCCGGAGTACGAGCGGCTCGTGCCGGCCTCGTATCGCGAACGCTGAATCTCTCCGCCGCTAGCGCGCGAGCGTGACCTTCGACAGCCCGGGCGGGCGGTCGGGGTCGTGCCCCTTGGCCCGAGCGAGCGCCGCTGCGAAGAGCTGGCCCGGCACGACCGACAGGATCGGCGAGAGGAGCGACAGCTTCGGCTCGGGCACCGGCAGGACGTAGTCCGCGCCCTCGACTGCGGCTGCCGCGTCGCCGCTCGCGACGATCGTCGCCCCGAACTCGCGCACACGCGCGACGGCCTCCTGCACTGCGGGCAGCGTCTCGTCGCGCGAGGCGATCGCCCACACCGGGAACAGCGGGTCGAGCACGGCAACGGGGCCGTGCGCGAGGTCCGTGGCCGTGAGCGGCCAAGCGGCGGTCTTGCACGTCTCGAGGAGCTTCAGCGCGATCTCGCGCGCGGTCGCGAACTCGGGTCCGCGCCCGATCACGAGCATGCGCCCGACGAACGCGAACGGCGCCGCGAGCTCGCGCGTCCGTGCCTCGAGCCCGGGCAGCGCGCTCTCGAGCTGGCCGGCGACGGAGCGGATTCCGGCCGCGACCCGTGCACCGGAGCCGCCGCAGTGTCCCGCGAGCAAGGCGAGGGCGGCGACCTGGTTCGTGTAGGTCTTCGTTGCCGCAACCGCGCGCTCCTCTCCGGCTGCGAGCGGGAGCACGGCCTCGGCCTCGCGCGCGAGCACGGAGTCGACGTCGTTCGTCAGGGCGACGGTGAAGGCGCCCGCGCTTCGCGCCCTGCGGACGTATTCGACGACGTCCGGCGTGCGTCCGGACTGCGAGAGCGCCACGACCGTCGAGCTCGACATCTCCGGCTCGGCGCCGAAGTAGACGCTCAGGGCGATCGAGTCGCGCATGGCGGTCCACCGCGCGAGCAGGCCGAACGCGTAGACGCCGTACGTCGCGGCGTTGTCGGACGAGCCGTGCCCGACGAAGCGCACGAGACGTCCGCGCTCACGTGCGACGGCGGCGACGCGCGCATAGTCGTCGTCGTGCTCGAGCAGGCGAAGCAACGCGCGCGGCTGCTCGTGGATCTCGCCGAGGAAGAGCTCCCCGGGCACGTGCAGCGGCGCCGGCTCAGGCGACGACACGCGCCTCGCCTCCCACGAGCACCGTCACGACTTCGAGGTTGTCGTCGAGCACGACGACGTCCGCGCGTCCGCCGACAGCGATGGTGCCGACGTCGTCCCGGCCGAGGACCTGGGCGGGCACGGTCGACGCCGCTTCGAGCGCGAGCTCGAGAGGTGCTCCGAGCGCGTGGAGGTTGCGAACGGCGTCGATCATCGTCAGGACGCTGCCCGCGAGGATGCCGTCGGGCCCGCGCACGGCGCCGTCGCCGATGCTGAGCTCGACGCTGCCGAGGCTGTACGACTCGTCGCCGCCGTTGGCCGCGGCGACCGCGTCGGTCACGAGCGCGACGCGTCCGGCCGCGGCGCTCCAGATCAACGACGTGGTCTCGGGCGCCAGGTGGATGCCGTCGACGATGATCTGCACGATCACGTCCTTTCGTGCGAGCGCCGCGCCGACGATGCCGGGGTCCCGGTGCATGAACGGGCGCATCGCGTTGAAGAGGTGCGTCACCGTGCGCGCGCCGCGGTCGAATGCGAGCTCCGCCTGCTCCGCCGACGCGTCCGTGTGGCCGCACGAGACGGCCACGCCTCGCGCGACGAGAGTGTCGATCAGCTCGAGCGCACCGGGGAGTTCGGGAGCGAGCGTCATGATGCGAACCGGGCCGGCCGCGAGCAGCCGCTCGAGGAGGTCGGCGTCGGGGTCGCGCCGGCCGACCGGCGGGTGCGTGCCCAGGCGCCAGGCGGAAAGGAACGGGCCCTCGAGGTGGACGCCGAGCACCTGCGCGCCCGTGTCGTCCCCGTTCGCCGGGATCTCTGCCAGCGCGGCGACGAGCGTCTCCTCCGGCGCGGTGATCAGCGTCGGCATGAACGCGGTGACGCCGGTCTCGAGCAGCGCCTCGCCCGCGCGGCGATAGCCGTCGCCGTCCGCTTCGAGGAAGTCGACGCCGCCGAACCCGTTCACCTGCAGGTCGACGAAGCCCGGCGCGGCGATGCCGCGACCGCCGCCGCTCAGTCCGTAGCCCGTGATCAGGCCGTCGACGATCTCCAGGCGGCCGGGGACGAGGCGGCCGTCGACGAGCGTGGCGGCGACCTCGAGCTTCACCGGCCGAGCGCCTCACGCACGTTGCCGCCCGCGGCCTCGAGTTGAGCGCGCGCAGAGTCGGCGTCCACGCCCGCGAGCAAGCTGACGATCGCGATTCTCGGATCTCCGTCTGTGGCGGCGAGCGCCGCGTCGATCGCCTCGCTCGGCGCGCCGGTTGCCTCGCTGACGATTCGCCGCACGCGCTCGCGCAGCTTCTCGTTCGCCGCGACGACGCCCACCATCAACCCGGCGTAGGTCTTGCCGAGGCGGATCATCGCGACGGTCGAGATCGTGTTGAGGACGAGCTTCTGTGCCGTCCCAGCCTTCAATCGTGTGGAGCCGGCAAGGATCTCCGGGCCGACCAGCACCATGATCTCCCGCTCGCAGATCGCGGCGAGCCGGGAGTGGGGGACGCAGACGACGCACGCGGTGAACGCACCCGCTGTGGCCGCGGCCCGAGCGGCGCCGAGCGTGAAGGGACTGCTGCCGCTCGCGCTGATCGCGACGACGGCGTCTTCCGCGCGGATGCTCAGCTGCTCGAGCGCGCGCCGGCCCGCCGCCTCGTCGTCCTCGGCGGCCTCGCGCTCGCTCGAGGTCTTCGCTCCGCTTCCGGCGACGACGGCCACGACCTGGTTGCAGTCGACGCCGAACGTCGCCTCGCACTCCGACGCGTCGAGCGCCGCGAGGCTTCCGGACGTGCCTGCGCCCGCGTAGACGAGTCGCCCGCCTGCGCGAAGCCGCTCGGCGACGGCGTCCACGACGTCCGCGACGGCCTGCCCGGCGGCGCCCACCGCGGCGGGCACGAGCGCATCCTCACGGTTCATCAGCATCACGAGCTCGGGCGTCGAGAGAAGGTCGAGCTCGGCACCGGTGACGTTGCGCGCCTCGGTGGCCGGTGTTGCCTCCATCGCGCGGAGTCTACGACGCCGCGGGGTGGTGGTCAATACCATTTCCGCGCTTGATCGCGAGCGTGGTCTTGTCTTCGTCGGCTTTGGGCTATACCATCGCCGCGTGGCCGGTATCGGCTTGGCCCATGTGACGAAGCGGTTCGGCGGCGACGTCGTCGCGGTCGACGACGTCTCGCTCGAGATCGACGACGGTGAGTTCGTCGTGCTCGTCGGGCCGTCGGGATGCGGGAAGTCGACGCTGCTGCGCATGATCGCCGGCCTCGAGGAGGTCACCGAAGGCGCGATCGAGATCGGCGGCCGCGACGTCACCGACCTCGCGCCGAGGCACCGCGACATCGCGATGGTCTTCCAGTCGTACGCGCTCTACCCGCACATGAGCGTCCGCGAGAACCTCGGCTACGGCCTGAAGGTTCGCCGCACGCAGAAGGCGGAGATCAGGCGCCGCGTCGACGAGGTCGCCGGGCTGCTCGGGCTCGCCGAGTTGCTCGATCGCCGCCCCGCGGCACTCTCCGGCGGACAGCGCCAGCGCGTCGCGATGGGCCGCGCGATCGTGCGCGAGCCGCGCGCGTTCCTCATGGACGAGCCGCTGTCGAACCTCGACGCGAAGCTGCGCGTCGACATGCGCGCGTCGCTCGCGCAGCTGCACGAGCGTCTCGGTGTGACGACGGTATACGTGACGCACGACCAGGTCGAGGCCATGACGCTCGGCCGTCGCGTCGCGGTGATGCGCGCTGGCAAGATCCTGCAGCTCGATACGCCGCAGAGCCTCTATCACCAGCCGCGCAACCTCTTCGTCGCGGCGTTCATCGGGTCGCCGACGATGAACCTCGTCGAGGCCGCCGTCGACGGGAACGCGCTCGTGTTCGGCCAATTCCGAGTGCCCTTGCCCGAGCGGCGACCGAACCTCACGGGCAACGTGGTGCTCGGTATCAGGCCGGAGTACTTCGAGGATGCCGACTTCGCGCAGCCCGGAAAGCCGACGCTCGACGTCGAGCCGTCCGTCGTCGAGGAGCTCGGTTCCGAGGTGCACGCACTGTTCCCGGTTCACGCGCCGCCGGTGACCGCGGAACGCCTGGATGTGGCTCCAACAGAGGCTTCGCTGCTCTCCGCCGCACAGTCGCTCTTCACCGCGCGGCTCGACGCGAGGACGGGTGCGGGGCCCGGCGCGCCGTTGAAGATCTCCGTCGATCCCGACCGCTTCCACTTCTTCGACCCCGTGACGGGCGAGAACCTCTTTGCCGTCGCCGCGGAGCCGGGCGAAGCGGCCGCGCCGCTCCCGGAGCTGGCCGCGCGGTGACGAAGCAGAGCCAGACGCGCGAGCAGGTGCTCGACCTGATCGAGCGCCTGACCGTGGGCGACGCGATCCCGTCCGAGCGCCAGCTGAGCTCCGACCTCGGAGTCTCGCGCCTCACCGTTCGCGCAGCGCTCGACGAGCTGGTCCGCGAGGGGCACCTCGTCCGCCGGCGCGGCGCCGGGACGTTCGTCAGCGAGCCGAAGATCGCGCAGGAGCTGACGCTCACGTCCTTCACCGACGACATGCGCCAGCACGGCCGGCACGCCGCGAGCCGCACGCTCGAGTTCGAGATCGTCACCGCGGGTGCGAGGCTCGGACGGCTGCTCCACGTGTCGCCGTCGGAGCCGATCGTCTGCGCGAAGCGGCTGCGTCTCGCCGACCACGAGTCGATGGCGATCGAGGACCTGCACGTGCGCCAGGCACTCGTGCCGGGGCTCGCCGGCAGCGAGCTCGAGAACGGTTCGTTCTACGAGCTGCTCGAGAATCGCTACGGGATTACGATCGTCGGCGGCGCGCAGACCGTCGAGCCGACGGTGACGAACGAGGAGGAGTCCGACCTGCTCGGCGTGCCGCTCCACTCGCCCGCGTTCCTCTTCGAGCGCGTGACGCGCTCCTCGCAGGGGGACCTCGTCGAGTACGTGCGCTCGATCTACCGCGGCGACCGCTACCGGCTCGTGAGCGAGCTCGGTGCCGCAGGCGCTGCAGGTCGCGCGTTGACGATGCTTCAACCGGCGACGGAAAGTGGTCTTGACAACTGGTACGCGAATATGCCAGGCTCCGGCCGTGGCCAACTGGTCTAGTCCAATGTGGGTCGGCCGGAAGCCCCGCTTGGCCACGTCGAACCGGGGTGGAACGCGCCGTCCAAGACTCTGGGGGCGATCATGAAAAGACGCACCATCTGGGTCGCGCTCGTCGTGGGCGCGCTCGTTGCGGCAATGACGGCCGGCGCAGCAGGTTCGGCGCCGACCGAGCAGGCCGCGAACAGCCTCACCGTCTGGCTGCAGGTCGACGCGCAGTCCAGTTGGCCGGAAGCGGTCGCGGCCGCGAACCAGCAGTTCAAGAACGACCACCCCGGCTGGAACGTGACGGTTCAGTACCAGAACTGGGGCGACCACCTGCAGAAGTTCGACGCGACGCTCGCGGCGAACAATGCACCCGACGTCATCGAGATGGGAAACAGCGAGATGACGAAGTACATGGCGGCCGGCGCGTTCGCAGACCTGACGTCCAAGAAGAGCTCGTTCGCGAACTCGAGCAACTGGCTCAAGGGGCTCGCCCAGTCGGGCACGTACAACGGCAAGCTGTACGGCGTCCCGTACTACGCCGGCTCCCGTGTCGTGACCTACCGCACCGACCTGTTCAAGAAGGCCGGGATCACGAAGGTGCCGTCGAGCCTCGCGGAGTACACCGCCGACGCGCGGAAGCTCGCCGCGAAGAACAAGGGCAAGAACTTCTCGCCCGTGTACATCGCAGGCACCGATTGGTACGTGGCGATGGGCTTCGTGTACGACTACGGCGGCCGCATCGCGGCGCAGAAGCGCGGCCAGTGGGTCGGCACGCTGAACAGCAAGGCGTCGATGGCGGGGCTCGCCGCCTACAAGGCGTTCTTCCAGGCAGCGTCGAAGGCGAGCAAGACGACGATCGAGACGCGGCCGAACCCGTACGACGTCTACGCGCGCGGTGACGCCGCGTCGATGCTCGGCCCGAGTTGGTTCACGTGTTGCGTCGGCAACACCTACAAGGCCAGCACCGGACAGTTCGTCATGCCGGGCCACGTGAAGGGAACGCCAATGCCGGGCTTCGCCGGCGGCTCCAACCTCGCCGTCCCGGTTACGAGCTCCGACAAGAACGCCGCCGCGGACTGGATCAAGGACTTCACCGACACGGCGTCGGAGAAGGTGTTCCAGGCCAAGGGCAACGTCCCGAACGCGACGAACCTGCTCGGCAACACCGTGGTCGAGCGCGCCGTGCAGCGCACCTGGTTCGTCCCGACCGCGAAGCACTGGGTCGACGTCGAGAACGGCAACATCCTCCGCAACATGCTCTCCCAGATCCTGACGGGCAAGCTGTCGATCAAGCAGGCCGCCAGCTCCGCGAGCGACAACATCGCCTCGGTTCTGAACGGCTCGTAGCGCCTTGCCGCAAGAGGTAGCGATCGCCGCCGAGGCCACGACTGCGTGGCCTCGGCGGCGTCGCGCTTCGGCGTGGCGCCGCGCGCTCGTCGGATCCGTTCCCTACTGGCTGATCCTCCCGGTCGTCGTGACGGTCGGCGTGGTCCTCGGCTACCCGATCTACCGCCTGGTCCGGCTGTCCTTCCAGCAGTACGGGCTGTTCGAGCTGATCCAGCACAAGGGGAAAGCCGCCGGCCTTTCCAACTACGGCTCGATCCTGCACGACCCGATCTTCTGGCACACGCTGCTGCGCACCGCGATCTTCACGGTCGTCAACGTCGGCCTGACGATCGCGCTCGGCACGCTCTTCGCGTTGCTCGCGGTACGCGTCTCGGGCTTCGTCCGGATCGTACTCACGTCGTCGCTCGTGCTCGTGTGGTCGATGCCGGTCGTCGTCGCAGTGCAGGTCTGGTACTGGATGACGAACTTCGAAAACGGCATCCTCAACTACGTCCTCACGCAGTTCCATCTGGGCGACTTCTCCCGCCACGACTGGTATGCGAGCACGTTCTCGGAGCTGAGCATCGTGACGGCGGTGATCGTCTGGGGCGGCATTCCGTTCGTGGCGATCAGCGTCTACGCCGCGCTCGCGCAGGTGCCGAACGATCTGATCGAGGCGGCGGAGATCGACGGCGCTCGTCCGTGGCGCGTGTTCCGCGACGTCACGTTCCCGATCCTCAAGCCCGTCCTGCTCATCCTCACGAGCCTGTCGATCATCTGGGACTTCGCTGTCTTCACGCAGCCGTTCCTGTTGATCGGCCAGGCGAAGCTGCACCCCGGCAACTACCTGATGGGCGTCTACCTCTTCGAGGAGGGCTACCTCAAGACCGACTTCGGCCGCGGCGCGGCGATCTCGATCGTCATGCTGCTCATCGTCGCGGCGATGAGCGTGTTCTACGTGCGGCGCATGGTCAAGATCGGCGACGTGCGATGAGAAGGAGCCGTCGCCGCTACGGCCAGGCGGGCTGGAACGCACTCGGGCTCGCCGTCTCTGCCGTGATGGTGTTCCCGGTCTACTGGATGGTGTCGACGGCATTCAAGCCGGACTCGGGAATCATCGCGGAGACGCCGGAGTGGATCCCGCTGCACCCGACGCTCGATCACTTCCGGGCGGCCATGGCACAGCCGTACTTCTGGGACGACGTGAAGAACAGCCTCGTCATCGTGCTCGTGACGGTCGCGATCGCGATGGTGCTCGCGTTTCTCGCCGCGATCGCGCTGGCGAAGTACCGCTTCACCGGGCTCAAGGTGTTCATCGTCCTGATGATCGGGATCCAGATGCTGCCGCAGGCCGGGCTGATCATCCCGCTGTACGTCGTGCTCGCGCGCTACCACCAGGTGAATGCGCTCAGCGGCGTGATCATCACGTACCTGACGTTCGTGCTGCCGTTCGCCGTATGGACGCTGCGCGGCTTCATCCTCAGCATTCCGAAGGAGCTCGAAGAGGCGGCGCTCGTCGACGGGAACAGCAAGGTGGGCGCCTTCACGCGCATCCTCTTGCCGCTCATCGCGCCCGGGCTTGTCGCGACGTCGGTGTTCGCGTTCATCTCGTGCTGGAACGAGTACATCTTCGCGCGTGTCCTCCTCAACGATCAGTCGAAGCAGACGGTGACGGTCTGGCTGTCGTACTTCCTCGGCAGCAGCAAGCACACCGACTTCGGCGCGCTGATGGCGGGGTCGACGTTGATCGCGATCCCCGTCGTCGTCTTCTTCCTGCTCGTGCAGCGCAAGATCTCGTTCGGGCTGACCGCGGGCGCAGTCAAGGCGTGACGCGCTTCGAGTGGCGCGGCGTGATGCTCGACGTCGCGCGGCACTTCTTCGGCGTCGAGGACGTGAAGCGCTTCGTCGACGTCATCGCCCGCTTCGGCTTCAACCGCCTGCACCTCCATCTCACCGACGACCAGGGCTGGCGGATCGAGATCGAGTCGTGGCCGCGGCTCGCGGAGATCGGCGGCGCGAGCGCCGTGGGCGGCGGTGCGGGTGGCTTCTATACGCAGCGCGACTACGCGGAGCTCGTCGAGCACGCGGCGAGCCGCGACGTCGTCGTCGTTCCCGAGATCGACATGCCGGGCCACGTGAACGCGGCCGTCGTTGCGTATCCGGAGCTGTCGCTGCCGGGCCTCGACACCGTCGCGTACACCGGCACCGACGTCGGCTTCAGCTGCCTCGACGTCACGAGCGAGCGCGTGCTCGGGTTCGTCGACGACGTCCTGGGCGAGCTCGCGGCGCTCACACCGGGGCCGTACCTGCACATCGGCGGCGACGAGGTCTTCAAGATCCCGCACGAGCACTACGTCTCCTTCGTCGAGCACCTCTGTGGGAGGGCGCGCGCCCACGGGAAGCAGCCCGTGGGGTGGGAGGAGATCGCGCAGACGCGGCTCGAGCCGGGAACGATCGTCCAGCACTGGAAGGATCCCCAGCATGCGCGCGAGGCCGTTCGCCAGGGTGCGCGCGTGCTCATGTCGCCGGCGGCGCGGACGTACTTCGACCACAAGTACGACGCCGCGACGAAGCTCGGCACCGAGTGGGCGGGCCGCGTCTCGGTGCGCGACGCGTACGAGTGGGATCCGGCGACGCAGGTGGAGGGCGTCGTGGAAGCAGATGTCGTCGGCGTCGAGGCGTGCCTCTGGTCGGAGACGATGCCGACGTTCGCCGACGTCGAGTACATGGCGTTCCCGCGCCTGCTCGCGCTCGCGGCCGTCGCGGCGACGCGTCCCGAAGAACGCCGCTGGGACGACTTCCGCGCCCGGCTGCCGGCTCTCGGCCGAGAGCTCGACGACCTCGGAGTGGGCTATTTCCGCTCGCCCGGCGTCGACTGGGCCTGAGCGTGGACGTCTACGCGGGGAGGTTCGCGAGCCAGCTCCTCTGCGAGGAGCCGGCCGCGGACCCGGCGGCCGTCTGCCGGCACTTGCTCGCGGTGCAGGCGCAGGACTTGCGGAGTGCCCGCCTCGCCGTCCGTGCACGGACGGAGGGCCTGGCGGCCGCCGACGTCGACCGCGCCCTGGACGAGGGCGCGCTCGTCGTCGGCTGGCTCAACCGCGGGACGCTGCACCTCGTCCGCGCCGAGGACTACTGGTGGCTGCACGCGATCACGACGCCGCCGCTCTTCACCGCCAACGCGCGCCGGCTGGCGCAGACCGGCATCACGCCCGACGCGGCCGAGCGCGGAGTTGCCGCGATCGAGCGTGCGTTGACCGACGAGGGCCGGTTGACGCGCGACGAGCTGCGCGATCGCGTCCGCGCCGCCGCCGTCGAGACCGCGGGGCAGGCGCTCGTGCATCTGCTGATGCTCGCGTGCCTGCGCGGGATCGCCGTTCGTGGTCCGTTTCGCGGCAGGCAGCACGCGTACGTGCTCGCGCACGACTGGCTCGGACCACCTCGTCCGGTCGCGCGTGAGCATGCGCTCGCAGAGCTCGCGCGCCGGTACCTCGAGGGCCACGCGCCGGCGGACGATCGCGATCTCGCGAAGTGGGCGGGACTGCCGCTTCGCGACGCACGCGCCGGTCTGGGCGCGATCGCGACGGAAGCGAGCGAGCGCCAGGGCCTGCTCGAATTGAAGGGAACGCGACGCGGCGGGTCGCCGCGCACCTGCCTGCTCGACCAGTGGGATCCGCTGCTCGTCGGCTGGCGCTCGCGCGAGTCGCTCCTCGACCGCTATCCGCGGCGCGACTCGCCGGAGGCGCACTTCCGGCCGTTCGCGTACGTCCGCGCACGGGCCGTCGCCACGTGGAGCCTGCGCAGCGGCGCCGTCACGATCGACGAGCCGTTCGCGCGGGTGACGCGAGCCGAGACCCGGGCGCTCGCGGGCGACGCCGCGGACGTCGCGCGCTTCCTGTCCGGCTGAGGGTGCGGTTTCCCGCACCCCAAGATGCCGGGCGGCACCATTTCGCGTCGCGGGCGCCTCTGCGAACGTGGGCGTCATGTTCGATCGTGATACCTGCCTTGCCCGTCGAGAGCGGAACACGCCGCCTCACAAGTCTCGCTCTCAGCGGTGTCACGACCGTATCGCCCGTCGAGCTCCGCTCCGGGTGAGCCGGTCGAGCAGGCGCGATCTTGCCGCCGGGGCAGGAGCCCTCCTTCAGCTCCTGCCTCCGGCGCCGCTCCTCGGCTAGAGCGAGCGGTGTACGCTCGCCGAGTGGAGAACCTCGGGCCGATCCAGATGCTCACGCTCGCGTTTCCGGGCAATCGCTTCAAGGGCGAGATCCTGCCCGAGCTCGACCGCCTGAAGAGCGAGGGGATCGTTCGCGTCATCGACATGCTGATCGTGCGCAAGGACGCTCAGGGTCACGCGCTGGTCGCAACCGCGAGCGACCTCGACTTCGGAGAGGCGACCGCGCTCGGCTCGTACTTCGGCGCGCTCGCCGGTTTCGCGGCCGAAGGGCCCGAGGGCTTCGAACGCGGCGCGATCGCGGGCGCCGCGGAGCTCGCGGACGGGCACGTCTTCGACGAGGACGACATCTTCCGCGTGACGCAGGCGCTCGACCCCAACACGACGGCCGTGATGATCCTGCTCGAGCACACGTGGGCCCGCACGCTCCTCGAGGCGGTCGCACACTCGGAAGGAGTCGAGCTGATGAACGAGTGGATCGGGCACGAATCGGTGCTCACGATGGGGCCCGCGCCGGAGCGCGGCGAGCAGCCCGAGCTCGAGGCGGACTCCGGATCGACCGACGAAGACGCTTAAGCTCGGACGAGCGGCTTGTACTTGATGCGGTGAGGCTCGAGCGCCTCGGCGCCCCGAGTCTCGGTGACCCATTCGGCGTACTCGCCCCACGTGCCCTCGAACCACGTGACCTGCGAGTCGCCCTCGAACGCGAGGACGTGCGTGGCGACGCGGTCGAGGAACCAGCGATCGTGCGTGATCACGACGGCGCAGCCGGCGAAGTCGAGCAGCGCTTCCTCGAGCGCGCGCAGGGTGTCGACGTCGAGATCGTTCGTCGGCTCGTCGAGCAGCAGCACGTTGCCGCCGCTGCGGAGGAGCTTCGCGAGATGGACGCGGTTCCGCTCGCCGCCGGAGAGCTGCCCGACCGGCTTCTGCTGATCCGAGCCGCGGAAGTTGAACCAGCTCGTGTACTGCCGCGAGTTCACCTCGCGGTTGCCCAGCTCGATCGTCTCGTGACCGCCGCTGATTTCCTTCCACACCGTCTTCTTCGGATCGAGTGACGCGCGCGACTGGTCGACGTAGGCGAGCTGCACGGTGTCACCGAGGCGCACGCTGCCCTCGTCCGGCTCCTCCTCGCCCGTGATGAGGCGGAAGAGCGTGGTCTTCCCTGCGCCGTTCGGGCCGATCACGCCGACGATGCCCGCAGGCGGGAGCGAGAAGCTCAAATCCTCGAAGAGCAGCCGCTCGCCGTAGCCCTTCGTGAGGCCTTGCGCGTCGAGCACGAGATCGCCGAGCCGCGGGCCGGGCGGGATGTGGATCTCGACGCGGTCGAGCTTGACGCGCTCCTCCTCCGCGAGGAGCTTCTCGTACGACGCGAGGCGCGCCTTCGACTTCGCGTGGCGCGCGCGCGGGCTCATCTGCACCCACTCGAGCTCGCGTGCGAGCGTTCGCCTGCGCGCCGACTCCTGCTTCTCCTCTGACGCGAGCCGTGCCTGCTTCTGCTCGAGCCACGAGGAGTAGTTGCCCTGGAACGGAATGCCGCGGCCGCGGTCGAGCTCGAGGATCCAGCCGGCGACGTTGTCGAGGAAGTAGCGGTCATGGGTGACCGCGACGACCGTTCCCTTGTAGTCGGCGAGGAAGCGCTCGAGCCAGCGCACGGACTCGGCGTCGAGGTGGTTCGTCGGCTCGTCGAGCAGCAGCAGGTCCGGCGAAGAGAGAAGCAGCCGGCACAGCGCAACCCGGCGGCGCTCGCCGCCCGAGAGCGTCGTCACGTCGCGGTCGCCCTCCGGCAGCCGCAGCGCGTCCATCGCGCGGTCGAGCGTCGAGTCGAGCGTCCAGCCGTCGCGCCGGTCGATCTCCTCCTGCACCTTCGCCTGTTCCGCGATCAGCGCGTCGAAATCGGCGTCGGGCTCGGCGAACCCTGCGGACACCGTCTCGAAGCGATCGAGCAGGTCGCGAAGCTCGCGCACGCCGTCCTCGACGTTGCCGCGGACGTCCTTGGCGGGATCGAGCTCGGGCTCCTGCTCGAGCAAACCCACCTGGGCGCCCGGCGCGAGGTCGGCCGTCCCGCTCGACGTCTCCTCGCGGCCGGCCATGATGCGAAGCAGCGTCGACTTGCCCGCCCCGTTCGGCCCGAGCACGCCGATCTTCGCGCCGTGGAAGAACGACAGCGAGATGTTCGCCAGCACCTGGCGGTCGGGACCGTAGAACTTGTCGGCCCGGAACATCGAGAAGACGTACTCGTCCACGCGGCTACCTTAGTCACGAGACCGATCGCGTCCGAGTGCCGACTGTGTCGCCGCTCAGCCTTGACGCGGTCGTCGGCGAAACACGCGGAATAGACGCGTGTATGCGGGTGTCTTCTCGCCCAACAACGCCACATCTCATGGAGGGGGGAACCATGAACATCCGCTTTCACCACATCGCCGTGCTGGTGGTGGCAGTCGCGCTCGTAGCGGCGGCAGGTGCCGCGTCACCCGCGCAGGCCGACAGCGCACCGATCTCGATCGACGAGGCCTACCGGCAGGTCAAGGACGCCGAGAAGCTCATGCCCGTGCCGGCGCCGCTCGCGACGATCAACGTCGGCACGTTCGACGCTGCGACGGGGAAGTTCGACGGCCTCTCGGTCGAGACGGTGACCATCAACGGGAAGCCCGTGAGGATCGTGCCGCACGTCTTCGAGAATGCGGTCAACGCCCGGCTCGTGTTTCGAATCGTCAACTCGACGCAGTCCGTTCGGCTGTCCGCGGGCGGCTTCACCGCGATCGCGCTTGCCGGCCGCGCGTCGATCTCCATCGGCGTCGGCCGGCTGCATGACGTCAGGTGGTCGCTGACGTCCGGCCTCAAGGTCCACCGGGACGAGTTGATCATCGACCGCCCGAGGATCATCGGCGTCGGCGCGTTCACGATCCCGGCGCTTCCCGTCGCGGTGGTCACCGACCCGCCGCAGAACCCGGCTCGCACGAACTCGGTCGTCTACACGCGCTCGACGTCGGTCGGGACGACGCTCGGCCTCACCGTGAAGAACGGGACGAGCACGTCGGAGCCGGCGGTCGTGCCGGAGTTCTCCGAGATCAACATCTTCCAGCAGCAGCTCAAGGCGAGCAAGACGTTTCTCGAGCTCACCAAGAACGACTTCGCCGCCAAGGTGCTGGGGACGGTCAGCGACGTGATCGGCAAGGCTCAGCGCAACATCACGACGGCGAAGGACGGGCAGAGCACGACGAAGAGGACGTTCACGTTCACCGACACACGCGGTTGCGCCGTCGACGCCGGAGTCGAGCACCTCGGCCCCGGGCACACCGACATCGTCCCCTACCTTCGCAACGTCCGCGTCGTCTGGCTCGACGACGGGACGCAGACGTACCTCGACGTGCTCGGGTACCAGACGCTCGAGTGCCCGACGATCGACCAGCTCCGCAGCGGCGTTGCCGCCGTCCCCGCCGCGTCCGCCGCAGCCATGATCGCGCTCGATCCGTTCACCGGGCCGCTCGGACCTGCGACGCCGCTGGCGAGCGATTCGCGCTACGTCTCGCAGCCGGGCATCGGCCTGCTTCCGGGGATCGTCAATACGGCGACGTTCTCGCAGCAGCTCCTGGTCGAGAACAGCCACGTCGACACGTCCACGCGTGTCGTCACCGACGACCTCGGCGCCGGACTGCTCGCGCTCGTCGGTCTCGCGCCGAGCCAGACGCAGCAGCTCGCCTCGACGTTCTCGGTCAGCAACGAGTCCACGACGACCGAGTCGACGTCTGTGAGCACGGCATTGACCGCGAGGACGCTCATCGACGGCGTTCGCACCGAGCTCTCGGTCTTCTACGACCGAGTCTTCGGGACGATCGCTTTCAGGGACGCGAGCCTCTAACCGCGTGTCTCGCCGGGGGCGGCGGCGACGCTCGCTGCCGTCCCCGGCTCTCTCGTTGCTTGGGCGACGACTCGTCCGGTCTGCCGCCGAGCGCGCGGCCGGGCAGCACGCTCGCCTGTTGTGTGCGGGCGTCTTAGACTTCGGCCGCGCGCAACAAAACCGAGGGAGGAGACGATGAGCCGTCCAGTCTGTGTCCTTGCCGTCTTCGTCGCCGCGATCGTCGCGGCCACGTCCGCAGCCGCTCGCACCGATGCGCCGGGACCACCGCCGGGCATCCACGGTCGGCTCGCGCTCGAGATGCTGTCCGGCCCGGCGCGATACGTCAGCGGTGGAACCGCGCGGGTGCGCGTCGTCGTCCCCGAAGCGGTGCCGCTCGGCGCGGTCATCGTGACGCTCGACGGTGCCGACGTGACCTCCGCCTTCGTTCCGGACGACCGGGCGCCGCACGCGCTCGAGGGTGTCTTGACAGGACTGCCGCTCGGCCCGAGCGAGGTCGCGGCGAGCGTGCCCGGACCGGGGCATGCGGCGAAGGACCGCGCGGAGCTGAAGCTCGTGAACTACCCGATCACCGGGCCGATGTTCGCGGGCCCCAAGCAGCCGAACTTCTTCTGCTCGACGCCGTCGCACCTCGCCGGCTTCGACCTCGCCGGGCCGTTCCTCGACGCCGACTGCTCGCTCGCGACGCGCGTCAACTACTACTACCGCGCCGCCAACAACACGTGGAAGCCGTACGACGCGGCCGCGCCCCGCCCCGCCGACATGACCACGACGACGACCGGCGCGGGGCAGACGGTCGACTTCGTCATCCGCTGGGAACGCGGCACGATCGATCGCTTCATCTACACGATCGCCGTTCTCGATCCGAGCGAGACCGGCCCCGCGTCACTGCCCTACTGGAACCGGAAGCTCATCTACTACTTCGGCGGCGGCGTGGCGATCGGCCACTACCAGGGATCGAACAACCAGGACGAGTCGCGCTACCCGTACGGCCTCGGCAAGGGGTACGCGATCGCGTGGTCAACCGGCACGAAGACGAACACGCACTACAACCTCGTCCTCGGCGGCGAGACCGCCCTGATGGTGAAGTCGCGCTTCGTCACGGAGTACGACGACCCGGAGTACACCGTCGGCCTCGGCGGCTCCGGCGGCGGGATCCAGCAGTACGTCTACGGCCAGAACCATCCCGGCCTGCTCGACGGCGCGATCCCGCAGTACTCGTACCCGGACATGGTCACGCAGACGATCCACGTCGGCGACTGCGAGCTGCTCGAGCACTGGATGGACCTGCAGGTGCTCGCGAACCCGGCCTCGAAGTGGCGCGTCTGGTCGAACCGCTCGTGGCTCGAGGGGCTCGCGAGCTCGGACACGTTCCCGAACCCGTACCAGCCGCTGACGCCGTGGCTCGCCGCGCCCGGATCGGACGAGTGCATCGCCGGCTGGCGCGGCCTCTCCCCGCTGGCGCTCAACCCGAAGTTCGGCACCGTCCCGGGAATCACTCCGGCGCAGCAGGCGCAGATCGAGTGGACGCACTGGGACGACGCCGTCAACGTCTACGGAGTCGACGACAGCGGCTTCGCCCGCCGCACGTGGGACAACGTCGGCGTCCAGTACGGGCTGCGAGCGCTGCTCGACGGGCACATCACGCCGGCCGAGTTCCTCGACCTCAACGCGCAGATCGGTGGCTGGAAGGCGTCGAAGGACATGGTCCAGGAGGGCTGCCCGTACATCTCGAGCGCATGCTTCTCGGACGTCGACGTCTGGAGCGCGCGCAACATGAACCCGGTCGGTGCGAACGGCGTCGCACCGCGCAGCGAGGGGAGCGTCGATGCGATGCACGCCGCGTACCGCTCCGGGCTCGTCTTCGACGGAAAGATCGACATCCCGATCATCGACTGGCGCCACTACCTCGACGGCGAGCTGAACATGCACAACGCCCGGCAGTCGTTCGCGGAGCGGGCGCGCATGCTCGAGCACGACGGCGACGCGTCGAATCAGGTGATCTGGTTCACGGACGCACGCCCCGCGCGCGCGTTCGACCAGACGCCGATGGCGCTCGCGGTGATGGACCAGTGGCTCGCGAACCTGAAAACGCATCCGGAGCTCGGCGTCGCGGGGAACAAGCCGGCGGATGCAGTCGACCGCTGCTTCGCAACGAACGGGACGCCGATCTACGCGGGCGCCGACGCCTGGAACGGGATCATCGACTCGAAGGCGCCGGGGCCCTGCACGCAGGTGTTCCCCATCCACGGCACGTCGCGCACCGTGGCCGGCGCCCCGTTCGACGAGGAGCTCTACAAGTGCAAGCTCCAGCCCGTCGAGAAAACGGTCGCGCGCGGGCTCTACGGGTCGTGGCACCCCACGCAGACCGACGTGGCACGGCTGAAGGAGATCTTCCCCGGAGGCGTCTGCGATTTCTCGAAGCGCGACGTCGGCAGGCCGAAGCACTTCGGGAGGCACAAGACGCTGCGCTGATCGACTTCGGGGGCGGCGCCCGCTAGCGCGCCGCCCCTTCCGATCCGAACTAGGTCCAGGCCATCGACTGCTGCGCCCACTCGAGCTCGTCGCGGTTCGTGAGGTCGAGCCCGAGCGGAGTGAGCGTCACATATCCGTTCTGGAATGCCCAGAGATCCGTCCCCTCCGCCGGCCGCTCGATCGGGACGACCGTGAACCAGAACAGCTCGCGTCCCATCGGATCCTGCGCCGGCACCACCGTCCCGTCGTAGCGGTCGACCGCCTGCGTCGTCCAGCGCATGCCTTTCGGCTCGCGCGGGAAGTTGACGTTGACAAGGGCCGGGCGTTCGTGCTGCAGCAGCGTGCCCAGCGCGCGCTCGACCCAGGGCTCCAACGTAGAGAGGTCACTCGTCTCCTCGTCGATCGGCGCACTGAACGCGATGCCGCGAACGCCCAGCAGCACCGCCTGCTTGGCCGCCGCGAGCGTGCCCGAGTGCCACGTTGCGTTGCCGAGGTTCGGGCCGAGGTTGATTCCGGAGAGAACGACGTCGACGTGATCCCAGTGGTAGATGCCGAGCGCGACGCAGTCCGCGGGTGTGCCGTTCACGCGGAATGCCTCGATGTCGTCGAAGACGTCCGTGCGCCGGTAGCGCAAAGGGCGCGAGGCGGTGATCGCGTGACTCGCGGAGGACTGCTCGACGTCGGGCGCGACCACGCGCACGTCGCCGAACTTGCAGGCGATGTGGGCGAGCGCCGCGATGCCGGGGCTGTAGATGCCGTCGTCGTTGGAGATGAGGATGCGCATTCGGTCTCTGTCCTTCCTCTGGTTAGGTCTCTTCCTTGCACGTTCTGCTGATCCACAATCCCGGCGCCGGCGACGAGGATCACGGTCGCGACGCGCTCGTCCGCGCGCTGACGCTGGCCGGCCACGACGTCGACTACCGGTCGACGGAGGAGGCCGACTGGATCGACTCGCTCGGCGAGAAGCCGGATCTCTTCGCGGTCGCGGGCGGCGACGGTACGGCACAGAGGGTCTTCGAGGAGCTGGCGGGAAGCGCGACTCCCGTGACCGTGCTACCGCTCGGGACGGCGAACAACATCGCCGACACGCTCCGTTTCACCGCATCTCCCGAGGAGCTGATCGCGGCGTGGCCCGGCTTCGCGCTGCGTCCGTTCGACATCGGCGACGCTTTGGCGCCGTGGGCTCGGAGGCGATTCGTCGAGTCGGCCGGCGGCGGTCTCCTCGCGGAGCTGTTCCGTCGCGCCGAGGACGGGGACGAGCCCGACGACAAGGTGCGGCACGGGCTCGAGCTGCTCCGCGACGCCCTCGCGGCCGTGCGGCCGGCCGAGTGGCAAATCGACCTCGACGGCGACGACCTGTCCGGTGAGCTCCTCGGCGTCGAGGCCATGAACGTCCGAGAAGTCGGCCCCGAGCTGCGGCTCGCTCCCGGCGCGGATCCCGGCGACGGCCTGCTCGACGTCGTGCTCCTGACCGAGGAGAAGCGTGACGCGCTGCGCGCCTACGTCGAAGCGCGGCTCGACGGCGCGGACGACGAGCTGCCGGCGCTCAGCACACGGCGCGGGCACGAGTTGACGCTCCTTCCGCCGCACGGCGCGCCGCTGCACGTCGACGACGATCCGTGGCCCGTCGAAGGCGCCGGACCCGTTGTCGTGCGCGCCGGCGCCCAGCACGTCAACGCGCTCGCGCCGCCGCAGCGCGCTTAACGGGCGGCTGCGGAGGAGCACGAAGGCTCCTCCGCAGCGTGACAGAGCGGGTCAGCGGTTGACGGTCAGCGTCGCCGAGACGGAGACGCCGTTGTAGCTCGCCCTGATGCTCACCGTCTTCGTGTGCTTCACGCGCTTCGTCGAGACGACGAACGAGGCGCTCGTCGCACCGGCCGGAACCGTCACCGTCGCCGGGACGGAGACGGTCGAGGAGTCGCCGCTCGCGAGCGCGACGACTGCGTTGCCCGGCGGCGCGGCGCCGCTGAGCGTGACGGTCGCCGTCGACGTCCGGCCTCCGACCACGGTGGCCGGATTCACGGTCAGTCCGGTCGGAGTGGGGAGAGTGGGCGGCGGCGGCGATGCCGCGACGTCGATGCGGAACAGCACACCGAGCCCGAACGCGCCGCCGACCACCGTGGAGCCGTACAGCCCGCCGTCGGCGCCCTCGACGACCGCGGCCTGCGGTCTCGCGCCGTCCGGGCCGGTGAACGTGTGCACGACGCCGGCGGCGCCGTCCTTGTCGATCCGATAGACGACCCCGTACCGCGCCGGGGCGGTGACCGGCATGCCGCCGATCGGAGCCGTCCCGTAGAGGAAGCCGTCGCGGGCCTCGATCACGCCGCTCACCGGCTTCCATCCGTCGCTCGCGTAGGCGTCGAAGCGATGGATGACCGAGAAGTTCCCGGCGGCGTCCATGCGGAAGATCTCGCCGCCGTAGCCGCCCAGCTCGGTCGTGCCGTAGAGAAGGCCGTTGCTCGCCTGGATCACGCCGCTCTTCGGCTCGGAGCCCTCGCCCGGGTAGAACGGCGACAGGCTGTGCAGCAGCGCGAAGTTCCCGAGCGCGTCGACCTTGTAGACGACGCCGGTGTTCCAGGAGCCTCCCTCATTCGTCGTGCCGTAGAAGAAACCGTCGGCCGCCTGGAAGAGCGGCCCGGTCGGGTTCTCCCCGTCGCCGATCACGAAGTCGTGCACGTGGCGGAACGCCCCCGTCGCCGGATCGAGGCGGTAGACGTACCCGGGAAAGTGACCCGCCGCTCCGACCCCGCCCGACACTGTTCCGTAGAGCGCGCCGTCGGCGCCCTGAACGACCGGTCCCGGGTGTGCTCCCGCATCGTTTGCCGCGAAGACGTGCAGGACGGTCACCGTGGCGGCCGCGTCCATGCGGAAGACCGTGCCGAACCCGGGTTCGAGCGACGAGAGCGCCGGCTGTCCCCCGTACGTCGCGGTGCCGTAGAACGATCCGTCGCGGCCCTGGATCAGGCTGTTGGGAACGGCGCCCTCGAGGCCGCCGAAGGCGTGCAGCGTCGTGAACGTTCCCCGCGAGTCGATGCGGAACGCCGTGCCGCCTCCGTCCGGCGCCAGGACCGTGAAGTCGCCGCCGTGCGCGGCCACGCCGTAGAGGAAACCGTCGGAGCCCTGGACGAGCGGCGCGGCGGGTGTCTCGCCCTCCGGGCCGCCGAAGCTGTGCAGAACCGTGAATGAAGCTGCCGAGGCGACACCTGAAAACGCAAGGGAGAACGCCACCAGCGACAGCGCGAACGCAAGCGTCGTGCTGCGCATTGCCCACCACCTCCTGTTTCAGGAGACTCTGGCGACGGTAGGCGAGCCGTCCGTCGGCGGAAGCACCGATCCATTGCGGGGAACTACGGACGACGAACGACCCACGTGCCCGCGCCTTGCTTCATCACGATCAGCGATTCCGCCTGGAGGAGGTTGTAGGCGGAGACGACCGTGGTGCGCCCGATCGAGAGGAACGCCGCCAGCTCGCGCTCCGGCGGGAGCTTTGTCCCAACCGGGAGCTGGCCGTTCGCGATCGCGTCGCGCAGGGCGGTGGCGAGACCTCGGTACCGCACATCCGAGCCTTCGCGGACGGTCTGACCCAGTGCGACGAGCCACTCCTGTTCCGTTAGCAAGCCACTCCCTTGTTCTTGCTCGGCTGCGAATCGGTTTTTCGCCGGCGCCGGCACGTCGACGTCCTGGACTTCGCATACGCCCTTCGGGTCCGTCGATGCGATTCGCCGCCGATGGGCCTCCCATGCGGCGTGGTGGCCGCGTTTCGCGATCGTGCTCGAAGAGATGAGCGCGCGACCCGAGCGCTTCGCGACGAACGCCGACGCGTCGGCTCGTCGAGACGCTGTCGGCGTAAGTACGGCGCCGTCAAACGGCGGCTTCGAGCGTCATAGCGTTCACCGATGCGCACTTGGCTCGCCACGGCCTCCGCCACCGCCGGCACGGCTGCTGCGTCGATCGCGGCCGGCGTGGTAACGGTCTCCGGTCCGACACCCTTTTCGAGCTGCCGGGACGACGCGCGCACGGTCGTCCGGAACGCCGAGGTCGAGCCGTCGCTCGCGGTCGACCCGCGCCGGCCGGCGCGCGTCTACGTCGCCTACCAGCAGGACAGGTTCCGCGACGGCGCCGCCCGAGGCGTCGTCGTCGCGACCACGAACGACAGCGGCCGGACCTGGCGCCGCAGTGTCATCCGCGTCGGGTTCTGCGCGACCGGAGCGAGAACGCCGTTCCGCGTCACCGACCCGTGGGTGTCCGTCGGCCCCGACGGCCGTGCGTACGTTCTCGCCAGCTCGTCGGCCACGACGTCGAACGACGGCGGCGCGCACTGGGCTCCGCCGGTCGCGCTCGCGACGCGAACGGCAGGAACGCTGCCTGACAAGGGATCGCTGACGGCCGACCCCGCGCACGCGGGCGTCGCATACGCCGTCTGGGCACGCTTCGTGATCCCCGGCCACGGCCCACCGGTCCAGAGCGACGCGATGCTCGCGAAGACGACCGACGGAGGCCGAACGTGGTCGTCGCCGAAGGTGATCCTTCCCCGTGGGCCCGAGGCGGGCTCGATCGCGAGCGTGATCGTCCCCGATCCGCGGCGGAGTCGCCTCTACCACTTCGCGTTCTGGCAGGTCGGCGTCGTGCCGAGCCTGCGGAATCCGGGCCGCCTCGTCGTCCAGTCGTCGAACGACGGCGGCGCCCACTGGTCGCGGCCGCACGCGATCGGGCTCGCGTACACGCTTGCACTCGCCAGTCGCGAAGCGTTCAGCGGCGACAAGATCCGCACGGGATTCGCCGTGCCGTCCTTCGCGGTCGACCAGCGCGGCGGCACGCTCTACGCGGTCTGGCAGGACGCGCGCTTCAGCGGCCGACGCTTCGACCAGATCGTGTTCGCGCGCTCACGCGACGGCGGGCGGACGTGGAGCCGTCCGCAGCGGATCAGCCGCCCTTCCGTGCAGGCGTTCGTCCCGGTCGTGGCGGTCGCGCCGAACGGCACGGTCGGCGTCGCGTTCTACGAGACGGCGGCCGGCCGGTCGCGGCACCGCGTTGCGACGCGCTACGTGCTCGCCACCTCGCGCGACGCCGGCAGGACGTTCGCGCGGAGAACGGTCGGCCCGGCGTTCGACCTCGCCGCGGCGCCCCTGATGCAGTCGGTGCCCGAGCTCGCTGTGCCGCCCGGCCTCTTCCTCGGCGACTACATGGGCATCGACGGGGCGACGAACCGGTTCCACCTGGCGTTCGTGACGACGAACCCGTCGCGGACGAACGCGACCGACGTCCGCTACGCCGTCGCGAGGCCGTGAGGGACTGCGCGCGAACCTAGTGCACGAGACGGCGCGCGACCTGCGACCGCGAGTTCACGCCCAGCTTCTCGAAGATGTTTCGCAGATGCCCCTCCACCGTCTTCGTGCTGATGACGAGGCGACCCGCGATCTCGTTGTTCGTTAGTCCGTCGGCCACCAGCTCGGCGATGCGTTGCTCCTGCGCCGTCAGCGCCGATCCCGAAGCGGCCCTCGGCAGCTTTGCCCCGGACGCACGCAGCTCGTCGCGCGCTCGGCGTTGCCAGTCGGTTGCTCCGACCGACGCGAACGCCGAGGTCGCGGCCGCGAGCTGCTCCCGGGCCTCCTTTCGCCTCTTGTCTCGGCGCAGCGATTCGCCGTACAGGAGCCGCGTCCGCGCCTCCTCGAAGCGGTTGCCCCAGCGACCGTGCTGCTCGAGCGCCGACTCGAAGTCCTCGAGTCTGCCCATCGCGAGTGCACGCATTCGCAGTGCGACGGCCACGTAGCGCGGCTGCGTCGTCGCGGCGGCCGCCTCGAACACCTCCCCGACGAGATCCTGTGCGCGGGCGTGCCTTCCCGACCTCGCGTACGACTCCACCAGCCCGTCGAGGAACGGCCGCAGCGAGAGCGTCGCCGCGAGCGGCGAGGTGCGGAACAGCTTGGCCTCCAGGCACGCGGCCGCTTCCTCGTATCGGCCCGCCCGGAGCGCGAGCAGGCCGGCAGCCATGCCACCCCACGGCGTAACACCCAGAGCTGCAGCGGTCGCGTCGGCCCCTGCGATCCGTGAGCGACACAACTCCTCGTCGTGGAGCAACGCGTCTACCCATGCGTGGAGGCCGAGTGCCTCGAGGCGGTCGCCGCTCGGAGCTCCGCCCGCCGCAGTGGTGAGCGCAGTCGCCGATGCGTCGGCCTCCCGGAGTAGACCGAGGTGAATCTCCGCGGTCACCTGGTACGTCAGGGCGTCCCGTAAGGATCCGGCGTCGCCTGCCTCGCGAGCTCGCGCCGCAGCCGCGTATGCGGACTCGTGTGCGGCCGCGAGTCGACCGGCTCGCAGCAGGATCTCGGTGCGCGTGACCAGGAGATTCGGTTCCGGGGCCGTCTTCGCCGTTGCGGCTCTGAGCCACTCGCGTTGCGCGTCGAGGTACCGGCCGTTCCACTGGAGCGCATCGCCGAGGCGCGAGTGGACGATCAACGCAACCCGGCCGTCGGCTCCGGCCGCGAGCTTGGCGGCCTCCTGCGCAATTTCCAATGCACGCGGTGGTCCGTAGGCGAGCTGCGCGTACCACGACGCATCCGCGCGAAGCATTGCGGCCTCGAGCGGATCGTCCGGCTCGACGTCCTCGGCGGCGGCCGTCATCAGCGCCAGCGCCGCTGCGGGTGAGCCCGCGCGTGTCGCAGCGTCGGCGCGCGCCCGGACGTCTTCGTCGGGGGCCGGCCGCCGCAGGGGTCGTATGCCGGCCACGCTCGAATTGTCGCGGCGTTCCGTCGGAAAGTCGAGGGTTTTCCCGGGTTTCGCACGAGCGCACGACGCCCTAGCGTGGTCGAAACCGCCCCAGGCGGCTGCGGAACTTTCCAGAGAAGGAGGAAGAACCATGATCGACGCCTCGGCAAGCATTCGGCGCAGCATGCTGGCGGCCACCGCCCTCGTCGCCGCGGTTGCACTGGCACTCGCGCTGACGACCACCGCGTCCGCAAGTGCTCCCGTGATCTCCACCACGACGTTCACCGTGCCGGCGCCGGACCCGACCGAGGTGAACTTCGGATGCGGGCCCTACGGCTACGGCTTCGACGTGCTCTCGTCCTTCACCGTCACGCGGCACTCCATCCTGTTCTTCGACGGGGCGGGCAATCTGAAGAAAGAGATCCGCCACGTGCAGTTCAGCGGCACGTTGTATCGCTCCGACGACCTCGCGAGCACGATCCCGTATGCGGGGAACTGGACGCTGACCATCGACGTCGCCGCGGGCACCCTCACGAACACGGGCCTCGCGCGCTACAGCCATCCCGATGGCAGCGGCATGGTGGCTCAGGACGCAGGCAAGACGGTGATCGACCTGGCGACGTTCGACGCGATCGTCGACACCGCGCAACTCGGCGCCGATTGGGAACGCGGAGTCTGCTTGTACCTCGCGGCCTGAAAGCTTCACCGCGGGAGGGCCGACGCCGATGACGGCGCGTCGGCCCTCCGCGGGCGCTTGTGTCGCCCGCGTGCGGCGTCTACGGTTGAGACGTGCTCATCGGCAGGGAGCACGTTCGCAGGCGCATCGACGAACTGCTCGCGCGCGCGCGCCGCGGCGAAAGCGGTGGCCTCGTGCTTCGCGGTGAGCCGGGCATCGGCAAGACCGCTCTTCTCGACTACGCGGTCTGGACCGCCGGAGAGATGACCGTGCTGCGCGCGGTCGGCGTCGAGTCCGAGGCCGAGCTCCGTTTCTCCGGATTGCTCGAGCTGCTGCGCCCTCTCATGCACCATCTTCGGGACATTCCGCAACAGCAGGCCGACGCCCTGCGGAGTGCTCTCGGGCTCGGCGTGCCGGAAGAGCTCGACCGGTTCACAGTCGGGGCTGCGGCGCTCAACGCGATTGCGGTCGCGGCGGAGTCCCGTCCTCTGCTCGTCATCGTCGACGACGCGCAGTGGGTCGACCGCGAGACCGCGGACACGCTTCGCTTCGTTGCGAAGAGGCTCGTCGCCGACGCCGTCGCGTTGATCTTCGCCGTCCGTGACGACGAGCCCGGAGGCAGGAGCTTCGAGCTGCAGGAGATCGACCGGCTCGACCTGGCCGGCCTGTCCGCCGTCGAAGGGGCCGAGTTGCTCGCAGCCGCCGGCATCTCCGTCGCGCCCGATGTGGCATCGCGCCTCTGGGACGGCACGCAGGGAAATCCCCTCGCGCTGCTCGAGACGTGCCGCCTGCTCAGCGCCGGGCAACTGCAGGGTCTGGAGCGCCTTCCCGAGCCGCTCCCGTCCGGGCCGGCGCTCGAGCGCGCGTTCGCGCGGAGGCTCGAAGCTCTGCCGGAGCCGACGCGGCAGGCGCTTCTGCTCGCCGTCACTTCGCTCCTCCACGATTGCCAGGTCGTAACGATCGCCTCGGCGATGGCCGCGGCCGGGCTCGAGGCCGACGCGCTCGAGCCCGCCGAGGACGCGGGTCTGATCACGATCACGCGCGGCCGGATCGCTTTCCAGCACCCACTCGTGCGCTCGGCCGTCTACCACGGCGCCGCTCCGTCCGAGCGGCGCGCAGCCCATCGAGCGCTTGCGCAGTCGCTCGAGTCGCGCGACGAGCTCGAGTGCCGTGCGTGGCATCTCGCAGGAGCTTCGATCGGACACGACGATGTCGCGGCGTCCGCGCTCGAGCGCGCCGCACAGCAGGCGTGGGATCGCTCCGCGTACGCGGCAGCGGCGTCTGCGCTTACGCGCGCCGCGACCCTCACCGAGGACGAGAGCGCGCGCATGCGCCGGCTGCATCGTGCCGCCGAAGCCGCGTTTCGCGCCGGGCGCGGCGACGAGGCGGCCGAGCTGCTCAGGGAGCCGACGGGCCGCGCCCACGACAGTCGGACCCGCACGGAGGCGCTGCGTCTGCTCGGGAGGATCGAGTACATCGCCGGACGTGCGGACGTCGCGGGCGCGCTCCTGCTCGAGGCGGCCGAGCTTGCGGCTGACGTCGATCTGCGACTCGCGGTCGAGCTGTATGCCGAGAGCTGTACGACGCAGCAGATCGTCGGCGACACGGGCTCGATGCTCGCTGCGGCGGAACGTGGACGGGCGCTCGCGGCCACCTCGGACGATGCAGACGTGCGACGCCTCGGCACGTTCACGCTCGGGTGGGTCCTCTGCTGCGCAGGCCGGCCGAGCGAAGGCCTCGCGCTCGTCGACGAGTTCGCCGAAGCGCCCGTCGACCTCGACGAAGGGCTCGACCCGCTTCAGGTTCTGCGCTCGTCCGTTGCGCTCGACTGGCTCGAGCGCAACGACGACGCGTTGGTCTACGCGCGCGGCGCCGTGGACGGAACGCGGGCGCGCGGCGCGGTCGGTCTCCTCCCGTACATGCTGCTGCAGCAGGCGTGGCACGCGACACGTGCGGGCCTGCTGAACGACGGTGAGGCGGCCGCGGCCGAGGCGCTCGGCCTCGCGCGGGAGCTCGACCTGCGGCTTCCGACGATGCACGCGCTGCTCGTACTGACGGCGGTGGCCGCGCGACGCGGCGACGAGGAACGGTGCCGCACGCACGCCGGCGAGGTCGGCCCGCTCGCCGAGGAGGCGGGCCTGCGCGGCTTCGTCATCTGGCGCCGCTACTCGCTCGGGATCCTCGAGCTCGCACTCGGCCGGCTCGACGCGGCCGCACGCGAGTTCGAGGAGGCTGCCGCGGAGCTCGACGAGCGCAGCAGCCACTCGCCGAGCTTCATCCCGCGCGCGGAGCTCGCGGAGGTGCACGCGCGAGCCGGCAGGATCGACGAGGCCGAGCGGGCGCTCGCGGCGTTCTCGGCTTCACCGGAGGCGGAAAGCGTCCTCGGCCGCGCCGCGGCGGCTCGAGCGCGGGGTCTGCTCGCCGCGGACGACCAGTTCCCGAACCAGTTCGAGCGGGCGCTCGACGCGCACCGCTCGTCGAGCGACCGCTGGTCGCTGGCCCGAACGCGGCTCTGTTTCGGCGAGCGCCTGCGTCGCGCGGGGCATCGGGTCGACGCGCGCCGCGAGCTCCGCCTCGCGCTCGACGCGTTCGAAGAGGCGGGCGCCGGCGTCTGGGCCGAGCGCGCACGCGCCGAGCTGCGCGCGACGGGCGAGACGCTCAGGCGGCGGAAGTCGTGGGAGGGCGAGCAGCTGACGCCGCAGGAGTTCCAGATCGCGTTGCACGTCGCCCGGGGGATGACGAACCGCGAGGTGGGAACGGCGCTCTTCCTCTCGCACAAGACGATCGAGTTCCATCTCGGCCGCGTCTACCGCAAGCTCGGGATGACCTCGCGCGCGCAGCTGATCCAGCGCTTCGGCACCGTCGCGCGCGACGCAGAGGCGGCGTTCTCGTGAGAAAGCCGGCGCCGGAACCGAGGTGCGGTTCCGGCGCCGGCACTGGTTGTCGAGCCTAGACGAGCTTCGCCAGGTCGGCTCGAGGAAGCGTCCACCTCTCGCCGCCGGCCGTGAGCACCGTCTTGCCGTCGGCGGTGCTGCTGTGCGCCGCGAGCCATTCCTCGCCGACGACGGTCGCGGAGCTCGTGGCGTTCGGCCGTGAGCCCCTGGATGATGATGTCGTTCCCGCCGCCGCCGTCGATCGTGTCGATGCCCGGCCCGCCGAGCAGCACGTCGTCGCCGGGACCGCCGAGCAGCGTGTCGTCGCCGGCTCCGCCGATGATGACGTCGTCGCCGTTCCCCCCGTCCAACGTCAGCTGGATCGCGCCGGTGGCGACTCCCGACGCCTCGATCACGTCGTCGCCGTCGCGCGCGTTGACGGTCAGCCTGTCGTTGGCCGCCTCTGCGCCGACGATGTTGACCCGAGCCGCGAGTCCCGTCACGGCCACGCCCGACGCGTCGCCGGCAACGACGATCACATCGTCGCCGTTCGTGCCGTTGACGATGACGTTGTCCGCCGCGCCGTCGCCGACGCCACCGATCGCGGCGAGATCGGTGTCGACCTCGGTGACGTCCGTGCCGGAGAGGTCGTTGACGGTGATCGTGTCGGCGCCGCCGAGTGCACGGAAGTCGATGCCTTCGACGTCGTTCAGGTCCATCGTGACGTTCGCGATGTCGCGGAAGAAGCGAACGCGGCCCCCGTTCGCCGACATGTCGATGTGCTCGGCGATGTTCGCGCCGTTGAACAGCATCCTGTCGAAGCCGGCCTGGCCCTCCAGCGTGTCGTTGTCGTCGCCGGGGTTCCAGACGAACGTGTCGTCACCGGCGCCCATCAGCGCCACGTCGTTGCCGTCGCCGCCGTTGACGAGGTCGTCGCCCACGCTGCCGAACATGGAGTCGACTCCGAGCCCGCCGTTCATCGTCAGCTGGATGCCGTCTGCCTGGAGCGAGGAGGCATTGATCGTGTCGTCGCCGGCCTGGCCGTTGAGCGTCAGCCGGTCGTTCGCCTGCTCCTGGGAGAAGACGTTGACCGCGGTGTGCAGCCCGGTGACGTTGATCCCGCCGGCGTCGCCGACGGCACCGAACGCGTCGGCGTCCTGTGTCCCGTTGACGGTGATCGAGTCGGCTGCGCCGTCGCCGCCGCCGTTCGGACCGCGGAGGTCGACGTCGGCCCGCGTCAGGTCCGTCCCCGTTAGATCGCCGACGACCACGTTGTCGGCGCCGCCGAGCGCCCTGAACTCGATGCTCTCGACGTCGTCGAGATCCATGGTCACGGTCGCGATGTCGCGGAAGAAGCGAACGCGTCCGCCGTTCGCCGAGATGTCGATGTTCTCGGCGATGTTGGCGCCGAAGAACAGCATCTTGTCTTGCCCGCTCTGACCCTCGAGCGTGTCGCTGGCGTCGCCGGGGTTCCACTGGAACACGTCGTTCCCGGCACCCATGAAGGCGGTGTCGTCGCTGCGGCCTCCGGCGAGGAAGTCGTCCCCGTCGCCGCCGAGCATGACGTCTGAGCCCTGGGAACCGAGGAGCGTGTCCGCACCGGTGCCGCCGTCGATCGTCAGCCTGGTTACGCCTGCGGGCAGCGTCGATGCGGTGACCCCGTCGTCACCACCGAGCGCGTGGATGACGAGCTCGTCGTTCGCGCCTTCCGAGCCCGTGATGTTCAACTGGGCCGCGAGCCCGACGACGGAGGCCGTCGTCCCCGATCCGACGATGTCGACCACGTCGTTGCCGTTGGTGCCGTTCGCGATGACGGTGTCGGCGACTCCGTCGCCGGTCGTCCCGCCGAGCGTGCCGGCCTCGTTGACGTTGAACTGAACGACGTCGGTCGCCGAGAGATCGTTCACGGTGATGATGTCGGTCCCGCCGAGCGCGTTCAGGTCGACGCTCTCGACGCCGTTGACGTCCATGACGATGTTCGCGACGTTGCGGGTGAAGCGCAGGCGCGAGCCGTTCGCGGACGCCTCGAACGTCTCGGAGACGTTCGAGCCGTTGAACAGCATCCTGTCGCCGCCATCCTGGCCTTCGACGGTGTCGCTGCCGTCGCCGGGGTCCCACTGGAAGACGTCGTCGCCGGCGCCGAGCAGGGTGAAGTCATTGCCCTGCTGGCCGTCGACGAAGTCGTTCCCGTCGCCGCCGAGCAGTACGTCGGCGCCGTTGCTCCCGAGCAGCGTGTCGTTCCCGGTGCCGCCGTCGACCGTGATCGCGATCAGCGCGGCGAGGTTGCCGGTCGCGGAGAAGCTGTCGTCGCCGCCGTTTGCGTTGACCGTGAGCTTCTCCGACGTGCCGATGTCGAGTGAGAACGGAGCGGGCGTGACGCGGTCGAAGCGGACGCGCGTCCCGTTCGCGGTGGTCGTGAAGACCTCGGTGCCGTTCCCGCCGTTGACCTCGACCGTGTCGGTGCCGTCGCCGCCTTCGTTCAGGTCGGTGTCGTCCCCGGGGTTCCAGATCATCCGGTCGTTACCGGACTCTCCGAAGACCTGGTCGTCGGCGTCGCCGCCGGTGAGCGTGTCGTTGTCGGCGCCGCCGAACAGGAAGTCGAACCCGCCCTTCCCGAGCAGCGTGTCGTTGCCGGCCTGGCCGAACATCAGGTCGTTTCCGGATCCTCCGGTCAGCGTGTCGTTGTTGGCCCCGCCGAACAGGTTCGCGGACGGCAGGGCGCCGTTGGCCTCGTTGAGCGTGACCGTGTCGTTGCCGCCCTGTCCGAAGACCTGGATCAGCGTGGTGTTGGCGACCGTCGCCGTTCCGCCGCTGACAGCGACCGCGCCGCCGTTGACGAGGATCTTCCCCGCCGCATCACGGCTGATCGTGATCGTGTTGTTCGCGGCGTCGCCGAAGACGGTGAGCTGTGCGTTGCTGAACGATGCGACCACCGCGGCGTTCGCAGGCACGCTCGTCGCGGCAAAGACGCCGACGGCGAGCGCTATCCCGGTGAGTAGGCGGCGAAGCCTCGCGTCCCCGGGCACGGGTGTTCCTTGCGTTCATGTCCCCTCCAGTCGGTTCGATGCAATGCGTCGTTCACTGCTTCGATCATCCGGCTGCGGACCGCGCGATCGCTTCGGGGCGATCCCTAGCGCGGGGTACGGGTAGCCGCACCTCGTGACGGCGCGCGCCGCACCGCTCGCTGCGGCCGACCTTGACAGAAGCCCCGCGGAGGGAAGATGCTGGCCTTTCCAGTCATTCGGTCCCGGGCTCGGCCAGGTAGCACGGCCCGGGACGCTCACTTTCGTCTGCGGCAGAGAGCGAGGCGAAAGTGCCGAACAAGCTGAGCGCCCGGTTCCGGCTCGAGGTCGAGTCCGCGACGTCGCTCGCTTCGGGCGACCTACATGGACGGGAGGAAGACGATGAGCCGCGAGCTCGACGTGCGCGATTTCGGAACCAGCCGGGCGACGCCCGCGCGAACGGAGGCTCTGCGAGCCGCCGCCGCCGACGTGTCGGAGACTCTGCCGGGGACACATCGGGTCGAGGTGGAGAAGATCGACGCGACGACCGGCAACGCGGCCGCCGTCGTCTCGGTCGCCGCGCCTGCGGCAGGCGACGACTACATCGGACGCGCGTTGCGGCACGTCCAGGCGGTCGCGCCCGCGTTCGGCCTCGCCGACCAGGCGCCGGAGTTCCTCGCCGACCCGGTCGTCCAGTCGACGAGCAGCGGCCAGCGCGCCGTCAACCTCCAGCAGCGCTATCGGGGCATCCCGGTCTTCCAGGCCGCCACCACCGTGCGGTTCGCCCCGGACGGCGCGATCATCGACGCCGTCGGAAGCCCGGTGGCGGTCGAAGCCGATCCGACCGCGACGCCGGGGCTCCCCGTGGAGGACGCCGTCGCGCGCGCCGCGAAGTACGTGGCGAAGCCGGACGCGGACGAGCGGCGCGCGGTCGACCAGTTCGGTGAGCCGCTCCGGCCGCCGACGGTCGACGTCAAGGGCTTTGCGCCGAAGGTGAGAGCGGCCTTCACGAACGTCCCCGAGCGTCCGACGACGCTCGACCCCGGGCCGTTCGGCGCCGAGATCAAGGCGCACCTGACGTGGTTCCCGCGCGGCGACCGCGTCGACCTCGCGTGGGAGGTCCTCCTGACGATGCCCGAGTACGCGGGGCAGTACGTCACCCTCGTCGACGCGTCCTCGGGCGAGATCCTCTACTGCCACCAGATCGTCAACACCGTTGCGGCCGTCGGGAACGTGTATCGCGTCGACGGCGGCACGCCTCGTCAGAAGACGAGCTTCCCGCGTCCGCTCGGGGATTACGGCTTTCCGTTTCCGGCGTTGGGCCAGCAGAACTGGCGGTGGTGCAACAAGTGCCAGGGGCTCTTCTTCGCCGGCAATCCCGGCTCGAAGTGCCCGGCCGGCGGCGCCCACGACAAGACCGGCAGCGGCAACTACCGGCTGGTGCAGAACACGCCGACGTACCCGGGCCAGGAGAACTGGCGCTGGTGCAACAAGTGCCAGGGGCTCTTCTTCGCCGGGAACCCCGGCTCGAAGTGCCCGGCCGGCGGCGCGCACGTCAAGACCGGGAGCGGCGACTACACGCTGATCCACCAGGCGCCGCTCGCGTTCGGCCAGCACGGGTGGCGCTGGTGCAAGAAGTGCCAGGGGCTCTTCTTCTCGGGGAACCCCGGCTCGAAGTGCCCGGCGGGCGGCGCCCACGACGCCTCGGGCAGCGGAGACTACGCGCTCCTCCAGGTCGGCTCGGGACTACCCGGAGGGTTTCCGGACACGTGGGTCACTTCGAACCAGGCGACCGGCAATTCGACCTTCGCACATCTCGGGAGCGCCGGCGCGACGATCACGGGAACGACGTCGAACGGCGTCGTGACCTTCGATCCCGCCGACGCGACCGGTGACGACCAGAAGGTGCTGAACATCTTCTACTACTGCTGCTACATGCACGACGTGAGCTACCTGCTCGGGTTCCGCGAGGGAGACGGCAACTTCCAGCAGGACAACCTCGGCCGCGGCGGGACCGCGCTCGATCGCGTCGACGCGCGCTCGTGGCCGGCCGCCGTGTTCGGCACGGCGAACATGAACACGCCAGTCGACGGGTCGAGCCCGACGATGAACATGGGCCTCGTCACGTCGACGAACCGGCACACCGCCTTCGACTCGACGGTCGTCTTCCACGAGTTCACGCATGGCATCTCGAACCGGCTCGTGGGCGGCCCGATGAACGTGCACGCGCTCGACGATCCCCAGAGCGGGGGGATGGGCGAAGGCTGGAGCGACTACGTCGCGTGCACGATCAACGACGTGGTCATCCTCGGCAACTGGGTCCTGAACAACACGGCCGGCATCCGTGGGTTCCCCTACGACTCCAACTTCCCGGACCACTTCGGGAAGCTCGGCACGGGTCGCTACAACGGGAGCGACCCGCACAACATCGGCGAGATCTGGGCGGCGACGCTGATGGAGATGAACCGCCGGACGGAGCGGCACTTCGGCTTCCAGCTCGTCATGGACGCGTTCAAGCTGACGCCCGCGAACCCGAGCATGCTCGGCGCCCGCGACGCGATCCTGCTCGCGCTCGACGGCCTGAAGGCTGCCGGCCGGATCAACGAGAACCAGCGTGCCGGAGCGTGGCAGGGCATCTGGAGCGCCTTCGTCAAGTTCGGCATGGGCCCGCAGGCCGCGTCGAACGGCGCGCAGCTGACCGGCATCGTGGCCGACTTCAGCCTCGGCCAGCAGAACTGGCGCTGGTGCAAGAAGTGCCAGGGCCTCTTCTTCGCGGGCAACCCCGGGTCCGTCTGCCCGGCCGGCGGCACGCACGTCAAGACCGGGAGCGGCAATTACGACCTCGTCCAGAACTGGGCGAGCGCGCCCGGGCAGGACGGCTGGCGCTGGTGCAAGAAATGCCAGGGGCTCTTCTTCGCGGGCAATCCCGGATCGAAGTGCCCGGCCGGAGGCGGACACGTCATGAGCGGGAGCGGCAACTACAAGCTCATCTTCAACGCGTGGGGCTCCCCGGCGCAGCGCGACTGGCGCTGGTGCAAGAAGTGCCAGGGCATCTACTTCGCCGGCAACCCGGGGTCCGTCTGCCCAGCGGGCGGCAGCCACGTCAAGACCGGCAGCGGGGACTACAGCCTGATGTTCACGTAGACCCGAGTACGGCCGAACCGAACCAGCCCGAGCGATCGCGGCTAGGCTGAGTCCGCAGCACCCGGCGTCGACGCAGCGCACTCGTGAGCGCCGTGCTCGTCAATGTCCGACCTCTCCGCCAACGCGCGGGTTTCCGCGAGAGAAGGGCCTTGTGAGCAGCGAACGCATGGACGCCAATGGAGCTCTCGACCCGCTGCAGATGTTCCTGACGGACATCGGCAAGGTGGACCTGTTGACGGCGGCACAGGAGGTCCAGCTGGCGAAGAGGATCGAGCGCGGCGATCATCGCGCGAAGCAAGAGATGATCGAGGCGAACCTCCGTCTGGTGGTGTCGATCGCGAAGAAATACGGCGACCGGGGCTTGCCGCTTCTGGACCTGATCCAGGAGGGGACGCTCGGGTTGGTGCGGGCGGCGGAGAAGTTCGACCACCGGAGGGGGTTCAAGTTCTCGACCTATGCGTCCTGGTGGATCCGGCAGGCAGTCGCAAACGGTTTGGCAGACAAGGCTAGGACGATTCGCCTCCCGATGCACGTGGTCGAGAAGCTGAACAAGATCCTCGGCTCGCAGCGGAGGTTGCGCACGGCGTTGTACCGGGAGCCGACGCCGGTGGAGATCGCGAAAGACACGGAGCTGCCGGTTGAAGAAGTGGAGCAGATCCTGCGGAGCGCGCAGACACCGGTGTCGCTGGAGACGCCGGCCGGGTACGACGAGGAGTCCGAGTTCGGGCACTTCCTGGCCGACAAGAACATGCCGCTCCCCGCGGCTGCCGCCGAGAGCGTCTCCCGAGAGGCCGCCTTGAAGAACTGCCTCGACTCGCTGGGCGACCGCCAACGTCGGGTGCTCGAGCTCCGCTACGGCCTCGACGGTGGGCGCCCGCACACCCTCCAAGAGGTCGGCGTCGTCTTCAACGTGACACGCGAGCGTATCCGTCAGATCGAGAGCCAGTCGCTCAGGCAACTCGGAGCGCTGGCCGAAGCTGAGGAGCTGCGCGAAGTTGCGTGAGCCCGGCCAGCTTTCGCTCCGCCACGGATCCCGGCGCCGGCGTCGACAGTTCGTCGCGGCGGCGTTAGCGTGACGGGATGGCCCTCGTGCAGCTGCGCGGCATCGTCAAGACCTTTGGTTCGCGGACGATCCTCGAGGGGCTGGACTTCGACGTCGAGGCCGGGGGCCGGGTCGGTGTAATCGGCCCGAACGGCGGCGGCAAGTCGACGATGATGCGCATTCTCGCGGGCCTCGAGGAGCCGGACGCGGGCGAGTCGACGCAGCGGCGCGGGCTCGTCGTGGCCTACTTGCCGCAGCAGGTCGAGGGTGACGAGCGCACGACGATGGAGCTGCTGCGCGCGGCGCGGCCCGACCTCGACGAGCTCGACCGCCGGCTCGTGCGCGCGTCGGAGGAGCTCGCGGGGCTCGGTGGCGACCTCGATCGGATGGCGCGGGTCCTTCGCCGCCAGGAGGAGCTCGTCGACCGCTGGACAGCCGCCGGCGGCCCGGGCTTCGACGGTCGCGCCCGCGCGCTCCTGCTCGAGCTCGGACTCGAGGAGGACGACCTGGAGCGGCCGACGCTTCTCCTCTCCGGCGGCGAGCGGAAGCTCGCGGCGCTCGCCGCGTGTCTCGTGCAGCAGCCCGACGTGCTGCTCCTCGACGAGCCGGAGGCGCACCTCGACGTCGCCGCGCGGGAGCGCATGGAGTCGCTCATGCGCGACTTCGACGGCGCCGTTGTGTCGGTCTCGCACGACCGTTATCTCCTCGACGAAACCGTCTCCCAGATCGCGGAGCTCGACGGCGGGCGCATCCGCATGTGGCCGGGCAACTACTCGGCGTACACCGTCGCGCGCGAGCTCGAGCTGCAGCGGCAGCAGCAGGTCTACGTGACCCAGCAGAAGGAGATCGCGCGCCTCGAGGAGGCGATCCGCCGCTTCGAGGACTGGGCGCGCCGGGTCGTCGACGAGCGTCACATCAAGCAGGCGCGCAACAAGCAGCGGCAGATCGACCGGATGGAGAAGGTCGACCGTCCCGTTCTCGAGCGCCGCCGGATCGCGCTCGACCTGCGGCGGCACGAACGCGGCGGCGACCGCGTCGTCGCGCTGCGCGACGCGACGGTCGAACTCGGCGGGACGCCGATCCTGATCGGAACCGAGCTGGAGATCGTGCGCGGCGAACGCGTCGGCGTCGTCGGCGAGAACGGCGCCGGCAAGAGCGTCCTGCTGCGCCTCCTCGCCGGGCAGATCGAGCCCGGCGACGGCGAGCGCGTCGCGGGCCCGTCGATCAGGTTCGGCTACCTCGCACAGGACCAGCGCCCGGACGACCCGGGCGCGACTCCGCTCGAGGTCGTGCGCCGCGCCGCCCCGATCTCCGAGGGAGAGGCGGTTTCTCGCCTGATGAAGTTCCTGTTCAAGTACGAACAGGTGCGCCGTCCCCTGTCCTCGTTGTCGGGCGGCGAGTGGACGCGGCTACAGCTCCTGCTGCTCATGCTCCGCGGCGCGAACTGCCTGCTCCTCGACGAGCCGACCAACCACCTCGACATCGACTCGGTCGAGATGCTCGAGAGCGCACTCGAATCCTTTGCAGGCACCGCCGTCTTCGTCTCGCACGACCGCTACTTCCTCGACCGCATGGCCGACCGCATCCTCGAAGTCGGCGGCGGCGACGTACGCTCGACCGACGGCGGCTGGTCGTTCTGGCGCGCCCGTCAAAGCGCGACGACGGCCGTGCGCTGACCCCCGCGACGATCGAGTCAAATCAATGCTCAGACGCATGCACGCACGCCGCCTGCTCGGGCGGTAGAGGTGGAGACCGCGCCGCTAGCCTGCTCGAGATGTCTCACCAGCGAGCGTCGGTTCAGCGTCCAATTGAGGTGCTCGCCGCGACATTCGGCTTCGACGCTTTCCGTCCCGGACAGGAACGCGTCGTCGACGCGCTCCTCGCCGGGAGGTCCGCGCTTGCGGTCTTTCCCACCGGGGCGGGCAAGAGCCTCTGTTACCAGTTGCCGGCGCTGCTCCTCGACGGAATGACGATCGTCGTGTCGCCGCTGATCGCGCTGATGAAGGATCAGATCGACTTCCTGCAGCGAAGTGGGATCGCCGCCGCGCGGCTCGACTCGAGCCTCGACGCGTCCGAGCAGCGTGAGATCTTCGAGCGTCTCCGCGCCGGTTCGCTGAAGCTTCTCTACGTCGCGCCGGAGCGCTTCAACAACGAGCGCTTCCTCGCCCAGCTTGCACGTGCGCGGATTTCGCTCTTCGCAGTCGACGAGGCGCACTGCATCTCCGAGTGGGGGCACAACTTCCGGCCTGACTACCTGAAGCTGGCCGAGCGTGCGCGCGAGCTGGCGGCCGAACGCGTGCTGGCGCTGACCGCGACCGCGACGCCTCCCGTCGTCGCGGACATCCGGGCGGGCTTCGGGATCGAGGAGGCGGATGCCGTCGTCACGGGCTTCTACCGCCCGAACCTCACGCTGCTGACGACACCGATTGCCGCGGACGAGCGCGACGATCGTCTGGTCGAGCGGTTGCGCGAGCGTCCTCCCGGCTCGGCGATCGTGTACGTGACGCTGCAGCGGACGTCGTTGCGCGTCGCCGGGCTTCTTGCCGCTGCCGGTCTGCCGGCCCGTCCCTATCACGCCGGCATGAGCGCGGAGGAGCGGGTTGCGGTTCAGGAGTGGTGGTCGGCCTCGCCGCACGCGATCGTGGTCGCGACGATCGCGTTCGGGATGGGCATCGACAAGGCCGACGTTCGCTACGTCCACCACTACAACCTGCCGAAGAGCCTCGAGTCGTACTCGCAGGAGATCGGCCGCGCGGGTCGTGACGGCAAGGAGAGCATTTGCGAGCTGTTCGCTTGCCCGGACGACGTGCCGACCCTGGAGAACTTCGCCTTCGGAGACACACCGACGCGCGAGGCGCTCGCCGGGCTCTTGACCGATGTGCTCGAGCATCCCGAAGGCGCCGAGTTCGCAATCTCCGAGTACGAGCTCTCGGTGCGCCACGACCTGCGCCCGCTCGTTCTCAAGACGGCTCTCACCTATCTCGAGCTCGACGGCGTGCTCAGGCAGGGAACACCGTTCTACGCGGGCTACCGGCTTCGTCCGCTCGGCGACGCTTCGTTGGAGGACGTCTTCGGCCGCTTCGACGAGCACCGCGCAGGCTTCCTACGCCGCGTCGTCGCGACGGGCAAGACCGGGCGGACGTGGACAACGCTTGCGCCCGACGACGCAGCGGTGCAGCTCGGCGAGGAGCGCAGCCGGATCCTGGCGGCGCTCGAGTACCTCGACGAGCAGGGCCTGATCGAGCTGCAACCGGCGGAGGTGCGCCAGCGCTACACCCTCCTTGCCCGTCCGGACTCCGACGCCGAACTCGTCGACGGCCTGCTCGAACGCTTCGCCCGTCGCGAGCGCGCGGAGACCGCTCGGATCGAGAACGTGCTCGCACTGGTCACCCACGACGGCTGCCAGGTGTGCGCGCTCGTCGGATACTTCGGAGAGGCGCGCGACGAGCCGTGCGGTCACTGCAGCTACTGCCTGACCGGACGCCCGCAAGAGCTTCCGACGCCCGAGCCGAAGCCGCCGATCGAGAGGATCGTCAACGCCGACGCGCTCGCAACGTTGCGCGACGGACATCCCGACGCACTCGGCATGCCGCGACAGCAGGCGCGATTCGTCGCAGGCATCACGAGTCCGGCGACGACCCGCGCGAAGCTGACGAGGGATCCACTCTTCGGCTCGCTTGCCGACAGGCGGTTCAGTGATGTGCTCGCCTGGTGCCAAGCCATCGTGGCCTAGGAGTGCTCATCGGCCGGACAGGGATCGAACCTGTGACCTTGGGATTTTGCCGGTCGTCCAACCGACGGCGCGCGCCGCCTGCTGCTAGGCGAGCAGCGCGCGCAGGGCCGCGAGCGGTTCTTCGCGGACGCGGAAGTAGGCCCAGTTGCCGCGTTGGTCGCGCTCGACCAGACCCGCCTGCAGCAGCACCTTCAGGTGGTGGCTGACCGTGGGCTGGCTGAGCCCGAGCGGCTCGGTCAGGTGACAGACGCAGGCCTCGTGTCCCGGCTGCGCCTGGATCAGGCTCAACAGCCGGAGCCGCGCCGGATCGGCGATCACCCTCAACGCCGTCGCCAGTTGCTCCGCGTCGCGGGCCTCGAGCGGCTCCTGCAGCAACGGCGGGCAGGAGGCGGCGATCGTCGCGATCGGCTGCACCAACGCATATTGACAGCGATCGATGTCGGCGTCATCATCCTCGCCGCGAGGATATTGATCTCCGTCGATACCGCAGGAGGCCGTCACATGTCGCAGGCGCTCGATCCGGTTACCCAACGCCACGTCGACAACCTGGCGAGGGGCTTGGTGCACGAGTTCGCGGGAATGGGCTGCGGCGACGCTTGTCCGATCTACCCCGGCAAGAAGTACGAGGACTGGGAGCTCGACGACCCTGCCGGCAAAGACCTCGAGACGGTGCGCCGGATCCGCGATGAGCTCGACCAGCGGGTGCGGAAACTGATCGCCGAGCTCGCTCCGCACAGCGGCGCCACGAACTGAAGTGTCGGTGCGTCGGTGTTGAACCGAGCTCTCGCCCGGCTGCTCGCGGCCGAGTTCGTCGGCACCTTCGCGCTCGTCTTCGCCGGCTGCGGTGCGGTGATGGTCGACGCGAAGACGCACGCGCTCGGTCACGTCGGCGTCGCCTTCTCCTTCGGCCTCGTGATCATGGCGATGATCTACGCGGTCGGGCACATCTCCGGCGCTCACCTCAACCCTGCCGTCACCTTCGCCTTCGTGCTCAGCCGCCACTTTCCCTGGCCGCGCGCGCTCGGATACTCGGCCGCACAGCTGCTCGGCGCGCTGACTGCGGCGGCGCTGCTGCGTGGCTCGCTCGGCGACATAGCGGACGTCGGTGCGACTCTCCCGTCGGGGTCGCAGGGGCAGTCGTTTCTTTGGGAGCTCGTCCTGAGCTTCTTCCTGATGTTCGTGATCATGGCCGTCGCGACCGACACCCGTGCCGTGGGTGAGGCGGCCGCGATCGCGATTGGCGGCACGGTCGGACTCGACGCGATGTTCGGCGGCCCGATCTCCGGAGCCTCGATGAACCCCGCTCGCTCGCTCGCCCCCGCGCTCGTCTCCGGCAACCTTCACGCCGTCTGGCTCTACGTGTCGGCGCCGATCCTCGGCACCTCACTGGCAGCCTTCGCGTATCAGTTCATCCGCGAACCGACGAACCCAGCCGAGCTCGAGCCGGTCGCCGAGCTCGAGCCGTAGCGGGACGGAATCCGAGCATCGGGCGGACAGAAGACGGCGACGCGTCCGCTTTCGCCTCGACGAGGAGCGCGTTCTTCGCTGGTTCGCGCCTACGAGGAGGTGAGGGCCGAGCGCGACTCCGCGCGTGCCTCTCGCCACCACACGAGCTCGTAGGTGTGCAGCGCAAGCCAGACGACCGTGACGAGCGCCAGAGCCGCGAGCGCCGGGATCGTCGTCGCAATCGGGAGCAGGAGCACGAACGTGACCGCAGCGGTGAAACGGCCGCGGCTCAACCGGAAGCGTCGCTCGACGCGGATCCGGATGGCCGAGTAGGTGAGCAGATAGACCGCGCTTCCGCCGCAGAGCGCAAACGCCAGGACCCAATCGAGCTCGTCGCCGACGTGCGCGATGACGTTCTTCATCGCGAACGCGAAGAGCACGATGCCCGCGATCATCGGGAAGTGCAGATACATGTACACGTCGCGGGCGAACGCGACGCGCGCCGGGCCCTCGGCCTCCGTAAGGAACCGTTCGCCGCGGATCGAGAAGAAGTCGAAGTACGCAAGCCAGAACGACGTGGCGACGAGCAGGCCGAGGATCGCGGCGACGACCTCGCCGAAGCCGATGCTGATCCCGGCCGCGCCGATGCCGATCGAGACGAACGCCTCACCGAGCGCGATGATGATCACCAGCGCGTAGCGCTCCGCAAAGTGCGACGCATGAACCATCCAGCCGGCCGATCCGGTGACGAGGCCGCCGACATAGGCGCATGCAAGCCCGGCGAGCCAGAGGAAAATCCGCGCGCCGTCCGTGAATCCCGCGAGGAGGATCAACGTCGCGCCGAGCAGCGTCCATGGCGCCAGGCGCAGCACCGCGCGGAGCAAGTCCGGATCCCCTCGGCCGGCGAGGGCGTAGAGCACGACGTGCGTCGCACAGACGACGAGGAAAGCCGCGCCGAAGAGCACGCCGTTGTCGCCGAAGGCGTGCGGCACGACGAGAGCCGCGATGAACATCGCGATCAGCGCGACGAGCAATGCGGCGCCGACCACGCCGACCTCGGGATCGACGGTGTTCGTCAGTGCGGCGTACGACGCCCACGCCCACCAGAGCGCGGCGAGGACAAGCACACCGCGCCCGATCCCCGCGAAGGTTGGATCGTGCGTAAGGAGCGGCGCCACCTGCGTGAACGCGAAGACGAACACGAGGTCGAAGAAGAGCTCGCGCGGCGTGACACCGTGCTCTTCGGTGCTGAGCGCCACGCCGCGGAAGCGTTCGTCGGCCACCGACGCAGGTTGTCGCGAAGACGCGGGCCTCTGTCAACCCCAGGGTGCGAGCCAGGGCATCCGTCGGACGCGACGGATCCGCCTGCGCGCGACGCTCCTTCCATGAGAAACGCAAGAAGGAGGAGCTCGATGATCAGTCCGTCGACAACACAGGGAACGATGATCGCCGTCGGCGCATACCGGAGCCGAAGCGACGCGGAGCTCGTCGAGGGGCCCGACGCCCAAGACGCGCGCTCGGTCCTCGCCGCAGCCTGAGCGAAGCGACGATCTGGCTTCCGGGCCGGGCGTATGCTCGTCCGGGTGCTGCGCGGTCGCGCTTCCGAGTGCGCGCAGCTCGACAAAGCTGCTGGCTGCCGCCCACTCAGCCTGCTCAGGAGGAAGCTGCGCGTCGTCGCCGACGCCGTAATGAGCCAGGACATGCGCTTCTCGGCCGGGCGCTGGCATTCGGAGACCGTCGGCATGCTGCCACGGGCGTCGGGCCGCGCTTCAGACGTCAGGACGGGCTTGTAAGACTGCGCCCGTGGCGAAGTCGATCTTGATCGTCGACGATCATCCGTCCTTTGTCGCCGTGGCACGGCTTCTGCTGGAAACAGAGGGCTTCGACGTCGTGGGCGTCGCCGGTGACGGGGAGGCCGCGGTTCGCGAAATCGTTCGCGCCTCGCCGCAGTTCGTGCTGCTCGACGTCACGCTGCCCGACATGGACGGTTTCGAGGTTGCAGCGCGCCTGCGCGCCGCCGGCGTCCCGAGCACGATCGTATTCACCTCGAGCCGCGACCCCAGCGAGTTCGGCTCGCTGGTGACCGATTCGGGTGGGTCGGGCTTCATCGCGAAGGACGAGCTGAGCGCTGATGCCCTGCGCGCATTCGCCGCGTAGCGGCTTGGATCGGGTTTATCCTCGCTCTCGCATGACCGACCTCATTGTCGCTACCCCCGTCTTCCTCGATCTCACGTTCGTCGGTCTGGAGGCGCTGCCGGCGCTCGGCGAGGAGCGGTTTGCCGGGTCGCTCTTGCGTTCGCCCGGGGGCGGCGCCATCACGGCCGTCGGTGCCGCGCGCCTCGGGCTTTCCACAGCGGTGGCGGCGCCGCTCGGGGACGACGTTTCCGGCGACCTCGTTCGGGCCGCGCTCGCGGAGGAGCAGGTCGAGGTGATCTCGACGCGTCCGGCGTCGCGGACGCCGACGACGGTCGTGCTCCCGTTTGGCGGCGACCGCGCGATGGTCACCGTCGACCCGGGTGTGCGCGCCTCCAGCGCCGACGTCGCCGCCCGGCCGGCAAGGGCGGTCTCGACGAACCTCGAGATGCTCAGTGTCGTGCCGCCGGAAGCGCACGCGTACGTCACCTGCGGCGACGACGATGCGCGGGCGTACAAGGGTCATCCACCTGCGGCGCTCGCGGGCGCGCGTGTGCTCTTCGTCAACCGCGATGAGGCGCTCGCACTCACCGGAAAAGCGACGGTCGAGCAGGCGGCCGCCGACCTGGGCGACCTCGCCGAGACGGTCGTCGTAACCCTCGCGGGAGACGGCGCGATGATGGCGACAGGCGGCGAGATCTTCGCGACGAAGGCAGAGCGCGTGGAGAAGCCGGTGGACACCACGGGCGCCGGCGATCTCCTTGCCGCGGCATACATCTGGGCGGATCTCCGCGGAGCCGAGCCGGTCGATCGCCTGCGCTGGGCCGTCGTGTACGCGAGTCTCAGCGTGACGGCGCCCACCGGCATCGGCGGCGCGCTCGACGAGGACGGACTGGTCCGGGCCGGCACCACGCGTGGATTGCCCGCCCCGCCGCACGTGGGCGCCGCCCGCAGCTAGACCAGCGCCGCGGTCAGTTCAGAGGAATCTCGGCGCTGAGCCGGGTGCCGCGGCCGCGGTAACTCTCGATGTGGAACCGGCCGCCGAGGGCCTCGATCCGGTCCGCGAGACCGATGAGACCGGTGCCGCTCCGCGGTTCTGCCCCTCCGATCCCGTCGTCGGTGACGACGACGGTGACGCTGCCGTTCGATCGTTCGACCGTCACGGTTGCGTGTGTCGCCCGCGCGTACTTCGCGACGTTCGTCGTCGCTTCTGCGACCAGGTAGTAGATGGCCACCTCGACCGGTTCGGGGAGTCGTGCCTCCGGGACTTGCATGACACGGACCGGGACGGGCGCGCGATCGGCGAGTGCGTTGAGCGCAGGTTGAAGTCCCCGCGCCGTGAGGGCTCCCGGGTGGATTCCACGTGCGAGCTCTCGCAACTCACCAAGGGCCTGTTTGAGTTCGCTGTCCGCCTCGCTCAGCATCGATTCCGCAGCCGAGGGGTCTCTCGTGAGGGCGGTCCTGATGAGCTTGAGCTGAAGCGCGAGCGAGACGAGGCGCTGCTGCGCGCCGTCGTGCAGGTTGCGCTCCAGTCGGCGCCGCTCGCCGTCGGTCGCTTCGACGATCCTCGCGCGTGACTCCTCGAGCTCTCTGTACGCATCCGCGTTCGCCAGCGCGAGCGCGACGAGCTCGGCGAAGTCCGCGAGTCGGCGCTCCGCGCCGGCCGGAAGCGGTGCGCCGCGCTCTCCGGCTGCGACGAGCGCGCCCCAGACCTCACCACCGAGCTTGATCGGTGCGGCGGTTGCGGAGTCGTAGCCAAGGCTCGTGATGCGCTCGACGATCGGTCCCGCAAGATCGTCGTAGCGGTGAATCCATTCCGGCTCGCCCGTCTTGCGAACCGCGGCGAGGACGCCGGCCCCGTCGAGACTCATGGTCGCGCCGACCGGGAACGCAAGCACGCCGCTCCGACTCCACGCACCGATGAACGTGACAGTGTTGTCCGCGTCGAAGCGCGCGAGGCTGGCCGCGCTCGCTCCGACCGTTCGGGCCGCCTCGACGGTGACTCGCTCGAACACACGAGCCGATGCGGCCTCGCCGGCGACGAGCGTGGCGATCCGTCGCAGCGCAGCCTGTCCGGCAGTGAGCTCGCGCTGTGTCTCCTCGCTCGCCAATCGTTCGGCGGTGACGGCGGCGAGCACGAGCGAGGTCAAGGCCGCGACCGCGACGAAGAGTTGAGTCGCGAGGAGTGTGTGCGTGATGGACGCCCGAACGAACGGCCCCGAGCCCTGCGCGGTGTTCCAGACGGTCAGCGCGGAGACGATCGCGACCGTGCTTGCGGCGCCGGCAGGGCCGAAGCGAAGCGCGGCCCAGATGAGGACGGGAAAGACGATGTACGGCACGACTTGTTGCGAGGGCACCTCGACCAGGACGATGAGAAGGGCGAGCACGAGCGCGCCCTCCGCAAGCTTTGGACGAGACATCCGCCACGAGCGACGCGCTGACCAGACGAGAAGGAGAGGCGCAAAGACGACAGCACCCGAGAAGTCGGACAGCCACCAGGTCCGAAACACGCTCCCGAACTCCGCGGCCTTGATCACATGGCCGAGCCTGAGCGAGACGACCCCGAAGGCGGCGCTGATCAGCGTTCCGACGACCGCGCAGATGACGAGTGCCAGGACGTCCCAGACGCGTTCGAGGTCGCGCCGACCTCCGGCCAGCCGAATGAACAGCAGTGCTGCGACGACGACCTCGAGCGTGTTACCGACTGTCTGGCCGAGGACCGTTCCCCACGGAGTCGAGAAGTCCGCGACGAGCAGGTCGCCCGCGACGATCCCGGGCCAGAGGCCAGGCCCCCCGATCACGAGTGCCGCGATGCCGACACCGACAGGCGGCCACAGCGCGGTCACGCTTCCGTGGAGGTAGGCGAGACGGAGACCAGCTCGCGCCGCCAGGTAGTAGAGCACGGTGACCACGCCGACCTCGGCCGCATACCAGCCGAGGCGTCCCGCCCTCGTCTGCCTCCACGCGAGCAGACGATCGAACGACGGACGTTCTTCTTGGAGAAAGGCTGAGATCGTCGAGCTCAACGGCGTTCCAACGATAGACCTGTCGGCCTTCGGGCGGAAAGGGCGCGGACACGTCGGTCTACGCCTCTTCGCGGCTCCGGCGAAACGAGCGAGCGCGACGATCAGGCCCGCAATCGAAGCGGGCGAGATCCGCGCGACCGGCGTGGATTAGAAGTCCGGTTTCACAAGCTGCAACGAGCTGCGGGAGACTGAAACGTGATGCAAATCACGCCAATCATCGTTGCAGCAAGCTGCAGCGAAACGCAGCACGTGGAGACAGGCCTGTACGCACGCTGTGCACCGTCGAGAGAGCCTTCTCTTCGTCTCGATCTTGGCCCCGGCCACACCAATGCTTGCGGCCGAGCGCCTACGGGAGAAACTCGAGCGGCGCAGCTGGATCGGTCATTGCCAGGGGCCGTACGTGTTCTCGTTGGCCTCTCGGAGCGCGCTGACGTAGCCCGCACGCTCGTAGATCGTCTCGTCTGCATCGGCGGGCACGGCGAGCAGGCCTCGGAACTCGCGGACCGAGCCGAACTGCTTGCGTCGCATCCAGTCTGCGAGCCCGTCCAGGAGCACGGTGGCATACTCGGGCCCGCCGCGGAGCAGCGCCGAAGCCGTCATCACGACGTCGGCGCCCGCGAGGAGGTACTTCGCCACGTCGAGCGATGTCTCGACTCCGGTCGTGGCGGCAAGGGCGGCGCGCACTCGTCCGTACAGGAGCGCGATCCAGGTCCGCGGCAACCTGGCCTCCGCCGGGCTCGAGAGTCCCACACCCGGCACGACGGCGAGCAACTCGGCGTCGATCTCGGGCTGCAGGAACCGGTTGAAGAGGACGAGGGCGTTCGCGCCGGCATCGTCGAGCCGGACCGCCATCTCGCCGGTCGAGCTGAAATATGGGCTGAGCTTGACAGCCACGGGCACATCGACGGCCTCCTTGACGCGGCGAAGGATGTCGACGTGCTGCTGCTCGACCTCGCGACCCGAGGTGCGGACGTCGCCGGGGAGGGAATAGATGTTGAGCTCGATCGCCGCCGCGCCGGCATCCTCCATCGCTCGCGAGTAGTCCACCCAGCCGCCGGGGGTGACACCGTTGATGCTGCCGATCACGGGCACGTCGACGGCGTTGGCGGCGCGCTCGAGCAGACTCAAGTAGCGGTGCGGGCCGGGCTCTTCCTCGACGGATTCCGGGAAGTAGGACAGCGACTCGGCGAAGATCTCGGCGCCTGCGTCGACGAGGCGCGCGTTCTCGGCCGACTCGCGGAGCAGCTGTTCCTCGAACAGCGAGTAGAGGACGACCGCTCCGACACCCGCGTTGGCCAGGCGGCGCACGGCGTCCGCGGTCCGGGACAGCGGGGACGCCGAGGCGACGAGCGGGTTGCGGAGGGGGAGGCCCATGTAGTCGGTCGAGAGGTCCATCAGTGCTCCTTGCCTGGAACCGGGGGGAAGTCCTGCGGGCCGCGGGTGGCCATCTCCTCGTAGACGCTCCAGCGCCGCGCGACCGCTTCCTCGGCCATGCCGTGCAACCGCTCGGCCTCGGCCGGATTGGTGTTGGCGAGCGCGCGGTACCGCAACTCGCGGTTCGTGTAGTCGGCGAGCGGCATGCGCGGCCGCGGCGAGTCGAGCAGGAACGGGTTGCCGCCCGCGCTGCGCACCAGCGGGTCGTAACGGATGAGCGGCCAGTAGCCGCTGGCGACGGCGCGATACTGCTGGTCGAGACCGTTCCGGATCTCGATGCCGTGCGCGATGCAGTGGCTGTACGCGAGCACGAGCGAGGGGCCGTCGTACGCCTCCGCCTCGCGGAGGGCTCGCAGCGTCTGCTGGGGATCGGCGCCCATCGCGACCCGGGCGACATACACGTTGTCGTAGGCGATCGCCTGCAGGGCGAGGTCCTTCTTCGGCACCGACTTGCCGGCGGCGGCGAATTTGGCCACCGCGCCGATCGGTGTGGCCTTCGACATCTGGCCGCCGGTGTTCGAGTACACCTCGGTGTCGAGCACGAGCACGTTGACGTCGCGTCCGCTTGCCAGGACGTGGTCGAGCCCGCCGGAGCCGATGTCGTACGCCCAGCCGTCGCCGCCGACGATCCAGACGCTGCGCCGCACGAGGTGGTCGACGACGCTCCTGAGGTCGTCGACGGCAGGTCCGTCCAGCCCGTCGAGCCGCCGCGTCAGCTCGGCCACCCGTGTGCGCTGCGCCCGCAGCTCCGACTCGCGCAGCTGCGACGCCCCGAGGATCTCGTCCGCGAGCTCCGCGCCGACGGCGTCGCGCAGCTCGGCCAGCCGCCGGCGGGCCAGGTCGGTATGCCGGTCGGCGGCGAGCCGGAAGCCGAGCCCGAACTCGGCGTTGTCCTCGAACAGCGAGTTCGACCACGCCGGCCCGCGCCCGTCGGCGCCGGTCGTCCACGGGGTGGTCGGCAGGTTGCCGCCGTAGATCGACGAGCAGCCGGTCGCGTTGGCGACCATCAGCCGGTCGCCGAAGAGCTGCGACAGGAGCTTCAGGTACGGCGTCTCCCCGCAGCCGGCGCACGCGCCCGAGAACTCGAACAGCGGCTCCAGGAACTGGGTGCCGCGCACGGTGCCGAAGTCCACCCGGGAGCGGTCGTTCTCCGGCAGCGTCTCGAAGAACGCGATGCTCTCGCGCTCCGCGGCGACGATCGGCTCGCGCGCCGCGAGGTTGATCGCCTTGTGGGACGGATCGCCGACCGCGACGGCCGGGCACGCCTCGACGCAGAGCGCGCACCCGGTGCAGTCCTCGACGTAGACCTGCAGGGTGTAGCGCGCGTCGGGCAGGCCGACCGCGTCGAGCGGGGCCGAGAGGAACCCGTCTGGCGCGCCTTCGAGTTGCGAGCGGTCGTAGTAGCGCGAGCGGATCACGCTGTGCGGGCACACGAAGCTGCAGTTGCCGCACTGGATGCAGAGGTCGGGGTCCCATACGGCGACGAGCTCGGAGATGTTGCGCTTCTCGTACGCGGCCGTACCGCTCGGGTACGTGCCGTCCACCGGCAGCGCGCTCACCGGCAGGTCGTCGCCGCGCCCGGCGAGCATCGCCGCGGTGACGGTGCGGACGAACTCGGGCGCGTACGCCGGCACGGGCGGCGGCGGCTCGCGGTCGGCCGTGACCCGGGACGGCGCCTCGACGCGGTGCAGCCCGTCGAGCGCGCGGTCGACGGCCGCCTGGTTGCGCCGCACGACCTCGGCGCCGCGCCGGCCGTAGGTCTTCTCCACGGCGGCCTTGATTCGCTCGATCGCCTCCTCGCGCGGCAGGACGCCCGAGACCGCGAAGAAGCAGGTCTGGAGCACGACGTTCGTGCGGCCGGCGAGGCCGACGTCGCGCGCGATCCGGCCTGCGTCGATCGTGTAGAGGTCGATCCCCTTGGCGACGATCTGCTCCTGCACGGGGCGCGAGAGCGCATCCCAGACCTCGTCGGGCGGGTGCGGGCAGTTCAGCAGCAGCGTCGCGCCCGGCGCCGCTGGCCCCAGCACGTCGGCCCGGTCGAGCAGGCCGAACTGGTGGCAGCCGACGAAGCTCGCCTGACGCACGAGGTACGGCGCACGGATCGGCTGCGGGCCGAAGCGCAGATGCGAGACCGTCTGGGAGCCCGACTTCTTCGAGTCGTAGACGAAGTAGCCCTGTGCGTGCAGCCCCTCCTCCGCGCCGAGGATCTTGATCGTGTTCTTGTTCGCGCCGACCGTGCCGTCCGAGCCGAGGCCGAAGAAGATCGCGCGCACCGTCTCGGCCGGCTCGATGTCCAGCGCCGGGTCGTACGGCAGGCTCGTCCTCGAGACGTCGTCGTTTATCCCGATCGTGAAGCGGCGCAACGGCCGCTCGCGCGCAAGCTCCTCGAACACCCCGGCGACCATCCCCGGTGTGAACTCCTTCGAGGAGAGCCCGTACCGGCCGCCGATCACCGTCGGCATCGGCCGGTCTGCCTCGGCAAGCGCGGCGACCACGTCGAGGTAGAGCGGCTCGCCCATCGAGCCGGGCTCCTTCGTGCGGTCGAGAACGGCCACCGCGCGCGCGGTCGGGGGCAGCGCGGCCACGAGCGCTTCCGCGGGGAACGGCCGGTACAGCCGCACTTGCAGCACGCCGACCTTCTCGCCGAGCGCAGACGCGGTCTCGATCGCCGTCTCCGCCCCGGAGCCCATGAGCACGAGCACCCGGTCCGCCTCCGGGTCGCCGTGGTAATCGACGACGTGCATGAGCCGCCCGGTGCGCTCGCCGAGGCGGGCCATCGCGTCCTCGACCGCGGCGGGCACGCGGGCGTAGAACGGGTTCACCGTTTCGCGCGCCTGGAAGTACACGTCCGGGTTCTGGGCCGTGCCGCGGATGAAAGGCCTTTCGGGGGAGAGCGCGCGGCCCCGATGCGCGCGGACGAGCTCCTCGGGGACGAGTGCGCGCAGGTCGTCGTCGGAGAGCAGCTCGATCGTGTTCAGCTCGTGCGATGTCCGGAAGCCGTCGAAGAAGTGGACGAAAGGCACCCGCGTGGCGAGCGTCGCGGCCTGCGCGACGAGTGCGAGGTCGTGCGCCTCCTGGACGGACGCGGCGGCGAGCATCGCGAAGCCGGTCTGACGCACCGCCATCACGTCCGAGTGGTCGCCGAAGATCGACAGCCCCTGCGCGGCCAGCGACCGGGCGGCGACGTGGAGCACCGCGGGCGTGAGCTCGCCGGCGATCTTGTACATGTTGGGGATCATCAGGAGCAGGCCCTGCGACGCGGTAAACGTGGTCGCCAGCGCGCCGCTCTGCAGCGCGCCGTGAAGGGCGCCGGCCGCGCCGCCCTCGCTCTGCATCTCCACGACCGCCGGCACGCTGCCCCACACGTTCGTGCGGCCGTGACTCGCCCACTCGTCCGCCAGCTCGGCCATCGGCGAGGACGGCGTGATCGGGTAGATGCAGCAGACCTCGTTGAGCCGGTAGGCGACCGAGACCGCGGCCTCGTTGCCGTCGAGCGTGGCGCGCATCAGCCGGGCTCCGGGATCATCTCGATGGCGTGCACCGGGCACTGCTCGTAACAGGTCGCGCAGCCGGTGCAGCGGTCGTAGTCGAACCGGTAGCGGCTGCCGACGCCGAGCTTGATCACGGCGTCCTCGGGGCACGCGCCGAGGCAGCCGTCGCACTCGAAGCAGTTGCCGCACGACAGGCACCGGCCCGCCTCGTACACCGCCTCGTCCGGGGACAGGCTGCCGAGGACCTCGCCGAAGTCGGCGACGCGCTCCTCCGCTGCGAGCTCAGGCTGCTGCCGGCGGGGGTTGTCTCCGAAGTACCAGAGGTTGAGCTTGTCGAAGGTCGCGGTCTCGTGCTTCGGCGGCCGCTCCGCCGAGGCGCTGCGCAACCAGGCGTCGATGTGGCGTGCCGCCTTCTTGCCGTGGCCGACGCCGACGGTGACCGTCCGTTCGCTCGGCACCATGTCCCCGCCCGCGAACACGCCGGCGCAGCCGGTCTCCATCGTCGGCGACACGACCACGGTGCCGTCGCGCTGGAACTCCACGCCCGGGACGTCGCGGAGGAAGGCGGTATCGGAGTCCTGGCCCAGGGCGAGGATCACTGTGTCCGCCTCGAGCGTCTCGAAGCGTCCGGTCGGCTGCGGGTAGCCGCTCTCGTCGAGCTCCATCACCTCGACCTGGAGCTCGGGGCCCTCGACGGCTGCGATCGTGCGGAGCCAGTTGATCCGTACGCCCTCACGCTCCGCATCCTCCGCTTCCTCTTCGTGGGCCGGCATCTGCTCACGGGTGCGGCGGTAGACGATCATCGTCTCCACCGCGCCCAGCCGCCGAGCCGTGCGGGCCGCGTCCATCGCCGTGTTCCCGCCGCCGTAAACCGCGACACGGCGGCCAATCACGGGCGTCTCGCCCGAAGACACGCTGCGCAGGAACGAGAGTGCGTCGACGATCGGCCCCGCATCCACGGCCGGGATGTCCACCCGTTTCGAGAGGTGCGCCCCGACCGCCACGAACACCGCGTCGAATGCGCCCTCTTCCCGCTCGGCAGCCAGGTCCTCGACCCGATGGTCGCACACCATCCGCACGCCCAAAGACGCGATCCGGCCAAGCTCGGCGTCGAGTACGTCGCGCGGGAGCCGGTAGGCAGGGATGCCGTAGCGCATCATCCCGCCGGGCTCGGCGCCCGAGTCCCGGATCTCGACCTCGTGGCCGAGCCGCGCGAGGTGATACGCGGCGGACACACCGCTCGGGCCACAGCCGATGACCAGCACCCGCCTCCCGCTTCGCGCCGCCGGCGGGTCGAACTCCCAGCCCTGCTCCCTCGCGCGATCGCCGAGGAAGCGCTCGACTGAGTGGATCGACACGGCGCTGTCGAGCTCTGCGCGGTTGCACACGCTCTCGCAGGGGTGGTAGCAGACGCGGCCGTGGATGGCAGGCAGCGGGTTGTCCGCGACGAGCTGGCGCCAGGCCTCCTCGTGCCGGCCGGCCTTGGCGTGGGCCAGCCACGCCTGGATGTTCTCGCCGGCCGGGCACCCGGCGTTGCACGGCGGAAGGAGATCGACGTAGATCGGGCGCCGCTCGCGCACCGGCCCGGACCGTGAGCGTCCGTGCAGCAGATCTGGCAGCTGCGTAACGTCTCGTAGCGGCTCGCTCACGACTGCTCGTTCGTCGCGAAGCCCACGACTCAAGGCTACTGCTTCCCCCGAGAAAGGTCTCCGTAGGAAACCGCAGCGCGGAAGCGAGATCGACGCTTAGCCGACTGTGAACGAGACGATCGCGACCCCAGGGTCTCAGCACTACGCGCCGCCTTGACCCTCCGCCCAGCGCCGCGCGGTGCACGCGCGCTCGCGACTGCTCCGGCAGCGACCCAGTACGAACTGCCTCGGGCTCACATGATGACCGCCCGGCGAACGGCGACCTGCCATTCGGCGCGGCGTTCGGCGACCCAGTCCGGGTCGGGCGACGGCTCGTAGGTCGCCCCACGCCGGATCCTGGAGCGGAGGTCCTCCAGGTTCGGCCAGATGCCGGTCGCGAGGCCGGCGAGCGCGGCGGCGCCGAGTGCGGTCGTCTCTCGTTCCGCCGCGACCTCGACGGGGCAGCCGAGCAGATCGGCCTGGAACTGCATCAGGAAACCGTTGGCGCTCGCGCCGCCGTCGGCGCGCAGCACGTCCAGGCCGGCCGGGAAGGCGTCGAGCACGTCGGCGACCTGGAAGGCGATTCCCTCGAGCGCTGCCCGGACCAGGTGGGCGGCGCTCGTGCCGCGGGTGATGCCGGTGACGAGACCGCGCGCGTCCGAGTTCCAGTGCGGTGAGCCCAGACCGGTCAGCGCTGGGACGAAGTAGACGCCGTCGGTCGACTCGACCTGTCGCGCCAGCGCGTCGCTCTCGGCGGGGTCGTTCAGGATCCCGAGGCCGTCGCGCAGCCACTGGATCGCGGCACCGCTCGAGAGGATCGCGCCCTCGAGTGCGTAGCCGCCGGACGCCGCCGCGGTCTCCAGCAGGCCAAGCGGCGGCGGCTCGCGCGCGCCACCCGCGTTGACGAGGACGAAGCTCCCCGTCCCGTAGGTCGCCTTCGCCTCGCCGCGCTCGTGGCAGCCGTGCCCGAACAGCGCCGCCTGCTGGTCGCCGGCGATGCCCGCGATCGGCAGCGTCGCGCCGAGCAGCTTCGTCTCGCCGACCACCTCGGCCGAGCGGACGAGGCGAGGCAGCAGCGCACGGTCGACGCCGAAGAGCTCGAGCAGCTCGTCGTCCCAGGCGAGCGACTCGAGATCGAGCAACATCGTCCGTGACGCGTTCGTCAGGTCGGTGGCGTGGACGCGGCCGTCGGTGAGCTTCCAGACGAGCCACGAGTCGACGGTGCCGAACGCGAGCTCGCCCGGTCGGGCCTCGGTCCGCGCGAGCAGCCACTCGAGCTTCGTCGCCGAGAAGTACGGGTCCGGCACGAGCCCCGTCCGTGCGCGGATCAGGTCGGCCGGCAGCTCGCGGCACCGCGCGGCCGTCCGCCTGTCCTGCCAGACGATCGCACGGCTGACCGGCCTCCCGGTCGCGCGCTCCCAGAGCAGCGTCGTCTCGCGCTGGTTCGCGATCCCGATCGCGCCCAGGTCGGCCGCACGCACGCCTGCGTCGTGCACGGCCGCATCCGCAGCCGCGACCACGGTCGCCCAGATCTCCTCCGGGTCGTGCTCGACCCACCCGGGCTGCGGGAAGTACTGTCGAAGCTCGCGGTAGCCGCGGCCGCGCACGCGGAGCTCCTCGTCGACGACGAGACAGGTCGTCCCCGTCGTCCCCTGGTCGATCGCGAGGATCACGAGGCGAGCAGCGTCTCGACGCGGGCGCGGACCGCGTCGGAGTCTCGCCCGGTCAGCGCGAGCGTCGTCCGCCGCCGGAGGACGTCGTCGGCGGTGACCGCCCACTCCCGGTCCCGCGCATACAGCACCTGCGCAGCGACCTCCGTGACGCCGTCTGCGAGTGGCTCGAGCGGCCCCGACGCCACTACTTCGTCTGCGAGCGTCCCGTACGAGGCCGCGAGCTGCGTCGCCAGCGAGGCTTCGAGCTCCGGACGCCGGCGCCGGAGAGCAGCGGCGGCCACACCCGGGTCGGCCGCGCCGGGCAGCGGGTGCGGCCGTCGGTCGATGCGTTGCAGCGCGAGCTGGCCGACAGCTCGCGAGTTTGTCGGCGGCGTCGTCATCGGCGGGACGCTCGCTAACGGGGGCGGCGGCGCCGGTTGCGTGAGCCCGGCGAGGGTCGCCTCCGCGATCGCCACCTCGCAGAAGTCGCGATGCACGTCCAACCCGATGAACCGCATCCAACACCACCTCCTCGCGGTCGTCGACGACGGAGACGAGGCGGGCGACACGACAACTACGGATCCGTGCGCACAGCACACCCGGACAGTCGCAGGCGCGGCCACCTACAAACAGCGGGCTCGCAGCCCATAATGTTTCGCGGCCTGCCCAGCCTGCGTCTCCCTGAAGCCCCTGGCATCCGGAACGCACTGACGCTACGGCAAAAACCGGACGACGCAGAGACCCCATAGGCGCCGTCTCATCTCCCTACAACAGCCATAGGCCGCACCGCTCGCTGAATCGCAGACCGCCGGAGCCGTCCGCGCGGCGGCCCCACGCCTGCGCCGGCCAACCGCCCCCATCGAGCGCCGCGATCGGCTCGGCGGCCTCATTCACGAATCAACCTCACCGCATGAATCGAGTTTGCACACCCTTCAGGCGTAGAGTGCGACCTGCGTCCGGCAAAGCTGGCTCCGGTCGCTCGTGGCAGGCGTTCGTCGACAAGAGAGGTGAGAAAATGCGTAAGCGATTTGTCACGCTTGCGGTCGCCGGTGTAGTCGCGGCGGTGGCTGTGATCTTGCTGTCGGCGTCGGCTGCGGCCAGCCCATCCGGTGCGTCGGCCGGATACGACATCAGCACGCTGGCGGGAAAGGTCGCCTCGCTGAACGGGACGGCCGGCCTGCAGACGCGCTTCTCGGCGTTCCTGCAGGAGGAGGCCGACGCCGACGATGTGACGGCGCCGACTCCGGCATTGCCGATCGCGCCGACGTTCGTGCTCTCGAGCCCGCTCGACGGCAACGTCGTGCAGCCGCCCGACGTGACCGTGAATCAGGACACGGCCGCGGCGCCGCAGAACGAGACGGCGATCGCGGTCGACCCGAACAACCCGAACCGCGTCGTCGCAGCGGCCAACGACTACGTGACCAGAACGTGGTCGTGCACGATCAGCGGAACCCCGTGCAGCGCGCTCGGGGACGCCTACTCCGGCACCTACTTCTCGAACGACGGTGGAAGCACGTGGTGTTGCACGGCGACCGATCCGGCCCACATCGGAACGTTGATCCCCGGCGTCGAGCACCTGGTCGGCGGTCCTTACGACGCCGGCGGCGATCCGTCATTGGCGTTCGACAGTCGCGGCAACGTTTACTACGCGGGCCTCGGCTTCGATCGCACGGCTCCGCCGAACACCGTCACCGTGAACAAGGGAACCTTCAGCGGTAGCGGCCAGCTCGGCTGGGGGCCGCCGACGTTCATCAACCAGACTACGTCTCCGTCCACGCTGAACGACAAGGAGTGGATTGCGGCCGACTGGCAGGCGTCGAGCCCCTTTAGGGATCGCGTCTACGTGAGCTGGACGCGCTACATCTTCAGTGCGCACAACGGTAGCTACGTCCAGTCGCCGATCTTCTTCGCCTATTCGACCGACGGTGGAGCGACGTTCAGCGCCCCGGCGAGCATCGGCGGCAACGTGCTCTACGACCAGGGGTCGCGCCCGATCGTCGGCCCCGACGGAACCGTGTACGTGATCTTCGAGGGCGCGACCCGTCTGTCGACGCTCGACGCCCAGTGGATAGTGAAGTCGACCGACGGCGGCGTCAGCTGGAGCAAGCCGACGAAGATCGCCGACGTCCAGGACGCGATTCCGATCGCGAATGCCGTCTACCGCGACGACAGCTTCCCGGCGGGAGCAGCCGCAGCGAACGGCGACCTCTACGTGGCGTGGTCGACGCAGACGAGCGACAGCACCGGCGGCCTCTGTCCGACGCGGACGAACAACGGCTGTCACCTCGCTGCCGTCTACAGCAAGTCGACGGACGGCGGGACGACCTGGTCGGCGCCCGTGCCGATCCTGCCGGCGGTCGACGCGTCGAACCGGACGCCCGTTGGGTACCCCGTTACACAGCCGGACGGGTCTACGTTGAACGCGCCGGCTCCTCGTCGCGTCGACACGCAGTGGCCGGGGGTCGCGGTCTCTCCCTCGGGACGCGTGTACATGTCCGCCTACGGGGCGGACGTTGTCTCGCCCTGGCAGACCTGCGCGTCAGGGCCGGCGCCGCCTGAGGGACGGATCAACTGCACGACACTCGGCAACTACATCGACAACGCCCGGCTCGACTACTACGTCACGAACGTCGGCTCGGGCAGCGTGCAGAAAGTAAGCACGCATCCGATCAACACGCGCAACGGCTTCGGCGGCGGCTTCATCGGCGACTACACCAGCCTCGCCGTCGGCTCCGACAACGTCTTCCACGCCTTCTGGACGGACACGAACAACAAACAGACCGTCGTCTGGTTCTACGGTCTCCAGTTCGTCCCGACGATCCTCAACCAGGAAGACGTGGTAACGGCGTCCGGATCGTTCTGAGCCGGTCCGCAATCCGAAGCGAAGCGAAGAGCCGCCGGCGCGCGGCTCTTCGCTTCAACGGAGACCCGCGTAGCATCTGCGCGCGGCCGCGGCCTTGACTCCGGCACGTCGTGGTGCGGGCCGGCTCGATCAGCGATCTTCGACTGCTTTCGAGGTGGACGCGGAGGCGCGCAGCGACTTCTGCGACGAGCGTCCTGCCAACTCGCGTCGCCGAAACTCGAGCGAGTGCGAACGATCGGAGGCAGGTTTACCCCGGCTGGGCGTGGACGAGGCCATAGCGAGACGCGTCTGGGCGCGCTCGGGCACGGAGTGCCGCGACTCCAGAGCCAGCCGCCAATCAGCCCGTGTCCCTGGGCGCGATTCAGCGCCGCGCGACGAACAGGGCGAAGGAGCCGCGAGTCTCGACACTGTGCTCGGAGAACTCGTTTGCAAGTGCGCGCTCGAGGCCGGCGAGGTCGTCTTCGAGGTTCGTGAGATGCCCTCACGGTTGTAGAGCCGGAGCGCCTTCCGTGCGAGGCGACCATGCTCGACGCCGTGACCGAGGATCGTGCTCCCGAAGACGACGCCTTCGTCTTCGTCGACGAACGGCTTCAGGTGCTGGAAGACCGCCGCCTTCGTCTCGAGCGTACCGGGAAGGCAGTGCAGAAGACCGTTCAGCCCGACGGAGCGGAAGCGGGCCGAGCCGAGTTCGAGCGGCTCGAGGACGTTCGCCCGGACGAGCCTGGGGGAGTAGCGCGACAGGCGCCTGGACGCCTTGCTGAGGCAGGCCTCGCTGAGATCGAGGAGCGTGAGTTGCGGCCGCTCGGCCGGAAAGCTGCAGCGGTCGAGGAAGTAGCCGGTGCCGACGCCGACGTCGAGATGGCGGGCGCTCGCGTAGCGATCGTAGAGCGCGAGGAAGTGGCGCTTCGGGCAGCGCCAGACGAAGCGGCATGAGAAGCCGAGGATGAAGAGGTCGTAGAGAGCGAGTCGGGCAGGGGTATAGACCGTTACGCTGGGATGCCTCTCGGCTGCTTGCGTCATCGCGCGACCTTTCGCTCGAGCGGCGGTGAGTCCGCACTCATGGCCTCCTCCTTCTGTCGCCTCGGCGGCGGTTCTGGCTCACGATCCCACATGCTCGGCCGCTACGCAGTTGCGAGCAGGGGACCCGAAATCCTGAAGGGTGCGTTAACTCGGTTGCGCGGTCTGGGATGCGCGTGTCGGCCGTAGAGTCGTCGGCCCGTCCTGCTGATCTCGAGGAGCTGGTTCTTTCTTGCTCTGGTCTCTCTCTCCGCAGGAGCAGCGAGCGTCGTTTCGCTTCCTGATCCGCGACCGCGACAGCAAGTTCACCCGCGACCTCGACGCCGTCTTCGCCAGCGAGGGCATCAAGACCATCAAAACACCAGTCCGGTCGCCGAAGGCAGACTGAGGTCAGGGCACCTCGGAGCTGAGCTCGACGAACCGCCGCTCGTGTGCACTGGCGATCGCGGCTTCTGCCGCCTGCAGGACGTGCAGCGCGAGCTCTGCGTTTGCGCGGTGGGGCCTTCCTTCGTCGAGGGCGAGGGCGAGTTCCTCAACCCCGAGCCCGCGTGTCTCTTGCGCGCCGCGCGCCTCGTACTGCACGATCTCGACCTTGCCGCCGGACGCGGTGAGGACGACGTCTCCGGTAAAGGCATTCGCGTCTGGCAGGGTGAGGAGGCCTTCGGTCCCGTAGACGGTGAGGCCGCTCAGGTACTGGCCGCGAGTCTCGAAGCTGACGGTCAACGTCGCCAGCGGCCCGCTTCGCATGCGCAGGACGGCGGCCGCGTGGGTCGGGATCTCCACGTGGATGGTGTCGCCTGCACGTGGTCCGGCGCCAAGTGTCCGTTGCAGGGTCGGCATCTCGGCAAACGCAGCGACCGACTCGATTCGACCGAGCAGTGAGACGAGCGCGGTCAAGTAGTACGGGGCGATGTCGAGCAGCGGCCCGCCGCCTGCCTGGTAGAACATCTCGGCGTTCGGGTGCCATCCGTCGGGGCCGCCCACGAGCATGGTCGCGGCCGCACCCACCGGGGTGCCGATCGCGCCTTCCGCGATCAGCTGCCGACCGGTCTCGTACGGGCTGGAGAGGAACGTGTCGGGCGCGCATCCGAGGCGCAGGCCGAGCCGCTCCGCCTCCGCGACGAGCTCGCTCGCTTCATCCGCAGTCGCCGCAAGCGGCTTCTCGGTATAGACGTGTTTGCCTGCGGCGAGCGCCGCGGCGACGACGGGCGCGTGCGCGTTGGGCGGCGTGAGGTTGAGAACCAGGTCGACTTCGGTGTCGGCGATCAACTCCCCGACACCGAGCGCACGAAGGCCGTGCCGCGCCGCGAAGGCGGCGGCAACGTCCGCGTCGAGGTCGGCGCAGGCGACCGGCCGCCAGTGCCGGAATGCGCCGCAGCCTCCGACGTAGCGGGCAGCGATCATCCCGCAGCCGACGACTCCGACCCGGAGGGGCTCGCTCACCCAGACCCCAGGATGCGGCGCACTGTGTCCAGCGAGCGCTGCGTTGCAGCGAACGGGTCCTCGCCGACCTCGTCCTCCTCGACGATCAGCCACTCGGCGCCCGCGGCGAGCGCCGCGGGCACCACGCGGTCGTAGCCGACGACGCCGTCGCCGACGGGCACGTCGTCCCGCCCCTCGCGGCTCGCGTAGTCCTTCACATGCACGAGCGGACAGCGACCGACCGTCTTCTCCAGCTCCGCGACCGGATCGACGCCCGACTGCCACACCCAACCGAGATCGAGCTCGAGCCAGAGCAGGTCGGACGGCAGCCGGCGCAGGAGATCGAGGAAGGACGGGCCGCCATCGAGCGGCACCGGCTCCGTCCAGTGATTATGGAAGCCCAGGCGAACGCCCCGATCGCGCGCAGCACGCGCGGCGTCGGCGAGCCGCGCCACCAACTCGCCCGGGCGGTCGAGCGCCTCGGGATCGACCCAGCTGATCGCGGCGCGGTCGGTGCCGAGGACGCCCAACTCCTCGGCGAACTCGCGCAACCCGCCCTCGATCACCTCCAGCCGAACGTGACGGCCCGCCGCGACGATATTCGCCGAGTCGAGCCACGCGCGCACCTCCTCCACCGCGTGGCCGTGCAACTGGAACAACTCCACGCCGTCATAGCCCTGCGCACCGACCGTCCGCAACGCGCGCTCGAGATCGCGGTCGCAATCGTCGCGGACTGTCCAGAGCTGAAGCCCAACGCGTGGCACGCGCCGAAAACTAAGCGGTGGCTTCGAGGACCGCGCGAGGGCAGCGTAGTCCGGGCGTCGAGGCGGTTGACCGCGACAGGCGGAACTCGGGCTCGAGAACGCCATGAACCAGGGGATCGAAAATCCCCTTGCACAAGCTGAAACGAGCTGTAAGAAGCCGCAACGAGCTGCGCCGAGCAGCAGCCAGTTGTTACGCACTACGTACACCCACCGCGTCTTCCAGCCCGACAACGCACGCGAGAAGTGGTTATTTGCAGGCTATTTGTGATGGGCCGGGCGGGAATCGAACCCGCGACCTCGGGATTAAAAGTCCCCTGCTCTACCAACTGAGCTACCGGCCCGCGGCGGTCTACAGTGTGGCAGCGATGAGCAAGGGTTACGCAGAGGGCTCTGCGCTCGAGGAGCGGCTCGCCGACTTCGAGCGGTCGAAGCGACAGGGACATCAGAAGGACGCGCCGTTGCGGCTCGCGGTCTTCGGTTCGACTGCCGGCGAGGCCGAGCCGCACTTCCTCGGCTGGGCCGACGAGGTCGACGCGGACGACCTCTTCGCGAGCGGCGACGCCTACGGCATCAAGCTTCGGCGCGTTCCCGTTCCCACGCGTCGAGCAGCGCCTCGACGTGACGGCGCTGCGCCTCGCTGAACTCGAACTGCGCCAGGCAGCGCCGCGCCTCCGCCGGGTCGTCGTTCGCGACCGCGGCCTCGAGCCGCTCGCGGAGCGGCGTCGGTTGCGCGAGTTGGCGGCGCAGCCAGCGGAGCAAGCCGACGGCGTTCGAGCGAGACGCGACCACAGGTGCATTCTCGCCGCACGGCTATCCTGCGTCGACCCCGGCCCCCATCGTCTAGTGGCCTAGGACGCCGGCCTTTCACGCCGGTAGCGCGGGTTCGAATCCCGCTGGGGGTACCTGCGCAGCCGGCCCGCGGAGCACGAGCTCCGTGTACAGCGTCCGGTAGCCGAGGCGCTGGTTCATCGCGAGCATGCCGACGAGCCGCTCTTCGTTCGCAGTGCGCAGCGCCGCCACGCCGTTCGCCTTCGCCCAGCGGATCTGCGCGCGCTTGATCGAGCTCGCGACGCCTCTCCCGCGGGCGGCGCGCGCGACTGCGGCGAAGCCGTGCCACCACGTTCCCTCCTCGAGGTCGAGGAAGCCGTAGCCGATCGCGCGGCAGTCCTCGAGCGCGATGAAGTACGTCTGCGGGGGATGCCGATCGAGGCCCCACGAGCGCCACTCGTCGAAGCTGTCCATTCGCTGCTCCGACCGACCCGGCTGGTCGGGGTACGACTCGCGCGCGATCTCGAACAACTCGTGCGCGAGATCAGGGCGCGCAGCAAACGTTGTCAGCTCGAGCTTCGGCGGCTCAGGTTCAGGCGCTGCAGCGACGTCGAGCTCCGAGATGACGTAACGGCGGACGATGTCGTAGCCGCGTGCCTCGAGAAACGCCGCGACCTCCGGCGTGCGGTCCGTCGTCCACGCCTCGAGGCCCGTCTTGCCGATCTCGAGCGCGGTCGCGGACGCCTCGCGCCAACGAGCTTCGTCGATCGCGTGGAACCAGACCTCCGCGAAGGGAAGGTGCTCGAGGCCCGGCATCGGCTTCACGTCCACGGAAGGATTGAACTATGACGGCGCGCACGACATCATTCGTGGAGCGGCACAGGGGAGAACTTCCAGGCACTGTTCGAGTCGGCGCCGGGTCTTTACCTCGTACTGGATCCGCCCTTTCGCATCGTTGCGGTCACCGACGCGTACCTCGACGCGACGATGATGAAGCGCGAGGACATCGTCGGCCGCAACATCTTCGACGCGTTCCCCGACAATCCCGACGATTCCGCAGCGACGGGCGTCGCGAATCTGCGCGCATCGCTCGAGCGTGTGCGCAACCGGTGCGTGCCGGACACGATGGCGGTGCAGAAGTACGACATCAGGCGTCCACCCCAGGAGGGCGGAGGCTTCGAGGAGCGCTACTGGAGCCCGCGAAACTCGCCGGTGCTCGACGAGTACAAGCGCGTCAGGTACATCATCCATCGCGTCGAGGACGTGACCGAGTTCGTGCGCCTGCAGGAGCGCGAGAACGAGCAGGCGCGCGAGATCGTGCTGCGCGCGCAGGAGCTGCACCGCACGAACGAGAAGCTCCGCGCCGCGAACTCGGCGAAGAACGAATTCCTCTCCCGCATGAGCCACGAGCTGCGCTCACGCTCGGCGCGATCATGGGCTTCGGGCAGCTGCTCGAGTTCGCCAACCTCGAGGAGCAGCACAAACATAAGGTGGCGATGATCCTGAAGGCGTCGAACCATCTGCTCGGGATCGTCGACGAGGTGCTCGACATCTCGCGCGTAGAGGAGGGGACGCTGTCCATCTCCGCGGAGGCGATCGCCGTGCAGCGCCTCATCGACGACGCCGTCGATCTCACGCGTCCGCTCGCCGAGAGCATGGAGGTGGTCATCCACGACCCGCAGCTGAGCGGCGGCAACGGCTACGTGTTCGCGGACAACCAGCGCCTGAAGCAGGTGCTGATCAACCTGATCGCGAACGCGATCAAGTACAACCGGCGCGGGGGCGAGGTTCGCGTGGCGGTCGAGAGCGCGACCGCGTTCGGATCAGCGTCGCCGACACGAGGCCGGGTCTCGACAAGGCTTCGGTCGGGAAGCTGTTCGTCCCGTTCGAGTGTCTGGACGCTGCCGTGTCGGGGATCGACGGAACAGGCCTCGGTCTCGCGGTGTCGCGCAGCCTGATCGAGGCGATGGGCGGCACGATCGCGGCGATCCTGAGCGCCGACGCGACGCGCGACCGCGCGCAGTTTCTCGCCGCGGGGACGCAGGCGTACCTGACGAAGCCGATCGACCTTCGCCGATTGCTCGAGATCTTCGACCAGTTCCTCGCGGTCGAGCGCGAGCGCGTGCCGGTCTCAGCCGAGTAGCGCCCGCGCCGCGCGCGCCGCGACGAGCTCCTCGCGCGCCCTGATGACGTGCACCGCGACGTCGCCGCGCGAGATGACGCAGTCCGGCGTCGCTTGGTCGTTGCGCTCCTCGTCGAGCTGGACGCCGAGGAAGCCCAGGCGCCCGCAAACGCGCATGCGCACGCGGGACGAGTTCTCGCCGATGCCAGCCGTGAAGGCGAGCGCGTCGAGGCCGTCGAGCGCCACGGCCATCGCGCCGACGGCCGCCGCGACCCGATACGAGAAGACGTCGAGCGCGAAGTCGTCGACCTCGCGCATGTCGCCGTCGCCGCCGCCGAGCGCTTTCATCCCGGACTCGAAGTTGAGGTCGTGGTCGAGTGTCGCCGCATCGACGCCGCGCTCGCGAAGCAGGTAGATCAGCGCGCCGGGGTCGACCGAGCCCGAGCGCGTGGTCATCGGCACGCCTTCGAGCGGACTGAAGCCCATCGTCGTGTCCACGGAACGTCCGTCGCGAACGGCCGTGACCGAGCTACCGCCGCCGAGGTGGCAGACGACGAGATGCGGCACGCTGACCTGCTCGGCACACCATTGCACCGACAGGCCGTGGAAGCCGTAGCGGCGGATGCCCCAGTCGCGCCAGCGTTGCGGCAGCGCGTACGTCGCCGCCTCGTCCGGGATCGTCGCGTGGAACGCGGTGTCGAAGACCGCGACGTGCGGCACGTCCGGCAACGCCTGCTCGGCCTCCTCAATCGCGCGCACCGCCGGCGCGTTGTGCAGCGGCGCGAGCGACTCGAGCTTCTGGAGCTCCCGGCGTACGTCGTCGTCGATCAGCACGGGCTCGCGGAAGCGGGCGCCGCCGTGGACGACACGATGTGCCACGGCACGGACATGTCCGTGGGACTGTCCCCAGGAGGTGACCGGACGAGACGTGTCGTCGTCCTCGACGACGTGCAGCTTCAGGCTCGTCGAACCCGCATTGACTACGAGTACGGCCAGACCCAGTCCCGGACGTCCGGGTGGTCCTCGCCTTGCTCGCGCGTCCACGCGCGGTAGCGTAGGCGGCGGTCGAGCATCTCCTGCCGCAGCCACGCGGCGCGCTCGCCGACGCCCGGCACGCGGTCGATCACGTCGACGACGAGGTGGAAGCGGTCGAGGTCGTTCAGCATCACCATGTCGAACGGCGTCGTCGTCGTCCCTTCCTCCTTGTAGCCGCGCACGTGGAGATTCGCGTGGTTCTCGCGGCGGTACGTGAGGCGGTGGATCAGCCACGGATAGCCGTGGTACGCGAACACGATCGGCTTGCGCGTCGTGAAGAGCGAGTCGAACTCGCCCTCGGACATGCCGTGGGGATGCTCCGATTCCGGCTGCAGTCGCATCAGGTCGACGACGTTGACGAAGCGCACCTTCAGATCCGGCAACTGCTCGCGGAGTATCGCCGCGGCGGCGAGCGCCTCGAGCGTCGGGATGTCGCCGGCGCACGCGAGCACGACGTCCGGCTCCGCGCCCGAGTCGTTCGATGCCCACTCCCAGATGCCCGCGCCGCGCGTGCAGTGGAGGATTGCGTCGTCCATCGACAGGTAGTTCAAGGCCGGCTGCTTGCCCGCGACGATGACGTTCACGTAGTTCTTGCTGCGGAGGCAGTGATCGCCGACGGAGAGGAGCGTGTTCGCGTCGGGCGGCAGGTAGACGCGGACGACCTCGGCCTTCTTGTTCACGACATGGTCGATGAAGCCGGGATCCTGGTGCGAGAAGCCGTTGTGATCCTGCCGCCAGACGTGCGAGCTGAGGAGGTAGTTGAGCGACGCGATCGGCCGCCGCCACGGGATGCCGCGCGTGACCTTCAGCCACTTCGCATGCTGGTTGAACATCGAGTCGATGATGTGGATGAACGCCTCGTAGCAGTTGAAGAGCCCGTGCCTGCCGGTGAGGAGATAACCCTCGAGCCAGCCCTGGCACTGGTGCTCCGACAGAACCTCGACGATGCGGCCCGCCGTCGCGAGGTGCTCGTCGGTGTCGAGGATCTCTGCCTCCCACTGCTTATCCGTCACGTCGAGGACGTCGCCGAGCCGGTTTGACGCCGTCTCGTCCGGGCCGAAGATGCGGAAGTTCTCCATGTTCCGCTTCACGACGTCGCGCAGGAACTTGCCGAGCACGCGCGTCGCTTCCGCCGACGTCGTTCCGGGGCTCGCGACGTCGATCGCGTAGTCACGGAAGTCCGGTAGCTCGAGGTCGCGCAGCAACAGGCCGCCGTTCGCGTGCGGATTCGCGCTCATCCTGCGTTCGCCCTTTGGCGCAAGCTCGCGCAACTCCGCGACCAGTGAGCCGTTCTCGTCGAAGAGCTCCTCCGGCCGGTAGCTCCGCATCCATTCCTCGAGCAGCGGGATCCGGTCGGGCTTCTGGCGCACGTCGGCGAGCGGGACCTGGTGCGAGCGCCACGAGTTCTCGACCGGCAGCCCGTCGATCTCCTTCGGCCCCGTCCAGCCCTTGGGCGTGCGCAGGATCAGCATCGGCCACTGCGGCCGCTCGGCTTTGCCGTTCTCGCGCGCGTTCCGCTGGATGCTCGCGATGTCGTCGAGCGCGTCGTCGAGCGCGGCCGCGAGCAGTTGGTGGACGGCGTTCGGATCGTCGCCCTCGACGAGCAACGGCCGGTAGCCGTAGCCCTCGAAGAGCGCGACCAGCTCCCTCTCGGAGATGCGTGCGAGGACGGTCGGGTTCGCGATCTTGTAGCCGTTGAGGTGCAGGATCGGCAGCACGGCGCCGTCGGTCTTCGGGTCGAGGAACTTGTTCGAGTGCCAGCCGGTCGCGAGCGGCCCGGTCTCCGCCTCGCCGTCGCCGACGACGCAGGCGACGAGCAGGTCGGGGTTGTCGAAGGCCGCGCCGAACGCATGCGACAGCGCGTAGCCGAGCTCGCCGCCCTCGTGGATCGAGCCCGGCGTCTCGGGTGCGACGTGGCTGGGGATTCCGCCCGGGAACGAGAACTGTCGGAAGAGCCGGCGCAGCCCCTCCTCGTCCTCGCCGATGTGCGCGTAGACCTCGCTGTACGTGCCCTCGAGGTATGCGCTCGCGACGAGCCCCGGCCCGCCGTGGCCCGGGCCCGTGATGAAGATCGCGCTGAGGTCGCGCGCGCGGATCTGGCGGTTCAGGTGCGCGTAGAGGAGGTTGAGGCCCGGAGTCGTCCCGAAGTGCCCGAGCAGCCGCGGCTTGATGTGCTCCGGCTGCAGCGTCTCGTGGAGGAGCGGGTTGTCGAGGAGGTAGATCTGCCCGACGGCGAGGTAGTTCGCCGCGCGCCACCAGGCGTCGATGAGGCGGAGCTCGTCTTCAGCGAGCGGCTCGGCGGTCGTGTGGTCGGCGACCTCGGTCATGGTGGAGTTCTGCCACAGATCCGCGCGCGGTGCAGCGCGAAGTCGTCAGCCGGACTCGCGGTTCTTCTCGTCTCTGCCGAACAGCTGCCGACCGTGAGAGGTCGATTCGATCTGGATATCCCCGCGCGACAGGCTCCAGACCAAGCGCAGAATCGCGGCGAGCGTGAGGAGCCCGATGACGATGAGGATCGCGACGACGATCACGAGCCCGACCATTCACCCAGCCTAACCCGTCCTCCCGCGGGTTCCCTACACTCAGATGCCGCCGGGGCGGTTAGCTCAGCTGGGAGAGCGCCTGCCTTACAAGCAGGAGGTCGGCGGTTCGATCCCGTCACCGCCCATCACGGAACTGCAGCAGATCGTGGCTTTCGGTCGCCGCGATTCTCGACGGCCGCGAGCAGCTCGCACGAGGCTCGCAGGCGTTCGGCGGCTGACAGAATTGGTGCATGGCCGACGCCGCGCACGAATCGCGCCGGATGGCGCTCTGAACAGAATCAGTCCCAAGATGATCGACGAAAACGCGGGTCGCTAGAACCGCTGCTGGATCCTGCGGACGAGCGCTCACTAGGAGACGCCCGTCCGCGCGCATGAAGCCGGCTAGCTGACCACCAGCTTGCCGGACATGCCGGCGTCTTCGTGACCGGGCACCGAACAGTAGAAGTGATACGTGCCGTGCTTGAGGGTCACGAGCGCGGTGGTCGTGCCATGACCGATCGTCTTCGTGCCGCCGAGCTCGTGCTCGCCGAGCTCGATGCGGACGTTGTGGCGGAGGGAAGAGAGGTTCGTGAACGCGATTTTGATCCTGCCCGCCTTCGCACGAACGACTTTCGTGTTGTACGCGACCCCAGTGGCCTGCGCGCTGATCCGGACCGTGTCGCTGGCGGGAGCGGCTGCGGCTTGCTGCGCGGCGAGGCCCGCCGCGAGCACGAGAGGAACGAACGCGAGCTTCTTCATATGGATCCCTTCCGTCGTTGAACTGGTCGAGCGTCAAGCTACGTCGCGGGCAGCGGCGTGGTGCAAAGCGCACACCAAGGTTCTGTTATGCGACGTCCCGCATGCCCCAGCGAACGTACGGGCGCGAGAGGGATAGCAGTGTCCAGAGCGATCTCACTCGGCGCGCTCACCGCGGACGAGAGAAGCGCCCACCTCTAGTGGCGATCTAGCGGCCTCGTGGCCGGCGTTAAGCGGCGAGCTCCAAGGTCGTGGTCAGAAGCAAGTGACCTGACCTAGAGGAGGAGTTGACCATGAAGATCCGTGCCTGGATCGTCGCCGCGGCGATCGCCGCCGCGTCGGGGTTTGCGACGCCGACCGCGCAGGCGTGCGTGCTCAATCCCGACGGCGAGTGCCTGAAGTCCGTCGTGAGGGCCCAACCGAGCCAGCCGTCGGCCGGCCGCGCAAACAACAAGCCGGCCAAGCCGGTGACGCACGGGAAACGGCACTCGTCGGCGAAGCCTGCTGACGTTCAGCCGCTGCCGTGGCAGGGGCCGGGAGGCCAAGGAGGGCCGGAAGGCACGCAGCAGCCGACCTCGTACGACCCGACCCAGAATCAGTACGACCCGTATCAGTACGGCGACATCTTCGGCCAAGTCCAGCAACCGACGTCCGGGAGATAACTGCACCTCCCGCAGCCGCCGATGCGACTGCAAGGAGTCGAGTCGACACAGCGGCCACGGCGCCTGCGCCGCGGCCGCTGTGTCCTGCACGACGCCGCCCGCGTCGGGAATCGCTGCCGAGCCCGCGCGGTGGCAGCCTGGAGGAAGCGCGTCGGCTTCCGCCAGGCAACGACGTCTGAAACACCGCGAGGAGAGGCCGCAGCATCGAGGGGGGGTCGTGCCACAGCCCCCCGGCCTCGCGGTCTTTCCATCATCGCGCGACCGCCGCCAAAACGCAACATCGCGTGTCGAGAGAAGCGCGCGGGCCGTTGAAGCGACGATCAGGGCGGCTGGCCGTGCCTGCGCTGGGCGCGGCGCAGGGCATCGAGGCGGCGGCGTGCGAGCTTCGTCGGGCGCGGTCCGAGGTCGGCGCCGATCGGGCGCGTGAGTCGCCGTTCCACGACGAAGCGCTCGCGCGCCTCGATGGACTCGGGCGTCTCGCGGTAGAGCGTCGCCGCGACCTGCGCGGACCCGCGCCTGTCGGCAATCCCGGTGACGTGGACCGTTCGGCGGACCGGCCCGATCGTGATCACGACGACGTCACCGACCTGCACCTCCTTCGCGGGCTTCACGCGAGTGTCGTTGACGTGCACGCGTCCGCCGGCGACGGCATCGGTCGCGAGGCTGCGCGTCTTGAAGAAGCGCGCCGCCCACAGCCACTTGTCGATGCGCACGGCCTCGTCCGCCACGCCGCCATGATCGCACGCGTTCGTCCGTAGACTCCACCGCGTGCATTTCGGCGTGATCCTGCCGAACTACGGCGCAGGCTCGTCGCCCGACGGTGTGCGCCGCGTCGTCGAGACCGCCGAGGAGCTCGGCTTCCATTCGGTGTGGACGACGGAGCACATCGTCGTCGGGCCCGACGCCGTCGATCCCTACGGCCGCGTGTACGACCCGCTCGTGACGCTCGGCTGGATCGCCGGGTGGACGGACCGCGTGCTGCTCGGCACGTCGATCGTGATCCTGCCGCTGCACAATCCGTTCCATCTCGCGAAGCAGGTTGCGACGCTGCAGGAGCTCAGCGGCGGGCGCGCGATCCTCGGCGTCGGCATGGGCTGGTACGAGCGGGAGTTCGAGCTGATGGGCGTCGAGTTCGCCGGACGCGGCCGGCGTGGGGACGAGGCGATCCGGCTCATGCGCGCGCTCTGGAATGGCGACCCTCGCTTCGAGGGCCGCTACTGGTCGTTCGGCGACGCGACCGCCGAGCCGCTCCCATCGCCGCCGCCGGACATCTGGGTCGGCGGCAGCTCGCCTCGCGCGATTCGCCGGGCGCGTGAGCTCGGCGACGTCTGGCATCCCTCGCGCGGCTCCGATCCCGCGCACGTTCGAGCCGTGAAGGAACAGCATCCGGACTTGCGTGTGATCCCGCGCACGGTGCCGGAGCACGTCGACGCAATGCTCGAAGCCGGCGCCGACGGAGCGATCGTCACGTTCCACGACGATGCCGCGATGCGCGAGTTCGCCCGCACCCGCCTCTGACCATGCTTCGCATCGTCCCGTGGCTCCCGCCCATCTTCCGGGATCGCGCCGATGCGGGACGCGTGCTCGCAACTTCGGTCGCACAGGTTGCCCTCGATGCGCCGGTCGTCGTCGGCGTCGCGCGTGGAGGCGTCGCCGTCGCGAGGGAGGTCGCGCGCGTGCTCGCGGCGCCGCTCACCGCCGTCGGCGTGGCGAGCATCACCGCAGACGGACGGCGCCTCGGCGTCGTGACGTCGGGCGGGCCGGCGGCGATCGTCGAAGGACGGACCGTCGAAGACGAGGCGGTCGCACGCGCCCGCCGCGCCGCCGACGCGCTGGCGGAGCGTCTCGACCACGAGCCGTTGCCGATCGACGGGCGCGAGACGCTCGTCGTCGACGACGGCGTCATCACGGGCCTGACGCTCGCGGCCGCGTGTCTCTGGGCGCGCGCTCGCGGAGCCGTGCGCGTGATCGCGGCCTCACCGGTGGGACGAAGCGACGGACTCGAGCGTCTTCACGCCGCGGCCGACCTCGTCATCTGCGCGCATCGCCTCGACGACGTCGCCGCCGTCGGGCAGGCGTACTCGAGCTTCGAGCCGCTCGACGAGTGGTACGTCGCGGGTCTGCTCGCCGGTTCGGAATAGGCGCCACGATCGGCGGCGCGTCCGCCGCGTCGTCGGGCCGACCTCCGCCGCCACACGGGCGGCGTGGTCGTAGCCTCAGTTGTACGCCGAGCCGATCGTGCAGGCGAGGAGATAGTCCGGCTGCACCTAGCTCCCCGGCGCCAGCACGAGCACGTTCGCGCCGTCACGCTCGCGCCGCAACGCAAAACGGAACTGGCGCGGCACCGTCAGCGCATCGACCGTCCGGCGTTCGCGCGGTGCGAGGCCGCCCGGCACATGGAGCTTCGACTGCGGCAGCGTGAACCGAAGCGGTTCCGCGAGCTCGTCCTTGAAGTCGGTCTTCGCGAAGAAGTAGACGTGGCTCAGGTTCTTGCCCTTCTGCGGCGGGAAGAAGGCCACGACCGAATCCGTGTCCTCGAGGTAACGGAACGAGTACAGCGCGAGTTCGAGCGCCTCCCGGCGGAGCACGGTGCCGCGCGCCACCGACGGCTCGCCCTCCTTGATCGCGCAGTGCGGCCCGTCGCCGCAAAGGATGTACATCGCGGTCTTCGTCGAGTCGACGACGCCGAGCACGTCGCTCTGCTGCGTTGGATCCAGGTTGCGGGCGAGGGCGACATCGCGAATCGGGTTCGGAGACGCGTCCGGGTCGCGCACGACCACGCGGACGAGCCGCTTGCCGCCGTTCGACTGGTACTGGGAGCCGACGTGCGACGCGATCTGCTGCTGCCGCGCAGTGCGCGACGCCTCGTTCGGCTGCCAAGCGGACCAGGGCGGAGGCGGCTTCGGCGCGGGCCGCTCGACGAAGACGACGAGCGTTCCGATCGCGACGCCGAGCAGCGCGGCGAGGGCGAGGTACGCGATGGAGAAGCGACGACCGACGTTCACAGCTTCGGCCAGGCCTTGTCGTCGGTGAGGTCGACGTCGGGAATCTGGAGGTTCGCGCCGTTCAGCAGCGTGACGAGCTCGTCGCCGTAGAGCTCCTTCTTCTGGATGACGACCTTGGCGATGTCGTCGACCTTGTCCTTGTTGTGGAGGATCAGGTGGTGCGCCTTCATATACGCCTGGCCGAGGATCTGCGTCACCATGCGCCGCTTGTCGCGGTCGGAAAGCACCGATGCGATTGCGTTGTGTGCGACGTCGCCGTTCGAGGCGCGGTTCATGATCTGGATGCCGATCTCCTCGAAGCGGCGCATGATCTCCGCGCGCTCCACCTCCGCGGGGAGCCGCTTGCGCGGGTGGCCGTTGCGCCGCATGACGTGGTCGATCTCGACGCGTTCCGGCCCCATGCCCGATGCACCGACCATCCACGCGGCCGCCGCGGTGACGGACTGGAGGTCGCCGCCGACGCCGTTCGTGTTCTCGCCGTAGAAGATCCGCTCGGCGGCCATCGAGCCGAGGCCCCAGATGATGAGGCCGATCTCCTCGCTGCGGAACCGGCTGAAGCGCTCCTCCTTCTCGAGCGCCTGGTGATGGCCGAGCGCGCCGCCGCGCATGCGGATCGACAGACGCGTCGACTCGCGGCCCTTCATGTAGACGTGACCCGCGACGGCGTGGCCCGCCTCGTGAATCGCGACCGCGCGCGTCTCGCTGGTGACGTAGTCGATGCCGATCGCGGTGCCGGATTCGAGCGTCGTCATCGCCTCGACGATGTCGTCCCACTCGAACGCTGCCCGGCCACGGAAATGTGAATACGTCAGAGCGAGCGAGCAGACCTGGTCGATCATCGCGGGGCTGTAGCCGTTCGTGATGCGGGCGATCTCGTCGCGGCGCTGCGGCCGGTCGAGCTCCTCGTCGTGCGAGACCTTCGCGAGGTAGAGGTCGAAGATGTCGAGGCGGTCCTGCTTCGTCGGCGTGCGGAACCAGACGTGCCGGCCCATCCGGCCCGGGCGCGTGAGCGCCGGGTCGAGCGCGTCGATGGGGACATTTGTCGCGCCGATGAAGTAGATCTGGTCACGGCGCGGCTTCGGCTTCGGCAGGCGGAGCGAACGTCCCCGCACCTTTGCCGGCACGATGTACAGCGCGTCGAGGATCTGGTTCGTCTTGTTCGTGAGCACCCGGCGCATGAACGGCGGGGTGTCGACGCCGTCCATCGTGATCAGCAACTGGTTCAGCGCGAGCTGTCCGGTGCCGCCCATCATCCCGCCGGGAAACGCCTGGTTCATGATCCCGCCCACCTTTTGCGCCCAGCGCGGGTACGGCGAGCGCGACTCGGGCGCGCGGTGCGCGAAGAGCTTCTCGCGCCAGGCGCGCGTCTCGAGGATCATGTCTCCGGACGGGTTCAGCGCGCCGTTCGGGCCGAAGAAGAGGAAGTCCTCGAGGTTCGTCGGCTGGAAACCGGCGCCGGCTCCCAGCGCCGAGCGGCGCATCCCGACGGCGTCGATCTCGTCGATGAAGACGATGCACTGGCCGCCCCACTTCGCGGCCATCTTCTTCGCCTTGCGCGCGAGCCACCGAACGATGATCGCGTCGATGCCGATGAACGTCTGCGCGAAGCCCGAGCCGGGGATAGAAATGAAGGGGCAGTTGAAGCCTGTGGCGATCGCCTTCGCGAGCATCGTCTTGCCGGTCCCCGGCGCGCCGAGGAACAAGAGACCGCGCTCGCGCTTGCCGCCGGCCTTCTCGAAGTGCTCGCCCGACTGCCACAGCGACACGATCCGGCGTACCTCCTCCTTCGCCTCCTTCTGCCCGCGGACGTCGTCGAGCTTCACGCCCCAGTCCGCGTCGCCCGGCTCGAAGCCGCGGATCTGCGAGATGCCCATCAGGAGCATCGGCCCCATGAGGATCACGAAGTTGAAGATGAAGTAGAAGGGCAGGATCGCGAGGAACGGCAGGTACGCGCGCAGCCGGGTCGGAAGCGTGACGATCCAGTGGAAGATCGACTTCGCGACGTGCCACGGATCCGACCAGCCGTAGACGAGCGACCGGTACAGCGTCACGAGCAGCACGAGCACCAGGAAGGCGCGGACGAGCCGCCACGCGAAGCCCCAGAACGAAGCCCGGCGGCGGTTGATCACGTCCTCGTCGCGAAGGCGTGCGTCCTCGGTGCCGAACAGGCTCGGCCACGGCAGGAAGCGCCGGAGGATGAGATCGATGAAGCCGCGGAAGGCCGCGACGAGGAAGATCGCGCCGGCGATCGACCAGCCGAGCGACCAGCCTTGCTGCTTGTGGAGGTAGACGAACGCGGCCGGGCTGGTCAGGATCGCGACGAACGTCGCCGCCCGCGCGAGCACACGCCACTGCTGGGCGAGCTCGGTCGACTGCGCCCTGTCCGGGAGCGCCAGAGAACGCGGGTCCGTCATGGATCGATTTTAGAGAGGGGCGTCATAAGGGGCAGTAATCTGGCTACGAAATCGGTGGATCCCACGGTTTTCTTCACTCCGGATGAGGTAGCCCGGGCGCGCGCCTACCATCGCCCGCTCTACGTCGCGCTCGCAGTTGACATTTTCCTGACAACTCTTGTGACGGCTTTGCTCGCGTTCGGTTGGCTCGGGGACCGCATCTTCGAGGCCGCCGTCGGACCGTGGTGGGTCGGCACGCTCGTCTTCACGGTGCTCGTGCTCGCGATCCTCGACGTCGTGCGGCTGCCGCTCGCGTTCTGGCGAGGCTTCGTCCGCGAGCGTCGCTGGGGCTTCTCGACGCAGACGCCGGGCGCATGGGCGCTCGATCACGTGAAGGGCTTCGCCGTCGGCGCGGTGCTCACGTCGGTCGTGCTGCTCGCCCTGATCGGGTCGACGCACGTCTTCCCGACGTGGTGGCCGCTCGTCTCCGTGCTCGGAGCCTGCCTGCTCGTGCTCCTGCTGGTGTTCGTGGCGCCCGTGCTGCTCGAGCCGGTGTTCAACCGCTTCGAGCCGCTTCCCGACCGTGAGCTCGCGGGCGCCTTGCGCTCACTGGCCGACCGCGCCGGTGTGCCCGTGCGCGAGGTGCTCGTCGCCGACGCGAGCCGGCGGACGCGCAAGCACAACGCCTACGTCTCGGGGATCGGCAGTACCCGGCGCGTCGTCGTCTTCGACACGCTGCTCGACGAGGCGGAGCAGCCCGAGCTCGAAGTTGTCGTCGCGCACGAGCTCGGTCACCGGCGGCATCGCGACATTGCGAAGGGAACGATCCTCGCGATGGCGAGCGCCGCGGTCGCAGTGCTCGTCGCCTGGCCGCTAGACCCGACACCGCGGCACATTCCGCTGCTGCTGCTCGTCTGGGGACTCCTGGAGGTCGCGTCGCTGCCGTTGACGGCCGCGTTCTCGCGTCGGCTCGAGCGCCGGGCCGATCGCTTTGCGCTCGACATGACTCACGACCCCGGCGCGTTCGAAGCGGCGTTCCGCCGGCTGGCGACGGCGAACCTCTCGGATCTCGATCCGCCGCGTCTCGTCTACGCGTTCCTCTTCACGCATCCGACTCCCGTCGAGCGGCTCGCGGCGGTGGGTCTCTAGGTGAGCCTCAGTTGCACGACGATCACGGTCACCGGCACGACGCGGACCGGCGCTCGCTGACGATCGCGCTCGTCCTGATCGGCGCGTTCCTCGTCGCGGAGGTCGTCGCAGCCGTCGTCGCCGGCTCGCTCGCGCTGCTCGCCGACGCCGGTCACATGCTCACCGACGCAGGCGCGCTCGCGTTCGCGCTCTTCGCGGCGACGCTCGCCGCGCGGCCGGCGCAGGGTCGCTGGACTTTCGGCTACAAGCGGCTGGAGATCCTCGCCGCACAGGCGAACGGCGTGACGCTCCTCGTCGTGGCGCTGCTGATCGTGTTCGGTGCAATCCGTCGGCTGATCACGCCGGACGAGGTCCGCGGCGGCGTCGTGCTCGTCGTCGCGCTCGTGGGGATCGCGGTCAACGCGGCGGCGACTGCAGTGCTCTCGCGCGCGTCGCGCGAGAGCCTGAACGTCCGCGGCGCCTTCCTGCACGTCGCGACGGACATGATCGCCTTCGCCGGGACGGCAATCGCAGGCGCGCTCATTCTCGTCACCGGTTGGGACCGCTTCGACCCGCTTGCGAGCCTCGGCGTCGCGGCGCTCATGCTGTGGGCCAGCTGGGGCCTTCTCCACGAGTCGGCTCTGATCTTCATGGAGCGCTCGCCGACGGCGATCGACCCCGAGGAGGTCGGCCGCGCACTCGTCGCCGAGCACGACGTCGTTCAGGTGCACGACCTGCACGTGTGGACGGTCACCAGCGGCTTCCCGGCGCTCGCCGCGCACGTGCTCGTGGCGCCCGAGGCCGATTGCCACGCCGTGCGTCGGAATCTCGAGCGAATGCTGAGGGAGCGGTTCGCGCTCGACCACACGACGCTGCAGGTCGAACACGCGGAACCGCGGCTGTTGACGATCGAGCGTCGTTAAGGTCATCTTCGTGGCCGGCGTTGACCTTCACGGCAAGAGGGCGATCGTCACCGGCGCGTCGAGCGGCATCGGCGACGCGACGGTGAAGCAGCTGCGCGAGGCGGGCGTCCGCGTCGCAGGAGGCGCGCGCCGCGTCGACGCGATCGAAGCGGACGTAGCGCTCGAGCTCGACGTCACCGACGCCGCGAGCTGCGTCGCCTTCGTCGAGCGCGCTTGCGCAGAGCTCGGCGGCCTCGACATCCTCGTGAACAACGCGGGCCTGGCGCTCGGCCGCGATCCGTTCGCCGAGTCGACCGAGGAGGACGAGCAGACGGTCATCGAGACGAACATCAGCGGCGTCGTCCGGATCACGCGGCTCGCGCTGCCGCATCTCGAGCACGGCGGCCACGTCGTGAACATGGGCAGCATCGCTGCGATGTGGCCGTACGAGAAGGGGACGCTCTACTGCCTCTCGAAGGCGGCCGTGCACACGTTCTCGCGCGCTCTTCGCGAGGATCTCCTCGGCAAGCCGATCCGCATCACGACGCTCGCGCCCGGCCTGGTCGAGACCGACGGCTTCTCGCTCGTCCGCTTCCGCGGCGACGCGGAGAAAGCGCGCGCGGTGTACCGGGACGTCGCGCTCGGCGGCCCGATCCACGCCGAGGACGTCGCCGACTGCATCATGTTCGCGCTCACCCGGCCGGCGCACGTGAACGTCGACGAGATCGTCGTCACGGCGCTCGCGCAGTCGACCGGCACACGAATCGTTCGCAACTAGCTGTGCTCACGATCCTCGAAGGATCGACGTTCTGCATCTGCGACGACATCGGCGACGTCGGCGAGATGACGAGCGGCTTCTTCACGCAGGACACGCGCTTCCTGTCGCGCCTCTGTCTCAGGGTCAACGGCGCCAAGCCGCTGCCGCTCTCGGCGGGCAAGGTCGAGTACTTCTCGGCAGCGTTCTTCCTTCGCAACCCGCTCGCCGGCGGCCTGCGCACGGACCAGCTCTCGATCACGCGCGAGCGGTTCGTCGGCGAGGCGATGCAGGACGTCGTGATGATCGACAACCACTCGATGGATCCCGTCGCCTTCGAGCTCGGGCTCGAGTTCGCCGCGGACTTCGCGGACATCCTCTCGGTGAAACAGCACGACTTCGCGCTCGGCGATCCGGCGACCGCGAAGCCGCTGCCGCCTCCGGTGACGCCGAGGTACGACGGCGACGAGAACCAGTTCGTGCTCGAGGACGACGACCTGTGCACGCACGTGATCCTCTCCAAGCACGGGGCGGTCGACGGCGCGAACGTGACGTACACGATCGAGCTCGACCCGCGCGAGCGCTGGGAGATACGGCTCGACGTCGTTCCCGTCGCCGACGGCGGGCCGCTCCCGCCGCACACGATCGGCCGCCGCTTCGGCGACGAGCGCACGCGCGTTCGCGATTCCCTCGCCGCGTGGCAGCTGCGCGTGCCGCAGCTTCGCTCGAGCTGGACGGAGCTCGAGCGGTCGTTCGGTCAGTCGGTGAGCGACCTCGCCGCGCTCCGGATGCGGAGCTCGGACGAGTCCGCGCTCGTCAAGCTCCCCGCCGCGGGCATGCCGTGGTTCATGACCGTCTTCGGTCGCGACACGCTGATCACGTGCCTGCAGACGCTGCTGTTCGGGCCGGAGCTGGCGCGCAATGCGCTCGAGGTGCTCGCCACGCTGCAGGCGACCGAAGACGATCCGTCGATCGACGCGGAGCCCGGCAAGATCGTCCACGAGGTGCGACGAGGCCGCGCCGCCGAGAACTGGTTCGCGCGCTACTACGGCACCGTCGACGCGACCCCGCTCTACCTGATCCTCTTCTCGGAGTTGTGGCGCTGGACCGGCGACGTCACGACCGCGCAGGAGTTCCGGGAGCCTGCGCTGCGCGCGCTCGAGTGGATCGACCGCTACGGCGACCGCGACGGCGACGGCTTCGTCGAGTTCGAGAAGCGGGCGCCGCACGGGCTCGACGTGCAGTCGTGGAAGGACTCCGAAGACTCGCAACGGTTCCACGACGGCCGCATCGCGGAGGGCGCGATCGCGCCGTGCGAGGTGCAGGGGTACGTGTACGACGCCAAGCGGCGGCTCGTGGAGATCGCACGCGACGTCTGGCGCGACCGCAACCTCGCCGACCGGCTGGCGCGTGAGGCCGATGAGCTGAAGCGGCGATTCGACGAGGCCTTCTGGTGCGACGACCGCGGCGGCTTCTACGCGCTCGCGCTCGACGGCGACAAGCGCCGCGTCGACTCGGTCTGCTCGAACATGGGACACCTGCTGTGGTCGCGCATCGTCCCGCCGGAGCGCGTCGACGCCGTCGTCGACCGGCTGATGGGCGAGGGCCTGTGGTCGGGCTGGGGCATCCGCACGATGTCCGAGGACGACGCGGCGTACAGCCCGCTCTCGTACCACAACGGCACCGTCTGGCCACACGACAACTCCCTGATCGCACTCGGCCTTGCGCAGTACGAGCGCTGGCCCGAGGCACAGCGCATCGTCCAGCGCACGCTCGCGGCGGCTCGTCACTTCGACTTCCAGCTGCCTGAGGTGTTCGCGGGGCTGCGCCGCTCCGAGACGCCGTTCCCGATCGCCTACCCGACGGCTGCGCGGCCGCAGGCGTGGGCGGCGGGCACGCCGGTCCTCCTGCTGCAGGTGCTGCTCGGCCTGCAGCCGAACCCGGAGCGGCACCGGCTCGAGTCGGTCGCTCCGGCGGAGTTGCCGCACTGGACCGGCTCGATTCGGCTTTCGGGCGTACGCGCATTCGAGACGACGTGGGACGTTCGCGTGCATGATGGAGGGGTGGAGGTGAGTGCCGTATGAGAATCGCCGTGCTGGCGCCGTGCTGGTTCCCCGTCCCGCCGATCGGCTACGGCGGAATCGAATGGGTCGTCTCGCTGCTCGCGGACGGCCTCGTCGACAGCGGTCACGACGTGACGCTGTTCGCGTCGGGTGACTCGCTCACGAAGGCCAAGCTCGCGGCCGTGCACCGCGTCGCGCCGAGCGAGTGGATCGGGCGCTCGTTCTGGGAGCTGCGTCACGTGCTGCACTGCCTCGAGCGCGCGGACGAGTTCGACGTCATCAACGACCACTCGGGGCCGTCCGCCGCAGCGCTCGGCGCTGCCGTCGACACCCCGGTCGTTCACACCGTCCACGGGCCGCTCGACGACGAGCCAGGACTGCTCTACGACCAGGTCGCCGCGGTGGCGCCCGACACGGCGCTCGTCTCGCTGTCGATGAACCAGCGCAAGCCGCGCCCGGATCTCAACTGGATCGCGAACTGCCCGAACGCGCTCGACCTGTCCGTCTACCCGTTCCGACGCGCCCGCGGGGACTACCTGCTGTTCCTCGGCCGCATGAGCCCCGACAAGGGAGCGCACCGGGCGGTCGCCGTCGCGATGGAAGCCGGGCTGCCGCTCAAGCTCGCCGGCAAGATGCGCGAGCCGAAGGAGCGCGACTACTTCGCGGAGTTCGTCGAGCCGCACCTCGGGGACGGCATCGAGTGGCTCGGCGAGGTCTCGCACGGGCAGAAGGTCGAGCTGCTGCAGCACGCGCGCGCGACGCTGTTCCCGATCGAGTGGGAGGAGCCGTTCGGCCTCGTGATGATCGAGTCGATGGCGTGCGGGACGCCGGTGATCGCGACTTCCCGCGGCGCTGTGCCCGAGGTGATCGAGCACGGCCGCTCCGGGGTGATCGTCGACGACTACCGCATCATCCCGGCGGCGCTCGAGCAGGCCGACCGGCTCGATCCGCGCGAGCTCCGCAGCTACGTCGAGGAGCGCTTCTCTCCGATGAGGATGGTTCGCGATTACGTGAAGGCCTACGAGGCCGCCGCCGAACGCGTGCGTGCCTGAGTCACCAGAGGAGCTGTACGCGCGAGTGCAGCGCGACGGGTTGCGCATGCCGCCCGTCCAGGAGTGGGAGACGTGGCCGTTCGACGGCGAGCTGCGTCCGCGGGCGCTCGAG
>CAVXZL010000014.1:0-30189 GCA_963766345.1 uncultured Actinomycetes bacterium | reverse complement strand
GGAAGGACCGAGACGGTTAGATTCTCCTCATGGCGACGCACACGTTCGAACTGACCGACGACGAGCTGCAGCTCCTCCGCGCCGCGCTGCATTCGTATCTCGACGACTTCGGGCACGACGAGGCCGACGTCCTGCGAAGGATCAAGCAGCTCATGGCGAAGCTGCCGCCGCAGACGGGCGATGCCGCGGCCTAGCCGAGGTTGGACTAGCAGAGGTTGAACGCGGTGACCATGCCGGTCGTGCCCGCGTCGCCTGCGTGACCGAGGAACGTCGTGATCCCGAGCGGCTGCTCGGCGTCTTCAGCAGCGGGTAGTGAGTCGTCCTCGTCCCACGCCAGGAAGACGACCGTGTCGCCGGCGATGTAGTTCGTCGACGAGAGGATTCGCGAACCACGACTGGAGCCACGCGTCGCCCGTCGCGACCGAGCAGTCGTGCGTGTCGTTGCAGAGGTTCGGCGTGACGAACGAGAAGGCGGGAAGGTCGCGTTCGCGAGATCGCTCAGGAAGTTTCCGCCCGACGTCGTCCCCATCGGGACGTCCCACACCGACGAGAGGTCGAACTTCAGGTAGCTGCGCTGAACCGGCTTTGCGTCGACCTGGAGCTTGACGAGCACGACCCCCGACCCAGCGTGCGCGACGCACCGAGCCGGTCCTAGAGGACGAGCTCCTCGGGGAACACTTCGTCGCCTGCGAAACGCTCGAGCCGGTACGGCGTCAGGTCGAACGTCGGCTCCAGCTCGAGCAGCTCCTCGGCGACCGCGCGGCCCACCGCCGGTGACTGCATGAACCCGTGGCCGCTGAAGCCCGCGGCGACGTACACGTCGTCGCGAATCGGGCCGATGATCGGGTGCGCGTCCGGCGTCATGTCGTACAGGCCTGCCCACGCGCGTCCGACTGGCGCGGCTGCGGCGGACGGATAGCGCTCGGCGAGTCGCGCGCGCACGTCGTCCACGAGCGTCTGGTCGACGACCTCGTCCAACGACCAGCGCGCGGTCGGCTCGCGCATCGCCAGCCGCAGGAACGCGTCGCGCCGCCGGAAGTGGAAGGTCGTCTCCTCCTCGACGACCATCGGCAGCGTCTCGGGGAGGCCGTCCACCGGACCGACGTCGACGAGCTGCCGGACGAGCGGGCGAATCGGCAGCGGCACGAGAAGCGGCGAGCGCGGTCCGCACGCGACCACGAGCACGTCGCCCTCGACCTCGCGCGCGTCGGTGTGCTCGCGTACGTCTACTCCTCGCTCGGCTGCGCGACGCACGAGCTCGCGCGCAGTTGCGGACGGGCTCGCGACGCCGTCCTCGCGACAGATCACCGCGCCGAGCACGTCGTCGACGCGGAGGCCGTCGAACTCGGCTGCGTCGACGTCCTCGACCGGAACGCCGAGCCCGCGCTGCAGCTCGGCGCGCTCTCGCAACCGCGCGAGGCCCACCTCGGTCGTCGCGAGGAACAGGTAGCCGACCTGGAGGAAGAACGGCGCGCCGAGCTCGCTGAAGAACGCGATCGACGCCTGGGCGAGCCGCACCTCCGCCGCGGTCGAGAACTGCTGCCGCACGCCGCCCATCGCCTTGCCCGTCGCGCCCGACGCGACCTCGGCGACGTCGCACAGCACGACGTCGTCCGCGCCGAGGAGAGCAAGGTGGTACGCGATCGAGGCGCCCGTGGCGCCCGCGCCCGCTACGACAATTCGCCGTCGAGCCATGCGTCCAGCTCTTTCCGCTCCTCCGGCGTCAAGGCGCGAAGCGGCGCCCGCACGTCCTCCGTCATCGGCACGCCGCGGCGCGCCGCGATCCGCTTCAGCGCGGCATGCCGCGGGAAGCGCTCGATCGCCTCGCGGATCTCGGCGAGGCGCGGATCGACCGCGACCACCTTCTCCGGCAGCGCGCTCGCGAGCGCCGAGACCGCCCCTGCCGCGCCGTGCTCGAGACCCTGAGCGATCAGCGACTCCGGCCCGACGAGCACGTCGAGCCCCTCGAGCAAGTACGGCCGAAAGGCGTCCCACGGCGAGTCCGACACCTTCATCCCGACGAGGTTCGGCGCATCCTCGCGCAGCCTCTCGATCACCGACGGCGGCACCGCATAGCCGCTCGCGCGCGCGAACTCGTAGACGTAGAACGGCAGCGGGTCGCACGCGTGCGCCGCGGCGGTGAAGTGCGCGAGCAGCGCGCGCTCGTCGAGCTGAAAATACGGCGGCGCGATCACCGCGACGCCCGTCGCCTGGCGCTCCGCAGCATGGGAGGCGAGCTCCACCGTCGCGAGCGTCGTCTGCGCCCCGCAGTTGACGATCACCTCGAGCGGGCCGTCCATGAAGAGCTCGGTTGCACGCCTCCGCTCGTCGGCGCCGAGGAGGATCCCCTCCCCCGTCGTGCCCAGCGCGAGGACGCCGACGACGCCGCCGCCGTGGAGAAAGTCGACGTACGGCGCGAACGCCTCCTCGTCGAGCTCGGCGCCGCCGTCGCGAAGCGGCGTCAGTGCGGCTGCATACGTCTTGGCCATACGCTCGCACCTTAAGCTCAAGCGCAGTGGCCGGGCTACGGATAGAGCGCGACAACGGCGTCCTGAGCGTCACGCTGGCGAAGCCCGAGCGCCGGAACGCGTTCGACGCCGCGCTGATCGCGGAGTTGCACGAGGCGTTCTCGGACGTCGGCGACGCGCGCGTCGTCGTGCTCGCCGGCGACGGCCCGAGCTTCTGCGCAGGCGCGGACGTCGAGTGGCAGCGCGCGTCGATCGACCTCGGCTTCGACGAGAACGTCGAGGACGCGTTGCGGCTGTACCGGATGATGGAGGCGGTCGACTCGTGCCCGGCGCCGGTCGTCGCGCGCGTGCAGGGCTTCGCGCTCGGCGGCGGCTCCGGCCTCGTCGCGTGCTCGGACATCGTGGTCGCGCAGCCCGACGCGGCGTTCGGCTTCACGGAGGTGCGACTCGGGATCATCCCTGCGGTCATCTCGCCGTTCGTGTTCGCGAAGATCGGGACGGGCGCCGCGCGGCGCTTCTTCCTCACCGGTGAGCGCTTCGACGCGCAGACCGCGCAGCGCATCGGACTCGTGCAGGAGGTCGCCGACGACCTCGACGCGGCGGTCGAGCGGTTCGTCGTCGAGATCCTGAAGTCCGGGCCCGGGGCGACACGAGCGGCGAAGCGCCTCGCGCGCGAGCACCCGTCCGACGGCGAAGAGCTCGCGCGAATCGCGGCAGGGCTGCGCTCGGGCGACGAGGGCCAAGAGGGCTTGCGCGCGTTCCTGGACAAGCGCAACCCGCGCTGGATCCCCTGAGACGGCTCCTCTTCCTCGTCGGCGCAGTCGTCCTCGTCGACACGATGTTCTACGCGGCGCTGACGCCGCTCCTGCCGCACTACGCCGACGAGCTCGGGCTGTCGAAGACCGGTGCCGGCGTCCTGGCAGGCTCGTATGCATTCGGCGCGCTCGTCGCCGGCATCCCGGCCGGGATGCTCGCGACGCGCCTCGGCGTGAAGCCGACGATCCTCATCGGGCTCGGCGGCATGACCGTGACGACGGCGCTGTTCGGCTTCGCACACAGCGAGTGGCTGCTGGACACCGCGCGCTTCCTCCAGGGCGCCTCGAGCTCGTGCTCGTGGACCGCCGGGCTCGCGTGGCTCATCGCCGATGCGCCGACGAACGCCCGCGGGAAGCTGATCGGCAGCGCGATGGGCGTCGCGATCTTCGGCGCGATGCTCGGTCCCGTGATCGGGGGCATCGCCTCGGTGACGAGCACGCAGGCGACCTTCGGCGGGATCGCGTGCCTCGGCCTCGGCCTCGCAGCCTGGGCGGCCGCGACGTCGACGCAGCGCGAACCGAGCGGACAGCCGGTCTCGATGCTCTTCGCCGCCCTGACGAAGCGCGGGATGCTCGCGAGCGTCTGGCTCGTGGCGCTGCCGTCGATCTCGTTCGGCGCGCTCGGCGTCCTCGCGCCCCTCCGGATGCACGACCTCGGCCTCGGCGCCGTCGGCATCTCCGCGGTGTGGCTCGTTGCGATCGCGTTCGAGGCGACGTCCGCGCCGCTCGTCGGCTCGGTGTCGGACCGGCGCGGCCGGCTGTGGCCGCTGAGCATCGGCGCCGTCGCCGCAGCCTCGTGCTTCCTCCTCTTCCCCGTGCTCGACGGGCACTGGGAGACGTTCGCGGTCGGGATCGTCGTGTGCAGCTTCTCGCTCGGGGCGTTCTGGGCGCCGTCGATGTCGCTCGCCTCCGACGAGGCGGAGCGGCTCGGGCTCGACTACGCGTTCGGTTTCGCGATCATCAACCTCGCGTGGGCGCCCGCACAGGTCGCGGGAAGCGCAGGCGGTGGAAAGCTCGCCGACGCCACGTCCGACTCCGCCGCCTACCTCGTCCTCGCCGGGCTCTTCCTGCTTACCTTCGCGTTCCTATGGCAAGTCCGCTCGCGCGGCTGGACCAGATCGTCGGCAATGCAGTCGAGTCCGTCGTAGTCGCGCACCACCGGCGGCGGCTGGGCCGAATCGGGTGGGGCGCCGCGCTCGATCCCGTCGGCGAATCGCGCTGGGCCGACGGCGAGCCGGACCCCCGCGGCGGCTGCTCGCTCGAGGTGCTCGTCGACGGATCCGAAGCGTTGCCGCGGATCGCGGAGGACCTGGAGCGCGCCGAGTCGTCGGTGCTCGTCGCGGGGTGGCACTTCACGCCGGGCTTCCAGCTGCGGCAAGATGGGCAGACGCTCCGCGAGCTCCTCGCCGAGCTCGCGGAGCGCGTCGAGGTTCGGGTCCTCGCATGGGCGGGCGCGCCGCTGCCGCTCTTCAAGCCCGCGCGCGGCGACGTTCGGGCGATGCGCGACGCGCTGGCTCGAGGCACTCGCATCCGCGCCGCGCTGGACGACCGCGAGCGGCCGATGCACTGTCACCACGAAAAGGCGATCGTCGTCGACGACAAGGTCGCGTACGTCGGCGGCATCGACCTCACGACGCTCGCGGGCAACCGGTGGGACACGCCCGAGCATCGCGCGCGCGGCGAGCTCGGCTGGCACGACGCGGCGGTTCGCATCGAAGGCCCGCTGCTCGGCGACGTGTGGTCGCACCTCGCGCTTCGCTGGCACGAGGTGACGGGCGAGGAGCTCGGCGCGCCGCCGTCCCTCGACGCCCGCGGCTCGTCCGAGGCACAGCTTCTCCGCACCGTGCCCGAACGCATCTACCGCTCACTGCCGCGCGGCGAGTTCCGCATCGCCGAGGCGTACGTCCGCGCGCTCCGGAGCGCGCGCAGGCTGATCTACCTCGAGAACCAGTTCCTCTGGTCGCCGGAGCTCCTCGCGATCCTCGAGGCGAAGCTCCGCCGGCCGCCGACGGACGAGTTCCGGCTCGTCGTCGTTCTTCCCGCGAGCCCGAACAACGGGAGCGACGACACGCGCGGGCAGCTCGCGCGACTGGTCGCCGCCGACGCGGACGACCGGCTGCTCGCGTGCACGCTCTACCAGCCGGCGAACGCGCAGCCCGTGTACGTGCACGCGAAGATCGGCATCGTCGACGACGAGTGGCTGACCGTCGGCTCGGCGAACCTGAACGAGCACTCGCTCTTCAACGACACCGAGCTGAACGTCGTGACGTGTGACGCGGAGCTCGCGCGCGCGACGCGGCTGCGGCTCTGGCGCGAGCACCTGCGACGCGACGACGTGGACGGGCCGACGCAATCCGTCGTCGACGAGCTCTGGCGTCCGACCGCGGCCGAGCCGGTCGGCAGGCTGCGGCGGCTTCCGGGCGTCTCGCGGCGCTCGCGCGTCCTGTTCGGACCGGTGAACGGGCTCGTCGTCGACGGCTGACTTACGCTGCGGGTCGATGGAGATCCGCAAGCTGCTCGTGGCGAACCGCGGCGAGATCGCGATCCGCGTCTTCCGCACGTGCCGTTCCCTGGGCATAGGCACGGTCGCGGTCGTCGCGCCGGACGACCGCGGCTCGCTCCACGCGCGCTCGGCCGACGAGACGATGGAGATCGCGTCGTACCTGCACTCCGAGGAGCACGTGCGCGCGGCGAAGCAGTCGGGCGCCGACGCGATCCATCCCGGATACGGCTTCCTCGCGGAGAGCGCCGATTTCGCAGAGGCGGTCGACGCGGCCGGTCTGATCTGGGTCGGGCCGACCGCGGACGCGCTTCGCGCCGGCGGCGACAAGCTCGAGGCAAAGCGGATCGCCGCCGAGGCGGGCGTGCCGGTCGTCGAGACCAGCGAGCCCGAGGAGCTCGGGTTCCCGCTGCTCCTCAAGGCGGCCGCCGGCGGCGGCGGGCGCGGCATGCGCGTCGTGCGATCGCACGACGAGCTGGCGGACGCGCTCGAGGCGGCGCGCCGCGAGGCGAAGGCGGCGTTCGGCGACGACCGGGTGTTCGCAGAGCGCTACGTCGAGCGGCCGCGGCACGTCGAGATCCAGCTGCTCGGCGACACGCATGGCACCGTGGTCGCGCTCGAAGAGCGCGAGTGCTCGATCCAGCGGCGGCACCAGAAGGTGCTCGAGGAATCGCCGTCGCCGGCGCTCGATCCGTTGCTCCGCGCGGCGATGAGCGATGCGGCCGTGCGCTTCGCGCGCGCGATCGGCTACACGAGCGCCGGCACGGCCGAGTTCATGCTCGACGGCCGCGACTTCTACTTCCTCGAGCTGAACGGCCGCATCCAGGTGGAGCACCCGGTCACCGAGCTCGTCACGGGACTCGACCTCGTCGCGGAGCAGCTGCGCATCGCGTCCGGACAGGCGCTGTCCGAGGGACAGTCCCTGGGACATGGCCACGCGGTCGAGGTGCGTCTCTACGCGGAGGACCCGCGCACGTTCCTGCCGCAGGGCGGCCGCGTCACGCGGCTCGTCCTGCCGGAGTCGGTCCGCGTGGACGCGGGCGTCGCGGAGGGCGACGAGATCGCGCTCGCGTACGACCCGATGATCGCGAAGCTCATCGCGCACGGGCCGACGCGCGGCGATGCGTTCGACCGGCTCGAGGCGGCGCTCGCGGAGACCGTCGTCGAAGGCGTGACCACGAACCTGCCGCTGCTGCGCTGGCTCGTCGCGCACCCGGAGGTCCGGGCAGGCCGCACGACGACGGCGTTCCTCACCGAGCACCCGCCGCTCTCACCCCCGGTTCGCATGCCGCGCGCGGCGTGGCGCGGCGCGTGGCGTCTCAACCTCCCCGCACCGCCGCCGGCCCCACCGCCGGACCTCGAGACCGCCGCGCAGGCGAGCGCCGGCGTGCACGGCGAGAGCGGCGTGACCGCACCGATGCCCGGCACCGTGATCAAGGTGCACGTCGCGGAGGGCGACGAAGTGCATGCGCGCCAGCCGCTGCTCGTCCTCGAAGCGATGAAGATGGAAACGCCGCTAACCGCGCCCTACGAAGCGAAGGTGCTCAAGGTGCACGTCGCAGAAGGCGACTCGGTTCAGGGCGGCGCGGTGCTGATCGAGCTCGAGGACTAGAAGAGCTTCTGAAGCTTCATCGCCGCGCCCATGTCGCCCTTGATCTTCAACTTGCCGGTCATGTAGGCCGACGTCGCGTTCTGCTCGCCGCTGAGGATCTTCTGGAAGTTCTCGTCGGTCGCGGAGATCGAGCAGTCCGCATCGCCCTCGCCGTCGCGCACGCTCACCGTCCCGTCGGTGATCGTGACGAACCACTTGCCGGCGCCCTCGATGTCGAAGGCATAGCTGTTGTTCATGCCCGCGAGCTTCGACGCGTCGGCGCGTGCGGGCAGCCCCTCGAAGAACTCACGTGTCGTCTCGGCCATGCGCGGAATCTACTACGGCACCGCCACTTCGGGCTCCAGCTTCCGACGTGCGCGGGTCGGCGGCAGGAACAGCGTCAGCAGGAGCCCCGCGAGCGGCGCCGCGGCACACACGTAGAGCGCGGCTTGCAGGTCGACGCTGTCGGCGAGCGCGCCGAGCGCCACGACCGCGATCCCGCCGAGCCCGATCGACAGGCCGATCGAGAGCCCCGACGCCATGCCGATCTGCCGCGGCAGGTACTCCTGCGACATCACCATCGTCACGCCGAACGTGCCGATGACGCAGATGCCGACGCCGCAGAGCGCGAACGCTCCCACGACGCCGCCCAGCGCCACGAAGACGAACGTCAGCGGTGCCGCGAGAGCCAGGCTTCCGATCAGCACCGGCCTCCGCCCAATCCTGTCCGCGAGCGGGCCGGCGGCGATCGTGCCGACGCCGCCCGCGAGGAGCATCAGCGACAGCAGGTGATTTCCGTGCGCCTTCGAGTGACCGAGCGAGACCTCCCACAGCGGCACGAACGTGATCAGCCCGAACCACGCGAGCGAGCGGAAGCCGATCACGCCGAGCAGGAGCACGAGCGCGCCGGGCCGGTTCTCGCCCTCGCCCCGGAGCGGCGCCCCGCGCTCCGGCTCGAACGTGCGCAGGAACGGCGTCAGCGCGAGCAGCGCGGCGGCGATCGCGAGGCACGGCACGGCCAGCAGCACGCCGCCGCCGAGCCCGAGCGCGAGGACGAGCGGCGTCGCGGCGATCGGCCCGAGTGCGTAGCCGATGTTGCCGCCGATCGAGAACGCGCTCATCCCGCTCGCGCGCTTCTCGCCGCTCGTGTACGCGGCGTACTTCGACCCCTCCGGGTGGAATGCGGCGACGCCGAGGCCGGAGACGACGACGAGCAGCGCGACGAGCCAGTACGAGGGCATCGCCGCAGCGACCCCGATCCCGATGCCCGCCACGGCGACGCCTGTAGGCAGCAGCCAGATCGCGCCGCGCCGGTCCGACCAGAGCCCGAAGAGCGGCTGCACGAGGGACGACGAGGCCGTCGAGGCGAGCATGAGCACAGCGGCGAGCGTGTACGAAAGCGAGAAGCGGTCCTTCAGGAACGGGAGCAGCGCGGGCAGTGCACCGTTCGCGAAGTCGGTGCCGAGGTGTCCTGCCGCGAGCGCCGTCATCGCGCCCTTGTTGATCCCGACGCGCACATCGCAACGCTAGCGATAGCCTTGCGCAGCGATGCAAGTCGAAGCACAGGCCGGCGACGGCCTCACCGCCGACGTGGTGGTCGTCCCGGTCGCCGAAGGCGGCGACCCGCCGGGCGGCGCGAACGAGCGAGTCCGCGAGCTCGTTGCGAGCGGCGAGGCCGGCACGGACTTCGGCGCGGTCACGGTGACGGTCGTCGACGGGCAGCGCATCGCGGTCGCGGGGCTCGGGGGACGCGCCGACGCCGACGCCGTGCGCACGGCGGTCGCGGGCGCAGCACGGGAGACGCGACGCGTCGGCGGCACGCTCGCCTACGTCGTCAACGGCTCCCTCGCGATCGACGCCGCCGAGCAGGCGCGTGCTGCCGCGGACGGTCTCGTCTTCGGCACCTACGACACGCGCAAGTGGCGCTCGAAGGGCGTCACGGGCAAGAAGGAGTTCGACCGGCTCGTGATCGTCGGCGGAGACGACGGCGCGACCGCTGCGGCAGAGCGCGCGGCGCGCGTCGCGAGCTGGGCCAACCGGGCGCGCGACCTCTCGAACTCGCCGCCGAACGAGCTCACGCCGGAGCGTCTCGCGGAGCGTGCGTCGGAGCTCGCACCCGACGGCGTGCAGGTCGAGTCCTTCGATCGAAAGCAGATCCTCGACCTGAACATGGGCGCGTTCGCCGCGGTCGCGCAGGGCGCGGACAACGAGCCACGCCTGATCGTCATGCGCTACGAGCCGGACGGTGCGAAGAGCGATCTCACGCTCGGCCTCGTCGGCAAGGCGATCACGTTCGACACCGGCGGCATCTCGCTGAAGCCGGCGCGCGGCATGGAGAACATGAAGGGCGACATGTCGGGCGGCGCGGCGGTCGTCGCCGGGATGTGCGCGATCGCCGACCTGCAGCTGCCGCTGCGCGCGATCGCGGTCATCGCTTCGACGGAGAACATGCCGGGCGGGCATGCATACCGCCCCGGAGACATCCTCACCGCCGCGAACGGCAAGACGATCGAGGTCACGAACACGGATGCGGAAGGACGGCTCGTGCTCGCCGATGCGCTGTGGTACGCGCGCGAGCAGGGCGCGACGCACGTCATGGATCTCGCGACGCTGACCGGCGCGATGATGGTGGCGCTCGGCGACCTCTACGCCGGCTTCTTCGCGAACGACGACGAGTGGGCGGACGCGATCTTCTCCGCGGGCGAGGCGAGCGGCGACCACATCTGGCGCATGCCGCTTCATCCGCGCTACCGCCGCTACGTGAAGTCCTCGTACGCGGACATGAAGAACTCGTCCGACCTGCGCGAGGCCGGAGCGGTGCTCGCAGCGGAGTTCCTGAAGGAGTTCGCAGGCGAGGGGCCGTGGGCCCACCTCGACATCGCGGGCCCGGCGTTCCTCGACCGCTCCCGCGGCGACTACCTGTGGCAGCCGGGCGGCAGCGGCTACGGCGTGCGGCTCATCGCCGAGCTCGCGTCGCGCATCGCGGCTTGAACCTCGACCTCACCGAAGAGCAGCAGCTCGTCCGCGACACCGTGCGCACGTTCGCGCGCGAGCGCGTGGCGCCCGTCGCGGGCGAACTCGACCGCTCACAGCGATTCCCCTACGAAATAGTTGCCGAGCTCGCCGACCTCGGCCTGATGGGGATGACGATCCCGGAGGAGTACGGCGGCGCCGGCGCCGACACGGTCGCATACGCGATCGTCGTCGAGGAGCTGACGCGGATCGACTCCTCGGTCGCGATCACGCTCGCGGCGCACCACTCGCTCGGCACGCTGCCCATCTACTACTTCGGCTCGGAGGAGCAGAAGCGGCAGTGGCTGCCCGACCTCGCGTCGGGGAAGAAGCTCGCCGCGTTCGGGCTGACCGAGCCCGGCGCCGGCTCGGACGCGGGCGCGACGCGCACAACCGCGGAGCTGCGCGACGGCGAGTGGGTCGTGAACGGCTCGAAGATCTTCATCACGAACGCGGGCACGGACGTCACCGCGTGCGTCACGATCACCGCGCGCACCGGCGACGAGGAGATCTCGAACATCGTCGTCGAGAACGGAACGCCGGGCTACACGATCTCGCCGCCGATGCACAAACTCGGCTGGCGCGCGTCCGACACGCGCGAGCTCTCTTTCGAGAACTGCCGCGTCCCCGAGGGGAACCTGCTCGGCCCGCGCGGCAAGGGCTTCCAGCAGTTCCTGACGATCCTCGACGGCGGCCGCATCTCGGTCGCCGCGATGGGCGTCGGCCTCGCGCAGGGCGCATACGACCTCGCGTACGCGTACGCGAAGGAACGCGAGCAGTTCGGCAAGCCGATCGCGAGGTTCCAGGCGGTGCAGTTCAGGCTCGCGGACATGGCGACGGAGATCGAGGCGGGGCGCGCGCTCGTGTACAGGGCCGCGTGGCTCAAGGATCAGGGCCGCGACTTCGCGCTCGAAGCGGCGATGGCGAAGCTCTACACCGGCGAGCTGTCGAACCGCGTCGCGAACGCGTCGCTGCAGATCCACGGTGGCTACGGCTACATGGAGGAGTCGGCGATCGCGCGCCTGTACCGCGACCAGAAGATCCTCGAGATCGGCGAGGGTACGAACGAGGTGCAGCGGATGGTTATCGCGAAGCACCTCGGGCTCTGACGAGCCGAAGCCGCCCTTAGGGCGACTTGACCGCGATGATCTGCGCCAGCCACGCCCCGCCGGGGGCGCTGATCTCGACCGTGTCGCCTTCGACGTGCCCGACGAGCGCGCGCCCGAGCGGGGAATCGGGGGACGCGGTTCCCGGACGGCTCACGTTCGAGATCTCGATCTCCATGCGGCCGCCCTCCTCGTCCTCGATCTCGACGACCGAGCCGATGCCGACCTCGCCCGCCTTGAGCGCCGTCTCGTCGACGAGCACGGCGTTGTCGAGACGCGAGCGCAGGGTTCGGATGCGCGCCTCGAGCAGGCCTTGCTCGTTCTTCGCGGCGTGGTACTCGAAGTTCTCCGAGAGGTCGCCGTGCTCGCGCGCGGTCTTGATCGCCAGGACGACCGCTTGCCGGCGGGGGCCCTCGAGCTCCTCGAGCTCGGCCGCGAGCTCCGCGCGCTGGGTCGCGGTCAGCTGATCGGACTTCGGGTCGCTCATCGCCCGAACCATAGGTGCACGACCGGCACCGTCGTCGCGTCCACCGCCTAGAGTGGATTCGTGGCGGCCGCGACGCTGTCGATGCTCGTGCCGGGGCTCGGCCAGTTCATTCTCGGGGCCTATCGCCGTGCGCTCGTCCTGCTCGGGCTCACGGGAGCGATCGTGCTGGCGTCGGGCGCTGTCGTGCTCGCGCACCCGTCGCTCGACCGGCGCCTGCTCGTCTCGATCCTCGTCCTCGACGTCGCGCTGCTCGCGCTCCGCGTGTTCGCGGTCGTCGACGCCGGCCGCTCGACCGCGCCGCTCTTCGTCGCGGCTCTCGTCGTTCTCACCGTCGCGCCACACGCCGCCGCCGGCTACCTCGCCGTTCGCAGCTACACCGTGCTCGACCGCGTGTTCGCGAGCGAGGAGCCACGCGACGTTCTCCCTTCGCACGGCCTGTTCCTGAGCGACACGCCGGCGCCGGAGCCCGAGTCGGAGCGGCTGCCGCTCGGTCGCCCGCTCGTCGCCTCGCCCGACCTGGTGACGGCGGCCGCGCCGGTCGAGCGGCCGTGGACGACGATCCTGCTCCTCGGCACCGACGAAGGCCCCGGCAACTGGGGCGCTCGCACCGACACGATCATCGTCGTCGCGCTCGAGCACGGGACGCACCGGGCCGTCGCGTTTGGGATCCCGCGGAACCTCGTCGACTTACGCGTCGGTGGTCGTCTGCCGGTCTTCCATGACCTGATCAACGCGCTCTACTCGTACGCCCGCGCGCAGCCCGACCTTTTTCCGGACTCCGCCGACCCCGGCGCGACCGCGCTCAAGCTGGCCGTGTCGCGGCTCCTCGGCGTGCGCATCGACTACTACGCGCTCGCGAACCTGCGCGGGTTCGCCGACCTCGTCGACGCCCTCGGCGGCGTGACGATCGACGTGAAAGAGCGGTTGCACGACTCGGTGACTCGAGCCGCGTGGGGCGAGCCGAAGCCGCGGATCGACGTCTATCCCGGTCGCACGTATCACTTCGACGGCCATGAGGCGCTCGCATACGTGCGGTCGCGCAAGGACTCGGACGACTACACGCGGATGGCGCGGCAGCGTTGCTTCCTGAGCGCTCTGGCCGACCAGGTCGACCCGCTGCGCGTGCTGCGGAACTTCGAATCCCTTGCGCACACGGTCGAGCGGAACGTGCGCACGGACATCCCGCTCGACCGGTTCCCGGGCCTCGTCAGGCTCGCGACGGCGGTCGACAGGAGCTCGACGCTGACGGTGACGTTCGGGCGGGAGTACATCGCCAACCGGCGCAAGACCGACAACTTTCCGCGGCCGAACGTCCAACGCATCCGCGCCACCGTGCGCGAGGCGCTCCTGCACCCGAGCGAAGCCGGCGCGGACGGCGCTATCTCCGTCGCGAAGAGCACCTGCTGACTTGCGGCTCTTCAGCTTGTGGTGCTCACGACGAGGCGAAGCCCGGCGTCGAAGGCATCGAGCTTCCGGAGATGGCCGTACCGTTCGTCCCACGCACCACTCTCGAGATCGCGGCGTACGTCTCCGACGACGCGTCGAACGACCGAGGGGTCCATACGTGCGAATCCGGAGGTCGCGTTACGCGCGCGTTCGTCGAGCACGCGTTCCGGGTGCGCCCAGAACGAGCCGAGCATCCAGTCGGGCGTGTCGCGCCGAATCGGCACGACGTCGATGCGTGTCCGGCTGCCGAGCCAACGGGCGAGCAGTTCGGGCGCGGGGAAGATGCGCCGGTCCAGCTCGGCGACTTCAGGCAAGTAGTCGGACATCAGCCACATCTCACCGCTGACGAGCGGATCGTAGGTGAGGATCACGACCGTTTCGCGCGCCACACGGCGCAGCTCCAGGATCCCGCGCTCCAGCTCGTCGTCCCAGTGGTGGATCGTGAGCACGGCCATCGCAGCATCGGCGCCGTTGTCGCGCAGCGGCAGGTCCGCCGCGCTCGCGCGGAGGGCGGGTGGGATCGTGGACGGACGTTGCGCGGCCATGACGTCGCTCGGCTCGACCGCGATGACGTACCGATCGTCCGGCTCGTAGGAACCGGCTCCCGCGCCGACGTTGACGACGGACCGTGCATCGCCGAGTGCACTTCGAATGGCCGACGAGATGTGCGGGTCCTCCCGCCGCGTGAGCGCGTAACCCGTTCCGATCCGGTCGTACCGAGCGACCTCGCTCATTCGCCGGCCGGCAAGTCCGGAGCGTCCGAGTTGTTCCAGAGGTTCTCGAGCAGTCGCGACTCCGGCGGCTGCAGGACGCGTTCCGTCAGGAACGTGCCCGGCGCGAACACCTTGGCTCCGTTCAGCTCGTAGTAGGTCATCTCGCCGCGGTGGTACGGCGTTCGCACCGTCGCGAGGACCTGCGTGCCGGGCGGTGACGCCGACGTCGTCAGGTCGAACTCGTCACCGGCGTTGCTGAATTGCGCGTCGGGCGCGAGGCCCGTGCCCGCGAATGCCCACACGCCGGCGCTCGTGCTCGCGACGGTGTACGGCCCGGCGTCGTTCGTTTTCGAGCCCGAGTACTGCGCGCCGACGAGCGCGGCCTCCGGGCGGCCGGAGTCGCGCCACTTCGCCACGCGGCGCATCGACGTCCCGTCGATCTCGACCTTCCAGTAGATGTCGTTGGACGCGAGGAAGATCAGGTCGCCGCCGGCATCGCGGTAGTGCTGCAGCGCGTCGTACTCCGCCGCCGTCACGTACTCGAGGTGCGTGGGCACGACGATGAGGTCGTAGTCCTGCACGAGCTCGTTGCCGAGGGCGACGGCGTCGGATTCCGAAAGAAAATCGGCCGGAGCCTTGTGCAGGCGGAGCCAGCGCAGGAAGGGCCACAGCTGGCTGTTGAACTGCCACGGCATGCCCGAGTGCGCGAACGGGCGCGCGAGGCTGACGACGTCGTTGCCCTGGCGGTAGTACCACGAGTCGGGAAAGCCGTCGCGGTTGTCGTCGAAGAAGTCGTAGGCGTACCACGTGTGGTCGGGGATCAGCACGGCGACGCGGTTCGTCGCCTTCGGCGCCTTCACGATCAGCGGCACGTAGCCGATGTCGCCCGCGTCGGTGACGACGGCGACGACGTAGACGCCGGGCTTCCAGTCGCCGATCGCCAGCGGGATGGTCGTCGGCGCGTCGCGGTGCGTGTCCCACGGGACGCGAACCGGCGGCACGAGATCCGGCGCCTCGATGCGATTCACCGTCGGCTGCGCCTCGGACGCGGCGACGTCGAGAACGTGCACCGTCAGAGCCGTCGCGTCGTTCGCGATCGTGAGTTGCGCCGTGTCGCCGGGCACGTACGAGGGCTTGTCGAGCGTGGCGTCCGCCGAGAGGACGCGCACGATCGGGCTTTGTGGGTTCGTCGAGTCGCGTGAGAGCCGCCCGTACTGCAGGAAGTTGTTCCCCCAGGCGAGCGTGATGAGCATGACGTACGTCGTCGGCTCGATCGTCGGCGACGGACGCCAGGTGATCTCCTGCCAGCCGCGCTTCACGAGGCGCCGCACGGACCAGGCGGGCTGCGCGATGCGCTGGAAGTTCCGCTGGCTCGCCTGCGCGCGGATCGTGACGTGGGCGGAGGCCGTGACGTAGAAGCGGATGCGCACGAGGTCGCGGTAGCCGTCCGCGTTCGGGCTCACCGTCGCGAGCATCGGACGGTCGCCGGCGTACGCGTGATCCGTCGCGACCGACATGAACTGCACCTCGGGGATGACCGGCCGCGGATTCGGAAGCGGCGGCGGGTCCGCGTGCGCCGGCGGCGCGAGGAACAACGCCGGCAGGACGAATAGGCACAGACGAAGACGGCTCACGTTGAACTGGACGTGCGGACGAATGCGAAGCCCCTCAGCTGCGACCCGGGCGGAGCGAGGTCAGGATAGCCACGGCCACCACGAGCGCAAGCGCGAGAGCGAGCTCGAGGCGCACGACATTCCGCAGCCCTCCCGTCCGTGCACGAATGCTCGCCCGCGAGACGGCGCCGAGACCGAGCAGCAGCGCGAAGATCGCGGTCTTCGCGAGGATCGCGCGCCCGTAGCCCGTCGTCCAGAGCTGCGACACGGCCGACAGCTCGGAGAGGGCGCGCACGACGCCGGTGAGCCCGACCGCGACGACTGCCGCGAGCGCCAGCGTGGAGAAGCGGCGGATCGCACGCTGGACGATCTCCGGCTCGGCGCCCTCACGCGGTACGACGACCACGAGCGCGAACAGCCCGCCCACCCAGACCGCCGCGGCGACGACGTGCAGGACGTCCACCGGCACCTCGAGCCAGGAGCGCCCGGGATCGAGCGCGTGCCCCGCGACGGTCGGCACGGGCAACAACAGGACCGCGGGCACGATCCCGTAGAGCGCGGCCGAGCGGTCCGCGACGGCGATCGCCGCCGCCGCCGCTCCCGTCGCCGCAAGCGCCGACGCGATCTGCACGGTCAGCCCGAAGCGCGTCGCGACCCCTGCGTGGCTCGCGCGCACGAGCCCGTGCGAAGAGACGAACATCGCCGCAAGGGAGAGCGCGATCCAGCCCGTGCGGATGTCGTTCCGCGCGATCGGCCGCCACACGAGAAGGTCGAAGAGCGCCAGGCCCGAGCCGATGAGCAGTCCGGCGAAGAAGATCCACCGCGAGAAGACGGTGCCGAAGCCGACCTCGTTCGTGACGCGGAGCGTCGGCGCCGGAGGCGGACGCCCTGTGCCGACCGAGAAGGCGAGCACGCCCTGGACGGTGTGCCCGTCGTCCGAGACCGCGCTCCAGCGCACGCTGTAGTCGCCGTCGACGAGCTCGTCGCGGAGCGGCAGGACGAGGCTGCGACCGAGCACGCTCGGCCCGCCGGCGAGCACCGACCCGCCGCCGTTGCGAACCGCCGCGTTCCCCGGCGCGACCCGGACTGCGTCGTCGAAGCGCACGACGACACGCGCCGGCGCCAGCGGGAGCACGGCGCGGTTCTCGGGCTGCGTGTCGACGAGATTCGCGTGCGCGAGCGCGGCGGCGGGCGCGGCGAGCGATGCCGCAACGACGATCGGGATCAGCCGTGCGGCGCGTCGCACGCTTGAATCATGATCACGCCGCCGGGTTGTGTAGCCTCAAGGCTTGTGATCTTCCGCCAGTTCGTGGACGACGGCCTCGGGTGCGCGTCGTACCTGATCGGCGACGAAGACACCGGGGAAGCGGCAGTCATCGATCCGGCGTACTGGGTCGAGCAATACCTCGACGAGGCGTCGCATCAGGAAGTCCGGCTCACACGCGTGCTCGAGACCCACACGCACGCCGACCATCTCTCCGGGCACGGCCGCCTCGCGCTCGACCACGGCTGCCGGATTCACATTCACGGCGCCGCCGGGGCGGAGTTCGCGCACGAGCCGCTCGCCGACGGCACCGTCGTGGACGTCGGGGCGGTCTCCATCCGGACGATCCACACGCCCGGGCACCGGCCGGAGCACTGCTCGTTCGCCGTCAGCGACCGCCACCGGAGCGACGAGCCGTGGCTCGTCCTCACGGGCGACTCGCTCTTCGTCGGCGATGCCGCGCGTCCCGACCTCGCGATCGAGGCGCGCGCCGGCGCGGAGGGGCTCTTCCACTCGTTGCGCCGGCTCGCGGAGCTGCCCGACGGAGTCGAGGTCTACCCCGGTCACGTCGCCGGTTCCCTGTGCGGCGTCGGCATGAGCTCCAAGGCGTCGTCGACGATCGGCTTCGAGCGGCGGTTCAACCATGCGATGACGATCGGTGACGAGGAGGACTTCGTCGAGGCGTCGGCGGGCGGCTCGCAGCTGCGCCCGCCGAACATGGAGCGCATCGTCGCGCTCAACCGCGGTCCGTTCGTCGCTTCGCCGAAGGCGCTCGAGCCCATCGGCGACGCCTCCGCGACGACGGTCCTCGACGTCCGCGACGCCGACTCGTTCGCCGCGGGACACGCGCACGGCGCGATCAACGTTCCGGTCGACGGCTCGTCGTTCTCGACGAAGAGCGCGTTCCTCCTATCGCCGGAGGAGTCGATCGCGATCCACGCGGCGAGCGTCGACGAGGCGGAGCGCGCAGCGAGAGGCCTGCGGGCCGTCGCGCTGCTCGACATCGAAGGGTACGAGCTGGACCCGCCGCGCGACGAGAGCGTCGCACCGATCGAGCTCGAGGAGGTCGAGCGGCTGCTCGCCGCCGGCGAGATCGAGGTCCTCGACGTGCGTGAGAAGGACGAGCGCGACGGCGGCTACATCGCGGGGACGCGCAACATCCCGTACCGGCTGCTGCGCGTGTGCAACGACTGCTTCGGCGAGAAGCCCGTCGTGACGATCTGCAACACCGGCGCGCGTGCGGCGATCGCGGCGAGCGTCCTCACCGCGAGCGGCGTCGAAGCGCGGCCGGTCATCCACGGCGGCATCCACGACTGGGAGAAGCGCGGCGCGCACACGGTCGAGTTCCGGCGCTGCGGCACGTAGACACCGCTCTTACGCAGACGCCGCGAGGAGCGCCTCCGCACGTCGCACGAGCGAGGCCGCGCCGACCGAGCGGTAGAACGCGAGGGCAGGTTCGAGCCGCGTGGCACGCGCCGCACCCGTGAGGGCCTCGGCCGCGCGCAGGCGGGCGTGTGCCTCCTCGGTGTGCAGGCCCTTCTCACCGAGGAGGTCCGCGGCGGCTGCGAGCTCGCCGTGGGCGATCAGCGCGCCGGCGTCCGACCAGACGCCTCCACGAGCCTCGGACCGCATCAGGTCGGGACGATCGAGCGCGTGCAACACCCAGCCGAGGTCGATGAGGGCCGAGAAGTACGCCGACAGCTCGTTCATCTCCTCGAGCAGCGGCACGGCCTCGTCGGGACGACCGTTCTCGAGCAGGAAGCGCGCATAGCCCGAGAGCGTGGGAACGAGCGCCTGCGGGTCCTTGACAGTCCGGCCGCGAGCGAGTGCTCGTTCCCACAGCTCGCCTGCTGCCGTCCCGACCCGCCCGCTCGCCATCCGCGCACGAAGGCCGGCGACCTGGACGTCGAGATAGTGCCCGGACATCGACTCGAGCAGACGCGCATAACGCTCGAGCAACTCGTCCGCCTCGCTCCAGTCGCCGCGGTAGTAGGCGAGCTCGGCGAGCTGCGGCAGCAGCCACACGACGCTCTGGACGATTCCGAGGCGCTCCATCCGCTCGAGCGCGATTCCGTAGCGTCGCCCCGCCTCGGTCAGGTCGCCGTCCACGACGAACTGCTCCGCGACGTTGTTCTGCCCGCGCGTGAACTCGCGTGGGATGTTGAGCCGGTCGACGATCGCGAGTCCCTCCTCGAGGTCGTCCAGCCCGCCCTCACCGAGCCCGTTACGAGCCGTGCCGAGGGTGATCAACAGGCTCCCCTCGATCCCCTCTGCGCCCACCTCCCTCGCGGCAGCGAGACCGGCGTTCGCGACGGTCACCGACTCCCGGTACTCGCCGGTCAGCATCAGAAGCCGCGCGTGCGCCGAGAGCGCATCGGGCTTCACGGCCGAGAGGGCCGCGTCCTGCACCAGCGCGATCGCGCGCTTCGCCGCCGCGTGCGCCTCGTCGCGCTCGCCGAAGTTCCATAGCCACGTCGCGGCGGTCGTCTCCGCCCGGGCGGCCGACTCGAGATCGCCGGCCCCGACGAAGGCCCGAGCCGTCTCGGCTGCCCGCTCGCGGAAGCCCGGCTTGCCGAGCTCCGCCTCCGCGAGCGCGAGCGTGAACAGCGCGTCGGCCCGTCGCGCGTCGCCTTCCGGGCACAGCGCGAGAGCGCGCGTCGCGTAGCGCTCGGCCTGCGAGAACGCGAAGAGGACGAGCGAACGCCGCGCGGCCGTCAGCAGAGCGCCCAGCGCGGGGTCGACGAGCTCCGACGTCTCGCCGCCGGAAGCCTCGACGAGCTCGAGCGCGGCGAGGTAGTGATGCGCGCGCAGCTCGGCGAGGTCGGCGCCGCGGTCGCCGGCGAGCGAATCGATCCACCGCGCCGCGCGCACGTGCTTCTCCGCGCGGCCGGCACGCGGGAGCTGCGCGTACGCGACGTCGCGGATGAGCAGGTGCGCGAACGCGAACTCGCTCTCCCCCGCGACCGCGCTGCGGCGCTCGCGACGGATGAACTCCTTGCGCTGCAGCGAGTGCAGGCGGCCTTCGACGTCGTCGCCGTCGAGCGCGCCGCGCCAGAACGTCCTGCCGAGGACGGCCGCGTCGAGCAGGAGCTCCTTCTCCTGCGGCGGGAGCGAGTCGAGCCGGGCCGTGATGATCCCCTGCACCGTCTCGGGCAGGACGCCGCCCGCATCGCCACGCTCGGCGAACATGCGCGCGAACTGCTCGGCGTACAGCGGGTTGCCTCCGGCACGCGCGAGCAGCTCCTGCTGCTGGTCTGCCGGCAGCAGCTTCTTGTCGAGCAGCGCAGCGAGCAACCGTGCCGTGTCGGAATCGGCGAGCGGCGCGAGCGAGACCGTCAGCGCGTTGCGCTTGCCTCCTCCCCAGCCCGGCCGGCGCTCGAACAGCTCCGGGCGCGCGGTCGCGACGACGAGCAGTGGCACGTTCTCGACCCAGTCGACGAGCTCGTCGACGAAGTCGAGCAGCTCGTCGTCGGCCCAGTGCAGGTCCTCGAAGACGAGCACGGTCGGCCGCTGCTCGGCGAGCTCCTCGACGAAGCGGCGCCACGCGGCGAAGCTCTCGTCGCGCGCGCCCGTCTCTCCGCTCAGCCCGACGAGCGGGCGCAGCCGCTCCTCGACCCAGCCGGCGTCTTCGGCGAGAGTGACCGCGAGGGCGTCGTGCAACTTGCGTTCCGCGTCGGCCGAGCGGTCGGACTCGAGGATGCCGGCCTGCGCCTTGACCATCTCGGCGAACGCCCACAACGCACCGCCCTCGCCGTACGGCAGCGAGCGACCGCGGCGCCAGTTCGTGAGCTCCGCCTCCTGCTCGAGCTCGTTGTAGAGCTCGCCGACGAGGCGGCTCTTGCCGATGCCGGGGACGCCGGCGATCGTGAAGAGCTGCGTGGAGTGCTCGCGGCGGACGCGATCGAACGTGGACAGCAGCAGGTCGCGCTCGCGCTCGCGCCCGACGAGCGCCGTCGCGGGGCCGCTCACGTCGACCCCGACGCGTGCCTTTGCCTCGGCGACCTCCCACACCGGCACCGGCTCCGCCTTGCCCTTCGCCTCGACGGCCGCGTGGTCGCGGTAGTCGATCACGTGCCGCGTCGCGCGGAACGTCGACTCGCCGACGAGGATGCCGTTCGTCGGGGCCGCGCTCTGCAGGCGCGAGGCGGTGTTCACGACGTCGCCCGCGACCATCCCCTCGCCGAGCTCCGGACGGGCGTCGATGTTGACGAGCGCGTCCCCCGTGTTCACCGCCACGCGCACCTCGAGCTTGCCGTCCTCGGCGATCCCGTCGCGGATGGCGAGCGCAGCACGAACCGCGCGCTCGGGGTCGTCCTCGTGCGCCACCGGCGCGCCGAACACCGCCATCACCGCGTCGCCGACGAACTTCTCCACCGTGCCGCCGCGGTGCTCGAGCTCGGTGCGCAGCCGCTCGTGGTACGGGCGCAGGATCGCCTCGACGTCCTCGGGGTCGAGCGACTCGGAGCGCGCGGTGAAGCCGACGAGATCGGCGAACAGCACCGTCACGACCTTGCGCTCTCGCCGCATCAGCGAACGCGCTCGGTCGGGTAACCCGCGTCGACGAACGCCGCGATCACGTCGTTCCCGTGCGCGAGGTCGCGCGTTCCGACGGTGAGCTCGACCTCCGTCTCGGCGACGGAGATCTGCATGCCCTCGCGATGGTGCTCGACCGAGACGACGTTGACGCGCTTCTCCGCGCAGAGCTGAAGCAGCTTGATCAGCTCGCCGGGGCGATCCGGGATGCGCGTGCGCACGACGAGGTAGCGGCCGGCGATGGTGAGGCCGTGTCGCATCACCGAGATGAGCAAAGTCGGGTCGATGTTCCCGCCCGAGAGGACCGCGACCGCCGGCCCGTCGCCCGCGCCGGCCTTCCCCGAGAGCAACGCGGCGACTCCGACCGCGCCCGCGCCCTCGACGACGAGCTTCGACCGCTCGAGCAGGAGGACGATCGCCTCGACGATCTCCTCGTCCACGACGTGGACGATGTCGTCGAGCAGCGAGTCGAGGATCCCCATCGTCAGTTCGCCGGGGTACTTGACGAAGATGCCGTCGGCGATCGTGAACCCCGTCTTGCCGGCCTGCACGCCGACGATCCGGACCCCGGGCTTCACTGCGCGCAGCGCAGTCGCGATGCCCGCGGCGAGGCCGCCACCGCCGATGGGAATCAGCACCGTCGTGGCGTCCGGCACCTGCTCTGCAAGCTCGAGCCCGATCGTCCCCTGGCCGGCGATCACGCGCGGGTCCTCGAACGGATGGAGGAACGTCGCGTCGGTCTCCTGGACGTATTCGCGGGCGGCCGCCATCGAGTCCTCGAGGCGCTCGCCCTCGAGCACGAGCTCCGCGCCGTAGTTCTGGCACGCCTCGACCTTCGCCATCGGCGCGTCGAGCGGCACGTAGATCCGCGCGCGCACTCCCGCCTCCCGCGCGGCCCACGCGACGGCCTGCCCGTGGTTGCCCGCGCTCGCGGTGACGACCCCGGCCGCGCGCTCGTCCTTGTCGAGGAACGAGATCCGGTTGACGGCGCCGCGGATCTTGAACGAGCCGGTGCGCTGGAGGTTCTCCGCCTTCAGCCAGACCTCACGGCCGGCCAGCCGGGAAAGCGTCTCGGACCCGTAGACGGGAGTGACACGGGCGATGCCGGCGAGGCGCTCGCGCGCCTCCTCGACGTCACGAACCGTCGGAGCCGTTTGCGTCGCCAACCCTGAACACCTTCTCCATGATCTCGCGTACGGCCGTCAGCGGGTCGAGCTCTCGGCGCTGCACCTCGTCGAGCAGGCGCCTGAGCTCCGGATCGTCGGCCACCGCGTGCTCGAGGTGAGCCTTCGCGCGCGACGAAGCGACCGCGAACACCTCACCGGCGAGGTTCCGCCGGCGCCGCTCGTCGAGCCCGCCGTCGCTCTCGAGGAACGCGCGGTGCGCAGAGATCTTCTCCCACAACACGTCGACGTTCTCGCCGCGCGTCGCCTCGGTGAGCACGATCGGCGGCTTCCACTTGCGCTCCTTGTCCAGGGTGAGGATCGAGCGCACCTCGTTCACCATCGTCTTCGCGGCGGGATGATCCATCTTGTTCACCGCGATCACGTCGGGGATCTCCATGATTCCGGCCTTCAGCGCCTGCACCGAGTCGCCGGACCCCGGCATGAGAACGAGCAGCACCGTGTCGGCGATGCCGATCACCTCGACCTCGCCCTGCCCGGCGCCGACGGTCTCGAGGAAGAGAAGATCCTTGCCCGAGGCGTCGAGCACGAGCATCGCCTGGAGCGTCGCCTCCGCGAGGCCGCCGAGATGGCCGCGCGAGCCCATCGAACGGATGAAGACGCCGGGGTCGAGGAAGTGGTCGCTGAGCCGGATCCGGTCGCCGAGGAGCGCTCCCTTCGAGAACGGGCTCGACGGGTCGACGGAGATGACGCCGACGCTCTGCTCCTGCCCGCGCACGTGGCGGACGAGCGCGCTGATCAGCGACGACTTGCCGACCCCCGGGGGGCCGGTCACGCCGACGGCGTAGCTGCGGCCCGTATCGGGATAGATCTCGCGCACGACGTCGTACGCGAGCGGCTCGCGGTTCTCGACGAGCGTGATCGCGCGGGCGAGAGCGCGCTTGTCACCCGCGCGAACGCCGGCGGCAAGCGTCTCGCGCGTCCACTCCCGGCGCTTCGCCATGCGCCGAATCGTAGGGACCTGGTCCCGCGAGGGGACCAGGTCCCGTGATTCTTCTAGACGACGTTCGCGCAGATCGCCCAGACGGTGAGCGACTTTGCCGTCGGTTCGGTGTTGTGCGCGAAGACGTCCCAGCCTCCGCCGTTGTTCGTCGGAAACGACTGGGTCGTCGTCAACTGCACGCCAGTCGAGTAACCGCCGCCGACCGCCTTCTTGCCCGCGGGGCAGTACGTCATTCCGTGCGCGTAGCCATCGGCGGGGAGGTTCGTGCTCGTGGTGACGAGCTCGTAGCCGCTGACGCCGCCGCCGGGATCGCCCTTGTCGCCCTTCTCGCCCCGCTCGCCCTGCGCGCCGGGCGTCCCAGGCGCTCCCGGCTCGCCCTGCGGGCCGATCGCGCCCTGCGCCCCCGGCGCGCCCGTGTCGCCCTTCTCTCCCTTGGGTCCTTGCGGCCCGGCGGGCACCGCACCCGCCTTGAAGTCGGCCGCCGTCAGCGAGCCGTCCTTCACTTTCGCGCCGCTGACGGCGTTCGCCTTCAGCTGTCCGGCGCCGACCGACGCCTTCGGGAGAACGAGCCTTTCCGCAGCGTGGCCGAGCGGCGTCGCGCCGAAGACGGCGACGACGAGTGCGGTGACGGCGATGATCGTGTTGAGCTTCGTCTTGAGCACGGCGTGCAACTCCTCCTCGTTCGATTGCCGCCTCTGACGTTGGCGTGCGCACGGGCGATGCGAAACGGAGCCAGCCGTCCTCCGGCTGTCGGAAAACCGCCTACAGGGATGCGGCTTCGGCCTGCTCGAGCTCCGCGTCGTCGACGGGAGCGACGACGACGCTGAGGCGCGGCGAGAGCGCGATCGCGACGAAGCCGGCGAGCACGGAGAAGCCGGCGCCGATCGCCCAGATCCAGCGGGCGCCGAGGACGTTCGTCACCGGCCCGGCGACCGCCATGGCCGGGCCGAGCACCGCGTACGTCACGCTCATCGCGAGCGTGAAGGCGCGACCGCGGTACGAGTCGGGGACGCCGCGCTGGATGAGGAGCACGTTGTAGAGCGCCGCCGCGCCGCTCCCGATCCCTCCGACGGCGAAGGGCACCGCCGCCACCCAGACGTTCGGGGCGACGGAGGCGACCACGGTCCCGATCCCCGCAAGGATCATCGCCGGCCCGTAGAGACCGGCGACCGTGCGCCGCTCCGCGAGCATCCCCCCGAAGAAGCTGCCGATCGCGAGCCCGACGCCCGACGCGCCGAAGAGGAGCCCGTAGCCGAAGTCGCCGGCGTTGAACGAGTCCTTCGCGATGATGACCTCACCGACGTTCACGCACGCGACAGCGATCATCTCGACGCTCCACGCGAGGAGCACGACCTTGAGCACGGGCGATTGACGGGCGAACGAGAAGCCGTCTGCGATGTCGCGCCAGTGCCCCTTGCTGATCGGCGCCTCCGACTGCAGGCGGCGCGCCGGGATCAGCCGGATGACGAGCGCCGAGAAGACGAACGACACGGCGTTGATCCAGTACGCGGCGTGCGTCCCGGAGACCGCGACGATCGCTCCGCCCAGGATCGGGCCGGCGGCCCACGCCATGTTCTCGACGGTCTGAAAGAGCGCGTTGCCGCGCTCGAGCTCTTCCTCCTCGAGGAGGTTCGGCATCGCGGCGTTGACCGTCGGCCGATAGACCGCGTTGCCGATTCCCGCCACGCCGGCGAGCGCGACGATTACCGCGGGCTCGTGGACGAACGGCAGCGCGACGAAGACCGCGGCGCGCAGGACGTCCGACGCGATCATCAGGCCGCGCCGCGACAGCCGGTCGAGCAGCGGCCCCACCGCGACGCCGACGACCACCGTCGGCAGGAACACCGCGATGAGCAGCGCGCTCACCCACGTCCCCGAGTGCGTGCGGTCGTAGACCTCGACCGTCAGCGCGATCGTCGCGAGCCACGTGCCGAGAAGCGAGCCGAGCGTCGCGACGAAGAGCAGACGAAAGCCGCGGTTGCGGCGGAGGAGCTCGGCGGCGCCCACGGCCTTAGTTTGTCGTCGCGGCCGTCACCTTTTCCAGCGCAGCGGCGAGAAAGTCGTTTTCGTCCGCAGTCCCGATGGTCACTCGAATTGCCGTTTCCGATCCGAAGCCGTGGAGCGGGCGCACGATGACGCCCTCCCGCAGGAGCGCGTCGAAGAGCGCGCGGGCATCGCTTCCGGTCTCGGCGTAGACGAAGTTCGCGACGGCGGGGCCTGCGACGTCGAAGCCCGCGCCCGTCAGGATCTCGACCACGCGGTCGCGTTCTCGCGCGCATTCGCTCCTCCGGCGCGCGAGCTCGGCGTCGTCGCCGAGGCTTGCAACGGCAGCGACCTGCGCGGCGGTCGAGACGTCGAACGCGCGGCGCACCTTGCCGATCTCCGCGACGACGTCCTCGGCGGCGATCCCGTACCCGACCCGTAGGCCCGCGAGGCCGTAGATCTTCGAGAATGTCCGCAGGACGACGACGCGCGCGCCCTGCTTGAAGTACTCCTCGATCGCGTCCGGGTAGTCCGAGTCGTCGATGAACTCGAAGTACGCCTGGTCGACGACCGTCAGCACGTGTCCCGGGACCTGGTCCAGGAACCGGTCGAGCTCGGCGCGCGTGTTGATCGTGCCGGTCGGGTTGTTCGGGTGACAGACGTAGACGAGCTTCGTGCGCGGCGTGATCGCCTCGAGCAGCGCCTCGAGGTCGTACCGGTGATCCCGCAGCGGGACGCGGACCGGCTGCGCGCCGACCTTGATCGCGTCGAGGACGTAGCTCGGGAACGACGGCCAGCCGCAGACGATCTCGTCGCCCTCGTCGAGGGCGGCCTGGCTCAGGCAGTCGATGACGCCGTCGGCTCCTGCGCCGATCGCGACCTGCTCGAAGCCGACGCCGTGATGCGCCGCGAGCGTGGCGCGTAGCTCCCAGGCGCCGCCGTCGGGATACCGGTTCAGCTCGTGCGCGCAGCGCTCCAGCGCGTCGACGGCAGCCGGGAAAGGCGGGAACGGGCCCTCGTTCGACGCCAGCTTGACGACGCGATCGAGGCCGAGCTCGCGCTGAACTTCCTCGACCGGCTTCCCGGGCTCGTACGGAACGAGGTCGGCCGTCGAGCGGCGGAAGAACCGGCCGCCGTCGCTCAAAGAACCGCGGGCGGCGTGTCGTCGCCCTTCTTGCGCCAGAACACGAGCGCCGCGCCCGTCGCCGCCGCGAAGCCGAGGCCGACGACCGCGACGCGCTTGACGAGGCTGGGCTTCCCGGCGTCGCCGGGTACCGCCCGCTTCGCCTTCGACTTGGCCACGTTCATGGCGATCTTCCAGACCGCCCAGCCGAGGACGGCGTTCCGCCTGTTCACGATTCCCATGCGCGTTTCCCCCTTCTGTTATGCAGTTGCCGCAGCCCGTCGCCGCGGCGGCAGGTGGATCGCGCGGCCGAGTGCGACGAGACCGGCCTCCTTGATCGCCTCCGAGAGCGTCGGATGCGGAGCCATTCCGTCGGCGACCGTCTCCACGGTGGATTCCGCGTCGAGCGCGACCACGCCGGCCTCGATCAGGTCTGTGACGTGCGGACCGACCATCACGATCCCGAGCAGCTCGCCGTAGCGCGTCTCGTGGATCGACTTCACCCAGCCGACGGTCTCGTTCTGCATGACCGCGCGCGCGTTCGCGACCCACGGGAACGTGCCGACCGCGACGTCGTCGCCGTGCTGCTCGCGGGCTTCCGCCTCCGTGAGGCCGACGGCCGCGATCTCGGGATCGGTGTAGATCGGCCGCGGGACGCCGCGGTTGTCGACGACGGCGTCGTGTCCCATCGCGTTCTCAGCAGCGACCTCGCCCTCGCGGAACGCCGTGTGCGCAAGCTGCCAGTAACCGGCGCAGTCGCCGACGGCGTAGATGTGCGGCACGGTCGTGCGGCGGTGCTCGTCGGCGGCGATGCCCTTGCGCCGGTCCAGCTCGACGCCGATCGCCTCGAGGCCGAGGTTCTCGACGGTCGGCGCGCGGCCGACGGCCACGAGCATCAGATCCGCCTCGACGGTCTCGCCGTCGCCGAAATGCACCCGCAGTCCGTCGCCGGCGTCCTCGACCTTCGTCGCCTGCTTGCCGAGGTTGAGCGTGATGCCGCGGCGGCCGAACTGCTTCGCGAGCTCCTTCGCCGCGTCGGCGTCCTCCTGAGGGATGAGCGTGTCGAGCATCTCGACGATCGTGACCTCGGAGCCGAAGCGGCGGAAGATCGACGCGAACTCGCAGCCGATGATCCCGCCGCCGAGCACGACGAGACGCTTCGGCACCTCGGTCTGCGCGAGCAGTCCCGTGGAGTCGACGCAGCGCTCGTCGTCGAGCCCCTCGATCGGCGGCCGGATCGGGAAGGAGCCGGTCGCGACGATCGCGGACTTGAACGTCACGTCCTCGCCGCCTTCGACGGCGATCGTGTTCGCGTCCTTGAACGTGCCGGCGCCCTTGACCCACTCGACGCCGTTCGCCTTGAAGAGGCTCGCGACGCCGCTCGTCATCTGCTTGACGACGCCGTCCTTCCACTCGTTCGCCTTGCCGAAGTCGAGCTGCGGCTCGCCGACGTTGACGCCGAGCTTCGCGAACGTCTCCTCGGCCTCCTTGATCGAGAACGCCGTCTGCACCCACGCCTTCGTCGGGATGCATCCGACGCGGAGGCATGTGCCGCCGAGCTCGGGCTCCTTCTCGATGCAGGCCGCCTTCGCGCCCAGCTGTGCGGCGCGGATCGCGGCCGTGTAGCCGCCGGGGCCTCCGCCGAGAACGGCGACGTCGACTTCCATCGGGCTTGATGCTAGTCGGGGGAGTCGTTCAGCCGCGCAACCATGGTCCAGCTGCCGCCGCTCTCGCCGACCTTGCGGAAGCCGTGCCGCTCGTAGAGGCGAAGCGCGGGGTTGTCCGGCTCGACGCTGAGCGAGATCTGCTCGAAGCCTTCCTTCTTCGCCTGGGCGAGCAGGCTCACCAGGAGCTCCTCTCCGTAGCCCTTGCCCCGGCACGACGGCACGACCGCGATCGAGAGCTCGGGCGTTCGCTCGTCGACGAAACCGTAGCCGGGCTCCCGCTCCCTGAACAGCCGGTACCAGGCAGCGCCGACGTTGCCGGAATCGCTGTAAGCGATCACGGCGGCGTCGCCCGGCCTGCCCCAGCTCATCACGTAGCGCTGCACCGATCCCTCCAGCGGGTCCTGCGGCGCGTGCTCGCGCCAGTAGTACGCGTGGTGGAGCATGTCGCGGAGGAAGCGCGCGTCGTGGCGGCTGCCGGGGCGGATCACGGCCCGACGAGGTCTTGCGCGAGCTGGATGCGGTTCCCGTCCGGGTCGTAGACGTCGAGCAGGCGCACGTGGCCGTGAAGCTCGAGCACGACGCCGACGTTCACGCCTTCGTTGCGCAGGCGCTCGGCCTCGGCCTTGACGTCCTCGACGTCGACGTGTGCGACGCCGCCTTCTTCGGGCTCGCCCTCGGCGACGGCGATCTCCATCTCGCCACGCTGCAACCGTGCCCAGCGCTCCTGCCAGTCGACGAACGTCTCCTCGAAGCCGAGCGTCTCGCGATAGAACGCGCGGCCGGCATCGAAGTCGCGCACGCGGTACCAGACAGTCATCTCAGAGCGCGAGCGCCGGAGTCTCGACGAGCTGCTTCAGCGTGCGCAGGAAGTCCGCGCCGACGGCGCCGTCGATCGCGCGGTGGTCGCAGGTCAGCGTCATCGTCATGAGCGGCACTGCGGTGAAGGAGCCGTCGCGGACGACGACGCGCTCCTCACTCGAGCCGACGGCGAGGATGGCGACCTGCGGCGGGTTGAGCACGGCGACGAACTGCTCGATGCCGAACATGCCGAGGTTCGAGATCGTGAACGTCCCGCTGTCGAGGTCGTCCTGCTTCAGCTTGTTGTCACGGGTGCGCTGCACGAGGTCTGCGCGAGCGCGTGCGATCTCGGCGATGCTCAGCCGGTCGGCGTTCCGGATGACGGGAACGATGAGGCCCTGCGGCGCGGCGACGGCGATGCCGACGTTCGCGCTCGGGTGAATCTGGATCTCGCCGTCGACGTAGTGCGCGTTGACGTCGCGATGTTGCATGAGCGCCGCCGCCGTGACGCGCGTGAGGACGTCGGTGACCGTTGGACGTTCTTCCGGATGAAGCTCTCTGAGACGCTCGACGAGCGCGAGCGCATGCGTCATGTCCGCCGAGACGACGAGCTGGAAGACGGGCGCCTCCCACGCCTGGGTGAGCCGCCGCGCGATCGTCTTGCGCACGCTCGTCAGCTGTCTCGTCTCGACCTGTCCCGAGTCCTGGACTGCGGACACGGCCGGTGCAGCCGTCTCGGCCCGCTCGACGTCCTCGGCGACGATGCGACCGTCCGGGCCGGTGCCGTGCAGCTGCGCCAGGTCGATGCCGCGTTCCTTCGCGATCCGACGCGCGAGCGGCGACGCCTTGATCCGGCCGCCGCGTTCCTTCGGGGCAGGTCCCGAGTCCTGGACTGCGAGCATGTCCGGTTCGGCCGGTTCCGCCGCTTGAGCGGGCTCGGCCG
>CAVXZL010000013.1:0-80983 GCA_963766345.1 uncultured Actinomycetes bacterium | reverse complement strand
AGCAAGCTCGAGTTCTCCGACGACGAGTGGGAGCGGCTCGACGCGGAGATCACGAAGGTCGTCGAGGAGTCGGTCGAGTTCGCGAAGGCGGGCACGGACCCGAAACCCGAGGACGCGCTCAAGAACGTGTATGCCTGACGCCCCTGACCGCGCACCGCTCCCGGCCGGCGGAGCCGGCCTCCGCGGGGCGCTCGCGCCGCTGACCGCACGGCGCTCTACGGGGCCGTATTCCCATACTGTCCCCTTCGGCGCCGCACGCCCAGCGGCACGTCAGGAACGTCAGGGTGCCTGAGCTCAGCTACCGCGAAGCAGTGCGCGACGCGCTCGTGCGCGCGATGCGCGACGACGACGACGTGTTCGTCATGGGCGAGGACATCGCGGAGATGGGCGGCTCGATGGGCGTGACGCAGGGGATGCTCGCGGAGTTCGGGCCGCAGCGCGTGCGCAACACGCCGATCTCGGAGATGGCGCTCGTCGGCGCGGGCATCGGCGCCGCGATGCAGGGCATGCGGCCGGTCGTCGAGGTGATGTACGAGGACTTCCTCACGCTCGCGACGGAACAGATCGTCAACCAGGCGGCGAAGCACCGCTACATGTCGGGCGGCCAGCTCAAGGTTCCGCTCACGGTGCGCACGCAGGGCGGCGCGGGCTGGAGCCCGGGCGCGCAGCACGCGCAGCAGCTCGAGGCGTGGTTCGTCCACATCCCGGGGCTGAAGGTCGTCTTCCCGTCGACGCCGACGGACGTGCGCGGGCTGTTGTGGTCGTCGATCTACGACGACAACCCGGTCGTCTTCTTCGAGCACCGCACGCTCTACGGGATCAAGGAGGAGGTGCCCGACGAGCTCGAGCCGATCCCGATCGGCAAGGCGCGCGTGCACCGCGAGGGCGAGGACGTGACGGTGATCGCGACCGGCCGGCTCGTGCACGAGGCGCTCGCGGCGGCGAAGCAGGCGGAGGAGCAGGGCGTCTCGGTCGAGGTCGTCGACCCGCGCACGCTGCAGCCGCTCGACGAGGAGACGCTCGTCGAGTCCGTGAAGAAGACGAATCGCTGCGTCGTCGCGCACGAGGCGGTGACGCGGATGGGCTTCGGCGCCGAGGTCGCGGCGGTCGTGCAGTACCAGGCGTTCGACTGGCTCGACGCGCCGATCGAGCGCGTGGGCGCGAAGTTCACGCCGCTGCCGTTCGCGCCGGTGATGGAGGAGTGGTGCGTGCCGCACGCGGACGACGTGCTGGCGGCGGTGATGCGCACGGTCGGGAGAAATGGCAACTGAGATCAAGCTCCCGCGGCTCGGGCAGGGGATGGAGTCGGGGACGATCGTCAAGTGGCTCAAGTCCGAGGGCGAGTCGGTCGAGAAGGGTGAGCCGCTCTACGAGCTCGACACCGACAAGGTGACGCAGGAGGTCGAGGCCGACGCGTCCGGCGTCCTGCTGAAGATCGCGGTCGAGGAGGGCGAGGTCGAGGTCGGCAAGACGATCGCAGTCATCGGCGAGCAGGGCGAGGACGTCCTCGATGCCTCGGAGAACGACGCGCGGGCGAGGCGATCGGCGGCGAGCGGCGAGGCAGCGGCGAGACGCTCGCGGTGACGCGGACGAGAGGCCGGCCGGAGAACGGCGCGAGCGCCGCGCCGACCACGGCCGTCGCAGGGACAGCCGGGACACTGCCCCGAAGGACGTCCGAGACGGCGGCCGGATCAAGGCGTCGCCGCTCGCGCGGCGGATCGCGACGGAACGCGGCATCGACCTGGCGCAGATGCAGCGGCACCGGCCCGGACGGGCGCATCGTCGCCGAGGACGTCGAGCGCGCCGAGGCGGCCGCTCCCGGCCGTGTCCGAGGGTCCAGGATCCCGGGACAGGTCGAGACGAGACAGCTGACGAGCGTGCGCAAGACGATCGCGCGGCGGCTCACGCAGGCGTGGGAGGCGCCCGTCTTCCAGCTCGTCGTCTCGGCGGACATGACGCAGGCGCTCGCGCTCGTCGAGCGGCTCAGAGAGCTGCACCCGGAAGAACGGCCGACGGTCACCGACGTCCTGACGCGCGTCACCGCCGCGGCGCTCATGCGACACCGCGACGTCAACGCGCACTACGTCGACGGCGAGATCCAGATTCACCCGAGCGCGAACGTCGGCATCGCCGTCGCCGCGCCGCAGGGCCTCATCGTCCCGGTCGATCCGCAACGCCGACCGGCTGAGCATCGCCGAGATCGCGCGCGCCCGCGCAGACCTCGTGCAGCGCACACGCGACAACAAGCTGAAGCAGGACGACCTCGAAGGCGGCACGTTCACGATCTCGAACCTCGGCATGTTCGGCATCGAGCAGTTCGTCGCCGTGCTCAACCCGCCGCAGGTCGCGATCCTCGCCGTCGGCGCGAGCGAGGAGCGCGTCGTCGTCCGCGACGGCGACTTCACCGCAGTGCCGCTGATGACGATGACGCTGACGTGCGACCACCGCGCGATCGACGGCGCCGTCGGCGCGGACTTCCTGCGCACGCTGAAGCAGCTCGTCGAGAGCTCCGGCGCTCGCGCTCTGAGATGACCGTCTGGTACCGCGTGCGCGACTTCGATGCCGGCCGCGCGTTCTATCGCGAGACGCTCGGCTTCGAGGAGACGTTCGTCGACTGGCAGGAGCGCTGGGCGCGGCTCCAGCGCGGCGAGATGGAGATCGCGGTCGCCGAGGGCGAGCCGAGGAAGGCGGCGTCGCGCACGTCGACGTCGAGGACGTCAAGGCCGAGGCCGAGCGCCTGCGCGACGAAGGCGTGAACGTCGGCGTCGTGCTCGAGCTTCACGGCCACGTGCGCCTGCTCGACGTCTACGACCCGGACGGAAACCGCATCCAGCTCGCGCAAGACCTCGTCGGGCCGTGATCCGCCCCGGCAGCCGCCACGACGCGCGCTTCCTCCGCGACATGCTCCACCACGCGTACTACTGGCGCGAGCACGCGCCGCAGGACCCGCTGGAGGGATCGGTGCAGCGCTACGTGATGAGCTGGGGCAGGCCGGGCGACGCGGCCGTGATCGCCTACGGCGATGTCCGGCAACGTCGGCGCCGCCTGGTACCGGCTGTTCAAGGAGCGCGAGCCCGGCTACGGTTTCGTCGACGAGCAGACGCCCGAGCTGTCGATCGCGGTCGTCCCGTCGCTGCCGCGGCAAGGGCTACGGCGAGGAGCTGCTCGTGGGCCTGCTCGCCCAGGCGAAGAAGGACGGCTTCGAGCAGATCTCGCTCAGCGTCGAGCCGGACAACCCCGCGCTTCGCCTCTACGAGCGGCACGGCTTCCGCAAGGTCGGCGAGAGCGGCGGCAGCTGGACCATGCTGGCGCGGCTGAACGACTCCCGCCGACTAGCATCAAGCCCGATGGAAGTCGACGTCGCAGTTCTCGGCGGAGGCCCCGGCGGCTACACGGCCGCGATCCGCGCCGCGCAGCTCGGCGCGAAGGCCGCCTGCATCGAGAAGGAGCCCGAGCTCGGCGGCACGTGCCTCCGCGTCGGATGCATCCCGACGAAGGCGTGGGTGCAGACGGCGTTCTCGATCAAGGAGGCCGAGGAGACGTTCGCGAAGCTCGGCGTCAACGTCGGCGAGCCGCAGCTCGACTTCGGCAAGGCGAACGAGTGGAAGGCCGGCGTCGTCAAGCAGATGACGAGCGGCGTCGCCGAGCCTCTTCAAGGCGAACGGCGTCGAGTGGGTCAAGGGCACCGGCACGTTCAAGGACGCGAACACGATCGCCGTCGAAGGCGGCGAGGACGTGACGTTCAAGTCCGCGATCGTCGCGACCGGCTCGTTCCCGATCCGGCCGCCGATCGAAGGGCTCGACTCGCCGCGCTGCGTCGACTCGACGGGCCTGCTCGCGCAGACCGAGGTGCCGAAGCGGCTCGTCGTGCTCGGCGGCGGGATCATCGGCTGCGAGTTCGCGTCGATCTTCCGGCGCTTCGGCTCCGAGGTGACGATCGTCGAGATGCTCGACACGCTGATCCCGCAGGAGGACGCCGACGCGGCGAAGGAGCTCGCGAAGCAGTTCGGCCGCCGCGGCATCGCGCTCAACCTCGGCAAGCAGTGCACGAAGGTCGAGGACGCCGGCGACGGAGCTGACGCGTGCACTTCGGCGACGGCGAGACCGTCGAGGCCGACCTGATGCTCGTGGCGGTCGGCCGCGCGCCGCTCGTCGAGGGCCTCGGGCTCGAGGCGATCGGCGTCGAGTTCGACCGGCGCAAGGGCATCGCCGCCGACGAGCACCGCCGCACGACCGTGCCGCACATCTACGCCGTCGGCGACTGCGCCGGCTACTGGCAGCTCGCGCACACGGCGTTCCGCGAGGGCGAGGTCGCAGCCGAGAACGCGATGGGCCACGACGCCGTCGTCGACAACCGCGGCGTCCCGCGCCCGATCTACACCGATCCCGGAGATCGCGGGCGTCGGCCTCACCGAGGCGGAGGCGCGCGAGCAGCACGGCGACGACGTCGCGGTCGGGCATGTTCCCGTGGGTCGCGAACGCGCGCGCGGTCATGCAGAACGAGACCGTCGGCTGGGTGAAGTCGATCCACGAGACGCGCTACGGCGAGCTGCTCGGCATCGTGATGGTCGGGCCGCACGTGACCGACCTGATCGAGGCCGGCGTCGTCGCGCTCGACGCGGAGTCCACGGTCGAGACGGTGGCGGACGGCATGGCCGCGCACCCGACGCTCTCCGAGGCGATCAAGGAAGCGGGCCTCGTCGGCCTCGGCCGCGCGATCCACCTGCCGCCGCAGGCGGAAGAGCTGCGGCAACGGCGTAACACGAAGGGAGGGCGCATGGGAATCGTCAACAGGCGCGAACGCCGATGCTCGGCTGGGCGGTCTGGCAGGTCGGCAAGGAACGTCGCCAAGCGCAAGGCGAAGCGGCGCCGTGCCGGCGGTCGACGCCGGAGACGAAGCCGGCTCGAACAAGCGCCGCGGTCATCGGCCGCGCTCGCCGCGGCGCCGGCGCGGCTGCTGCTGTTCTGGCGGAAGAAGGGCCGGACGACGAGGCCGCCGCCGCGTGAGCGAGCGCGCGGCTCGTTCTTCCGCCGCTCGATCGCCGAGCTCGTCCCGTACGAGCCCGGCAAGCCGGTCGAGGAGGTCCAGCGCGAGCTCGGCCTCGAGCGCGTCGTCAAGCTCGCGTCGAACGAGGGCCCGTTCGGGCCGTTCCCGGCCGCGCTCGAGGCGCTCGAGCGCAGCGCGCGCGAGCTGAACCGCTATCCGACGGCGGCGCGTACGCGCTGCGCGCGGCGCTCGCCGAGCGCCACGGCGTCGCGCTTCGAGGAGGTCGCGATCGGCGCCGGCGCCGACGGCGTCATCGACTGCCTCGAGCCAGGCCGTGCTCGACGAGGGCGACGAGATCGTCTGCGGCTGGCCGTCGTTCCCGAGCTACGTGCTCGACGCGATCAAGCTCGGCGCGCGTGCCGGTGCGCGTTCCGCTGCGCGACCACCGCTACGACCTCGACGCGCTGCTCGAGGCGATCACGCCGCGCACGAAGCTCGTCTACGTCTGCCACCCGAACAACCCGACGGGGACGACGAACACCCGCGCCGAGCTGGACACGTTACCTCGACCACGTCCCGGGACACGTCCTGACGGTCCTCGACCAGGCCTACTTCGAGTACATCGACGACCCCGACTACGCCGACGGCGTCGAGGAGTACTTCAAGCCGGGCGCCGCGTCGTCGTCCTGCGCACGTTCTCGAAGATCTACGGGCTCGCGGGGCTGCGCGTCGGCTACGGCATCGCGCCCGAGGACGTCGTCACCGAGATCGGCAAGGTACGGCGTGCGTTCGACGTCTCGTCGCCGGCGCAGGCCGCCGCGCTCGCGAGCCTCGGCGACGAGCGGAGCTCGCGCGCCGGCGGGCGCAGTGCGCCGCGGAGCGGCGCGCGCGTCGTCCGAGCTCCTCCGCGGGGCCGGCTTCGACGTCGCCGGCCCGGCCGTCGCCAACTTCGTCTACGCGGAGACCGGCGGCGACGCCCGCGCGCTCTTCGACGCGCTGCTGCGCGAGGGCGTGATCGTCCGGCCGCTCGGCGCGCTTCGGGCCCCGAGTGGCGATCCGCGTCACCGTCGGAACGGCCGACGAGAACGCCGTTCTCGCGGAGGCGCTCGCACAGGGTCGGCGCCGCCGCGACGAACTAGCGCGTCGCGACCTTGGGCCGCCGTCGAGCTTCTGCGCCGCAACCGCAGCTTCCGGCTGCTCTTCCTCGCCACGCTCGGCTCGCTGCTCGGCACGTGGCTCGCGACGATCGCGCTGACGGTCGACGTCTACGATCGCACGCACTCCGGCACCTGGGTCGCGCGCGCTCCTGATCGTCGTCTTCCTGCCGACGGTCCTCGTCGGCGTCGCGCTCGGGCCGCTGCTCGACCGGCTGTCGCGGCGCGGCTGATGATCGCGTCCGACCTTCTGCGCGCGGGGGTCTTCGTGGCGCTGCCGTTCGTCGACCGCACGGTCTGGATCGTCGCGCTCGCCGCCGTCGAGCGGCCTCGCCACGCGATCTACCGGCCGGCGGTCAACGCCGGGATGCCGAACCTGCTCGAGGAGGACGACCTCGAGCAGGGCAACGCGCTCTTCATGACGGTCGAGAACATGGCCTGGGCGGCCGGCCCGCTCGTCGGCGGCGTCATCGTCGCCGCGTCCGGCCCGACGCCGCCTACTGGATCAACGCGGTGTCGTTCGTCGTCTCCGCGCTGCTCATCCGGATGATCGCCGGCGAACCGCCTGCAGTCCGAGGCCGCGCTGAGCCGCGGGCACTGGCGCGACCTCGCCGACGGCTTCGCGCTCGCGCGGCGAGCCCCGGCGCTGCAGGTCGTGCTCGCGGCCTGGAGCGTCGAGATGATCGGCGTGGCCTGCATCAACGTCGGCGAGGTCGTGATCGCGAAGGACTCGTTCAACGCCGGCGACTTCGGCTTCGGCCTCCTCTTCGGCGCGTCGGGCGTCGGTCTCGCGATCGGCAGCTTCGCCGGCGGCAGCTCGCGCGAGCGGCGCGCGATCGGCTCGCTCTACGGCCCGGCGATCGTGCTCGCCGGGCATGGGCTACGGCATCGCCGCGGTCGCGCCGAACGTCTGGATCGCGCGCCGGCCGTCGTCGCTCGCCGGCATCGGGAACGGCGCCGCGGCGCTGTACAACGTCCTGCTGATCCAGCGCGGCGTGCCGGACGCGCTCCGCGGGCGCGCGTTCACGATCGCGATGAGCATGACTACGCGGTCCTCGGCCCCGCGATGGCGGCCGCCGGGCCGCTCACGTACGCAGCTCGGCGGTCGCTGGATCTGGGGGATCGGCGCGGCCTGCTCGGTCGTCGCCGGCCGTCGTCGCGATCGCGCTCGTCGCCGCGACTCGCAGTCGCGCCGGACGCGTCGAGGCGAGACTGCCGCTGCCGTCGACGGCGCGGACGCCGCGCGGCTCGGCATCGCCTCTAGAGCGCGCATGGCCGGGCGCGCGACTGGACGCGCGAGACGCTCGCCGCCGGCGTCCGCGCGGGCGACAAGCGCGCGCTGGCGCGCGCGATCACGCTCGTCGAGAACGGCGACCCGCTCGCCTACGACGTCGTCCGCGACATCTATCCCGACACGGGGCGCGGCTACGCCTCGGCGTCACCGGCCCGCCGGGCGTCGGCAAGTCGTCGCTGATCAGCGCGCTCGTGCGGCACGTCCGCGGCCGGGAGCAGAGCGTCGGCGTGATCTCGGTCGACCCCTCGAGCCCGTTCACGCACGGGCGCGCTGCTCGGCGACCGCATCCGGCTCGCCGACCACTTCCTCGACCCGGGCGTCTTCATCCGCTCGATGGGCTCGCGCGGCCACCTCGGCGGGCTCGCCGAGGCGACGCTGCAGGCGATGCTCGTGCTCGACGCGTCCGGCAAGGACCTCCTCTTCCTCGAGACGGTCGGCGCGGGCCAGGGCGAGGTCGAGGTGATCGGCGATCGCCGACACCGTCCTGCTCGTGCTGATGCCGGGCTCCGGCGACTCCGTCCAGGCGCTGAAGGCCGGGATCATGGAGATTCCCGACGTGATCGCCGTCAACAAGATGGATCATCCGGCCGCGAAGACGATGGTCAACGAGGTGCGCTCGATCCTCACGCTCGACAAGGAGCGCGACGTGGAAGCCGCCGATCGTGCTCACCGAGGCGATGCGCGGCGAGAACGTCGACGTGCTCTGGGAGAAGATCGACGCAGCATCGCGCGTTCCTCGAGGCGGACGACGGGCTCGAGAAGCGGCGCCGCCGCAACCTCGCCGGCGAGGTGTTCGCCGTCGCGTCGTCGCGCGCGAAGACGCACCTCGAGCACGCGGTCGCGGACGATCCGGAGCTCCGGCGCCTGCTCGACGAGGTGCAGCGCCGCGAGCTCGACCCGCTGACGGCCGTGCGCGAGATCATGGAGAAGGTGTTCCGACATTGGCGACACGAACGGCGCCGACGCTTCGTGACATCGAAGAGGCGCGCGGCGCGTCTCGCGGCGTCGCGCGGGTCACCCCGGTCTACGGCTCGGAGACGTTGTCGCGCCTCGCCGGCCGCGAGGTCTGGCTGAAGGCGGAGAACCTCCAGCGCACGGGCTCGTTCAAGGTCCGCGGCGCCGTCAACCGGATCGCGACGCTCGACGCGGAGCGAGCGCGCGGCAGGCGTCGTCGCGGCGAGCGCAGGCAACCACGGCCAGGCCGTTGCCTGGGCCGCGCGCGAGGCCGGCGTGAGCGCGCGCATCTACGTGCCGCTCGACGCGCCGATGGCGAAGGTCGACGCGTGCCGCAACTACGGCGCACAGCTCGAGCTGGCCGGAGAGCGTTCGAGGAGGCGCTCGACGCGGCACAGGCGTACGCCGGGGAGACCGGCGCGACGTTCGTCCATCCCTTCGAGGACCCGCGTCGTGATCGCCGGCCAGGGGACGATCGGGCTCGAGCTCGCGGAGCAGGTGCGCGACGGCGGAGACCGTCCTGATCCCGGTCGGCGGCGGCGGGCTCGCGGCCGGAATCGCGCACGCGCTGCGCGCGGTGAAGCCGGACGTGCGGATCGTCGGCGTGCAGGCCGGCAAGTCGGGCTTCACGATCGCGGACGGCATCTTCGTCAAGCAGCCCGGCGAGCTGACGATGAGCATCCTCGACGCGCTGCTCGACGACATGGTCGACGTCGCCGACGAGGAGATCAGCGAGGCGATCGTCCTGCTGCTCGAGCGGACGAAGCTCGTCGTCGAGGGCGCCGGCGCGGTCGGCGTCGCCGCGCTGCTCTCGGGCAAGGTCGGCGGCACCGGCCCCGTCGCGGTCGTGCTCTCCGGCGGCAACATCGACGCGACGCTGCTCATCTCGGTGATGCGTCACGGGCTCACGGTCGCCGGCCGCTACCTCGTCGTCCGCACGCGCATCCCCGACCGGCCGGGCGAGCTGAACAAGCTTCTGGAGCTCGTGCGCCGAGCAGCGCGTGAACGTCGTCTCCGTCGAGCACCACCGCGAGGGGATGCACATCTCCGTCGCCGAGACCGAAGTGGAGCTGACCGTGGCGACGCGCGACCTCGAGCACTGCGCCGAGGTGCTCGAGACGCTCGAGGCGCAGGGTTATCCCGTCGAGCGACTGCGGTGAGACGGGAGCGGAAGGTCGTCACGGTTCTCTTCGCCGATCTCGTCGGCTTCACGGCGCGCGCCGAGTCGCTCGATCCGGAGGACGTCGAGGCGATCCTGCGGCCGTACCACGAGCGGCTGCGAACGGAGCTCGAGCAGCGCGGCGGCACCGTCGAGAAGTTCGTCGGCGACGCGGTGATGGCGGTGTTCGGCGCGCCCGTCGCGCACGAGGACGATCCCGAGCGCGCCGTCCGCGCGGCGCTTGCGATCCGCGACGGGCATCGCCGAGGACGGCAAGCTCGAGGTGCGCATCGCCGTCAACACGGGCGAGGCGCTCGTCAACATCGACGCGCGTCCGGACGCCGGCGAGGCGATGGTCGCCGGCGACGTCGTCAACACCGCGGCGCGTCTGCAGTCCGCCGCGCCGATCGAACGGCGATCATCGTCGGACGAGCGACGTACCGCGCGACGCGAGCACGTGATCGACTACCGCGAGCACGCGCCGGTCGAGGCGAAGGGCAAGGCCGAGCCGGTTCCGGTGTGGGAGGCGCTGGAGGCGCGCGCCCGCGTCGGCGTCGAGCTTCGCGCGCCGGCGACGCCGCTCGTCGGCCGCGACCGCGAGCGCGAGCTCCTGCTCGGCGCGTTCGAGCGAGTGCGCGGCGAGCCGTCGACGCAGCTGGTCACGATCGTCGGCGTCCCGGGCATCGGCAAGAGCCGCCTCGTCGCGCGAGCTGTACGGCCAGCTCGAGCGCGACGCCGGAGCTCACGCACTGGCGCCAGGGCCGCTCGCTGCCGTACGGCGAAGGCGGCGCGTTCTGGGCGTTCGGCGAGATGGTCAAGGCGCAGGCCGGGATCCTCGAGACCGACACGGCCGCCGACGCCGAGCGCAAGCTGCACGAGACCGTCGCCGCAGCTGTTCCCCGGACGACGACGCGCGTGGGTGGAGTCGCGGCTGCGGCCGCTCGTCGGCCTCGAGGCGCTCGGGCGGCGCGCGCGACGAGAGCTTCACCGCCTGGCGCCGCTTCGTCGAGGCGCTCGCCGAGCGGCGCCCGACGGTGCTCGTGTTCGAAGACCTCCACTGGGCCGACGACGATCTGCTCGACTTCGTCGACCAGCTCGCCGACTGGATCGAGGACGTGCCGCTCCTCGTGGTCGCGACCGCGCGGCCCGAGCTGCTCGACCGGCGGCCGGGCTGGGGCGGGGGCAAGCGCAACGCGCTGACGCTGTCGCTCGTCGCCGCTCGCCGACGACGACACGGCGCTGCTGCATCGCCAACCTGCTCGACCGCGCCCTGCTGCCGGCCGAGACGCAGCAGGCGCTGCTCGCGCGCGCCGGCGGCAACCCGCTCTACGCCGAGCAGTTCGCGCGCATGTTCGCCGAGCGAGGCGAGGCGCTGCGGCGAGCTCCCCGAGACGGTGCAGGGAATCATCGCCGCGCGACTCGACTCGCTGCCACCGGAGGAGAAGAGCCTGCTCTTCGACGCCGCCGTCCTCGGCAAGACGTTCTGGATCGGCGCGCTCGAGGCCGACGGACGCAGAGGAGCGGCTGCGCTCGCTGCAGCGGAAGGAGTTCGTCCGGCGCGAGCGCCGCAGCTCCGTCGCGGGCGAGACGGAGTTCGCGTTCACGCATCTGCTCGTCCGCGACGTCGCGTACGGGCAGATCCCGCGCGCCGAACGCGCCGAGAAGCACGTGCGCGCGGCACATGGATCGAGTCGCTTTCGGGCGACCGGGCGGAGGATCTCGCCGAGCAGCTCGCGCACCACTACGTCGCCGCGCTCGAGCTGCGACGCGCCGCGGGCGCCGAGACGGACGAGCTCTCGACCCCGCAGCGCGGGCGCTCGTCGCCGCGGCCGAGCGCGCCGCGTCGCTGTCGGCGTACGCGCAGGCCGAAGGGTTTGCAACGAAGGCCCTCGCGCTCGCGAAGGCGGGGTCTCCCACCGCTGCCCGCGCACAGCACTGGCTCGCCTGGGCCGGCTACAACCTCGGGCGGCCCGGTGCGGAGACACGGGCCGTGGAGGCGGCGAACGCGTTCCGCGAGCTCGGCGAAGCGGAGGACGCCGCCGAGAGCGAGATGCTCGCAGCGCTCGCCTTCTGGCATCGAGGGCTCGGAGACGAGGCCGACGCAGCCTCGGAGCGCGCCCGGGTGCTCGTACGTGACGCACCGACGTCTCACGCGAAGGCGACCGTGCTCGTCGAGCGCTCGCGGCTGCTCATGCTTCGCGGCCGCAACCAGGAGGCGATCGAGCTCGGCCGGGAGGGCCTTGCGCTCGCGGAAGAGCTCGGGCTCGTCCACCTTCAGGTCTCGGCCCTCGTGAGCGTGGGCACCGCCCTCGGCGTCCGCGTCGGTGGGGGAGCGGCGGAGCTCGAGCGCGCGATCGCGCTCGGCCGCGGCGGTGCGGCTCACCGGAGGCGCAGCGGGCGTTCAACAATCTCGCTCAGGACATGCTCTCGCTCGGGCGGGCGCGTGAGACGGATCGACTCTACGACGAGGCGCGGGCTGAGGTCGATCGCTTCGGACTGCTGATGGGGATCCGCTGGCTCACCCCGCTACAGGCGTGTGTGGCCTATCATCCTCGGCGACTGGGATCGTGCCGAAGCGCTGCGCAAGGAGTACGAGGCCGCGATCGCCGATGCCGAGAGCCACGTGCTGCAGGGCGAGATGCTGCATACCCAGGCGGCGATGGCGCTCGCACGTGGTGACGCCCTCGCGCTCGACTACGCGCAGCGGTCGCTCGCCCATGGGCGGCGCGTGAAAGACCCACAGGCCGTCGGCCCCTCGCTGGCCGAGCTCGCGCGCGTCTTGGTCGAACACGGCCGGCCGGCCGACGCGATGCCTCTCGTGGACGAGTTGTTGTCGCTGACCGACGACGAGGGAACGCCGCTGTATTACACCTGGCTCATCGACCTGGGCTGGCTCCTGCACGATCTCGGCCGCGAAGACCCGCCGCCCCGCGGCGGCCGTGCCCCGGCCTGGACGCGGGCCGGTAGCTCATCGCACGCGGTGAGCTCGCCGCGGCCGCGGAGTTCCTGGACGGCACCGACTTGCGGGCGGAAGCGGCGTACGCGCACCTGAGGGTCGCCGAGTCGCTCGCCGAACAGAGCCGCCACGTCGAGGCGCAGCCGCACCTCGAGCGCGCGCTCGCGTTCTACCGTGCCGTCGGGGCGGCGGCGTATGTACGGCGCGGCGAGGCCTTGCGACTCGCCTCGGCATGAGCGGCGACCAGCGCACGGGCTTTTTTCGCTTTGACGGCCACCGCATCGCGTTCGCGGAGCTCGGGTCCGGGCCGCCGCTCGTTCTCGCAGCGTGGTGGGTCAGCAACGTCGTCGAGGACTGGAAGGTCGAGAGCTTCCGCCACTTCATGTGGGGGCTCGCGCGCGGCAGGCGTGTGATCCGCTACGACCGTCTCGGCTGTGGGATGTCGGACCCGAGCGGCCGCGTGAGACGCTCGACCTCGACTACGAGGTTGCCGTGCTGTCGGCGCTCCTCGACCACCTTGAGCTCGAACGCATCTCTCTCGTGGGCGGATCGTACGGCGGGTGCACATCGATCACGTTCGCGGCGCGCAACCCCGACCGTGTCGATCGCGTCGTCCTCTACGGTGCCTTCGCGAACGGCGCAGAGCTCGCACGCGCGGAGACGCAAGAGGCGGTGATCGACCTCGTGCGGAGGCATTGGGGGCTCGGCAGCCGCTTCTTCGCGGACGCGTTCGTGCCGAGCGGCGGGCCCGACGAGCGTTCCTCGTTCGCAGCCTTCCAGCGCGCGTCCGCGAGTGCGGCCTTCGCCGCCGAGCTGCTCGAGCTGACGTTCGCGACCGACGTCAGCGAGACGGTCGCCGGGCTCCGCGCGCCGACGCTCGTCGTGCATCGCCGGCGCGACCGCGTGGTCCGCCTTGCCGCCGGCGAGCAGCTCGCCGCCCTCGCGCCGAACGCCGAGCTCGTCGTCCTCGAAGGCGACGCGCACTTACCGTGGCACGGTGACATCGACTCTGTGCTCGCCGCGGTTGCACCGTTCCTCGGAATCGCCGCGCCGCCCGCCCGAGAGCAAGCCGCGGACATCGGCGAGTTGAGCCCGCGCGAGCTCGATGTCCTGCGGCTCGTCGCAGAAGGCCTGAGCGACGGGGAGATCGCCGAGCGCCTCGTGCTCAGCCCGCACACGGTGCACCGCCACGTCGCGAACATCCGGCGGAAGCTGGGGCTCACCTCGCGCACCGCCGCGGCTGCGCACGCGGCTCGTACCGGGCTCGTCTGAGTCGCAAGATGGCCCGTTCGGGGCCAGTGCGAGATGGCCGGACGTGCGAAGCCGAATCTCCGTTCGGCAGCGATCGTTGAGCCATGCACTCGAGGATCATCCGCAACAGGGCACTCGGCCTCGTGACGGTACGGCCGCTCCGCGACGGCGACACCGATACGGTCGCGGCTCTCTTCGGCCGGCTCGGCGACGAGTCGCGTGTACGCCGCTTCAACGGTGCGAAGCCGCGCCTCTCCGGGGCCGAGGTGGCGCAGCTGGCGAGGGTGGACGCAAGCCGTCACGCGCTCGTGGCCTACGTCGAAGGCGATCCGCAGCCGGCCGGGCTCGCGCAGCTCGTTCGCGATGCTGAGCAATGGACCCATGCGGAGATCGCCTTCGCCGTCGCCGACCGCTATCACCGCCACTGTCTCGGGTCGGCGCTGGTCGAACTGCTGGCCGCCGACGCCCGCGCCGCCGGCATCACGCACGTCACCGCGACGATGCAGGGGTCGAACGCGGCCGCGTATTCGCTGGTGCGGAAGATCGCCCGCATCGTCGATGTCGAATACGCAGCCGGCGAGGCGTCGATCGTCGCGGCGTTCGAGGCGGCGTAGCGCCGAGCTTCAGGAGCTTGCGATGCGCCCGGGGCGGAGAGGGCGGGCGTGCGCGCTGAGCTTCTCGAGCGCGCGGGTGAGGGTCTTGACGTCCGTGTCGGTGAGGTGGCGGGAGAAGTGCTGCTCGATCGAGTGACGATGGTGACGGCGGGCTCGCTCCATCGTCAACCGGCCCTCGTCGGTGAGCACGACGAGAATCGAGCGGCGGTCGTCCTCGGGCCTGACGCGAAGGACGAGGCCGGCGGCTTCCATCCGGTCGACGACGCGGGTGAACCCGCTCTTGCTGTAGAGGATCCGCTCGGCGAGCTCGTTCATGCGCAGCCCGTCGGGTGTCTCTTCGAGATGGACGAGCGCGTCGTACCAGCGAAGCGGAATGGACGCGTCGCGCTCGAGCTCCGCCCCGAGCACGTCGGCGAGCGCGAGTGCGCTCTCGAGGTAGAGGCGCCAGGCGCGCAGTCGCTCCGGAGAGGGGCTTGACAACGATTGTTCCCGGTGAGATAGTTCGCTCTGCAACTGTTGCTCCATGGACAGTTGCCAATGTATCAGTTCGACGAGAGGAGCGAAGCGAGATGACCACCGTCACCGCAGAGCGTGCGCAGGAGGGCTACCTGCTGGGCAAGGACGAGGGTGAGGCCTACTGGCTACTCGGGATGCTCGAGGTCGTCAAGATCAGCGGAGCCGACACCGGCGGAGCTTTCGGGCTGATCGAGGTAACCGTCCGGGCCGGCGAGGGCTCGCCGTGGCACGTGCATCCCGACGAGGACGAGTGGTTCTACGTCCTCGAGGGCGAGTTCACCGTCTTTGTCGGCGACCGGCGCCTCACGCTCACGCCGGGCTCGTTCGCGTTCGGCCCTAAGGGCGTGCCCCACACGTTCTACGGGGAGACCGACGGTGCGAAGGCCCTGATCGGCTTCCAGCCATTCCACTTCGAGGGATTTCTGCACGAGGTCGGCGAGCCGGCCGCAGAACGGGTGCTCCCGCCGCCGCTCGAGGCTCCGCCGGACATGGCTCGTCTGGTCGCGATCGCCGCCAGGAACGGGATGGAGATCCTCGGCCCTCCGGGCCCGCCGTCAGGACACGCCTAACCGGGCGGCGTCGTCGCCTAGCGAGTGGCCGGCGCGACCGTATGCGCCGGCTGCTGCGCAGGGCGTCCCGTAGAGGCGGGCGATCGCGCGGCGGAACAGGCTTTCGCGCCTCGCGTCGTTGCCGGCCAGACGCGCTCGCCGCGCCTCACGCAGCAGGTCGTCGCGGCGGACGTCGGCGCGGAGCGTGTTGAGTGACATCGGTGTGCTCATCTGCTCACTGGACGCGTGAGCGACGCGGCTTCTTCCCCGCTACGTGCCGCAGCGGCGGAACTCGACCGTGTGTCCGCCGCGCTCCTGCCACGTGAACACGCCGCCGTGCAGCACGGGCCGCGCGTCGATGCCCTCGGCCGCGAGCACGCTCGCCGCGATCGCCGCACGCGCGCCGGTGTTGCAGATCGTGACGACCGGCTTCTCGCCGACGCGGTCTCCGCACACGCGCAGCAGGCGGTACGGGATGTGGCGCGTGCCGGCGATGTAGCCGCCGTCGCGCTCGTCCTTCTCGCGCACGTCGAGCACCTCGATGTCGCCTGCCGCGAGGAGCCGTTCGACCTCGTCGAGCTCGATCGGGGCCAGCCGCTCGTCACTCGGCGGCTCGAGCGCGTAGCCGGCGATGTCGAGTAGCGCCACGGCGCGGAGCCCGCGCGCGGCACGCTCCGCTTCGTCCTCGGTCGCGGCGTGGATGACGATCGCCTCGTCCGCCGTGAGGAGGAAGGCGCTCTTCGTCGAGAACGACGAGCCGTCGATCGGCACGTTGAGCGCGCCGTGCGCGTGGCCCGCCGCGAACGTGTCCGCGTCGCGGACGTCGACGATCGTGGCGCCGTCGGCATTCGTCACCGGCTCGAGCGGCGCGGGAGCGCCGACGAACGGACCGCGGTTGAGCGCGACGATGCGCTCCATGTTCGGCGGGCGCAGTTGCGAGCCGCCGGCCGACTCCTCGACGAAGTCCTCGGCGTTGTCGATCGTCAGCGCACGGTTGAAGCGCCGCTCGAAGCCGATCGTCGACGACGCCTTCGAGCTCATGCCGGCGCCGCAGAGCGAGCCCGCGACGTGCCCGGGATACACCTCGACGCCGTCCGGCAACTCGGCGAGCCGGCGCAGCGAGTGAAAGAGCCCTTCCGCTCCGGCGCGCGCCTCGACGGCGAGGTCCGGCCGCGCTGCGTCGCCGATGAAGAGCGAGTCGCCGGTCAGCACGAGCCACGGCTCGTCGCCGCGCGTCCGGTCGACGACCGCGAACGCGCAGTGCTCGGGACGGTGGCCCGGCGTGTGGATCGTGCGGATCGAGACCTCGCCGAGCTCGATCGTTCCGCCGTCCTCCAGCGGCTCGTGCGCGTATGCGGCGTCGGCCTCGGGATGGATGTGGACCGTGCAGTCGTGGTCGAGCGCGAGGCGCCCGTGGCCGGAGAGGTGGTCGGCGTGCGTGTGCGTCTCGAGCACGCCGGTGAGCCGCACGTGGCGGTACGACGCCTCTTCCAGATACTGCTCGATCGCGTAGGCGGGGTCGACGACGACCGCTGTGCCCGTGTCTTCGTCGCCGATGAGGTACGACGCACAGCCGAGGCCGTCGTCGACGAATTGGCGGAAGATCACGAACCCGGACGCTAGCACTCCCTCCGGCGTCATCATCATTCGACCGGTGCAGCGCGCCGTCCGCCTGATCGCTCTCGTCGGCTGTGCGGCGCTCGCCGCGCCGGCTGCTGCCTGGGCGCACGCGAGCCTCGTGCGGACGACGCCTCCCGATCGCGCCGTGCTCGCGCGAAGCCCTGCGCGCATCGTCGTCCTCTTCGACGACGACGTTCGCGTTGCACCGGGTAACGAGGCGATTCGCAACGGCGGCGCGTCGATCCTCGACGGGAAGCCCTCGACGCACGGGAAGGTGCTCGAGCTGCCGCTGCGGCCCGGCCTCGCCCGGGGCGATTACAGCGTTCGCTGGAGCGCCGTCTCGGACGACGGGCACATCATCCAGGGCGTCCTCGCATTCGGCGTCGGCCTCGGGCGTCCACCGCCGGTGCCGGTCTTGCAGACGACGAACGATCTCGGCTTCGGCACGGTCTTCTCGCGCTTTGTCTTCTTCGGGGGACTGCTCGTCGCGTCGGGTCTCGCGCTCTTCGACCTGCTCGTGTGGCGGCCGCTCGCCGGCAGTGGGTTGCGGACCGGCTGGATCGCGATCGGTCTCGCCGCGATGTTCGTCTCGGCGCACGGGCTCGTTCATGCAACCCACGGCGGTGCGGCGACGCGGTTCGGCTTGACGATCAACATCGGCTCCGCCGTAGCCGCGACCGGCGCAGCGGCCGCCGCCATCGCCGTCGCGGACCGCGGCGCCGCGCCCTTCGGCGTCGTGCTCGCGATCGCGGTGCTGCCGGTTCCGACCGTCGCCGGCCACGCGCTCGACCCGGACGCTCGTGGCTCGAGGTGCCGCTCGACCTGCTCCACGTGACCGCTGCAGCTCTGTGGATCGGCGGCCTGATCGCACTGGCGTTCGTGGCACCGCGCGACGGCGCACCGCCGGAGCTGCTCGCGGCCGCCGCGCGCCGCTTCTCGACACTGGCGGTCGCCGCGGTGGCGATCCTCGCCCTTACCGGCGTAGCGCGCGCCCTCTCAGAGCTCTCCGCGGTCTCCCAGCTCTGGACGACCGGCTACGGCCGGGCGATTCTCGTGAAGACCGGTCTCTTCGCCGTGCTCCTCGGGCTCGGCGCCGCCTCGCGCTCGCGCGTCTCGGCCGGAAACGCGCGCCTGCGTGGCTTGATGCTGGCCGAGCTCGCGTTCCTGCTCGGAATCGTGGTGGCCGTCGCCGTCCTGACGTCGCTGCGCCCCGGCCGAACGTAGCGCTCCCTCCGCGTCTCAACGTACCCTGAGGCGCGTGCGTCGCCTCGGCTGGGGTCTGCTGATCGTGTCCGCGCTCGTCCTCGCGCCTCCGACGAGGACAGCGGCCCCCGACCCGTACCCGATCCAGCCGCCGCCTCCGACGCTGCCCAGGGCCGATTTCCTGTCCGTCTCGACCGATCACCCGTACGCGCGGGACCGGCCGCAGCTGGCGACGGTCAGCCCGAACGGCGACGGCTACCGCGACTACGTCGACATCCGCTTCTTCCTGTCGACCACCGCCAAGGTGACGATTCGAGCACAGGCGACACGCCGCACCTTCCAGCGCGTCATCCAGCCGGCCTGGGTCGTCAGGCGGACGATGAACCGCGGCTGGCAGTCGGTCAGGTGGAGGCCGGCTCTGGACATCGAGCCGACCACGTACGCGATCGTGCTGACGCTCGAGTCCGGAAACCGCGGCATCCGGTACGGGCGCGTGACGCGCGACTCGCTCGCGCCGCGCGCGCCGATCGTGCGGATCCTCCAGGTCGACGCCTCGTTCGACCGATCGTCGTACGCGCCCGGCGACATGGCGAAGCTGACCGTCGCGAGCGACGCCGCCGGGCTCACGGTGCGGATCGCAGACATCGCCGGCTCCGAGGTCCAGCCGACGGTGACGCGGCTCGACGGCCCAGACGTCGTTGAGCCGCAGAAGTACCCCTGGGAGGCGAACCGCGACAACTCGGTGGATGTGCCGATCACGATCGGCGCGTGGAAGCCGGGCGTGTACTTCGCCGTCGTCACGAATGACGCCGGCGACGTCGGGTACGCACCGCTCATCGTGAAGGCGTCGCAGCCCGCGAGTCGCGTCGCCGTGCTCATGTCGGACCAGACCTGGTTCGCGTACGACTTCTACGACGGCGACCGTGACGGGTTCCCGGACTCGTGGTACGCCGGCGGATCGGACGTCGTCTCGCTGGCGCGGCCGTTCAACCACTCCGGGATCCCGTGGCTATTCGGCGGCCAGGCCTGGCCCTTGCTCCGCTGGGTTCGCCTCGCGAAGGCCGACGTCGACTTTCTCGCGGAGGCCGACGTCGTCGTGCCCGGCGCCTCCCTCGCGGACCGCTACGACCTGATCGTCGTCCCGACGCACCTCGAGTACGTGACGGAAGCCGAGTACGACGCGCTCCAGCACTACCGGGACGCGGGCGGAGACCTGATCTTCCTCGCGTCGAACGACGTGTACTGGAAGGTCGAAATCGACGGCGGCGAGATGCACAAGATCGCCCGCTGGCGCGACCTCGGCCGGCCGGAGGCGGCGCTCGTCGGAGCCCAGTACGCCGGCTCGAAGACGGGCGACGTCGCGCCCTACGCGGTCGGGGAATCGCCGGCGGCCACGTGGGCGTTCGGTGGCACGGGCCTCGCGACGGGTGCGCTCTTCAGCTTCGCCGGCACGGAGTTCGACGTGACGGACGCCGGCGTCGCCGCCGGGCACGCAGGTGCTCGCGACCGTGCGCACGGCGACGCACCGAGGGGAGATGACGTACTACGAGCAGGGAGCCGCGAAGGTCTTCGCGCCGGGCACGTTCTTCTCGGGCCGCGTGCTCCAGCAGGAGGAGTCGCGCCTGCTCGAGAACGTCTGGAACCACTCCGACGCGCCGGACCTGCCTGCGCGCTGAGCTCGCTCAGGCTACGCCGGCCGGCACGAGCCCGTCCCGGAGCCAGCGGACGTTGTCGCTGATCTGCGCCGTTGGATCCGCACCGAGATGGCCCGTCTGCTCGATCTTCAGGATGCTGCCCGGCACGTGCGCCGAGAGCCAGTCGCCGTGCGCGCGGGGCACGAGCACGTCGCCGAGCCCGTAGACGATGAGGACGGGAACCTCGATCGCCGAGACGTCGAAGCCCCACGGGCGCGTGAAGGCGAGGTCGTCGTCGACCCAGCCCCCGACGCCCTTGAACGCCCATTCGACCGTCGACTCGCGCATGATCTGCATCGATTCCGGCTGCGCGAGCTGCGCCCGGTCCGAGTCGCTGAGGTCGTAGTCGTCGAGGACGGTGGACGGGTCGACGGCGACGCGCGCCTCCGCCTGCGCCTGAAGCGCGGTGACGTGCTCCGTCAGCGCCTCCTCGCTCTCGAGCGCCAGGGTGAACTCCTTCACGTTCTCCGGTCCATCCCCGTGAGCCATTCGTCGTGGCTCAGGCCGCCGTCGCCGTAGGGCGCCACACCGACAGTGCAGGTCGCGCGCACGACGCGGTCGGGATGGAGCGCCGCGCAGGCGAGCGCGTGCGGGCCGCCGCCCGACCCGCCTGTGAGCCCGAAGCTGTCGACGCCGAGCTCGTCGGCGATCGCGACGAGGTCCGCGATCGCGTCCACGACGCGGCGGCCGTGGAGCCGCGTCGTGCGGCCGTAGCCGGCGCGATCGTGCGTGACGAGGCAGACGCCGAGGTCCTGGTAGAGCTCCTCGTGCGGCCAGCGCTGCAGCCGGCAGCCTGGCGTCCCGTGCACGCTCATGATCGGAAACCCGTCCGGGTCGCCCCAGACGGCGAACGCGACCGTGCGGCCGTCAGTCGTCTGCAAGGTGCGTAGCGGCTCGCCCACCGAAGCGAGCATACGCCGCTTTCAGAGGCCGAGGTGCCGCGCGATGACCATCCGCTGCACCTCGTTCGTGCCCTCACCGATCTCGAGGATCTTCTGGTCGCGGTACAGGCGCGCGATCGCCGACTCCTCCATGTAGCCGTAGCCGCCGTGGACCTGGAGCGCCGCATTCGCGACGCGGTTCGACAGCTCTCCGGTGTAGAGCTTCGCCATCGCCGCCTCGCGCGCGAACTCGCGTCCCTGGTCCTTCAGCCACGCCGCCTTGTAGACGAGCGCGCGGCCGGCCTCGATCTCCGTCGCCATGTCGGCGAGCTTGAACTGCACCGCCTGGAACTTCGCGATCGGCTTGCCGAACTGCTCGCGCTCCTTCGCGTAGGCGTACGCGAGGTCGTACGCACCTTGCGCGAGGCCGACGCCCATCGCGGCGACCGAGATGCGACCGCCGTCGAGGATCTCCAGAAACTGGTGGAAGCCCTGGCCGCGCGGGCCGAGCAGGTTCTCCTCGGGGACGGTGCAGCCCTCGAACGAGAGCTCGCGCGTGTCCGACGCGCGCCAGCCGAGCTTGTGCATCGGCGGCGAGATCGTGTAGCCGGCAGTGCCGTTCGGGACGACGATGTTCGAGATCTCGTCCTCGCCGGTGCGCGCGGTGATCGTGACGCACGACGTGATGTCGGTGCCGGCGTTGGTGATGAAGATCTTCGTGCCGTTGATGTGCCATTGCCCGTCGCGCAGCTCCGCCGTCGTCCGCGTCGCGCCGGCGTCCGAGCCGCGCCGGGCTCCGTAAGGCCGAACGCTGCGAGCTTGCGGCCCGACGCGAGGTCGGGAAGCCACCGGCGCTTCTGCTCCTCCGTGCCGAAGTAGTAGATCGGCAGCGTTCCGAGCGAGTGATGTGCCGCGAGGGTGATCGCGACCGACGAGTCGATGCGCGTCAGTTCCTCGACGACGATCGCGTACGCGACCGTATCCGCGCCCGAGCCGCCGTATTCCTCGGGAATCGTCATGCCCATGAGGCCGAGCTCGGCGAGCTCCGCGACGAGGTCGTACGGGAAGCGCTGCTCGCGGTCGAGGTCGGCCGCGACGGGGGCGACGCGACGCTGCGCGAAGTCGCGCACTGTCTCGCGGAGGAGTTGTTGCTCCTCGGTGAGGTCGAAGTTCAAGCTGCGATGCGGGATGCGAGCTCGGCGATCAGCCGCACGCCGAAGCCGCTGCCGCCCGCCTGCCACAGGTAGTCGCCGCGCGAGCGGTCGAGGAAGGCGGCCCCGGCGATGTCGAGGTGCGCCCACGGGCCCTCGCCGGAGAACTCCTTCAGGAACTCGGCTGCTAGCACGGCCCCGCCCTCGCGCAGGTCGGACGAGTTCTTCATGTCGGCGTACCTCGAGTCGACGTAGCGGCGGTAGCGCGGATGCAACGGGAAGCGCCAGAGGTGGTCGCCGCTCGCCTCGGCCGCGCCGAGGATCTGGTCGGCCCAGGCGTCGTCGTTGACGAACGCGCCGGCGTAGAAGTCGCCGAGGGCGACGGACATCGCGCCGGTCAGCGTCGCGAGGTCGACGATGTGCGTCGCGCCCTGCTCGCGCGCGTACCAGAGCGCGTCGGCGAGCACGAGTCGTCCCTCCGCGTCGGTGTTCGTGATCTCGATCGTCTTGCCGTTCGCCGCGGTCAGCACGTCGCCGGGGCGGTATGCGTGGCCGCTCGGCATGTTCTCCGTCGACGCGACGACTGCGAGAACGCGGAGCGGTACCCCAGATCGGCGATCGCGCACCTCCCGGCGACGACCGCCGCGCCGCCCGACATGTCACCCTTCATGTTCTCCATGCTCAGCGACGGCTTGAGCGAGATGCCGCCGGTGTCGAAGGTGATCCCCTTGCCGACGAGGCCGAGTGTGACGTCCGCTCTTCGCGTTCGCGGGCTCGTAGCGCATGACGATGAGGCGCGGCTCGTTGTGCGCACCCTGCGCGACGCCGGCGAACGCACCCATTCCGAGCTCGACGATCTGCTCGCGGCCGAGCGCTTCGACCTGCACGCCGTCGGGAGCGAGCTCTTCGGCGCGCTCTGCGAGACGCTCGGGCGTGAGCTCGTTCGGCGGCGCGTTCGAGAGGTCGCGCGCGCGGTTCGCCCACTCGGCGACCCGGGCGGCGCGCTCCGCCGCCTCGGTCGACCCGTTGTCGCCACCGACGATGACCAGGCGCTCGAACGCCTTTCGGTCGCCTCGCTCCTCGGACAGCCACTTCCGCGTGTCGTACGCGCCCAGCATCAGCCCGTCGGCCGCGGCGCGCGCCTGCTCGGCCGCGTCGATCGGCAGCGACGGATTGACGACGTAGGCCAGCGTGCCGCCGACGCGCTGGGTCTGGCGCGCTGCGGCGGCCACCGCGGTCCGTACCGCATCTGCGTCCGCGACGCTTGCCGAGGCCGGCGACCGCGAGCGCGCATTCCGTCGATGTGGACGACCGTCGAGTCGCGCGAACTCGGTGCCGGCCTCTCCGCTGGAGATCAGCGCGCGCACGCGTTCGTCCGCGCCGGCGGGAGGCTCGCCGCCCTCCAAGACCGGGACTACGACGACATCGGCGTTCGCGTCTTCCAGGCTCCGGGCTTCGACTCGCATCGCCGCGCGATGCTAGCGGTAGCGTTGCCTCGTGCGCGCCGGGATCGACAAACGGGCGATGTCCGCACTCGCCGCGGGGCATCTCGGCACCGACTTCTCGAACGGCGCGCTGCCGGCGCTGCTGCCCTTCCTCACCGATCGCTTCTCGCTCTCGTACACGCTGGCTGCCGGGCTGATGCTCGCCTCGGCGACGTCGTCGTCGCTGGTGCAGCCCGCGTTCGGGCTCTGGTCGGACCGGCACGGCGCGAGCTGGCTTCTGCCGGTGGGCGTCGCGGTCGCCGGCATCGGCATCGCGCTCGCCGCAGCGGCGCCGTCGTACTGGCTCGTCGTCGTGCTCGTCGTCGTCTCGGGCCTCGGCGTCGGCCGCCTACCACCCGGAAGGATCGAAGTTCGCCGCGTACGCGAGCGGACGCAAACGCGCGAGCGGGATGAGCGCGTTCTCGATCGGCGGCAACGTCGGCTTCGCGCTCGGCCCGATCGTCGCCACGCCGCTCGTCCTCTGGCTCGGGCTGAGCGGCGGACTCCTTCTCGCCGCTGCCGCCGCTCGCGATCGCGGTGGCGCTCTACCGGGTGCTGCCGTACCTGCGCACGTTCGTCCCCGATCGCGCAACGTGAGCGCAGGGCGCCGGCGAGAACCGCCCGGGCGCGCTCGCGATCCTGCTCGCGGTGATCGGCTTCCGCAGCCTCGCGTGGTGGGGGCTGCTGACCTTCGTGCCGCTGTGGGAGGTGTCGCTCGGACACTCGGCGGCGTACGGCAACCACCTGCTGTCGCTGATGCTGCTCGTCGGCGGGGTCGGCACGCTCGTCGTCGGGCCGCTCGCGGACCGCATCGGACGAAGCCCGTGCTCATCGCGTCGCTCGCCGCGGCCGCGCCGCTGATCCTCGTCTTCGTCGTGGTCGGCGGCGTCGTCGGCGCGCTGCGCTCGCGCTCACCGGTGTGTCCGTCGTCGGCACGTTCGGCCTGACGATGGTGATGTCGCAGGAGTACCTGCCGCGTCAGATCGGGTTGGCGTCCGGACTGTCGATCGGGTTCTCGATCGGGCTCGGCGGCATCGCCGCGCTCGGCCTCGGCGCGCTTGCGGACGCGGTCGACCTGCGCACGGCGCTCTACGTGTGCGCGGCGGCGCCCCTCGCCGGGCTCGTCTTGACGCTGCTGCTGCCGTCCACGCGAGTGCGTCGGGAGCTGGAGCCCGGCATCGCCGTCCCGTAGTAGGGTCCGCGCGATGGCCGAGTCGACGCGCGAGTTCTTCGAGAGCCTGCCTGCGCGCGCCGACGCGTCGAAGCTCGCCGGCATGAACAACAGCTACGTCTTCGACATCGACGGCACCGGCATGTGGTTCGTGACCGTCGAGGATGGCAAGGTGTCCGTGCGCGAAGGCGAAGGCGAGGCTGACTGCACGATCTCCGCGAGCGAGGAGAACTTCCAGCGGATTCTCAGCGGCGAGCAGAACGCGACGTCCGCGTACATGACCGGCAAGCTGAAGATCAAGGGCGACATGGGCGCGGCCATGAAGCTCCAGAAGCTTTTCTAGTCTTCGAGCTCGACGAGCACGGCGCCGCCGGCGACGCGGTCGCCTTCCGCGACGTTCACCGTCCGCACCATGGCGTCGTACGGCGCCGTCGAGCGGCGTCTCCATCTTCATCGCCTCGAGCACGAGCGAGCGGCTGGCGCGCGCTGCACGCGCGTCGCCTCGGCCACGAGCACCTTGATCACCGTGCCCGGCATCGGCGCCGTGACGTCGCTCCCGCCGTGCGCGGAGGCGCCTCGTGCGCGGCCGCATCGCACATCCGGCGGCGCAGCCGGCGGCGGCGGCGGCAGGTTGAGCCGCCAGGCGCCGCGCCACTCGGCGTCGCGGCGCCGGACCGGCGGCGCAGAGAGCGGCGGGTGCTCGACGAGGAACGCCGTCGTCGTCTCGCCGGCGCGCACCGCCGGGTGGCGACGAGCCAGCGGAGGAACGGCAGGTTCGTCGTCACGCCCTCCACCTCCGTCTCGGCGAGCGCCGCTGCGAGCCGGTCGAGCGCGTCGTCGCGGGTCGGCCCGTGCGCGATCAGCTTCGCGATCAGCGGGTCGTAGGCGATGCCGACCTCGTCGCCCTCGTCGACCCCGGCGTCGACGCGGATCCGTGGGCAGGCGCAGGCGCTCGATGCGGCCGGCCTGCGGCAGGAACGTGCGCGGGTCCTCCGCGTACAGGCGGACCTCGACCGCGTGGCCGTCGAGCGATCGCGCCCGGATCGAGCGGTTCGCCGCGACGCGATGCGCAGCTGCTCCTGCGACGAGATCGACGCCCGTGACGAGCTCGGTCACCGGATGCTCGACCTGGATGCGGCCGTTGAGCTCGAGGAAGTAGAAGTCGCGCCGTCGAGCATGAACTCGGCCGTGCCCGCGCTCTCGTAGCCGATCGCGCGCGCGAAGCGCGACGGCGGCGTCGCCGATCGCGGCGCGCAGCGCCGGGTCGAGGCGGGCGAGGCGACTCTTCGAGCACCTTCTGATGGCGCCGCTGAATCGAGCATTCGCGCTCGCCGAGCGCGACGACCTTGCCGTGCGCGTCGGCGAGGAGCTGGATCTCGACGTGGCGCGGCCGCTCGACGTACGCTCGCAGAAGACGCGGTCGTCGCCGAACGCGGCCTTTGCCTCGCGGCGCGCGGCCTCGAGCGCGTCGTCGAGCTCGCGCGCGCGCGCACGACTCGCATCCCGCGGCCGCCGCCGCCGGCGGCCGCCTTGACGAGCAGCGGGAAGCCGACCTCGTCCGGCTCGCCCGTCGGCGACGACGGGAACGCCCGCCTCGCGCGCGACCCGCTTCGCCTCGAGCTTGTCGCCGCCGGCGCGCAGTGCCTCCGGCGGCGGGCCGACCCAGACCAGCTCCGCCGCCGCACGGCCGCGGCGAAGTCCGCGTTCTCGGCGAGGAAGCCGTAGCCGGGGTGGATCGCGTCGGCGCCGGATGCTTCGCTGCGCGGATTGCTCCTCCGAGAGGAGGTAGCTCGCGATCTCGACCGTCTCGTCCGCCGGCGCGCGTGCAGCGACCCTCGATCGTCCGGCGCGACGACGGCGACGGTCGCGATGCCGAGCTCGCGGCACGTGCGGAAGATGCGGAGCGCGATCTCGCCGCGGTTGGCTACGAGGAGCTTGTGGATCTCCACAGCGCGGCAAGCGTAAGGGCGAACAGCGCCGCGAGCGCGAGATAGGCCACGGCGTCGGACGTCCGTTCCGCGAGCGCGCCGCCGCCCGCGGCGCCCGCCGACCTGCCCCGGCGCCCAGGCGAGGTTGATGAGCGCGAACGCGAATGCGTAGTCGAGCCCGAGCGTCTCGGCCTCGTCCGACGTCATCGACATCGCCGGTCGCCCAGAAGGTGCCGAGCGCGAAGCTGCACGCGATGATCGCCGCGGCACGAGAGCCACCACTCGGCGTCCAGGGCCGGGAACAGCACGAAGACCACTCCGGCGCCGAGCCGCCGCCGCGAGCGGCACGAGCGGACCGTGCCGATCCGAGATCTGCCCGACCATCGGCGCGGACGTCGCTTCGAAGCCGGCGCCGACGAGCCAGACGGCGCCGATCGCGACGGCGCCGAGCCCGAGCTCGTGCATCCGCAGCGGGCCGAGGACGCCGAGCGCGCCGAACGAGATCGCGGGCAGCGCGACGAACCAGACGCTCGCGAGCATTCGGCTGCTCGCGCAGCGCGCCGAACGAGCAGCGAGACCGGTTGCGGCGCCGCTCGGGTCGGCGCGACGACGTCGCGACCGCGGCCAGCGGCGAGCACGAGGCCGAGGCAGCGCGACGCCGCCGAATGTCGCCTCGGTGCCGGTCACCGACGCGATCCCGCCGATCACCGGCCCGAGCATCGCGCCGAAGATCGCGACGCCCATCGCGCTTCCGATCAGCTTCCGCGCGACTCGCCGGCGCGTCGGCGATCAGCCACGCGAGCCCGGCGGTCCACGAGCACGCGCTCGAGACGCCCTGCAGGAAACGCGCCGTGTCGAGCAGCCAGACGCTGTCGGCGAAGCCGAAGAGCGCCGTGGTCACGTCATGCCGCCGAGCCCGATCAGGATCGTCGGCTTGACGCCGAAGCGCGTCGCGAGCATGCCCGCCGGGACTCCGCCGGCGAAGGCGCCGAGCGCGTACGCGCCTGCGAGCACGCCGGCGCCGCCCTTCCGAGCCCGAGCTCCTGCGCGTAGTGCGGAAGCAGCGGCGTCAGCGCCGCGTAGAACATCGTGTCGACGAGGACGATGGCGCCGACGAGGAACAGCAGCCGCTTCAAGCCAGCCAGCTGGGCGCGCGCTTCTCGAGGAACGCGCGCAGACCGTCCTGTCCCTCGGCGCCGGAGCGCAGCGCCGCTGCGATCCGCGCGAGCTCCTCGCCGTCGGACGGGTGTTCTCGCGCCAGCCGTTTCGCCGCTCGCGTCGCCTCCGGCCCCGACCTGAGCAGCTCCGCCGACGAAGCGCTCGACCGCCGCGTCGAGGTCGTCTGCGAGCTCGTGGACGAGCCCGATCCGCAGCGCGGTCTCCGCGTCGAAGCGCTCGCCCGTGAGGAAGAAGCGCCGCGCTGCGCCGGTCCCGATCTTCGCGAACACGAACGGCGAGATCACCGCGGGGATGATCCCGAGCCGCACCTCCGTGAAGCCGAACGTCGCGTCGGGCGCGGCGACCACGATGTCCGCGCACGCGACGAGCCCGGAGCCGCCGCCGAGCGCGAAGCCCTGCACGCGCGCGACGAGCGGCGCCGGGCACGAGTCGACCGCCTCCATCATCGGTAGAGCCGCCGCGCGTCTTCGACGTTTTCGTCGAAGCTGAGGTCGATCGACGCGCGCTGCCACTCGACGTCCGCGCCGGCGCAGAAGCTCGGCCCGTCGCCGGCGAGCACGACGACGCGCGCGTCGCCCACGTCGCGGAATGCCTCGTGCAGCTCGGCGATCAGCGCCGCGTCGAAGGCGTTCCGCCGCTCGGGCTTCGCCAGCGTGACGCGCAGGACGCCGCCGTCGCGTTCGATCCGGAGCCCGGCCACGAGTCTCAGCTTAAGGTAGTGCCGATGGCGAAGATGTACGCAGCGGCGCTGACGCCGCTCCGCGACGGCGGTCGCGCTCGACGAGGACGCGTTCGCGCCGTACCTCGACTTCCTCCACCGCGGCGGGCTCGACGGCATCCTCGCGCTCGGCACGACCGGCGAGGGGATCCTGCTCTCGCGCCGGACGAGCGGATGCGCGCGACCGAGCTGTTCCTCGACGGCCCGCTCGAGGTGATCGTCAACTGCGGCGCGCAGACGACGCTCGCGACGGTCGAGCTGGCCGCGCACGCGGCGAAGCGGCAGGCTGCCGGCGTCGCGGTCATCGCGCCGCCGTACTTCCAGCTCGACGACCGCGCGCTGCTCGCGCACTTCGAGGCGGCGGCACGCGCGTGCGACCCGCTGCCGTTCTACGTCTACGAGTTCGCGCGCGCGAGCGGTTACGCGGTGCCGCCGCGAGCTGATCGAGCGCTTGCGCGAGCATGCGCCGAACCTCGTCGGGCATGAAGGTCTCCGACTCGCCGTGGGACGCTTTTCGGCCGTACCTGCTCGAGGGGCTCGACGTGTTCGTCGGGCCGGAGTCGCTGATCGCGCAAGGTCTCGAGCACGGCGCCGTCGGCGCGGTCTCGGCACTCGCGAGCGCTCTGCCGGAGAAAGTCGTCGCCGTCGATCCGCGCTTGCAGGAGATCCGCGAGGCGATCGAGCGCTTTCCGCGGCACGCCGCGCTCAAGCGCATCGTGGCGCGCCGCGGCGTGCCGATGCGCGAGGACGTGCGGGCGCCGCTGCGCGCGCTCACGGCGGAGGAACGGAAGGAGCTGGACGCATGGCTCGACGGCGAATTGTCGTAGCGGGCGCGGGCGCCATGGGCGCGTCGATCGCGTACCACCTTGCGCTCCTCGGCGCGGACGACGTCGTGCTCTGCGACATCGGGCGAGGTCGCGTCGGGCGCGACCGGCAAGGCGATGGGCGGCGTGCGGCAGCAGTTCTCGACCGCGGCGGAGGTGCGGCTCGCCCAGGCGTCGATCGCCTTCTTCAGCGAGCTCGGCGCGCCGTTCTTCCTCCAGGTCGGCTACCTGTTCCTCGCGACGACCGAGGTGGGGCTCGCGCGGTTGCGAGAGCGCGCGCGGAGCTGCAGCGCGGGCTCGGCGTTGCCGGTCGAGGACGTCGACGCGGCCGAGTTCGCCGGGCTGCGTGTTGACGACGTGCTCGGCGCGGTGATCTGCCGCGAGGACGGCGTCGCGAGCCCGCCCGCGACTGCGCGCGAGCTCGTGCGTCGCGCAGCCGAGCGCGGAGTAGACGTACGCGAGCACACCGACGCGCGCGAGGTCGAGGGCGACGTGCTCGTGGTCGCGTGCGGCCCGGCGCTCGCCGCTTCTCCTGCCGGCTGCCGATCCGCCCGCTCGTCCGGCAGCTCGTCGACGTCGGTCCGGTGGACGGCCTCCCGGAGACGCTGCCGATGGTCGTCGAGGAGGAGACGACCTTCCATTTCCGCCGGCGCGACGCGTTCCTGCGGCTGGCGATGCGCGAGCCGACCGCGCGCTGGTCGCTGGACGAGGTCGTCGACCAGGCGCTCGTGGACGACGTGCGCGCGCGACTCGCCGAGCGCTATCCGTCCGCCGCAGCCGCGCCAGTCGGACGCGCGTGGGCAGGCCTGTACGACATGACGCCGGACGCGCACCCGATCATCGGCCCGATCCGCGACGACGTGTACGTCGCCGCGGGCTTCAGCGGCCACGGGTTCATGCAGTCGCCGGCGGTGGGCCGCGCGGTCGCCGAGGAGCTGCTCGAGCTGGAGCCGACGTTCGACCTGACGCCGTACCGGCTCGAGCGTTTCGCAGGCGACGAAGTGTTCCCCGAGGAGCTCGTCCTCTGAGGACCGGCTCGGTGCGTCGCGCACGCTGGGTCGGGGGTCGTGCTCGTCAAGCTCCAGGTCGACGCAAAGCCGGTTCAGCGCAGCTACCTGAAGTTCGACCTCTCGTCGGTGTGGGACGTCCCGATGGGGACGAGGTCGGGCGGAAACTTCCTGAGCGATCTCGCGAACGCGACCTTCCCGCCTTCTCGTTCGTCACGCCGAACCTCTGCAACGACACGCACGACTGCTCGGTCGCGACGGGCGACGCGTGCTCCAGTCGTGGTTCGCGAATCCTCTCGTCGACGAACTACATCGCTGGCGACACGATCGTCTTCCTGGCGTGGGACGAGGACGACTCACTACCCGCTGCTGACGACGGCCGAGCAGCCGCTCGGGATCACGACGTTCCTCGGTCACGCAGGCGACGCGGGCACGACCGGCATGGTCACCGCGTTCAACCTCTGCTAGTCCAACCTCGGCTAGGCCGCGGCATCGCCCGTCTGAGGCGGCAGCTTCGCCATGAGCTGCTTGATCCTTCGCAGGACGTCGGCCTCGTCGTGCCCGAAGTCGTCGAGATACGAATGCAGCGCGGCGCGGAGGAGCTGCAGCTCGTCGTCGGTCAGTTCGAACGTGTGCGTCGCCATGAGGAGAATCTAACCGTCTCGGTCCTTCCGGTCGCCGCGCTGCCGTTGCTCGAGCCGTTCGAGGAACGCCCGCCGCAGCACCTCGCCGGACTCGAGCACCTTCTTGTCCCGCGGCCGTCGCGGCGGGAGCTTGAACGTCCGCACGTCTTGCGAGCGCTCGCCGTAGGAGCGTTCGTACGCCTCCGCCTCGCCGATCGGCTGCGACTGCTCCTTGCGCCGCCGGCGGAAGGGCCACATCGCTACATCCGGAAGATGCCGAAGGTCGTCTCGGGAATCGGCGCGTTCAGCGCGGCCGAGATGCCGAGCGCGAGCACCCGCCGCGTGTCGAGCGGGTCGATGATCCCGTCGTCCCAGAGGCGCGCGGTCGAGTAGTACGGGCTGCCCTCCTCCTCGTACTTGGCCCGGATCTCCTCGGGATCGGTGTCGCCGACCATCGACAGCACCGTCGCGGCCTGGTCTCCGCCCATCACGGAGATCCGCGCGTTCGGCCACATCCAGAGCTGGCGCGGCTCGTAGGCGCGGCCGCACATCGCGTAGTTGCCGGCGCCGAACGAGCCGCCGGTGACGACGGTGAACTTCGGCACCTGCGCGTTCGCCACGGCCATCACGAGCTTGGCGCCGTCGCGCGCGATCCCGCCTGCCTCGTACTCCTTGCCGACCATGAATCCCGTGATGTTCTGCAGGAAGACGAGCGGCACCTTCCGCTTGCACGCGAGCTCGATGAAGTGCGCGCCCTTCTGGGCGGACTCGGCAAAGAGCACGCCGTTGTTCGCGAGGATCCCGACCGGGAAGCCCTCGATCCGCGCCCAGCCGCAGACGAGCGTCTCGCCGTAGAGCGCCTTGAACTCGTCGAGGCGCGAGCCGTCGACGATGCGCGCGATCAGCTCACGTGCGTCGATCTGGTGACGGAAGTCCTCCGGGACGAGCCCGTAGAGCTCGGAGGGGTCCGAAACGGGCGGCTCCGGGCGCGCGATCGCCCACGGTTGGCCTTGTCTAGACAAGGCCAAGTTCGCGACGACGCGCCGCGCGATCGCAAGCGCGTGCTCGTCTGAGGTCGCATAGTGGTCCGCAACGCCGCTCTGGCGCGTGTGCACGTCCGCGCCGCCCAGCTCTTCCGCGGACACGTCCTGCCCGGTCGCGGCCTTCACGAGCGGCGGCCCGCCGATGAAGATCGTGCCCGTGCCGCGGACGATGATCGTCTCGTCGCTCATCGCCGGGACGTACGCGCCGCCGGCCGTGCACGAGCCCATGACGGCCGCGATCTGCGGGATGCCCTGTGCCGACATCTGCGCCTGGTTGAAGAAGATCCGTCCGAAGTGGTCGCGGTCCGGAAAGACCTCGGCCTGGAGGGGCAGGAACGCTCCGCCGGAGTCCACGAGGTACAGGCACGGCAGGTGGTTCTGCGCGGCCACCTCCTGCGCGCGCAGGTGCTTCTTCACCGTGAGCGGGAAGTACGAGCCGCCCTTGACCGTCGCGTCGTTCGCGACGATCACGCACTCGCGACCCTCGACGGCGCCGATGCCCGTGACGATTCCCGCACCCGGCGCCTGTCCCTCGTACATGTCCCACGCGGCCAGCGCGTTCAGCTCGAGGAACGCCGAGTCGGGATCGATCAGCCGGTCGATTCGCTCGCGCGCCGTCAGCTTGCCGCGCTCGCGGTGCCGGGCCAGTGCCCGCTCACCGCCGCCCTGCGCGACGAGCGCCGTCCGTTCGCGCAGCTCCGCCACGAGCTCCGCCATCCGCTCGTGCCGCGCGGCGAAGGCGTCGTCGCGTTGCGCCTGCGACGTGATGACGCTCACGTGGTGAGCCTATCGCCGCGCGCCGTCGACTCCCGCAGTCGCGCGGCGAGCTCACCGGTCAGCTGGCCGCGCCGCAGGCGCCAACGCCAGTTGCCCGCGGCGCGCCCGGGCGTGTTCATCCGCGCCGCGCTGCCGAGGCCGAGCACGTCCTGGGCCGGCACGATCGACAGCGCCGCGCGCGACAGGTGCGCCAGCTCGACCAGGCTCCAGTGCGGCTCGTTCGGATCGAGCGGCGTCGCGTCGCGCTCGCGCCTCGGCAGCGAGTCGAACCAGCCGCGCGCGGTGTCGGTGTCGTGCGTCGACGTGTAGACGACGGACTGCTCGTCGTGGTGCTCGATCGCGTGCGGGTTGCCGCGGGCGCCGCCGAACGCCCACTGCAGGACGACGATGCCGGGCAAGCCGAGCCGCTTGCGCAGGCGCACGACCGCGGGCGTGATCAGGCCGAGATCCTCCGCGACGAGCGGTAGGTCGCCGAGCGCGGCGCGCGCCGCGTCGAACGGCTCGGCGCCCGGACCCGTACGCCAGCGGCCGCGCGCCGCGGTCCTGTGCCGCTCCGGGATCGCCCAGTACGCGACGAAGCCGCGGAAGTGGTCGATCCGCGCGAGGTCGACGAGCTCGAACGTCCGCCGGAGGCGCTCGGTCCACCAGCGGTAGTCCATCGCGCGGTGCGCGCGCCAGTCGTAGAGGGGATTGCCCCAGTGCTGCCCGGTCGCCGAGTAGCTGTCGGGCGGCGCGCCGGCGACCTCGCCTCGTGAGAAGAGCTCGGGATGCGCGACGTGCTCGGCGCTGCCGGCCGCGACGTAGATCGGGATGTCGCCGAAGATGCGGATGCCGCGATCCCGTGCGTACCGCCGCAGCGCACTCCACTCGCGGTCGAAGCGAACCTGGTCGGCGAGCGCATCCTTGCCGGCGAAGGCTGCCCAGTCGCCGCTCCAGAACGGGTGCCGGGCGACGAAGTCCTCGACGTCGGCCGCCGTCACTCGAGCGCGTGGCTCGGCGAGCAGCTGCGGCGATCCGGCGAACGCCGACGCCGCGTTGTAGGGCGAGCGGTCGGTGTCGGGAGGGCCGAGCGGGAGCACCTGCCACCACGATTGACCTGCCGCCGCGAGCCAGTCGACGAAGCGATACGCCTCTTCGCCGAGGCGGCCACCCGGCAGCGACGTCGGATGGAGGAGAACTCCACTGGCGCGTTTCAGTCTCATCAACTGCGAAAGTCTCGTGCCCATGGCGCGCGCACGCAAAGCTCCTCCGCCCGGAATCCAGATCCAGAACGTCGAGCCGCAGGTCAACGGCGGCCGCTTCTCGGTCAAGCGGGTCGTCGACGAGGACGTGGTCGTCCACGCGACGATCTTCCGCGCGGGCCACGACGTGCTCCGCGGGGTCGTCCGCTACCGCGGCCCGGGCGCGCGGCGCTGGCGCGAGTCTCCGCTCGAGCCGCTCGGGAACGACCAGTGGCGCGGCTCGTTCACCGTCGACAGGCCGGGCCGCTGGACGTACACCGTCGCTGCGTGGGTCGACCGCATCGCGTCCTGGCAGGACGAGGTGACGCGCAAGGTCGACGGCGGGCAGACCGAGCTCGACGGCGAGCTGTCGGAGGGCCGCGCTCTGCTCGGCGCCGGATCAAGTCGCTCGAAGAGCTCCTCGCCGCGCCGAGCGACGACCGGCACGACGAGGTCGAGCTCGACGTCAGGTTCGGCATCGACGTCGACCCGCCGCTCGCGCGTTTCGGGGCGTGGTACGAGCTGTTCCCGCGCTCGTGGGGAGGGTTCGCGGGCGTCGAGAAGGTGCTGCCGCAGCTCGCAGAGCTCGGGTTCGACGTGATCTACCTCCCGCCGATCCACCCGATCGGCCGCACGAACCGCAAGGGCCGCAACAACGCGGTGACCGCGAAGCGCGGCGACGTCGGCAGCCCGTGGGCGATCGGCGCGGAGGAGGGCGGACACGACGCGATCCATCCCGACCTCGGCACGCAGGAGGAGTTCGAGCGCCTCGTTGCGCGGGCGCGCGAGCTCGGGATCGAGATCGCGCTCGACTACGCGATCCAGTGCTCACCCGACCATCCGTGGCTGAAGGAGCATCCCGAGTGGTTCCACCGGCGTCCCGACGGCACGCTCAAGTACGCGGAGAACCCGCCAAAGAAGTACCAGGACATCTACAACGTCAACTTCGAGTCGGAGGACTGGCGCGGTCTGTGGGAGGCGCTGCGCGACGTGATGCTGCACTGGGTGCGAAGCGGCGTACGCGTGTTCCGCGTCGACAATCCGCACACGAAGCCGGTGCCGTTCTGGGAGTGGCTGATCGGCGGGGTGCGCAAGGTCGAGCCAAACCTGATCCTGCTCTCGGAGGCGTTCACGCGGCCCGCGATGATGACGACGCTCGCGAAGGCCGGGTTCTCCCAGTCGTACACGTACTTCACATGGAAGAACACGAAGCCCGAGCTCGAGGAGCTGATGGGGCAGATCCTCGACTGGAACGAGTACTACCGGCCGAACTTCTTCGCGAACACGCCCGACATCCTCCACGAATATCTGCAGCTCGGCGGGCCGCCGGCGTTCGAGGCGAGGCTCGTGCTCGCGGCGACGCTCTCGCCGGCGTACGGGATCTACTCCGGCTACGAGAACTTCGAGAACGTGCCGGTGCGCGAGGGCTCGGAGGAGTACCTCGACTCGGAGAAGTACGAGGCGAAGCAGCGGAAGCTCGACGGGCCGTTGCTCCCGCTCGTGCAGCGGCTGAACGAGATCCGCCGTGCGGAGCCGGCGCTGCAGCGGGTGGACAACCTCCGCTGGCTCGAGACGGAGCAGCCGCTGATCGTCGGCTACGTGAAAGACGATCTCGTCGTGGTGGTGAACGTCGACCCGACCGCGCCGCACGACGGCCTCGCGATCATCCCCGCCGCGCTCGGGCTACCGCCGACGTTCTTCGCCCGCGACCTCCTCGGCGGCGAGCGCTACCGGTGGACGATCGGCCGCAACTACGTCCGCCTCGACCCGGGCCAGGCGCACATCTTCAAGCTCGAGACGCATGTCTGATACGGCCATGTCTGGTGGCTGCCACCGTGACGGGCACGTGACAATTCGTGCACAGCGGATCGTGAAGAGCTATGTCTGATCCGGGCATGTCTGGTGGCTGCCACCGTGACGGGCATGTGACAGTTCGTCCACAGCCGATCCCGGAGAGCCATGTCTGAACCGGGCCACTGGTTCGAGCGCAACCCGCTGTGGTTCAAGACGGCGACGTTCTACGAGATCCACATCCGGGGCTTCTACGACGGCAACGACGACGGCTCCGGCGACTTCCGCGGGCTGATCGAGAAGCTCGACTACCTCCAGTGGCTCGGCATCGACTGCATCTGGCTCCTGCCGATGTACCAGTCGCCGCTCCGCGACGGCGGCTACGACATCGCCGACTTCTTCAGCATCCACCCCGACTACGGGAACGTCGACGACTTCAAGACGTTCGTCGAGCAGGCGCACCAGCGCGGCATGCGCGTCATCGCCGACCTCGTCATGAACCACACGTCGGCCGACCACCCGTGGTTCCAGGAGTCGCGCTCGAGCAAGGACAACCCGCGCGCCGACTGGTACGTCTGGTCGGACACCGACGACGGCTGGCCCGAGGCGCGGATCATCTTCCTCGACACGGAGCCCTCGAACTGGACGTGGGACCCCGTGCGCGGCCAGTACTTCTGGCACCGCTTCTTCTCGCACCAGCCGGACCTCAACTACGACAACCCCGAGGTGCAGGAGGCGATGCTCAACGTCCTCCGCTTCTGGCTCGACCTCGGCATCGACGGTTTCCGCCTCGACGCGGTGCCGTACCTCTACGAGCGGGACGGCACCAACGGCGAGAACCTTCCCGAGACGCACGAGTACCTCAAGCGCGTCCGCACGGAGGTCGACGCCCGCTATCCCGACCGCGTGCTGCTCGCAGAGGCGAATCAGTGGCCGGACGACGTCGTCGAGTACTTCGGAGAGGGCGACGAATGCCACATGGCGTTCCACTTCCCCGTCATGCCGCGCATGTTCATGGCGCTCCGCCGCGAGGACGCGACGCCGATCCTCGAGATCCTCGACCGGACTCCGGCGATTCCCGACAGAGCGCAGTGGGGACTCTTCCTCCGAAACCACGACGAGCTGACGCTCGAGATGGTCACCGACGAGGAGCGCGACTACATGTACGCCGAGTACGCCAAGGACCCGCGGATGAAGCTGAACCTCGGCATCCGCCGAAGGCTCGCGCCGCTGCTCGACAACGCGCGGCCCGACGTCGAGCTGTTGCACGCGATCATGTTCTCGCTCCCCGGCGCGCCCGTCCTCTACTACGGCGACGAGGTCGCGATGGGCGACAACATCTACCTCGGCGACCGCGACGGCGTGCGCACGCCGATGCAGTGGACGTCCGACCGCAACGGCGGCTTCTCGCGCGCCGACTGGGCGCAGCTCTACCTGCCGCCGTTGATGGACCCGGTCTACGGCTTCCAGGCCGTGAACATCGAGGCGCAGCTGCGGACGCCGTCGTCGCTGCTCCGCTGGCTCCAGCGCTTCATCGGCCTGCGCAAGGAGCACCCCGTTTTCGGGCTCGGTACGTACGAGCCGCTGCGCCCGGACAACCCGCGCATCTTCGCGCACGTCCGCCGCTACGAAGAGGACATCGTCCTGTGCGTGCACAACGTCGCGCGCTCGGCGCAGGCCGTCGAGCTCGACCTGTCGCGGTTCGCCGGCCTCGTGCCGGAGGAGATGTTCGGCCGCACGCGCTTCCCCAAGATCGGCGAGCTCCCGTATCTGCTCACCCTCGCACCGAGAGGCTTCTTCTGGTTCCAGCTGAGAAACGACTGATCGAGTTCGTCACCTCGCGGCGATGGTTCGCGTCGAAGACGCGCGAGGTCGTGCACGCGCGCGTGCTCGATCGCGCCTCGCTGCACGAGGGCGATCCGGAGCTGAACGTCGAGCTCGTGGAGATCGGCTTCGACACCGGAACGCACGAGACGTACCAGCTGCTGACGAGCGGCAAGGAGCTCGACGCGCTGGCCGACCCGCGCCACACCCGCGAGCTCGTGCACATGATGCGCGCGGGCACGATGGTCCGCGGCGGCGAGGGCATCCTCGAGTTCCGGGCCGTCGAGGGCTTCGCGTCGCTCGGGACCGAGCTGACGACGGCGCGGCTGATCACGAGCGAGCAGTCGAACACGTCGATCGTCTTCGACGAGGAGCTGATCCTCAAGGTCTTCCGCCGCATGGAGCCGGGCGTGAACCCGGAGCTCGAGATGTTGCGCTTCCTCACGGAGCGCGGCTTCGAGAACATCGCGCAGCTCGGCGGCTGGTACGCGTACGTCGGCCAGCCGCTCGACGCGACGCTCGGAGTGCTGCAGCAGTACGTGCGCGGTGCCGTGGACGGCTGGGATCTCGCGCTCGACGAGCTCGAGACCGAGCCGGAGCGATTCCTCGCGCGCCTGCGGCGACTCGGCCAGGTGACCGGGTCGATGCACGCGGTGCTCGGCTCCGACCCGAGCGATCCGACGTTCTGCTCGGAGGACCCGAGTGCGGAGAGCCTCGCGCTCCTGACCGCGACCGTCGACGAGGAGATCGGACGCATCTTCGTCGAGCTGCCCCAGGAGATCGAGGCGCTCGACCCGATTCGCGGACGCGGGGAGGAGGTGCGCGAGTCGCTCGCGGCGCTCTCGCACGCGGGCTCCTTCGGCAAGCAGATCCGCACGCACGGCGACCTGCACCTCGGCCAGACGCTGTGGGCTCCCGACCGCGACGACTGGGCGTTGATCGACTTCGAGGGCGAGCCCGCGCGCTCGCTCGCAGAGCGCCGGCGCAAGCGCTCGCCGCTTCGCGACGTGGCCGGGATGCTGCGCTCGTTCGCCTACGCCGTCTCCGCGGTCGAGATCCTCCGCGGCTCGGCCGCGCCCGCGGGCTGGGAGGGGCGGGCGCGCGAGGAGTTCCTCAAGGGCTACAACGAGACCGTGGACGCGAGCCTCATGCCGGCGGGGGACGCCGCGTTCAGGCGGCTGCTCACGGTGTTCGAGCTCGAGAAGGCGGTGTACGAGCTGCGCTACGAGCTGAACAACCGGCCCGAGTGGATCCACATCCCGGTCGCCGGCATCCTGCGGATGCTCGAGGCCGCCGCGACCGCATGAGCAGCAGCGGCACGAGACTCGGCGACATCGACCTCTACCTCGCGGGCGAGGGGCGCCACGAGCAGCTCTACGAGAAGCTCGGCGCGCACGTCGGCGACGACGGCGTCTCGTTCGCGGTCTGGGCGCCGAACGCGGCGAAGGTCTCGGTCGTCGGCGAGTGGAACAGCTGGGACGGCCGGGTGAGCCCGATGGAGCAGCGCGGGTCGTCCGGCATCTGGGAGACCGTCTGCGTCGACGCGCCCGAGGGCGCCCTCTACCGCTACGAGATCACGACACGAGACGGGCACCTGCAGCTGAAGTCCGACCCGTACGCGTTCGCGGCGGAGGTGCCGCCCGGCAACGCCTCGCGCATCTTCCGGACGCGCTTCGAGTGGGGCGACGACGCCTGGCTCGCGCGCCGGCGCGAGTCGGCGCCGTACACGCAGCCGATGTCGATCTACGAGGTGCACCTCGGCTCGTGGCGGCGCACGCACGACAACCAGCCGCTCTCGTACCGGGACCTCGCGGAGCAGCTCGGCGCCTACGTGAAGGATCTCGGCTTCACGCACGTGGAGCTGCTGCCGGTGATGGAGCACCCGTACAGCGGCTCGTGGGGCTACCAGGTCACCGGCTACTTCGCGCCGACCGCGCGCTTCGGCGATCCCGACGACTTCCGCGCGTTCGTCGACGAGCTCCACCGGCAGGAGATCGGCGTGATCCTCGACTGGGTGCCTGCGCACTTCCCGCGCGACGACTGGGCGCTCGCGCGCTTCGACGGCACGGCGCTCTACGAGCACGAGGACCCTCGCCGCGGCGCGCATCCGGACTGGGGGACGCTCGTCTTCAACTACGGGCGCAACGAGGTCCGGAACTTCCTGCTCTCGAACGCGCTCTACTGGCTGAAGGAGTTCCACGCCGACGGCCTTCGCGTCGACGCGGTCGCGTCGATGCTCTACCTCGACTACTCGCGCAAGGAAGGCGAGTGGGTGCCGAACGAGTTCGGCGGCCGCGAGGACCTCGACGCCGTCGCGTTCCTGCAGCAGATGAACGAGGTCGTGCACGGACGCGAGCCCGGAGCGATCTCGGCAGCTGAGGAGTCGACCGCGTGGCCGGGCGTCTCGCGGCCGGTCTACCTCGGCGGCCTCGGCTTCGGCTTCAAGTGGAACATGGGCTGGATGCACGACACGCTCGACTACTTCGCGCACGAGTCGATCCACCGCCGCTACCACCATCACCAGCTCACGTTCTCGCTCGTGTACGCATTCAGCGAGAACTTCATCCTCCCGCTCTCGCACGACGAGGTCGTGCACGGCAAGGGCTCGCTCGTCGAGAAGATGCCCGGCGACCGCTGGCAGAAGCTCGCGAACCTGCGCGCGCTCTACGGCTACCTGTGGGCGCACCCGGGCAAGAACCTCGTCTTCATGGGCGCCGAGCTCGCGCAGTGGCGCGAGTGGAACGCCGAAGCGTCGCTCGACTGGCACCTGCTCGAGGATCGCGACCATCAGGGCGTCCAGTCGCTCGTGCGCGACCTGAACCGCGTTTACGTCGACACGCCGGCGCTGTGGGAGGACGACTTCGAGGCGACGGGCTTCCGCTGGATCGAGCCGAACGACGCCGGCGCGAACGTGCTCGCCTTCATGCGCATCGGCAAGGACGAGACAGCGGCCGCTCGTCTGCATCTGCAACCTCTCGCCGGTGCCGCGCTACGGCTACCGGCTCGGCCTGCCGCTCGGCGGCGGCTGGCGCGAGGTCGTGAACACCGACGCGGCGCACTACGGCGGCTCCGACGTCGGCAACCTCGGCCGGGTCGACGCCGACGCGACGCCGTGGCACGACCAGCCGTTCTCGGCAGAGGTCACGCTGCCGCCGCTGGGCGTCGTCTGGTTCGCGCCCGCCTAGCTCTCTATCCTCGTGGTCATGCAGGCGTGCCCGTCATGCGGGAGTGACGTCCCTGCCGGCGCGCGCTTCTGCCCCGCGTGCGGCGCGGCGCTGACCGACACGCGCGCGCCCGACGACATGCTCAAGCTCGTCACCGTCCTCTTCGCGGACGTCGTCGGCTCGACGGCCCGCGCGGAGGCATCGCATCCCGAGGACGTGCGTGCGGTGATGACCTCGTACTTCGATGCGATGGCCGGGGAGATCCGCGCCGAGGGCGGCACGCTCGAGAAGTTCGTCGGCGACGCGATCATGGCGGTCTTCGGTGTGCCGGCCGCGCACGAGGACGATCCCGTGCGCGCAGTGCGCGCGGCGCGGCGGATGCTCGACCGTCTGCGCGGCTGGAACGCGTCGCGCGTCCCCGGCGAGCAGCTCGAGATCCGCATCGGCCTCGAGACGGGCGATGTCGTCGCCTCCGGCGCGGCCGCGCGCGAGCTGCTCGTGACCGGCGACTCGGTCAACGTCGCCGCGCGGCTGCAGCAGGTCGCGGAGCCCGGAACGATCGTCGTCGGCGAGCGCACCGCACGGGCCGTGCGCTCGCACTTCGCCCTCCGCGAGGTCGAGGAGCCGCTCGGGCTCAAAGGCAAGTCCGAGCCCGTCGGCGCGTGGATCGTCCTCGGCGAGCGCGAGACGGTCGAGGAGCGCGGCGTACCGGGACTGACGGCGCCCCTCGTCGGCCGCGACCGCGAGCTCGACTTCCTGCGCACCGAGCTCGACCGCGTGTCCGCCGACGGCCGGCCGGCGCTCGTCACGCTGCTCGGAGACGCGGGCATCGGCAAGAGCCGGCTCGTCCGTGAGCTGCTCGGCGACGTCGACGACGACGTGACCGTGCTGCTCGGCCGCTGCCTGCCGTCGGGTCAGGGGACGACGCTGCTGCCGCTCGCCGACATGCTCGAGGCGAGGGCCGGCGTCTTCGATTCCGACGGCGCCGAGACGGCACTCGAGAAGGTCGCTCAGCTCGTCGACAGCGAGGTCGACGCCGACGTCACGACCGAGCGGACGGCCGCCGCGCTCGCTTCGACGTTGAACGTCGAGCACGAGGCCATGCGCACGCTCGACCCGCGCGAGCGGCAGCGCGAGCTCGTCAGCGCGTGGCGCGCACTGCTCGCCTCGCTCGCCCGCCGCGCGCCTGTCGTCGCCGTGATCGAGGACCTACACTGGGCCGACCCGCAGATGCTCGACATCCTCGACGAGCTCGCGGACCGCCTCGAGGGCCAGATCCTGTTCGTCTGCACGTCGCGTCCCGATCTGCTCCGCGAAAGGCCGGACTGGGGAGGCGGCCGTCGCAACTTCAGCTCCCTCCCGCTCGACGCGCTCAGCGCCGAGGAGAGCTCGAGGCTCGTCTCGCTGCTGCTCGAGGTCGATTCGCTGCCCGAGGTCACCCGGCGCGGCATCCTTGCGCGCTCGGAGGGAAACCCGTTCTTCCTCGAGGAGATCATCCGCCACCTGATCGACGAGGGCCTGCTCGTGCACGACGGCGGCCGCTGGTCGGCGCGCGAGGAGATCCGAGCCGTCGACCTGCCCGACAGCGTGCAGGCCGTGATCCTCGCCCGCCTCGACCTGCTCTCGCCCGACGAGAAGCGCGTCGCCCAGCGCGCCGCCGTGATCGGGCGGTTCTTCTGGGACGGCGCGGTCGAGGCGGTGGCCGGGTCGAACGGCGAGCTCGATGTGGTGCTCGGGACGCTGCGCCGCCGCGAGTTCGTGCTCGAGCGGATCTCGTCGTCCATCGCGGGTCAGCGGGAGTTCGTCTTCAAGCACGTCCTCATCCGCGACGTCGCGTACGAGAGCCTGCCGCGCCGCGAGCGCGGGCGCGCGCACGTCGAGGCGGCCGTGTGGCTCGAGCGGACGAGCGGCACTCGCGCGACCGACCTCAGCGAGCAGCTCGCGCACCACTATCACGCGGCGTTCGTTTATCTCGGCACGGACGAGCTGCGGTGCAAGGCGCGAGCTCGTCTCCTGGACGCGGCGGCGAACGCCCATCGCCGCTTCGCGACGGAGCACGGCGAGCGCCTGGCGCGGCAGGCCGTCGACCTCTCGAGCCCCGGCGCAGAGCGGGTGGAGGCGCTCGAGGCGCTCGCCGACGCCCATTACCACGTGGGCGACGCCGCGTGGCGCGCGTACTCCGAGGGGCTGGCCGAGCTCTCGGAGTCCGACCCGAACTTCTCGCGCCTTGCCGGCAAGGCGGCGCAGTTCGGCTCGCGCTGGGTCGGCACGATGGCCGAGCTCCCGTCGATCGCCGAGGTCCGCCGCCTGATCGTCGCCGGCCTGCGCGCCGCGCCGGCGCAGAGTCGCGAGCGCGCACAGCTACTCGTGGACGAGGGCTTCCTGATCCTCCAGCGCGAGAATCAAGTGGACGAGGTCGCGGACCGCGCCGTCGACGAGGCGGTGGCGGCGGCAGAGGCCGCGGGGGACCCGGACATTCGCTCCGCCGCATTCGACCTCGCCGCCGCGCGAGCGATGTATAGCGGGCGGTACGGCGAGATGCGCCGCGTCATCGCGACACGCAAGGAGCTCGTGCCGGAGCTGCGAGACGTCAAGGAGATCGGCGACACGTACGCGATGGCAGCGTGGAGCGCTCACCACCTCGGTCTGTACCGCGACGCCGAGACGAGCGCGACGCCCGGCATCGAGCGGTCGCGCGAGGTCGACGCGGGCGCGTACCTCCACGGGCTCACGTGGCGGGTGGCGGCGCGCTTCATGCTCGGCGACTGGATCGGTGCACTCGCGGATCAGGCGGAGCTCGAGCGCGTCGCCGGGCTCGACGCCCGCGAGCTCCCCGCCGGCTTCACGATCCGCGCGTACACGTACGCCGCCTTCTGTCACGAGTTGCGCGGCGACGACGCAGCCGCGCGGCGGTACATCGATCTGTCGCTCGCGACCCTGGAGCGTGTGGGGGCCGACGCCACGCGGTCTGTCGGCTCGCTGCAGTTTCCTCCGCTTGCGCGCGCGCTCGCCCATCGTGGCCGCTTCGACGAGGCCGTCGCCGTCATTCCGCTCGAGCACCGGAGCGGCAGCGCCGGGCTGACGCTCGAGGCGCTGTGCGAGATCGCGGCCGCCCGCGCCGACTGGGGAGACGCGGCGGCGCTCGCCGCGGCCGCACGCGAGGAGGCCGCCTGGGGCGAGCTCGAATCGCTGCCGCTCTTCGTCGACCGGCTCGAGGGCCGCGCCGCCGCAGCGTCCGGCGACGTCGAGCGTGCCGCGGCGCTGCTCGAGCGCTCGGCCGCAGGCTTCGCGAAGCTCGAGGCGCGCTGGGAGGAAGCGTTCTCGCGCCTGCTGCTGGGAGAGGCGCTGCTCGAGAGCGACGCCCGCCTCGCGCAACGCGAGCTCGCCGCGGCGCTCCCGGTGTTCGAGTCGCTCCACTCGGTGCGGGAGGCCGAACGGGCGAGGGCGTATTTCCACGACGGTGGAATCGGCGTTCGCCCGGATGCGGCGGACGTCCCCGACGCGGCACGCTGACTGCGGCGACAAAGGGAGGTTCCGATGTCTGCAGCCGTACCGCCGGTCACCGTGGCGACGTTCGCGGATTCGTACCCGGCGACGCTCGACGCGCGGCTCGACGAGCCGCTCAGCCGCTGGAAGTGGCTGGTCAAGTGGATCCTCGCGATCCCGCACTACGTGGTGCTGTTGTTCCTCTGGATCGCGTTCGTGGTGGTCACGATCGGCGCATTCTTCGCGATCGTGTTCACCGGCCGCTATCCACGCGGCATGTTCTCCTTCAACCTGGGCGTGATGCGCTGGACGTGGCGCGTCGCGTACTACGCCGACACGGGTCTCGGCACGGACCGCTACCCGCCGTTCTCGCTCGGACCGGAGCCGGACTACCCGGCGACGCTCGACGTCGAGTACCCGGAGGAGCTCTCGCGGTGGAAGCCGTTCGTCAAGTGGCTGTTCGCGATCCCGCAGTTGTGCATCGTCGCCCTCTTCATGGGCGGCTGGCATTTCGCCTTCGTGTGGGCGCCGGGCCTCGTCGGGCTCCTGACGCTCGTCGGGATCGTCGTCTACGCGTTCCGGCGCGTGTACCCGCCCGAGATCTACCGCTTCGTCATCGGCATGGTCCGCTGGGGCTTCCGCGTCGGCGCCTACGTCGCGCTGATGCGCGACGAGTACCCGCCGTTCAGGCTCGAGCCCTGAGGCTCAGCTTTCCCTCGAGGAGGGCGCGACCGACGATCGCGCCCTCCGCGCCGGCCCGAGCGAGCGCGTCGACGTCCGCGTCGGAGCGGATGCCGCCGGCAGCGAGCACGGGGAGGGCGGACGCGTGCACGACGCGTGCGACGAGGTCGGTGTCCGGGCCCGTGAGCGTGCCGTCGCGGTCGATAGCGGTGCAGAGGAGCCTCGGCACGCGCGCCTCGACGCACCGCCGGATCGCCTCCTCGACCGGCAGCGAGCCCTCGGTCCACCCGCGAGTGCGGACGACCCCCTCGCGGACGTCGAGCGCGACGACCAGCCGCTCGCCGAGGGCGGCGACGAGCTCGTCGAGGAGCGTCCAGGCGGCCGTGCCGATGACGACGCGCGCGGCGCCGGCCGCGAGCAGCGCTTCCGCGTCCGCGACGGAACGAATACCGCCGGACGCCTGAACCGGCACGGCGGCGGCCGCTTTCACGATCGTCACGACGACGTTCGGCCGGATCCGTCCCGCGCGCGCGCCGTCGAGGTCGACGACGTGCAGCCGTGCGGCGCCGTCGGCCGCGAACCTTCGGGCAAGGTCGACGGGCTCGCCGTACTGCTTCGAGCGCGCGTAGTCGCCCTGCTCCAGGCGCACGGCTCGCTCGCCGAGCAGGTCGATGGCGGGTATCACTTCCATGGTGCCGTGTTGCTATGTTATCGTGCTAACACGCTCCGATGGCAACGGCGGAACCTTCACATCCATGGCAGACCCAGGAGATCAGCGAGCTTTGCGAGGCGATGGCCTCTCTCAAGAGCCCGGACGAGGTGGGCCGCTTCCTCCGCGACCTCTGCACGCTGTCGGAGCTGGAGGCGATGGCGCACCGCTGGCAGGTGGCGCGGCTGCTCGAGGAGGGCTTGCCGTACCTCGAGATCAGTCGCAGGACGCACGCCTCGACGACGACGGTGACTCGCGTGGCGCACTGGCTGCGGCACGGCGAGGACGGGTACCGCTTGTTGCTCGACCGCATGAAGCGGCGCAGGACGACCGCCTGACGATCGCCGTGCCGGCGAAGGGCCGGCTGCGCGAGCCCTCGATCTCGCTGCTCGACGACGCGGGGCTCGGTCCCGAGGTGCCCGGGGAGCGGGCGCTCGCGTTCCCGTGCCGCAACGCTCCGGTCGACGTGCTGCTCGTCCGTGCGGCAGACGTGCCCGAGTACGTGCAGGACGGCGTCGTCGACTGCGGGATCACGGGCGCCGACCTCGTGCGCGAGCGCGGCGCCGAGGTGAAGGAGCTGCTGAAGCTCGGGTTCGGCGGCTGCCGGCTCGAGGCGGCCGTGCCGGAGGAATCGCCCGTGACCGAGCTCGCGCAGCTTGCGGGTGCGCACGTCGCGACGGCGTATCCGCGGCTCGCGCGGGAGCTGCTCGGCCGAGCGCGGCATCGACGTCGAGCTCGTCGACGTGACGGGCTCGGTCGAGGTCGCGCCGCGGCTCGGCCTTGCGGACGCGATCGTCGACCTCGTTTCGAGCGGCAGCACGCTGAAGACGAACGGCCTGCGCTCGCTCGGGTCGCTCTTCGAGTCCGAGGCGGTGCTCGTGGCGCGCGACGAGGGCGACCATCCGAGCCGCCTCGCCGCGATCCTGCGCTCGGTCGTCGAGGCGCGCCGCAACCGCTACCTGATGCTGAACGCGCCGGAGGAATCGCTCGACAGGATCTACGCGCTCGTTCCCGGCTCGCGCGCGCCGAGCGTGCTGCCGCTCGCGGAGCCGGGCATGGTCGCGGTTCACGCGCTCGTCCCCGCCGACGACGTCTGGCGCCTGCTGCCGAAGCTCGAGGAGGCCGGCGCGTCGTCGATCCTGTTGGTTCCCGTCGAGCGGATGATCTCGTGAACATCGTCGAGGACGTGAAAGCCCGCGGCATGGATGCCGTGCGCGAGTGGGCGCTCGAGCTCGACGGCGCCGAGCCGGCGCGCGCGGTTCCGGACGCCCAAGGGCTTCCGCGCGAGGCGCTGCTCACGCTCGCCGACCGCGTGCGCCGCTGGCACGAGGCGCAGCGTCCACGCGATGTCGAGCTCGAGATCGAGCCGGGCGTCGTACTCGAGCGGCGGTGGGTGCCGCTCCGCTCGGTCGGCGTCTACGTGCCGCGCGGGCTGATCTCGACGCTCGTCATGTGCACGGTGCCGGCGCAGGCCGCGGGCGTCGAGCGGATCGTGGTCGTGACGCCACCCTCGGGCGCCGGGCTCGTCGCAGCCGCGGCCGAGGCACTCGGCGTGAACGAGGTCTGGGCGCTCGGCGGGCCGCAGGCGATCGCGTGGCTCGCCTACGTCGAGCGTGTCGACCGGATCGTCGGGCCCGGGAACGCGTACGTGAACGAGGCGAAGCTCGCCGTGTCGCGCGACGTCGCGATCGACCTTCCCGCCGGCCCGTCCGAGGTCGTCGTCGTCGCGTCGAACGGAACGGATCCGCGCATCGTCGAGCTCGAGCTCGCAGCCCAGGCCGAGCACGGGGCAGACACGGTCTGCCGCGTCGTCGATTCGCTCGAGGAGGCCGAGGAGCTCGCGCCCGAGCACCTCGTGCTGCTCGGCGTCGAGGCCGAGGCGCGCGCGGGCGACGTGCGCAACGCGGGCGCGGTGTTCGTCGGTGCGTCGTCTCCCGTCGCTGCCGGCGACTACGCGACCGGCGGCAACCACGTGCTCCCGACCGGCGGCTGGGCGCGAAGCGTCGGCGGGCTCGGCATCGAGACGTTCCTCAAGCCGCTGACGATCCAGCGGCTGACCCCGGAGGGCCTCGCGCGCGTTCGCCCCGTTGTCGAGGCGCTCGCGGCGGCGGAGGGGATGCCGGCGCACGCCGCGGCGGTGCGGCGATGAGGGCGATCTCGCCGGAGTTCACCGGTTACGGCTGGGCGCCGTCGACCGCCGACATCGCGCGGCTCGCGGGCATCGATCCGATCGAGGTGATCCGCTACGACGGCAACGTCGCGGCGCAGCCGCTGCCGTCGTCACGCCCCGGGACGATCGCCGGGCAGCTCGCGCGCATCAACACCTACGCGCACGGCGGCTACCCCGAGCTGCTCGACGCGATCGCGCGCTACAACGGCGTCGGTCCCGAGAACGTCGTGCTCGGTGCGGGCGCCGACGACCTGATCCTGCTCTGCGCGCGCGCGTTCGCGGGGCCGGGCGACACCGTCGCGATCGCCGACGATCCGACGTATCCGCTGTTTCGAATCGGCGCATGGCTCGCCGGCGCCGAGGTCGGAGAGGCCGATCCCGCGGTCACGTTCTGCTGCCGGCCGAACAACCCGACCGGTGCGCTCGACGCGCTGCCCGGCGCGCGGCCACTCGTCGTCGACGAGGCGTATTACGAGTACTGCGGCAAGACGGCGCTGCCGCTGATCGACGACGGCGTCATCGTGATCCGCACCTTCTCGAAGGCGTTCGCGCTCGCGAGCGCGCGTGTCGGCTACGCGATCGCCGACGCGGCGACCGCGCGCGAGCTGAACGCGCGGCAGGCGCCGTGTCCGGTGACGTCGCTGTCGGCGGCCCTCGCGCTCGCGGCGCTGGAGTCGCCGCCCGACGTGGCGCCGGTCGTCGAGGAGCGTGAACGGCTGGCGCGCGCGCTGCGCGCGCTCGGCCTCGATCCGCTTCCGTCGCAGGGCAACTTCCTCTTCGTACCCGTCGACGAGCCACGCGACCTCTTCGACAAGCTGCTGCGCCGGGGGCTGGCCGTGCGGCCGTTCGCTGCGGGTGTCCGCATCTCGGTGCTCGACCGCGAGGACGACGACGTGCTCGTCGAGGCGCTCGCGCGCTTGCTGGACAGGCCGTCGCCCGTCGCTGCTGCGGGCGGCCGCCGCGTTCGTCGCCTGCGGGCAACCGCGGAGACGCGGATCCGCGTCCGCCTCGCGCTCGACGGCGCCTCGCGCGTGCGCGTCGCGACGGGCGCAGGTCTGTACGACCACTTCCTCGAGCAGCTCGCCTTCCACGCCGGGTTCGACCTGATCCTCGAAGGCGTCGGCGACGTCGAGACGGGCGACCACCACACGGCGGAAGACGCCGCGCTCGCGCTCGGCGACGCCCTCGACGCCGCGCTCGGAGACCGTCGTGGGATCGCGCGCTACGGCGACGCGGTCGTCCCGATGGACGACGCGCTCGCCCGCGCGGCGGTCGACCTCGGCGGACGTCCCGCGGCCGAGCTGAAGCTCGAGCTCGATCCCGGCCTGGCCGTGCACATGCTGTCGAGCCTCGCGCAATCGGCACGGGTCGCGATTCACGTCGATTCGACCGGCCGCGATCCGCACCACGTCGCCGAGGCGGCGTTCAAGGCGGTCGGTCGCGCGCTGCGCGTCGCGGTGAGGCTCGAGAGCGAGGGAATTCCGTCGACGAAGGGCGTGCTGTGAACGTCGCGATCTGCGACTACGGCGCCGGGAACACGCGCTCGGTCGAGATCGCGTTCGCGCGCCTCGGCGTGCTCTTCACCGACGACGTCGAGGCCGCCGACCTCGCAGTGCTCCCGGGCGTCGGCTCCGCGCGCTCGGCGATGGAAGGGCTGCGGAGACGTGGGCTCGACGACGTGCTGCGCGAGCGCGTGGAAGACGGTCGCCGCGTGCTCGGCATCTGTCTCGGCCTGCAGCTCGCGCTCGACGAGTCGGAGGAGGACGGTGGCGTCGAAGGGCTCGGCATCGTCCCGGGCCGGTCGGTGCGATTGTCCGAAGGCCGCATTCCGCGCATCGGCTGGGCCGAGGTCGACGGCCTGGGGGAGACGTTCTACTTCGCGCACTCGTATGCCGCCGAGACGCCGTGTGCGACAGCGCGTTCCGAGGGCATCGTCGCCGTCGCCGAGCGCGGCGCGTTCAGCGGCGTCCAGTTCCACCCCGAGAAGAGCGGCGCCGCGGGTGCCCGCTTCCTGGAGAGCCTGTGCCTCTCCCTCGTCTGATCCCGTGCCTCGACGTCGCCGGCGGTCGCGTCGTCAAGGGCGTGAACTTCGTCGGCCTGCGTGACGTCGGCGACCCGATCGAGCTCGGCGGCGCGTACTCCGACGCCGGCGCGGACGAGCTCGTGTTCCTCGACATCTCCGCGACGCTCGAAGACCGCGCCACGCTCGTGGAGCTCGTCGGCCGCGTCGCCGAACGCCTCGCGATCCCCTTCACCGTGGGCGGCGGCATCCGGAAGGTCGCCGACGCCGAGTCGCTGCTCCGTGCGGGCGCGGACAAGATCTCCGTCAACTCCGCTGCGCTCGAGCGGCCGGAGCTCGTGACCGAGCTCGCGGAGAAGCTCGGCAGCCAGGCCGTCGTCGTCGCGATCGACGCGACCGAGGGTGACGTCCGCTCGCGAGCCGGAACAGCGGCGACGCCGCGACGCGCTGCCGAGTGGGCGCGTGAGTGCGAGCGCCGCGGCGCCGGCGAGATCCTGCTCACGTCGATCGACGCCGACGGCACGCGCGCGGGCTACGACCTCGAGGTGACGCAGGAGGTCGCCGACGCCGTCTCGGTCCCTGTCATCGCGTCGGGCGGCGCGGGCCAGGCGATCCACGTCGCCGAGGCGCTCGAGATCGCGCAGGCGGCGCTGCTCGCGTCGATCCTCCACGAGGACCCGTCGCGACTCGTCCGACTGCGCGCCGAGCTTCGCGACATGGGAGTGCCGCTTCGTGACGCCGCTTAGGGCCGCAATCGTGCAAGACGCCGACACCGGCCGCGTGCTCATGCTCGCGTGGATGAACGACGAGGCCGAGCGGCTGACGCGCGAGACCGGAGAAGCGTGGTTCTGGAGCCGCTCGCGCGAGCGCCTCTGGAAGAAGGGCGAGACCTCCGGCAACACGCTCGCCGTCGAAGAGCTACGCGACGACTGCGACGGCGACGCGCTGCTCGTCCGCGTCCGGCCGAACGGCCCTGCGTGCCACACGAACGCCGTGTCGTGCTTCGCGCCCTGGCTGTGGCGCGTCGTCGCCGAGCGCGCGAAGGAGCGTCCCGAAGGCTCGTACGTGTCGCGACTTCTGGACGAGGGCGTCGCCGCGTGCGCGCGCAAGGTCGGGGAGGAAGGCGTCGAAGCGTCTGTCGCAGCGCTCGCCGAGTCCGACGAGCGCGTGCTCGACGAGGTCGCCGACCTGTGGTTCCACACCTACGTGCTGCTTGCGTCGCGCGGGCTCGATCCGGCGGCGGTCGAGGATGTGCTCAGCCGTCGCCACTCTGAAAGAACGTCGCGATAGCACCGGCCGACCCCGCGACGACGATCACCGCCCATACCTCGAGCAGGACGTCCACGACCCTGCCGGCCGGTGTGAGCGGGTTCTTGATCTGCGACGAGACCGTCAGCAGCTGGACGGTCGTGAAGAAAACGGCGTCGCCGAACGACGCGATCTCCGTGCCTTGCGCATTTCGCTCCATGAAGTAGATCGCGACCGAGCCGACCGCGTCGATCGCGAGCGTGGCGAAGAGGACGAGCAGCAGGCGCGCGATCAGCCGGCGGTGCCGATCCTCCCAGGAGATGATCTGCGAGAGCTCGTCACGGATCACCACGCGAGTGTCGCGCTCCCGCCGGACGGGTAGCCTCGCGCCGCATGCAAACGCTTGGTGCGATCCCGCTCGACGACGAGCGCACGACGTTTCGTACGTGGGCGCCGAACGCGCACAGCCTCGCCGTGCGCGTCGGTGACGAAGACGAGCCGCTCGCCCCCGACGACGACGGGACCTGGTCCGGGGAAATCGCCGCGAAGCACGGTGACGACTACCGCTTCGTCGTCGACGGCAATGCCTGGCCCGACCCGTGCTCGCGCTTCCAGCCCGAGGGCGTGCGTGGCCCGTCGCGCGTCGTCGACACGAGGCGCTTCGAGATCGCGTCCGGCCCGGAGCTGACGCTCGAGGAGCTCGTCCTCTACGAGCTGCACGTCGGCACGTTCTCCGGCGAGGGGACCTTCGACGGCGTCATCCCGCGCCTGGGCCGCCTGCGCGACCTCGGCATCACGGCGATCGAGGTGATGCCGGTAGCGACGTTCCCCGGCAACCGCAACTGGGGCTACGACGGCCTCTACACCTTCGCGCCGCATCCCGCATACGGTGGCCCGGAAGGGCTTGCGCGACTCGTCGACGCCGCACACCGCGAAGGCCTCGGCGTGACCCTCGACGTCGTCTACAACCACATCGGTCCCGGCTCCGAGGCGATCGCCGCGTTCGGCCCGTACTTCACCGACCGGCACGACACGTTCTGGGGCGCGGCGATCGACTACTCGCAGCGCGGCGTGCGCGAGTGGGCGATCCAGAACGCCGAGCTCTGGACGCGCGACTACCGGATCGACGGGCTACGCCTCGACGCCGTGCACGCGATCTACGACGAGTCGAAGCCGCACGTGCTCGCCGAGCTGAAGCAGCGCGTCGACGGCCTCGTCATCTCCGAGATGAACGTCGAGGACCTGCGTCCGCTCGAGGAGTGGGGGCACGACGCGATGTGGCTGGACAACCTCCATCACCATCTGCACGTGCTGCTCACCGGCGAGACAGCCGGCTACTTCAAGGACTTCGGCTCGATCGACGGCGTCGTGCGCGAGCTCACGCGCGAGCAACCCGAGCGCTTCGTCGCGGCGGCGCAGAACCACGACCAGGTCGGCAACCGCGCCTTCGGCGACCGCCTGCCGCCCGACGCGCACCGAGTCGCGCTCGCGTGCGTGCTCTTCGCGCTCGAGACGCCGCTCGTCTTCATGGGCGAGGAGTACGAGGAGCAGAACCCGTTCCAGTTCTTCACGGCTCACATCGATCCGGCGATCGCCGAGGCGACGCGAGAAGGCCGCCGCGCAGAGGTCGAGCGCACAACCGGATCCGGGAGCGACGCGCCGGACCCGCAGGCGGTCGAGACCTATGAGCGCTCGAAGCTCGAGCGCCGCGAGGCCGAGCCCCTGTTCAGAGAGCTCCTCGCACTGCGCCCGCGACTCCCGCGCGAGCTCGCCGTCAACGCCGACGGCAAGCGCGTGACGCTCACGCGCGGCGAGGCGACGCTCCAGCTCGACTTCGACGCGAAGACCGTCGAGTTGCGGACATGAGCCGCCGGGTCTGGCCGGGCACGCCCTTCCCGCTCGGTGCGACGTGCGATCCCGGGGGCACGAACTTCGCGCTCTTCTCCGAGCACGCGAAGCGCGTCGAGCTGTGCCTCTTCGACGACGACGGCAAGGAGGAGCGGGTCGAGCTCGCCGAGCGGACGGCGCTCAACTGGCACGGCTACCTGCCCGGTGTTCACCCCGGCCAGCGCTACGCGTACCGCGTCCACGGCCACTGGGCGCCGGAGGAGGGCGCGCGCTTCAACGCCGCAAAGCTGCTGCTCGATCCCTACGCGAAGGCCATCGACGGCGTCGTCGACTACGACGGCCCGAGCACGCTGCCGTACGTCCCCAACGGCGACGACGCGGACCTCGACGTCGACACCGCCGACGACGCCGCCGCGATGCCGAAGTGCGTCGTCGTCGACGAGAGCTTCGACTGGGAAGGCGACGAGTACTCGCGGCCGCGCACGCCGTGGCACGAGACCGTCATCTACGAGGTGCACGTCAAGGGCTTCACGAAGCAGAACCCCGACGTGCGCGAAGACCTGCGCGGCACGTACGCGGGGCTCGCCTCGGACGCGGCGATCGCGCACCTGAAGAGCCTCGGCGTCACCGCCGTCGAGCTGCTCCCGGTTCACCACATCGCGGACGAGGGGTTCCTGCACGACAAGGGCCTGACGAACTACTGGGGCTACTCGACGATCGGCTACCTGTCGCCCCACGCGCTGTACGCAGCGAGCGACCGCCGCGGCGGGCACGTGCGCGAGTTCAAGGGGATGGTGAAGGCGCTGCACCGCGCCGGCATCGAGGTGATCCTCGACGTCGTCTACAACCACACGGCCGAGGGCAACCATCTCGGGCCGATGCTCGGCTTCAAAGGCATCGACAACCAGTCGTACTACCGGCTGATGCCCGACGACCGGCGCTACTACATGGACTTCACCGGCACGGGCAACTCGCTCAACCCCGTGCACCCGACCGTGCTGCGCCTGATCATGGACTCGCTGCGCTACTGGGCGGACGTCTGCCACGTCGACGGCTTTCGCTTCGACCTCGCCTCGGCGCTCGCGCGCGAGTTCTACGACGTCGATCGTCTCTCCGCGTTCTTCGACATCATCCACCAGGATCCGCTGCTCTCCCAGGTGAAGCTCATTGCGGAGCCGTGGGACGTCGGGCCCGGCGGCTACCAGGTCGGCAACTTCCCGATCCTCTGGTCGGAGTGGAACGGGATCTACCGCGACGTCATGCGCGACTTCTGGCGCGGCGACGTCGGCGTGTCGGAGTTCGCTTCGCGCTTCGGGGGCTCAGCCGATCTCTACGAGCGCGACGGCAAGCGACCGTTCGCGTCCGTCAACTTCATCACGGCGCACGACGGCTTCACGCTGCGTGACCTCGTCTCGTACAACGAGAAGCACAACGCCGCGAACGGCGAGGACAACCGCGACGGCACCGACGACAATCGCTCGTGGAACTGCGGTGCCGAAGGGCCGACCGACGATCCGGAGGTCAATGCGTTGCGCGCGCGGCAGCAGCGGAACTTCCTCACGACGTTGCTCCTCTCGCAGGGCGTGCCGATGCTGCTCGGCGGCGACGAGCTCTCGCGCACGCAGGGCGGCAACAACAACGCGTGGTGCCAGGACAACGAGATCTCGTGGTTCGACTGGGAGCTCGGCGACGACGAGCGCGCGCTGGTCGAGTTCGTGCGCCGCCTGATCGCTCTGCGGCGCGACCACCCGATCTTCCGCCGCACTCGCTTCTTCGCCGGCAGCGGCAGGGACCTGCCCGACGTCTGGTGGATGCGCCCCGACGGCCGCAAGATGACGCAGCGCGACTGGCGCAACCCCGGCGCGCGGTCGATCGGCGTGTTCCTGAACGGCGACGAGGTGTGCATGACGACGCCGCAGGGCGAAGACGTGCAGGACGAGTCGTTCCTCATGCTGTTCAACGCGCACCACGATCCGCTCACGTTCCGGATGCCGACGCGGCGCTTCGGCCAGCGCTGGGAGCTCGTGCTGTCGACGGCGGACCCGGAAGCTCACGCCGACGAAGCGCCGTCGTGGGGCGCACGCGAGGAGATCGAGGTCGAGTCGCGGTCGATCGCCATGCTGCGACGCGTGGCGTGAGCGGCGATTTCCGCGCGACGTACAGGCTTCAGCTGACGCCGGAGCTCGGCTTCCGCGAGGCGCGCGCGCTCGTTCCGTACCTCGAACGGCTCGGCGTCTCGCACCTCTATCTGTCGCCGTCGTTCCAGGCGCGCGAGGGCTCGACGCACGGCTACGACGTCACGGATCCGCGCCGCGTCTCCGAAGCGCTCGGCGGAGAGGAGGAGCTGCGCGCGCTTGCCGGCGCCGGTCTCGGGATCGTGCTCGACATCGTCCCGAACCACATGGCCGCGAGCGAGGAGAATCCGTTCTGGGCCGACCCGGAGCTGCGGCGCACGTTCTTCGACCTCGACACGCGCACCGGTCTGCACCGGCGGTTCTTCGACATCGGCGACCTCGCCGGCGCTCGCGTCGAGGACGAGGCGGTCTTCGCGACGACGCACGAGAAGGCGCTCGAGCTCGTGCGCGACGGCGTCGTCGAAGGGCTGCGCATCGACCACATCGACGGGCTCGCGAACCCGCGCGAGTACCTCGACCGGCTCGCCCGTGAGGGAGTCGAGCACGTGTGGGTGGAGAAGATCCTCGAGCCGGGCGAGCGGCTGCGCGCGTGGCCGGTCGAGGGGACGACTGGCTACGAGTTCCTCAACGACGTCATGCACCTGTTTCTGAACCCGCGCGCGGAAGGGCCGCTGACCCGCCTCTACGAGGAGCTCACCGGCGAATCACGCTCTTTCGACGACGTCGCGGCGGAGGCGAAGCTCGAGCAGGCGAACGGAACGTTCGAGCCCGAGCTACGGCGGCTGTACGCGTCGGCCGCCGGCGTCGAGAACCTCGCACAGGCACTCTCCTCGTTCCACGTCTACCGGACCTATGTCGAGCCGGAAGGCGACGTCGTCGCCGACGAGGACCGCTTCGAGATCGCGCGCGCGGCTCTCTCGGACTCGCTCGAGCGCTACCTCCTGCTCGAGGAGCGCGGGCACGACGACTTCGTGCGCCGTTTCCAGCAGACGACCGGCCCGGTGATGGCGAAGGGAGTCGAGGACACGACGTTCTACCGCTACAACCGCTTCGTCGCGCTGAACGAGGTCGGCGGCAACCCGGGGGCATGGGCGTTGCCGGTCGACTCGTTCCACGTCGCGAACATGGAGCGAGCCGAGCGTTTCCCGCGGCAGCTGTTGACGGCGTTCACGCACGACACGAAGCGTTCGCCCGACGTGCGCGCGCGCCTGCTCGCACTCTCGTGGCACGTCGACGAGTGGGCGGAGCTCGCGCGGCGAGAGCTCGACTTCGCCGATCGCAACGAGGCGTACTTCGCGTTGCAGACGCTCGTCGGCGCGTGGCCGATCGAGCACGAGCGGATCGACGCGTACTTCGAGAAGGCGTTCCGCGAGTCGAAGCTGCGGACGAACTGGCTCGAGCCGGACGAGGAGTGGGAGCGGCGGATCAAGGACTGGGCGCGTTCCAAGCGCGACGTCACCGGCGCGCTCGCCGAGCGGGTTCAGACAGAGGGCGAGCGCATCTCGCTCTCCATGCTCGTCCTCAGGCTGACGAGCCCCGGCGTGCCGGACATCTACCAGGGCGACGAGGCCGAGGCGCTGGCGCTCGTCGACCCCGACAACCGGCGGCCCGTCGACTGGAGCCGGCTTGCACGGCTGTTGGAAGAAGACCCGCTGCGCGAGCCCAAGCTCTGGGTCACGTCGCGGCTTCTCGGCCTGCGCCGTTCGCATCCCCGCGCGTTCGCCGGCGGCTACATGCCCGTCGCTGCGGCGCCCGACGTGTGCGCGTTCATGCGCGGGTCGGACGTGCTCGTCGTCATGCCGCTCGCGCCGACAGCGCCGCCGGATGTGGACGTCGCGGGAGACTGGCGCGACGTTCTCGACGAGCGCTTCCCGTTTCGCGTGTACCTCAACAGGAGAGTTTGACGTTCTACAGAAGTACTCCGGGAACCCTTAAGGAAGGATGTAAATGTCACCACTGCTTCTGATCATCATCGTGCTGTTGATCTTGTTTGCGATCGGCGGCGGGGTGTGGATCTCCAACCTGCTCTGGCTGCTGCTCATCATCGCGCTGATCGTGCTCGTCGTCGGCTTCTTCAGCGGCCGACGCGCCGTCTAGCTAGCGCGGCACTTCTTGTTCAGTGCGGGCGTCGACTTCGTCGGCGCCCGCGCGCGTGAGCGGCGAAGCGTCGCCCCACGCACCCGACCTTCGCGCCTCGCGCCATGCGGCGACGGCGTCCTTCTGCTCGCGACAGGCGCGTGCCGCCTCGACCGCGTAGGCACGGCCGAGGATTCCGAGCGTCGCGGCAGCGCGTCGCGCACCCGGCGCGTGCTTACGCGTGAGCGCGGCGAGCACGAGCAGGAGTCTCGCCACGGCCGCGAGGAACAGCCTCGCACCGAACGCGGTCGCGACGGTCGCGCCGCGGGCCGCCGTCGCGACCACGCCGGCGCCGTCGCGGGCCTGCGCCATGCGTCGCTCCCGCGTCGCGCGGCTTTGCGAGTGCAGGACGACAGTCTCGTCCCAGGGGTCGACCGACTGGACCCGCGAGACCGGCACGACGGTGGTCGTCTTGAGCGCCGTGCGCCGCACGGCGAGCACCGCGACACCGTCCGCGCCCAGGCCGATCTCGTGAACGACCCCGCCGCCCGCAAGCCCGCGGACGCCGAAGCCGACACAATTGTGAAGCCAGTAGCGCGCGACGGGATCGTCGGCGCTGAACGCGTGCTCGTCGCCGGGCCGCATCTGAATGAGCATGCCAACTCTCTACGACGTCGCGCTGCGGACTTCCTCCACGACCGTCGCGAGATCGCGGTCGCCCTGCAGGCGGCCGACGAGGTAACAGACGAGCGGCGCGTTCGTCCGGTTCCCGCTGTCGTGCGCCGCGTGCGCCGCGAGATCGAGCAGCGTCCGCATCTCGTCCGGCGACAGCTCGAGGTCGCCGCCGAGACGTGCAACCGCTGCCTGTAGCCACTCGTTCATGCTCACCGCAGGGTAAATGCCCACACGCGCATAATCGCGCCGATGGAAGCGCCGCTGTACTCGACGGCACGCGTCGACGTCGTGCGCATTCCCGACGGCGGGGCCGCCGACGTCGTGGCCGTCGAGGAGCCGCTCGAGATCCGGATCGGCGGCGTCCCGGTCGCGGTGACGATGCGCACGCCCGGTCACGACGAGGAGCTCGCGCTCGGCTTCGCGCTCTCCGAGGGACTGCGCCCGCGCGGGGCGCGCGCGCCCGACGATCTCGCGGCGAACGCGATCGAGCTCGACGCGCCCGACTTCGACGTCGACCGGTTGCGGCGCAGCTTCTACACGTCGTCGTCGTGCGGCGTGTGCGGCAAGGGCGCCCTCGAGGCCGTCGCGGTCGAGGCGCCGCGCGCCGAGAGCCAGTTGCACGTCGCGGCGGAGCTCGTCGCGTCGCTGCCGGAGCGCCTGCGCGCCGAGCAGGCGGCGTTCGAGGCGACGGGCGGGCTGCACGCGACGGGCCTGTTCGACGCGGACGGCGAGCTGCTCGCGCTGCGCGAGGACGTCGGCCGGCACAACGCGCTCGACAAGGTGATCGGACGCGCGTTCCTCGACGGCCGGCTGCCGCTCGCCGACGCGATCCTCTGCGTCAGCGGCCGGCTCTCCTTCGAGCTCGTACAGAAGGCCGCGGTGGCCGGCTGTCCGCTGCTCGTCGCCGTGGGCGCGCCCTCGTCGCTCGCGGTCGAGCTCGCGCGCGACCGAGGCATCACCCTCTGCGGGTTCGTGCGCAACGGGCGAATCAACGTCTACACCGAGCCGTGGCGCATCGTCCGCTGACGGGCGTTTTACTCGTCGGCGGCGCGAGCGAGCGGTTCGGATCGCCGAAGGCGCTCGCGCCCTTCGAAGGCGAGACGCTGGCGGAGCGTGCGTGGCGGACGCTCGGCGAGGCGTGCGAGGAGCGCCTCGCGGTCGGCAAGCGCGGCGAGCTCGAGCTGCCGTTCGACCTGCTCGACGACGGCGTCGGCGTGCGCGCGCCGATCGCCGGCGTCGTCGCCGGCCTGCGCGCGGCGACGAACGACGTCTGCGTCTTCCTGCCCGTGGACTGTCCGCACGTCACGCCTGACGCTCTGCGGGCGCTGGGTCTCGCGTGCCGTGACGCCGCGGTTACGGGGGAGGGGCCGCTCCCCGGCGCGTGGGCGAAGTCGTCGCTCGCCGTCCTCGAGCGACGTGTGCGTGGCGGACGGCTCGCGCTGATCGGCGCCTATGACGAGCTCGACGTGGCGAGAATGGATCTCGACCCGAGGCTGCTGGCCGATGCGGACACTCCTCAGGAGCTCGCGCGGCTCATGGCATAGGTGTACAGCTGTGTACAGCTACATCACTGTAATTCGCTTCACGATGTGTTTTATCCCACCGCGCGACGGTAGATAGACGGCCGTGAACCTGGTGAAGCGGCTCGAAGCCTGGCCGGTCGTCCGCCAGCTGCGCGAGGGCGACACGCTGGGCCTCGGCCGCGCCGTCCAGTCCGAGCGCTCGAAGACGCTGAAGCCGCGGATCGACGAGGCCGACCACGTCGCCCGCTCGATCTGCCCGTTCTGTGCCGTCGGCTGCGCACAGCTCGTCTACGTCAAGGACGGCGACGTGATCCAGATCGAAGGCGATCCGGCGAGCCCGATCTCGCGCGGCCGCCTGTGCCCGAAGGGCGCGGCCTCGCAGAACTACGTGCAGAGCCCGCTGCGCGAGTACAAGGTCAAGTACCGCCGGCCGTACGGCACGCGCTGGGAGGAGCTCTCGCTCGACCAGGCGATGGAGATGATCGTCGAGCGGATCGTCCGCACGCGCGACGAGACGTGGCAGGCCGAGACCGAGACGGGCCGGCCCGCGAACCGCACGCTCGGCATCGCCAACCTCGGCGGCGCGACGCTCGACAACGAGGAGAACTACTTGATGAAGAAGCTCCTCACCGCGCTCGGCGTCGTGCAGGTCGAGAACCAGGCGCGCATATGACACAGCTCCACGGTCCCCGGTCTGGGGACCTCGTTCGGACGAGGCGGCGCCACCGACTACCAGCAGGACCTCATGAACGCGGACGTGATCACGATCATGGGATCGAACATGGCCGAGAACCACCCGGTGGGATTCCAGTGGGTGATGGAGGCGAGGGAGCGGGGGGCGACGGTCGTGCACGTCGACCCACGCTTCACGCGCACGAGCGCGATGGCCACGAAGCACATCGGCATCCGCGCCGGCTCGGACATCGCGTTCCTCGGCGGCGTGATCCGCTACATCGTCGAGAACGGCCGCTACTTCGAGGAGTACGTCAAGAAGTACACGAACGCGGCAGTCATCATCGACGAGGGCTACCGCGACACCGAGGACCTCGACGGCCTCTTCTCCGGCTGGGACCCCGAGACCCGCAAGTACGACAACACGACCTGGCAGTACGCCGGCATGCAGGCGAAGGCGTCGGCCGGCTCCCCGCCGAAGGGCGAACAGGCCGGTCACGGCGGCGCCGGCGCCAAGCTCTCCCATGGCGACCCGCCCGAGGAGGACGAGACGCTGCAGCATCCGCGCTGCGTCTTTCAGATCGTCAAGCGCCATTACGCGCGCTACACGCCGGAGTTCGTCGCCGACACGTGCGGCTGCTCCGTCGAGGAGTTCCTCTGGTACTGCGAGGAGCTCTGCCGGAACTCCGGACGCGAGCGAACGGGCGCGTTCGCCTACGCCGTCGGTTGGACGCAGCACACCGTCGGCGTGCAGTGCATCCGCGCCGCGGCGGTCGTCCAGCTGCTGCTCGGGAACATGGGGCGGCCCGGCGGCGGGATCATGGCGCTCCGCGGCCACGCGTCGATTCAGGGCTCGACCGACATCCCGACGCTCTACAACACGCTGCCGGGCTACATCGACATGCCGCACGTCGACGATGCGCCCGACCTCGCCGCGTTCGTCGAGGAGCACACCGCGCCGGCGGGCTGGTGGGGCAAGCTCGACACGTACGTCGTCTCGCTGCTGAAGGCGTGGTGGGGAGCGGCAGCGACCGAGGACAACGACTTCTGCTTCTCGTACCTGCCGCGAATCGACGACGACAACTCGAACTACTGGACCGTGCGGCAGATGCTGCAGGGCAACGTCAAGGGCTACATCGTGGCGGGCGAGAACCCCGCCGTCGGGTCGGCGAACGGCAAGGCGAACCGGCTCGGGCTCGCGAAGCTCCAGTGGCTCGTCGTCCGCGACCTCGTCGAGATCGAGACCGCGTCGTTCTGGTACGACAGCCCCGAGATCGAGTCGGGCGAGCTCAAGACGGGAGAGATCGCGACCGAGGTCTTCTTCCTGCCGGCGTCGTCACACGTCGAGAAGGACGGCTCGTTCACGAACACGCAGCGGCTGCTGCAGTGGCACTTCAAGGCGGTCGAGCCGCCGCACGACTGCCGCTCGGAGCTCTGGTTCTACTACCACCTCGGCCGAATGCTCCGCGAGAAGCTGAAGGGCTCGGACGACCCGAAGAACCGGCCGCTGCTCGACCTCACGTGGCACTACCCGACATCGGGCGAGATCGAGGAGCCGAACGCCGAGGCCGTCATCGCCGAGATCAGCGGCTCCGACGCGATGGGCCGGTTCCTCTCCGCGTACAAGCTGCTGAAGGCGGACGGGACGACCGCGTGCGGCTGCTGGATCTACTGCGGCGTCTTCGCCGACGGTCAGAACATGGCTGCACGCCGGAAGCCGCACTGGGAGCAGAGCTACACCGCGCTCGAGTGGGCGTGGGCGTGGCCGGCGAACCGGCGCCTGCTCTACAACCGCGCGTCCGCCGATCCGGAGGGAAAGCCGTGGTCGGAGCGCAAGCGGCTCGTGTGGTGGGACGCCGAGCAGCAGAAGTGGACGGGAACCGACACGCCCGACTTCGACGAGGAGAAGCCACCGGACTACGTGCCGCCCGACGGGGCGACCGGCCCCGACGCCATCCGGGGCGACCACCCGTTCATCATGCAGGCCGACGGGCAGGGCTGGCTCTACGTGCCGCAGGGCCTCGAGGACGGGCCGCTGCCGACGCACTACGAGCCGCACGAGTCGCCCTTCGACAACTCGCTCTACCCGCAGCGCGCGAACCCCGCGCGGCAGCGGAACAAGAACCTCCGTGAGGATCCGTACAACCCGGCCGGCAGCGAGCCCGGCTCGGACGTCTACCCGTACGTCCTCACGACGTACCGCCTGACCGAGCACCACTGCGCCGGCGGCTTCACCCGGTTCACGCCGTATCTCTCCGAACTGCAGCCCGCGATGTTCGTCGAGGTGCACCCGGATCTCGCGCGCGAGAGAGGCCTCCGGCACGGTGACTGGGCGACGATCGTCACCGCGCGCTCGGCGATCGAGGCGCGGGTGATGGTCACCGATCGCATGCGCCCGGTCAGGACGAACGGCCGCGTTCAGCACCAGGTCGGGCTGCCGTTCCACTGGGGATCCCGCGGGCTGACGACCGGCGGCTCCGCGAACGACCTCTCGCACATGGCGCTCGACCCGAACGTGCACATCCAGGAGGTCAAGGCGCTCACGTGCGACATCCGACCCGGGCGGAGGCCTCGCGGCGCGAAGCTGACGCGTTTCGTCGCCGAAGTCCGCGAGCGCGCGAGAGGAGCGGCGTGAACGCGGCGCCACGCGTCGGCTTCTTCACCGACACGTCGATCTGCATCGGCTGCAAGGCGTGCGAAGTTGCGTGCAAGGAGTGGAACGTCATCCCCGAGGACGGCCTCGTCTGGACCGGCGAGAGCTACGACAACACGTCGACGCTCGGGGCCAACTCGTGGCGCCACGTCGCGTTCGTCGAGCAGCGAAAGCCGCTGCGCACCGACGGCGAGGTCGCCGCGCTCGACGCGGAGCCGCTGCGCTGGCTGATGAGCTCGGACGTCTGTAAGCACTGCACGCACGCGGCGTGTCTCGACGTCTGCCCGACCGGTGCGCTCTTCCGCACGGAGTTCGAGACCGTCGTCGTGCAGGAGGACGTCTGCAACGGCTGCGGCTACTGCGTTCCTGCCTGCCCGTTCGGCGTGCTCGACAAGCGCCACCTGCCGCGCTCGCCGGGTGACGCGCCGCTCGCGCTGCCGATACTCGGCGAGAAGGAGGACGGGCGCGTCTGGAAATGCACGCTCTGCTACGACCGGCTCAAGGGCGGCCACGAGCCGGCGTGCGCAAAGGCGTGCCCGACGGACTCGATCCAGTTCGGCGAGCTCGACGAGCTCCGCGAGCGCGCCGACGCGCGGCTCGAGAAACTCGAGGCGCAGGGCTGGAACGGCGCGCAGCTGTACGGCCGCGATCCCGACGACGGCGTCGGCGGCTTCGGCGCGTTCTTCCTGCTGCTCGACGAGCCGGAGGTCTACGGCCTGCCGCCCGATCCGGTCGTCACGACGAAGGACCTGCCGTCGATGTGGAAGACGACGGCGATCGCCGCCGCGGCGACGGTCGTCGGGACGGCGCTCGCGTTCCTCGGAGGCCGAGGTTGAGCGTCACCGAGCGCGGCACCGAGATGCGCTCGTACTACGACCGGCCGATCGTCAAGGAGCCGGTGTGGCAGCCGGAGATCCCGTTCTACTTCTTCACGGGCGGCATCGCCGGCGGCTGCTCCGTGCTCCACGGGCTCGCGCGCTTGACGGGCCGGGAGCGGCTCGCGAAGACTGCGCTCTACGTCGGCGCGGTGGCCGACGTGGTGTCGCCGGCGCTGCTCGTGTCCGACCTCGGCCGCCCGGAGCGCTTCCTCAACATGCTGCGCGTCTTCAAGGTCACGTCGCCGATGAGCGTCGGCTCGTGGGTGCTCGTCGTGTCGGGGGGTGCGTCGAACACGGCAGCCGCGCTCGAGCTGACCGGAAGGCTGCGGCCGCTGAAGTGGGCTGCGGAGGCCGTATCGTTCCTCACCGGGCCGCCGCTCGCGACGTACACGGGAACGCTCCTCGCCGACACGGCGATCCCCGTCTGGCACGAGGCGCGGGAGGAGCTGCCGTGGCTGTTCGGCGCGAGTGCCTGCGCGTCCGCGGGCGCGGCGACTTCGCTGTTCCTGCCTCCGAACGAAGCCGGTCCCGCGCGGCGGTTGGCCGTTGCGGGCGTCGTGTGCGAGCTCGGCCTGATGGAGCTGATGCACCGCCGGCTCGGCTTCGTCGGCGAGGTGTACGAGCAGGGCACAGCGGGACGGCTCGCGCGCGTGTCGAAGGCGCTGACCGCGGCGGGTGCGGGACTGCTCGCGTTGCGTGGCAAGCGCAGCCGCACTGCCACGGTGGCGGGTAGCGCGCTCGTCCTCGGCGGCGAGCTCGCGCTCCGCTGGTCGGTCTTCAAGGCCGGCTTCCAGTCGGCGCGCGACCCGCGCTACACGGTGATCCCGCAGCGCGAGCGCCTCGCGAAGCGCGGCTAGCCCGGCAGCTCCTCTTCCTGCCGCTGCTGCTGCTCCTTCTGCGTCTTGCTCTGCTGCTCGAGCGCCTTCTGCGGCGGGTTCCACGGCGGGGCGCTCGGCCGCACCGCGCCCGGCTCCGGATTCGGGTCGACGTATGCGTCACCGCCCGGGGGCGCATCGCTCTCCTCGTGCGGGACGGCGACCTCCGGCTCGGGACGTGACGGCTGCACGGGTGCGAGCGCCTCGCCGACTTCGTCGAGCGACCGGTACTCCCGGTCCGGCAGCGACTCCAGCCGGCGAGCGGCGTCCGCGTCCTGCGTGCGCGCATATTCGACGAGCTCGGACTTCGTCGCCGGCAGCGGCACGCCCTCGAGGACGACCTGCAGCTCGGCGGCGTGCGCACTGCTCACGAGGTCAGGATTCCCGGGGCCACCGCGGCTAATCGCTCAAAGGTCGCGCAAGACGTGAGCCACGAGACGCTCGTCCCACGGGACGTCCTGTGGTCGCGGCGCGAGCAACTTCTCGATCTCGGTCGGCAGGGGACGCGGCACGTACGTCTTCTGCGGAGCGGCCGCGACGTTCCGCGCGAGCTAGATCAACTCGTCGTGCGCACGCTCTGCGAGCTCGGGCATCATCCGCGCGATCCGATCGAGCGCGAGCATGACCGGGTGTCGGTTGGGCAGGTCGTCCTGGCGCACGCCCACGCGGTCGAGGAACAACAGGACGTGCGGTGACCTGCCGCTCGGGGAAGCCGAACGCGTCGAGCGCCGCAGGCGCGTAGTCGAGTAGGCGGTCGGGTCGGCAACGGACTCGACCCACCGCACCGACTCGGCCTTCCCGCGGAGCTTGGCCTCCATTGGGGGCACCAACGGATCGGCGCCGGGAAGCTACCCAGGGTCGAAACCCGGAGAGATAGATCCTGCCGTGGTCACGATGCCTCCGTTGGCGGGCCGCCCAGCTTCTGACGGCCCGCCATGCATTGTCTTGTACCGATCTACGAGACGTCCTGGAGGATGTTCCAATCACACTGGCTCACGCCATCGCCGTAGACCATGATGTCCCAGTTGCCGATGTGCCCGTTGCTGACGGCTCGAACATTCCAATGTCGAGTGCCGGTCAGGAAGTTTCCAAACGGAAGCGCCTCGGTGCTGCCGTTGTCTACCAGTCGCGACGGGTTTCCGTTGTCCGCGGTCCAGAGGGTGTACGCGGTGAAGTTAAATCCGCGGTATCGGAACCGGAAACTCCCAACGGCGCAATCCAGAACGAGGGTGCCTGCGGCAGTGCTTACGAAGCCGCCACCGCTCGTGTACAGCGATCTCGTTCCGCCGCCCTGCACGAACCCGGTCGAGTCGATCCCGTCAAGCTTGTCCGAGTCAGCCGCTTTCGCGGTCGCGCCGAGGAACGCGGTTGAGTTGAGCCCGTCGAGCAGGTCCGCATTCGGCGCGAGCGCCCCGGCCGCGAACTTGGCCGTCGTGACCGCGCCGTCCTTGATCGACGGGGCCGGATAGGTCCCGGCGAGGTCGCCCCCCGCCGCCACGCCGTTGATCGTGGCGTCCGTTCCGTCCTTGCCTGCCGGACCGGTCGCGCCAGCAGGGCCAGCGGCCCCAGTGGTACCAGCCGGGCCATTGGGGCCTGTGGCGCCAGCCGGACCGGCAGTACCGGCTGGGCCGGCTGCACCAACCGTTCCTTGCGGCCCTGTTGTTCCTTGTGCGCCTTGTGGGCCGGCCTTGCCCTTCAGCGCAGAGACGGTCGTTTTGGCCAGGTCTGTCTTCTGGAGGGAGCCGTTGATCACCTGCGCCGAGCCGACACTGTTCTTCGGAAGCTTCAAGGCGGCGTAGCTTGTTCCCCCGAGCGCCACGAAGAGGGCGATCAGGGCCACGACGAGGGCCGGGGACGGCCGATGGTTCTTGATGCGCGGCATGATGCTTTTACGCATGTAGGTGCTCTCCTTTTCGTTTACCCCGAGCAGCACGGGCGCTGCTCGCAAACAGACGCGAAACAGGCCGGGAAGGAGCCGGAAGGGGCGGCACTTACGAACCGCCGCCGCTCACAGCTCGCTACAACCCGGCGTAGCAGGTGCCGTCGTACGGCTGAATCACCATGAACCTCCGTCTCCCCCGGTTAACAAGAACTCGGCCGCCAAAGACGAAAGGTGGGCCGCAACAGCCTGGACGTCCAACGTCCATCTTGGTCAGCTACAGCCGAAAGTCAAGGCCCATCCGGGACGCACCCGCCCCGGATCGCCCCGCTCGTGTGTCGCGCCTGTGGTTGTGCGGGGGACGCCGCGATGCCGCGCCCGGCCGCGCCGCTCCTGTCGTGAACGCCAATGTGAGAGCGCCGTGATTGCGAGGACTCCACGTAGCTGAGGCGAACGCCCGAGCGATGGCGACCAGCAGCGCCGAGCCCTTCTATCGGGAGCTTCCAGACGGACGCATCGAGCATCGCGCCGAGCCGCTCATCTTCGTCTTGGCGCTCCTCGTCATCCCGGCGATCATCTTCGAGGAGGCGACGGCAAGCTGGCTCCGCACCACCGCGACCGTCATGAACATCACCATCTGGCTTGGCTTCGCCGCCGAGCTGGCCTTCGTCCTCACCGTCTCCACGCACCGCCGCCGCACGCTCCGTGCCCACTGGCTCGACGCCTTCATCGTCGCCGTCAGCGGCCCGTTTCTCCCCGCCTATCTCCAGAGCGCCCGAGCACTCCGGCTGCTGCGACTCCTCCGGCTGATGCGACTCGCGGCGGTCAGCGCCCGAGTGTTCCATCTCGCCCGGAGGCTCTTTCAGCCTTCTGGCTTCCGCTACGTCGCCGTCGTCGCGCTGCTCCTCGTCGTCATCGCGGGTGCGACCGAAGCGTTGGTCGAGTCGAAGACAGTCCACTCGATCCAGGACGGAATCTGGTGGGCGATAACGACGGTGACGACCGTGGGTTACGGAGACATCGCGCCGACGACTCTGCAAGGCCGCGCGATCGCCGCCGTGGTGATGCTCGTCGGCATCAGCTTCTTCGCGCTACTTACCGCCACCGTTTCAGCGACCTTCGTTAAGGGTGATCGACCGGACGAGGCGATCCAAGCCGACCTCAAAGAGATTCTCCAGCGACTAGAGCGCTTAGAACGCGGCCTCCTCGACGACACTGCATAGCCCGCCGCGCTGCTCGTGTTGTGACCACGACGACGATGAACGTCTGCGCGCGACCGATCACGGCACCTCCTCGTACGCGGTCGCGAACCACTCATCGAAGCGGCACTGCCGATCGTGGTCTTCGAGGGCCACGAGTTCGTCGTCGGTGAGCAGCGCTGTCTCGTCACCCGCGCTGATGAGCGGCCGCGGGCAACTCGCACGCCGCCGGTCAGCACGTTAGTCCGACCAGCCGTAGTCGACCCATTGTTCAAGGTCGAAAGGCGCAAGTTTTAGCTCTACGGCCAGCAGGGGCGACAGGACTCGAACCTGCAACCCCCGGTTTTGGAGACCGGTGCTCTACCAATTGAGCTACGCCCCTCGGCTCGAGAGGAGCCAGTTTAGCCGGGGCTTCGCAGTAGCCTCTCCGGCGTGTCTCTCGGCGTGCTGTTCCTCTTCCTCAGCATCTGCCTGCTCGGTGTCGGCTACGCGGCGGCGCTTGCAGGTGGCGGGGCGTGGGTGGTCGCGGCCGCCGCGGTCGCACTCGCGCTGTGGCTCGGAAGCCTCGGCCTCGCCAGCCTCCGGCGCGCCCGCGCCCGCCGCTAGAAGGGCATCTCCGGCCGCGCCCGTATTCTTTTCGCGTGGCCGAGGACGTCAACGAGCTCTGGCGCACGTACAAACGCACGAAGGACCAGGCGCTCCGCGACCGCCTGATCCTCAACTACGCGCCGATCGTCAAGTACGTCGCGGGACGCCTCGGCAGCGGTTTGCCGGCGCACGTCGACGAGGGCGACCTCGTCTCGTACGGGCTGCTCGGGCTCATCTCGGCGATCGAGCGGTACGAGCCCGATCGGGACGTGAAGTTCGAGACGTACGCGATCGCGCGGATCAAGGGCTCGATCCTCGACGAGCTGCGCGCGCTCGACTGGGTGCCGCGCTCGGTGCGCTCGCGCGCGCGTCAGATCGAGCGCGCGATGGCCGAGCTCGAGGCAAAGCTCGCGCGCGCGCCCACCGACGAGGAGATCGCGGCGAAGGTCGGCATCACCGTCGAGGAGCTCGAGGGCAGCCTCACCGACATCTCCCGCTCCTCGATCGCGGCGCTCGACGAGCTGTGGACGGTCTCCGGCTCGGACGGCGACCAGGTCGCGCTCATCGACACGGTCAAGGACGAGCACGGCCCCGAGCCGCAGGCGGTGTTCGCGCAGACGGAGCTCCGCGACATCGTCGCCGACGCGATCACGAACCTGCCCGAGCGCGAGAAGCTCGTGATCACTCTCTACTACTACGAGGACCTGACCCTGCGCGAGATCGGCGAGGTTCTCGGCGTCACCGAGTCGCGCGTGTCGCAGCTGCACACGAAGGCGATCCTGCGCCTGAAGGCGCGCCTCTCGGGCTCCGTCGCGCGGGCGGCCGCCGACTAGCTTCCGTCGTTCATCTCGATGCGCTTCACCAGGCGCCCGCTCGCCCCGCGCGCCTCGAGGTGATCGAGATAGACGCCGCGCGCGAGGTCCGCCGGATCCAGCTCGAAGAAGAACGCGTTGTCCTCGCTGAGGCTCGCCGGGCTGGAAGCGCCGTCCGATCGGATCACGTCGACTCGCTTGACTGCCTCGATGGCGATCCCGGCGACGTACTCGCTCGAGCGCGTGGTCGGTGTAGGCCCGCCCTCGAAGCCCTCGAGCCAGATGACCGGCCCCCGGCTGAAGAGCCGCGGTTCGCTGCAGGCCGAGCCCGTGTCGCCGCCGGGCCCGACGACGGAGAGGCATTCGCCTGCGGGCTCGCCGATCGGCGCCTGCCCGATCGCGTACGTCCCGCCCGCTCGGGCTGCGAACCGGCCGCGCGCGTTAAAGGCCCTCATGTCCGGGCCGAACGCGGCGAGCGCTTCGGCACGGGCGGATGCCGCCCAATTGATCCCGTGTGACGTGTACGCCGGCGGCGCCGCGGCGGCATCGCTCGGCTTGTCGCCCTGGAACTCCCGCCACCCGACGAGCGCCCCGAACACGATGAGTGCAGTGCCGAGGGAGATCAACGCTGCGCGCATCAGACGCAATTCGTGAAATTGTCGCTCAACGAGGTACACGCGAGGTAGTACACGGCGGAGTCCGAGACATTCTCGCAACGCAGCTTCGTCCGGCCGAGCGCCTTCGACTCCTGGAGCGTGATGTCCTGAGCGAGGGGGTTGACGGTCGACCTGACGGTGTAGTGCCACCCGCCGCTCACGTCGATGTACGTCACGCGTGCGTAGTTGCCGCCCGGCCAGACGGCCTTGTTGTTGATCCACCAGGAGCTGCAGCCGTCGCTGTAATCGGTGTGCCCGCCCTGCCCCGGCGCGACGTACGCGCCGAAGTACTGCGCCGGCCTGACGATCTCGGCCGCAAACGCTGCGGCCGCGAAGCCCAACGCGATGGCAGCGGCTGCGGTGAGAAGTGAGAGCCCGAGGCGCATCGTGCGCACACGTTCTCAGTCCGCTCCGCGCGATTCAAGATGGCAATTTCAGCCGTGCCGCGCACGGCGTCGGCCGAAGCGGCGAGAGTCACTAAGATCGTCAATCGGCCACACCGAACACCCACAGCCGAGGAGGATGCATGGCCCACGAGCCGGGGAAGATTCGCAACGTCGCCGTCGTCGGACACCGCGGAACGGGAAAGACGTCGCTCGTCGAAGCGATGCTGTTCCAGGCCGGCGCGACGAACCGGCTCGGCACGATCGAGGCCGGATCGACGGTCTCGGATTGGGACGAGGACGAGCAACGACGAAACATGTCGCTTGCCGCGAGCGTCTGCCACGCCGAGTGGCAGGGCCGCAAGATCAACCTGATCGACACGCCCGGCGACGCCGGCTTCGTCGGAGATGCGATCGCCGCCCTTCGCGTCGTCGAAGGCGCGCTCTTCGTTGTCAGCGGTGTCATGGGCGTCGAGGTGCAGACGGCGCGGAACTGGACGCGCGCCGCCGAAGGGAACCTCTCGCGCGTCCTCTTCGTGAACATGCTCGACCGCGAGCGCGCCGACTTCTTCCGCGTCCTCGGCGCACTGCAGGAGCAGTTGAGCGAGCACTGCGTGGCCATCCACCTGCCGATCGGCGTGGAGCACGAGCTCACCGGCATCGTCGACCTCCTCCACATGTGCGCCTACATGAGCCCCGACGGCCAGCGCGAGGGCAAGGCCGTGGAGATTCCCGCCGAGCTGCAGGCGCAGGTCGACGAGTACCACACGCAGCTCCTCGACGCCGTCGTCGAGACCGACGAAAGCCTCATGGAGCGCTACCTCGACGGCGAGGAGCTGCCGGTCGAGGAGGTGGCGCACGCGCTGAAGGACGCGGTCACGCGCGGCGAGCTGTTTCCCGTCGCATGCGGCGTCGCGACGAAGAACCTGGGCACCACCGCGCTGCTCGACCTGCTCGTCGAGGGCGTTCCCTCGCCGGCGAAGAAAGGCCCGCCGATCGACGTCGGCGGCGACGGGACGGCCGCGTTCGTGTTCAAGACGATCGCCGACCCCTTCGCGGGCCGGATCAACCTCTTTCGCGTGCTCAGCGGCTCGCTCAAGGCGGACTCGGCAGCGGTGAACGCGCGGGGGCACGCCAAGGAGCGCATCGGACAGCTGCTCGAGATGCAGGGCAAGGAGCACAGTCCGACCAACGAGCTCGGCGCGGGCGACATCGGTGCGGTACCGAAGCTGAAGGACACGCAGACCGGCGACCTGCTGCTCGATGCGGAACGCGACGTCGAGCTGCCGAGCATCGCCTTTCCCGAGCCCGTGATGAGCTTCGCCGTCGAGCCGAAGGCGAAGGGCGACGAGGAGAAGATGGCTTCGGGGCTCCGTCGTCTCGCCGAAGAGGATCCCACCATCCACCTCCGGCGAGACCCGCAGACCGGGGACGAGCTTCTCTCCGGTCTATCGCAGGTCCACGTGGAAGTGGCGGTCGAGCGGCTCAAGCGCAGGTTCGGCGTGGAGGTGGAGCTGCACCAACCGCACGTGCCGTACCTCGAGACGATCCGGAAGCAGGCGCGGGCTCGGGGGCGATACAAGAAGCAGACGGGCGGCCGCGGCCAGTACGGGGACTGCCAGATCATCGTCGAGCCGCTCGAGGAGCGCGAAGGCTACGAGTTCATCGACAAGATCGTCGGCGGGGTGATCCCGCAGAGCTTCCGCCCGGCGGTCGACAAGGGGATCCAGGAGGCCATGCAGCACGGCGAGCTCGCCGGCGCGCCGGTACAGGGAGTCCGCGTGTCACTCGTGGACGGCTCGTACCACAACGTCGACTCCTCGGAGATGGCGTTCAAGATCGCCGGCTCGATGGCGTTCAAGAGCGCGTACGAGCAGGCGGATCCCGTGCTGCTCGAGCCGATCATGGAGCTCGACGTCACGGTTCCCGACGAGGCGGTCGGCGCGGTGAACGGCGACCTCAACTCGCGTCGCGGCCGGCTTCAGGGAATGGAACCGCGCGGCGGCATGACGACTATCAAGGCCGAGGTGCCGATGGCGGAGATCCTCACGTACTCGCAGTCGCTGACGTCCCTGACGGGCGGACGCGGCGACTACGCGATGCACTTCGTCCGCTACGAGGAAGTCCCCGCGCACATCGCGCAGAAGGTCATCTCCGAGACGAAGAAGGAGCTCGAGGAGGCCAAGGCGTAGGCGTCCGTCGCGTCGCGGGCCCGGTCGTACTCGCGCTCGCGACGCTCGGCTTTGCGTGCGGCCACTCGAAGTCGACGATCCGCGTCCCGCAGGACGCGTCGACGATTGCCGAGGCGATCTCGCGCGCCGACCCGGGCGACACGATCCTCGTCGACCGCGGGACGTACCCCGGCGGCTACGTCGTCCCGCGCGAGAAGCACGACCTCACGATCAGGGGCGTGAACCGAAACTCGGTCGTACTCGACGGCGAGAACACGCGCAGGACAGGCATCGTCGTCCGCGCCGACGCCGTCTCGATCCTCAATCTCTCGGCCCACGACTTCCCGGTCGACGGGTTCCGCTGGGAAGACGGCGACCGCTTCCGTGCGTCGTATCTCACGGTGTGGAACGTCGGGCAGTACGGGATCTACGTCGAGGGCGGCGAGCACGGCAGCGTCGACCACGACTACGTGTCGGGCGCCGGCGACGCCGCGTACTACGTCGGCGAGTGCGCGCACTGCGACGCGACGGTCGCGCACGTCGTCGCGTCGCTGTCCGCAGTCGGTTACTCGGGCACGAACGCGAGCGACGTCGTGATTCGCGACTCGGTATGGGACCGCAACGGCGCCGGCATCCTGCCGAACACGTACGCGAACGAGGCGCACGCGCCGCAACGCCACGCGACGATCGTGCGCAACACCGTGACCGGCAGCGGTCACGCGCGCGTGCCGATCAACACGCCGCTCGCGGGCTTCATCGGGATCGGAGTCGCGGTCGCAGGCGGCCGCGACGACACCGTGCGCGACAACAGCGTTCGCGCAAGCGAGCGGTACGGGATCGCGGTCTTTCCGACGGCGCGGCGGATCGCGTTCGGCAGTCCCGTCGCGCACGACCCGGGACCGCCCTGGCGGCCGTCGGGGAACGTCGTCTCGCGCAACACGGCCTCGGGCAGCGGCATCGCGGATCTCTCGCTCGCGAACGGCGTCGGCCCGCGCAACTGCTTCCGCGCGAACGCCGAGCGCACGAGCCTTCCGCCGCGGTTGGACGGGCGTCGCTGTACGCAAGCCGGCGATGTCGGCGTCACGCGTGCCGTCACCGCGGGCACGCGGAAGATGTTCGAGGAGGCACTGCGCCGCCGCCGGCCGCCGGAGTACACGGAGATGCCGGAGCCGCCCGCGCAGCCGAGTATGCCGTGATCCGCCGCTGGCCGCTGCTCCTGCCGCTCGTGCTCGCGACGATGGCGTCGCAGGCGATGCTCGTCGTCCTCTCGCCGACGATCGTCGCGATCGGCGACGACCTCGATGCATCCGTCGCGGCGGTCGGGCAGGCGAGGTCGGTCACGGCCGTCGTCGCGATCGCCGCGTCCGTCGTGATCACGGGACGGATCGGCGACATCGGCGTTCCGCGGCTGCTCGCCGTCGGCGCCGCCCTCGCGCTTACTGCGTGCGCGTGCGTGGCCGCGGCGCAGAGCCTGTGGATGTTCCTGGGCGCGCACGTGCTCGTCGGCGTTGCGTTCGCGTGTCTTCTCTCCGGCGGCTTCGCAGGCGTTGCCGCCTTCGCACCCGACGAGCGAGCGTGGGCGATCGGCTACGTCGCCGGTGCCAACGCGCTCGCCTGGATCGTCGTCAACCCGATCGTCGGCGCGCTCACGCAGTGGGTCTCGTGGCGTGTGGCCGAGGCCGTCCCGGCTGCGATCGCGCTCGCCGCGCTGCTGACGGTCCGGAACGTCGTGCCCGTCCCGGCCGCCGGCGCGGCGCCGCCGCTGCGAGGCGTGCTCGCGGACGGCTCCGCGCGCCGCTGGATCGGCTCCGAGACGATCGCGTTCGGCGCCTGGACGGGGTTGCTCACGTTCATCGGCGCCTTCTTCATCGACACGTTCGACGTGGGGGAGGCGACCGCCGGCTGGCTGCTCGCCGCGGGCGCGGCGGCCTACTTCGCGGCGGCGACGCGCAGCGGACGCCTCGTCGCGCGCTTTTCGCGCCGGCGTCTCGTCGCCGGATCGGCGTTGGCGATGGCCGCGCTGCTGCCCGTCCTGCTCGTGAACTCGAGCTCGCCCGTTTTCGCGGCCTTCATGTTCTGCGTCGTCGGGCTCCTCGCAGGCGTGCGCACCCCGGCGTCGAGCAGCCTCGGCCTCGTGCAGCTGCCCGACCACCCGGGGACGATGATGGCGGCGCGCACGGGCGCGACGCAGCTCGGCTATCTCGTCGGCGCTGCGCTCGGCGGAGTCGTGATCGCCGCGGCGGGCTACGAGGCGCTGAGCATCGTCCTCGCGGCGGGCATGGCCGTGTCGGCGCTGCTCGTCCTGCGCGTGCGTGACGTCGCGTCGGCATAGCCATGAGCCGCCTTTGCCGGCCATGTCCCAGGGACTGTCCCTGAGGCATGGCCGGACGAGACGTTGCGGCCCTAGACCGTCGCGGTCTGCTCGGGCGCGCCGGACTCGGCGCCGCTCTCGTGCAGGCGCCGGATCAGATCGGCGACGTCCGCGAGCTCCTGCTCGAGGTCGCGCTGGTAGTTCTCGAGCCGCTCGAGAACGTTCTCGCTCGAGTACCAGCGGCTGCCGAACCGCGGGCGGAAGCCGCGGCGGCGCCCATGGTGATGGTGGTGATGACCGTGCATGTGTTCACCTCCCTTCGAAGCGTTCGAGAAACGCGTCGACGACGACCTGCGTCTGCTTCAGGGCCTTGACCCAGGCGCGCAGGAGGTCGCGACCTGCAGGGGTCAGCTCGTACATGCGCTTCGCCGGGCCCGGCGCGGCAGCGTCCCATTCGGACGTGACCAGCCCGTCCTCCTCGAGGGCGCGGAGGACGCGGTAGAGACCGCCCAGCTCCGGCCGCTCGCCCGGCACGAGCTGCGCGACGCTGTCCACGAGCTCGTACCCGTGCGCCGACTGCTCGGAGAGAAGGAGGAGCAGAGCCGGCTCGAGGAAGCGCTCGACCCGACCGCGGACATGCCAGCGCCCCTGCTTGTCGCGCCACCGTGTCCTCGGGCCATGTCTATGTGCAAAACGCATATAGCTGTCGAACGACCTTAGCAGCCGCGACAGTCCCTCCGCTAACCTCGACTGTCCATGCGCATCACTCGGACAGCCGCCGCCCGGTCGTGCGCCATCTGCGAGCGCTCGCTGCTGATGGGCGAGCGCGTCGTCCGCTACGCGCCGCACGTCGGAGGCGAGCTCGTGGACGTCTGCGCGCTCTGCGAGGAGGAGGCGCTCGAGACGGGCTGGCTGAAGGAGGGCGCCCCGACGACGCCGCTCGTCGCGGACGAGCGCCGCCGCCGCAGCGCGCTCGACCTCCGCTCGATCTTCGGCGCCCGCCGCGCGCCCGATGCACCCGTCGCGACCGAGCCGATCCTCAGGCGCCTCTCCGACGAGGAGCTGACGATGGTCGACGCTGCCGACCTCTTCAACGGCAGCCAGTTCCGACGCACGATCGGCGGTGTCGCGAAGAGCCTCGGCGAGCCTCAGGCGTCGATCGTCGCGTTCTCCGGCGTCAACCCGGAGCTCGTGATCACGATCGCCTGGGACATCTCGTGGTACCAGTACAGCGTCGCGCCCGACTCGGCGCAGCCGATCCGCCTCGCCGAGCGCGGGCACGAGCTCGACGAGCTCGACGAGCGGTACAAGGTGTGGAACGCGCACGTCGAAGAAGGCGGGCGTCTCGTTCCGGACATCGCACGAATCTGACGCATCCGGGTTATGGCGCCGGCGGGCGTCGTCCCTACACTGAGAGCACGATGATCTACTGCGTGATCCCACGCGAGCTCGAAGGCGAGCTCCTCGAGAAGATGGTCGACTACTACAAGGACAACCCGAACGTGACGGTGATCGTCGACCGGCGCGAAGGCCCCGACCGGCGGAACGGGAAGTCCTACGGGGGCAAGCGCGAGCTTCGCGACCGCCGCCGTGCGCGCGTCCCGGGAACCTTCCCGAAGACCGAAGCGCCCGACTAACCTTGCGCCCGTGGCGACCACGGGCACGCGCGAGTTCAAGAACTTCATCGGCGGCGAGTGGGTCGACGCCGCGTCGGGCGAGACGTTCCAATCGGTCAGCCCCGCCGACGGCGAGACGCTCGGGACGTTTCCGAAGTCCGGCCCGGACGACGTCGACCGCGCGGTCGCGGCCGCGAAGGAGGCGTTCCAGGACTGGCGGCTCGTCCCGGCGCCGAAGCGCGGCGAGATCCTCTTCCGCTTCGCGCAGCTCGTCACCGAGCACAAGGCCGAGCTCACCGACCTGATGACGCACGAGATGGGGAAGGTGAAGGCCGAGGCGGGCGGCGACGTCCAGGAAGCGATCGACATGACGTACTACATGGCCGGCGAGGGCCGCCGGCTATGGGGTCAGACGACGCCGTCGGAGCTCCGTGACAAGTTCAACATGAGCGTCCGCATGCCGATCGGAGTTGTCGGCGTGATCACGCCCTGGAACTTCCCGATCGCGATCCCGTCATGGAAGATCGCGCCTGCGCTCGTCTGCGGCAACACGATCGTCTTCAAGCCCGCGACCGACACGCCGCTGCTCGGTCAACGGTTTGTGGAGCTCCTCGCCGAGGCGGGCGTGCCGGCGGGCGTCGTCAACGTCGTGCACGGCGGGGGACGCGAAGTCGGCGACCGGCTCGTTCGCCATCCGGACGTCCCGGTGATCACGCTCACCGGCTCGCGCGAGACCGGGGTGGAGGTCATGCGGAACGCGGCCGATTGCCTGAAGCACGTCCACCTCGAGCTCGGCGGCAAGAACGCGATCATCGTCCTCGACGACGCGGATCTCGACCTCGCGGTCGACGGCATCATCTGGTCCGCGTTCGGCACCTCGGGCCAGCGCTGCACCGCCGCGTCCCGCGTGATCGTGCAGGACGGCGTCTACGACGAGCTTGCCTCGCGCCTCTCGTCCGCCGCGGAGGGATTGCGGCTCGGCGCCGGGTGGGACGACGCGACCGACGTCGGCCCGGTGATCAACGAGCGGGCGCTCGAGAAGATCCACTCGTACACCGAGATCGGCGTCGGCGAGGGCGCGAAGCTCTTGACCGGCGGCGAGGTCGCGTCGGGCGACGGACTCGGCGACGGCTTCTACTACCGGCCGACCCTCTTCGGCGACGTCGACCCGCAGATGCGGATCGCGCAGGAGGAGATCTTCGGCCCGACGACCGCGCTGATCCGCGTCAAGGACTTCGACGAGGCGATCCGCGTCTCGAACGGCATCCGCTACGGGCTGTCGTCGTCGATCTTCACGCGCGACGTGAACAAGGCGTTCCGCGCGATGCGTGACCTGGTCGCCGGCATCACGTACGTGAACGCGGGCACGATCGGCGCGGAGGTGCACCTCCCGTTCGGCGGCACGAAGGACACCGGCAACGGCCACCGCGAGGCGGGCCAGGCCGCGCTCGACGTCTTCAGCGAGTGGAAGTCGATCTACGTCGACTACTCGGGCAAGCTCCAGAAAGCGCAGATCGACACCGAGAGCTAGCGACGCTCTACGCGTCCGTCCTCGATCGCCCAAGCGTCGCGCTGCTCGATGCACAGGCCGTCCTCGCCGAAGCGCAGCAGCGACGTGCCGGCGATCGTGACGTCGCGTGCGTTCTCGCGGACATACGCACGCCACTCGACGGCCGCGCGGTCGCCGTCTACCAGCGGCTTGCCGAACCACGGCTCGGCCCACTCCTCCTCGCCGAACGCCCACTCGACGTACTCCCGAGGCGCTTGCGCCTCGCGGAACGGATGCGACAGGAAGAAGCAGTCGTCGGCATAGACGGCGGCGACCGGCTCGGGGTCGAGGGCGCGCCAGCCGCGCAGCCACGCGTCGACCCAGCGGTCGACTGCTTCGCGCGTGTCCATCGACGGCGATGATAGGAGGCGTGAACCGGAAGCTCGTCGTCTTTGTCCCGGCCGAGGCACTCGACCGCGTCCGCGACGCCGTGTTCGACGCCGGAGCGGGGCGGATCGGCGACTACGAGCGCTGCTCCTGGTTCACGGAAGGCACGGGCACGTTCCTCGGCGGCGAAGGCACCGATCCGGCGCTGGGGGAGGCCGGACGCGAGGAGCGCGTGCCCGAGTTCCGCCTCGAGACCGTCTTCCCGGCCGAGCGGCACGAGCAGGTCGTCGCCGCCCTCCGCCACGCGCACCCCTACGAGGAGCCCGCCTTCGACGTCTACGAACTGCTGTGAAGGCGAAGCTCTCGACCGACGGCGGCGCGCGCGGAAACCCCGGGCCCGCCGCCTACGGCTACGTCCTCGAGACCGAGGACGGGACGATCCTCGACGCGCGCGGCGAGAAGATCGGCCACGCCACGAACAACGTGGCCGAGTATCGGGCGCTGATCGCCGGGCTCGAGGCCGCGCTCTCCCACGGGGTCACCGACCTGGACGTCGTGTCCGACTCGGAGCTCCTCGTGAAGCAGATGCGCGGCGAATACAAGGTCAAGAACGCCGCTCTCAAGACGCTCTCGACTCAGGCTGCCGCTCTCGGGCGCGGCCTCGACTCGGTCTCGTACATCGCTGTCCGGCGGGAGCACAACGAGCTCGCCGACAGGCTCGTCAACGAGGCGTTGGACGCCTGACCGCCGTTGCGCGACGCGAACCGCGACACGAAGCGGCGGACTGCTCCCGGCGAGGGCGAGCGGGTCGCGTCGCGGCTGAGCGCGCACGCGCGATCCTCTGCGAGTCCTCTCCTAAGCTCCGGGTGCATCAGCTCCATGACCGTCCCCCTTCCGACTATTATTTCGAGATCGAGAAGTTAGCAATGGAATCACTTGACGTCAAGTCTTTTTGAATGGAGAATCTCGACCATGACCGAGACCGCTGAGCAGGACCACATCGACCGGTGGCTGGAGGAGATCCACGACCAGCTGCCGAGGCTCGACCTCCGGGTCGAGGGGATCGTCGACCGGATTGGCGGCATCAACCGGAGGATCAAGCGGATGCTGGACGAGACGCTCGACGAGTTCGAGCTGAGCTCCGGCGAGTGGCACGCCCTCGGCTCGCTCTCGCGGGCCCCCGGCGGCCGCCGGACCGCCGGCGAGCTCGCTTCGAAGATGGAGCTCTCGAGCGCCGCGATGACGAACCGGCTCGACCGCCTCGAGAAGGCGGAGCTCGTGCGGCGCATCCCGGACGAGCGAGACCGGCGATCTGTGCAGATCGAGGTGACCGACGAGGGACGTGCGCTCTACGAGCGGGCCGTCGACGCCCAGGCGGCGAAAGAGGCGATCGTCGCGGAGGCGTTGAGCGTGAAGCAGCAGGACGAGCTGAACGCCCTTCTGCGGAAGCTGATGCTCGCGTTCGAGCGCCGCGAAGCGGACGGTTGATCGAGAAAGCCCGGGCTATACTGGCCGCGCGCGGATGTAGCTCAGTTGGCTAGAGCGTCTGCTTGCCATGCAGAAGGTCGTGGGTTCGAGTCCCATCATCCGCTTCTAAAACCCCCGCGCGTTGCCGCCCTGGCAGTTAGCGGAGGTAGGATTTTCTGGCAAACAAACACCTACTCGGTGTCGGTCTGCCAGAGGTTCCGCTGCTCGACGTGCGTGCGCAGCCGCCGCTGCGCCATACGCAGGTACGCATCGACATCCGCCGGCCGGTAGGACTCGACCGCGCTCGTGCCGAGCACCACGTGCAGTCGTTCGGGAAGCCTGCCCTGGACCGCGGCGATCTCTGCGGCGTACCAGGCGAGCCGGAGCACCGCAGCCGGCTTCGCGCTCCGTGCGAGCTTCGTGTCATACGGCCGTAGTTCCACGCCCGCTGCCGCGCCTCGACGATGGACGTTTCTACGGGGCCTGGTTGAAGAACGCGGCCGTCTGCTCTCGCGCGCGATAGAGGCGGCTCATGACTGTTCCCTCGCGGACGCGCAGTCGCCCGTGCAGCCTCCCTGTAGAAGAGCCCGGTGATGTCGACGGCGACGATGCCTCCCGCCGAAGCACGCGCGGACGCCTGAGGACGCGCGCGTAGGTTTCCTGGACGAGATCCTCGGCGTCCTCGCGCGAGCCGCACAGTGCCCACGCGGCACGGTAGAGCCGGTCGAGGTGGTCGCCGAGTCGGGCGGGGTCGAGCGTGGATTCCATCGAGTGTGCTGGACGCGGGCGATGCGCCCGGGCGAGCATACGGCGACTGCAGGAGTCGCCGCCGACGGCACGACGGGTACGGGAAGCCGTACCTGCGAAGGCGGGCCAGCACGATTGGAGCACCCGATTCGAGGTGGGACTCTCATCGGGCAAACGCAATCGACACGGCCGGCAGATCGACTGCCGTGCCTGGGGGGAGGCAGACGAATGAGCCTTCGAAGCTGTTGAAAGCGCGGTCGGTCGCGGCGCTCGCCGTGGTCGGTGCCGCGGCGGCGCTCGTCCAGGTGGCGCTCGCGGGGCCGGCGAGGCCGGCCGTGCCCACCGCAATCGACGTGCCTGCGGGGAACAAGCCGTACCTGGTCGGGCACGCGGTCGGCGTGCAGATCTACTCGTGCAACGCGACGGTCGGCGGCTACGCCTGGACCTTCGTCGCGCCGCGTGCCGACCTCTACAACGACATGGGCAAGCTGCTCGTGACCCACTTCGCCGGGCCGACGTGGCAGGCGAGAGACGGCAGCTACGTCGTCGGCAGCGTCGTCGATCGGGCGACCGTGAACGCGAATGCGATCCCGTGGCTGCTGCTGTCGGCGTCGTCCACCGGGAAGGGCTACGACGGCGACCGCCTCGCTGCGACGACGTACATCCAGCGGCTCGCGACGACCGGTGGCCTCGCCCCGGCCGCGGGCACGTGCGGCGCCGCAACGCTCGGCGACACGCAAGAGGTTCCGTACACAGCCGACTACTACTTCTGGAAGGCGACGGGTCGCTGAGCGTGCACGGGCGCGCACAGGTCCGAATACACAAGGAGGAAACAATGCCAAACGGAATCGCAAAACTCGTGCTGCTCACGGCACTCGTCGCCGGCGCGATCGC
>CAVXZL010000012.1:0-1337997 GCA_963766345.1 uncultured Actinomycetes bacterium | reverse complement strand
GCGCGCTTACGTTCGAGGTACGCGCGCGCGTCCTCGTGGTAGCGCGCTTGCGTGATCGCAATCCGGTAGAGCGGGACGTTGAGTTGGCGGTTGCCGCCGCGGTCGAGCCTGTGCCGTTGGCTGCGGCCTGAGCTCGCTTCTAATAGTGCGACGCCGCTGTGGCGGGCCCGCTGGGCGTCTGTTTGAAGCGGTCGATCGGTCCGATTTCGGCGAGCAGCTTCGCCGCGGTGACGGCGGCGCAGCCGGGTAGCTCGAGCAGCGCCGGCGCGATCTCCGCCACGCGTTGCTCGAGCTCCTGGTCAAGCCGCGTGATCTCCCGGTTCAGTGAGCGGCAGTGCGAGACGAGCTCGCGTGCCAGTCGCACTTGCATCTCCTGCTCGCGGCGTGCGAGCCAGCGGCTGACGCGCTCCAAATGCGAGGAGCGGCCGAGCATGCGCAACGGCACGACGAAGGTCGGGTCGAGCGCGTGCAAGTGCCAACGCAGCCGCTGCTGCGTCTTGCGGCGCGCGTCGACGAGATCATCACCGTGATCGAGGAGCAGCTTTAGATCACGAAAGACCTGCTCGTCGCGGCGCGGCCGGCTCAGGTCCGGCTCCCGTACTGCTGCGCGTGCGATCGCGAGCGCGTCGATCGGATCGGACTTGCCGCGGGTGCGGCCCGCCCGTCGTTCCGGCACCGTCAGCTTCGGCGGCACCCGCACCAGCTCCTCACCGCAGTGAGTAGTTGCCGCTCGAGCCAGCGCGTCAGCTGCCGGCAGTCCTCGACCGCCCACAACCGCTCAGCGTTGAGCCCGGCCGCCCAGCCGAGCAACTCGTCGCTGCCGACCAGCACCACTTCTCGCCGAGCGGCCGGCCAGCCTCGTCAACAGCGACTGCGGTGACCGACTGCTTGTGTACGTCCAGTCCGATCACGATCATCAGGATCGCCTCCTCAACCGTTGGGGGCGACCGGCGAGCGGACAGACCTCAATCAATCGAGGCGAAAGCCACGGTCCTATCAGGTCACGCTCCGACGGTCTCAGACGGCGGCGGCGACACAACGCTGGACGGTCAGCCAACGGGCGACATTCCGGATCGAGTCAGCCGCCGCCGCCCGAGTCTGCGCCGCTCACCGGACGCCACCACGACGTCGAAGCTCGCGACTGACTCGACATACCGCACGCTTGTGCGGTGTCTCGGCCAGCCGCCTAATCGGTCAACGCGCGCGTGCGACGATCGCGTCCGTCTGCACCGCGTACACGTTGACGGGCTGGGTCTTGCCCTTGAGGAGCAGCTCTCCGTGTGGTTCGACGACGATTCCGTCGCGAAGGCCGAGCCGCGTGTTCTCGTCGATCAGGATCGGACGGTCGACGACCTTCGTGTGCGACTCGAGACGGGCGGCAAGGTTGACCGTGTCGCCGACGCAGGTATAGGTCGCGCGGTGCTGGGTGCCCGTATACCCGGCGACGACCTGTCCGGAGGCTATTCCGATTCCGATCTCGATCTGGGCCTTGTCCCGTGCCGCCTGCTCGTCGTTGAAGAGACTGATCAACTCGACCATCTGTCGCGCGGCGAGCACGGCCCGCTCGTGATGATCCTCTTGCGGTACCGGTGCGCCGAAGATCGCCATCAGGCCGTCGCCGATCATCTGGTTCACGATTCCGCCTTCGCGGCCGATCGCGTCCATCATCAGCGTGTAGTAGTCGTTCAGGAGCTCGATCGTTTCCGCAGGATCTCGCGCTTCCGCGATCGTCGTGAACGAGCGGATGTCGCAGAACATCGCGGAGACGTCGGCACGCTTTCCGCCGAGCGAGAAGCCCGACGTCAGCAGATCCTCGGCCACCTCCGTGGTGGCGAACTTGCTGATCAACTCGCGCTGCTGATCGCGCAGGCGCTTCTTCTCGAGACTCGCGTTGATGCGCGCCTGGAGCAAGACCGGGTTGATCGGCTTGGTCAGGTAGTCCTCTGCGCCCATTTCGATGCACTTCACGACGCTGTCCAGCTCGTCGAGCGCCGAGGTCATGACCACCGGCAGGTCGCGGAGGTGCGGGTCATCCTGCAACTCGGCAAGGACCTCGTAGCCGTCGAGCTCTGGCATCTCGACGTCGAGCAGGATCAGGTCGAAGTCCCCCTGGCGTAGGAGGTCGAGCGCCTCGCGGCCGTGCTCTGCAAAGACGACCGCGTGCCCCTGTTGCTCGACGCCGCGGCCGAGCAGGAGCCGGTTCACCGGGTTGTCGTCGACGATCAGGATCGTTCCGGAGGGAGATGCGCCGGCGTTCACGACGCCCGCTCGAGCCTGAGCGGCGCGAGGGCTTCCGCGAGGGCGGCGTATTCACGGTCGATCCTGTCGGCGAGCTCGCCGGCGCCGTCCAGCTCATCCTGCTTCGCGCGTTCTTCGAGCTCACGGCAAACGTTGGCGAAGCTGCCGCCGCCGAACGTCTGGCCGTTCGACTTCAAAGTGTGAGCCGCTCGCCGCACGTCACCGGCTTCGCCGCGCTGGAGTGCGGCTCTCAGGGATGCCATGAGAGACGGCGCATCCGCGAGGAACGTGCCGATCATGTCGCTGAGGAACTCGTCGCCGCCGAGCTCGCGCAAGTTGGCGAGCGCGCTCTCGTCGAGCGACACCTGGAAGTCGCCGGCGCGCCCGTTGTCGCCGAGCGGACGCGCACGGCTCAGCGCGGCGGCCAGCTCGTCGGGCCGTACCGGCTTCGCGAGGTAGTCGTCCATCCCGGCGGCGAAGCACGCCTCGCGGTCCTCGAGCAGTGCGTTCGCAGTCATGGCGATGATGCGCGGACGCGCCTCGGGAGGCCAGCGCTCGCAAATGCGACGCGATGCATCGAGGCCGTCCAGTTCCGGCATCTGGACGTCCATCAGGACGACGTCGTATCGCCGCCGCTCGAGCGCCGCGAGCGCCTCGAGGCCGTTCCAGGCCACGTCGGCGCCGTAGCCGAGTCGGTGAAGGAGCGCCAGCGCGACCTTCTGGTTCACGGCGTTGTCCTCGGCGAGCAGGATGCGCAGCGACGACGACACCGCGGGCTCACCGCCGTCGACGGCAGCAGGCTGGGCGACCCTCGGCTCATCCGCCCGCTGCGCGAGCACGGCCACCAGCGTGTTGTAGAGCTGCGACGCCTTGATCGGCTTCGCCAGCTGGGCGTTGAACTCCGCAGCCGCTCCTGTCTGCGGAAGGCGGCCGACCGAAGTGAGGAGGATGAGCGGAAGATCGCGCGCGGCTCGGTGGTGCCTGATCTCGTGCGCAAGCGCGAGGCCGTCCATGTCGGGCATGAGCATGTCGAGCACAGCGACGTCGAACGACTCGCCTGCGGTGATCAACTCGAGCGCCGCGAGCGGTCCTTCGACCGCGACCGGCTCCATCCCCCATGCCCGCGCCTGCCGGATCACGATCTCGCGGTTGGTCGCGTTGTCGTCGACGACGAGGAGCTTCTTGCCTGCGAGGCGCGGTACGCCGTCATCGATCCGCGCCGGCACCTCAGTTTCCTCGACCTTGAGATCGATCCGGAACGTCGAACCGGTGCCTTCCTCGCTGTCCACGGACATCGTCCCGCCCATCAACTCAACAAGGCGCTTCGAGATCGCGAGACCGAGCCCGGTGCCGCCGTAACGGCGCGTCGTCGAGGCATCCACCTGGCTGAAGGACGTGAACAGCCGGTCCATCCGGTCCTGCGGGATGCCGATGCCGGTGTCGCGGACGGCGAGGCGCACACGGTGCGACCCCTTGCCGGCCGGCTCCGCACCGACCTGGACGACGACCTCGCCCTTTTCCGTGAACTTCACCGCGTTCGAGAGCAGGTTCAGCAGCACCTGGCGCAGCCGGGCGGCGTCACCGACGATTCCCAGCGGGACGCCATCGTCGATCAGGCAGCCGAGCTCGATCTCCTTCTGCGAGGCTCGCGGCGCGACGATGTCGAGCGCGCCCTCGACGCATTCGCGGAGGTCGAAGGGCGCTCGCTCGAGATCGAGCTTGCCGGCCTCGATCTTCGAGTAGTCGAGGATGTCGTCGATGACGTGCAGCAGGGCGTCGCCGCTCGAGCGGACAACCTCGGCGAAGTCACGCTGCTCAGGAGTGAGCGCCGTGCCGAGCAGGAGCCCCGTCATACCGATCACCGCGTTCATCGGCGTCCTGATCTCGTGGCTCATCGTCGCCAGGAAGGCGCTCTTGGCCTGCGTCGCAGCTTCCGCCTCCTCGCGGGCCCGCTGCAGCTCCGTGATGTCGTGGTAGGTCCCGAGGAACCCGACGCGGGCGTCGTCGACGAGCAACGGGACGAGCATGAGATCGACGTTGATCGCCGTCCCGTCCCTCCGCCACCGCCTCGTAATCCGGTGAGCCCGTCCGGTCGTGAGCGCCTCACGCGTGACCTCACGCCCCTCTTCTCGGGTGTCCTCGCTGAGGACGAGGTCATCGACCGGGCGGCCGACGGCCTCCTCCGCCGTATATCCGAATAGCTCCGCCGCGGCGGGATTCCAACCGGTGACGCGCTGATCCGCGTCCATGACGACTACCGCAACCGGACTGATCTCGACCAAAGACTCGAAGTGCTCCCGCTGCCGCTCGATCTCCGCGAACAGGCGCGCGTTCTGGATCGCTACCCCGACGTTGGACGCGATCGTGGCCAGGAGGCGCGCGTCGGGCTCGTCGAACCGCCCCTCCTCGCGGATGCTCTGAACGCTGAGTACACCGATTGCCTTGTCGCCGGCGAAGATCGGCACGCCGAGATACGACTTCGCGGGTGTTCCGAGCCGCGTGAGCCCCTCGTACTCCTCTTCCCGATTGAACAGCAGAGGCTCGCGCGCTTCGAGGATCTGCGACGTGAACCCCTCTCCATACTGAATCGGACTCTGGGGCTGTCGCTCGCCGCCCTCGAAGTAGTAGACGAAGTCGATCTGTCCGGTGTCCTCGTCGTGCAACGCGACGTAGGCGATGTCGGCGGCAAACGTTTCGCGGACGCGCTCGCCGACGAGCTCGATCAGCGCGGCCAGCTCGAGCTGCGCGGCGAGCGCCTGGCCGACGCTGTTCACGGTCGCGAGCTCGGACACGCGCTGGCGCGTCTCCTGGATCAGCTGCGCGTTCTCGAGCGCGACGCCGAGGCTGCCCGCGATCGTGGCCAGAAGCCGCTGATCGGATTCGCTGAAGGCGTGCTCGCGATCGAGATTCTGGACCGAGATCGCGCCCTTCGACCGACCTCCGACGACCAACGGCTGGAAGATCGCCGAACCGTGGGACGGCTCGCCGACGACCGTCTCTGGATTCCCGTATTCGACGAGCGCCGCATCCATGTTCTCGGGGACGGCGAGCGGCTCGCGGGTCTCCATCACGTGCTTCCGGAACCCGATCACCGGCATGGTCACGCTCGGGAACTGAACGCCGCGCTCGATCTGGTACACGAAGCGAAGGAGCCCGGCGTCCTCGTCGTGCACGGCGATGTCGACGACTTGTGCGTCGAAGACCTCGCGGAGCTTCTCGCCCACCAGGTCGTAGATCGCCTGCGGGTCGAGCTCGCCGGCGATCGAGTCCTGGACGCTGTTGATCAGCGCGAGCTCGGCGTTCCGCTGCCGCGTTTCGTCAACCAGCCGCGCGTTCTCGAGCGCGACGCTGAGGCTGCCGCAGAGCGTGACGAGCAGGCGCAGGTCGGAATCGGAGAACGCGTTCTCGCGATCGACGTTCTGCAGCGAAACGACGCCGTTCGCTTTCCCGCCCGCGACGAGCGGCACAAAGATGAACGACTTGACCGGCTCACCGCTGAGCACCCGCGGATTGCCGTACTTCTCGGCGGCAACTTCGACGTCCTCGTTGATCATCAGCGGCTCGAGCGTCTCGAGGACGTGCTTGCGATAGCCGATCACTGGGATCGGCTCGATCTCTTGTCGCTCGCCGCGCTCGATCACGTACGGGAACTGCAACAGCCCCGTCGGTTCGTCCACGATCGAGATGCTCACGACCTGCGCGTCGAAGACCTCTTGCAGCTGTTCGCCGACGAGGTCGTAGATCGCTTGCGAATCGAGCTCACCTGCGATTGCCCGCTGGACGCTGTTGATCAGCGCCAGCTCGGCGTTGCGTTGCCGCGTCTCGTGCACTAGCCGAGCGTTCTCGAGCGCGACGCTGAGGCTGCCGGCAAGCGTCGTCAACAGGCGGACGTCGCTCTCCGTGAACACGTTCGTCCGGTCGAGGTTCTGCAACGAGACGCGCCCGCTGATCTCCTCCCCGGAGATCAGCGGAACGACGAGTACCGAAAGCGCCGGTTCGCCCCCGCGAATCGGGGCCGATTCACCGCGCTCGCGCTCCCACGCCAGCACGTCGTTGATCAGCACAGGCGCTTTGGTCTTGAAGAGCTCTTGCGTGGTAGGCGACTCTTTGATGGATAGCGTCTCGTCCGGGAGACGGACGCCACGCTCGACCGTGTACGCGTAACGCGTTAGCCCGGCATCGAAGTCGAAGATGGCGATGTCGACAACCTGGGCGTCGAAGATCTCCTGGATCTTGTCGCCGACGACATCGTAGATCGCCTGCATCTCCAGCTCGCCCGCAAGTCCTTGCTGGACGCTGTTGATCAACGCCAGCTCGGCGTTCCGCTGTCGCGTCTCGTGTACCAGCCGCGCGTTCTCGAGCGCGACGCTGAGGCTGCCGGCAAGCGTCGTCAACAGGCGGACGTCGCTCTCCGTGAACACGTTCGTCCGGTCGAGGTTCTGCAGCGAGATCCGGCCACGGAGCTCCTCCCCCGAGGTCAGCGGAACGGCGAGCACGGAGAGCGCCGGTTCGCCCGCAGGCACGAGGAGCGCTTCACCGCGTTCCCGCTCCCAGGCCGGCACGTCATTGATCAGCACCGGCGCTTTGGTCTCCAAAAGCCGTTGCGCGGTGGCCGACTCGGTGATGGACACCGGCACGTCCGGGAGGCGGACGCTGCGCTCGATCACGTACGGGTAGCGCGTCACCCCCGCATCGAAGTCGAAGATGCCGATGTCGACGACCTGAGCGTCGAAGATCTCCTGGATCTTGTCGCCGACGACGTCGTAGATCGCTTGCATCTCCAGCTCGCCCGCAAGTCCTTGCTGGACGCTGTTGATCAACGCCAGCTCGGCGTTCCGCTGCCGCGTCTCGTGCACCAGCCGCGCGTTCTCGAGCGCGACGCTCAGGCTCTGGGCCAGCGTCTCCAGGAGCTGCTGGTCGGACGCACTGAACGCGTGCTCCCGGTCGATGTTCTGCAGCGAGATGACGCCCGTCGCCTTGCCGCCGGTGACGAGCGGCACGAACAGAACGGACTTCGTCATCTCGCCCGAGATGACGCGGCTCCCATACTGCTCGGCCGCTTGAGCTAGCTCCTCGTTGATCAGCAACGTCTCGCGCGTCTCCATCACATGCTTGCGGAAGCCGAACGGCTCGATCGGGTCGTCGAAGTAGCGGAGGCCGCGCTCGAAGTGGTACGCGTTGTCCAGGAGACCGGACTTCTCGTCGTAGACCGAGATGTCGGCAGCCTGCGCGTCGAAGACGTCGCGGATCTTGTCGCCGACGATGTCGTAGATCGCCTGCAGCTCGAGCTCGCCCGCGAGCGCCTCCTGGACGCTGTTAATCAGCGCGAGCTCGGCGTTGCGCTGCCGCGTCTCCTCGATCGCACGCGCGCGGGAGAGGGCGGCGCCGATGTGCTGGCCCACGAAGGCGAGCAGCTCCTTGTCCTGCTCGGTGTAGCGGACGTCCTTCGTGTACGACTGCACGACGAGCGCGCCGACGGTCGCACCTTCCGCCTTCAGCGGGACCCCGAGCCAGTTGGAGTCTTCGACGGTGGTTCCCAGGAGCTCGATCTCGCCCTGCTCGGTCAGCTCCAGGATGCGCTCGTACGAGAGCAGCTGAGATTCGCCCGTCCGCAGAACGTAGGCCGTGGTTCCCCTGGCATGGCCGCTACCGAATTCGTCCCATTGGTTCGGGTCGGGAAGGTCGTGGCCGAGCTCGTCCACTAAATAAGGCCAGCTGATGAGCTTGCGCTCGTCGTCGTAGAGCGCGATGTAGAAGTTGTTCGCGTTCATCAGCTCGCCGACGATGCCGTGCACCGCCCGGTAGAAGTCCTGCATGTCCTGCGCCGTGCTCGCGAGCTCCGCGATGCGGTAGAGCGCGGACTGCACCGTCTCCGACTGCCGGCGCTCTGCCTCGGCGGCTTCGAGCTCGGCCAGCCGGCGACGCGCCTCGGCGAGCTCGCGCGAAAGTTCGGCGTCGGACGTCATCGGCGCTTGCTCGTCGAAACGATCGGCCACCCGCTCACAAAGCCAAGTATCCCGCGCTGGGGGGAGATCGTCCAGGACGCGGACTAACTGTCTGCGTGCCGAACGCGCGGGCTGGGTGTGTTCTCGGCTCCTTGTCTGTGCATCGCGATGTCGACGCACGCCGGTCACAAGCTTCCTCCGCTCCACTTAAGCCGATCTCAGAGGGAGCCCGCTTCCGTGCGGCGTCGAGTCGCGTGATTCCATCTTCATATCAGCGGCGAGCCTTCCCGCCTTCGCCAGTTCTCGTCGTCGGTCTCGTGGATCTCGTGGTGACTGCTGAACGGTCACGATCGGTGCTGATCTCGCGGGCGAGCAGATCAGCAAGCGGGACATTCAGTTGGCCGCCGTAGCCGATCACGTAGTAGGTGCCTCCTTGCGCGAGCATCGCGATCGCCTGTGCGGGGCGATTCGCGGGCAACGGGATCCCGTGCACATCCCGCTGTGTTTGCCAGATGGGCAACTAACCATCCCGCGCTGATCCCGCACGAGGATCCCGGAGACCCCCGCCCGCACCCGCGAATTCCCGCTACGACAGGGAACGCAAAGCCCGCTTACGGCGCAAATCCCCGCGTATGCCCGCTCAGCCCGGAAGCGTCATGACCGGCCTGTCACGCCGGAGGTCGCGGGTTCGAGTCCCGTCGCTCCCGCTAAATACCTGCAAATCGGCATGTTCGCACCGAGGTCGACCGCCGGCTCTCCTTCCATCCCGTGCTCATCCCGCACGAGAGTCACCCGCAGAAATCCCGCTCCAAAGCGGCGATCGCCGGGAATCTCCGCACGAGGGACGCCCGGCCGAGCAAGCCGAAGGTCGTTTCGCATGCGTATCAAGGAGATCCGGTTTGCCGTGGTGCGGCGGTTGCCCCGACCGCCGTACCGGACGAATGAGGAACGTTTCAGTCGGCCACGGCGCTGGTGCGTTTAACACGCGATGGAACGAGCTCGCGACTCCCTCGCCCACGCGGCTGCGAGAGCAGGCGCGAGGATCGCCGGCACCGACAGTGAAGCGTCGGCGGACGTTCTCCGTCCGGACGACGTCGACACCGTTGCCTGGCCCAACGCGCACTCTTGAGATCGTCGCCGCGAAGATTTCTCGCTCACTGCGGCTTTTTCGTGCGCGCAACCTCTTGATCGGCGGAGGTGTGAGCCACTAGGTTTCCGTCTGCACCGAGCACGGGACGCAACTAGGTCGAAGTCGTCTCCGAAGGCCGTACGCGGAAGCCGCAAGGCAGAGGGCGGAAAGTCAGTGGAGGCGGTGGACGAAAGCGTCACCGGCTCGGTGAATCCTTTTTCGAGGAACGTCACGATCCTGCGCGCGTCGACCTCAGAGGATGGCCGCGGCGCTCGGCAGTGCGGCCTCGGTGAGCGCGAGCAGCTCGGCTTCCTGTCCGCGCCATGCGGCGAGGTAGATCGGCGCGTAGCGTCCGAGTCGCATGAGCGCAGACGAAGCTTAGGATGGCTGTGGCAAGAAGCAGAAACCGCGTTTTCAGTGAACGACCCCAGTTATCCCGGCAACAACGGCACATCGCCGAGTCTGCAGGGCTACGAAGGCCAGCCTGCAACCAGGGCGGCCACTGGTAAAGCGCGCTCGAGGGACGGCGGCGGGTTCGCCTTCCGCTGCCGCCGCTCGAACACGCGACTGCTGACGAAAAAGGTTCAAGCCGGCTCGACGATCCACATGCCGTGGATGCCTTGCTCGTACAGCAGGTCGAGCGCGTCGATGTCGAGCTCGAGGTTGATGTGCACGATGCGGAACTGCTGCCCGTTGCCGAGTGTGAAACCTCGCCGACGCTCCAGTTCGGAACCGCGGTGACGAGGACCGCCAGGTCGTGCGGTTCGCCGTCAGGCGTTACCAGCATGTACTTGAAGCCGGGGCCTAAGGGGTCGATCGTCGCACGCGACCTGCGCGTTTAATGACGCACGCGTGCCAATCGAGCGCGACCGCGTGCGACCTAGCGTGAAGCGCGAGTCCGGCACCGAGTTCCTCGCCGCTAGAGGGACTCGGGGACGCTCCCCCACCGGCGACTCCTCGCCAGCCGGGAAGTCCAGCCGGACTCCATGACCCCAAGACCGTCGGCCGCCGGTGATCGTCGCACGCGTGCCGCGCGGTCGGCGAGATGGCCGAGAAGGACGCGTTCAGACGGCGACCGGGAGCGTTCTGACACAACTTGTCACCGGGCGGCCGTCGCGCGCTGAGGCGACATGTCGCCGTTTATGAACCGGCCCGCCGCGCGGTTCAAATTGCGTCGCCTGTCACGCCCGTTCAGGGCGCCGCAAGTGCTCGGCGGGCCGGTCCTCTCCGCTCGTCAAGCCAAGAGGCGAAGGGCGACAGCGTTGCAAGGGGAGCCGCTGTCGCCGCGCTTCGCCTGCACTCGGCGCCTCGCTCGGGGGGGAGAACCGGTTGCGGCGCCTGAGGTCACGATCATGGACTCGCGGCGGTAAGACGTCGACCCCGTGAAGGCAAGGCTGGGCAATCGCATGGTTAAGCCTTCGCTAGGGCGAGTCGACGGCACCGGGTCTCGATGCGTCTTCCACGGCCCGCTGACGTCGTTCAGGCGGCCGGTCGGCGTGCCGGTGAGGTAGGGCTCCCTCGAGCTCGTTTGCCGAGCACCCGCTAGCGGGTGGCCGATCGCGACATCGGGCGCCGCCTCGGTGACGATGGCCACGAGGCGTCCGTCTGCGTCTCCATCGTCCACAGCAACCTCAAGCTGGACCGAAGACGCGCCGACCGCGATCTTCCAGCTGATCGAGAAGCACAAGCTGTCGTTGAACGACCACGTGTTCGGCCCCGGAGCGGTGCTGGGCGCCGCGCTTCTCGGTTTGTTCGCTGCGGCCATCGTCCCCGTCGCCGTCGGAGTCGTTCTGTTCTCTCGGTTGTTCTCCGCCACCTCTCGTCACCTGGCCGGCTCGCCTGCGGCCGGATCGGCCGTGGCGACCGACTCCCCATTCCGCGGAAGTAGACTCCGCGGCGCATGGGACACGACGGTCAACACCGTCGGTGACAGGCGTGCAGTGTGTCCTGTCCATCAAGGGGAGGTGTGTTGATGAGCGTGGCAAGGAACGCTCTGCTCGCACTAGCGAGCATCGCGGGCGCATGCGCGTTCGCGGCGGGCGCAAGTGCCGGAACCTTCGTGCCGGGGTCCCTCGTCTTGGCGTCCGGGCCGAGTCCGTTTGCGGGCTGCACCGTCGGCGGGGCATCCGGGAGCGTCCTCTATCCGAACGCGGAGGAAGAGCCCTGGGTCGATGTGAACCCGACGAACCCGCAGAACCTGATCGCCGTCTGGCAGCAGGATCGGTGGTCGGACGGTGGCGCCCACGGCCTGGTCACCGCCGTCTCGCACAACGGCGGTCTCACGTGGGCCGAGACGTTTCCGCATTTCAGCACGTGCGCGGGCGGCACTCCCGCGAACGGCGGCGACTTCGACCGCGCGTCCGATCCGTGGGTCTCGTTCGGGCCCGACGGCAGGGCGTACCAGGTTTCGCTGTCGTTCAATGCGCTGAACAACGAGAACGCGGTGCTCGGAAGCTACTCGATTAACGGCGGCGACACGTGGAGCGAGCCGTGGCCGATCATCCGCGACTCCGGCGACCGCGACGTCGCGTACGCGTTCAACGACAAGGAGTCAGTCACGGCCGATGCCTTGACGCCCGGCTATGCCTACGCCGTTTGGGACCGCTTCGTCTCTCCGAGCGGCACCGCGCGGGAGAACATCGAAGGGCTGATCCACTCGGCGTCGTTCCGCGAGCCGATCTGGTTCTCGCGTACGACGAACGGCGGCGTCACTTGGGAGCCGCCGCGGAACATCTACGACCAAAGCGAGTTCAACGGCACGATCGGAAGCCAGATCCTCGTGGCGAAGAACGGCGACCTGCTCAACTTCTTCGTCGAGTTCTTCACCCACAAGAATGCGCAGAAGTCGCGCGGCGAGTGGGTGTCGGTCATCCGCTCTACGGACAAGGGTGTGACCTGGGACAAGACGTCGCTGAAGATCGCGCCGAGCCGCGAGCGCCTCGCGTTCGATCCGGACACCGGCCGGAACATCCGTGCCGAGGGCGGACTGCCCGAGGTGGCGATCGACCGCGCCAACGGTGCGCTCTACGCCGTCTGGCAGGACGCGAGCTTCAGCGGTGTCGACGAGATCGCGTTCTCGATGTCGACGGACGACGGCAAGACGTGGTCGATGCCGATCAAGGTGAACCAGACGCCGCGGAACACGACGGCGGCCGACCAGCAGGCGTTCGTCCCGAACGTGCACGTCCGCGCAGACGGCACGGTTGCGGTGACGTACTACGACTTCCGCAACAACGACGCGAATGCAGGCGTGCCGACCGACTACTGGATCGTCCACTGCCACGCCGCCTGCGCGGACCCCGCGAACTGGGTCGGCAACGAGAACCGGCTCACCACCTCGTCGTTCGACCTCGAGCAGGCACCGGCGGCGCGCGGACCGTTCGGCTATTTCCTCGGCGAGTACGAGGGCCTGACGAACATCGGGAACCGCTTCGCATCCGTCTTCATCGGCGTGAACAACGGCAACCCTGCCAACTCGACCGACGCGTTCTTCAGGACGGCCGGCTGAACAGCTGACAAGCGGGGGCCTGTCCGATTGGGCGGGCCCCCGCCGACTATCGCCGCATACGCAAGCGCGGCGGCGACGGCGGCGACGGCCGTCCCGGCGGCGGCGTCGACCACGAAGTGGTTGCCGGTCGCGACGACCACGAACAGGACGAGCGCGGGGTACGCGAGCCCGAGCGCGCGGAGCGACGAGCGTCCGCCGTGACGAACGAGGCTCGCGCCGACGACGACGGCGTAGCCGACGTGCATGCTCGGCACGGCGGCGAACGGGTTGTACAGCGAGCTGATCAGACCGTTGTTCAGGTCGACCTTCCCACCCGAGATCGTGTCCGAGATACCGATCGCAGCGTCGCGCGGCGGTGCGGTCGGAAACGCGAGGTACCCGATCAGCGCGAGCGCGCTCGCGAACAGCAGGGTCGTGCGAACGATCGGAAACGCAGCGGGACGGCGCCGGTGCAGCCAGAGCAGGTAGCCGGCCGTCACCGTGAGGTGAAGCGTCAGGTAGAGCATCCCGAGCGTCCCGATTAACCCGGGGAGCCCGCTCGCCGCGTCCTGCACCCGGCCCTCGACGAAGACGTGGAGCGACCGCTCGAGAGACGCGACGTCATGCGCGTGCCGAACTGCGGACGCTCGGTCGCCGGCGATCAGACCGCGCGTCGCTTCGTAGAGACCGTAGAGCGCGAGGACTCCGAGCGCCTCCACTCCGAGCGAGTGCCGCTCGGCGATCCAGACGAACGGTGTGCGGCTCCGCAGCGCCGTCACGCCGCCTCCGCGGGCGCTCCGTCCGGAGCGTCGAACAACTCGTCCAGCTGATCGTCCAGCGCCTCGACTGCTGCCGGCTCGACGGTGCCGGCAGCCACCGCGCTCTCGAGCCTCGGCCGCAATCGGCCGAGGTACCACGCTCGAAGCTCGGCACGTGCGTCGAGCCCGATGGGTAAGGCGGTCTTCGTCATCACTCCTCCTGACTCGAGGGCACTTCGAAAGTCATCGCCCGTGCCAGGTGCTAGGCGGGCAGGACGTTGTGATTCACCCGGAAGACGTTGCCGGGGTCGTACCGTCGCTTCACCTCCCGCAGGCGGCTCCAGGTCTCACCGGGATAGGCGTCGCGAACGCGCTCGCGGCCCTCGTCGCCGAGGAAGTTGACGTAGGCGTCCCCGTTCGCCCCGCTCAGCGATTCCGCGAATGCGGCGAGCCACGCCTCGTGGACCGGCGCTTCGCCCGGTGCCGCGTAGACGGCGCCGAGGTTGACCATGATCCGGCGCCCGCGGTGTGCGAACGCAGTCGCTTCCGGCGCCACGCGGGACATCGCCCCGCCCAACACCCGGAGCTGTGCCACACGCATCTGCGCCGTGGACGCGGCGAGCCGGCCGAGGATCTCCGCCGCGACCCCGCGATCGAGGCTGTCGACGAACAGCGTGCGGCCGCTCGCGCGCGTGCCGCCGCCGTTCTCCGGCGGGTACAGCTCGCCGTACGACAGCGGCCGGAGCAGATCCGCCAGCGGCTCGGCGATCGAGCGGAACGGCGCGAGCGCGCGCTGCGCATCCTCACGCGGCCCGGCATGGAAGAGCATCGCGAGCACGACGGGCCGGCCGTGGTGCTCCGCCGCGAGGAACGGCAGCGGCGGCGCGGGCATGACGTTCGCGATTGCCGACAGCTCGTCCGGCGCCTCGTCCGCCCCCTCGACGAACGCCGCGATCGTCTCCGGCGTCGCAGGCAGGACGAGCATGCCGCCGGTGCCGCCGTCGTCGTGGTGCAGGCGGTACTCGAACTCGGTCACGACGCCGAAGTTGCCGCCTCCGCCGCGGATCGCCCAGAAGAGATCCGGGTGATCGTCCGCGTCGACGTGCAGGACGCGCCCGTCGGCGGTGACGACGCGTGCCGAGAGCAGGCTGTCGATCGTGAGCCCTTGCTTGCGAACGAGGTAGCCGACGCCGCCGCCAAGGGTCAGCCCTCCGATCCCGACCGAGGCCGTGTCGCCGAAGCCGATCGAGAGCCCGTGCTCGCCGGCCTCCTTCGTCACCTGCCCGGCGGTCAAGCCGGCGGCCGCGGTGGCGACGCGCGCGTCGGGGTCGACCTCGAGGCCGTCGAGCCATGCGAGGTCGAGCACGAGGCCGCCTTCGGTCGTGCCGTGCCCGGCCATGCTGTGCCCGCCGCCGCGGACGGCGAGCTCGAGGCCGGTCTCGCGCGCGAGCTCGACGACGGCCGCGACCGCCGCGTCGTCGACCGGGCGCACGATCGCAGCGGGTCGCCTGTCCACCGTCGGCAGGAAGACGGTGCGCGCAGTCTCGTAGGCCGCGTCGTCCGGGCCGATCACCTCTCCGGCGAGTTCCAGGCGAAGCCGCCGCAGGTCGACCGTTGCGTGCGAAGTGGTGCTCACGGAAGTCCCCCCTTTCACGTTGCAATCACGGTCAAAGGGTCGCCCCCGGAGTGCCTGCTGAGCGGTACGGCGCGCTGGTTTTCGGAGGTGCGGTTAACCGAACTCGTTACGAGTCGAGAAAGCGCAACACCGCGAGGACGCGGCGGTGATCCTCCGGCGCGGCCGGAAGGCGAAGCTTGGTGAAGATATTCGTCACGTGCTTCTCGACGGCGCGCGGCGAGATGAAGAGGCGGTCTCCGATGGCATGGTTCGACCGTCCCTCGGCCATCAGCTCCAGCACTTCGCGTTCGCGCGGGGACAGCCTCTCGACGGGGTCGTCGCCGCGGCTACGTCCGACGAGCTCGGCGACGACGAGCGGGTCGAGAGCGGAACCGCCTTCCGCGACGCGATGGACGGCGGCGGTGAACTCCTCGACGTCGGCCACGCGGTCCTTGAGTAGGTAGCCGAGCCCTTCGGCGCTCTCGCCGAGCAGCTCGACCGCGTACGTGTGAGCCACGTGCTGTGAAAGCACGAGTACTCCGGTACCCGGATGCTTTGCGCGAATCTCCTTCGCGGCGCGGATCCCCTCGTCGGTCTGCGTCGGCGGCATGCGGATGTCGACGATCGCCACGTCGGGGTGGTAGCTGCGCACCTTGAGCAGCAGCTCATCCGCGTTGCGGGCCTGGCCGACGACGTCGATCTCGGCCTCGCCGAGCAGCCGCGCCAGGCCTTCGCGAAGCAGCGCCGAGTCGTCGGCGATGACCGCCCGCGTCGTGCTGGCGTGGCGGCGCACACCGCGGAGCGGCGGGAACTCCTCCGCGAGGCCGTCTCCGCAGAGCTGGAAGACCCGCTCCGGGTCGGACAGGCCTCTGAACTCGTATATTCCGAGCTCGCGCATTGCCGTGCCGACGCTGCCCGCGGCCGTCGACGAGACGAGCACCTGCCCTCCGTGCCCGGCTTGGCAGATGCGCGACGCGCGGTGAACCTCGATGCCGACGTAGCCGCCGCCGGAGGCTTCGGCGTCGCCGCAGTGCAGGCCGATCCGCACGCGCACGCGCTCGCGGCCCGGCCACTCCCGCGACGCGAACGCCCGCTGGATCTCGAGCGCGGCGGACACGGCCGGCTCCGGAAGCTCGAAGACACAGAAGAGCTCGTCGCCCCGGGAATCGACCTCGCGTCCGCCCGCCCGAGCGACCGCATCGCGCTGAAGCCGGCGGGCGCTGTCCAGCGTCGGCGCGTAGGCCTCGCCGAGCCTCGCGGCGAGGCCGCTCGAGTCCTCGATGTCGCTGAAGAAGAAGGTGAACGTCATCGGACCAGGCGCGATCGGTGCATGGCCCGTGCGTGCATCGGCAGCTCCGCGTGCACGAGCGTGCCGCGACCGCGCGGGCTCTCGATCCAGAGGGTCCCGTCGAGCGTTTCGACCCGGTCGCGCAGCCCGAAGAGACCCGAGCCGCCGGGATCGGCGCCGCCGGCTCCGTCGTCCTCGATCTCGATCACGGCGCGCCCATTCTCACGGTGCGCGCGCACGCGTGCCGAGCCGGCGCCCGCGTGCTTGACCACGTTCGCCAGCGCCTCCGACGCAACGTAGTAGGCCGCCGCCTCGACGGGCTCGGGAAGGCGCTGGGACAGGCGCACGTCGAGCGCGACCGGCAGCGGCGCGCGCGCGGCGAGCACCTCGAGCGCCGCCTCGAGCCCACGCTCTGTCAGCACCGCCGGATGAATTCCCTGCGCGAGCTCGCGCAACTCCGTCAGCGCCTCGCTCAGCTCCTGCGCTGCGGCCCGGAGCAGCTGCTCCACCTCGTCGGGACGCGAGTGAATCCTGTCCTGCGCCAGCCGCAGCGCGACTGCCAGCCCGACGAGCCGTTGCTGCGCGCCGTCGTGGAGATTTCGTTCCAGCCTGCGCCGCTCCTCGTCGGCGGCCTGCACGATGCGAAGTCGCGACGCCTCGAGCTCGTCGCGCGCGTGCGCGCTCGCGAGCCCGAGCGACACGAGCTCGGCGAACGCCCGCAGGCGGCGCTCGGTGTGCGGCGGCTCGGGCTCCTCCACGCCGAACGGGACGACGAGGGCGCCCCACGTCGCGCCGGCGACCTTGATCGGCACCGCGACCGAGGACTCGACGCCCATCCCGCGCACGCGCGGGCCGATTTCGCCGCCGACGCCGGCGTAGCTCTCGATACGCGCAGGCAGACCGGTTCGCAGGACGGCGGTCGACGCGAGACCCTCCCGCAGCTCGATCGCCGTGCCGACCTCGAAGCCGCTGACACGCTCGCCGTACCGGGCGACCACGGTCGCCGTCCCGTCCCCCTCGAACCGCTCGAGGACTGCCGACGGGATCCCAAGGAGGCGACACACCTCCTCCGTCACGTTGTGGAAGACCTGCTCCGGCGGGATGTCTGCGGCGACGAGCGTCGCGACGCGACGGAGCGCCGCCTGCTCCTCCCCCAGCCGCCGCTGTTCCTTCTCGTTCTTCCGCTGCTCGGTGAAGTCGCGCACGATCGTGACGACTTCGCCCTCGCCGCTCGGCACCATCCGCAGCTCGAAGTGGCGGGGAACGCCCTCGATCTTCAGCTCGTACTCGGCCGACGTCATCGTGCCGCTGTCGAGCGCCTGCGCGATGGTCGCCAGCTCGTGCTCCGCCATCTCCGGCGGGAGCAGGTCGCGGACGTTCATGCCGATGAGCTGCTCGGCCGGCACGGGCAGCGTCGCGGAGGCGTCGGGCTGCACGTCGAGGTAGGTGCCGTCGCGGCCGATGCGGAACACGAGGTCCGGGATCGCGTCGAGGAGCGCGCTGTTGCGCACCTCCATCCGCCGCAGCGTCTCGAGCGCGCGCTCGTTCGCCAGCGCGAAGCCGGCCGCTGCACTCACCGCGTCGAGCAGCTCGGGCCGCGTGCGCAGCACCCTGTCGTGGACGAGCATGCCGATCTCCTCACCGTGGTGCTCGATCGGCGTCGCGACACGCGCCTGGCCCGGCCCAGGAAGGAGGAGCGGCTCCCCGCCGTCGGTGCGGTAGCCGCCGTCGGGATCCTTGTGGGCGAGCTCGAGCGAAGGGTCTCCGAGAGCGCGCCGAAGCGCGTCCTCCAGACCGGGTGCCGCTGTCGCGTCGCCCAACTCGACCAGCAGCTCGCCGACGGCGGCGCGCGACAGACGTCCCTGGAGCAGGACGCCTAGGAACGCCGCCGGGATCGCAAGCGACGCGAGCATGCCCAGCCCGATGCCGATCACCGCCAGGTCCGACGAGAGCGGCGCGAGGACGAGCCCCACCGAGAAGCACAGCAGAGCGATCTTGCCGCCGATGAGGACGGGTGTCAGATGCCTGCGCGCCGCCGGCGTCGCCGCCTTCGCACGGCGGGTGAGCACGGCGACGACAACGAGCGCGATGGCGACGGCGATCGCGGCCTCAAGCTCTTCGAGCGCGGTCGACAGCGGGCTGTTCGAGTTGACGAGCGCGACGTTCCGCGGATGGTCGCTGTGCCAACGCGTGAGCGGATCGAACAGCACCGCGAGCGCCTGCACCGCGAGCACGTCGACGTACGCGGCGACGACCAGCAGGCGGCTCGTGCGCGAGCCGAGACGTCCCTTCGGAAACGCGAGCAGGGCGTGGACGATCACCGCGAAGAAGAGGTTCGCGGTGAGCACTCCGGTCGTGTACAGGGTCGCGTCGTTCGCGTCGTGCAGCGCGCCGAGGAGCGCAGCGAACCCAGCGGCGACGAGCAGCAGGGCGAAACGGACATACGGGGAGCGCCGGAGCGCGAGCAGCCCGGTGCCCACGAAGCTCAGGCATACGACGACCGTCAGGGCCGCGTGACCGGCCGGGGCCGGCGCATGATTGCTGGTGGCGGTCGCGTAGACGGCCGCGGCGGTCGCACCGAGCGCGGCCGCCCCGATCGCCACGACGAGCCACGCCGACAGCGGACCGTCCCTCGTGCGTGCGTCCACGTGCGGCGGAGCCATTGCGGTCAGGTGGTCGCTCACGCGAGCACCTCCTCGATCGCTCCCCCGGAAAGCTCCGCCTTCCAGATGAACCCGATCGCGCCGCTCCTCTCGATCGCCGAGCCGTACTCGCTCCGGTCGCGACTCGAGACGAGGACGATCTTCAGCTTCGGGTCGAGGACGAGCAGGCGCTCCGCGACCTCGAAGCCGTCGATGTCGGGGAGCTGGATGTCGAGCAGCACGAGCTCGGGCTCGAGGTCGGCGGCGAGCGCGATCGCGGCCTCACCGCTCTCGGCCGCGCCGACGACCTCGAATCCTTCGGCGGTCAACAGGGCGCTGGCGCAGCTCCGGAAGCCCGCATGGTCGTCGACGACGAGTACCCGGCGCGACGGCCGGAGCCGGTCGACGAGCTCCCGGTGGTCTTGTCTCATCGTGGCCAACCCCCGCGCCGAGGTTACTCGTAGTCGAACGCGGGGGCGCCGGGTGCGCCCTCCCGTCGTTGCCTGTCGACGTCGAACCGCGGCAGCCACTCGAGCCAGCGCGGCAAGTACCAGTTCCAGTCGCCGAGCAGCTTCATCGTCGCCGGGAGCAGCACCGCCCGGATCACCGTCGCGTCGATGAGGATCGCGGCTGCGAGACCGAAGCCCATCTGCTTGATGTCCAGCGTCCGCAGGCTGACGAAGATCGCGAACACGGCGACCATCACGACGGCGGCGCTCGTCACGGTGCCGGCGGTCCGCTTGATCCCGACGGAGATCGCGTCCTCCGTCGGCACGCCGTCGTCGTGCAGCTCCCTGATGCGGCTGAGGATGAACACGTGGTAGTCCATCGAAAGGCCGAACAGGATCACGAACATGAACAGCGGCAGCCACGACGTGATCGCTCCGTTCGAGTGGAAGCCGAGCAGCCCCTCCGCCCAGCGGTGCTGGAATACGAGCACCAGCAGGCCGTACGCGGCGCCGACCGAGAGCAGGTTGAGCAGCACCGCCTTGATCGGGATCACGATCGACCTGAACGTGACGAGCAGGAGCACGAAGCAGAGGCCGAGCACGAACGCGAACACGAGCGGCGCGTGACTCTTCATCTGCTGGTTGAAGTCGTGCGTGCCCGCCGTCTCGCCCGTGACAGCCGTGTCGACGCCCGCGACCGCTCCAACCGTCGCAGGGATCACACGGTCGCGGAGCGTCTGCAGCGCGGTGACCGAAGCGCCGTTCGACCCGTTGCCCTGCAGCGAGATCGAGACGGTCTCGACCGTGCGGGCGGGATTCACCTCGGTGGAGATCGGCTCGAACATCTGCCCGCTCGCCACTGCCTCGCGCTTCAGGTCTGCGATGCCACGCTGAACCTCGGGCCTCGTGACGTCACGCGCCGAGACGACGACGCGCGCAGGAGTCTGTGCTCCGGGGAACGCGCGCTGGATCGACTCGTAGGTGCGCACGATCGGCAGCGACTTCGGCAGGTCGGTGAAGCTCGGCAGCTGCGTGTGCAGCGTCAGCGCCGGAAGCGCGAGCGCGAAGAGCGCGCCGCCGGACAGCGCCGCGGCGAGCGCCGGCCTCCGCATCACGCGGTCGAGCACAAACCCCCACGCTCGAGACTCCTGGCCGCTCCGCTTACCCAGGAACGGGATGCGCCCCTTGTCGATGCGGTGCCCGAGCTTCGCCAGCACAGCGGGCAGGATCGACAGGGAGCCGATCAGCGCGACGGCGACCATCAGCATCGCGCCGACGGCGATCGACGTGAAGATGGCGTTCCCGGTGAACAGCATCCCGGCCATCGCGATCAGCACCGTCAGCCCGGAGATGAGCACCGCGTGGCCCGACGTTGCACCGGTCATCAGCAGCGCATCGCGAGGCGAGAGCCCGCGGCGACGTTCCTCACGCTCGCGCCTGAGATAGAAGAGCGAGTAGTCGACGCCGACCGCCATGCCGATCAGCAGGATCACGGACTTCGTCGGGTCACCGGCCGCGACGACGTGGCTCGCGAGCCCCGAAAGCCCGATCGTCGCGAGCACGCCCGAGAACGCGAGCAGCACGGGCAGGCCGGCCGCGACGAGCGCGCCGAACGCGACGAGCATGATGATCAGCGTCACCGGCAGCGACGAGTACTCGGCGCGCTGGAAGTCCTTGTTCAGCGTGTCGGCGAGCTCGTGATTCGCGCTCGCGAAGCCGAACTCGGCGACCGTGAAGCCCGGGTGCCGCGCCTGCACGCGATCGACGGCGTCCAGGATCGGCTGCACCTTCTCGTCCGCCTTGTCCTCGTCGCCCGAGATCTTGAACTGGACGAGAACGGCCCGCCGATCGTCGGCGACCTGGCCGCTGTTCGCGGACGCGAGCGGCGACCGAACCGCCTCCACGGCGGGCAGCCGCTTCACGGTGTTCACGACGTCCGTGACCGTCGCGCGGAACGCCGGGTCGCCGAGCGTCTGCGCGTCCGAGCGGACGAGCACGCTCTCCGCCGCCTTACTCGGGAAGCCGGCGTCGTCGAGCATCTGCTCGGCCTTCTTGGTGCCTCCGGCGGCCGTGTCGGCCTGCTTCAGCATCTTCGTTCCCGCGACCGCGCCGAGCGCGACCGCGACGACGCAGAACGCGAGCCACCCCGCGACTGCCGTCTTCCAGTGGTCCGCGCTCCATCTGGCCGCTCGCGCGGCGATGTTCGCTCTCATCGTTGTCCCCCGATCTTTCGACGCCATTCGACTCCACGGTGCCTGCGGCCGGAGGGCCTCGCCAATGGGGGTACCCGACCTTCGCGGGGTACGGAAACCCGTACCTCAAGCCGTGAAGAAAACGCCCGCGCCGCTCGTCCAACACGCTGATGCACACGGAGATCGAACCGTCCCTCCTCGCCCGCGCGCGTCGCGGCGACCAGCAGGCGTTTCGCGTCGTTCGTCCGCCACTACGACGCCGGCCTGCGCGCCCTCGCGTTCCGGCTGCTCGGCGACCGCGACCGCTCGCGGGGATTTTTCCTTTCGGCGTGTTGATCGCAGCGTTTTTTTTCGATGTGTTACGACGCTCCAACAAGATGGGTCGCCGACTCGCCGGTAGCAGAGCGCGCAGGCGGCGAGGCTACGACTGGGGATTTCCGATCCCAATCCCGCGCGGTCGCGATTTCGGTGGTTTCGCATCGAATCGTGTCGGGTCGCCCCAGCCGGACGGTCTACGTAATGTCGCGATGCCCGACGGAGACGGCGCCCATCAGCACGAACGCGCACGCGTAGGCGCCGAGTACTGCGGCGCCGACCGGCGCTGAGAGCAGATGCATCGACGAGTCACCGACGGTGTCGCCTGTCATAGCCGTTCCAGCGGCGCCGGGCGCGTAGCGGCCGACGCCCGGCAGGTACTGGAAGATGAGGGTCTCGAGGACGAAGGCCCAGGCGAAAAGCCCGACGATCGCGAACACCTGATTGCGAACGAGCGCACCGACGCCGACGCCGAGCGCCGCCCAGAGCGCGGACATCAAGATCGTGCCGAGCAAGAGCTTTCGAACGTCGCCCGAGTCGATCAGCACGTCATAGCCGCGGACGCGGATCATCGCGACTCCCGTACCGAGCGCGACGCCGGCACCGAGCGCACCGAAACCGAGCCCGACGAGAAAGCTCGCGATCACCTTCGCAGTCACAACGCGCGTCCGCGCCGGCGTGAACAGGAACGTGGCGCGGATCGTGCCGTGGCGGAACTCGCTCGTCATCGCCATGACGCCGATCAGAGCGGCGAACGCGGCGGCGAAGCTGCCGTTGCCGACCAGCTCCCGCTGGTTCTCGAGCAGCGAGAGATCGGCCTCGCTGCTGAAGCTTCCGGCGATCACACCGAACAGGATCAGCGCGACCAGCCCGAGCACCAGACCGAGGTTCGTCCGTGTGGTTCGCATCTTCCGGAGCTCGGAGCGCAGCTGAGCGGTCACGACTCGCGCCCCGAGGTGAGCTCGAGGAACACCTTTTCGAGCGTGCGCGGCTCCTGCACGAGCTCCTGGACGGGAATCCCCGCGTCCAACGCGAGCGCTCCGACGCGCGCTGCCGGCGCTCCTCGAACGAGCACCTCATCACCGTCGATCGCCGTGGCCTCCAGACCTGCGGCCGCGAGCGCGGGCAGGAGAGCACGTATCCCGGCTGCGCGAACCCGGACATCGGCCGTCATCTGCTCCGTCAGCTCGTCGAGCGCGGCGATGGTGACGAGCCTGCCCTTGTTGATGATCACGACTCGGTCGACGGTCTGCGCAACCTCGGAGAGAACGTGACTCGAGACGAACACGGTCTTGCCGGCCGACGCGAAGCCGCGCATGAACGTGCGCAACCAGTGGACACCTTCCGGGTCGAGCCCGTTCGCGGGCTCGTCGAGAATCAGGAGCTCCGGGTCGCGGAGCAACGCAGCCGCCAGTCCGAGCCGCTGGCGCATCCCGAGCGAGTACGTGCCGACACGTCGTCGCCCAGCGGAAACGAGCTCGACCAGCTCGAGCACCTCGTCGACGCGGGCGAGCGGCAGGCTCGCCGCCAGCGCCAGCGTCGCGAGGTGCTCTCGGCCACTGCGACCGGGGTGGAAATCCGCCGCCTCCAGCACCGCTCCGACCCGTCGCGCGGGCTCCAGACCGTCTCGGTAGCTACGCCCGAACACGAGCGCGGTGCCGGAGGTTGGCCGCACGAGGCCGAGCAGCATCCGCAGGGTCGTCGTCTTGCCTGCGCCGTTCGGGCCGAGGAAGCCCGTAACGGCTCCCGGGTGCAGCGCGAAGGTCAGGTCATCGACCGCGAGCAGGTTCCCGAAGCGCTTGCTGAGATGCTCGACGCTGACGACCTCGGGTTGTCGTGCAGAGGCGTCCCGCGTCCCGTTGACGAGGCGCGGCAGCACCACCGATCACGCCTTCGTGACGGGTGGGACGAAGATGCGCGATTCGTAGGCGTGCGAGACCGCGGCGAGGTGTTGCGAGACGTGCGCGACGATCGAGCCGACAGGGTTCGCGGTCGCGAACGTCGGGATCGAGATCAGGACGTTGCCGGTCTCGGGACGGCCGAGGCCGTCGTGGCGGTACTGGGGATAGCCGAGGTGGTACGTCGCCGTGACGATGATCACGAGCGGGAGCGTCAGCGCCGTGAATCGGAGCTTGCCTTTGAGGCCTGCGACGCGCCCGTGCAGGAGCCGGCACGCAACGACACACGGCAAAACCGTCAACAGAAGCGTGTCGATCAGGCCGTAGCCCACTCCACGCCAGAACAACTCGAACGCGAAGTACGCACCGCGCGGTCTCGCCGTGGCGTCCTCGGTGTTGAAGACGTTGAAGACGAGGAAGACCGCGAGGAGAACTCCGATGCCGAGGCTCCAGAGCCGGCGGCAGCGGAAGACGTCCGCCACATCGACCTGCTCGACCCGGACGTACGCGGCGAGCAGCGCGATCGTGACGGCGAAGTAGACGAGGTAGAAGAGGTCGTGCTGCAGGTCGAGCACCGAGACGCCGAGATACGGGACGACGAACGCGACCGAGCAGACGAGCGCAAACCAGGCGAGCTCCCGTACTGCCTGCGGCACGGCCCGCGACACAGGATGCGTGTAGGCAGACATAAGCGCCTCCTTCAAGAGAAGCGTCGCAGGCGACCGTGGAGTCGCCATCGGCGAAAGCCCGTAAATCGAGGGCGGGCCGAGCACCGATTCGGCAGGACGGACGCGCACACTGAGCATCAGTCCGTAGGTTTGTCCAATGACGGCTCAGATCGTGATCGAGACCACGCGCCTGACGAAGGACTACGGTCGGGGGCGGGGCGTCTTCGAGCTCGACCTGGCTGTCCAGCGCGGCGAGATCTTGGGTTTCCTCGGGCCGAACGGCGCGGGGAAGTCGACGACGATGCGGCTCCTGCTGGATCTGATCAAGCCGACGTCCGGGTCGGCGACGCTCCTCGGACTCGACAGCCGGGCCGACAGCCTGGAGATCAGGCGTCGAGTGGGTTTCTTGCCCGGCGAGCTCGCGTTGTATCCGACTCTGCACGGGGCGGCGATGCTGGACTACCTGGCGGAACTCCGCGGAGGCGTCGACCGGCGCGTTCGCGACGCTCTCGCAGAACGGTTCGATGCCGACCTCGGAACGCGGATACGCGAGCTCTCGACCGGCAACCGCCAGAAGCTCGGCCTCATTCAGGCCTTCATGCACGAGCCCGAATTGCTTATCCTCGACGAGCCGATCGCGGGACTCGATCCGCTCGTCCAGCAGAGCTTCCACGCACTCCTCGAGGATGCCGCGGCGCAGGGCCGCACAGTCTTTCTCTCGTCCCACACGCTCTCGGAAGTCGAGCGAGTCGCAGACCGGGTCGCGATCCTGCGACGCGGGCGGCTCGTCGCGGTGGATTCGCTGGAACGCCTCCACGAGGTCGCCGTCCGGCGCCTGGAGATCGAGTTCGCGGGCGCCGCTCCCGGCGTCGAGGAGCTCCGGGCTCTTCCCGGTGTGCGCGAGGCCGCCCTCGAGGGCGGACGTCTCGTCGTCGCCTTCGAGGGCTCGGCCGACGCGCTCATCAAGGCGATCGCCAGATACGAGGTGCGGTCGATCCGCAGCCGCGATGACGATCTCGAGGAGATCTTCCTCCGCTACTACCGGGACGACGACGGCCGATGACCTTGCCCGTGTTGAAGATGGCGATGCGGCTGCGATTCCTGACGACCATGCTCTCGGCGGTCGGCATGGCGCTCGTCATCGTGATGGTGGGCGCGCTCTTCCCGGCTGCCGGAGACAAGATCGGCAAGCTCGATCTGCCCGAGGGAGTCGCCACGCTGCTCGGCGGTGCCGACTACGGAACGATCACCGGCTGGATGCGGAGCGAGATCGGCGCGGTCTACGGGCCGCTGGTAGTCGCCTTCACCGGGATCTCGGTCGCTGCCGCAACAGCCGGCGAGGAGGAGAGCGGCGTTCTCGCGCTCACGCTTGCGTATCCGATGCAGCGTTCGCGTCTTCTGCTGGCGAAGGCCGCGGCTGTCGCGATCAGCGTCGCCGTGGTCGTCCTCGGCACGTTTGTCGGGCTGGTCGTCGGTGTCGCCGTCGGCGGAGGCGGCATCAGCGTGGCGAACCTTGCCGCGGTGGCCGTACATCTCGCCTTCTTCGGGTGGGCTGTGGGTGCAATTGCACTTGCGTTCGCCGCGCTTACCGGCCGTCGCGCAATCGCAATCGGGTCGGCGGCGACGATCGCCCTCCTCGGTCTTCTCGTGAACGGCCTCGCGCCGTTGGTGGGCGCCGTCGAGTGGTTGAAGTACCTGTCGATCTTCTACTACTACGAGGGCCACGATCCGATCGTCAACGGCGTCGATGCAGGCGATCTCGCCATCCTCGGCGCGGCCGCGCTCGCGCTGACGGCGCTCGCGATCGGCGGTTTCCGAGACCGCGACCTGCGGAAGTAGGTCACAGGCCGGTTGAGAGTTTGCTGAGGTCGAGCGACGGCGCGCGGACGCGCGTCGCCAGCGAGACGTACTCGCGGGCGAGCGCATCCGTTACGGCACCGAAGATGGTGCTGACCGGGCCGAGCGCGTCCGCGAACTGGTCTGGCCGCAGCTCCGAGAAGATTCGCCTCCAGACCGCCTCTTCGAGGATGTTGACGGCAACCTGGATCTCCGACAGGTCGTAGCCCGCGCTGAACCGCTCCTCAGCGAGTTCGCGTGCGAAGGACAGCACGTCGCCGAGGTCCCGGCTGTCCACGGCGCCGACGATCTGGTCGTAGAGAACCTCGAGCCGGTTCCGCCTCAGCTCTGGTCCGATCGAATCGTAGTGCCGAGCCCTGCTCTCACCGAGCACGGCAGCCGCGCGGTCGATGACCGTCGCACGCTGCGCTCTCAAGAGATCCGTCGTAACGCGGCGGCTCATGGTGCGTAAGCCGCCCCATGCTTTGCGCAGAGTCGAATCGAAACGATCACAGCCACCGGCACGTGCAAGATCCGCGCGGGTGATGACAGACCGGACACTCGACCGTCCGCCATCGCAGCTGCTTCTTGCCCACGGCGGCAATGATCATCAAGACGCTCGCCACAACGATCGCGGCCGACGTGGAGATCGACGAGGACGCGACGAACAGGATCATGCAGGCATGGTCTCCCCCACACTGTCGACCGGCATCGGTCATCACCACGAGCCCGCCTGCGGGTTCCCCGCACGAGCGCGGGCGTGACTTCAGCTCGAGCTGCGCACCGCCACGGCGCTCGCGTAGCGATCATTCACCTCGTGCGACCGTCCTCGCGATGTCGAGCGTCGAGAGGACGCCGACGGGTCGCCGGGTCGACGGGTCGATCACGGCGAGGTGCGAGATTCCGTGCTCCGCCATCAGCCGCGCCGCCTGCTCGAGAGTGGCGTCGCTGGCAACGGTCACGAGCGGCGTGACAGCGCTGTCGCGCGCCTTCCGCTTGTCGATGTCTCCGCACGCAGCGGCGGCGACGTCGAGATCGGAGACGAGGCCCCAGAGCTCGGTCGTCTCGTCGTCTTCGCACCCGTAGTCGAAGACGAAGACCGCGTGGACGCGATGAGTTGCCATGAGCCGCGCCACGTTCCGTAGTGGAGTCTCTGGCGCACAGCTGATCAGACCCGACGTCATGCCATCCGTGACCGTCATGCCGCCGAGTGGTGCGGAAGCCGGCTCAGGCTTCGTCAAGGTGGTCACGCATCGAGTGTCGCGTGCGGCGGCGCCGAGGGCATCGGCGCGGGTGCTGATCTCACCGTGGAGAACTACCGATGAGCCGCTTCACGCCGACGCGCTCGGCCCGATCTCAATGTCCGTAACTCCGCGGAAGAGCGAAACGGCAATACCCCGACGTCCGTTCGCGGCATCGGCGCGACGATTCGAACGTGTCTCCGCCACCGTGGAAGATCAAGGTCGTCGAGCCGTCGCTGAAGCCGGAGGCCGAACTGCGCTTCTTCCAGGCCCGGTTCGAGCCGCTCGCGGCGTTCCCCGAGCCGACGCCCGAGCAACCGCTGCAGCGGTCATTCGCCGCCGATCGGACACACGCGGTGCCTCGATGACTGTCATCTGGTTTGCGGTCTGGCTGATCGCCGACCTGGTCGGGGACCGTGAGCCGCTGACGTTCGACCCGGTGAACGTATGGGCGGCGACACTGATCCTCGCGTTCGCGCTCGACGTCAACCGGCCGGCCGTCACGCCGCGACGGAACCGGCGCACACGAAAGCCGGAGGAACGCTGGGTCGGCAGCGACCGCGCGCGGCTTACGCCGGCGCCCGCGCTGCTTGCAGAGGAGCCGGGCGCGGTGCGCGCCGAGCGCGGAGAGTGATCGTCTCGACGAACTCGATCCCGGCCTCGACGGAGCGGCGGACCGGGCACGACCGAGCGACCATCTCCAACCGCTGAACCTGCTCGTCGCTGAGATCACCGTCGACCTCGATCGAGACCTCGAACCTCCGCGGGGTCGAGCGGTTGTCGTAGTCGACGGCGACGCGCACGTCGCCGAGGTCCCACCCCTTCGTGTGCGCGTACATCACGAGCGTCGTCGAGACGCACGAGGCCAGTGCAGCAGGAAGCAACTCGTGCGGGGCAGGTGCGCTGCCGTCGCCGCCGAGCCGTTCCGGCTCGTCCGTGATCAAACGGTGCCTTCCGTCGATGACGACTTCCTGCCGAAGCGTCCCGGGAATCGAGCGCGCCGTCGCAGTCAAACTCATCGAACGACCCGCTCAGAGTTTCCTGTACGCGCCTGTGCGCCGCGGAACAGCCTCCACGCCGGGAAGTCCCACTCGCCACAGCCGCACATCGGGCACCGATCAGGCGCGTGGGTCACCGTGATCCCGTAGCCGCAGTTGGCGCACACGAGCTCTCGACGCCCGACCGATGAGACGACCTCCTGAGCTTCGCGCGCGACGTCGACCGGCGAATACGCCACGTTCATCATCCTCTGTCGGGAGCGCTTCGACTGTACGCCCTCTCACACACAGCGGCCATCGGTGAATTCACCGAATCGGAATCGCCGTCCGGCGCGCACGGGCAAGACAGGATCTGCGTCGGTGATTCCCCCGATGTCGCCGCGAGAGGACCGAGGGACCATGGCGACAGAAGGGAGGTGTGCCATGACGATCGTCAAATGGACGCCCTTCACGGAGCTCGACTCGATGGAGCGCCGCATGCGGCGCCTGTTCGAGGAGATCGGCTTCGCTCCGGCCCTCGCCCCCGCAGCCGACGTGTTCGAGACCGCAGACGAGTACGTCGTCGAGCTCGAACTGCCGGGCTACGAGGAGAACGAGCTCTCGATCGAGATCAACGACCACATGCTCTCGATCAGGGGCGAGCGGGAGAAAGTGAAGGAGGAGACGACGAAGGAGTTCAGGCTGCACGAGCGGCTCGAGCGGGAGTTCGAGCGCCGCTTCATCCTTCCCGTCGCTGCCGACACCGAGCACCTGAAAGCGTCCTTCGCCAAGGGCGTGCTCGAAGTGCACGCACCGAAGCTGAAGAACGCGACGCCGAAGAAGGTCGCGATCACGTGAAGCACGCGCCGAACCAGGAGCGGGACTCCGCGTCCCGCTCCTGGTTCCCGCGAGAGAGGAGACAAGATGACCGTGCACGCCCCGCCCAGAATGCTGCTCGACCAGCTCGAGGAAGGCGGACTCGACTACCAGCTCATCCCGCACCGCCGTTCCGAGACTGCCGCGGCCGAAGCCGAGGCGCTCGGCCTCGCCGCGCGGGCGGTGGCCAAGACAATCGTCCTCGTCACACCCGTCGGACTCGCCCTCGCGGTCATCCCCGCGTCCGAGCGGCTCGACCTGCACAAGGTGCGCGCCCTCCTCGGCAGCAAGAAGGTCGAGCTGGCAACCGAAGCTGTCCTCGCCGGCGCATATCCCGAGTTCGAGCTCGGCGCCGTCCCGGCAACCGGTGCGCATCGTGAGCCTGTGCTCGTCGATCGGCGCGTCTGCGAGAACGACCACGTCGTGCTCGAGGCCGGCACTCACGAGCAGTCGCTGAGGATCAAGACCGCTGACCTGCTCCTGCTGAACCACGCTCGCCTCGCCGACATCTGCCGCGACTGAGAGCGGCGGGCGCTCCCGGGACGAGCGATGCTTCGAGCGACGCTGCGCCGCGCACACGCCGGCTGGCAAGAGGTAGTCGCGCTGATGCTCTTGTACGGCCTGTACGAGGTCGTCCGCGGGTTGAAAACCGACCACCTCGCCGCAGCCAGAGACCACGCGCAGCAACTGATCCGCCTCGAGCAGAGCCTCGGCATCTACTCGGAACGCGCGGTACAGCAATTCGCCGAAAGGACCCCCGCTGCTGGTGCACGCGCTTGCGATCCTCTATCCGGCACTACACGTGGCGGGGACGATCGGCGTCCTCGTCTGGCTGTACCGCGCGCGGACGCCGGCGTTTCCGCTCGTGCGCACGGCGCTCGTCCTGGTGACGGCGTTCGCGCTCGTCGTCTACCTGCTCTATCCGGTCGCGCCGCCCCGGCTGGCGATGGACGGGTTCGTCGACACTGTGAGCGGGCACGGCCCGTTCGATCTCAGCTCGAGCCTGCTCGGCCGCTTCTACAACCCCGTCGCCGCGGTGCCGAGCCTGCATCTCGCCTACGCGGCCGTGGTTGGAGGAGCGATCGCGTGGCAGGCCCACGCGTTCGGCGTCCGGCTCACGGGCATCCTGTACCCGTTCGTGGCGCTGTTCGTGATCGTCGCGACCGGCAACCACTTCTACTTCGACGCGGCCACCGGAGCCGCGGTCGCGTTCCTGGCCACGATCGCTTCCTGGCTGCTGACGCACGGGACATGGTCCCGGCGCGAGACCGTTCGGCGCGCCGGCGCTACTCAGGCCGTGAGTTCCTCGGCCAGTAGGTCGGCAAGTGCGCCGACAACTTGATCGGCGCCGGCGACTCCCAGTGCGCGTGCATTGCCGTTTGCGGTGACCCCGACCACGAGCGCAAAGCCGGCGGCGCGGGCTGCGGCGACTCCGGACACAGTCGTTTCGAATGCCGCCGCCCGGTCGGGCGTGACGTCCAGACGGCGACAGGCCGCGAGCAGCGTGTCCGGCGCGGGTTTCGCGTGAAGGTCTTCGGCGACCATCGCCGCCCCGTCGACACAGTCGTCGATCAATCCGCCAAGACCGGCCCGATCGAGCATCAACCGCGCATTGGCGCTCGCCGAGACGACCGCGCGCCGCACGTGCGCAGCGCGCGCGACCTCGAGGTACTGCCGCGATCCTGCATACGCGTCGAGCGGATGCGCCTGGAGCCGCTCGAGCAGGAGGGTCGCCTTCCTGTTCGCGAGACCGCGGACCGTAGCCCTGCCGGGCGGATCGTCGAGCTCGCCCTCGGGGAGGCTGATCCCGCGGCTCGCGAGGAAACTGCGTATGCCCTCGAGCCGAGGCCTGCCGTGAATGTGCCGGTCGTAGTCGCCGATCCGATCGAACGGGCGGAAAGGGTGATCCACGAGCTCGCCTCGGGCGAACAGGAACGAGTCGAAGGTCTCCGCCCACGCGGCCGCGTGCACGGCTGCGCTCGCGACGAAGACGCCGTCGAGGTTGAAGATGCACGCCTCGATCCCGTCCGGGAGGCCGAGCAGCCGATGCGCGTCCCACGACGACGTCGCGAGGTAGGTGAAGCGGGTCTGCAGGTGGTGCTCGCGCGCCACCTCGTCGAGCAGGTGCGCGGCCTCGGCTCGTTCGTCGCGGAGAAGCGCGCTGCGCTCTCGTAGCTCCTGCAGTGGGAGCGTCCGCGCCGCCGCCGCAAGCGCCGCTTGCGCAGCGTCGAGCGCCGACTGCCACCCGGCGCCGATGGATACGAGCGAGAGAACCTCCGCGGGAGGTGAGACGGGTTGTGCGCGCCGCGACCGACGCGGCGCAACGACACCGCCGGAAGGGCTGCGCCGATGGGACTCCGGCTGCACGTTGGCGGGGAGAAGCGTCACGTCGCTCACAGCTACACGATGCGCCATCTGCACCAAACCGCCATCGGGAGGCGACCTGACGACTATCCGCGGAAAGTACGCGCCGGGCGACGCGGTCTCGATGAGCCCAGGGAATCATTGGGCGTGTAGGCCGGTAACGGGAAAACCCGTGCTACCTTGTTGTTTCAACGCTTTGCTGAGTGAACGGCGTGCTCGCGAGCGTGATCGGGACGCAAGTCCTTCTCGCGTTTTCGACGCGAATTACCAACCGGCGAGGCCAATCCCAACCGAGGGAGAGATCTCATGGCCGACGGACTAGCTGCTCATCCGACGCACGATGCACACGTGTCCTCCATCCCGGTGGCGGGCGACACGAGGAAGCAAAAGTTCGCACAGATGCTCAAGTCCAAGCTCGAGCAGGGCTACCGCATCGAGTCCCAAAGCGACACCGAAGCCGTCCTCTTCACGCGGGGCCGCCGCAGCTGGTTCGGGCTGTTCGCCGGACCCGGCGCGGGCGGGCGCCAGATGATCTCGGTCGACGATCAGGGCGCGGCGACTACACGAAAGCTCTCGCCCACCGAGACGAGTTGAGCCGGGACGAAGCAATTACCTTCGCGACAGTGAAGGAGGATCCGACGCACGTCGATCTCGACGATGCCCGAACCGTCGAGGCGCGGGCCGGCAGGCGCACCCTGACCAGGGCCAGCGCTCAAGTGCAGGCGTGCCTGTACACACTCGTGCCTGCACCGGACGCTGATCCGAGCGTCCCGCAGCAACCCGCGGTGACAGTGCGGTGCGATCGTGCGCTCGGCATCGGAAGCCAGGTCTGGGTCCAGAGCGAGTGCTGGGAACTCGTGGCGAGGGATGCCGCGCCGGACGACGCTCCGGAGCGCTCCGCATTCCTTTGCTCGACGTCGCCGCTGCCGCGTGCCCGCATCGTCGCGGGCGCTCGCGAGTGCTCGCTGTACGAACCTGACCTGCTCGACCTTGCTCCCGCGGTGCGGCACGTGCATGCGGACGAGACGCCCGCAACCCGCACGATTCAGGCGGCGATCCGCGCAGCACTTCACGGTGGTGCCGCGGTGGAGGCCAACCTCGAAGGCGACGCGCTGCGCGTGCTCGCGCAGGCGATCCGCGGGATCGAGATCAGCCAGGGCCTCTCGCCCGCGCTCGCGGAACTGGGACGAAATCTGAACCAGCATTTCGACGATCTGAAAGAGGCTCCCTAGGCTCACGCACCAGGGGCTGCGCCGACGAACGACGGGCTGCGGCCGGACTCGACGAGACGCTTGTTCGACAGCTTGTCCGACGCGTCGTAGAGCAGGATCTCGGCGTAGAGCTTCTTCTCGGCCGTGCTTTTCGACGCGGGGATCCAGATCGGCGAGCCGATTTGATCCAGGCTGCATCGCGGCGACGTGTAGGTGAGCGTGCTGAGCGGTTTCCCGATCAACGCGTCGTCCTTCGCCGTCAGCAGCGACCAGCGCAGCTCGACCGGTTCGTTCCTGAAGCCCTCGATCGTCGCCTTGTAGAGCAGGATGTTCCCGCGGCCCTGGAGCTCGGATTTCTGACGGGGAACCCAGATGCCGTCGACCTTTTCTCTTGTCGGACGATCGCTCAGCGACAGGTAGTCGGCGAACGTGCCCTGCTCGACCCTGATCTGGCTGATGTCACCCGAAGCGGTCTCGCCGCAATGCTTGACGGTCGGCTGGAGGCTGGGGACGAAGAGGAACAGGAGGCCGACGAGCGTCGCGATCGTGGCGCCGACCGCGCTGATGCGCGCCGTCAACGACGAGAGCCCGAATCTGCGCTCCCGTCTGGCGGGCTCCGGCTCGCCCATCGATTCGGTCTAGCCGCCGGACCGGCGGCAGAGGCCCGGGCCGCCGGGGGTACAACGCGCGAAGGTCGCGACCGGGCCGATTCTCGGGTTCGACACGGGAACGAGAACGATGCACGTAGGCCCCTTCACGGCGTTGCAGGCGCCGTTCTGCTTCCAGCGGGCGAAGTAGTAACCGGTGATTGCGTGGGCCGTCAACGTGACGTGGCCGTTGAAGTTGGACGTGCACGATCCCCCGCTCTTGCCACACGAGATCCCGGCCGGCTTGCTCGTCACCGTCCCACCAACGCCCGAGCTCGTCACGCTGACCGGGTACGCCTCGACCGGGCTGAAGACCTGCAGCGTGACCCGCGCAACATCCTGCGCGCTCACATCGGGCCCGACGGACGGAGCGGCGAGCGCGGTCGCGACGTTCTCGAAGCTCTTTTCGACATTCCGGCGCGTGCACGAATAGCTCAGCGTCTGGCCGACGGCAAGGGTGCCGTCATAGCCGGCGACCGTCCCGTCGTAAGCGCAGTTGGGAGCGAGCGCATCGGTCACCCGCAGATTCGAAAGCGTCTGGCCGCCGATGTTCGCGACCACGAGCGCGAAGATCGCAGCACCGCCGCCCGGCACGTTCTGGGCTTTGGGCTTCAGTGAGATCGAGACGGCGGCGCCGGCGGCCGAAGCCGACGTCGTCCCCTTCGTCGGCGCGAGGGCGAACTTTGCGCTGACAGGGCGTCCATCGTCGCGGGCTTTGATGCTGCAGGTATTGGACGTCGACGCCGCGCAGGCGCCGCCCCAGCTCGAGAAGACGTTGCCGGCGGAAGCCTTGGCGACCAGGTTGACCGTGGCCCCCGCTGCGACGTCGCATCCCTCGGAGCAGTCGCCGTTCTGCTCTCGAACGGATCCGTTTCCTCCGACGGTCACGTCGACGTGCACGGGCAGTCGAGAGAAGACCGCGCGCACCGACAGATGCGGGCCGAGCGAGAGGACGCACTGCGGCACTGCGCCGACGCACGCGCCGCTCCACTGCTTGAAGGCGTAGTGGGGTTGCGGCGAGGCCCTCAGCGTCAGCAGCTCACCGCGTCGCCCGGAGATCGTGCAATTCGAGCGGCAGATCCGACGGCTCGCCGCATTCGAGACGGCTCCTTTGCCGGTGAATTTCACGTGGACCCTGACGTCGCCGCGGTACGCCTGAGAGGCCGCGCTCGACACCCCGACGAGCATCACGGCGGCTACCGCTCCTATCGCGACCCGGAAGGAGACCCCATCGAAGCTACGCCTCGCCTTCGTCCAAGTCAACGAGGCGCTCTGCTCCGCGACCTGCTTGCTTAGTCCCCTGGGGAGTAGTACCGTCGGGAGCATGCGCCTCTCGGATACGGAGCTCGCCGTGCTCGGGCTGCTCTCGTTCGGCGAGCGGTCCGGCTACGAGCTCGACAAGCTCGCGCGCGGCTCGATCGGTTACTTCTGGCGACCGGCGAAGAGCAAGATCTACGCCATCCTCCCGAGGCTGGTCGAGCGCGGGCTCGCCGCGAGCGAGGCGGTCGCGCAGGCGACGCGGCCCGACAAGCGCCTCTATCGCCTGACGCCGGGCGGCGAGCATGCGCTCCGCGACTGGCTGGAGTCGCGAGAGGTTCCGGTCGGCGTCTCGCGGGACGGCCTTCTGCTCAAGCTCTTCTTCGGGGAGCTCGCCGACGCGGCCGCGCTTCGTGAGCAGATCGAGGAGCGCCGCCGCCGCGCCGAGCAGCAGCTGCGCGAGCTGGAGGAGATCGAGCGCGACATCGACCGCGACGCGGACTTCTTCCCGTACCTCACGCTCCTGCACGGGCTCGAGGACGCACGCTCGACCATCGCCTGGTGCGATCGAGCGCTCGCCGAGCTCGAGGTGCGCGAGGCCGCGCGTGCGTAGCGCGATCGCCGCGATCGTCGGAGCGGGAGCACTCGCGGCGCAATCGTCGCCGATCCCCGTCACGGCGACGATCAGTGTCGGCGGCGCGCCGACGGGGCTCGCCTCAGGCGCCGGCTCGATCTGGGTCGCGAACTACGGCAGCGGCGAGCTCGAGCGCATCGACGCCGCCCGGAACAGGGTCGTCGCGCACATCCCACTCGGGGGCTCGCCGTACGGCGTGTCGTACGGCGCCGGCGGCATCTGGACGAGCTCCTTCGACACGCGGAGGGTCACGCGCGTCGACCCGAGCACGGGCCGCATCGTCGCGAAGATCGACGTCGGCAGCGACGAGCAGGCGGGCATCCTCGCGCTGCGCGACACGGTCTGGGTCGCCGTCTACGGTGCGGGCAAGGTCGTCCGCATCGACCCGAAGACGAACGAGGTCGTCCGCCGCATCGACGTCGGCGGCAACCCCGAGGCCGTGGTCTCGTGGCGTGGGAGCCTGTGGGTGCCCAACGAGAACGGGACGCTCGCCCGCATCGATCCGACGACCGGGCGCGTCACTGCGAAGGTGCGTGTCGGCGCCGATCCCGACGACGCGGTCGCGTGCGATAACCGCCTCTGGGCGTCGAGCCTTCGCGGTCCCTCGCTCGTCGTCGTCGACGCGTCCGCGCGCGTGAAGGCGCGACCGCGGGTCGGCGTCGGCAGCGTGGGCTTCGCGTGCGGCCGGTCGCTCTGGACTGCGAAGTACAACGACGCGACGGTGCTGCGCATCGACCCGGCCACCCGCCGGATCACGGGCCGCGTGCGCGTGGGCGAGCAGCCGCGTTCGCTCGTCATCGCGTCAGGCAGCGTCTGGGTTGCGAGCCAGGGGTCGGGTACCGTGACGCGACTCCGCGGCGGCTGACTCTCGCGTAACCGCCCCGGTCGCGCTCCGCGGCCCGTGGCAAAGGGTCCGCGGCATGTCGTTCGAGACGTGCATCGCCGTCATCGGCGTCGTCCGGGCGCTCACGGGCACGCTCGTCGGCGCGGCAAGAAGCAGAGTGGGGACGGCGAACCCCGACCCTGCATCGTGCGAACGTACCTAACGTGCCGCGCCAAAATCGAGTCACGCCGCTCTCCGATCTGATCGCGGATCCGGCGCGCGGGCTCGTCTACGGCAACCGCGGCTGCCTCCACGACGAGCACGGCCGTATTCGCAGGCGCTTCGCCGGCAAGCGCTGGATCGCCTGTCGGCTCGAGTTCCGCGGCTGGCACCGCGCACCGCTCATGCAGCCCGGACGCTTCACGGAGCTCTTCTTCCTCGACGAGGCGACGGCTCTCGCCGCCGGGCACAGACCGTGCGCGCTGTGCAGGCGGGCGGACTACGAGCACCTCACGGAGATCTGGGCCGGCATCCATCCGGAGCAGAAAGGCGCCGACGCGATCGACGCGCAGCTCCACGAAGAGCGGCTCGGTCCACGCCGGATCGCTCAGCTCGAGGACCTACCCGATGGGACGTTCGTCCTCGACGACGGCGAGCCGTTTCTCGTCCTGGGCTCGCACCTCCTCCGCTGGCAGCCGGCCGGCTACGCCGCCGCGCGGCCGCGGCCCACGCGAGCGCAGATGGAGGTGATAACGCCGCCGTCGCTCGTGTCGCTGCTCGAGCGGGACCGGCATCCGCTCGTCCCGCTGTTCCACCCCTCTGCCGGCTGTTGACTGGGTCCTGGCCGCGCTCGGCTTTTCATCCTCGCCGCGCCGAACGCGATCTTTGCCTAGGTCAGCCGGATCCGCGGGTCGATCACCACGTACAGCAGGTCGACGACGAGGTTGAACACGATGATCGCGATCGTCGCGAAGACGACGACGCCCTGCACCGTCGGCAGGTCGTAGTTCGTGACCGCCGTGAGCGCGGTCTGGCCGAGGCCCGGCAGCGCGAACACGGTCTCGGTGAAGATCGCGCCGCCGAGCGCGACGCCGATGTCCATGCCGAGGAGCGTCACGACGGGCAAGAGCGCATTCCGCAGGACGTGCGAGCGGATCACGACGTACTCCGGCGCACCCTTCGCCCGCGCCGTCCTGACGTAGTCCTCGCCCGACGCCTCCATGACGTTCGCGCGGATCATCCTCACGTAGAGCGCGGCGAAGAGCACCGCGTACGTGATCCAGGGCAGGATCAAGTGGTAGGCCCACTGGGTCGGCCCGCCGCAATCGGTCGCCGGGTTGAAGAAGTCGCAGTAGCCCGTGATCGGCGTCCAGCCGAGCCTGAAGCCGACGACGTACGCGAGGATGAGCCCGATCCACACCGGGTGCGCGGAGATGCCGATCAGGACGAACACCATCGACGTTCGGTCGAGCAGCGAACGCGGCCGGAGCGCCGACAGGATCCCGATGGGCAGCGCGACGAGCATCCACAGGACGGCGCCGCCGAGCACGAGTGACGCCGTCACCGGCGCGGCGTTCATCACCGTCTCGTTGACGCTCTGCCGGTTGATGTACGACCTGCCGAGATCGCGCTGGATGACGAGTCGCTGCAGGAAGCTCGCGTATTGCTCGTACACCGGTCGGTCGAGGCCGAGGCTCTGACTGGCGTTCCGGATGCACGCCGGGCTCGCGCGCTGCCCGCACGCGAGCTGCGCCGGGTTCGCCGGGATGATGAAGAAGATGATGTACGCGACCATCGTGATCGCGATGAAGAGGACGATCGCCCAGAGGATGCGGCGGATCAGGTACTGGACCACGATGCAGCGTACGTTCCGTCTGCCTTATCGCGCTATCGATCTGCGTAATCGCGGAGAGACTTCGATCGCGCACCGGTCTATCATCGGAAGATGCTCAGGCCCAACGGCTGGATCGGCGTTGAGTTGCGGCACTTCCTCGCACTCGATGCGGTCGCGAGCGAAGCGTCGTTCAACCGAGCCGCGGCGAAGCTCGGCTACACACAGTCCGCGATCAGCCAGCAGATCGCGACGCTCGAGCGTGTCGTCGGGCAAAAGCTGATCGAGCGACCCGGCGGCTCGCAACCGGTACGGCTCACACGCGCAGGCGAGATCGTGATGGAGCACGCGCACGCGATCGGCGAGCGGCTCGCGAGCGCGCAGGCCGACCTTCAGTCGCTGACGGCAGGCGAGCTCGACCCGATCCGCGTCGGCTTCTTCGGGCGCGGCGTCGGCGCGCTCATCCCCGGGATCTGCCGACGGCTCGACGAGGAGCGCGATGACGTCGTCATCCGCTTCTCGATCGGCAAGGACGACGAGGAGCTGCTCGGGATGGCGCGCTGCGGCGAGGTCGACGTGACCTTCGTCCAGCTGCCGGTGCACGACAAGGAGTTCGAGCACGTGACGCTGCTTGAGGACGAGTACGTGCTCGTCGTCCGTGCGGGCAGCCGGATGCTCCCGCCGGCTCTGCACGAGCTCGCGTCGATGCCGCTGATCGCGTTCAACACCGGCAAGACGTGCCAGCTGACCGACTACTTCCGCTCGAACAACCTCCGTCCGAACTGGGTCGTCGGCTCGTACGACTACGAGACGATCTACGCGTTCGTCGCGGCGGGCGTCGGCTCGGCCCTCCTGCCGCGCCTGTCGACGCTCTGCCTCGGCCCCGACGTCGAGGTGGTCGAGCTCTCCTGCGGCCTCCCGGCGCGGCGAATCGGCATCGCGTGGGCCGCGAGCCGCGGCGAGTCGGGCACGGCGAACGCGTTCGTTCAGGCGGCGCGCGCCGAGGCGGCGCGCTTCACCCCGCCGCAGCGCCTGCCGCTCGCCGTCTAAGCCGTTTTACGTCCGTCTTACGCAGCCTTCACCGGCAGCAGACGCCGGCCGGGAAGAGTTCGCTCGGTTCCCAACGAACGGAGGCAGCGAGCATGACCGGCAAGAGAACGCTCCGAGTCGTCCTGGCGGCTCTCTCCCTTGCGCTTCTCGCAACGGGCGCCGCGCAGGGAGGCGGCATCAGAACGCACTACATCTTCCGTGGGCACCTGCTGGCGACGCCGCCCGCGAACGCGACCTCGATCTCGCTCACGGTCGAGGGCGGCAACCGCATCGCGCTGAAGAAGATGCTCGGCTCCAGCGTCGACCAGACCTTCGCGGTCGGCACCGGAACCGAGTTCCTCAAGTGGTCGCACGGCGTGCCGACGGTCGTCCACTCGAGCGATTTGCGCGCAGGCGATTGGATCGTCGTGAACGTGCGCGCGCCGCACGACGCGTCGCTCTCGCAGATCGAGTCGCGGCCGGCGGGGATCGTCTCCGACCGCATCGCGAAGCCGAACCGGCCCACGTACCCGCTCTTCCTCTTCAAGGGCAGGCTCGCGGCACCGGCGGGCACGAGCACTGTGACGGTGGACGTGCGCGGCGGCAATCGACGCGCGCTGCGACTCGTACTCGGCAACACCGCTCAGCAGTCGTTCACCTACGGCCCCGAAACGATCTTCCTGCGCTGGCAGGGCAAGGTGCCGACGGTGATCTCCCCGGCCGACCTCACCCTGGGCGACCGGATCACCGTCCGCATCCGCGCCCCGTGGCGATCGACGCTCGCGCAGGTCGAGTCGACGCCGGCCGTGCACGTCGGCGAGCACGAGCCGGCGAGCACGACCATCACCGGCTGAGACTCGGGGGAAAGCGTGGAGGCCGGCAGCCGCAGCGGCCTCCACGCTTTTTACGCGGTCCTTACAGGTTTTGGCCCTCGAACTTGATCTTTGCAGCGCACAATTCCGCCCGTGCGCAGGAGGTTCCTCACACCTGCAGCCTCTGCGGCCGCTCTCGCCGCCCTGGCCCTCGCCCAGGGCGGCGCAGCGAGCCTCTCGTCGCTCGGCAACTTCTTCTTCGGCCCGAAGCTCGTTCGCGCGGAGGTCGTCACGAGCGAGGGCGGCGTCATCCACGACTACCGCGTCGACCGCGGACGCATTCGCGCACTGACGCCGAGCAGCATGACGCTGTTCGAGAAGGACGGGACGACCGTGACGGTGCCGGTCGCGTCGACCGCGACCGTCACGCTCGGCGGCCGGACGGTGCCGCTCACGCGGCTCCGCCGCGGGTTCGTCGCCACGACGGTCCGCGACGGAGCCGCATCCGCCTCGATCGTCGTCGCGACGCGTAGCTGAGCCGTGGTCGAGCACGCCTGGGGGGGCACCGCGCTCGTGGTCGAAGACGAAGAGAGCATCGCGACGCTCGTCCACTCCTACCTCGAGCGCGACGGCTTCAACGTCGTGCACGCAGAGCGCGGCCGGGACGCGCTCGCGGAGATCGAGCGCCGTCCGGTGCGCGTGATCGTGCTGGACATCGGGTTGCCGGACATGGACGGGTTCGAGGTCTGCCGGCGCATCCGCTCGGACTCGCGCGTGCCGATCCTCATGCTCACCGCTCGCGACGAGGAGCCGGACCGCGTCAGCGGGCTCGAGCTCGGCGCCGACGACTACCTCACGAAGCCGTTCTCACCGCGCGAGCTTCTCGCGCGCGTGAAGGCGGTGCTGCGTCGCGCCGAGCCGTGGCTCGACGAGGCGCAACTCTCCGCGCACGACGTCGTCGTGCTTCGCGACGCGCGCGAGGTGCTCGTCGCCGGCGAGCCGGTTGCGCTGACGACCCGCGAGTTCGACCTGCTGTCGATCCTCCTCGGCAATCCCGACCGCGTGCTGACGCGCGAGCTGCTCCTCGATCGCGTCTGGGGCCTCGCGTTCCCCGGCGGGACGCGCACCGTGGACATGCACGTCGCCTCGCTCCGGCGCAAGCTCGGCCGTCCCGAGCTCGTGCAGACGGTCCGCGGCGTCGGCTACAAGCTCGGCCGCGCGTAGCGTGCGAGCGCGCAGCCTCCGCACCCAGCTCCTCGCCGCAATCGCGTGCGTCGTCCTGCTCTCCGCCGCGATCTCTCTCGTTGCCGGCGCGGTCCTGACGCGACGGGCCGTCGATCGCTCCGTCTTGCAGGACGTCTCGCAGCAGGCCGATCTGCTCGCCAAGCGCGAGCGCGTCGCGCTGCTGCCGCTCGCGCACCTCGAGTCGCTGCGGCCGTTCCTCGTGAAGCAGCACGAACGGCTCGTCGTCGCGCCGCTCGGTCGCCCGTCGCGTTATCTGCCGAGCGGGCGCCCGGGCAACGGGACGATCACGGTCGACGGAAGGGAGTGGTTCTACGCAGCGCGGCCCGTCGCGCGAAAGGCACTCGTGCTGCTGCGCCCGCGCGGCACGCGCGCCTGGCGCCCCTACCTCGAAGGGCTGCTCGTCGCGGCGGGTATCGGGCTCGCGCTCGCGGCCGTCGTGTCGCTGCTCCTGGCGCGCCGCATCGCGCGGCCGGTGCGACGTGTGGCGGCGGCGACCGAACGGCTCGCGGCGGGCGACGCGCCCGGGCCGGTCCCCGCCGAGGGCGCGGCCGAGCTCGCATCGCTCGCGGAGTCGTTCAACCACATGGCGACGGAGCTCGAGCACGCCCGCGACGCCGAGCGCGCGTTCCTGCTCTCGGTCAGCCACGAGCTGAAGACACCGCTCACCGCCGTGCTCGGGTACGCGGAGGGTCTTGCCGACGGCACGATCGCGCCCGACGCCGCCGCGACCACGATCGCGAAGGAGGGGGCGCGCCTCGACCGCCTCGTCCGCGACCTGCTCGACCTGGCGCGGATGAACCGTCGCGAGTTCAGCGTCCGCCGCGAAGACGTCGACCTCGGCGAGATCGCGATGGAGTGTCATCACCGGCACGAGGCGCACGCGCGTGCGTTCGACGTCGACCTCGTGCTCGACGCCGACGGAGACGCTCGCGCGACCGGCGATGCCGACCGTCTCGTACAGGCGCTCTCCAATCTTGTCGAGAACGCTCTTCGTGTCACGCCCGCCGGCGGAACGGTGCGGATCGTCGCGCGCGCGGGCGTCCTCGCCGTCGAGGACGACGGGCCGGGACTGCGACCCGACGAGATTCCGCACGCGTTCGAGCGCTTCTACCTCTACTCGCGCTACGCCGGCAGCCGCGCGGTGGGCACCGGCCTCGGGCTCGCGATCGTCGACGAGCTGGCGCGCGCGATGGGCGGCGCGGTCGAGGCCCGGAGCGCGCCCGGCAATACGCGCTTTGCGATTCGGCTGCCGGCCGTGCGCTCCGCGCGACGCGTCGTTCAGCGCACGGTGTAGCCGCCGTCCGCGTTCTCGCCGAGTGGCGCCGCGGGACCGGCGCCTTCGACGCCGCGCTAGCGCGCTTCGTCGAGTTGATCGAGCGGTAGCCGCGCGTCCGCCTGCTCGATCAGCGCGGGATCGTGCGTCGCGCAGACGACGGCCGTGCCCGTCTCGGCGGCGAGCGTTGCGAAGAGCGCGCCGATCGTGCGCGCGTTCGCCTCGTCGAGTCGAGCCGTCGGCTCGTCCGCGAGCAGCAGCTTCGGGCGCGCCGCGATCGCACGCGCGAGCGCGACGCGCTCCCGCTCTCCCGTGGACAGCAGCGACACCCGCTCGTCGACGAGCTCGCCGAGTCCGACTGCCTGCAGCGCGTCGACCGCCGCCCCGCGGTCGGCTCGGCGCAGCTCGAGCACGAGCTCGACGTTCTCGCGCGCACTCAGGAACGGGATGAGGTGCGCGTCCTGTGCGACGAGCGCGACGTCGCTGCGTCGCATTCCCTCGTCCGGCGCACGACCGAGGACGACGACGTCGCCCTCGTCGGGCGCGTCGAGGCCGGCCAAGAGGTGGAGCAGCGTCGTCTTGCCGGAACCGGACCGCCCGGTCACGGCCGTGAGGCAACCGCCGCGAAACGCCGCATCGACGGCGTGGAGGACGCGACGCGTGCCGTAGCTCTTCGCGACGCCGCGCAGCTCCGCCACGACCTCGCCCGCTCTCGCCCGGGCGCGCGCAGGTATGGCATCCGGCGCTGCGGCACGCTCCGCCGCGGGCGAGACGACGATGCCGCCGTCCTCGACGCGCGCGCTCGCCCGCCCGGCGATGCCGCTCACACGCAGCAGCTCCTCCGGCAGCCGGAGCCAGCCGCCGCGCGCGAGCACGATCTCCTCCGCATGGCCCCGTTCCGATACGGACTCCGCGCTGACGCGGCCGTCGCGGATGTGCAGGACGCGATCCGCGATCGAGGCCGACTGCGGGTCGTGGCTGACGACGATCGCCGTCAGCCCCTCCTCGCGCGCGAGCTCGCGGATCAGCGTGTACGCCGTGCGCGCGTTCGCCGCGTCGAGCTCGCCGGTCGGCTCGTCGGCGACGAGCAGCTTCGGCCGGTGCGCGATCGCCGCGGCGAGCGCGACGCGCTGCTGCTCGCCGCCGGACAGCTCGTGCGGGTGCGCATTCGCTCGAGCGCCGAGGCCGATGCGCTCGAGCAATTCGTCCGCGCGCTTCACGCGCTCGGCGCGCTCGAGGCCGAGCAATGCGGGCTGGAGCGCGACGAGCTCGCGCGCCGTCAGCTCCGGCGCCAGCGCACGCGAGTAGTGCTGATCGAGGTAGCCGAGCACGCGCGAGCGGTATTCGCGCAGGGAGGCACGGCGCAGCTCGCGCAGATCCTCTCCGAACACCGTCACGGTTCCCGCCGACGGCATGTCGAGCCGCGCGAGGATGCGAAGCAGCGTCGACTTGCCGGAGCCGCTCGGCCCGAAGACGACGACGATTTCCCCCGGCTGCACGGTCATCGTCAGCCCTTGCAATGCGACCGCGTTGCCGTCGCCGTAGATCCGGAATACGTCGCGCGTCTCGACGGCGCTCACGCCGGCGTCCTCGTGCTGGCGGCGGCGACGACGAGGCTTGCGGCGACGACGAACACGACGAAGCCGAGGAAGAGCACAGGCCAGTCGAGCGACACGACGAGCGGCGGGATGGGCGTCGTCGCGCCCGCGGTGACGCTGACGACCGACGAGACGAGCGACACGAGGATCGCACCCGTCACGACGCCGCCCACGACTCCCGCGACCGCGACGAGCGCGGCGCGTACGCGCAGGTAGCGACGAAGCTCGCGCGCCGTCACTCCCTGCGCGCGCAGGTCGAAGAGCTCGCCGGTCTCGTCGCGAAGATCGGTCACGACGATCAACAGCAACCCGACGAGTGCGAGGACGAGCGCCGCAAGTGCGGTTGCGCCGAGGATCGCCAGCGTGCCACGGGCGAGCGGATCCGAGCGAAGCTCGTCCAGGGTCTCCGCGTGTGACGCGACGGCAAGGCGATTCAGCGGCGCGCGCGCAAGCTGCTCGCCCGCGTCGGGTGCCGCGCGCAGCACCCACGCCTCGTTCGCGCGCAACGTCCCCGGGCGCGATGCGTTGAGCGCCGTGAAGACACGGTCGCGGTCGGCGACGATCGCCTCGCCGTCGACGGACGGCACGAGCGGCACCCTGCCGGCGACCTGCACCGTCAGCGGCGCGTCGTTCACCTTCAGCGACACGACGTCGCCGAGCGCGGCGATGCCCGGCGTCGCGAGCACGGGCACCGGCACGCCGTCGGTCGGCTGCTTCGGCCGCAGCAGCGAAACCGCGGCGCGGTTGACGATGTAGCGGATGCGGCGGTTCTCGACGCGCACTCCACCGCTGCCGATCCAACTCGAGAAGGGCCGGCCGAGCGTGAGCACACCGCGAGATGCGTTCGAGACGGAGAGCGTCGTGCCGCTCTCGCGGTGCCCGGCGAGGAACGCCGCGATCGGCGGATAGCCGAGCCGCAACGCGACCGCACGTCCGCCGGCGGGGACGTTCGCGTGCAGGACGTGCGTGCCCGGCGTCGCCGTCCCGAGCTCCACCGCTGCGAAGTCGCCGCGCGGCTTCAGCACCTCGAGCGTGAGCACGACGGGACCGCCGTGGAGGGTGAACGGCAACGCGAAGCGCCGCGAGCGCAGGTCGAGCCCGCGCAGGTGCTCGCTCGGCCCGAGGCGCGCCGTCGGTCGCGTGCGCCAGCCGTCGAGCCGCGCAACCGCCTGCGCCGGCAGCGCGAGCAGCGTGACGTCGCGGCCGCGCGCGTCTCCCGCCGCGCGCGCGACGGTCACGGTGTCGCCGAGCCGCGCGAAGGCGGCCGGGGCGATCGCCTGGAGCGGGACGAGGCGCTCGAGGCTCTCCGACAGCACGTAGTCCGCGGGCACCGCGAACGCGGCCTGGTCGCGCTGCCCGCGTTCGAGCGTGGCGCGGTACGAAACGGCGAAGAGCGCAACGCCGACGCTGACGACGAGGAAGGCGGACGCGACGATTGCCGTGCCGCCGCGCCGCGCGAGCGAAACCGCGGCGAGCCGCACGGGCAGCGGCCCGTGTGCGCGGCCGAGCATGCGGAAGACGGGCACGAGCAGCCGCGCCGAGAGCACCGCCGCCGCGAAGACGACGAGCGCCGGCAGAAGCAGCAGGAACGCGCCCGTGCCGCCGCCGACGGAGTCCGCGCTCGCATCCCCGCGCGCAACGGCGAGCAGCACCGCCGCGATCGCGCCGACCGCAGCGACGTCCGCGGTCGTGAGCGACCACCCCCCGAACGACGCGACGCTTGCACGGAGCGATGCGACGACCACAGCCGTCGAGACGACGGCGAGCAGCACGGCGAGCGCGAGCCCATGCCCAGAGAGCAGCGAGTGCGCGAGCACCGGACCGGCATCCGTGCTCAACGAGCGCGCGAGCAACACTGCGAAGACGGCACCCGCGGCCCAGCCGATACAGACTGCGACGAAGGCGACGAGCGCGGGCTCGACGGCCGTGAACGTCGCGAGCTGCGACCAGCGCGCTCCGGACCACGTCAGACGCCGCCGCGCGTCGTCGGTGTCGCGCCGCCGCCGCGCGGCCGCAAGGACCGCGAACGCGAGCAACAGCACGGCGACGTCGCCGCCGATCAGCAAGAGCCGCTCTCCCGCGACGCGCGCCTTTGCGTGCACCGAACCGAGCGAGTCGAGCGGCGCCGTGACGCTGAAGACCGGATCGACCGCTGCGAGCCGGACGGCTTCGCGGTCGATGCGACGCGCGAGGCCGGGGATCTCCCAGTCGTGCAGCGATCCGGTCGCGATCGGCAGCACCCAGCCGTACGTGCGCGCAATCAACTCCGCGTCGGGAAGCGGCGCCCTCCCGAGCGCGAGCGCCCCTTCCGCGAGCAAGAGCGGCGGACCGTTCGCGTCGCGATTCCCGAAGTACGCCGCGAGGGGAGCGTCCTTCGTCAGCGCGCCGCGCCCGACGACGTGCAGAAACGGCAGTCGCGGCAGGCGCCCGCGACCGCCGACGAGCACGAGCTCACAACGTTTCGGCGTGCACCGCCGCGGCAATCGACCGCTGCTGAGCCGGACCCAGCGTCCGAGACCGTCGACGCCGCCGAGGTTGACGAACGCTCCGCCGAACTGAGCCTGCCGGAAGAGCGCGACACCGAACGGCCGTCCCGGGACGATCGACGTCAGCGCGCGCCGCGCATCCGAGTCGAGGCGCGAAACCGACACCGACGCCTGCGCCGGCACGCCGCTCCACACGACCTGCAGCGACGAGTCGGACGGCCCGATGCGCGCGAGTTCCTGCGAGACGGCACGGTCGCGAACCGCCGCGCTCCCCCCGACGGCGAGCGCGAGCATCGCCGCTCCCGCAGCGATCCCGAGCGCGACGAGCGCGGCTCGACCCGGTGCCGCACGGAGCCGGACGAGTGCGAGCCGGACCGGATACGCCCCGCTCCGGAGCCGCGTGCCGTCCACCCGAACGATCGTAGAGCCTCGGCGCGAGGGTCTACCCGTTGTCGGCGTTCGGTGTCATACTCGTCGAGAGCCCAGCGGCGTTGCAGGTTCCGGGGAGCGGCCTCCGGAAGGAAGTTCGGTCAAGTTTGAGCTCCCAGGGAATCGCGAACAGCCGTCCGCAGAAGAGCCGTTGGAGGCAGTGGCGAAACGACCCGCCGTTGCGGTGGTCGCCGCTTGCGCTGAAGGCGGACACCGTACGGTCGCTGCCGATCCTGATTCCGGTCGCCGTGCTGGGAATCGTCGGGATCGCCGCCGCGATCGTGTCGCTCGTGGCGACTCCGCCGACCTGGGCCGAGGTCGCAGGCGTCACCGGTCTCCTCGCGGCTGCGACTGCGGCGGAAGCGTTCCCCCTGCCGATCGAGGGCGTCAACGTCGGTGCGGGGACAACGTCGCTTGCCATCGTGTCGATCGTCGCGACGGCCGTGATCTACGGCTGGGCAGCCGCAGGCATGGTCGGCTTCCTGACGATGGCGATCGTCGAGGCCGGACGACGCAGGCCGCCGAGCCGCGTCATCTTCAACACGGGCGTCTACGTCTGCGCAGCGATCCTCGCCGGCCTCGCGGCCGCCCCGATCGGCACCGAAGACCTCGGCGGGATCATCGCGGCGTCGTGCCTCGGCGCGGCCGCGTTCTACGCCGTCGACATGCTGTTCCTCTCCGCGGTGATCGCGCGCACGAGGAGGCTGAGCTGGCGCGAGTTGTTGCTGCGCTACCTCTATTCGACGACGCTGCCCTTCCTCGTGATGACGTCGTTGATCATCACGCTCGTCGTCCTGTGGAATCGCTCGCCGTGGATCTCGATCATCGTCGTCGGTCCTCTCATCACCGTCGCGCTGCACGAGCGGTGGCTGCATCGCGCGCTCGAACGACTGCGCGAGTTCGACCGGCTCAAGGACGAGTTCATCGCCGTCATCTCGCACGAGCTGCGTACGCCGCTGACGTCGGTCTACGGCGCGGCGCTGACGTTGCAGAAGCGCGAAATCGACGACGAGATGCGGGACGCGCTGCTCGACATCGTCTCGGACGAGGCCGGCCGGCTCGCGCGATTGCTCGACCGCGCGCTGTCGGCGAGCCGCCTCGACGCGAACCGCGAGATCTTCGAGATCGAGACGCTGGACGGCGCGGAAGTCGCGCGCTCGATCGTCGACGCCGCGCGGCATCGGCTGCCGCCGCGTCTGGAGCTGGAGCTGGTCGTCGAGCCGGGCGTCCCGCGTGTTCTCGCCGACCAGGACAAGCTCCGCCAGATCCTCGTCAACCTGACGGAGAACGCGATCAAGTACTCACCCGACGGCGGCCGCGTCGAGATGCGCGTCGCGAACGCCGGCCCGCACGTCCGGTTCAGCGTGAAGGACCAGGGCATCGGCATCGCGCCGGAGCAGCAGCAGCACATCTTCGAGCGCTTCCACCGGCTCGATCCGAACATGACGCGCGGCGTCGGAGGGCTCGGGCTCGGCCTCTACATCTCGCACGAGCTCGTGAGGCACATGGGCGGCACCATCTGGGTCACGTCGCGCGAGGGCGCCGGCTCGACGTTCACGTTCGAGTTGCCGGCCGCCGACGACGCTGCCTAGGTAAAAACACCCAAGCGGGGGATGGTTCGGTGCCCGGAATGACCGATCATCAACCCGTTCCACCTCACCCCTCGCCAAAGGAGTTCTCACGACATGCGGCACTACGTCTTCTTCATGCGCCTTGCTGTGCTCGTCGCCCTCGTCCTCGCCTCGATCATGTGCGCCGGCTGGAAGTGGGGTAAGGTTGGTTAGTCGGACTCAACTACCCTTTCGAGGGATGTAGCCCGGCCCGATCCCCTGAATAATCAGTGTCCTGCACGCTTCGGAAACGCCCCCGAAGTCACCTGGAGAGAGGTATCTGCGATGAGCTGCCGCCCGCACATGAAGACGTTTCTGCTCCTGCTCGCCGTCGCGCTCGGCGCGCTCGCCCTTGCCGGCACGGCCGCTGCGGATCCCGTCACTACCGCCGTCCCGACGGGCTGGACCTGGGACGACGGCGCCCTCGTCAGCCCCGACGGCTGGACCTGGGACGACAGCGGCGCGCTCTCCAGCCCTGACGGCTGGACCTGGGACGAGTCGGGCACAGTCGCGTCCCCGTTCGGGATGACGTACGCCAACGACACCGGGACGGTCCCGCTCCAGACCGGCTGGACCTGGGACGGCGCAGACGTTGCGCTGCCCAGAGGCTGGACGTGGGACGACAGCGGCGCGATCGTCACGCCCACCGGCTGGACGTGGGACGACGGCGCGCTGTTGCAACCGAGCTGAGCGCACGGTTCACTCGTAGAACGTCAGTACGGCGAGGATCACGTAGAGCGAAATGAGGGCGACGCCCTCGAACATCGTGGCCTCGCCGTCGCCGGTGATCTGCCAGAGCGCGAGCGCTGTGAGCAGCAACGCGCCGATGTAGACCGGCGCGATCGCGAACGTCAGCGGCGTCTCGAACACCAGCGAGACCAGCACGAGCGCCGGAAACAGGAACGCGGCGATCTGCGCGACGGAGTTCTTGACGACGGAGATCGCGAGGTCCGCGTCGCCCTTCAGCGCAAGCACGACGCCGGTTGTGTTCTCGACGGCATTGCCCGCGATCGCGACGATCACGAGCCCGGCGAAGGACTTCGGCACGCCGATCTGGTCCATCGCCGGCGACAGCGCCTCGATGAACCAGTCGGCGACGAACGCAGCGCCGACGCCCGCCGCCGCGAGGAGCGCGAGCGCGAGCCCGAGCGGAACGGCCGGCTCGCGCGCTTCCTGCTGGTCGACGGGCAGGTCGGAGCGGAGGTAGTCGAAAAGCCAGAACGCGTACGTCACGAGGAGCGCGACCGAGCCGACGACCGAGATCGCGGTGATGTGATGCGACGCCTTGTCGCCGGAGCTCACGGAGATGCCGAGCACGACGATGAGGAAGCTCGCGAGCAGCAGCAGCGTCGCGTTGTCCTTCGGCAGGCGCTGCTGGAAGCGCATCACGCCGTCGCTCGACTCGACGGAGCCCGCGACGATGACGAGCCCAAGGACGAAGAGCGCGTTCGCGAAGATCGAGCCGAGGATCGACGCGCGAGCGACCACGATCTCGCCGGCGGAGAGCGCGAAGACGACGATGAAGAACTCGGGGAGGTTACCGAGCGTCGACTGGAGGAGCCCGGTCACCGCCGGCCCGAACCGCTCTCCCACCTGCTCCGTCGCGAAGGCGACGATCCACGCGAGCCCGGCGAGCGCGAGCGTTGCGACGCCGAAGGTCAGCAGAGACGGTGCCTGGGCGAAGTGGGCGATGCCCGTCCCGAAGGTCACGGCGGCGACGAGCACGGCGACGATCCAGGTGCGACGCATCCGGGGACGCTAACGATGGTTGGATAATCGCGGCATGGCCAGGACGGAAGGCGAGCGCCGCATCGTGTCGGTTCTCCTCGCGGACATCGCGGACTCGACGACGATCGGCGAGCGGCTCGGGCCGGAGCGGTCGAAGTTCCTCTTCGACGAGGTGACGCGCCTGCTCGTCGCCGAGGTCAAGCGCTTCGGCGGAACGGTCGCGCAGTTCACGGGCGACGGCCTCTACGCGCTGTTCGGCGTCCCGAGCGCGCACGACGACGATGCCGTGCGCGCGGTCCGCGCGGCGCTTGCCATGCAGGCTGCGCTCGGCGCCTATGCGCAGGGCGTCGACGAGGCGTACGGCGTGGAGCTCGCAGGACGCGTCGGCATCAACACCGGGCCGGTCGTGCTGCTCGCCGACGAGGCGCCGCCCGAGGAGCGTTTCAACGCGTTGGGCGACACGGTCAACACGGCCGCGCGTCTGCAGGGCGCTGCAGGGCGAGGCGGCGTCGCGGTCAGCCCTGCGACCGCGCACCAGATCGAGGGGTGGTTCGACCTCGAGTCGATCGGCGAGCTCGAGCTCAAGGGCAAGTCGGCGGCGATCGAGGTCTTCCGCGTCGCGGGCGAGCGGGAGCGCGAGCCCCGCGAGCTCTCGCCCCTGGTCGGCCGCGACCACGAGCTCGGCGTTCTCGACGACGTGATGGCCGGCCTGGTCGACGGCCGCGGCGCGATCGTCGCGATCACGGGCGAGCCGGGCATCGGCAAGAGCCGCCTCATCGCGGAGGTTCGCCGCGGCGCCGGGGAGCGCGCGCGCTTCTTCTCCGCGCAGGGCATCTCGTACGCGCAGGACGTTCCGTACTACCCGCTGCGCGAGCTGCTTCGTGCGTGCCTGGGCCTCGGCATGGCCGATCCGGAGGCGCGCGTACGGCTCGAGCTGAAGATGAAGCTCGCCGGCGCGCTCGACGTCTACTACCCCTTTCTCGCGTCGCTGCTCGGGCTCAAGCTGGAGGACGAGGCGGCGCAGCGGCTCGAGGGGCTCGCACGCGATTCCGTTCAGCGCCAGTCGCACGAGGCCGTGATCGAGCTCGTCCGCGCGCTCGCGCGCGAGCAGCCGGTGTGCCTCGTCCTCGAAGACCTGCACTTCGCCGACGAGCCGACGCTCGAGCTCTTCGAAGAGCTGCTCCAGCTCTCCGACGAGGAGCCGGTGGCGCTCCTGCTGGCATATCGCCACGACCCCGACCTCCGCTCGTGGGAGCTCGGCGAGGCGGCGCGACGACGCTACCGCCACCGGTTCCGCGAGCTCTTGCTCGAGCCGCTCGACGCGGCGGCGGCGAAGCAACTCGCAGCCGCCGCGGCCGGCCGCGAGCTTTCCGAGGACATCGCCGCGAGCCTCGCCGAGCGCACCGGCGGCAACCCGCTCTTCCTCGAGGAGGCGGCGCGGGACGCGGTCGAGCGCGGCGACGGAGCCGCAGTGCCCGCCGCAATCCAGGAGACGCTCCAGGCGCGGCTCGACCGGCTCGCACCCGACGTGCGCGAGGTGGCGTCGGTCGCGTCCGTCGTCGGTCGCAGCTTCGGTCAGCCGCTGCTCGAGCGGCTCGTCCCGCCGGAGCAGCTGCGTCCCGCGCTGTCCGAGCTGCAGCGGCTCGACCTCGTCGTCGAGGAGCGGCGCCGGCCGACGCCGGAGTACCGCTTCCGTCACGGCCTCGTGCGCGAAGCGGCGTACACGAGCCTGCTCGACGGGCGCCGCCGAGACCTCCACCGCGTCGTCGGCACCGCGCTCGAGGAGCTGAGCGCGAACGAGCTCTCGGAGGCATACGGGCTGCTCGCACACCATTTCGCCGAGGCCGACGAGCCCGAGCGCGCCGCGCGTTATCTCCTCGAAGCGGGCGATGCGGCGAAGGCCGTCTATGCGGAAGAGGAGGCCAACGGGCATTACCGACGCGCGCTGCCGTTCCTCGACCGCCTCGGGGACACGGAACGCGCGCGCGCGGTTCTGTTCAAGATCGCGCTTGCGCACCACCTCGCGTTCGAGTTCGAAGCGGCGAACGCGGCGTGGGCCGACGCATTCGAGCGCCCCCGGCCGCCCGTCCATCGCATGAAGGGCACGCAGCGCCTCGGGACGGCCAACCTCCGCCCGCACATGTGGGTCCCGGGCCACGGTTACGACGTCGTCGCCTGGGGACTCGGCCCGAACTTCTTCCGCGGCCTCCTTCGGCTCGATCGCGGCTTTCACGTCATCCCCGATCTGGCGGAGCACATGTCCGTCTCGCCCGACGGCCGCGCCTATGTGTTCCGGCTGGGCGAGGGTCTGCGCTGGAGCGACGGGGAGCGTCTGACCGCGGACGACTTCGCGTTCACATACGACGCGATGCGCGAGCAGGAGGTCAGCAGCGCGCACCTGCTGGAAGGGATCGAGGCACGAGCCGTCGACACGCTGACGCTCGAGCTTCGCCTCCCCGAGCCGCAAGCCCATGTGCTGTACCTCTTCGCGCAGCTCGCGTTCTTCCCCTGGCCCCGGCATAAGGTGGAGGAGCTCGGGCCGGAATGGCATCTCGAACCGGACGTCGTTTGCAACGGGCCGTTCGCGCACGGCGCGGAAGTCGACGACCGCTTCGTCTTCCCGCGCAACCCGTACTGGCCGTGGTCGGCGTCGAACGTCGCGGAGCTCGCGATCGACCGGCTCGATCCGGCCGCCGCGCGCGCGGGCTGGGACGAAGGGCGCTTCGACTTCATCTTCTTGGCGGACCACATGGTCGCCGACGCCGATGGAGTCTTCGTTCCCGGCGCGACGCTGAGCACGTCGTACATCGGGTTCAACCGGCACCCTCCTTTCGACGACGTGCGGGTTCGGAAGGCGCTCGCACACGGCCTCGACCGGAACCCGGTCGCGCCTGGGCCGAGCCCTGCGGCATACGGAGGGTTCCTGCCGCCCGCGATGCCGGGTCATTCGCACGACCTTGCGCCCGTGCACGACGTCGACCTCGCGCGCAGGCTCCTGGCGGAGGCGGGCTACCCGGACGGTCGCGGGCTGCCCGAGCTGCGTCTCGTCCACGCCGATCCCGGGTTCAGCGCCGAGATGCGGAGCCAGTTCGAGAAGCAGTGGGAAGATCAGTGGCGGGTCCTGGGCGTGCGCTTGCGGCAGGACGCAGTGCGGTTCGAGGACTTCCGGACAGAGGTCGAGAAGCCGGGATCGATCGCCAACTGGGGCTGGTCGAGCGATTACCCCGATCCGGACGGACTGCTCTCGACATTCCTCGTCGCACAGGCGAGCGTCGCGCCGGACGAGGTGACGAACCTGGTCGCGCGTGCACGCGCCTCGCACGACCGCGACGCTCGCCTCGAATTGTTCCGGCAGGCGGATCGGATTCTCGTGGCCGAGCAGGCGTGGGTCGTGCCGGTGATCTACGACGGCTTCGCCCTCGTGCACCGGCCGAACGTCGAAGGGTTCTGGGCGAACCCGATGGGAATGTCGCCCCTCGACGAGGTGATCGTCCGGCGCTGACGCTGTACGGTCACCGCATGGCCGGTTGCTGCAACGCGCGCGGGTGCGATCGCCTCTTCAACGAGCGCTTCGCGCGCAGGATGGCGAAGCGCTACCGCAAGCGCGGTCTCGACAAGACATCGCGGCGGATGGTCGCGTTCCTCGAGGCGCGCGGCCTCGAAGGCGCGACCGTGCTCGAGGTCGGCGGCGGCGTCGGCGAGATCCAGATCGAGCTGCTCGAGCGCGGCGCCGCGCGCACGGTGAACCTCGAGCTGTCACCCGGGTACGACGAGGTCGCGGCGCAGCTGCTGCGGGAGCACGGTCTCGAAGGACGTGCGGACCGGCGGCTGCAGGACATCGCGGTCGAGCCCGAGTCGGTCGAGCCGGCCGACGTCGTCGTGCTGCACCGCGTCGTGTGCTGTTACCCCGACTACGAGCGGTTGCTCGGCGCGGTCGCCGAGCACGCGCGGCACGCGGTCGTCTTCAGCTACCCGCCGCGCAATGTGGTGTCGCGCGCGTGGGTCGCAGCGGCCAACCTCGTGCTGAGGGTGATGCGCCGCGAGTACCGGACGTTCGCGCATCCGCCGCGCGCGATGCTCGAGGTGCTCGAGCAACGCGGGCTGCGGAAGACGTTCGCGCGGCGCAGCCTCGTGTGGCAGGTCGCCGGGCTCGAGCGCACGGCTTAGTTCAGCCCCGCGCGCATCTCCGCCACCATCTGCGTCGCGAGGACTTGGACGATCGCACGTGCGATCGTCGTCCGCGGCCCGGCCCGGTCGACGTCCGCGAGCGCGCGATCAGCGTCCTTGACGCCACGCTCGCGCGCCCGCTCGAGCGCAGCCGCACGCCGGCTGCTCGAGGCCTTCGTCCGAGAGAATCGGCGTGAAGTGGAGGGTGCTGCGACGCACCTCACGCTCGTCGCCGCTGTCGAGCTTGTGTCGAGTCCGTGCCGAGTCGCGCGGACGATCAGCGCGCAGGAGACGCCAGCTCCACAAAGCGGCAGAGCGCGTTCGCGAGGCGCATCTGCGCGATCGTGCGGCAGTTCACCTCGAGCAGCCGCGGGCTCGCGACGAGGTAGGCGAGGCACCGCGCCCGCGAGATCGCGACGTTGAGGCGGTTGCGCGAGAGCAGGAACTCGAGCCCGCGCGGCACGTCCTCGCCGCTCGAGCTCGCCATCGAGTAGAGGACGACGTCAGCCTCCTGGCCCTGGAACTTGTCCACCGTCCCGACGCGCACGGCGTCCGGCAGCGCCTCGCGTAGTGCATTCACCTGCGCGTTGTAGGGCGCCACGACCATGAGATCCGTCACGCCCGCGGCGAGCAACCGTTCGACCTCGGCGCGAAGGGCGTCTACCTCCTCGCGCGAGTCCTGCCGGTTGCCTTCGTGCGCGACCTCGATGTAGCGCAACCCCGTGCCGAGCGGCGTCGTGCGCGTCGCCGTGACGGGATCGGGCTGCAGGCGTCCGTCGTAGAACTCCTCGGAGATGTAGGCGCACACGTCCGGGTGCAGCCGGTACGTCCGCTCGAGGAAGACGCCGCGGTCGGGAGAGATCGTGTCCGCGTCGCCGAGCAGGTGCGTGAGCACCGATGCGCCGCTTCCGGGCGGATGCGATCCCTGGAGCACCTGCGCGAGCTGTTGCGGATCGCCGACGAGGATCACGTTGCGCGCGCACGTCGCCATCGCGAGCGCGTCCGCGAGCGAGACCTGCCCAGCCTCGTCGACGAAGAGGTAGTCGAGCCTCCGGTCGTGCGTCGGGTCGGCGAAGAGCCACGACGTTCCCGCGGCGACGTCGCAGTCGACGACGTCGTCGTTGTCCGTGACGTTCTCGACGTGCTCGCGTTCGTAATAGGACTCCGGGTTCCCCGTGCTTGCCTTCTTCTTGCCGACGAAGGGCGCGTCGATCGCGTCGAGCACGTTGTGGATCGCCTTGTGGCTCTGTGACGCGACGCCGACGGTCTTGCCGGCAGCGACGAGCGCCGGGATCAGCCGGCCGATCGTCCACGTCTTGCCCGAGCCGGGCGGGCCCTGGATGACGAGGTGCCGCGAGTCGAGCGAGAGCACGAGCTGCGTGAGGTTCTCGTGCTGCACGTCGCGGTCGAACGGCTCGCGCCGCAGGATCGACTCGACGGCCGGGTATCGGTGGTCGCGCACGAGCAGCGACCGGCCGATCCGTTCGAGCGCATCCTCCTGGTCGTTCGTGCGGTAGACGTCCTTGGGGATGAGCGCCTCCGGCAGCGGCTTGTCCGCGAGTGACGGCCCGCGCTTGAGAACGAGCGTGCGCGCGTCGCGGTCGAGCTCGATGATCTCGCCGGCCTTGTCGCCGGTCTCCGGATCCGCGACGTCCTGGTTGACGCCGAGCTTGTGCTCCTGCGGCGGGAACGAGAACACGTACGCGTGCGAGCGCGCCACCGGCTCCGGCCCGCTCGTGAACTCGAGCCGGCCGATCGACTCCGCGTCCTCGACGAGCTCGTCCTGCGACATCTCGAGCCGGTCGAAGAACGCCCACCAGACCGGCTTCCGCTCGCGGTCGTGGTAGTCGAGCAGCTGCGCGGCGAGCTCCTTGCCCGCGTCGAGCAACCGCGCGCGAAGGGCCGCACGCTCGACCTTGCGCGGCGGGATCGGGCGCGGCTCCGTCGGCTCGGGCTGCGGCAGCGGCCCGAATTGCTCGATCGCCTCGGCGCGAAGCTCGAGCAGCCAGTCGCGGAGGAGCTTCGTCGCGATGCAGTCCTCCTCGTTATACCCGTCGATCTGCCGCAACAGCGCGTCGTCGTGCGTCTGCATCCACTGCTCGAACGCGATGATCGACGCACCGCCTTCCTTGATCTCCGCGCGCCGGTCGAAGTCGAGGAAGGTCTCCATCTCTTTGAGCCCGTAGCCGCGGCGCGAAGCGCGGAGCCCGTTGCGCACGACCTTCAGCAGGTCGACGAAGACCTCGCGGCGGAGGAGGTCGTCGAGCTCGGCCTCGCGCGTGCCGTAGCGCCCCATGAGCCGGCGAAGCGCGGTGATCTCGTAAGCCGCGTAGTGGTAGACGTGCATGTCGGGGTGGCGTGCGAGCCGCTCGTGGACGAGGTCGACGAATCGTTCGAACGCGGCGCGCTCGGTGTCGTGGTCGTGCGCGTGCAGCGGCGTGAAGTTGCCGTCGACGTCGAGGATCCCCCAGAGGTACTCGAGCCCGCCCTTGGCGTCCCAGAACGGGTTGCCCTCGAAGTCGAAGAAGAGGTCGCCCGTGGAAGGGTCGGGCAGGAGCGCGAAGCCGAGCTCCGGCTGCGGTTGAGTCAGCACGTACTTGTCTCGGCCGTGCTCTCGGGCCCAGAGCTGGAGCGAAGCCTGCTCGCGGATCTTGTCGAAGGTCTCCTGCGGGAACCCCGGCGGCGCCTCCGCGGGCGCACGCCCGAGCGCAGCGAGCGTCGCGATGCCGGCGACCGCAAGCCTGTCGATCTGGCTGCGCCGGATGCCCGCGACGCGAGAGAGGTGGTCGACCCTGTCCCAGTGCGCCTCGCAGAGCGCGCGAAAGTCGCAGATCTCGCAGTGCTGGACGGGCCAAGGCTCTGTTCCCGGCGGGTCGGCGACGAACGCCTCGAGCCGCCGCCGAACGCGCCGGTAGTAAGCGCCGAACTCCTCGGGCCGGAACGTCGCGCGCTCGCCGGAGCCGAGCACGACGTGCATCTGCGCGGGAGGGCGCCCCCGAATGCGAGCGACCTGCTCGGAGTAGAAGCAGAGCTGAAGGATGTAGTACGGCTTCGCGTGCCTAGCGAGCTTCGTGTCGACGACCTCGTAGGTGCCGTCTGGCTGAAGCTCGAGAAAGTCGGCGCGCCCGCGCCAGCCGGCGGGGTCCTCGAACTCGGGCTGGTAGATGACGTCGAAGCTCGCCTCGCGGATGAGCCGAGCGGCTTCCTCGGCGTCGCGAGGCTCTACGACGCTCTTCCCCTGGAGGCGAAGCGACGCGAGGTAAGCGGCCTCGTGCTCCTCGCCCTTCCGGCGGATGAGGTCGGCCTGCGGGTTCTCGGCCCCAGGGCGCGGCGTCTGGGCAAGCTCGAGCCCGAGAAGATGCTCACACTCGAGGAAGTTGTTCAGGAGCGACGGAGAGAGGCGCACGACGACTTATGCAAGCAAGCGATCGAAATCCGCCGAACCCAACTCGACGAACGGCAAGGCCTCGACAGTCGCGAAGGCGCGATCCGCGGAGACGAGCGCCCGAGCTTCGTTCGCCTCAGCCGTCGCGGCGAACACAGCGTCCGCGGCGCGCAGGTCTCCGTACTGCTCGAAGAGCGCGAGGCCGCGCTCGAGGTCCAACGTGGTCGGCACGGCGAGCGGCGCGAAGAGCACCGCGTAGTCGAGTGCACGCTGCACCGCGTCCGAACGCGAACGGCGGCGGCTGTACACGTGGGCGAACTCCTGGATCACATCGGTTGTCGTCGTCGCGGCCACCCGCCCGGTGCCCACCGCGAGGACGAGTCGCCGCGCCGGTTCTCGCGCTGGGTGCTCCGCGCCCGTGGCATACACGAGCACGTTCGTATCGACGAAGATCAAGAGTGCGCGCCGCTGCGGATCTCGTCGAGCTCGCGTTTGAGCTCTTCGACAGTCGCAGGAACCGCCACCGGGTCGGCGCCGAGGATCGAGTCGGCGGCTGCCCGCTTCCTCTCGAGGTCGACCGGAAGCGCTTGGTCGATGGCCTCGCGGACGACCGCCGCAACGGATGTCTTGCGCTCCCGTGCGGCGGCGGTGATTCGCCGGTAACGCGCGTCGTCGAGCAGGATCTGCAGGCGATGCTCGAGCATGAGCATACGTTAGCATGCGCAGGTCGGCGCTAAGCGCTTGAAGGAGGCGAGAACAAGGCTACGAAACGCTCAAACGTGTGCTGGGCGCGCTTGCGTGAGTCAGCGTCGTTCGGCCGCGAGGCGCACGCCGATGGCGATCAGCACCGTGCCCGTCACCGCCTCCAGCGCACGGCGAACTCGCTCGCGGCGCAGCACTGCACCGGCTCTCGTGACGACCAGCGCGTAGAACGTCAGCCACGCGAGGGTCATCGTGCAGAAGACGAGGCCGAGCACCAGCAGGCCGGCGAAGGAACTGGCGAACTGCGGTAGCAGGCTCGTGAAGAACGCCAGCATCTTCGGGTTGCCGAGGTTGCTCAGCACTCCTTGACGCAACGCGCCTCTCGACGTGACACTGCCGCCGCCTTCGAGCGCGAACGTCTTGCCGGGATGCAGCAGCGCCTGGACGCCGAGATAGATCAGATACGCGGCTCCCGCGAGCTTCAACGCGAGGAAAGCCGGCCCCGACGCGACGAGCAGCGCACCGACGCCCAGCGCCGTGCACAGCGTCCACGTCGCCTGACCCAGCGACACGCCGACCGCCGTACACACACCCGCCGCACGCCCGCCGAGGAGCGTGTTGCGGATCGTCAGCGCCGTGTCCTGGCCCGGCGTCACGATCACGAGCGCCGACACGCCGAGGAACGCGACGAGCTCACGCACCGAGATAAGGCGGTAGCGGGACGCCTTGCGAATCCGTCTCGGGCGTGCCGTGCTCCAGCCGTAACGGGATCACGCCCGCCCAGACCGGCAGGCCCTCGTCGCGATCGAAGTCGTTCGACGGGCCCGAGCGCACCTTCGCCGACGCCTCGTCCAACCCGAGGGCCAGCACCGTCGTCCCGTCGAGCTCGCCCTGCGTCGGCCGGCGCGCGTCCTTCCACCGGCCGGGAACCATGTGCTCGACGATCGCTTCCAGCGCCGCGAGCTTCTCCCGCGCTTCGACGACCTCGCGCGCGCGACCGAGCACCACGGCAGACCGGTAGTTCATCGAGTGGTTGTAGACCGAGCGCGCGAGGACGATGCCGTCGAGCAGTGTCGCGGTCACGCACACGTCGACGCCGTCGCGCAGCGTGCGCAGCATCCGGCTTGCCGGCGAGCCGTGGAGGTACAGCACGTCGCCCGCGCGCGCGTGGATCGTCGGGATCACGAACGGCTGTCCGTCGACGACGAAGCCGACGTGACAGATGAGCGATTCGTCGAGGATCCCGTCGATCGGCGCGCGCTCGTACGCGCCGCGCTCGGGGTGTCGGCGAACTCGCGTGCGGTCCGTCGCGCTCATATGCAAACCAGTATGGCCGCGCCGCGCGTACTCCCGTCCAAGTCAGGTGTACGACCAAGGGAGGACCGCATGACGCTCGGGCTACGGGTGGCACTCGCATTCGCTCTTTTCGGCGCGACTCTCGTCGCCGGTGGTGCAACCGCCGCGACGAAGGGCAACTGGTTCAACGTCTATCCCCTCGTCTCCGACAGCGGCGGCAGCACCGCGCTGCGCGCCGACGCTTCACTCGTCAACGGCTGGGGCCTCAGCGCGGGGCCGACGACACCCTGGTGGACATCCAACAACGGCACGAACACCTCGACGCTGTACAGCGGCGTCGGCGTCAAGTCGGCGCTCACGGTGAGCGTCCCGGGCGGGCCGACGGGGACGGTGTTCAACGGCAACTCGACCGCGTTCGTCGTCAGCGCGGACGGCAAGAGTGGCTCGGCGCGCTTCCTCTTCGCGACGCAGGACGGAAAGATCCTCGGCTGGTCGCCGACGGTGAACGGCACCGTCGCGGTCACCGCGGTCGACAACTCGTCGAAGGGCGCGCTCTACGACGGGATGACGACGCTCAACGATCGGCTCTACGCGACGGACTTCCACAACGCGCGTGTCGACGTCTTCGACTCGAAGTACGCCCCCGTCGAGATCCCCAACGGATTCGTCGACAAGGAGATCCCCAAGGGCTGGGCGCCGTTCGGGATCCAGGCGCTCGGCGGGAACATCTTCGTCACGTACGCGAAGCAGGATCCCGCGAAGCGCGAGGACGTCGCCGGCGGTGGTCTGGGCTACGTCGACCAGTACTCGCCGGACGGGGCGCTCCTCGCGCGCGTCGCGAAGCGCGGGCTGCCGAAGGCGCCGCTCAACTCGCCGTGGGGCCTCGCGATGGCGCCTGCCACCTTCGGGGGCTTCGCGGGCGACCTGCTCGTCGGCAACTTCGGGAACGGAAAGATCAGCGTCTACCAGCCTCCCGCGGTCGCGCCGGGCAAGTGGGTCTACAAGGGCCAGCTTCGCGTCGCCACCGGCGAGATCATCAAGATCCCGGGCCTCTGGGCGATCGCCTTCGGCAACGGCGCCGCGTCGGGCTCGACGAACAACCTCTACTTCCTCTCCGGGCCGAACGGCGAGAAGGCGGGCTTGTTCGGCTTCATCACCGTCGGTTAGGACATCCCGATCGCGAAACGCGAAGCCCGCCGACAGGCGGGCTTCGCGGGTCGAAACGGGCTTACGCCCGCGGTGCTTGCGCAAGGATCAACTCCCTAACACGGCACCGCGTCGAGCGCGACCTCGTTGCTCGGCGGAGAGACGTTCCCCGACGTGTCGACGGCCCTGACGACGAACGTGTTGATGCCGACAGTACGCGCATACGCGACCGTCGAGGTGTAGCCGATGACGCCGTCATGCGTACGCACGCCGTTGACGTAGACGTCGTACTGGATGAGCGACTGTGAATCCGCGTCGTCCGTCGAAGCGTCCCAGCTCAGCCACGCTTCGCAGCCGCCGCTCTGCATGCCGAGACGCAGGTTCGCCGGCGCCGACGGTGCGGTCGTGTCGGTCGTCGTCGGCGTCGTCACGGTGAGCACGTTGCTCTGCGCGACGTTGCCGGTGGCATCGCGCACGGTCACCTTGAACGTGTGCGTGCTCCCCGGCGCGAGATCCTGGATGACGTTCGACGTGCCGAAGACGCTCTCGTCGCGCGCGGCGCCGTCGACGTAGAGCGTGTACCAGACCTGGCTGCTCGTGTCGTCCTTCGAGGACGTCCAGGCGAGCGTGATGCGCGTCGGGTAGACGTCCGTCGCGCTGAGCGCCGGCGGCGGACTCGGCGGCATCGTGTCTGCGGGCGTCGTGTATGTAACGCTGTTGCTGTTGTCCGAGCGGTGACCGTTCGCGTCGACGGCGTACACGGAGTAGTTGAAGGTCGTGCTCGGCATCAGCTGCGTCAACGTGATCGCCGTCTGCGGCGGATCGACGCGGATGCAGCCGGCCAGGTCTCGTTGGACGCAGTACCAGAACGACGAGCCGGTCGAGCCGTTCCACGCGAGCGAGATGCTCGTCGCGGTCGAGCTCGTGATGCGAAGGTTGCTCGGCGTCGACGGCCCGCCGCCGCCGGTCGGCGGCTTCTTGGCGGGTGCGGCTGCGACGACGACGAGCGCGAGCGTCAACACGCCCGCGGCCATGCCTGCTGTGCGGCGAAGCTCCATGCCTGCCCTCCCTCGAGGCGATGCTCTTGACCCCGCTACCGGCGCCTACGGGCACCGCGCACGAACGGTTTGGCCGGATCGGAGCCCGCCGCGAGGGAGGGGATTCGCGGCGGGCTCTTCCGTGGCCAGGTCCTACGCCGTGCCGTTCGACTGCTCCGGCGGCGCGCCCGGGCCGCCGAATCCGTGGCCGCCGGGACCGCCGCTCTCGACGCTCACGAAGTTGAAGTCCTTGTCGACGTACACCGTGACCGGCGTCCCGTCGGACTTCACCATGTGCGCCTCGTAGGCCGCGTTGCCGTCGGCGTCGGTCTCGACGCGAATGACCGTGCCGCCTGGAACCTTGGACTTCGCGATCTCCGTTACCTTCGACGCGGCGTCGCCGGTGAGGACCGTCTCGTCCGAGCGCTGGTGACCCCACGGCTGCCCGCTCGGCGCGGCGGGCGCGGACTGCGTCGACGGCGCGGTCGTCGAGGGCGTGGTGGTCGTCGAGCTGCCGTTGCCGCTCGCGGCGCTGGCGATTCCGTAGCTTCCGCCGGCGACGCCGATGACGAGCGCGGCGGTGATTGCGAGGCGATGCTTGTCCACTGGAGGACTCCTTTCAATTCGGGTGTGCCTCCAGAGTCGCGGCCTCGCCTAAGGCGGGCCTGAGGCCTACCTAAGACTCTGCTGTGAGTGCGAGAGCGTTGATCGCCGGAAGCTCGTCGCCGTCGAGCGCACAGGCACGCCACGTGTCGCCACGGTCTTCGCTCTCCCAGAGCGTTCCGTTTGCGAGGCCGGCGAAGAGTCGCTCGTCGGATGCGACGAGCGCGTACGGCATCGCAGGCAGCGGCTCGGGGAGGCCGCCGTCGAGTGCCTGCCACGGCTCGGCGCCTTGTCGCCGGTAGATGCGCGCCTGCGGATCGCGACCGCCGTGCGCCGCGAACGGGCCGGTGCTCGCGGAGACGTACCAGCAGTCGGGATCCGCCGGGTCGACGGCGACTGACCACGTGTAGTTGCGGTCGCGCCCCTCGTCGGCCGGATGCCACGTGTCGCCGGCGTCGTCGCTCCACGCGGAGCCGCCGCCACCCGCCTCGTACGCGCGGCCTCGCTCGTGCGGATGCCACGCGAGCGAGTGGACGTCGCGCTGCGCCCCGGGCCGATGGTCGTCCCACGTCTCCCCGCCGTCGGTCGAGCGCATGAGCCCGCCGAGCTCGATTCCGACGAGCAGGAGGTCCGCGTCGTGCGGGCTCGGGGCGATCCAGCGCACGTGCGACGTCCAGGGTCGCGGCGGGAAGCTCCACGTCGGCCGCGACGGCAGCTCGAGCGAGCGTCGTGAGCTCGCGCCACGTGTCGCCTCCGTCGGCGCTTCGGAAGAGGCGGCTCGGCTCCGTCCCCGCATAAACAGCGCCGTCGACAGGCGAGACGGCGAGCGAGAACACGCCCGGCTCCGGCAGCTCGCACTCCTGCCACGAGGCCCCGCCGTCGGTCGTCTTGCGGATGCCGGACGCGCGGAGCCCGACGTAGACGGTGTCGGGATCCGCGGGATCTGCGGCGAGACATTGTGCCTTCGTTCCCTCGAGGAAGAGCGTGACGCGGCGGCCGTCGCCGTCGTCGTCGAGCCGCGCGACCGAGTCGCCGGTCGTCGCCCAGAGCCGTGCCATGACCGCAGTGTGCCCTTTCCGGAAAGCGAAGAGGCGGACCCGCCGCAAGGATCCGCCTCTTCTGTCTGGCAGACTCAAGCCCTCGCCGCATCGGGGCCTGATGTCATGTGCCGTTGGATTCACCTTGGCAGAGAAGCGCCGCTTGATCTCTCCCCTTTTCGGTGGTTCATCACGCTGCTTCACTCACGCAACGGCCGCTTGGGACGTGGCCGGGGTCTGACCCCAGACATGGCTCGTCCGGACATTGAAGGTGTGCCGAGAGCGTCACGATTTGTCCACGATCGGCGGGGTCGGCGTGCCCGAGGCCCGTCGTCAAGCCGCGAATCCATTCACATCGTCTTCGTCGGACAGGGCTGGGGTCTGACCCCGGACATGGCCGGCGAGGGCGTACAACACCGCTGCGCCGACCACGATCAGCGCCCACGCGATCGACGCCTTCGGGTAGAGCACGTTCGGGATCGTCCACGCCGTCCAGCCTCGCTTCACGACCTGCTCGGACCAGAAGTCGTTCGCGGCGTTCGCGATCCCGTAGACGGCCATGAGCGCGAGGTAAAGGCCCGTCGCCACGCGTAAGACGCGGTGCCGCACCGACGGGACAGCGCGCGAGAGCATGAGCGCAGCGAGCAGGAGCAGCACGCCGTCCATTCCGTGGTGATGGCCGTGATGCACGCCCGGGAGCGCGACGTGCGCCGAGTACGGCCCGGTCTCGAACAGCCGACCGAGCAGCGGCACGCCGTCGAGGAAGAAACCGAGCTCGGCAGCCAGCCACGGCAGCGCGAGGAAGAGCGCGACGAACGCGACGCCGATCCGCACCCAGTCGCCGCGCTGCCGCGGGCTCCACCGGTTGCCGTCGCGCAACGCGAGCGCCGTGAGCACGAGCGCGATCAGCACCCCGACCGCGCAGAGCGCGTTCACCGGCCTCGCGTCGAGATCCGCCTCGTCGACGACCCCGGGCCAGAAGACGGCCGCGCAGAAGACCGCGCCGACGACGGCGGCGGCGAGCGTCCGACGATCCGTCGCGCGATCGGCGAGGAACGCGAGCACCGCGAGCGCGACCAGCGCGACCGGGAAGTTCGAGTAGACGAGCGCGCGGCTCAGACCGCCGACGAGGCCGCTGCCGAACACGTGGTACAGCTCGTGCGCCGGAAGGCGCGAATACGTGACGAGGATCTCGATTGCGACGACGGCGAAGAGCGTCCAGACCGCGACGATCTCGAGCGGTAGCGGCGGAGGTTCCTCGTCGCCGTCCACGGCTAGAGACTCGTCAAGCCGACGTAGTTCTCCGCGAGCGAGCGCGCCGCCGCCTCCGACGACGTCACGTAGCGGAGCAGCGAGAGCTGCAGCCTCGAGTCGAACGGATCGTCGCCGTCAAGCCTATGCAGCATCGTCGTCATCCACCACGAGAAGTGCTCCGCCCGCCAGACACGGCGCAGGCACACGTCCGAGTACGAGTCGAGCCCCGTCGGCGTGCCCTGCGCGTACCAGTCGACGATCGCCTCGGCGAGGACGCGGACGTCCGCGATGGCGAGGTTCAGTCCCTTCGCGCCCGTCGGCGGGACGATGTGCGCGGCGTCCCCGGCGAGGAACAGCCGCCCGTGCTGCATCGGCTCGACGACGAAGCTGCGCATTCCCGTGATCCCCTTCTCGAGCACCGGCCCCTCGTGCAGCGTCCAACCGTCCAGCGCCGTGCGCGCCTGCAACTCGCCCCAGATCCGCGCGTCCGACCAGCCGTCGAGCGACTCGTCCGGGCGGCACTGCACGTAGTAGCGCGACAACTCGGGCGAGCGCAGCGACAGCAGGGCGAAGCCGCGTTCGTGGTGCGCGTAGACCAACTCCTCGATCGACGGCGCGACCGACGCGAGGATGCCGAGCCACGCAAACGGATAGTCCCGCACGAACGTGCTCAGCACACCGGCGGGGATGCTCGGCCGCGAGACGCCGTGGGAGCCGTCGCAGCCCGCGACGAAGTCGCACTCGAGCTCGTGCCGCGCGCCCTCGTGCGCGAAGCGGATGCGCGGCCGCGCGGTCTCGAGATCGTGCAGGCTCACGTCCTCGACCTCGAAGAGCAGCGGCAGGTCGCTCGCGACTCGCGCCGCGACGAGATCCCTCACCACCTCGGTCTGCCCGTAGATCACGATCGAGCGCCCGCCGCTCAGCTCGGTCAGCGGCACGTGGTGACGCTCGCCGTCGAACTGCAGGTTGATGCCGTGGTGCACGATGCCCTCGCGATCCATCCGCCCGCCGACGCCGGCCTCTCGCAGCAGCTCCACCGTCCCCTGCTCGAGCACACCCGCACGGATCCGGTGCTCGACGTACTCGCGGCTGCGGTGCTCGAGGACGACGCTCTCGATCCCGGCGACCTCCAGCAGGCGCGCGAGCGTCAGGCCCGCGGGGCCTGCACCGACGATCGCGACCTGCGTCCTCACTCGCGAGTTAGTTTCCCAGCGTGGTTCCGGAAGCGCCGCTCGAAGAGACGGACTGCGGCCTCGCCGCGAAGGGCGAGGGCTGGTTCGTGCTGAACGCGCGCGACGCATGCTGGCGCGACCGTCCCGGCCGCGGAGTGCTCTGTCACTTCGAGGAGCGACAGGACTTCCCGCAGCTCGGGCTCCACATCTACGTGCTCCAGCCCGGCCAGCCGATGAGCATGTACCACTGGGAGGCCGATCAGGAGGACTTCCTCGTGGTCTCCGGAGAAGCGCTGCTGATCGTCGAGGGCGAGGAGCGCGCGCTGAAGGCCTGGGACTTCGCGCACTTCCCGCCGAAGGCCGAGCACACGATCGTCGGCGCCGGCGACGGCCCCGTCGTGATCGTGGCAGTCGGCGCGCGGGTCGACTCGACTGGGCCGAACTGGGGCGCGTACCCGGTCAACGAGACGGCGACGCGGCACAACGTCGGAGTCGAGCGCGAGACGACCAAGCCCGACGAGGCGTATGCGAGATTCGGCGGGCAGAGCACGAAGGTGCGCTACGGCGACGGCTGGCTTCCCTAGCCTTCGTCGAGCACGCGCCTGAACACGGCGAACGCGCTGTTCGCCGCGGGCACGCCGCAGTACACGGCCGAGTGCAGCAGCACCTCCGAGATCTCCCCGTCGGTGAGGCCGTTGCGCCGCGCGCCGCGGATGTGCAGCTCGAGCTCCTCGAAGCGGCCGAGCGCGACGAGTGCCGTGAGCGTGATGCAGCTTCGCGTGCGACGGTCGAGTCCCGGCCGCGCCCAGATCTCGCCCCACGCGTAGCGCGTGATGAAGTCCTGGAAGTCGCGCGTCTCGTCGGTCGTGCGCTCGATCGCGCGATCGACGTGCTCGTCGCCGAGCACCTCGCGGCGGATCTCCATGCCCCGCTCGTGCGCGTCGTCGCTCATGCGAGGTGCGCGAGCAGCGCGTCGTTGAACTCTTCCGCGCGCTCGACGTTGAGGAGGTGCGCGGCCCGCGGGATGACGACGACACGCGCATCGGGAACCTCGGCGGCGATCGCCTCGAGGTGCTCGGGCGGCGAAGTCGGATCCTCGGCGCCCGCGACCGCGAGCGTCGGCGCGGCGATCGCGCCGAGCCGGCGGCTCAGGTCGTTCTCGCGCAGGAGCTCGCAGTAGCGCACGTACACCTCGGGCGGCGTCGACACGAGCATCGCGCGGAAGGTTTGCACGTCGCCGAACGCCGGCGTGAACCAACGCGGGAGGACGGCGTCGGCGACAGCCTGCATGCCGCCGCTGCGAACGAGCACGATCCGCTCGTCCCAGGTCTCCGGCGTGCCGAAGCGCGCCGACGTTGCGGCGAGCACGAGCCGTTCGACGCGATCGGGCGCTTCGAGGGCGAGGCACATGCCGACCGCTCCGCCGAGCGAGAGGCCGACGAACGAGAAGCGCTCGGCGTCCACGAGGTCGAGCACGCGCTGCGCCAAGGCCCGCACGTCGCGCACGTCTTCCATCGGCGCACCGTCGTGTCCGGGGTGCTCGACGCGGACGACGTCGAAGCCGCTCAGCACATCCGCCTGCGCGTTCCACATCTCGCTCGTCGCGCCGAGCGACCCGCACAGGACGACCGTGCTCACCGGCGGTAGAACGCGAGTGCCCTGTCGACGAACGCGTCCGCCGAGCCGAGGTAGTCCTCCGGCCCGCGTGCATCCGGCGCGAAGCGCTCGGCCTCGGACAGCGTCTCGGTGCCGAGGTTCGCCCGCATGCGTCCGACATCGACCTCGAGGCCGTCCAGCGTCTCGCGCAGCGCCGCCGCGGCACCGCCCGTGTACGCGAGCGCATCCGAGAGCGCCTTCCACTCCGCGTGCCACGCACCGGCGGCGCGTTCGTGCTCGTGCTCCAGGTCGAGCAGCGTGCCGGCCGCGGCGCGGACGTGCTCGGAGCACGCGCGTGTGAGCGCGGGCCCGACCGGGTTCCGCTTGTGCGGCATCGTCGAGGACACGCCTCCTTCGGGAAGCCGCACCTCGGCCACCTCGGTCTGCGCGAGCAGTGCAAGGTCGAGCGCGATCTTCGCGCAGAAGCCCGCCGCGACGGCAAGCGTCGCGCCGAGCTCCGCGATCGGCAGGCGTCGCGTGTGCCACGGCAGCACCGGCTCCGGAAGATCGAGCTCCTTCGCGTACGCGTGCAGCACGGCGAGCCCGTCGTCGCCGAGCGCGGCGAGAGTCCCGGCCGCACCGCCGAGCTGCGCGGGCAGGCGCATGTCGGCGAGGCGGTTTCGCGCGTGGACTATCCCGACGAGCCAGCTCGCCGCCTTCAGACCGAACGTCGTCGGCACGGCCTGCTGCAGCAGTGTGCGGCCGGCCATGACGGAGGCGCGATGCTCCTCGGCGAGCTTCGCGCAGGCGGACGCCACGCCGTCGAGTTCCCGCACGACGATCGCCGTTGCATCGCGCGCGACGAGCGCGGCCGCGGTGTCGAGGATGTCCTGGCTCGTGGCGCCGCGATGCACGTCACCCGATCGCTCGCGCAACCTGCGCACTAGCGGCTCGACGGGATTGCCGGCCCGGCGGCCGTCGCGAACGAGCTGTTCGACGTCCAGCCCGTCTACGGCGAAGACGTCGTCGCCGAGGTCGAGCGCCTGCGCGTGGGCAAGCGCACGCTCGGCGGCGAGCATCGCCCGCAGCCACGCGTCGTCGTCGAGCGCCACACGCAGCTCGGCGGGGACGAACAGCGCGTCAAAGGGCAAAGAACACCGTCTGCCGCTCGCCCTGCAGGCGGATGTCGAACCTGACTGCGCCATCGTCCCGCTCCGCGTCGGAGAGGTCGATGCGAGTGAGCTGGTGCTTCAACAACCCGCGCGCGAAGACGTAGGCCTCGACGTGCGGCGTGTCGTCGGCGACGGTGAACGAGAAGCGCCCGTCGCCGTCGGTGCCGCAGCGACCCCACAGCCGGTTCGCCGCGTCGAAGATCTCGATCACTCCGTCGGGGACCGGCTCGTCGCGCCCGTCGAGCAGCCGTCCCTCGAGGCGGACGCCGTTGGGCACCAGCTCGTTCTCGCTGCGACGGCAGAGCCCGATCGTGAAGAAGGGCCCGACTGTCTGCGACGGCGTGCGCGGCAGCGTCATGAGTCGATCGGCGTCGCGCCGGCGCCCCGGCCGAGGACGATGTCCCACGTGTAGCCGAGTGCCCACTCCGGCTGCGTCGTCGCGAGGTCGAACCGCGCAACGAGGAGCCCGCGCGCTTTCGGGTCGCGCACGGAGTTGAAGATCGGGTCGTATGCGAACAGAGGGTCGCCGGGGAAGTACATCTGCGTCACGAGACGCTGGGTGAACAGCCGCCCGAAGATCGAGAAGTGGATGTGCGCGGGCCTCCACGCGTTCTCGTGGTTGCCCCACGGGTACGCGCCGGGCTTGACGGTCACGAAGCGGTAGCCGCCGTCGTCGTCGGTGAGACAGCGGCCCGCGCCGGAGAAGTTCGGGTCGAGCGCCGCGGGATGCTGGTCGACCTCGTGGTGGTAGCGGCCGGCGGCGTTCGCCTGCCACACCTCGATGAGCGCGCTGCGGATGGGCCGGCCGTCCTCGTCGAGCACGCGGCCCGTGACGATGATCCGTTCGCCGAGCGGGTCGCCCTCGTGCTGCCGGGTCAGGTCGTTGTCGTTCTCGCCGAGCGTCCCCTCGCCGAAGACCGGGCTCTCGAGCACGTGGAACTCCTCGGGGAGCGTGACGAGCGGCTGGTCGGGCGCGCGCCAGCGGGTCGAGCGATAGCCGGGGTAGTCGAGCTGGACGTCGGGGCCGAACTCCGGATCGTCCGGCAGGACGATCGGCGTGTGCTCGTCCGTCACCGCCACGCGCCGGCGCCTCTCGACTCGAGCGCGCGCAGCGCGTCGAGCTCGTCTTGCGTCGGCGGCGCCGTCTCGTGCACGTCGTCGGCTACACGCAGCTCCCAGCCCGTCGCGTCGACGACGTCGGCGGCTTCGACACGCTGATGTACCGCCGTGAGCGTCAGCTCGCCGTCGCGCGGCTCGAGGATCCCCAGGTCGGTGACGACGACGCGGACGTTGTCGCCGACGCTCGTCGTGAAGTCGAGCTGCTCGACGAAGGCGCGCTTCGAGTGGCGGAGCATCACGAAGACATTCTCGACCGATGTCGCGATCTCCGGTGCGCCACCGCCGCCGGGCAGGCGCACCTTCGGGCGCGCGTAGTCGCCGATCACGGTGCTGTTGAGGTTCCCGCGGCGGTCGATCTGCGCCGCGCCGAGGAAGCCCACGCCGATGCGTCCGCCCTGGAGCCAGTACGAGAACATCTCGGGCACCGACACGACCGAGTCCGCGGTGTCGGCGAGCTCGCCGTCGCCGATCGACAGGGGCAGATGCTCGGGCTTCGCGCCGATCGTGCCGCTCTCGTAGACGAGCACGCAACCGGGAGCGTGGGTCCGGCGGGCGAGGTTCGCGGCGAGGCTCGGGAGCCCGATGCCGACGAAGCAGACGGTGTTGCTCGTGAGTCGCCGTGAAGCCTCGACGGCCATCATCTCGTCCGCTGAATAGCCGTTTTCGGTCACGGCTCTTGTCCCCAGGCGCTACCCCTCGGTGTCAGACACCGCAAGGGGCAACGCGGCGTCTGTCCGAGCGGCGATACGACCCGGCTCCCGACCGGTAAAGACACGTTGCCGCGCCGATCGGGGTCAGACACCGTTACGGCGGTGTGCCGATTCGTCCACAGTGCCACGGCTCGGCTCACGCGGCCCTGACCTCGGCGGCCAGGCTGTCGCGATACTCGCCGACGTCAGCGGTGTCGAGCACGTGGCGCTGCATCCACGAGCGAAAGCCGTCGCGCTCGCGGCTGATCGCGTCCCACGCGACGTAGAAGTCGTTGTCGCGCTCGTAGTAGCCGTGCGCGTAGGACGGGTGCGCTCCGCCCGCGGCGACCGCGACCGCGTCGATCGTCCACGAAGGAAGCACGATCGCGCCCGGCCTCGGCTCGAGCTCGTCGACGACCTCTTCGACCGTCACGATCGAGCGCGCAGACGCGAGCACGACCTCCTTCTGCACCCCGAGGATGCCCCACAGCTGGACGTTGCCGTGCCGGTCGGCGCGCTGGGCGTGGACGATCCCCACGTCGGGCCGGTGCGCCGGCACAGCGGCCAGCGTCTCGCCCGTGAACGGGCACGTGATCGTCGCGACACGCGTGTGCGCGGGGAGGTCGCCGCCGCGGTAGCCGCGCAGTACGCCGAACGGCAAGTTTGCCGCGCCCGCCGCGTACGCCGCCGCCATGCCCGCATGCGAATGCTCTTCGAGCTCCAACGCGTGCGGCCACCCGTTCTCGACCGCGTCGCGGAAGCGGTGCAGCGACCCGACGCCCGGGTTGCCGCCCCACGAGAAGACGAGCTTCCTCGCGCAGCCCATCCCGATCAGCTGGTCGTAGATCACGTCCGGCGTCATTCGGACGAGCGTCAGGTCGCGCCGCTGCTGACGGATGAGCTCGTGCCCGGCAGCGTGCGGGATCAGGTGCGTGAAGCCTTCGAGCGCAACGACGTCGCCGTCGCGCACGAGCTCGGCGACGACCTCGCGAAGCGACGTGATCAAAACGGGAACGGATGCGACCCGCTCGAGATCGTCACCCAGCGCAACTCCGTGAACTCGTCGACCACCGCCTGCCCGCCGAACCGTCCCCAGCCGGAGTCCTTGACGCCGCCGAAGGGCATCTGCGGCTCGTCGCCGACCGGCTGGTCGTTGACGTGGACGATTCCCGCGTCGATCTGCTGCGCAAGCGCGAACCCGCGGTCGGTGTCGCTCGTGATGATCCCCGCGCTGAGCCCGTACGCCGTCGCGTTCGCGCGCGCGACCGCTTCGTCGGCGCCGTCGACGACCTCGATTGCCGCAACCGGCCCGAACGTCTCGACCTTTGCGAGGTCCGAGTCCTGGGGAACGTCCGCGATCAGCGTCGCCTCGTAGCACGGGCCGACGGCGTTGCCGCCGGCGAGCACCCGCGCGCCCTTCGACACCGCGTCGTCCACGCGCGACTTCACCGTCGCGAGCGCGTCCTCGTTGATGAGCGGCCCGATGATCGTGTCCTGCTCCTTCGGGTCGCCGGCCTTGAGCGTCTTCGTCTTCGCCGCGAGCCTCTTCGACGAAGTCGTCGGCGATCGAGCGCTCGACGATGATCTTGCGGGCCGACATGCAGATCTGTCCCTGGTGCAGGTACGCGCCGAACGCCGACGCGTTGACGGCGTACTCGACGTCCGCGTCCGCGAGCACGATCAGCGGGTTGTAGCCGCCGAGCTCGAGCAGGACCCGCTTGAGGTTGCGGCCCGCCGCTTCGGCGAGCTTGCGCCCCGTCGACGTCGAGCCCGTGAAGTTGATCCGCCGCACGGCCGGGTTCGACACGAGCTCGTCGCCGATCGGCCCTGCGGCGCCCGGCGCGTGCGTCACGACGTTCAGCACGCCCTCCGGGAGGCCGGCCTCCGCGAAGATCTCTCCCCAGAGGAGGCCGCCGGAGACGGGCGACCACTCGGAGGGCTTGAGCACGACCGTGTTCCCGAGCGCGAGCGGCGCGGCGATCGAGCGCGCCGAGAGGATGAGGGCCGCGTTCCAGGGAGCGATCGCGCCGACGACGCCGACGGGACGCCGCAGGCCGAGCGCCATCGTGCCCGGAATGTCGGAGGGGATCACCTGCCCGATCGGCGAGTACGCGAGCCCGGCCGCCTGGCGGAAGAGGCCCGGCACGAAGTGCATCTGGAACATCCCGAAGCCGAAGCTGCACCCTGTCTCGCGCGCGAGGAGCCCGACGACCTCGTCCATGCGCCCCTCGAGCACGTCGGCGGCCTTGAGGAAGACGCGCTGCCGCTCGGCCGGAGGCGTGGCCGACCATGCGGGAAACGCGGCCGCGGCCGCCTCGATCGCGCGCCGTGCATCGTCGCCGCTGCCGGCCGGCACGGTCGCCACGACCTCGCCGGTGTACGGGTCACGATCCTCGAAGGTCTCTCCGTCGGCGGCGCCCATCCATTCGCCGCCGATGAACTGCCGGTACTCGCTCGTCACGGTCGCGGTCACGTCAGCCTCCCTCTCGTCGCCGTCCGCGGGAACGATACGACGTGCAGGCGAGCGATGTCCACTTGTCAAGACAGCGTCCCACCTAGTAGAACATGCGCCGTGGCGGAGCCTGCGGGATCGCAGTCACTTGAGCGTGGCCTCGCCATCCTGTCGTCGTTTCAATCCGCGCAACCGCTGCTCGGCGTCAGCGATCTCTCCCGCACCGTCGGCCTCAGCCGCTCGACGACGCACCGCTACGTCGCGACCCTCGCGGCGCTCGGCTATCTGCAGCAGGACGCCGACACGCGCAAGTACCGGCTCGGCCCGCGCGTGCTCGATCTCGGCTTCTCGGCGATCAACTCGATGGAGCTGCGGCACGTCTGCGCCCCGCATCTGAAGGCCCTCAGCGACGCGACCCGCCGCACGGTGAACATGGCGGTGCTCGACGGGACGGACATCGTCTACATCGAGCGGTGCCGCGCGCCGGGGCCGCGCGAGATCGACCTCAACCTGCACGTCGGCTCGCGCCTGCCCGCCTACTGCACGTCGATGGGCAAGGTTCTGCTCGCGTTCCTGCCACCGCGCGAACGCAACGAGCTGCTCGACGGGATGAACCTCGCGCGCCGCGGCCCGAACACGATCACGGCCAAGCGGAAGCTGCTCAAGGAGCTCGAGCGTGTGCGGCAGACCCGACTCGCCGTGAACAACGAGGAGCTCGCGTACGGATTGCGCTCGATCGCTGTGCCCGTCTCCTCGCAAACGGGCGACGTCGTGGCGGCGATCAACATCGCGGTCCACCGCTCGCTCGTCTCGATGGACGAGCTGCTCGAGGACCTCGCGCCCGCGCTCGTCGACACCGCGCGCGAGATCTCCGCACGCATCGGCTTCAACGGAGTTGCACATGGCGTCCACTGAGGTAGCGACCGGCACACTGCCGGTCGCGCGTGAGCGCCGCCGCATGCGCGGCGTCGAGCCGATCGTCTTCGTCCTGTCGATCGCGTCGGCGCTCGTCTTCTGGGAGCTGATCTCGCGCACCGGCGTCATCTCGCAGCGCGACCTGCCGGCGGCGAGCACGAGCTTCAACGAGCTCTGGTCGATGGTGCAGACGAGTCACTTCTGGTGGTCGTTCGCCGACACCGTGCGCGGCTGGTTCCTCGGGCTGACGATCGCCGCGGTCCTGTCGATCCCGATCGGCATCCTCCTGGGCTCGAGCGAGCTCGCGTCGAGCGCGTTCCACATTCCGATCGAGTTCCTGCGGCCGATCCCGTCCGCCGCGCTCATCCCCGTGCTCTTCCTGACGATCGGCACCAACCTGAGAAGCGAGGTCTTCCTCGCAGCGTTCGGCGCGTTCTGGCCGCTGCTCGTGCAGACGATCTACGGCGTCCGCGACGTCGACCCGGTCGCGCTCGAGACGGCAAAGTCGTTCGGCGTCGGCCGCTTCGAGCGCCTGTACCGCATCAAGCTGCCGAGCGCGGTGCCGTACATCGCGATCGGCCTGCGCATCTCGTCGACGGTGGCGCTGATCCTCGCGTTCACGGCGGAGCTCTTCATGGGCACGCCCGGCCTCGGCCAGCTCGTCAACTACGCGCAGTCGTACGGCCTCGAGACGCAGCTCTACGCGCTCGCGCTCGCGACGGGGTTCCTCGGGCTCGCGATCCACCTCGGCTTCTCGCTGCTGGAGAAGCGCGCGCTGCGCTGGCATCCGTCGCACCGGGTGGTGGGTACGTGAGCTCGCTCACGTACCCACGGGGAGGGGGACTCGGGGGAACCGACAGGTTCCCCCTTGCGACGAGCAGCGGCTTTGCCGCCGCCCGTCGGAGAGGAATCGGGACATGAGCTCGACGCAACGCCGCGCGCTGAAGATCGGGCTCGAGATCACCGTGCCGATCGCGATCCTCGCCGCGTGGCAGGCGTACACGGTGCATCTCGACTCCTCGAAGTTCCCGCGCCTCTCGACGATCCTCGTCGAGTTCCAGCAGATGTGGCTCTTCTCGCAGTTCGGCGAGCACGTCGTGCCGAGCCTCGAGCGCATCGGCCTCGGGCTCCTCATCGCGGTCGTCGTCGGCATCGGCCTCGGCATCCCGATCGGGCTCTCGCGCTGGGCGCGCCTGTGGACGATGCCGCACATCGAGTTCTGGCGCGCGATGCCGCCGCCGGCGCTGCTGCCGATCTCGATCATCCTCGTGCACTCGATCGGCAACCGGCAGAAGGTCGCGTTCATCGCGTTTTTCTGCCTCTTCCCGATCCTGCTGAACACGATCGACGGCGTGCGCTCGATCGACCCCACGATGCTCGAGACCGCGCGCTCGTACAACATCCCTCGCCGCGAGAGCATTCGCAGACTCGTATTGCCCGCGGCGTCGCCGCAGATCGCCGCCGGCATGCGCACGGCCGTCTCGCTCGCGGTGATCACGATGGTGCTCTCCGAGTACTTCTCGAGCACGAACGGCGTCGGCTACGTGCTGCTCATCTCGAAGAACACGTTCGAGTTCACGCCGATGTGGGCCGCGATCGTCCTGATCGGCGTGCTCGGCTACGTTCTGAACGTCGCCTTCCTCTTCGCCGAGCGCAGGCTGCTCGCGTGGCATCGCGGCTGGCGTGCCGCACAAACGTGATCGCCTGATGCTCGAGATCGGCAACCTCGCGAAGACGTACGGCTCGGGCGAGAAGGAGACGCAGGCGCTGCGCGACGTCTCGTTCGTCGTCGAGGACGGGGAGTTCGTCTGCGTCGTCGGACCGTCCGGCTGCGGCAAGACGACGCTGCTCAAGTGCGTCGCTGGGCTCCTCCGCCCCACGCGCGGCGACATCGTGCTCCGCGGCAAGCGCGTCACCGAGCCGCCGGAGGAGATGGCGCTCGTCTTCCAGGAGTACGGCCGCTCGTTGATGCCGTGGGCGTCCGTCCGCAACAACGTGCTCCTGCCGCTGCGGCACAAGCCGCTCGGACGGGACGAGCGGAGGCGCCTCGTCGACGAGGCGCTCGAGTCGGTCGGGTTGACGCGGTTCATCGACCACTACCCGTGGCAGCTGTCGGGCGGCATGCAGCAGCGCGTCGCGATCGCGCGGGCGCTCGCGTACCAGCCCTCGATCCTGCTCATGGACGAGCCGTTCGCGTCCGTCGACGCCCAGACACGCGCGGATCTCGAGGACCTCGTGCTGCGCGTGCGCGAGGAGTACCGCATCACCATCCTGTTCGTCACGCACGACATCGACGAGTCGGTGTACCTCGCCGATCGCGTCGTCGTGCTCACGCATTCACCCACGGAAGTGAAGGAGATCGTGCAGGTCGACCTCGGCCGGCCGCGCGATCAGATCGCCACGAAGGAGCTGCCCGAGTTCTTGCAAGTGCGCGGGCACGTCTACCGGCTGATCAAGCGGGAGCTGCCGGTTCCGGTATGAGAAACGATCGAAAGGGAGGATTGGCATGAGAAGAAGGCTGTTCGGGGCGACGGTGCTCGCTGCGCTCGCAGCCACGTTGCTCTTCGGCGGCTCCGCTTCGAGCTCGTCCGACAGAACGCTGGCGACGATCAACCTCCGCACGCTCAACATCGCGAACGCGCTCCCGCTCGACCTCGGCGTCCAGAAGGGGTTCTTCGCGCAGCACGGGATCGAGATCCAGAAGAAGGTGCTTCAGAGCGGCAACGACGTGGTGCTCTCGCTCGCGAACAAAGACGGCGACATCGGCTACCTCGGGTACGTGCCGGCGATGATCGGCCGCGTCCAGGGAATCAAGTTCCAGATGATCTCGGCGAGCGAGGTCGAGGGCACAAGCGTGGACGACAACTGGCAGAACATCATGGTCAAGGGCAACTCGTCGATCCGCACGCCGCAGGATCTCGCAGGGAAGACGATCGCCGTCAACGCGCTCAAGGGCGTCGGCGAGGTGATGATCAAGGCGGCGCTGAAGAAGGTCGGCGTCGACCCGAACTCGCCGAAGCTCGTCGCGATCGGGTTCGGCGCAATGCGGTCGGCGCTGAACAACGGCCAGATCGACGCGTTCTGGGCGCCGGAGCCGTTCGTCTCGCAGGGTCTGAACATCGACGGCGACCGGATCGTGATGGCTCCCGGGCCGGTGCTCGGCAAGTTCTGGCCGATCGGCGGCTACGGCGCGCTCGACAGCTGGGTGCAGGAGAATCCGCAGCTCGCGAAGCAGTTCCACGACGCGATCAACCAGTCGCTCGCGTACGCGCAGACGCATCCCGATGAGATCCGCGCGTTGCTTCCGGCCGGCACGCAGAACGTGCGGCTGCCGATCTGGAGCCCGGTCGTCGACCGCGACAAGCTCGTCCAGCTCGCGAAGTACGCGAAGGAGTTCGGCGTCATCGACTCGTTGCCGAACATCGCGAAGCTCATCCCGAGCAGTGTGACCGGCGGCAAGGTGCTGCAGGGAACGATCGGCAACGTGTTCATCACGCTGCGGCTCGACGGCAAGGCCGTGAAGACGCTGCCGCACGGGAAGTACACGTTCGTCGTCCAGGACAACTCGAAGTCGACCGGCTTCCGGTTGTCGGGGCCGGGCGTCTCGAAGCGGACGAGCGTGAAGGGCACCGGCCGGAGCACGTGGACGCTGACGCTCAAGAAGGGGACGTACGTCTACAGCTCCATCGCGCATCCGAAGCGGCACAGCACGCTCAAGGTGACGTAACGCCTCGGCTTTCAAGGCCATGTCCCGGGACCTGGTCCCCGGGACATGGCCGCAGCGCCTAGATTTCCGTCGTGTTCACCGCGCCGCCGACGCGTACGACCGCTTCATGGGCAAGTTCTCCGGGCCGCTCGCGCCGCTCTTCTGCGACTTCGCCGGCGTCGCCGCGGGACAGCGCGTGCTCGACGTCGGCTGCGGGCCCGGCGCGCTCGTCGCCGAGCTCGTCCGGCGCGTGCGGGCGCGGAGAACGTCTCGGCCGTCGACCCCGCGACGCAGTTCGTCGATGCCGCGCGCCAGCGGAACCCGGGAGTGACATCCGCGAGGCGTCGGCGGAGCGGCTCCCGTTCGGAGACGGCGAGTTCGATGCGGCGCTCGCGCAACTCGTCGTCCATTTCATGAGCGATCCGGTCGGCGGCTTGTCGGAGATGCGCCGCGTCACGCGGCCCGGCGGCGTTGTCGCGGCGTGCGTCTGGGATCACGCGGGCGGGCAAGGACCGCTTAGCCCGTTCTGGGACGCCGTGCACGCGCTCGACCCGGATGCGCCGGACGAGTCGCAGCTCGCGGGAGCGCGCGAAGGGCCACCTCAGGGAGCTCTTCGGTCGACGCGGGTTGCGCGACGTGCACGAGTCGTCGCTCGAAGTCACGGTGCATCACGCCGACCTTCGACGCATGGTGGGACCCGTTCATGCTCGGAGTCGGGCCCGGCGGCGCTTACCTCGCCGGCCTCGCCGAAGAGCGGCAGGTGCGAGGTTCGCGAGCGCTGCCGGCAGGCGCTCGGCTCCGGACCGCTCGTCATCGCCGCGCGCGCCTGGACTGCGCGCGCTCTCGCCTAAATCCGCGGGCCGACCAGGCGAGCAGCGCCGCCGCAACGCCGAAGACGGCCGCGACCGCGAACGCGCCGCGCGCGCTCGTCGCCTCGACGAGCAGCCCGCCGGTGAAGGCCGAAACGGAGAACGCGATGTGCGCAGCACCGTCCTGCGCAGCGAACACGCGGCTCCGCACCTCGTCCGCGGCGCGCCGCTGGACGAGCGTGACCTCCGCCACGTCGCCGAGCCCGCGCCCGGCGCCGGCGACAGCCATCCCGACGAGCGCGAGCGCGAGTACCGGCGCCGCGCCGGCCAGAGCCAATCCCGCCGCGCTCGCTGCGAACGCGCCGGCGAGCACTCGCGCGGCCGGAAAGCGAAGCACCCGCGCGGCGAGGGCAGCACCGAGCACTCCGCCGCCGCCGAGCAGTCCGGTCATCGCGCCGTAGCCGGCCGTGCCACCGTCGAGCTCGATCGACAGCGGATACGACGCGACGTCGACGATCCCGACGCCGAGCAGCGAGACCATCCCGGCGAGGACCGGTATCCGCAACGCCCGCTCCCGCAGGATCACGCGGAAGCCGGCGAGCACGCCGGGATGCTCCTCCGTCGACCCGCGTCCGAAGGGTTGCCGGATCGACACGACCACCGCGGCGGAGACGAGGAACGTCGCGGCGTCGACGGCGAAGAGCGCTGCGGGCGACGCGCCGACCGCGAGCACCGCGCCGCCGAGCAGCGGCCCGACGAGGTAGCCGGCCGAGCTCGTCGCGCCGATGAGGGAGTTCGCGCGCGGCACGTCCTCCGCGGAGACGACCGAGGGCAGCGCGGCCGCGGACGCCGGCTCGAACGGCGCCTGCGCGATCGACGAGACGCCGAGCAGGATCACGAGCGCGAGCGGACGAGTCGCGGTCGCGGCCATCGCCACAGCCACGCAGGCCGCCGCCAGGTCGGCGCCGACGAGAACGGCGCGCCGGTCGAAGTGGTCGCCGATCCAGCCCGCGAACGGCGCCGCAAGAACCGACGAGACGACGCTCGCGAAGATCGCCGCGGAGATCCACAACGCCGACCCGGTCTCGCCGTAGAGCGCCGCGACGAGCGCGATGTACGCGGCCGAGCCGCCGCTGAGCGACACGAGCCGGGCGAAGGCGAGGCGGCGCGCGATCCGCACGCCTCATGCTCTCACCGCCGCGCGTCAGCAGCCGTAGCCGTACTCCCGCGCCTTGCGGCAGAACTCGTCGGCGTCGGCCGTGAAGAAGTGGTGCAGCTTGTCGGGCTTCCGAACGTAGTAGAGGTAGTCGACCTTCGCCGGGTGCGCGGCAGCCTGGATCGACGCCAGCCCCGGATTCCCGATCGGCGTCGGCGGCAGCCCCTTGTACCGGCGCGTGTTGTACGGCGAGCGGCTCGCGAGGTCGGCCTTCGTCAGCGGCCGCGTTCCGGGGACGTCGAGGCCGTAGCGGAGCGTCGCGTCGATCGCGAGCGGCATGTCGGCGTCGAGCCGGTTGTAGATGACCGCCGAGACGAGCGCGCGCTCTGCCGGCACGACCGTCTCGCGCTCGATCATCGACGCCACGATCAGCACCTCGTACGGGTCGAGCCGACGCGCGCGAGCACGGCGTAGATCCACCCTCGCCCACTCACGCGCGAACTCGTCGAGCTGAAGCGCGATCAGCTCCTGCGCGGTCGTCACCGGCCCGAAGTCGTAGCGCGACGGAAAGAGGAAGCCCTCGATCGACCGGCGGGTCATCGATCGCCGGAAGGAACGCGGCGCCGACATGTGCGCAGCTGCCTTCGCGTACGCGTGCGCGGTCAGCACGGGCTTCACGTGGCGCTTGCGGATCGCGATCCGGCGAACCGCGGCGACGCGCGCGGTCATCTCGCGCACCGTGTAGCCCTCCGGGAAGATGATGCCGAGGCTGACCTTCGACGGCGGCGCGGCGTGAACAGCGCTCGCACCTGCGCACACGACTGCGCACGCGACAGCGACAGCCGCGAGGAGGAACCGACGCATACACGCGTGCTCTCCCACGCCGATTCACCTTACGCGCTCCCTCGGCTCGGTGATTTGCGCTGTGATTCGCTGAAGCTCGTCGCGCGCGCTGCCGATCACTGGGTCGATATCGGTCGCCACACGGACTCGGAATACAGACGGCTCCGCCAGTACGAGAGCCTGCTCGTGCTCGCCGTGGCGATCGTCATGGCCCTGATCGGCGGCGGCACAACCGTCGTCGCCCTCGCGCGCCCGCTGCACGCCGTCGCCCGCTCGCTCGACACGACCCCGTAGCGCGAACCTACGGCGCGAACGACGCCGTCGGGGCGATCACGACGTCCAGGAGCACCGGCTCGTCGCGCGACGCGAGCGTCGGCACGATCTCGTCCAGCGCGATCGACCAGCTCCTCGTGCGTCGAGACGCGGCGCGCGGGACAGCCGAACGCGCGCGCGAGGGCGGCGACGTCGACCTCGAACGACGGCCACGGCGGCTCGCGCTCGACGCGCTCCGCCAGGCGATCCATGATCGCGTAACCGCCGTTCGACAGGATCACGAACAGGACACCGACGCGGTAGTGCGCCGCGCTCCACAGCGCCTGAATGCCGTAGATCGAGGAGCCGTCTCCGACCACGGCGACGACCGGCCGTTCGGTCAGCGCCATCCTGATGCCGGTCGCTCCGCCGAGCGCAAACCCGAGGCCGCCCATCGCGGCGCTCAGGAATCCGAGCGACTCGCGCGCGGGGAGGCGGTCGTGCAACTCCGGGCGGTCGACGGGAGCTTCTTCCACGACGACCGCATCGCGCGGTAGCCGCTCGGCAAGCGCCGCGAGCACGTGTCCGGCGCGCATCGGCTCGCGCGCGGCCGGAGGCTCGGGCGCGGACGGCGGCCGAAACGACTGTGGCGGCGGGACGTCTCGGGCCGGCACGCGCGAAAGCAGCTCGCGACAGACGGCGGCCGGCGGCGCCAGCACCGCGAGCTCGGCGGGGCTGCGAAGAACCTCGTCCGCATTGTCACCGACAACGGCGATTTGAGTGCCGGTGTTCGTGAGCCGGCCGGCCGCGTAGGGCGACTGCCTGAAGACCGGCGCGCCGACGACGAGCAGGGCGTCGTACGGCGCGAGCTTCTCGCGCAGCCGCGGCCGGTCGGCCGGCAGGAACCCGGCGAACAGCGGATGATCCTGCGGGAAGCCGGCGCGCGCTCCGAACGACTCCTGGAACACCGGCACGACGAGCCGCTCTGCGAGCGCGACGAGCGCGGCCCACGCTTCGGGATCGTCTGCGCCCGCGCCGACCACGAACGCAGGCGACTCCGCCTCCGCGAGAAAAGCCGCAAGGGCGTCCACCCCAGCCGGATCGACCGAGGCCGCGCGAAGCACGACGCCGGCCGCGGCGTCCTCGCGCTCGTCCTCCGCCGGCGCGCTCCAGTCGTCCATCGGCACGATCACGAGCGCCGGGCCGCGGTGCGTCGCGGCCGCGTGGTACGCACGCTCGATCGCGCCGGGAACCTCCTGCGGACGCACCGGCTGCTCGACGGACACCGGGTAGTCGCCGGCGAGCCGCTCGAGCTTCCCGGCGAGGAACGGCTCGAAGGCGAGATGCCGCCGATCCTGCTGGCCGACGAGCACGACGAGCGGCGCACGGTTCACGCGCGCGGTCGCGAGCGCGCCGACGGCGTTCCCGAGCCCGGCCGTCGTGTGCACGATCGCGAGCGCCGGCTCGCCGCCGCGGCCGATCGCGTAGCCGGTCGCGAGCGCGACGACCGCGTTCTCGTGCAGCGCGAGCACGAACCGCAGGTCGTTCGGCAGGCCCGCGAGGAACGGAACCTCCGTCGAGCCGGGATTCGAGAAGAGCGTCGTCAGCCCGCGCCGGCGGAAGACGTCGAACGTCGCCTCGCGAACGGTGCGGTTCGTCAGCCCCAGACTTCCTGTGCCACTTCGACGATCAGCCGCAGCTTCGCCCACTGCTCGTCCTGCGAAAGCGCATTCCCTTCCACGGTCGACGAGAAGCCGCACTGCGGCGACAGGCAGAGCTGCTCGAGCGGCGCGTACGTCGACGCCTCCTCGATGCGGCGCAACAGCTCGTCCTTCGACTCGAGCCCGCCGCGCTTCGTCGTCACGAGCCCGAGCACGACCTGCTTCTCGCCCTTGGGCAGGAAGCGCAGCGGCTCGAAGCCGCCCGAGCGCTCATCGTCCCACTCCATGAAGAAGCCGTCGACGTCGAGCTCGTTGAGCAGCGCCTCGGCGACGTAGTCCCAGCTGCCCTCCGCCGCCCACGACGACTGGAAGTTGCCGCGGCACGAGTGCGTGGTCACGCTCATCTCCGGAGGCCGGCCGGCGAGCGCCTCGTTGATGTGGCGGATGTACTCGATGTGCTGACGCTCGTGATCGCCGCCGATCGACGCGATGTAATCGCGCTGGTGCGGGTCGTTGATGTACGCGAGGCTCGTGTCGTCGAGCTGGAGATACGTGCAGCCGAGCTCGCCGAGCCGACGCACCTCTTCGCGATACGCGGCGACGAGATCGGCCCAGAACTCGTCCAGCTCCGGATAGACGCTCGGGTCGATCGCGGCCTTGCCGCCGCGGTAGTGAACCATGCTCGGCGACGGAATCGTGAGCTTCGGCAGCGCGGTCGTCACCGTTTGTTGGAGGAACTGAAAGGCGTCGCCGAAGATCGTCTTCGAGACGCCGAGCTTGCCGTCCACGTGGAGCGCCGCGGGCGTGAACTCGATGTCGCCCTGCTCGTTGTGGAACTTCACGGCGATATGGCCGGCTTCCTTCGTGATGCCGTCGAGCTGGTAGATGAAGTCCATGTGCCAGGACGCACGGCGGAACTCGCCGTCGGTCGCTGCCTGCAGGCCGACGTCCTCCTGCTTGCGGACGATCTCGCGGATCGCCTCGTCCTCGATCTCGCGGAGCGCGTCGGCGTCGATGCGTCCGGCGGCGAAGTCCTCGCGCGCTCGATGCAGTTTCTCCGGGCGCAGCAGGCTGCCGACGTGGTCGGCGCGAAACGGCGGCTTCGTCCGCGGGCCGGTCGCCGTCCGACTCGGCGTTTGCTGGCTCACGGCCGCAGAATAAGCGTCGGATGCGTCAAGCGACGATGTCGCTGGTTCTGACGGTTCTCGTCGGGCTTCTCGCGGGCTGCGCCGGCGAGGGCAAGGTTCCGCGGAGCGCGGTCGCGATCGTGGACGGCCGGCCGATCACGCAGAGGCAGTTCGACGAGCTGGTTCGCTCCAACGGGACGGGCCCATCGCGAACGGTGAGACGACAGGCGATGCAGTACCTGGTCCAGCGCGCCGAGGTCGAGCAGGAGGCCGAGAAGCAAGGGATCACGGTTGCGAACGCGGAGATCGCCGACAGGCTGGCGAAGCTCGAGAAGCAGTACTTCGGCGGCAGCGAAAAGCGGTACCGCACGCAATTGAAGCGGCAGGGCCTGACTGACGCGCAGGTGCGCGACAACATCCGCTCCAGCCTGACTCAGGAAAAGGTCTTCGAGAGAGTGACCAGGAACGTGAAGGTCACGGACGCCGAGGTGAAGCGGTACTACGACCGGCACCGGTCGCAGTACGAGCCCGCACGGCGCAAAGCGTTCTCGAGGGTGAAGGGGCTGATCCGGCGGCAGCTCCTGCAGCAGAAGCGAAGCGACGCGATGAAGCACTGGTGGCAGATGCTGACGAAAGACTTCGAGGGCAAGGTCTCATGCCGGAACGCAACGGATTGCGTCTTCCTGCACGGCCGGACCTGACTCAGTAGAGGATCAGCCGGTCACGGTGCACGGCCTCGACGTTCGACGGCCGCGCTTCGAGCTCGCGTGCGTCGAGCGAGCTGATGCCGCGGCCGAAGCCCGTGCCGTCGAGAGCGCACAGCTCGACTCCGTCGCCCGCGCGCACGGCGCCGTCGCAGCGGACGACGCCGACGGCGAGCAGGCTGCTGCCGCGGCGACGGACGGCGCGTTCGGCGCCTTCGTCCACGATCAGCCGTCCGGTCACGCGCTTCCCGAAGCGGAGCCAGAGCTTGAACGCCGACTCGCCCGTGGCGGCCGCGGCGAAACGCGTCCCGCCGCCGGCGAGCAGCGACGGCAACGGCGTCTTCCCCGACGCGATCACGCTCGGGATCCCCGCAGCCGCCGCGAGCTCCGCCGCGGCGACCTTGCTCTCCATTCCGCCCTTGCCGGCGGCGCTGCCCGGGCCGAAGACGGCGCTCCTCGCGGCGGCGCCTTCGCCGATGACCGCGGCGTCAGCGTCGAGCACTCCCTCGACGGACGTCAGGAGCACGAGCAACTCGGCGCGCACGAGCATGGCGACCTGCGCCGCAAGCGTGTCGTTGTCGCCGAACGAGATCTCGTCGGTGGCCGTGGCGTCGTTCTCGTTCACGACCGGGACGACTCCGATGCGCTGGAGCTCGTGGAACGTGTTGCGCGCGTTCACGTACGCGCGGCGCTCGCCGATCTCGGCGGCGGTGAGCAGCACCTGCGCGGATCGAACGCCGTGCGCGGCGAGCGCGTCTTCCCAGCGGCGCTGAAGCAGCGGCTGCCCGAGCGCCGACGCGGCCTGCAGCCGCGGCAGGCTGCGCGGCCGGCGTTCGACTTCGAGCGACCGAAGCCCGAGTGCGACCGCGCCGGACGAGACGACGCAGACGGGCGTACCGTCGCGGACGAGCGCTGCGATCTCCGCTGCGCGACCGTCGACGACGTCGTCCTCGAGCACGAGCGCGGACCCGAGCTTGACGACGAGCGACGACTTCATCGCCGCTGCGTCGCGTCGCCGATCGCGCGGTACTGGCGGAGCCAGAGGTCGCGATACGTGACCGGCCCGCGGGGCCCCGGCACCCAGTCGACGTTGATGCCCGTCTCGGGTGCGCCCGTGAGGGCGAAGCCGTCCGTGAAGCGCGTCGTGGCATGCCAGAAGACGGCGGTGCCTCGGCAGCCGTCGAGGAATCGCGTCGCGGCGGCCTCGTCCTCGGTGACGATGCCGGCTGCGAGGCCCGACGTCTCCTCGTTCGCAATCGAGACGGCGTCGTCGAGGGAGTCGACGACGTGCACGGTGACGCTCGCGACATGTTCCGCGTCGTTCGCCCATTCGTGCCCCAGCCGCGGCGGCTCCCGCACCTCGACACCGGCGCGCGCGACGGCCTCGAGCAGCGGGTCGGGCCCAAACGCGCGGTCGACGAGGAGCAGGTTGAGCCGGTTGCACACGCCGAGCCGGTCGAGGCTCCCCTCGATCAGCGCGACCGCCTTCGTCTCGTCCGCGGCCGCGTGCACATAGAGGACACCGCCGCCCTCGGCGTGCGCGAGCGTCCGGACGCCGTTCTCGGCGGCGAGCTTCGCGAGCGCCGCGGTCGTCGGGCCGCTGCCGCGCAGGATCACGAGCGGCACGACCTTCGGCAGCGTGACGAGCGCGCGGGCGCCTTCGCGATCCGGCGAGCGGACGAGGCCCACGGCGCCCGGCGGCAGGCCCACGCGTTCGAGCGCGGGACGAAGCACGTCGTCCACGAGCGCGGTCACCGTGCGGAGCGCAGCGCCGCCGGTGCGAAGCAGCGCCGCGTTGCGGCTCTTCAGCAGCTGGCCCGCGACGTCGACGGCGACGTTCGGTCGCGCCTCGAAGTTCGCCCCGACGACGCCGATCGGGATGCGCCGCTCCTCGACGTGCAGGCCGTTGTCGAGCGTCCACTCCGAGATCAGGCGCTCGAGCGGCGGGAGCTGCGACAGCGTCCGGAGCTGCTCCGCGATTGCGTCGAGCCGGTGGTCGTCGAGGCGCAGCCGGTCGAGCGCTCCGTCGTCCAGACGGCCCTCGCCGGCCGCCACGTCTTCGCGGTTCGCGGCGAGGACGTCGTCGGCCCGCTCGCCGAGCAGGTCGGCGGCGCCGCCGAGCGCGCGCTCGACGAGCTCGTCCCTGAGCAGCGGCAGCGCGGCCGCGGCCTTGCGCGCCTCCCGTTCGAGCTGCTCGCGGATTTCGGTCATTCGAGGGCAGGACCTACCTGGCAGGTCCCGCCCCCGTCAAGCAATTGCTAGAGCGTGGCCGCCGAGCTCCACTTCGCCTGGCACGTCGTGCCGCCGCCGGAGACCGTGCAGTTCGTGTTCGGCCTGCCCTTCGCCGCCGGCACCCGGTAGTGGAACTGGAAGCCGAGCTGCCCGGTGTGCGAGGACGCCTGCACCGTCGCGCTCAGCGTCGCGCCCATGTTGCTCATCGCGTTCGCGCCGCACAGGGCCGGAGCCTGCACGGCGCCCATCCAGCCGAGCGCGCTCTTCGTGTCGTTCGTCGGCACGTACGAGGTCGAGCCGGCGGGAATGGTCACCGTCTTCGAGACAGGCACCGAGATCGTCCCGCCGGAGCCGCCGCCCGCGCACGTCACCGGCACGTTCACGTTGCCCGTCAGCGTGACGGTCACCGGCGAGGAGTTCGCCGACGTCAGCCTGACGTGCCAGCCGCCGTTGACCCACGCGCCCGCCGAGAACGAGAGCGTTCCCTCGGTCGAGCTCGAGATGCTGAGCGGCGTGCCCGGAGGCGCCGCGTTGATGTTGAACGACTGCGGGACGTCGGCGGCCGCGTCGTAGTTCACGTTCCCGGTCTGGGAAGCCGTGATCGTGCACGAGCCGGCGGCCGTGAGGTGCACGGTCGAGCCCGAGACGGTGCAGTTGCCCGTCGCCGCGTACGAGACCGGCAGGCCCGACGACGCGGTCGCGCTGACCGTGAAGTCCGGGTCGCCGAGCGTCCTGTCCGCGACCGCCGCGAACGAGATCGTCTGCGACCCCTTCAGGATCGTGAACGTCTGCGACATGTCGGGTGCCGGCGCGTACGTCGCGTCACCCGCCTGCGAGGCCGTGATCGTGCACGACCCTGCGCCCGTGAGGTGGACAACGTTGCCCGAGACAGTGCAGTTGTCGGTCGCGGAGAACGACACGGGCAGGCCGGACGACGCCGACGCGCTGACCGTGAAGTCGGCGTCGCCGTAGGTCTTGTCCACGAGCGCGTCGAACGTGATCGTCTGGCCCGTGATGCCACCGCCGCCGCCGGCGGCGCAGTTCGGGTTGAGCCGGAACGAGCCGATGCGCGTCTGCCAGTTCATGCCCGTCGTCGCGTAGTACTCGGTCGTGAACCAGAAGTCGCAGCCGTTCGGATCGAGCACCATCGCGCTGTAGTCGCCCCAGCGGATGCACGTGCTGCCGCCGCAGTTCCCGAGCTGTGTCCCACGCGTGACGCCGGGCAGCATCGTCGTCTCGGTGAGCGGCAGCGTGCCGGCCGGATCTCCGGCGAGGCGTCCCGCATAGCGGATGTCCGGGTTCGTCGTGGAGTTCGCGGCGCTGTAGCCGAGCGCCATGTCGCCGAGCTTGTCCACGGCGACCGAGCCCATCCAGCGATGCAGGCCGTCGTTCGCGCCCGGGTAGATCTGCTGCTGCACGGGCGTCGTGCCGATCGTGCCGCCGGTGACGCGGATCTGCGCCCACTGCTGGCCCATCGGCGAGCCGGTGCCGCAGCAGCGAACGGTGTGGTTCACCCAGACCGACTCCGTGCCGCCGATGTTCGAGTACTGCGCCTGGTTCATCAGCCGGTCGTAGAGCGTGTCGAGCGGGTTCCCCGGCGTCGGCACGTTGCCGCTCGCCGTGTTGTAGCTCGCCTGGCTCACGTTCGCCGGGCCGGTGAACGACGAGCCGCTGCCCGAGTAGTCGACGTGGAACTTCCACACCTGGAATGCGAACGCGGTCTGCGACTCGGAGACGAAGAAGTTCGGCGAGCCCGACGGCGGAGCGCCGGCCGCGGTGCGCATGTTGCTCGGCAGCATGCTGAAGTAGCTCGTCGTGTTCGTGTCGACGACGACGCTGCGAAGCGGCGCGCCCGACTCGAGGTCGGCGCGGTTGAACGCCCACGCGCGAACCTCGCGGTAGGTGTTGCCCTGGAACATGTTGGCCGTCATGTAGAGGCCGTCGGGCCAGATGCCCATCTTCGGGTAGTCGGGGAACCACGGATGCGCCGAGTCGTCAGCGCGGACGGCGTAGAAGTACCAGCCGCCGTTCACCGGATCGCCCGTGCGCGAGACGGCGATGCACTCGTAGAACGGCGGCGTGCTGAAGCTCGCCATCCCGAAGTCGGCGACGATCCAGCGATCGCCGATCGGGTCGTACACCACCGTCGGGTCACCCTGGTTGTCGTTGTCGCACGCGGTCCCCGTGTGCGCGTTCGACCAGAGCGAGTCGAACGTGAACGCCGCAAGGCGGGCGCCGTTGCTCTTGTTGAAGATGCCGATCGACGTGTTCACGACCTGGATGTAGTGCGCGGGACCGACGTCGCCGTTCGTGTCGGGCGGCCAGCCGGCGCCGAAATTCGCCGAGTCGAGCCCGATGAAGCTCGACGTCGGCGCCGACACGGGCGCGCTGGGTGCCGTCACCGCTGCCTGCGGCTCGGCCGCGCCCGGCAGCGCGGTCTTCGGCGAGACCGGCACGAGGTCGTTGCGCTCCCATGCGCGCGGCTTCGGGCGCTCCTGCTTCGTCAGGCCGATCTGCGGCAAGTCGCGAACGCTGCCGCGGAACACGGCGGGCGTGACGTGCGGTAGACGCGTGACGATCGGGCCCTGCGGGCCGCTCGGCGGCGCCGCTCCGGCTCCTGTGAGGGCCAGACCCGCCCCCACCGCGGCGACCGCACCGAGCGCGAGCGACGCCTTGACGACTCCTCTTCTCATGTGCCCCCTCGGACGACTCGAGCTTTCGGCAGGGTCTCGCGACGAATCGCAGGATTCCTTGCCACAGGATTCCTTCGTCGCGCGATCGTAGCCCGACCTCGGTCCGGGTCGCACCCCCCGATCGGGTAGGTCAAAGTTGCGCCCGGCCGTGGGTTTCCGCGAGGATTCCCGTGGAGGGCTAAGGAGGCGCAATGGCCGCGGTCGCGTTCGAGAGGGGTCGAAACAGCGCACGTTCCGGCGTCGCCGTCGTAGCCGTGGACTTCAGAGAAAGGACAGGCTTGTGAAACATCGTGCAAGGGTTGTCGTGGCAGGGCTCGCTCTCTTCGTCCTGCTCGTCTCGATGAGCGTCGCCGCTGCGGCGACGAAAAGCACAGGGGGAAAGGCGAAGGCGGTCTCCGCAGCCGCGACGCCGGCGCCGTCGGTGCCGAACGCCTCGTCGATCAAGTCGAAGTACGGCGGGCAGACGATCACGTTCGTCGGCGACTCGGTCGGCGGCGGTCACGCGCGCGACCTGGCGCTCGCGAAGCAGTTCTCGAAGCAGACCGGAATCACCGTGAAGGTCGTGCCGCATCCCGCTGCGTCCGACGCGTCGTACTCACAGCTGGCAAGGGCGTTCTCGACGCACTCGTCCTCGATCGACGTCGCCATGATCGACGTCGTCTGGCCGGGCGCGTTCGCGCCGTTCCTCGTCGACCTGAAGCCGAAGCTCGGCCAGCAGGCGAAGCTGCATTCGCAGGGCATCGTCCAGAACGACACGGTCGCCGGGAAGCTCGTCGCCATGCCGTGGTTCGGCGACTTCGGAATGCTCTACTACCGCACCGACCTGCTCAAGAAGTACGGCTACAAGCGCCCGCCGGCGTCCTGGACACAGCTGTTCCAGATGGCGAAGAAGATCCAGGACGGCGAGAAGGCGTCGAACCCCGACTTCAGCGGGTTCGTTTTCCAGGGCAACGCGTACGAGGGCCTCACGTGCAACGCCCTCGAGTGGATCGCGTCGTCAGGCGGCGGCCACTTCATCGACGGCGGCAAGGCGACGATCAACAACGCCAAGGCCGCGAACATCCTGAACATGTTCCGCGCCAACATCGGCAAGACGACGCCGCGTGGCGTGACGTCGTACCAGGAGGGCGAGACGCACACGGCGTTCATCAACGGCAGCGCCGCCTTCATGCGCAACTGGCCGTACGCGTACTCGCTCGCGCAGGCGAAGGGCTCCAAGGTCGCCGGCAAGTTCGCGGTCGCTCCGCTCCCGCACGGTGCGGGCCAGAAGTCGGCGGCCACGGTCGGCGGTTGGCAGCTCGCGGTCTCGAAGTACTCGAAGCACCCCGACGCGGCGATCGAGTTCGTCCGCTACATGACGAGCAAGCCGGTGGAGAAGTTCGACACGCTCACGAACTCGAACGTGCCGACGATCCCGTCGCTCGCGCTCGACAAGCAGGTCCGCAAGGCGGCGCCGTACCTCAACCCGGCGACGGCGAACGTGCCGCGCGCAACGCGGCCGTCCACCGCCCTCGGCGCGAAGTACAACGAGGGCTCGAAGGACATCTACCAGGCAATCAGCCGGATCCTCAACGGAGCGCAGGCGCAGAGCGTCCTGCCCGGCCTCCAGGCCCAGCTCCAGCGACTCCTCCGCTAGTCCGGGCACGCTGAATCGAAACGAGGGAGGATGGCACCTGTCATCCTCCCTCCCTCGCTCGCATGGCATCCGTAGCCACTCCGGTCCCGACTCGTCCTCGCCGCCGCCGCGGCGGGACGAAGCTCCAGCGCCGCCAGACGCGGCTCGCTTGGCTGCTGCTCCTGCCGTCGCTCGCGGTCGTCGCGCTCGTCGCGATGTACCCGCTCGGCAAGACGATCTACCAGAGCTTCACCGACCAGGAGTTCCTCGCGCTCCTCCCGACGCAGTGGGTCGGCCTCCAGAACTACAAGGACCTGTGGCACGACACGCAGTTCCGCGACTCGATCTGGACGACGATCAAGTTCACGCTGATCACGGTCACGTTCGAGTTCGCGTTGGGACTCGCCATCGCCCTCGTCGTGAACTCCAAGTTCAAGGGCCGCGGCCTCATGCGCGCGGTGATGCTCGTTCCGTGGGCAATCCCGACGGTCGTCGCCGCCCAGATGTGGAAGTGGATGCTCGACGACACCTTCGGCGTCATCAACGATGCGGGCGTCCGCCTCCACATCCTCTCGCATTCGCACGCCTGGATCTCCGAGCCGAGCACGGCGCTCGGCGCGGTCTGCGCGGTCGACATCTGGAAGACGACGCCGTTCGTGGCGCTGCTACTCCTGGCGGGCCTGCAGGTGATTCCGCAGGACCTCTACGAGGCCGCCGAAGTCGACGGCGCCAGCGTGCTCCAGCAGTTCTGGAAGATCACGCTGCCGCTCCTCAAGCCGGCGATCCTCGTGACGCTGATCTTCCGCACCCTCGATGCGCTGCGCGTCTTCGACGTCTTCTACGTCTTCTTCGGGAACCGCCCCGACACGCAGACGATGGCGATCTACGCGCAGAGCACGATCGTCGGGGACGGGCACGTCGGATACGGCGCCGCGATCAGCGTCGCGATCTTCTTCATCATCGCGATCTTCGTCGTCATCTACGTGACCGTCAGCAGGGCGGTGAGCGACGAATGACCACCGTCGCCGAAGCCGCGCGCGCACCCGCTCGCACCTCGAGCCGCACTCGCCGGCTGCGCAAGAGCCCGTACGGCCGCTTCCTGATCCGGATTCCGTTCTGGATCCTGATCGCGGCGATCTTCATCTACGCCCTGTTCCCGTTCTACTGGGTCGTCCGCTCGTCGTTCACGCCCGAGGTGAACCTCTTCCAGACGCCCGTGAAGTACATCCCGACGCATCCCACGTTGGACAACTACCGCAATGCGCTGAATGCGTCGTTCTTCCAGGACGCGCTGATCAACTCGGCGATCGTCGCCGGGTCGGTCACGATTCTGTCGCTCATCATCGGTTCGTTCGCCGCGTACGCGCTCGGGCGCTTCAAGTTCCACGGCCGCTCGTTCGTCATGTACCTGATGCTGTCGATGACGATCTTCCCGCAGATCGCGATCCTCGGCGCGCTCTACACCACGATCTCGAAGTTCCACCTCTACGACACGCTCGGCGCGCTCATCTTCACGTACCTGATCTTCACGCTGCCGTTCACGGTGTGGGTGCTGACGAGCTTCATGCGCGCGCTGCCGGGTGATCTCGAGGAGGCGGCCTACGTCGACGGAGCGACGCCTCTGCAGGTCTTCTACAAGGTGCTGCTGCCGCTGATCGCGCCGGGGCTCGTGACGACGGGGCTCCTCGCGTTCATCTCGGCGTGGAACGAGTACCTCTACGCGCTGTCGTTCATCCAGTCGCCGGATAAGTACACCGTGCCGCTCGCGATCACGTCATTCGTCAGCCCGACCGGGAGCGGCTTCGCCGTCCCCTGGGGGACGATCATGGCCGCGACGGTGATCGTCACGCTGCCGCTGCTCATCATGGTCCTCGTCCTGCAGAAGCGGATCATCGCCGGCCTCACCGCCGGCGCCGTCAAGGGCTAAGAGGCTCTAGAGCGTTTCCCGCGTCTGCGGGTCGAAGAAGTAGAGGCGGCTCGTGTCGACCGCGAGCTCGGCGGACTGGCCGGCCGCGATGCGACTGCGTGGGCTGACGCGTGCGCAGAGGCGCGTCTTCGTCCCTTCGTCGTCGTCCCCGCCGAGACGGACGTCCGCATCCTCGCGCGCGTCTGCCTCGACGGCGCTCGACACGACGCCGGTGGCCTCACTGCTGAAGTAGACGAGAACCTCGGAGCCGAGCGGCTCGGTGAGGTCGCACGTCATCTTGATGCGGCGGTCGCTCGGAATGTCCGGCTCGATGCTCGCGTCCTCGAAGTCCTCGGGCCGGATGCCGAGGATGATCTCCTTGCCGACGTACTCCTTCAGACGTGATTGATTGCGCGCCGCGCTTTCTTCCACCGGCAGCGTGTACTCACCGAAGCTGATCGAAAGGCTTCCGTTCGTCTGCGCGAGCTGAGCCTCGACGAGGTTGATCGCGGGTGAGCCGATGAAGCCGGCGACGAACTCGTTCAGGGGCTTGTCGTAGAGCCTCTGCGCCGTGTCGACCTGTTGCAGGCGCCCTGCGCTCATGACCGCGACGCGGTCTCCCATGGTCATCGCCTCGACCTGGTCGTGCGTGACGTAGATCGTCGTCACGCCGAGGCGGCGCTGCAGCTGGTGGATCTCCGCGCGCGTCTGCACCCGGAGCTTGGCGTCGAGGTTCGAGAGCGGCTCGTCCATCAGGAACGCCTCCGGCTCGCGGACGATCGCGCGCCCCATCGCGACGCGCTGCCGCTGCCCGCCGGAGAGCGCGCGTGGCTTGCGCTTCAGGTACTCCTCGATCTGCAGGATCTTCGCCGCGCGATGCACGCGCTCGTTGATCTCCTGCTTCGGCATCTTGTGGAGCTTGAGGCTGAAGGCGAGGTTGTCCTCGACCGTCATGTGCGGGTAGAGCGCATAGCTCTGGAAGACCATCGCGATGTTGCGTTCCTTCGGCGTCAGGTCGTTCACGACGCGGTCGCCGATTCGCAGCTCGCCGTCCGAGATCTCTTCGAGACCCGCGACCATGCGCAGCGCCGTCGTCTTGCCGCAGCCCGACGGGCCCACCAGGACCATCAGCTCGCCGTCGTTGATCTCGAGATTGAGGTCGAAGACCGCCTGCGTCCCGTCCTCGTAGACCTTCTGGACGTCGATGAACTCGATCTCCGCCATCGGCGCGCTAGCTTACTCCTCCGTGAGCCTCGCGACCAATCCCTGGCTCTGGTACTCGGATCCCGAGGTCTGGTCGCTCGAGCAGGCGCGCATCTTCGGGCGCTCCTGGCAGTACGTCGGCCACGCCGGGATGACCGCGCGCGCCGGGGACTTCTTCACGGCGCACGTGGGGCGCATCCCGATCGTGGTCACGCACGCCGACGACGGCGAGACGCGCGCGTTCGTCAACGTCTGCAGGCACCGCGGGTCGACCATCGCCGAAGGAGCCGGGAACAGGAAAACGCTGCAATGCCCGTATCACGCGTGGACGTACGGTCTCGACGGGCGGCTGGGCGCGGCGCCGCGCGCGGACTTCGAGCTCGACGGCGTCGGGCTGGAGCCCGTGCGGCTCGAGCGCTGGGGGCCGTTCCTGTTCGTGAACCCGGACGCGGACGCCGAGCCGCTCGCGGAGTGGCTCGGGCCCGTTCCGGCGCAGGTCGCCGAGCTCGGCCTCGACGTCGACGCCTTGGAGTTCCATCACCGCGCCGAGTGGAGCGTCGCAGCGAACTGGAAGGTCGTCGCGGAGAACTTCCTCGAGTGCTACCACTGCGCCGTCGCGCATCCGGGCTTCAGCGCACTCGTCGACGTCTCGCCCGAGGCGTACCGGCTCGAGGTCGGCCGGCTGCACTCGACCCAGGTCGGGCCCGCACGAGACGGAGAGACGCGGTCGCAGTTTCACTTCGTCTGGCCGAGCACCGGGATCAATGTCTTCCCCGGCGAGGCGAACCTGTCGATCGGGCCGTTCGTCCCGGGCGCGCCGGACCGCACCGACCGCTTCCTCGACTACTTCTTCGGAGCCGACGTCTCCGACGCGTGGATCTCCGAACTGCTCGAGCTCGACGACACGGTCGGGCGCGAGGACACCGCGCTCGTCGAGCGCGTCCAGGTCGGCGTGAGCTCGGGCGCGATCGCCGACGGTCGCCTGCTCGGCGAGGCCGAGAAGCTCGTCGCGCACTTCCAGGGTCTCGTGCGCGAGGCGCTCGCCTGAGAACTAACGGCGCCGGAAGAGCCCGCCGCGCGGGCGCTCCGGCTCCGGCTCCTCGCCGAGCGCCCGCGCGCCGGCGGCGACGTCGTCCGCGGTGAGCGTGATCAGCTCGTCGGTGCCGATCTCGTCGATGCGACCGGCCAGGCGCAATGCGTGCTGGCTCAGCGACTGCTCGAACAGCGTGCGCGCGTACCGCGCGTTGCCGAAGCGCTCGCCGCGCTTCGCGCCTTCGAGGATCCGTCTCAACGTCTCGACCGCTCCCTCGTCGAAGCGGTACTCGCTGTCCGTCGCGAACTTCTTCGTGATCGCGACGAGCTCGTCGGTCGAGTAGTCCGGGAACGTGATCTCGCGTGAGAAGCGCGACTGGAGGCCGGGGTTCGACTCGAGGAAGCGGCGCATCAGCGCCGGGTAGCCGGCGACGATCACGACGAGCCGGTGGCGGTGATCCTCCATCCGCTTGAGCAGCGTCTCGATCGCCTCGGGGCCGAAGTCGCGGCCCTCGTCGCCGCGCGAGAGCGCGTAGGCCTCGTCGATGAAGAGCACGCCGTCGAGCGCGCGCCTGATCGCGCGGTCGGTCTTGATCGCGGTCGTGCCGACGTACTCGCCGACGAGCCCGGCGCGGTCGACCTCCACGAGATGTCCGCGCTTCAGCAATCCCATCGCTCGGTACATCTGCGCGAGCAGGCGGGCAACCGTCGTCTTGCCGGTGCCCGGGTTGCCGAGGAAGACGAGGTGCTGGCTCGTCGCGACCTCGGCGAGGCCGTGCTCCTGCCGGCGCGCCTGCACCTGGAGGAACGCGATCAGCGCACGCACCTGCTCCTTCACGGACTCGAGGCCGACGAGCGAGTCGAGCTCCACCTGCAAGGCGGCGAGCGTGAGCACGGGCTCCGGCTTCGGTATCCCGATCTGGTTCGCGACGTCGTCGCCGACGGTCTGGCGCACGCGCTCGCCGATCGCGCGGAGTGCGTCGGCGGCGTCCTCGAGCGGGTTCCTGCTCACGCGGGGACGCTAGCGCGAAACGGACACCTTCTCGTCCGAACGGGCCCGTTCCCGGTGTCAGACGCCATTACAAAGGCGTGACGTCCGAACGGTGCCGTTCCTTCCGCCGGATGGTCGCCGCGAACGGCCATGGCCGCCGCCCTTTCCGGACAATCCGCGGTGTCAGACGCCGTCTGCGGTCAAGTCGCTGTTTTGGACATCGGCGAAACGGACGTCAGGGGACGAGCACGAGCGCGCCGAGCACGTCGCCGCGACGGAGCTTGTCCAGCGCCTCGTTCGCCTGCGCGAGCGGAAAGGTCTCCACGTGCGTCCGCACGGGCACGCGCGGCGCGAGCGCCATGAACTCCTCGCCGTCGCGCCGCGTGAGGTTCGCGACCGAGCGCACCACGCGCTCACCCCACAGCAGCTCGTACGGAAACGACGGGATGTCGCTCATGTGGATCCCCGCGCAGACCACCGAGCCTCCCTTCGCCACCGCTCGCAACGCCGCCGGGACGAGCTCTCCCACCGGCGCGAAGACGATCGCCGCGTCCAGCTCCTCCGGCGGCGCGCCGGATCCCGCCCACTCCGCTCCGAGCTCGCGCGCGAAGTCCTGGGCCTCGACGTCCCCGGCGCGCGTGAACGCGAAAACACGCCGACCCTGGTGCACCGCGACCTGCGCCACGATGTGGGCGGACGCGCCGAAGCCGTAGAGCCCGAGGCGCTCGGCGTCGCCGGCGAGCCGCAGCGAGCGGTAGCCGATCAACCCCGCGCACAGGAGCGGCGCCACCTGTAGCTCGTCGAACTCGTCCGGAAGCGGCAGGCAAAAGCGCTCGTCGGCGAGCGCCCACTCCGCATATCCGCCGTCGATGTCGTAGCCCGTGAACCGCGCCCGGTCGCACAGGTTCTCGCGGCCCGTCGCGCAGTAGTGGCACTCGCCGTCGGTCCAGCCGAGCCACGGAACGCCGAGCCGGCGGCCGTCCTCGGCCTCGCCGACGATCTGGTGCCCCGGGACGAGCGGCAGCTTCGGCCGGTCGAGCTCGCCGTCCACGATATGCAGGTCCGTCCGGCACACACCACAGGCGCGCACGCGCAACAGCACCTGACCGTCGTCCGGAACGGGCATCGCCACTTCGCGAAGTGACAGTTTCTCTCGAGCATGACCTAGAACCATCGCCTGCATAACCGTTAGCCTCTCACGCGCGGTGGCGGTACTTCTCGAGCCGGATCAGCTCGCGCGTTATGCCGATGCCGTCGTCAAGGTCGGGACTTCCGTCGGCCGCGGCGACGATCTCGTCGTTACGTGTCAACCTGCGCATCGCGAGTTCGCGGTCGCCGTGGTCGAAGCCGGCTACCGAGCGGGCGCGCGCAGCGTCGAGGTCGAGTACCTCGACCCGCTCGTGCGCGCCGCGTACCTCAAGACCGCGCCGGACAGGGCGATCGGGCACGTCACCCCGTGGCGCGCGACCCGGGTGCGCGCGACGCTGCGACCCGAGACCGCAACGCTCTGGATTGCAGGCGAAGGGGAGCCCGGCGCGCTGAAAGACGTGCCAGGCAAGAAGCTCGCCGCCGACGTGACCCGATCGGCGAAGCGCTTCGCCGACGTCCTCCGCGCGTCACGACAGGGCAGGCGCCGCTGGTCGATCGCCGGCTGGCCGACCGAAAGCTGGGCCGCCGCCGTCTACCCCAAGCTCGGCAGCACCGCCGCGCAGCGGAAGCTCGCGCGCGACCTGCTCGACTTCTGCCGCGTCGGGCCGGACGATCCACCCGGTGTCTCCGGCCTGCGCGGCCACCTCGCCGGGCTGAGGAAGCGCGCGCAACGGCTCTCGCGGTTGAAGCTGGAGCGGATCGAGCTGCGCGGGCCCGGCACCGACCTCGACGTCGCGCTGCACGCGGACGGCCTCTGGCTCGGCGGCGGCACGACCAACTTCTACGGCAAGCGAACGGCGCCGAACCTTCCGACCGAGGAATGCTTCACGTCGCCGATCGCCGCCGCGACCGAGGGGACGTTCCGCTGCTCGCAGCCGCTCATGTTCCAGGGCCAGCTCATCGACGGCATCTCCGGCGAGTTCCGCGGCGGCCGCCTCGTCAGGCTCGACGCGAAGAAGGGTCGCGACTTCTTTGCCGACTTCCTCTACGAGATCAAGGACGCCGACCGCCTCGGCGAGGTCGCGCTCGTCGACTCGAGCTCGCGCATCGGCAAGGCCGGGCGCATCTACTACAACACGCTGCTGGACGAGAACGCGGCGGCGCACATCGCGTTCGGCTCCGGCTTCGCGCACACGCGCGTGGACCACGAGACTTCCCGCGCCGCGCGCGGCGTCAATCGCTCGGAGGCGCACGTCGACGTGATGATCGGGACGGCGGACTTCGAGGCGACCGGCATTGCCGCCCGCGGTCGCCGCGTCCCGCTCATCGCCGAGGGCGTCTGGCAGATCTAGCCGGTCGCCTTCGGCGACCTTTCGCGGTCAGCTCGGCCTTACATGCGTTTAACAGGCCGGCCGCTATCGTTAACCTAGTTAACGAATGGCGACGATTGTCTCTGCAGATCCGACGACTGTGGCGAACCGGCTCAGGCCGGCGCTTTTGCGTCTGAACCGTGAGCTGCGGCGCGAGCTCCACTCCCTCGACGTGACCGGACAGCAGGTCTCGCTGCTGATCAAGATCCAGAAGGAGCGCGGGATCGGCGTCCGCGAGCTCGCGAGGTGGGAGCGGATGTCGACGCCCGGGATGTCCAAGTACATCGCGCGACTCGAAGCTGCCGGCCTCGTTCGCCGGACGGAGGTCGCAGACAGGCGCCGCATCGGCCTGGAGCTGACGCCGGAGGGGACACGCGTGCTCGTGTCGGTCAAGCGCCGCCGCACCGCCTGGCTCGCCGAGCGGCTGCGCGGCCTGTCACCCGAGGAGCTCGACGCCGTCGACGCCGCGGTCGAGCCGCTGCTGAAGCTGCTCGAGGTGAGCGCGTGACGGCGCTGTTGCTCCGCGGCGGCCGCCGCACGTTCCTCAGCCTCAGAAAGCACCGCAACTACCGCCTCTTCTTCAGCGGCCAGGTCGTCTCCGTCAGCGGCACCTGGATGCAGAACATCGCGATGTACTGGTTCGTGCTGACGCTGACGCACGACCCGCTCGCCGTCGGAATCCTGTCGTTCTGCCGCTTCGGCCCGTTCACGATCTTCGGCCTGTTCTCCGGCGTCATCGCGGACCGGTTCGACAACCGCCGGACGGTGATCCTGACGCAGTCCGTTCAGATGGTGTTGAGCGCGATCCTCGCGATCGACGCCGTGACCGGGCACGCGACCCCGTGGCACGTCTATGTGATCGCCGCGCTGATGGGCACCGCACTCGTGCTCGACGCGCCGGCGCGCCAGTCCCTGACGTTCCAGATGGTCGGCCGGAGCGAGCTGCCGAACGCGATCGCGCTCAACTCGAGCCTCTTCAACATCGCGCGCATCGCCGGCCCCGCGCTCGGCGGCATCGTGATCGCCGCAGTCGGCGTCGGCTGGTGCTTCGCGTCGAACGCGGTCAGCTTCCTCGCCGTGCTCGCGAGCCTGCTGCTGATGCGGCCGTCGGAGATGTTCCCGCTCGACCGGCGCCGGCGGCCGACGATCCTGCGCGGCACGCGCGAGGGCCTCGCCTACGCGATGCGCGACCGGACGGTCGTCGTGATCCTCGGGATGATGGTCGTCTTCGCAAGCCTCTGCTTCAACTTCAACATCCTGCTGCCGGTGCTCGCGAAGCAGACGCTCGACGCGGGCCCGCGCACGTTCGGCATCCTCTCCGCCGCCTTCGGCGCCGGCGCGCTGATCGGCGCGCTCGCCGCCGCGGCGCTGGCGCGCGCCCGCTGGCGCACGATGCTGATCGGCGCGGCCGGCTTCGCGGTGTGCGAGCTGCTGATCGCGCCCGTCCAGTCGGTGCCGCTCGACGTGGCGCTCCTCTTCCTCTGCGGGATCTTCTTCACGTCGTACACGGCAAACTCGAACGCCCGCCTGCAGCTCGACTCGCCCGACCACCTCCGCGGCCGCGTCCTGTCGCTCTACTACTACGCGTGGAACGGGCTCGCGCCGCTCGGCGGGCTGATCGTCGGCTGGCTCTCGGCGACGGGCGGAACGGAGCTCGCGTTCACCGTCGCGGGCACCGCCGGCCTCGTGATGGTGGCCGCGGGCACGCTCGTGCTCCGGCAGAAGAAGGCCGCGCCGGTCGAGGACGAATCGGCCGAGCCGGCCGAGCAACTGATCGCGGCCTAGCTTCACGCCGGGCGCGAAGGTAGTGTCCGCCGGGCGTGCGACGGACCCTCGCCGCCGGGCTGATCGTCTTCGGCCTTGGAGTCGGAGTCGCACGCGTCGCCCGCGAGCCCTCGCCGGCCCGATCTCCGGGGCCGATCTACACCGCCGATCGGGACGCGACCGACCCGCAGGCGAACACGCAGGTCGAGCCGGACTCCTTCGCCTGGGGCAACAAGATCGTCTCGACCTTCCAGTCGTGGCGCATCTTCGAGGGCGGCTCGGCAGCGCTGGCGTGGGCGACGTCCGGCGACGGCGGAACGCGCTGGCGGTCGGGCACGGTGCCGCTCGGCGACTACGCGGCCGCCTCCGATCCGGTCGTCGCATTCGACGCCGCGCACCACGTCTGGCTGATAGCGGGCATCGGCTTCCGCGGCCGCTTCCACGAGGTTTTCGTCTCGCGCTCGACCGACGCTCTCAAGTGGGGCCAGCCGGTGGTCGCGGCGGACTCGTCGGACGAAGATCACGACAAGGAGTGGATCGGCTGCGACAACTCGACGCGATCGCAGTTCCGCGGGCGCTGCTACCTCGCCTACGTCGACACGATCCACTGGCAACTCGGCATCCGCACGAGCGACGACGGCGGTCAGACGTGGTCGAAACCGCAGCGGCTCCAGCCCGGAGTGACGGGGCCGGGCGCGGTCTTCTCCGGCCCGATACCGGTCACTCGTCCGAACGGCGACCTCGTCGTACCGTACTCGTTCTTTGCTCCGTTGAACCAGGGCGGCCGCGGCGCCGCCCAGGAAGATCGTGTCGCGGCCGTCGTCTCACACGACGGAGGCGCGACCTTCTCGCAGCCGGTCCGGATCTCGTCGCTCGAGCCCGCCGACGACCTCGCCGAGGTGAGGGCCCCGTCGTTGCCGAGCGCGACCGTCGACGCGGCCGGGAAGATGTACGTCGCCTGGCAGGACGGTCGCTTCCGCAGCTCCGGCGACGCGAACGACATCGTGTTCTCGACGTCGACGAACGGCTCGCTGTGGAGCGAGCCGGTGCGCGTCCCGCTCTCCTTCGGACCGTCATACATCCTGCCGGCGATCGCCGCGGATCCTGCGACCTCGGGGAAGAAGGCGCGAATCGCGATCGCGTACTACACGATGCGCATGAAAGCGGGCTGCAAGGTCTACGTGCCGGGTTGCTACCAGCAGATCGACTCGTGGCTCGTGCAGTCGCAGAACGGCGGCAGCACCTGGGGCTCGCCGCGAAAGCTTAACGGCCAGGCGATGCAGATCGAGTGGCTCGCCGACACGTCGCTCGGCGCGATGCTCGGCGACTACATCAGCGTCTCGTACGTGAAGGGGAAGGCGGTGCCGGTCGTCGCGCTCGCCGGCCCGCCCTCCTCCCTCGGTTACAGCGAGTCCATCTTCAGCTGCAAGCTCGCGGAGCCGGCGCCGCGCACGCCGGCCGCCATCAGCTCACAGTGTCGACGTCCGTCGCCTTGACGAACGCGATGCGGTGGTTGAACGAGATCTCGTAGAACTGCTCGTCGCTCCGGATCACCGAGTACGTCTCGCGCGCGTTGTACGTCGACGCGCTGTAGTAGTCGGCGTTCAGGAGGTCGCGCGCGACGTACGTCTGGCCGGCCGCGATCGTGTAGCCGAGCGTCGCCGTCGACACGCTCGACGGATATGCACGCCCGTACACCGGAATCGACGCGAGGCCGGCCTTCGGGGTGATGAGCGTGCCGCCGCCGGGGACGGTGTTCTTGCCCTTCGGGTCGTAGAGCCACGCCTTCTGTCCGCCGTACCAGATCGCGAGCCAGTCGCCGGCGCGCTCGGCCACCGCGAACGACTGGCCGGTGACGGCCTTGTCGCCCCAGTTCTGTGCGCAGGTCGCTCCCATGCCTGCGAGGAACGGATCGGCGACGTACGGCGCTGACTCGCTCGGCGCCGTGTGCAGGTAGAGGAAGTTCGCGGGCTGCGCCGCCTGCGGGTGCTGGCCCGACGAGTCGCACGCGCTGACGTAGGTGTGCGAGTTCTCGAAGGTCGCGAGCGTGTCGTCGTAGCTCTCTTCGGTGTCGTGGATGACGACGAAACGGACGGCGAGCCCGTCGTCCGGCCGGTTCGCGAGGTCGTAGTTGCCGTAGTCGCCGGGGTCGGCGCTGTTCTGCTGGTACGCGGCGGGCACGAAGTTGCAGTGCAGGCCGTGCGGACATTCGGCGTCGGCGCCCTTGGCAGCGACCGCGGCCGGGACGGTGGTCAACGCGACGGCAGCGACCACCGACGCGAAACGGAGTAGGCGCATCTGACCCCTCGATCGTCTGGGCGAACCGCGGGATTCTACGAAGTGGCGGCCCGCGTCGAGAACGGCAGGCGCCAGGTGTCCTGGCTGTCGCCGTCGATCGTCAGCGTCCACGCGTACTGCCGGCCGGGCTCGAGCGGCAGCGGCTGGATGTTGATCGCGACGACGAAGTCGAGCGCAGTGCCGGGCTTGACGCCCGCGGGGCGGCCGATCTCGAACTCCTGCTCGATCTCGACGGGTTTGCCTTCCTCCTCTTCCGTGCCGCCGAGCAGCACCGGCTGTCCGTCGGCGTCGACGAGCTCGAGGCGCCAGCTGTGGCGCGTGTTCGATTGATCCCAGGGCACGTCGACCTTCAGCGCGATCGCCATCGGGACGGGCTGCGGCCCCGTCACCGACCAGCCGCCGCCGAGGATGTACAGCTTCCCGTCGACCGCCTGCGCGGAATCCGCGAGTAGGAGCGTCGCTCTCAGTTGACGACCCAGGTCTCGCCGGAGCGGAGGAGCGCCTCGAGGTCGCCCTCGCCGCCTTGCGACAGCGACGCCTCGAGCTGCTCCGCCATCAGCTCGTCATAGACCGGCGCTTCGATGTCCCGGAAGATACCGATCGGCGTCGCGCCGGCGTCCTGCGTCAGGCGCGAGAGTGCGAACGCGAGCGACGGCTGCTCGTGGTGCGCGTCGTGCACGAGCGGCTCGCCGCCGCCCTCGAAGACCTCGACCGAGCCGTCGCGCAGCTGACGCACGCCCTTCGCGCCGTCCTCGCCGAAGCGAATCGGCTGGTCGTGCTCGAGGTAGATGCGGTTCGTTTTGTCCTCGCGCACGAAGTCGAACGCGCCGTCGTTGAAGATGTTGCAGTTCTGGAAGATCTCGACGAACGCGGCGCCGCGATGACGCGAAGCCGCGCGCAGGACCTCCGTGAGATGTGCGCGATCCGTGTCGATCGAGCGCGCGACGAAGGTCGCCTCGGCGCCGATCGCGAGCGAGATCGGGTTGAACGGGCGATCGAGCGAGCCGAGCGGCGTCGACTTCGTGATCGTGCCGAGTGGCGACGTCGGAGAGTACTGCCCCTTCGTCAGCCCGTAGATCTGGTTGTTGAAGAGCAGGATCTTGAGGTTCACGTTGCGGCGCAGCGCGTGGATCAGGTGATTGCCGCCGATCGAGAGCGCGTCGCCGTCGCCGGTCACGACCCACACCGAGAGGTCGGGCCGCGAGACCGAGAGGCCCGTCGCGATCGCCGGCGCGCGGCCGTGGATCGAGTGCATCCCGTACGTCTCCATGTAGTACGGAAAGCGCGCCGCGCAGCCGATGCCCGAGATGAAGACGATGTTCTCGCGCGGCACGCCGAGCTCCGGCATGAACGACTGGAGCGCGGCGAGGATCGCGTAGTCGCCGCAGCCGGGGCACCAGCGGACCTCCTGGTCGGTCTTGAAGTCCTTGGCCTTGAGGTCGGTCATCTGCCCGTCGACCTCCGAACGCCGAGAACGAACCACGAGCCGGCCGCGGCGAGCCCGAACAGGACGGCGAGGATCCAGTGGCCGGTGATCAGGAAGAGGATCGCGATCACGGCGAGGACCGCGAAGACCATGGTCGTGCCGTAGCGCTGGAGCATCACGACATCGTCCTGATGGCGTCGGCGACCTCGCTCGCTCGCAGCGGCAGGCCGCGCACTCGGTTGTACCCGACGGCGTCGACGAGGAACTCCGCGCGCACGAGCTGCAGCAGCTGGCCGAGGTTGATCTCCGGGACGAGCACGTTGTCGTAGCGGCGCAGTACGTCGCCCGTGTTCCGCGGGAACGGGTTGAGGTGACGCAGGTGCGCGTGCGCGACGCGGCCGTGGTCCTTTCGGATGCGCCGCACGCCGGCGGCAACCGGGCCGTACGTCCCGCCCCACGACAGCACGAGCAGCGACGCCGAGTCGGGATCATCGACCTCGAGCTCGGGAATGTCGCCGGCGATACCTGCGACCTTGCGGTCGCGCAGCCTCACCATCAGGTCGTGGTTGTCGGGGTCGTACGAGACGTTGCCGGTGACGTCCGCCTTCTCGAGCCCCCCGATCCGGTGCTCGAGCCCGGGCGTCCCCGGCACCGCCCACGGCCGCGCGAGCGTCTCCGGGTCGCGCAGGTACGGCATGAAGTCGCCGTTCGAGTTCGGCCCGGTCGCGAGCGAGGACGAGATGTCGGGCAACGTGGAGAGATCCGGCAGCAGCCACGGCTCGGAGCCGTTCGCAAGGTAGGCGTCGGACAGGAGGAAGACCGGCGTGCGGTACTTGATCGCGATGCGCGCCGCCTCGATCGCGGCGTCGAAGCACTCGCCGGGCGTGGCAGCCGCAACGACCGGCACCGGCGACTCGGAATTGCGCCCGTACAGCACCATCAACAGGTCGCCCTGCTCGGGCTTCGTCGGCATCCCCGTGGACGGGCCGGCGCGCTGGATGTCGAGGATCAGCAGCGGCAGCTCGAGCGTGATCGCGAGGCCGATCGTCTCCTGCTTCAGCACGACGCCCGGGCCGGCGGACGTGCAGACACCGAGCGCACCGCCGAACGATGCGCCCACGGCCGCTCCGACCGCGGCGATCTCGTCCTCGGCCTGGAACGTGCGCACGCCGAAGTTCTTGTGCCGCGCGAGCTCCTCGAGGATCGCGGACGCGGGCGTGATCGGGTATGCGCCGAGGAACAGCGGCAGTCCACTCAGCTTCGACGCCGCGATCAGGCCGTACGCGAGCGCCTGGTTACCGGTGATGTTGCGGTACGTCCCGGGCCTCAGGGTCGCCGGCTTCACCTCGTACCTGACGGCGAAGCCCTCGGTCGTCTCGCCGAACGCGTAGCCCGCGTGCAGCGCCTTGACGTTCGCGTCGCGAATGTTCGGCGCCTTCGCGAACTTCTTCTCGAGGAACGTGAGCGTTCCGTCCGTCGGGCGGTTGAAGAGCCACGACATCAACCCGAGCGCGAACATGTTCTTCGCGCGCTCGGCCTCGCGTTTCGTGACGTCGATCTCCTTCAGCGCCTCGATCGTCATCGTCGTCAGCGGCACTTCGTGCACCTGGAACTCGCCGAGCGATCCGTCGTCGAGCGGGTTCGCCGCGTAGCCGGCCTTGTCGAGGTTCCGCGCGGTGAACGCGTCGCGGTTCACGATCAGCGTGCCGCCCTTGACGAGGTCCTTGAGGTTCGTCTTCAGCGCGGCCGGGTTCATCGCCACGAGGACGTCGGGCCGGTCGCCCGGCGTGAGGATGTCGTGGTCGGCGAAGTGGAGCTGGAACCCGGAGACGCCCGGCAGCGAGCCGGCGGGGGCGCGGATCTCCGCGGGGTAGTCGGGGAAGGTCGAGAGGTCGTTGCCGAGGAGCGCCGTCTCGTTCGTGAACTGGCCGCCCGTGAGCTGCATCCCGTCGCCGGAGTCGCCTGCGAAGCGGATGACGACGGAGTCCCGCTGCTCGACCGTTTTGGCCATCGATCTAGGTTTAGCACCTTTTCAGCCCGTCGCGGCGCGCGCGAAGGTACGCCGCCGCAGAGCTCCACCAGCTCCCCTGCCGCGAAGCGCGGTCGCGCCATGCGTTCCTCCTCCTCACGGACCGGTACCCGCCGTTTCGGCTCTGTCCCTGGCGGGCGCCGTGGGACGTGACACTTCCGTTACGGCGTCTGACACCGCAAGGTGTCCGGACGGGACGAGGAGTCGACGGCTCGTACGGACGCATTGCGCGGCCCGAAGGCGCTCGCGGCGGGCGTCACACTTTCGTAACGGTGTCTGGCACCGCGAACTGTCCGGAACGGCCGCGGCTCAGGTAGACAGTACGACCATGGACGCGATCGAAGCCGAGAACCTCGTCAAGACGTATCCGGGCAACGTCCGCGCGCTCGACGGGCTCACGTTCTCGGTGCCGGAGGGCACGATCTTCGGCCTGCTCGGGCCGAACGGCGCGGGCAAGACCACCGCCGTCAAGATCCTCACCACGCTCGCGCGCGCAGACTCGGGGTCGGCGCGGGTCGCGAACCTCGACGTCCGCCGCGACGCCGCTCGCGTCAGGCGCGGGATCGGCGTCGTCCAGCAGAAGCACGGCGTCGACGTCGCGCTCACCGGCCGCGAGAACCTGCGCCTCCAGGGTCGCATCTTCGGCATGCGCGGCCGCGAGATCGAGGAGCGCGTCCAGCACCTGCTCGAGCAGGTCGGGCTCGACGAAGCGGCCGACCGAGTCGCGCGCGGCTACTCGGGCGGCATGCAGCGGCGCCTCGACATCGCGATGGCGCTCGTGCACCGGCCGCGCGTCCTCTTCCTCGACGAGCCGACGACCGGCCTCGATCCCGAGGTGCGCGTCGCGATGTGGCAGGAGATCGAGCAGCTCCGCGGCGCCGAGCACCTGACGATCCTGTTGACCACGCACTACCTCGAGGAGGCCGACCGTCTCGTCTCGAACCTCGCCATCGTGGAGCGCGGCGCGGTCGTCGCAGAGGGCACGCCGGAGGGGCTCAAGGGCGAGCTTCGCGGCGACTCCGTTCACGTCGAGCTCGCCGACGGCGCTCTCGACGGCGCGCGAACCGCGCTCGAGGGCGTCCAGGGCGTGCGCGAGGTGACCATGGACGGGCGAACGCTCCGAGCGCGGGTCGACCACGGCGCACGTGCCGTACCGCTCGTCCTCCAGGCGCTCGAGGCGCGGGGCCTGCCGGCGGAGTCGGTCACGGTGTCGCGGCCGTCGCTCGACGACGTCTACCTGCGCTACACGGGCCGCTCGTTCGACCAGGCCGATCGGGAGACGACGAAATGACGACCCTGCGACACGGTGTCTGGATGATGCAGCGGCACCTGCTGAACCTCTGGCGGCAGCCGATCTGGATCGCCGTGACGCTCGTGCAGCCGGTGATCTGGCTGCTCCTCTACGGCGCGCTGTTCAAGAGCGTGACGCGCATCCCGGGCTTCCACTCGACCTCGTACATCCAGTTCCTGACGCCCGGGATCGTCGTCATGTCGGCGCTCTTCTCCGCCGGCTGGAGCGGCATGGCGGTGATCGACGACATCGACAAGGGAATTCTCGACCGCTTCCTCGTCTCGCCGGTCGTGCGCGGCTCGCTGATCATCGGCCGACTCCTGAACGGGACGGTGATCATCGTCGTCCAGTCGCTGATCATCGTGGTGCTCGCGGTGATCGTCGGGGCGCGCTTCCCGAACGCCTGGGGGATCATCGTGCTGATCGTGCTGGCGTCACTGCTCGCCGCCGCGGTCGGCTGCCTTTCGATGGCGCTCGCGCTGATCGCGCGCCGCGAGGAGACGCTGATCGCCGCGGTCAACTTCTTCGTGCTGCCGCTCACGTTCCTGTCGACGGCTTTCATGCAGCGGAGCCTCGTGCCGCGGTGGATCCAGCATGCGGCCTCCGTGAACCCGGTCAACTGGGCCGTCGAGGCCGGGCGGAACGCGGTCCTGCCCGGCACCGACTGGGGCATGGTGCTGACGCGCCTCGGCCTGCTTACCGTGCTGACCGGGATCTGCGTCGCGCTCGCGACGCGCGCCTTCGGCGCGTACCAGCGAGCGGTCTAAGCGGGAACGAGCTCGCGCTCGGCGCGGAGCCAGTTCGCGTACGGATCGCCGCCCTCTTCGAGGTGGATGTAGTACGCGCGCGTCGCGATGTGCTCCTGCGTGACCTCGACCTTCTTCTTGCGCGTCGTCGTGCGCTTCGTCGCAGGCTTCCGCGTCGTCGTCTTCGTCGGCTTGGGCACGTGGACCCCTTTCTCGGAGTTGTTGACGGCGCGCATTTCGCGCCGCTCGCCGCTACTCCTCCGGGTCGCCGAGCTCGGCGAGCAACGCGCGCAGGTCGAGCGGCGCGTTGAACATCGCGACGCCGTCGCCGTCGTCCGGCCGAGGCCACTCCTCCTTCGGACGGTCGCGATACAGCTCGACGCCGTTGTCGTCCGGATCGCGGAGGTAGATCGCTTCGCTGACGCCGTGATCGGTCGCGCCGTCGAGCGGGATGCCGGCATCGAGCACCCGCTTCAGCGCATCCGCGAGCGTCTTACGGTCGGGATAGCGGATCGCTGTGTGGTAGAGCCCGGTCGAGTTCCGCGGCGGCGGGCCGGCGCCCTTCGACTCCCATGTGTTGAGGCCGAGGTGGTGGTGGTAGCCGCCGGCGGAGACGAACGCGGCCTGGTCGCCGAAGCGCTGCTGGAGCTCGAAGCCGAGGACGCCGGTGTAGAAGGCGAGCGCCCGGTCGAGGTCGCTGACCTTCAGGTGAACGTGCCCGATGTCGACGCGTGGATCGATGCTCATTCATCCAGGCCCGACGCCGCGAGCCACCACGCGCAGTATGCAAGCCATGGGATGCCGTAGGCGTCGGTCTGGATCGCGACGAACAGCACCGCGGCGAACATCGCGGCGAGCGCTCCTTCGCGCCGACGGACGAGCCCCGCCAGCAAAGCCACGTTCCACGCGATGAAGAGCAGCGCCCCGAGGAGACCGGTCTCGACGCCGAGCTCGGTGTAGTTCGACTCGCCGGCCCTCAGCGGCACGTGCTCGCGGAACGCGACCTCTCCCGCATTGCCGAGCCCGTAGCCCTGCGGATGGTGGATTACCGCGCTAATTCCATTGCGGAGAGCGCCCAGATGCGACTCCGCCGACGGCTCGAGCGCGGTGTGTCCGGCCCGCTGCGCGTTCGCCCGCTGAAAGGCGAGCTCGCGCGGCGTGAAATGCGCGCGCGGCCCGATGTGCGGGTACGTCGAGATGACGGCGAAGCCGACGACGAGCGTGGCGGCCGCGGCCGCGACCGGCCAGAGGCGCCGGCAGACGGCGGCAAGCACGACGAGCCCGACGGCAAGCGCGAGCACGGCGGCGCGCGTGTGCGTCCAGAAGAGTCCCACCGCAGCAGGCACGACGAGGAGCAGAGCGGCGCGCCGTCGCGGCGCAAGCAGCAGCCCCACGAGGCAGAGGTACGCAGCGCCGAGCGGCGACAGGAACGTCGAGACGAGGCGCCGCGTCAGTTCCTGCTCGTTCCCGTTGTTGTAGACGAAGTTCTCCGGGAGGTGCGAGAGCCCCGGCCCGTAGGGATAGCCGAGCTGCTTCGTGAAGTAGTCCGCGGTGCCGTTGTGGCGCCACCAGTCGAGGTGGATCGCGTACGCGTCGACGAGGCCCCAGGCGGCGACGGCGGCGGCGAGCCCGAGGACGAGCCAGCGCACCTTGCCGAGCCGCGGCGCGACGGCGCGGCCGAGGAAGTACGCCCCTACACCGGCGAGGTCGTGCCGGAGCGCATAGGCCGTCGCCCTGTGCGTCGCATGGCCGCCGAGGGCGTCCTGCGGGATCAGCGCGTAGAGCACGACGATCGCGGCGAACGCGAGGGCGAGCGCGTCGACGACGAGCGGGCGGAAGGGAAGGCGCCGCTTCCGCAGCGCGTCGAAGCCGACGCTCGCGAGCGCGACGAGGAGCAGCACGTCCTTCCACCCCTGGATCGCCGTCAGCACATGGCCGTGGATCCCCGCGCCGTAAAGCGCGTCCATCACCGCGTTGTGCAGCGCGAGGCCGACGACGAAGACGTAGAGCGCAACGACCGGACGCCGCCAGACGACCACCGCCGTGCAAGCCAGGGCGACGGCGTAGACGGCGAGCGCCAGTGAGGTCACCGCGTCAGCCGGAGAAACAGATCGTGGCTGAAGCGGTAGGGCGCGTCCGGCCCGACGTCCGTGGCGACGACTCGCAGTCCGGCGCGGTCGAGGCCCGCGTCGAGCTCGTCCCGGGTCAGGCGGTAGCCACGGAACTCCCGCCGTCGCGTGGGGCCGAGCGACGTGACCGGCACGACGGCCGAGCGCACCGCTCGCCATGCGCGCGGGCGCCGGCCGTCGTCGAGCACGGGCAGCTGGACGAACGTCTCGCCGTTCTCGGCGAGGACACGCGCGAACTCCGCGAGGTACCCGACGACCCGCTCGCGCGAGGGCAGATGCTGGAGCACGAGGTAGCAGATCAGCGCATCGGCGACTCCCGACTCGACGCCGTCGAGCCTCTCGCCCGAGACGACGCGGAAGTCCACGTTCGGATCGACGACCGACGCGCGCGCACGCTCGACCATCGCGGGCGACACGTCGACCGCCACGACGCGGTCGAAGCGCTCCGCGAGCGCGGCCGTCATACGCCCCGGGCCGCAGCCGACCTCGACGCACGTCCCGCCGCGCGGGTCGGCGCCGAGCCGCTCGAACATCCCTTGCAGCTCGCTGCGGCCCCGCGCGGGATCGCCGACGTATGAGTCGGGATCGGCCGCGAGCGCGTCCCACGTCGCGCGCATCCTCATTCGGTGAGCGTATCCCCCGCTGCTGTCATGATCGGCGCGTGCCCGAGGTCGAGCTTCGTCCGCGCGGTCCGTACTCGCTCGCCCTCACGGCGAGGCTCGCGTACGACGCCACTCGGCTGTTTCGGGACGGCGTGTTCACGTGCGTGATCGGCGACCAGGTCGCGCACGCGTGGCAGCTGAAGGACGGCGCAGTGCGAGTGCGGGCAGGCGACGACGAGGCCGTCGAGCAACTGCGCTTCGTCCTCGCGCTCGACGACGACCACACGGAGTTCCTGCGCCGCTTCGCGAAGGATCCGCTGCTCGGGGCGACGATCCGCGAGACGCGCGGCCTGCGGCCCCTCCGCACGCCGACGGTCGCAGGGGCGCTGCTCCGCGCGCTCTGCGGGCAGCTGATCCAGTCCGATCGCGCGCGCGAGCTCGACCGGATCGTCGTCCGCGCCACGAGCGCGCGCATCGGCCGGCTCGCACAGCCGCCGACCACGGAGACTCTCGGCCGGCTCTCGCCCGCGCAGCTGCGGCGGCTCGGCCTGCACGCGCGCCGCGGCGCCACGCTCGTGCGGATGTGCCGCTCGCTCGACCTCGAAGGGCTCAGGGCGCTGCCGGTGGACGCGGTCGCGGCGCGGCTGCTCCGCGAGCGCGGGATCGGGCCGTGGTCGGTCGGCGTCATCGCGCTCGAAGGGCTCGGCAGCTACGAGCGCGGCCTCGTCGGCGATCTCGGCCTGCTGAAGCTCTGCAAGGCGCTCTGGGGCCGCTGGGTCGAGGCGGAAGAGACGGCGACGCTGCTCGAGCCGTACGAAGAGTGGCAGGGGATCGCGAGCGTCTACCTGCTGCGCGGGTTCGCACAGGGTCTCGTCCCGCTGCCCGACGGCGCGCCCGCACGGCGCCACGCAGCTGCGGCGTAGCACTTGATCCGCGGCCTGGCGTCGACGGGCCTCGTCACGCGCTTCCCCGACGTCCCCGATCACGCGGCGATCGTCGACTGGTGCCCACGTCTCGACGTCGACGGGCTCGAGCTGAGCATCAGCCGCGTCTGGGACGCCGGGCGCGTCGAGCACGACCTCGCCGCCACGGGGCTCCGCTTCGAGACTGCGCACCTCGACAAGCGCATCGGCGCCGAGCTCCTCGAGGACGCTGCGGCGGCGCTCGGGCAGCTCGAGAGCGACTGCCGGCTCGCGGCGAGCCTCGGCGCGGCGCTCGTCGTCCTCCACCTCTGGGAGCTCCCAGTCGGCGACCGCCGTCTCGGCGAGAACCTGGCGCTCCTGCCCGCGTGCCTCGACGTCGCGGAGGCGGCCGGCGTCGCGCTGACGATCGAGACGATCCCGTGCTCTCAGGGATCGCCGCTCGAGAACGTCCACCGCGCGCTCGACACGGACGATCGCTGCCGCATCACGCTCGACACGGAGTTCCTCGCCCACGACGGGCAGCTCGACGACGCCCTCGCCGACGACGCGCTCTGGGAACGAGTGGCCCACCTGCACGTCAAGGACTACGGCGGCGCCCTCCGCGATGCGGCCGGCACACGGCGCTACCTGATCCCCGGCGAGGGCACGATCGACTTCGCCAGGGTCTTCGGCACGCTCCGCGAACGGGGCTACGACGGCGCTCTCACGCTCGAGGTCTCCGCCGTGACCCCGGCGGGAAGCCTCGACGAGCGGCGATTTCGGGCGGCGGAATCGTGGTTGCGCGAACGCCCCTGGCTGCTCGCGATATAAAAGCCGGGCGCGAGAGATTATGCTCACCACGACCACCAGTCGGGAGGCCTGTGAAGCACCACTTCGAGAACCACGACCTCGTCACCGAGCGCGGCTCGCAACTCATCGACTTCACGGACGAAGTCCACGCCGCAGTCGACCGGGCGGACGTTTCGAACGGCATGGCCCTCATCTACTCGCCGCACACGACGTGCGCCGTCGTGATCAACGAGCAGGAGTCGGGCTTCATCGAGGACTTCAACGAGCTCCTCGCCGAGCTCGCTCCCGAGGAGGGCCGGTACTACCGCCACGACGACCTCGGGATCCGCACCGAGGGGCTCGACGACGACGACCTCCATCCGAACGGCTGGTCGCACATGCGCGCCGGCCTGCTGTCGTCGTCCTCGCAGGCGATCCCGATCGTCGACGGCTCGCTCATGCTCGGCCGCTGGCAGCGCGTGTTCTTCTGCGAGCTCGACCGCTCGCGCCCGAGAAAGATCTTCATCCAGGTCATCGGGGAATGACCGCGGCCGTCGGGCGAGCGACCGGAGCCGATGCGCGGCTACCGGATGCGTCCGCGATCCTGCCTTTGGCGGCGCGCGAGAACTTCACGGTCGCGTCGCTGCTCGTCGGCCGCAAGACGCGGGCTCACCTCACTGCGATCTACGGCTTCGCGAGGCTCGTCGACCAGATCGGCGACGAGGTCGAAGGCAACCGCTCCGCGCTGCTCGACGCGTTCGAGCAGGATCTGCATCGCGTCTTCGACGGAGAGCCGCAGCACCCGCTGCTGCAGCGCCTGCGTCGGACCGTCCGCGAGTGCTCACTCCCGCGCGAGCCGTTCCTGCGTCTGATCGAGGCGAACCGTCGCGACCAGCGGCAAGCGACGTACGAGACGTTCGACGAGCTCGTGGACTACTGCGACCTCTCGGCGAATCCGGTCGGCGAGCTCGTGCTGCACGTCTTCGGCGCGGCGACGCCGGAGCAAATCGCGCTCTCGGACCGCGTCTGCACGGCGCTGCAGCTCGCGGAGCACTGGCAGGACGTCGGCGAGGACTTCCGCCACGGGCGCATCTACCTACCGGCCGAGGACCGGCGGCGCTTCGGCGTCGAGCCGGGAGACCTGGATGCTCCGTCAGCGGGTGCCGCCTTGCGGAAGCTGCTCGCTTTCGAGACCGAGCGTGCGCGCCGGCTGCTCGACGAAGGCGCTGTGCTCGTCGGCACGCTTGGCGGCCGTGCGCGCATCGCGGTTGCGGGCTATGTCGGCGGCGGGCGCGCAACGCTCGACGCGATCGGGGGCGCCGGCTTCGACGTGCTCGTCAACACGCCGCGGGCGACGCGGCTGCAGAAGGCGCGCCGCTCGCTCGAGACACTCCGCCGCGGCGCATGAACGTCGCGGCCGCGTACGCCGAGTGCCGCGGCATCTCCCGTGCGTCGGGCTCGACGTTCTATGCCGGGATGCGCCTGCTGCCTGCGGACAGGAGGGACGCGATCTTCGCCGTCTACGCCCTCGCGCGCCGCATCGACGACATCGCCGACGGAGAGCTCGAGACGCAGGACAAGCTCGACGCGCTCGGCGACATCCGTGCGCGGCTCCATCGACTGCCCGAGACGGACGATCTCGTGCTCGCTGCGGTCGCCGACGCAGCACGCCGCTACCCGATCCCGCTCGCCGCGTTCGACGACCTCGTCGCCGGCGCGGAGATGGACGTGCGCGGTCACGAGTACGCGACCTTCGCCGACACGGAGCTGTACGGGCGGCGCGTCGCGGGCTCGATCGGCCGGCTCACGCTCGGCGTCTTCGAAACGACCGACCGCACGCGCGCGGAGCAACTGGCCGAGGAGCTCGGCGTCGCGCTCCAGCTCACGAACATCCTGCGCGACCTGAGCGAGGACCTTCGCAACGGCCGCCGCTACCTGCCGGGCGAGGATCTCTACCGCTTCGGCTGCAACGTGACCGACGGACGCATCGACGGCCCCGCCGAGCTGCTCGTGGCGTTCGAGGCGCAGCGTGCGCTCAACCGCCTCGAGATCGGGCTGACGCTCGTGCCCCTCCTCGACCGGCGCAGCGCCGCGTGCGTGCTCGCGATGGCCGGCGCGTATCGCCGGCTGCTCGAGCGGATCGCACTGCATCCGGAACTCGTCCTGCAGGGGCGGCCGCGGCTGCGCCGGTGGGAGAAGGGCCTCGTGCTCGCGCAGAGCCTCGCGCGGAGCGCCGCGTGAACGGCGCCCGCGTCGCGGTCGTCGGCGGCGGGCTCGCCGGGATCGCGGCCGCGCTCGACCTGGCCGACCACGGCGCCAGCGTGACGCTGTTCGAGGCGCGCTCGCGGCTCGGCGGCGCGACGTACTCGGTGCGCCGCAAGGATCACTGGATCGACAACGGGCAGCACGTGCTCCTCCGCTGCTGCGCCGCGTACCGCGGCTTCCTCGAGCGCCTCGGCGTCGAGCGCCTCGTGCCGATCCAGCCGCGGCTGCGCGTGCCGATCCTGCGCGAGGGGAGGCCGCCGGCGTTCCTGAGGCGCGCGCCGCTGCCTGCGCCGCTCCACCTCGTGCCGACGCTCGTCCGCTTCGCGCCGCTCAGCCGCCGCGAGCGCCTGAACGCGCTTCGCGCCGCGGCCGCACTGCGCACGCTCGATCCTGCGGACGGCGCGCTCGACGCCAGAACCTTCGGTGAGTGGCTGCGCACGAAGCATCAGTCAGGCACGGCGATCGCGGAGCTGTGGAACCTGATCACGCTGCCGACGCTCAACCTGCCGGCGGACGAGGGATCGCTCATGCTCGCGACGATGGTCTTCCGCACGGGACTGCTCGATGCCGCGGACGCCTGCGACATCGGCGTCCCCGCGGTGCCGTTGCAACGCCTTCACGGCGACCCGGCGGCGACTGCGCTCGAACGCGCGGGCGTGGACGTCTCGCTCGGCGCGAACGTGAAGTCGGCCGACGGACGGCGCGTCGTGCTCGAAGACGGTGCGCACGACGCCGACGCCGTCGTGGTCGCCGTGCCGCACGACGGCATCGCTTCGCTCGTCCCACAGGGCACGGTCGACCCCGATGCGATGGCCGGTCTCGGCATGAGCCCGATCGTCAACCTGCACCTGCACTACGACCGCCGCGTGCTCGACGAGCGCTTCGCGGCGGCAGAGGCGAGGTCGCCGCTCCAGTGGCTGTTCGACCGAACCGAGTCGAGCGAGGTCGCGACGGGCCAGCTCGTGTCCGTCTCGCTCTCGGGCGCGGCCGCCGACATCGGCGAGCCGCTTGCGACGCTGCGCGAGCGCTACGTGCCCGCGCTCGAGCGGCTGCTCCCGAAAGCCCGCGGCGCGGAGATCCTCGACTTCACCGCCACGCGCGAGCCGCGTGCGACGTTCCGGGGTGCGCCGGGCACCGCGCGCCTCAGGCCCGGCACGCGCACGAGCGTCGCCAACCTCTACCTCGCCGGCGCGTGGACGGACACCGGCTGGCCGGCGACGATGGAGAGCGCGGTGCGGAGCGGCCTCGCCGCCGCAGCGGCTGCGCGCGCCGACCTCGCGAGCGGCAGAACCTCCGAAGCGAGAGCCGCATGAGCCTGACGACCTCGCCGAGCCTCGACGCCGCGCAGCAGGCGCTCGCGCGCGGCGCCGCGCACCTGCTCGCGCTCCAGCATCCCGACGGCTGGTGGAAGGGCGAGCTCGAGACCAACGTGACGATCGACGCCGAGGATCTCTTCGTCCGCCACTACCTCGGCATCCTGACCCCGGAGCAGCGGGCGTCGACCGCGCGCTGGATCCGCTCGAAGCAGCGCTACGACGGGAGCTGGGCGACCTTCTTCGGCGGCCCGGCAGACCTCTCGACGACGGTCGAGGCGTACGTCGCGCTCCGGCTCGCCGGCGACGGCGAGAACGCCGAGCACATGCGCCGCGCGTCGGAGCTGATCCGCGACCTCGGGGGAGTGGAACGGACCCGCGTCTTCACCCGCATGTGGCTGTCGCTGCTCTCGCTGTGGACGTGGGAGGACGTGCCGGCGCTCCCGCCGGAGCAGATCCTCCTGCCCGCGCGCGCGCCGCTCTCGATCTACTCGTTCGGCTGCTGGGCGCGGCAGACGCTCGTCGCGCTCTCGATCGCGTCGGCGCTCAAGCCGCGCGTCAGCGTCCCGTTCGGCATCCGCGAGCTGCGAACGGGCGTGACGATCGAGACGCCGAGCGAGCCGGTCGCGCGAGCGTTCACGGCACTCGACCGCGGGCTGCACCGCTACGAGCACAAGCCGATCGCGCCGCTCAGGCGGCGTGCGCTCCGCGCGGCCGAGCGCTGGATCGTCGAGCGGCAAGAGGCGGACGGCTCGTGGGGCGGAATCCAGCCGCCGTGGGTGTGGTCGATCATCGCGCTGCACGCGCTCGGCTACGGGCTCGACAACGCGGTGATCGTGAAGGCTCTCGCCGGTCTCGACAGCTTCACGATCGAGGACGATGCCGGACGCCGTCTCGAGGCCTGTCAGTCGCCGGTCTGGGACTCGGCGCTGGCGGTGCTCGCGCTCCTCGACGCGGGCTTCGCGCCGACGCACGACTCGGTCGTCCGCGGGGCGGAATGGCTCGCGGGTCGCGAGGTGCGCGTGCGCGGCGACTGGGCGGTTCGGCGGCCCGATCTGGCGCCCGGCGGCTTCCCGTTCGAGTTCGCGAACGACAACTATCCGGACGTCGACGACACGGCCGTCGTCGTGCTCGCGCTCCGTCGCGCAGAGATCGAGGATGGAGGCGCGTCCGACCGCGGCGTCGCGTGGTCGGTCGGGATGCAGTCGAGCGACGGCGGCTGGGCCGCGTTCGACGTCGACAACACGAGCCCGCTCCCGGCGAGGCTGCCGTTCTGCGACTTCGGCGCGGTCACCGATCCGCCGAGTGCCGACGTCACCGCGCACATGGTCGAGATGCTCGCCCACGAAGGCCGGGCCGGCGACGACGAGACGCTCCGCGGCATCGAATGGCTGCTGCGAGAGCAGGAGGACGACGGCTCGTGGTTCGGCCGGTGGGGCGCGAACCACGTCTACGGCACCGCCGCGGCAGTGCCCGCGCTTGCGGCCGCCGGTCTCGCCGGGCACGAGAGCGTCCGCGCGGCGATCAGCTGGCTCGAGCGCGTGCAGAACGACGACGGAGGCTTCGGCGAGGACCTCCGCTCGTACCGCGACAAGGGCTGGCGCGGCCGCGGCGCCTCGACGGCCTCGCAGACGGCGTGGGCGCTGCTCGCGTTCCACGCGGCGGGCGAGACCGGGCCGCCCGTCGAGCGCGCGGTTCGCTGGCTCGTCGACACGCAACGGGGCGACGGCAGCTGGGACGAGCCGCAGTTCACCGGCACCGGCTTCCCGGGCGACTTCTATCTCAACTACCACCTCTACAGGCAGGTCTTCCCGGTGATGGCACTCGGGCGCCTGCTCGACTCCGCCGATGCCTCTGCCGATGCCTGACGAGCTGCTCGTCTTCGCGCCGCTGCGGATCGAGGCGGCGATGCTGCCGAAGCGCGACGGCTGGACGGTTCTCCGCTCGGGGATGGGGCCGCGGCGTGCTCGTGTCGCCGCCGCGCGGGGACTCGCCGTGGAGGCGCCCGCCGTTGCGATCGTCGGCCTGTGCGCCGCGGTGTCGCCCGACCTGCGCGCGGGCGACGTCGTCTGCGCGACAGAGCTCAGGCGCGAGGGCGCGCGTCCTGTCGCCGCGCCGGGGAGCGCGCTCGTCGCGGCGGCGCTCAGGCGGCGGGGCCTGCGCGTGCACGTCGGCCCCATCGTCTCGGTCGACCACGTGACGACTGCTCTAGAGCGCGGCGACCTCCAGGTCGACGGCGTGCTCGCCGTCGACATGGAGTCGGCGTGGCTCGCCGACGCTGCGGACGGACGGCCGCTCGCCGTCGTCCGCGTCGTCGTGGAGAGCGCCGACCGCGACCTGCGCGATCCGCGCACGATCACGGCGGGCGTCCGTGCACTACGGAACCTGCGCCGCGTCGGCGGCGCGCTCGTCGAGTGGGCGCAGGCGGTCGGACCGCGCACCGTGCTGCTCGCGTCGCCGCGCTCGTTCTGCGCCGGCGTCGAGCGGGCGATCGAGATCGTCGAGAAGGCGCTCGAGCAACGCGGCGCGCCGGTGTACGTCCGCAAGCAGATCGTTCACAACGAGCACGTCGTCACCGACCTCGAGCGCCGCGGTGCCGTCTTCGTCGACGAGCTCGACGACGTGCCGAGCGGGGCGACGGTCGTCTTCTCGGCCCACGGTGTCTCGCCGGCGGTGCGGGATGCCGCCCGCTCAGCGCAGCTGGACGTGATCGACGCCACCTGCCCGCTCGTCAGCAAGGTACACGCCGAGGCCCGCCACTTCGCGGCCGACGGCCGGACGATCTTCCTCGTCGGACACGCCGGGCACGAGGAGGTCGAGGGCACGCAGGGCGAAGCGCCGGACGCCATCCGGGTGGTCGAAGACGTCGAAGACGCGGAGCTCGTCGACGCGCCAGACCCGACTCGCGTGTCGTTCCTCACGCAGACGACGCTCGCCGTCGACGAGACGGACGAGGTCGTGGCCGCGCTGCGCAAGCGCTTCCCGCAGCTCCGGGGGCCGAAGACGGACGACATCTGTTACGCGACGACGAACCGGCAGCAGTCCGTGCGCGTCGTTGCGCGCGAGGCGGACGTCGTGCTCGTCGTCGGCTCGAAGACGTCCTCGAACTCGCTCCGCCTCGTCGAGGTCGCGCGGCGCGAAGACACCCGTGCATACTTGGTCGATGATGAGCGAGACGTCGACGTTGCATGGCTGCGTGGCGCCGGAACGATCGGCCTCACGGCCGGCGCGTCCGCGCCGCAGCAGCTCGTCGACCGGCTCGTCGAGTCGCTCCGCGGCCTCGGGCGCGTCGAGGTCGAGGAGCGCATGACGACGAGCGAGTCCGTGCAGTTCAAGCTTCCGCGCGAGGTCCGTGCATGAGCATTCCGCTCCGCCAGAGCGTCGCCGTCGCGCGCTATCTCGCGAAGCAGCGCATCAAGCGCAACGACAAGTTCCCGCTGCTCGTCGAGCTCGAGCCGCTCTTCCAGTGCAATCTCGCGTGCTCGTTCTGCGGAAAGATCCAGTACCCGAAGGAGATCCTGAAGAAGCGCATGCCGGTGCAGCAGGCGCTCGACGCGATCGACGAATCCGGCGCGCCGATGGTCTCGATCGCCGGCGGCGAGCCGCTCGTGCATCCCGAGGTGGACGTCATCGCGCGCGAGCTGATCAAGCGGAAGAAGTTCGTCTTTCTCTGCTCCAACGCGATCCTCATGAAGAAGAAGATGGACCTCTTCGAGCCGTCGCCGTACTTCGCCTGGGTCGTGCACCTCGACGGCATGCGCGAGCGACACGACCAGTTCGTCGAGCGCGAGGGCATCTTCGACAAGGCGGTGGAGGCGATCGCGCTCGCGAAGGAGCGCGGCTTCCGCGTCAACACGAACACGACGTTTCTCACGACCGACACGCCGAAGACAGTGCGGGACGTCCTCGACTTCCTCAACGACGAGCTGAAGGTCGACCACATGATGATCTCGCCGGCCTACGCATACGAGAAGGCACCCGACCAGGAGCACTTCCCGGGCGTGACGGCGTCGCGGCGGTTGTTCAGCGCCGCATTCGCGGACGGGAATCGGAAGCGGTGGCGGTTGAACCACACGCCGTTGTTCCTCGACTTCCTCGAGGGCAAGGCCGACTTCCAGTGCACCCCGTGGGGGATCCCGTCGTACTCGATCTTCGGCTGGCAGCGGCCGTGCTACCTGATGTCCGACGGCTACACGAAGACGTACAAGGAGTTGATCGAGACGACGGACTGGTCGCAGTACGGACGCGGCAACGATCCGCGCTGCGACAACTGCATGGCGCATTGCGGCTACGAGCCGACGGCCGTGCTCGCCGCGAGCAAGTCGCTGAAGCAGAGCGTGCGCGCGCTCGTCGCGCATCGCTGATTTGCAGCAGGCCCTGCGCGAGTACGCGGAGACGCCGGACCGCTTCTCGCACATCGCACCGGCAGCGAGCGTCGAGCGCTTCGCCGACGAGCGCGTGTGCATCCTGCAGGCGCCCACGTGGGCTTCGGTCAGCGGCGTGAGCGTCGAGCCGGACGAGGTCGAGCCGCTGCTCGACGAGGTGCGTCAGCGCGTGCGCGGGGCCGGAAATCCGGTGTGGTGGTTCGGGCCGTCGGGCCGGCCGGCGGATGTCTACGAGCGACTGGGCCAGCTGGGCCTCGCATTGCCGCAGGACCGCACGCCCTTGCTCCACGCGCTCGTCCTGACGAGTGAGCCTGTCGCGCCGGACGGCGTCGACGTGCGGCCGATCGAGACGTACGAGCAGTTCCTTGCCGCGCGCGAGTTGCAGTGGGACGCTTTCGACACTCCCGAGGAGCGCCGGACGCTGACCCGCCCGCGCCTTCGCGCGGACTTCGAGGAGTCGCAGCGCGGCGGTATCCCGGCCGGCTTTCTCGCCACGATCGACGGGCGGCCCGCTGGCACCGCGCTCGCAGTGCCGTCCGGCCGCGGCGTCTTCCTCATCGGCGGCTCGACCGCCGAGTGGGCGCGCGGGCGCGGCGTCTATCGCGCGCTCGTGCACGCGCGCTGGCTCTACGCGGTCGCACGCGGGACGCCCGCGCTCGTGACGCACGCGAAGCCCGACACGTCGTACCCGATCCTGCGGCGCCTCGGCTTCGAAGAGGTCTGCACGATCCGGCGTCTCGAGGACGTCCTGCGAATCTGACTTGCGCCTCCGGCGGTGTCAGACGCCGGTTCGTGTCAAGTGCGCAGTTTCGGCCGTGGCCCATCGCGCCAGTTCCCCCGCACAGATTGGTGATCCCTGCCCTCCGCGACTCCACGATCGAGGCGAATCCTCATTCGGCACTGGCTCACCGAGACGGTGGGTGGTGTCAGACACCCTTTTTGTCAAGTGACCGTTTCGGCCGTGACGTCCGGCCGCGGAACCAGGTGGACCGCGCGGTTGTATAAGCGCCGGTGGTGGGCCGACCACGATGAACGAAGCGGAGCTCATCGCCCGCGCCAAGCGGGGAGACGCCGCCGCCTACGAGGAGCTCGTGCGCATGTATCAGGGCATCGCCTTTCGCACCGCCTGGCTCGTCGCCGGAAACGCGGCCGACGCAGAGGAGGCTGCGCAGGACGGCTTCGTCAAGGCGTACCGCGCGCTATGGCGCTTCCGCACCGACGCGCCGTTCAGGCCGTGGCTGCTCCGCATCGTCACGAACGAGGCGCGCAACCGCCGCCGCGCCGCCGGGCGCCGCGACGCGCTCGTTCTGCGCGCGTCCGGGGAGGTCGTCTCGGGGGACGCGGCCCCGTCCCCCGAGACGGCGCTCCTCGGAGCCGCGCGACGCGACGAGCTGCTCGCAGCGGTCAACCGGCTCGACGAGCACCACCGCCTCGCGATCGCCTGCCGTTACTTCCTCGAGCTGTCCGAGGAAGAGACCGCCGCCGCGCTCGGCTGCCGCCGCGGCACCGTGAAGTCGCGGCTCGCCCGCGCGCTCGAGCGGCTGCGGGCCGACCTGGGAGAGGACGCGTGAACGAACGCGAGCTCAGCGCGCTTGCCGCCTACGTCGAGCTGCCGCCCGAGCGCGACCTCGCACCTGCGGTGCGCGCACGGATCGGTGCGCGCCGCCCGCGGCCCGACAGGCTCGCCCTCGCCCTCGCCCTCGCCCTCGCGCTCGTGGTCCTCGCGATTGCGATCGCTTTCGCCGTGCCGCCGGCCCGCAGCGAGATCCTGCGCTGGCTCGGTCTGGGGGACGCGCGCATCGAGCTCGTCGACAAGCTGCCGAGCGTGGCGCCGCGACGACCGCTCGACCTCGGCGAGCAAACGTCCCTCGCCGACGCGCGGAAGCTCGTCGAGTACCACGTCTTCACCTCGGAGCTCCTCGGCACTCCGCGAGAGGTGCACCTGCTCGGCGACCAGGTCGGCTTCGTCTACGGAAACCACAAGCTCGTCGTGACGCAGAGCCGCGGCACGTTCTTCACGAAGGAGGTCGGGCCGGGGACGCACGTCGAGCGGCTCAGCGTCAACGGGCGGCCGGCGTACTGGATCTCGGGCGCGCCGCATTTCTTCGGCTACGTCGCCGGGAACGGGCAGCCGCATCCGATCGAGCTGTACCTCGCCCGCAACGCGCTCATCTGGCAGCGCGGCGACGTGACGCTCCGGCTCGAGGGAAAGCTCTCGCGCGCGGACGCGCTGCGCATCGCGCGCTCCTTCGGCTGAAGAGCCTGCCCGCGGAGCGCGTCGGCGCTGCCGGACCTCGATCAGGCGGCGCCGTTCGGCGTCTCCGTCGTCGCACGTCACGGCCGCTTGCTGCTCGTCTTCGGCTCCGCGGTCGACAACGTCGGCGACGCGCCGCTCGTCGTCGAGGGAAAGCGCGTGGGCAACGTCATGCGCGCATCGCAGCTCGTGGGGACGCGACGGTACGCGCTGCCCACGCCGCTTCGGTTCGTGCGCTCGCAAACGCACCGGCACTGGCACCTCGCCGGCTTCGAGCGCTACGAGCTGCGGCGGAACGGACGGCTCGCTCGGTCGAGACCGCAAGACCGGCTTCTGCCTCAACGACGCGTACGAGACGCGCGCACTCAACCGCGGGCCCACGTGGACGGCCGACTGCGGCCGCAACCGCCCGCAGGCACGGAGCGTCCGCGAGGGCATCTCGCCTGGCTTCGGCGACGACTACGTCCCCGAGAAGGAAGGCCAGTCGATCGACGTCACCAACGTGCCGCCGGGCCGCTACGTCCTCGTCCATCGCGTGAACCCGGACCGCGCACTGCGTGAGAGCTCGTACTCGAACAACTCCGCTTCGATCGCGATCGAGCTCGACGGCAACCGCGTCCGGGTGCTCGCCCGCTGCCCGGACGCCGGAACCTGCTGAGCGCCGGCGGTGTACTCGCAGCGTCGACAGGGAGGGAACATGCACAAGCTCATCGCACTTGCAGTGCTCGCCGCGCTCGCGACCGCGCCGGCGGCGCTGGCGAAGGAACGCAACATCGAGCTCACGGGCAAGCCGTCGGCGACGAGAGCCGGGAAACTTTGGACGGCGACGGTCAGCGTCACGATCGACCGGCAGCCGAGCACGGGCAGGACGCCGACGATCCGGCTGCTCAACAACTCGATCAGCACTGCGGGACGCGTCGTGAACGTCACGACCCGCGCAACCGCGATGCCCGGCGTCTACCGCGCCCGCGTCGCTTTCCCGAGCGCCGGCACGTGGCGCGTCGTCGTCGTCGACCGCGAGACGAGCCGGGCGTACTCGTTCGGCCTGACGAGGGTGCGCGCGGCCTAGACGCGCGCCATCACGCGGCCGCCGACGCGGAACCACGCGATCGACGCGTCCTCGCCCCGCAGGAACTCCGCCTCCCCGGGCGTCGCTCCGGTCGCGAAGAGGCGATCCGGCGCGTAAAAAGCGACGGGCTCCGGCGGCGGAGCGGGCGCCGGCGGCGAGTCCTTCTTCGGGAAGCCGCCCTTCGGCGCGATGGCGAGGACGAGCGTCCCGTCGTCGCGCCGGAGCTCGGCTTTGATGAGCGCGCTCTCGTAGCTGCCGAGATATTCGTCGACTTCGACGTCGATCGCCTCGCGCTCGGGCTCGCGCGCGCCGATCGAGTCCAGTGCCGGGCCGCGCGCCGCGAACGTCACCTCGTTCCCGCGCTGGTGATTCGTGAAGACCGCGAGCGCCAGCCGGTGCTCCGGCGCGAAGAAGAAGAGCGAGATCTGCCCGTTCGTGCCCCCGCCGTGGCCGACGAGGCGCGCGCCGGTGCGCTCCGAGATCGACCACGTGATGCCGACGAATTCGAAGATCGACCCTGACACGAACTGCGTGCGCTGCATCTCGTCGAGCGTCGCGCGCTGCAGCACTCCTTCGCCGTCGCCCATGTGGAAGCGCGCGTAGCGGAGGAGGTCGCCGACGGTCGCCGCGATCCCGCCGGCGGCGTGATGGGCGCGGCCGATCCCCCACGGACGCGAGACGCTCGGAGGCCCGTCGTCGCTGCGCAGGTGGCCGACCGCGAAGCGCCGCGTCATCACGTCGTCCTGGAAGAAGAAGGTGTGCTCGAGACCGAGCGGCTCGAGCACGAGCTCCTGAAGCGCGGCTTCGTACGGCTTGCCCGTGATCACTTCGATCACGCGCCCTGCGAGGTAGAAGCCGGCGTTGTTGTACGACCACACCTCGCCGAGCGGCGTCAGCTGCGGCAGCACGGCGAGCGACTCGCACATACGCGCGAGCGCGTCGTCCCCCGAGCCGAGGTCGTCGAAGTAGTCGCCGATCCAACCGCCCGTGTGCGTGAGCAGGTGGCGCATCGTCACGCGCGCGGCGACGTCTTCGTCGCTCAGCTTCAGCTCGGGCAGGTACGTGCGCACCGGCGCGTCGAGGTCGAGCTCGCCGCGTTCGAGGAGGCACATCGCAGCGGTGCCCGTGAACGTCTTCGTGATCGAGCCGATCTGGAAGAGCGTGTCCGGCGTGACCTCGAGCGGGTTCTCGGTCGACGTGACGCCGAAGCCGGCGACGTGCTCCTCGCCTTCGTGCAGCAGCCCGACGGCGACGCCGGGCGTCTTCGTCTCCTCCATCGACGCGCGCACCGCATCGCAGACCCGATCGAAGACCTCCGCCACGGAGGGGCACGCTAACGCAGAATCCGCGCATGAGCCTCGACTTCATCGTCCTGGACGACGCGGAGGCGGCAGCGCGACGCGCGGGCGAGCTGCTCGCCGAGGCCGCGCGCGAGGGCGGGCACATCGCACTCTCCGGCGGCAAGAGCCCCGAGCTTGCGCACGAGACCGCCGCGCGACTACAGCCGGACTGGAGCCGCGTCGAACTGTGGTGGGGCGACGAGCGCTGCGTCCCGGCCGACGACGAGCGCTCGAACTACGCGATGGCGAAGCGCACGCTGCTCGACCGCGTCGGCGTACAACCCGCGGCCGTGCACCGCATCCGAGGTGAGCTGGAACCCGAAACGGCCGCCGCCGAGTACGACGCGGCGCTGCGCGGCGTACGGCTGCGCCTGAACATCCTCGGCATCGGCCCCGACGGTCACGCCGCCTCGCTGTTTCCGCACGCCCCCGGCCTCCACGAGCGCGAGCGGCTCGCGATCGCTGCCGAGGCCGGGCTCGAGCCGTTCGTCCCGCGCGTGACGATGACGCCGCCGATGCTCGCGAACGCCGACTGCGTCCTCTTCCTCATCACCGGCGAGCAGAAGGCGGACGCGGTCAAGCTGGCGTTCGGGGAGCCGCCGGGGGACGCGACACCGTCGAGCCTCATCCGCGCCCGCGACGGGCAGACGATCGTGCTGCTGGACGCGGCTGCGGCGTCCAGGCTCGCCCGCTCGATATAGCGACACTGTCCGCAGTGGCATCTACCATCTTCCGAAGCGACCTGTTAGATATAGAGAAATGCTCGACACGCTGACGATCGATCGCCCCGAGCAGCTGAAGGCGCTCGGCCACCCGCTCCGCCTCCGGGTCCTCGAGGAGTTGGGTGCGAACACGGAGTCGCTGACGAACCGCGAGCTCGCGCAGAGGCTGGGCGTCGACCCGGGGCACCTGCACTTCCACGTGCGCATGCTGCAGAAGGCCGGGCTCATCGAGCTGGCCGACGGGGGCCAGCGGCGCGAGAAGCCCTACCGCTCGGCCGCGAAGGCGATCCGCGTCGCGCCGGAGCTGACGTCCGCCGGCCTGTCGGGCGACCTCCATGCCGCGATGCTCGACGAGGTGCAGCGGAGCTTCGCGAAGTTCGCCGAACAGGGACGCTTCCGCGGCGCGCAGGTGACCGTCCGGTTACCGCTCGAGAAGGCGCGCGAGCTGCTGCACGAGTTCAACGCGAAGCTTGACGAGGCCGAGGACGAGACCGAGGATACGTTCATCTTCACGACCTTCTTCCACCCACCGTCCTCGACCGAATAGATGTGGCTCACCATCTTCATCGTCCTCGGGATCATCGTCGCGATCCTCTGCGTCTTCGGAGCGATCCGCCTCTTCCGTGAGGAGGACCGCCCGGTGAACCTCGTGTCGTCGGAGCAGATGGACGCCGACGACGAGAAGACGTAGCAGCCTAGGGCAGGAGCGTCGACTCGGGCTCGGCGGGTGCGATGCCGCGCCGCTCGGCCAGCCCTTGCAGCATGAGCACCGTGTCCGCTGCGGGAAGATCCTCGAGATAGGCGTCCCGCGTCTCGAACGACTCGAGCACCGACTCGACTGCCTCGGTGTAGGCGATCGGATCGGGTGACGCCAGCGCAGCGAGCGCGTCGCCGACCTCAGTTGGGAAGCTCTCGTCCTGTCGCAGCGCGTCGGCGTGGATGCGCAACTCGTCCCACTCGCGCAGCACGGCGTGGGCGAGCGCGGCGGCGTAGCGGCCGATCGGCGTCCCGGCGTCGTCCGCGCCCTGTTCGAGCGTCCAGTGGGCGTCGAGCTCGGCGCCGGGCCAGTCGCCGCCGAGGATGCGCGCCTTGAGGATCGCGATCGGTCGGCCCCAGCTCCCCGGCGGCGCGTCGGCCCAACTCTCCCGGTAGCGCGCGCACGCGCGATCGAACCATTCGCGCGCGTCTGCGGTATTGCCCTGCATGAGCAGCGAGAGCCCGGCGCCCGCCGCGGCGTTGCCCATCCGCGTCAGCTGGCGCTGCCGTGTGTCGGCATCCGCGGCATCGGGCAGACGATCTCTACCGTCGCTGTACCGTTCCGCCTCGCGCCGGAAATGAGCATCCCAATCCGCCACGACCCGATTCTCGCCGAGACGACCTTCCACGGGCTCGACTTTCTCACCGCGCCCGGCCGTGTCTTCACACCGCGCGCGACGACGGAAGCCCTCGTCGACGCGGCGCTCGCGCGCATCGACGGCCGCGCGGTGCGAGTCGCCGACGTCGGAACCGGAGCCGGCGTGATCGGCGTAACGATCGCGCTCGCAGCGCCGCAAGTGGAGGTCTTCGCGACGGACATCAATCCCGCCGCCGTCGAGATCGCGCGCGAGAACGCCGCGCGTCACGGCGTCGCGGATCGCGTGCACGTGCTCGAGGGGAACCTGCTCGACCCCGTGCCCGAGCCCGTGCTGGTCGTCGTCGCAAACCTGCCGTACCTCCCGGAAACCGAGCGCGACGACGCGTACGACGCTGAGCCCGCGGACGCGATCTACGCGCCGGGCGACGGCCTCGGGCCGCTGCGGCAACTGCTCAACATCTGCGAGGCCGGCAAGCTCGCCATGCCGGGGTTCGCGCTCGTGCAGTACCGCGGCGAGGTGCACGAGGCCGACTGCCAGCACCTCCCCGAGCTGCGCGCCGAAATCGACGAGCACGCCGCAGCCGCGTAGGCTGGCAATCATGGGTCCCGGTCGCGAGGTCGTCTTCGTCGACGGTGTGCGCACGGCTTTCGGCCGCGCGGGCGAGAAGGGCGTCTTCTGGCGGACGCGCGCCGACGACATGGGCGTCAAGGTCGTGCGCGAGCTTCTCCGCCGGAACCCGCAACTCGATCCCGAGCGCATCGGCGACGTCATCCTCGCCGCGACCGCGCAGGTCGGCGACCAAGGGCTGACGCTCGGCCGCGACGTGGCGCTGCTCGCCGGGATCCCGCACAGCGTTCCCGGCTTCGCAGTCGACCGGATGTGCGCGGGCGCCCTCACGGCGGTGACCGCCGGCGCCGGCGAGATCGCGCTCGGAGCCTGCGACGTCGTCGTCGCCGGCGGCATCGAGCACATGGGCCACCATCCGATGGGCGACGACGTCGACTTCAACCCGCGCTTCGTCGCCGAGCGCCTCGTGGACACGTCCGCGGTGACCATGGGCGCGACGGCCGAGAACCTCCACGACGCGTTCCCGCAGCTCACGAAGGAGGACGCGGACCGCTTCGCCGTCGAGTCCCAGCGCCGCGCGACGGCCGCCTGGGACAACGGCGTCATGGCCGACACCGTCGTCCCGATGGCGGTGTACACAGACATCGGCTGGCGCGTTGCGGACAGGGACGAGTTCCTGCGCCCGGAGACGTCTCTCGAGTCCCTGGCCACGCTGCGCACGCCCTTCCGTCCCGGCGGCCGCGTCACGGCCGGGAACTCAGCGGGGCTCACCGACGGCGCGACCGCCGCGCTGCTGGCGTCGGCGGACGCCGCCGAAGCGCTCGGCCTGACGCCGAAGCTGCGGCTTGTCGGCTTCGCCTACGCCGGCGTCGAGCCGCACCTCATGGGGCTCGGGCCGGTTCCGGCGACGAAGCGCGTGCTCGAGCACGCGGGACTGACGCTCGACGACGTCGACCTCTTCGAGCTGAACGAGCCGTTCGCGATCCAGGTGCTCACGTGGTGCGACGGAGTGGGCGTCTCGCCCGACGACGAGCGCCTGAACCCGTACGGCGGCGCGATCGCGTGCGGGCATCCGCTCGCGGCCACCGGAGTACGCCTCGTCGCACAGCTCGCCTACGGGCTGCGCGAGCGCAAGGGTCGCTACGGGCTCACGGCGTTGTGCATCGGCATGGGCATGGGTGCAGCCGTCCTCTGGGAGAACCTGCAGTGAACACCGAGTTCAAGCTCAACCGCGTCGACACGCGTCTCGGGCCGCTTGCGCTCGTGACGATGGACAACAACGCGGATCACACGAAGCCGACCGTGCTCGGCCGCAGCGCCTTCGAGTCCGCGGTCGGCGTCGTCGAGGAGCTCGAGCGGGGCGACTGGATCGCGATGGTGCTCACCGGCAAGCCGTACATCTTCGCGGCCGGCGCCGACATCGAGGAGTTTCCGAAGCTGCGCACGCGCGAGGAGGCCGTCGCCGGCTCGCGCGTCGGCCACGAGCTGTTCGGCCGCATCCGCGCGCTGCCGTTCCCGACCGTCGCGGCGATCAACGGCGTGTGCCTCGGCGGCGGGCTCGAGATCGCGTTGCACTGCTCGGCACGCACGATCTCGACTGCGGTGCGCCACTTCGGCTGCCCGGAGGTCTTCCTCGGGATCCTCCCCGGCTGGGGCGGCACACAGCTGATCCCGCGGCTCGTGGGCGCGGAGAGCGCGATCCGCGTCATCGTCACGAACCCGCTGCGCCAGAACAAGCTGCTCGACGCGCGCAAGGCGTTCGAGCTCGGCTTTGCGGACAGGTTGCTCGAGCCCGTCGAGTTCCTCGACGAGTCGATCGCGTTCGCCTTCGAGCTCGTCGAGTCGCCGCTCGAACGCAGCGACCCCGATCACGGCGACGTCGAGACGATGTTCCGCCGCGCGCGCTCGCAGGTCGACGACGCCGTGCACGGCGCCACGCGAGCGCCGTACGCCGCGCTCGACCTGATCGAGCTCGCGACCGGCGGCGGCATGCTGGAGGACGGCCTCCAGGCCGAGGCGAGCGCGATCGCCGACCTGATGCTCTCGCCGCAGGCGCGACGGTCGCTCTATGCATTCGACGTCGTCGAGCGCCGCGTCAAGAAGGGCGTCGGCATTCCGGACGTCCCGCCGCGCAGGCTCGAGAAGATCGGCATCGTCGGCGCGGGCCTCATGGCGACGCAGCTCGCGACGCTGTTCCTGAAGCGGCTCGGCGTGCCGCTCGTGATCCGCGACCTCGACCGGGACACCGTCGACCGTGCCGTCGCGTCGATCAAGGAGGAGCTCGGCGACCGCTGGTGCCCGGTCAGCGGTACGACCGACGTCGCCGACTTCGCCGGCTGCGACCTCGTCCTCGAGGCCGTCTTCGAGGAGATGTCGATCAAGCAACAGGTCTTCGCCGAGCTGCGCGAGGTCGTCGGCCCCGATTGCATCCTCGCCACGAACACGTCGTCGCTCTCCGTCGCCGAGATGGGCGCGGACGTCGGCCTGCATTTCTTCAACCCCGTCGCGGTGATGCCGCTCGTCGAGCTCGTGCGCACGGAGACGACGACCGACGAGACGCTCGCGACGGCGTGGGATCTCACGAAGCGGTTGCGCAAGCGCGCGGTCGTCGTCGGCGACGCGCCGGGCTTCGTCGTCAACCGCGTCCTCACCCGCATGACGTCGGTGCTGATGGACGCGCTGGAGCACGGCAACACCGTCGAGGAGACCGACGAGGCGATCCTGAAGATCGGCCTCCCCATGGCGCCGTCCGTGCTGCTCGCGATGGTCGGGCCGCGCGTCGCGAACCACGTGCTCGTGACGCTGCACGAGGCGTATCCCGAGCGCTTCCCGCTCTCGCCGACGCTCGCGGGCTACGCCGAGGGCAACGACGAGATCGTCGTCGTCGAGCAGCGGCCGCGGACCGTCGACGAGATCACGCGCGACGTCCTCGAGGCGATGGCCGACGAGATCGGCCACCTGCTCGACGAGGGCGTCGTTGCCGACGCCGCCGACGTCGACGCCTGCCTGATCCTCGGCGCGGGCTGGCCCTTCTTCCTCGGCGGTGTGACGCCGTATTTGCGGGACGAGAGCATCGCTCTCACCGCGACGGCAGCAGGGTAGGCTATGCTCCAAGAAGCCGCTCGACTTCTGACGAGCGCCCCTTTGTGAGGAAGGCAGTAGCGGCCAGTGCGCTGCCCACATGCAGGAAGCCATCGAAGATCTCATCGTCGAACCGTCCGTTCCGGCTGACGTAGCCGAACACATCGGACGCGCGGAGAAATGGGCGGGCGAGCCGTTCCTCCACCCCGGCGAAGACCCTGAGCGCGTCCTTGCCGAGGGAACCGCCCGCCGCCGCGCGCTCGACGACGCGATCGCGGAGATGGATGCCGGCGAACGCGTTCCGACGCCGAAGTGGAAGGTGCGCTACGGCCTCATGCTCGGCCTCGAGCGCATCCTCTCCGACAAGCCGCCCCGGCTCGCGTCGGGCACGGAGCTGCGCCGCCACCAGGTGGACGCGCTCGCGGGAATGCTGACCGAGCTGATCGCCGCGAACCAGCAACCGGCCGAGCTGAACGGGAACGGCAACGGCGCCGTCGTCGAGGTCGAGGAGGAAGAGGAGGAGGACTTCGAGCTCGAGGGGCCGGAGGACGACGAGCCCGAGGCGGAGCTCACGCCGGAGCAAGACCCGGGTGCCAAACGCCGCTACCGCTTCCGCCACCCGACCGCCTCCGGCAAGACGATCGCGGCCGCCGGCTTCGTCGAGGCGGCACGCTCGCTCGGCGTGCTCATCCTCACGCACCGCCGCCTGCTCGTCACGCAGTTCGACCGCGAGCTGAAGGCGGAGGGCTACGGCGACCGCATCACACCCGCGATCACCGAAGGACAGGAGCCGATTCGCGGCAACCCGCTCACGATCCAGACGTACGCCTGGTTCGCGCGCCATGTCGGCTCGCTCTCGCACGACGCGTACCAGCTCGTGATCTGCGACGAGGCGCACACGGCGCTGGGCGAGAAGACGAGCGCCGCGATCCGGTCCTTCCCCGAGCCGGTCTACATCGGCATGACGGCGACCGAGCAGCTGATCGCGAAGCAGGTGTCTGACGTCTTCCCTGCATCGGTGGACGACCTGCCGCTCGGCGACGCGGCGCGGCGTGGGCTCATAGCGCCGCTGCGCGACCTCCGCGTGCCGCCCGCCGCCGCCATCCACTCCGTGCCGATCGTCGGCGGCGACTTCGACGAAGGAGAGCTGGCGAAGGTCCTCGATCACGAGGCGCTGAACCAGGCCGCCGCGTCGCTCTACCGCGACAGGTTCGACTCGCTCCCCGGCATCGTCTACGCGGCCGGCGTCGAGCACGCGTACAACCTCGCGAAGGAGTTCCGGGCCGCCGGCCTGAAGGCCGAAGCGGTCAGCGGACGCACGCCGCCCGTGAAGCTCGCCGAGACGCTCGCGTCGTACGAGCGCGGCGAGGTGAACGTGCTCATCAACGCGATGCTGCTCGCCGAAGGCTGGAACTCGCCGCGCGCCACGGTCGTGATGCACCTCGCGCCGACCGCGTCGAAGCGCGTGTACCAGCAGCGCATCGGACGCGTCATGCGTCTGCACCCGCGCAAGGAGGCCGGCATCGTGGTCGACTTCGTCCACAAGTCGGCGACGCACAACGACCGCGTCGTCTCGCTGCACTCGCTGCTCGACTCCGACTTCTACCGCGAGGGCGCGCGCGTCACGCCCGCCCCGCGCCGCCGCCACCAGCGCCGCGCGAAGCGTTACCTGACGCCGGCGCCGTGGCTCGTGCCGGTGACGCCCGACGTACGCAGGCGCCTCGCCGTGATCCAGCGCGAGTGGCAACGGATCGACCCGAAGTACCTGGACGACGACGAGCAGCGCTACTGGGGGACGATCGCCGGTCGCAACATGCGCTTCGAAGACCGGACGGAGCTCGTGCGCAAATTCACCGAGCGCGGCGCGTCGAAGACGGCGCTCGCGCAGTTCCTTTCCACCTGCGCGGCCGAGAACCCGAACCGGCGGCTGCGGATGATCGCGCTCTCGGACCGCGTGTCGACCCCCGTCGAGCGCGCCGACTTCGACGACCTCGTCACGCTCGTCACGCAGGCGCCGACGTGGGACAAGGATCGCCTGCAGGGGATCCGCGTGCTGCTGCGCGCGGTCGCCGACGGGCATGCCGACGCGCCCGATCAGATCCTCGCGCGCTGGACGTGGAAGCTCGCGCGCGCCTCGCGCAAGGCACAGGACCGGCGGGCGAGCGCAGAGTTTCCGGAGGCAAAGCGGCTGCTCGGCGCGCTCGCGAACTCGCGCGGCCACCGGCACGAGGAGAACGCCGCGCGCCTCGTCAACGCGGCGATGGACCAGCCGCTCCAGGTCGGGGTCGCGCTGCTCGCCTCCGCGGAGGGGTACACGCCCCGCGCGAACCAGCTGCTCGACGCCGCGCGCGAGAAGCTCGGGACGATCGCCGAGATCGCCGGCGCGCTCGCGGAGAACCTGCCGCAGCCGAAGCTCCAGCCGAGCCGCAAGCGGCGCCGCAAGCGCAAGCGGAAGGCCGTCCCCGCTCAGCCGCAGGACGGGCAGGCAGCCGCCGATGCGGGCGCGGAGTCACCGCCGGAGGACGGCGCGGCGCCTCAGGCGCCGCCGAAGAAGCGCAGGCGCCGCCGGCGCAAGCCGGCTTCACAGGCCGCGGCCGCCGCCGCGAACGGCGCGAGCGCCGAAACGCCGGCGGACGGTAATGAAGACGTAACAACCGCGCACCCGCCAGAGACCGTCTAAGCAACTAGATGCTCGTCTTGCTCGGGATCGCGTTCCTGGCGGGCGTGATCACGGCGATCTCGCCGTGCGTCCTGCCCGTCCTCCCGATCGTCCTCGCCGGCGGGGCGAGCGGCGACCGGAGGCGTCCATACGCCATCGTGGCCGGCCTCCTGACGACGTTCGTCGTCTCGATCCTCTTCGCCGCCTACGTGCTCGACAAGCTCGGGCTGCCGCAGGACCTGCTGCGCAACCTCTCGATCGCGTTGCTCTTCGTCATCGCGGCGACGCTGCTCGTCCCGCAGATCGGGCAGTGGATCGAGCGCGCGCTCGCGCGCTTCAGCCGCCGGAGCGGCAAGCACGTCGACAGCGGCTTCCTGCTCGGCTGCGCGCTCGGCTTCGCGTTCGTCCCCTGCGGAGGACCGATCCTCGCGTACGTGTCGGCGCAATCGGCGAGCGTCAACTTCGGCTTCCGCCCCGTCGCGCTGGCGATCGCGTATGCGCTCGGCGCGGGCGTCGTGCTCTTCGGCATCGCCGTCGGTGGACAGCGCATCGCCGCCCCGCTCCGAACGCACGCGCTCGCGCTGCGCAGGGCGCTCGGAGCCGTGATCGCTGCGGCGGCTGTGGCCCTCGTCTTCAACGTCGACACGAAGCTCCAGACGTCGGTGCCGGGCTGGACGGACTTCTTCCAGAACCACACGGAGCGGACGGCATTTGCGCGCGACAAGCTCTACGGGAAGAGCAAGTTCGCAGCGGCGCAGACGCCGGCCGCGACGCTTCCCGACTACGGTGCGGCGCCGCCGTTGGCCGGCGGCGGCCGCTGGTTCAACACCGCGCCGCTGACGATGCGGAAGCTGCGCGGCAAAGTCGTGCTCGTCGACTTCTGGACGTACTCGTGCATCAACTGCCTGCGCACGCTGCCGCAGCTCGAGGCCTGGGACGCGAAATACCGCAAGGACGGTCTCGTCATCGTCGGCGTGCACACGCCCGAGTTCGCGTTCGAGCACGTGCCGTCGAACGTCGACGGCGCGGTTCGCCGCCTCGACGTCCGCTACCCGGTCGTCCAGGACAACGACTACAAGATCTGGAACGCCTACTCGAACCAGTACTGGCCCGCCGAGTATCTGATCGACAAGAGCGGCCACGTGCGGCACGCGCACTTCGGCGAGGGTGAGTACGACCGCACGGAAACGCTGATCCGGAAGCTGCTCGGCGTCGACCACGGCACGAGGACGCGGGTGAGCGACGAGACGCCGGGCGGCGAGCTCACGCCGGAGTCGTACATCGGCTCTGCACGCGCGGAGCGGTTCGTCGGCGGCCCGCTGCAGCCGGGGCGCCCGGCCACGTACCGCTTTCCCGCGACCGTGCCGCAGGACGACCTCGCGCTCGGCGGCCAGTGGACGGTCCTGCAGGAGCGCGCGGTCGCGGGCGACGGCGCGAAGCTCCGCCTGCGATTCCACGCGGCGAAGGTGTATCTCGTCCTGGGCGGCAAGGGAACGGTGCACGTGCTGCTCGACGGGCGCGAGCAGCGGACCGTCCGCGTGAACGGCGACCGCCTCTACACGCTCGTCGACTCGCGGCGTGCGCTCGACGCGCTGCTCGAGCTGCGGTTCACGCCCGGCGTCTCGGCGTACGCCTTCACGTTCGGTTAGAGCTCGGCGACGAGCGCCAAGTGGTCCGAGGCGTCGCTCTCGACGACCTCGCACGACCGCGGCAGCTTTCGCGCGAAGACATGGTCGAGGCGTGCCCACGGCTGCCACGCGACGTACGTCCAGCCTCGATCCACGGGGTGAAGCTCTCGGAAGGAGTCGACGAAGCCGGCTTCGAGCACGAGCTCGACCGGACGGCGGGAGACGTGCTCGAGCTCCTCTTCGGGAGGCGGCGAACCGACCTCGTCGCGCGGGTGCACGGCGTTGAAGTCGCCGACCAGCACGTTCGCGCTCGCGCTCCGCCCATGGCCGCGACGATCGCCTCGGCTTCCGCGATGCGGCGCGGCTCGTCCGCGAGCGTCCGCCCGGCCGACAGGTGCGTGGTGAACAGCCGCCTGCCGCTGACCTCCACCTCCAGCAGCGTCTTCTCGAGCACGGGCAGGCGGTGGTTCTCCGAGTGCGCGATCGGCAGCCGCGAGAGCCAGGCAACCGCGTACTCGGTGTTCGCCTCGCCGTACACGAGCTGCATCTCGAGCGACGCCGCGAGGTGCTCGACCGCGTCCCGGTCGTTCGCCTCCTGCAGCGCGACGACGTCGGGGGCCTGCTCCCGGAGCACGCGCTCGATCGCGTCGACGCGATCCTCACCGCCGTTCCAGATGTTCCAGGTGACGAGCCTCAACCACGTACGGCGCTGATGACCGCAGCGCCGGCCGGCCGGCCGGCGCGCGTCGCCGTCAACTGGAACTTCACGTTCTTCGGCGCAAAGACGAAGAGCACGAAGTACAGGTTCGGAGCGCGCAACGTCACGGACGCGCGAGCACCGGACGACGGCTGACAGCGCTTCACCTTCGGCGCGGGCGTCGTGGCACCGACGAGCACGAACGTCACCGACGGCGACGAGGCGCGCAGCACGACCGGCGTCTTGAGCTTCTGGGACGCCTCGATCGCCAGCGGCGCCTGCCAGCCGCCCTGCGCCGGTCCGCACCCGAGCACGATGCCGGCGCAGCGGTCATTGCTGAAGCCGGCCACGCGCAGCTGTCCGAGCTGCAGGATCGGCGCGCCGCGGAGCGGCGTCGCCCCGCCGCACGAGGCGGCGGGCGCGCGGACGCCTGCATTCGCGGCAACGGCGCACACGGCGGCGACCGCCGCCACGACGAGCAGACCTCTCACACGCTGAATCTACTGTTCGCGCGGGAGGTCATCCGGCGGAGGCTTCGGCCCACCGCCGTTGCCGCGCTCGCGATCCCTCAGGAAGCGCGTCAGCTCCGCGGCGATCGTCTCGCCCGAGATGTCCGTCGCCGCGAGGTCGTCGCTCCGCTGCTCGAGCTCCTCGACGTACGCCGCCGTCTCCGCATCGGAGGAGACCGCCTGGCTCACCTGCTCGGCGTACTCGTCCGACGCCTTCTCGAGCTCGGCGGTGTCGATCGGCGCGCCGAGCAGCGAGCCGAGACGCTCGCAGAGCGCGAGCGCGGCGCGCGGACTCGGCGCCAGCGAGACGTAGTGCGGCACTGCCGCCCAGAGGTTGACGGCGGAGATGCCGCGCCGGAAGAACGCGTCGTGGAGCACGCCCACGATTCCGGTCGGGCCCTCGTAGCGCGACCGCTCGAGCCCGAGCTCGTCGATCAGCTTCTGATCGCTTGCGCTGCCCGTGACCGGCGCCGGCCTCGTGTGGGGGACATCGGCCAGTAAAGAGCCGAGCGTGACCACGAGCTCGACGCCGAGGTCGCCGCCGAGATCGCCGATGATGTCGCCGAAGCGGCGCCAGTGGAAGTTCGGCTCGATCCCCTCGAGGATCACGGCGTCGCGGCCGAGTCCCGGGACGTCGGCCCGGCTGAACGTCGTCTCCGGCCACTGGATGCGCCGGGTGGCGCCGTCGACCAGCGACACGTGAGGCCGCGTCACCTGGAAGTCGAAGAACTCCTCCGGATCGATCTCGGCGAACTGCTCCGCGTTCCAGATCTTCTTCAGGAACCCGGCGGCGAGCGACGCGCCCTGACCGCCGTCGTTCCAGCCGCGGAACGCGCAGACGAGGATCGGGCGTCGCAGCGCAGGCAGTTCTCCGGTCAGCCTCAGGTCGTCGGTCATCGAGGCAGTGTAGGCGGCTCTGCACGCGGTGCGAACGGCTTTGGTGGCCGCTCGACCGCGGCCAGGAGCCCGACCGCGCACGCCCAGACCGATGCGGCGAGCCCGACGTGGATCAGCACGAGCCACCAGGGAAGGTGCGTCCGGTACTGGAGCTCCCCGACCGCCATTTGCAGCAGGAAAACGAAGAGGAACGCCGCCGCGCCCTCGGCGTAGAGCGGCCACCGCTCCCGGTTCCTGACGGTGTAGACGAGGAAGGAGAGGAAGAGGACGCCGAAGATCGCGGTCGCGCGGACATGCACGTACACCGCAGCGTGCAGGCGCCACAGCCGGTCGACGTCGGCGCTGCCCGGGTGCGGGCCCGCGGCGGTCGAGACCATGCCGCTGAGGATGAGCGCCAGCAACGCGGCCGCGCCGACGAAGGCTCCGCGGCGCAGCGTCTGCGGGAGCCGTTCCTCCGCGTGGCCGCGCTCGAAGGAGAACGCCTCGACGGCCACGACGACGCCGGCCGCGAGCACCACCAGTGCCAGCAGGAAGTGCGACATCACGAGCCACGGGTTCAGCCCCGCGTAGACGGTGAGGGCGCCGAGCGGCGCCTGCGCGAGCGTGCCGAGGAACGTCGCAAGCGCGAGCCTTCGCACCCACCGCGGCAGTCCCGGCGTGAAGCGGGCACCGAACCAGGCGACGAGCGTGGCGAGAATCGTGAGAGCGCTGACGAGCCGGTTGCCGAACTCGATGAACGAGTGGTAGCTCTTGCTCGGCAGCGGATTGCCCGCGGTGCAACCGGGCCAGTGCTCGCAGCCGAGGCCGGAGTTCGTCAGGCGTACCGTCGCGCCCGAGATGACGATCAGCCAGAGCCAGAACGCCGACGCGAGCGCGAGCCGCCGGAAGGTGTCCGGCGAGAGCTCGAGGCCCCGGGCGCGCGCGAGCAGGGTCGTCGACTCGACCTGCACGGGCCCAGCCTAGCCTCGTCGAAGCTCAGGCTTCTGGCTTCTGCTTCGGCTTCTGCTTCTGCGGCGGGGTCGGGTTGAAGCAGCGCCCGCGCGTCCTCGAGGTCGCGCGGATGGACGACGATCTCGTGCGGCCCCGACGGAGTGAAGTCCTCGAGCGTCGAATCGATCGCGTCGGTCTCGCGATGCCCGCACTCGATCCCCGCCGAGCGCAGGAGACCACAGGCGATCTCGGCCTCGGTCGCATCGGCGACCCGCGTCACAACGACCACATCGTCTTCCACGACGAGGAGCGTAACAGCGTCAGGTGAGCGGCTCGATGAGCGACGGATAGCCGTCGGCGCCGTCGAACGGCGTCGGGCGCGAGCCGAGGAAGAGCGGCCGGTCGGCTGCGTTCAGCAGCACGGGCATCATGTCCGGCCCGCGCAGGCGTCCGAAGATCCCCGCGGCGCAGTCGATCTCGCCGAACCGGCGCACGTTGTCGGCGCGCACGCCGGGCCCCGCGACGAGGAAGGGCACCGGGTCGCCGGAGTGGATGACGTCGGGAGATGCGGGCGTCGCGTGGTCGCCCGTGATGCACACGATCGCGCGATCGACAGGCAGGCGACTGCGCAGAGCGACGTCGAGCGACTCGATCACGGCACGCTTCACGAGCGGGTCCTTCGTGTGTCCGGCCGCGTCCGTCGCCTTCTGATGGACGAACACGAACGTGTCGCCGGCGGCGAGACGCTCGTCGACGATGTCGAGCCGTCGCGCGAGATCGGCCTCGGCGTTGTCCGACTCCGCGGCCTCGAGCGTGTCGAGGCCGACGGTCTTCGCGAGCCCGCGCAGGAACGCCGACTCGCCGATGAACGTGCCGCGGAGGCCGTGCCGCTCCTCGAAGGTCGGCACGCGCCGCGGCCGTCCCCACCACTTCAGCGTCAGGAGGTTGAAGAGGGGCAGGCCGTCCTCTGCGCGGCGCTTCGTGATCTCGTGCTCGGCGAGCAGCTCCATCGTCCAGCGCGTCCACTCCTCGGCGGCGCGCGCGGTTCGCTCCGCCTCGGGCACGAGCGGGCGCGGTCTGAGCACCGGATGCCGGTCGCGAAAGAACGCGTCGGTGTCGGTGATGCGCTCGTCGGCCTCGCCCTCGATGCGCAGCACCGCCTCGCCACGCCAGACGTGCTTCAGCGTGAACAGGAGCCGATCGACCTCGAGGCCGTCGCACGCGTCGACGAGCGCCTTCGCGTCGGCGGCGTCGCGCTTCGGGTCGGGCCGGCCCGTCAGCCACCAGCCGTCGTCACGCCGCTCGGCCGGCCGCAGCGCCGCGTAGGCGAACACGTGCTCGGCCGACACCGCCTGATCGCGGCCGAGCGCCTCGAAGACGGCGCGCCCGGGAAACTCGTCCGGCCGGTAGCCGAGCATCGCCCAGTGCGCGACCTCGCTCGAGGGCGCGCGCCCGGGACCGACGGCGTAGAGCAAGCCGCAGGAGCCGGCGGCGGCGAAGCGGTCGAGGTTGGGCGTGCGGGCGGCCTCGTTGGCCGTGCGCCCCTTGAGGATGTCGTGCGCGCGGTCGGCGAGGCCGTCGAGGAGAACGACGACGATCGGATACATGTGTCGCGCGAACCTAGCGAATGGTTCGGCTTGTAACCGTCTTGCCGTTCGCGACGTAGAGCGTCGACCCGGCGAGCGCGGCCGACGTGCCGGGATACGTCCCGACCGAGGCGCCGTCCGGCAGCCGGATCACGTGCACGAGCTTGCCGTCCGACCACGCGGCGTACTTGGAGTCGGCGTCGTCCAGTTGCCCGGTGGCGGTCATCGTGTACTCGTGTGCGCCGGGCTCGCGGCGAAGCTCGAGCGTCGAGCCGCGCTGGACGAGCATGCCCTTCGCGGTCATCGCGACTGCCGAGACGTCGCTCGAGAAGAGATCGACGCTGACGACGTTGCCGCGCCCGTCGAGGACGGTCACGCGCGATCCCTCCGTGGCGACCGCGACCCTGCCGCCGCGCGCGGCAAGGGCGACGACGCGTGCCGGCGCTTCCCAGGTGAAGGTGCTGCCGTTCGAGCGGAGGACGGTGACCGTCGATCCCATCGCGTACGGCAGCAGACCGTCGCCGGCGGTTCCGACGACGATCGGCAAGGGCTCGTTCGCCTGGACGTCACGCGTCGCCGTTCCCAGCGCTTTCGGCGTCGTTCGCGTCGTCGTCGCAGTCCAGAGTCGCAGCAGCGCCAGGGAGCTACCGGTTCCCGTGACCCACAGCGCGCGTCCCTTCGTGACGCCGAGCGCCGTGATGCCGAGCGTCTTCGTCTTGCAGCGTTGCTTCTTGCCGAGCTGGAGCGGCTTGCGCACCGTCGTCTGCCACACGAAGACCCGGTCGCAATCGGTTGTGCTCGGCATCGTGGCGAAGGAGACGTCGGTGCCGTCGGCTGCAAGTGCCGTCACCGTCCCGCGCGCGGGGATCGCGACCGTGGATGCCGCCCCGGCCGCACTGGCCGCAAGGCAGGCAGCGAGGACCGCGAAGGAAAGCAAGCCGCGCCTCACGACGTCAAGGGTAGAGCGAGCGCGTTGGGATTCCGTTAAGAGCTCAGAGCCGGTGCGCGTTCGAGCCCCTCGATCACGCGCGCGACACCGGCAGGGACGAGCGACTGCCAGTCACCGTTCTCACGCATCGCCCTTCGAACGTCCGCGCCGGAGAGCTCCTTCTCGGCGCCTTTGTCGAGGATCACGACGTCGTAGCCGGCGCTGCGAAAGCGCTCGATCTTCGTCGAGCCCCAGTCGGAGAACTGACGGATGTACTGCGTCACGCCCGCCGGCACGTACGCGTGCCACAGCTCGGGCTGGTTCACAGGGAACGGGATCACGCGCACATCGAAGTCCAGGGTCTCCGCGACCGCGCTCACCATCAGCAGCCGCTCCGCATACGTGTACGGGTTCGACTCGGGAAGGTGCCGCAGCGGATCCGACGGCTCCGGCTTCACGTGAGACGGGTCGGGATTCGTGATGCCGACCCAGAGCTCGTCGGAACGTGATGCAGCTCCGTGCAGGTACTCCAGGTGACCGTTGTGGAACGGCTGGAACCGCCCGTGGATCATCCCTCGCCTCATTTGACGAGGACTCCGGCGCCCTCCTCCACGTAGCCGACCCGGCGCAGGAACAGATGCTGCGCCTCGAACGCCGCCTCGAGCGAGGCCGTCTTGTCCTTCGGCAGCGACACGAGCAGGCCGCCGGCGGTCTGCGGGTCGTAGCCGAGCGCGTCATACGGCTCCGCGATCCCCGCGGCCGAGACGTGGTGCGCCGCGAAGTCGCGGTTCCGCGGGTCGCCGCTCGTCCGCACGCCCTTGCGCGCGAGGTCGAGCGCTCCGTCGATCGCGGGCAACCGCTCCGACTCGAGCACGACGCGGACGCCGCTGCGATCGGCGACCTCGTGCGCGTGGCCGAACAGCCCGAAGCCGGTCACGTCGGTGACCGCGTGCGGCGAGAACGGCCGGAGCACGTCCGCAGCTTTCTTGTTCAGCGTGCGCATCCAGCGGATGGCGCGCTCGAGCGGCTGCGTGCCGGCGATGCCGCGCTTGACGCCGGACATGATCAGGCCGGTTCCGAGCGGCTTTGTGAGGAAGAGCGCGTCGCCGGGCCGCGCGCCGCTCTTCGGCCAGACGTGATCGGGATGAACGGTGCCGACGACGGCGAGCCCGTACTTCGGCTCGGCGTCGCGAATCGTGTGTCCTCCCGCGAGCAAGCCGCCGGCCTCGCGCACCTGCGCGTCCGCTGCGGAGAAGATCTCCGCGAGCATCTCGATCGGCAACTCCTCGGGAAACGCGGCGATCGACAGCGCGAGCAGCGGTGTCCCTCCCATCGCGAACACGTCGTTCAACGCGTTCGTCGCGGCGATCGCGCCGTAGTCACCCGGGTCGTCGACGACCGGGGGGAAGAAGTCGAGCGTGAAGATGATCGCGCGTTCGTCGTCGATGCGGTAGACCGCCGCGTCGTCGGCCGGAGCGAGCCCGACGAGCAAGTTCTCGGAGTCGACGGGAACGAAACCCTTGAGCAGTTCCTCGAGTCGCGCTGCCGAGTACTTCGCCGCGCAGCCGCCGCAAGCGGCCAGATCTGTGAGCCTCACTCTTCCGATGTCGGTGCTCAAAGAGTCCTCCTCGCTGAGTGGCACGAAACTCTAGGGGCCGGGAGCCGTCACGTCTAGAACGGTCGCTCCACCGGAGCGATTCCCTCGCACAGAACGACAACGGCGGCACTTGGCGCCGCCGTTGTCGATCAGGGGAGAGGGAAGCCCGTTCCTGCGGCCTCATTGTGCGGTTCGACTCTAGGCGGGACTTCCCTTCTCGATCGGAACGTCGACGAGGTTGCCCCACTCCGTCCACGAACCGTCGTAGTTGCGCACGTCCTCGTAACCGAGCAGCTCGCGCAGCACGAACCACGTGTGCGCGCTCCGCTCGCCGATGCGGCAGTACGCGATCACGTGCTTGTCGGGCGTCACGTCCTTGTCCCCGTACAGCTGCTTCAGCTCGTCCGCGCTCTTGAACGTTCCGTCGTCACGGACGGCGGACGCCCACGGGATCGACTTCGCACCGGGGATATGGCCGGCGCGTTGCGCGCTCTCCTGCTCGTAGCCGGGAGGCGCGATCAGATCGCCCGAGAACTCCTGCGGGCTTCGCACGTCGACGAGCGGGTACGAGTCGTCGCCGAGAGCCGACAGGACGTCGTCGCGGAACGTCCTGATCGAGGCGTCGCGCTCACCGGCTTCGTAGGACACTGCGTCGCGCGACGGCTCGTCGTTCGTCAGCTCGCGGTTCTCGTCGACCCACTTCTGCCGTCCGCCGTCGAGGATGCGCACGTCCGCGTGCCCGTAGATCTTGAGGTACCAGTACGCATACGCCGCGAACCAGTTGTTGCGGTCGCCGTAGAGGACGACGGTCGTGTCGTTCGCGATCCCGAGGCTGCCCATTAGCTTCTCGAACGCGTCGCGAGGGATCAGGTCGCGCTCGACCGGATCCTGCAAGTCGTCGCGCCAGTGCAGGCGCACCGCGCCGCGCACGTGCCCCTCGTCGTAGAGCGCCGGGTTCTCATCGACCTCTGCGACGATGATGTTCGGGTCGTCGAGGTGCTCCGCAAGCCACTCGGTCGTAACCAGAACGTCCTTCGCGTACGCGTTGCCGCCCATGCTCCTCCCTCCGTCTCAGCCAGGCGTTCTACTACAGAACGCGGGCGTCGGGAGCCGGCTTCCCGAGCGTCAGAGCTCGCCCGGGGTCCGGATGATCTTCCAGAGCATGTAGAGCGCGAGCACGAACGCGGAGATGAACCCGACGCCGGAGATCCAGTGGCTCACGTTCGCCATCAGCGCCGACGCGACGAGCAGGCCGACGATGAGCAGCGCGGCGCCGACGCGGTTGGCGACGGACCGCAGCATGTGCTCGGTCGCCTCGAGACCCGACGGAACGACTCGCACCTGGATCGTCCCCGACTCGAGGCGGTTCTCCGCCTCCGCGCGGATCACCTCGAGGCCGTTCCGCGAGCAGCTTCACCGGAGTCGAGCCCGGGATCGAGCAGCCGCGCGATCGAGTCCGCCTGTGACAGCGTCTTGCCGACGAGCGCGAACGCCGGCGGCAGACGGATGCCATAGCGAAGCGACAGACGCTGCAGATCGGCGAGCGCCTCGCCGGCGCGGATCGACTTCAACGGGCGCCAGTGGTAACGGCAGCTTTCTGCGGAGCTCGTGCTCGAAGCCCGGCTCGTCCGAGGCGAGCGTCGTGAGCGAGAGGCTGAGGATCAAGTCGGCGACGTCCTCGGCGCGGTTCTGCGCAACCGCGAGCAGCAGCAGCGCGAGGCTGCGGCGCGTGTCGTCGTCGAGGCGGCCGAGGAGGCCGAAGTCGAGCAGCGCGAGCCGGCCGTCGGGCGTGAGCAGGACATTGCCGCGGTGCGGTCGGCGTGGTAGACGCCCTCGATCGTCACCTGGCGCACGTAGAACCGGAAGAGCTCACGCGCGAGGTCCGCCGCGCGTTCGGGCGACAGCCCGTGCGCAGAGGTCACCTTCTCCCCGTCGATCAGCTCGAGGACGAGCACGCGCTCGGTCACGTACGGCCTGACCACCTTCGGTACGACGAGATTCGGATTGCCGTCGGCGAGCGCCTCACGATGGATCTGGGCGATCGACGCCGTCGCGAGCGGCTCCGGATCGATCCGCGTGAAGAGAAGCGACGTGGACGGCTCGCCGGAGCCGTGCTGTGCGCGCACCCATTCGCGGAAGTGTTACCCGCCGCCGTGCGGCCTTACGCCACGAGCTGCGACTCGACCGCCGCCCGCAGCTCGTTCGCGGACAGCGAGCCTTCGAACTTCGCCTTGATGCGACCGTCGCGGCCGACGAGGAAGACCCACGGCTCGCTCTGCAGTCCCCACTCGCGCATCCAGCGGTTGTAGCCGCGCGACGGATCGTTGTGCTCGTACACCTCGACGTGGATGAAGTCGACGCCGGAGCGCGCGAGCTGCTTCCGAACGTGCGAGACGACGTCGACGACGGGACCGCACGTCCGGCTCGTGCAGAACTTCGGCGTCGCGAACGCGACGACGAAGGGTCGGTGCGCCGCAAGCTCCTGCGCGACGGAACGCGAATAGAGCGCGCGGTCGGGGTGCGTCGACGTCGACAGCGCGCGCAGGTCGCCACCTGCCGACGCGAGCGTCGGAGTCCTCGCGTCGGGCGCACGCGAGCCGACGGCCGGCGAGTACGCACGGCGACGCACGACGAGGTTGCCGAGCCCCGCGATCGCCGCTCCCTGCGGCCTCGCCAGCACCCAGTACGTTCCCGGGCTCGGCGCATGCAGGTGCGCGACGTAGATCGAAGGGACGTCCGACGTGTCGGACGTCCCTGGAATGCCAATCGTCTCGAGCCGGGCAGTGGTCCGCCCGTACGGCTTCTCCTTGAAGCCGCGCGCGATCCACACCTTGGCCTCAGGTTTCTCGACCGGGCGCCCGTCGTTGGCGACGACGAGGAAGCTGAAGCGGACCGGCCCCGGCGAGAAGTCGCCGTCACCCGGCGTCAGCGCGACGGTCTTCACACCCGGCGCGCGAGAGAGGGCCTGCAACGTCCCACCGACGTCGGTCGAGGAGGTCGGTGACCCTGATCCGCAACCCGCAGCTAGGAGCACTCCGGCGAACGCCACGACCCGGGCACGCACCCTCCCGAGTCTATCGCCGGCTTCCGCAAGCCGGCCCGTCGGCTAGTTGCCGTCGAAAAAGCCGAGCGGCGCGCCGACCGCAAGGAGGAGTGCCTGGACGATGAGAAGCAGCATCACGGCCGCAAAAATCACACGAGCGTTGGTCATCGTTTCACCCCCTCTCTCTTAGAAGCGGAAGTCCTGCAGCGTCTCGGCCGCACGCCGGTACAGGCGCGCAGCTCCGGTGTCGTCGCCCCTCCGCGCAGTCAGGTCGCCCTTGGCGATCCAGACAGCCGCACGATGACTTGTCGACTCGAACCTTTCGAACGTGTTCTCCGCCTCGTCGAACGCCGCTTCGGCTTCGTCGAGGCGCCCCTGCTCGAGCAGCGAGCGTCCGAGCACGAGCTGGGCGTTGCCGATCTCGTCGAGTCGATCCTCACGGCCGCCCATGAGCACGAGCGCATGGCGCGCCTGCTCCTCGGCGGTCGTGAGCTCTCCGGTGCCGAGGTGAACCTGGGCGAGTGACGACACAGCTGTCGCGGCCTCCTCGTCGCGACCGATGTCGATCAGAACCTTGAACGCGTCCTTCAGGTAGCGGAGCGCGTCGTCGGGCTTGTGCAAGAGATAGCTGAGTCCGCCGAGGTTGTTGAGCAGCCGGCCGACGTCGGCCTGGTCCTCGACCTCTGCGTACAACGTCCGCGCGCGCTCGGCGTAGTTGCGGGCCGTGACCCAGTGGCCCTCGCGCTCGGCGATCAACGAAGCCTGGAAGTAGACGTGAGCAGTCATGCGCTTGTCCTCGAGGCCTTCCGCGAGTTCGAGCGCGCGCTCGACGTCTTCGCGCGCCGCCTCGTAATCGCGCTGGCGGCGCCGGCAGCGCGAGCGCCAGTTGAGGATCTCCGAGCGCAGCAGGTCGCACGGGAGTCCCGAGCGCTCTGCGAGCTGGAGAGCCTCGTCGAACAGCGCGACTGCCGTCGCGACGCTCGAAAGCTTGTACCGGCAGACACCGAGGCGGAAGAGAACGTCCGCGCGGTCGACGTCGGAAAAGCCGAGCCCTTCGACGAGCGTCCGCGCCCGCGCGAGCAGCTCGATCGCCTCGCGGACGTCGCCGACGTCCTGGCGTGCCCACGCCTCGACCGACAGGAGGCGGACCTCGAGGTCGGGCGAGCCCGTGACGAGGATCGCGGTGCGCGTGTCTTCGATCTGCTCGAGCGCCTGCTCGCACTTGTGCGCCTCCGCCAGGGCTTCGGCACGCGCGAGCATCGTCTCGATCCGGCTGCGCTCGTCGGTCGAGACGCCGTTCTGCAAGAAGTCGGCGTCGACGCCCAGCCGCTGCGCGAGCCACTCGATCGTCTCGCGCGTCGGGCGCGTCTTCCCGCGCTCGATCTGGCTCACGTATTCCTTGCTGAAGCGCGTCCCGGCGAGGTCGGTCTGGGTCAATCCCGCCGAGACGCGGAGCTGGCGAACGCGGTCGCCGAGGCGTGTCGCGCTGACGGGACGATGTGTTGTGCGGACGCTGTTCGACACAGGCGGCTTCATCAAGTCAACCTCATCTGTCATGAAAGTGCAACCTAGGGGCGTCTGTAATCCCCTAAAAGGGGCATGGTTGGGCGGAATACTGGTGAAGCAATCAATATGCCCGAATCACTTGACTGAGCTACTTGACAAGGCTGCCCGACCGCCCTAAAGTCCGAAGCGCTTGCAGGGAGGGCCGCGACGCCAGGCCCGGAACCAGCAAGAGGTCCCGCCGGGACGGGCGAGGAACGAAACGTGATCGAGCCGCAGGGTCACGGTTCACAAAGTCGTCCGGGTGAGGCTAAAGCGGGATCGAGCCGGGGCCGCAGCCGGCTCTCCCGAAACGAAACGGGCCCGGAGCCGCAGCCGGGCCCGTTTCATATCTGCGCTCGCTTTCGCTCGCGTGACCGCTTCGACCGCTCCGCTCCGCTTCGCTTTCCTCTCGCGGGTCGCCGATCGGGAGCTCGCTTGCGCTACGGCGAGATTGCGATCTCGGCTTCGCGTGTTATCGGGCGAGGCGCAGGATCACGGCCAGCGACGCTTCCGGGCCGGGCCAGAGCTCGCGTAGCAACGGTTCGCCGCCCGCTCGAACGAACTGGCGAAGGACGAGCGCCACGATGACGGCGTCGTCGAGTTGACCCGCAACCGGGACGAAGTCGGGAACGAGGTCGAACGGCAGCGCCAGGTAGCCGACGAGCCCGAACAGGAGCAGCTTGCGACGACGGGGAACGCGCTCGTCACGTGCGAGCCTCGTGACGAGGACGATGCAGTCGGGGATGAAGGTCGCGAGAGCCCGGGCATCGCGCCGGCGACCTGAGAGAACGAGAGCGACCACGAGCGCGCCGTACACGACGGCAAACACCGCGATCCCGAAAAGCCACCAGGCCCACCACGGCATGGGCGGAACCTACGCCACGGCGAGAGCTCTCCTCGACGCCCACCCAGCGGTCTGCATAGGGTGGAGGACGACCCCCAGCCTGGAGGATTCGATGAGCCTCGTCGTTCGTTTCGCGCCTGAATCTCTGACGTCCGATCAGTACGACCACGTGGTGCGCAGGCTCGACGAGGAGAAGATCTCTCCCGCCGACGGTCTGGACTACGAGGTGTGCTTCGGATCCGGCGACAAGATGAAGGTGAGCCTGGTCTGGGACTCGAAGGAGCACTTCGACGCTTTCGCTGCACGGCTCATGCCGATTCTCGTCGAGGTCGGCGTCGACCCCGGCGAGCCAGAGGTGTTCGAAGTTCACAACATCATCAAGCGCCAGTAGCGGCTTATGCCCGCTCAGCCTGCGCTCATGAGCCTCAGCTTCGGACCTGCAGGTCTTTGCTGAAGGACTCGACGACGGCGGTCGGGGTGAAGCCGAGCTTCCGGTTGATCGCGAGCATCGGATGGTTGGCAATGTCGTTGTTCGTCAGAATTCGGGTGACGCCGAGTGCGGCCGCGCGCCGTGCGGATTCGATCTTGGCGAGCGTCGCGAGACCACGTCCTCTGCGGTCTCTCCGCGTCGCCGCCATCAGCGCTCCCGCCCGCTGACCCTCGCGGTCGCTGTACAGCCAGGCAAGCGCGACCGGTTCGTCGTTCTCCATGACGACCACGCTGGCGTCCGGGTCGATGAGCGGAGAGTCGAGTGTTTCGCTGCGCCATTCGTCGTACTTCCAGGGGGTCCGCCGAGTCGCGGACGGGACGTCTTCACGGGCTTCGCTGTAAAGGGCGAAGAGCGCTTGCGCATGCTCGCCCGCTTCGGCCAAGGAAACAGTCCTCGCGTCGCTCCGCGGCGGTGGCGGTGGCACCGTGCGTGGGTCGAGCTCGGAGTTTCGGATCACGTTGGCGACCCGAAAGCCGCGGGCGACCAGAAAGTTGCGTCCGTCCGTGTCGCTCGGCGTGGTTTCGACTCGATGGGCGCCAGCACGGCGAAGGCGCTCCTCGATGCGGTCGTAGAGGCCCCCGCCGACTCCTCGGCGGCGATGCGCGTTTGAGACGCCGATCCAGAACCAGCCGGCTCCCGATGCGTACACACCCGACGGCGCCCACGCAATCAGTCGGTCAGCGCTCTCGACCACCAGCCTTTCCGTAGACGCCGGGGCCGGCCGGGCGAGAAGCGCCCGAAATGACTCGGTGGTAGCCAGCTGGTCGCGATCGAGCGTTCGCCCGAGCGCCACGATGGCAGCTGCGTCGGAGACGGCTGCCGGACGCACCGTTGGCTCGGCGTTGAAGGCCACCAGTAGAGACGATCGTAAGGGTGAGACCGCGGCCCACTCGGCCGGCGCTCGGGAATGCACGCGGGCAGCCTAGAGCGTGTGGAGAGGCACCTCGTAGAACTCGACGGAGGAGCGGCTGCCGGCGTTGCCAGGCCCCGCGTTCATCGCCCGATCGCCGGTTCGCATCGCCTCCTCGCTGTCGAACAGCGTCACCCCGAGCATGTCTCCCGACTCGCGATCGACAAGAAGCAGGAACTTCGCGTCTGCAAGCTCGGGTGGAATCGACCCCGCGTCAAGGGCAGAGCGAAGTCTCTGCAGCCTTGCGGCAACGTCTGCCGGGTCGCCCTCGAACCTCGCCACGCGCGCCCACATCTTCAGCTAACCGAGTCGCGGAAGGCGACGGCCTCTCCGGCGATGGCAGACGATTCCTCGATCGGCACGATCGGATTCGTCGTGAAACGCAACCACGGCGCCCACGGGGCCGTGGTACGGGCGAGCGCGGCAGCGCTCTCGGCCTCGATCAACGCCACACCCCCTCCGCCATCGGCGAAGCCGTAGAACCCCTTGAACTCGGCTCCCGCTGGTGGCTGCCATTGCGAGAAGACGCCGAGCGACCTGCGAATGCCATCCTCGCTCGTATCGATGAACTCCCAAGTGACGTGAAAGAGCATGGCCGCTCCTTTTCTGACGCTGGCGGGCACAACGACCACCCGGCAGCCGACTCTACGCCTTAGCTCACGGCGAGCCAAACGACAGGAGCCTGGAACGCGCCAGCGCCCTGACGCCCGACGACGAACGCGCTTACGCGGCTTCGGCGGCGGCTTTCGGTTCTGCGACGTCGTGTCGCAGTTGCTCCGGCTTGATGCCGAACGCTGCGATCAGGACTCCCGTGAAGGCAATGCCCGCGGCGACGCGCAGCCCGAGTTGGAAGCCGTTCACGAAGTCGTGCGGATTCGGGCGCGCCGGATTGACCTGCGTCGCGACGATCGCGCCGGTCAACGCGATGCCGATGGAGCCGCCGACCTGGCGCATCGAGTTGATCACGGCCGAGCCGACTCCCGCCTTGTCGATCGGCACCGCGTGCATGGCTGCGGTGGTGGTCGGCGCCATCGCGAGCGCCATCCCGAGGCCCCCGACGAGCAGCGCCGGCAGCAGCGTCCAGAACGTCGATCCCTCGTCCTGGAGCGAGAAGAGGATGAGCGAGGCCGTCACGAGTGCCAGCCCCGGCACCATGAGTGCGCGCGGGCCGATCTTGTCCGCGAGCTTCCCCGCGACCGGCGCGACGAAGATGATGAACAGCGTCATCGGCAGGAACGTCGCACCCGCCTGGATCGGCGAGAAGCCCAGAACGTTCTGGACGAACAGCGAGACGAAGAAGAACGTGCCGAACATCGCGAGCCCGATCAGCAGCATCACGGCGTTCGCGCTCGAGAACGACCTGTTGCGGAAGAGGTTCAGGTCGAGCATCGGCAGGCGCTGGTGCCGCTCCAGCAGCGCGAACACGACGAAGAACACCGCGGCGACGACAAGGCAACCGATCACGAGCGGGTCGCCCCAGCCGCGGCTGTTCGACTCGATCAGCCCGTACGTCAGCGCAAAGAGCGCGATCGCCGACGTCACGAGCCCGAGCGGATCGAGCTTCTGCTCGCTCGTGTCGCGAGACTCGTCGATGAACACGCGCGCCGCGACGATGCCGAGGATCCCGATCGGCACGTTGATGTAGAAGACCCAGCTCCAGTTGAAGTGCTCGGTGATCGCGCCGCCGACGAGCGGCCCGAACGCGAGCGCCATCGCCGAGACGCCGGCCCAGATACCGATTGCGGTGCCGCGCTGCCGCGGCGGGAACGTCGCCGTGATGATCGACAGCGTCGCCGGGTTCATGAGCGCCGCACCGACTCCCTGCACGACGCGCGCACCGATCAGGACGGCCGCACTCGACGCGAAGCCGCAGAAGAACGACGACGCGGTGAAGATGACGAGGCCGACGATGAAGATGCGCCGCCGGCCGAGCATGTCGGCGAGCTTGCCGCCGCTCAGCAGCAGCACGCCGAACGTGAGCGCGTAGCCGTTGACGACCCACTCGAGCTCGGAGATCGAGATGCCGAGGTCTTCGCGGATCGACGGCAGAGCCACGTTCACGACCGTGTTGTCGAGCATGATCATGAAGAGGCCGAACGCGACCGCGAACAGCGTCCACCACTTGCGAAGCTCGGGAGCGAAGAGCCGGGCGCGCATGAGACTTAGGCTAGCGATGTGAACGACGTCATCTGGTCACCCGGTTCCGAGCTCGTCGAGCAGGCGAACGTGACGCGCCTGATGCGCCGGCTCGGCTGTGCGGATTACCACGATCTGCACCGCTGCTCGGTCGACGAGCCGGACAGGTTCTGGCCCGAGGTCGTCGACGACCTCGGCATCGACTTCTCGCAGCCCTGGGAGCGCGTGCTCGACGCGTCCGACGGCCCCGAATGGGCCAAGTGGTTCGTCGGCGGGCGAGTCAACGTTGCCCGGGCGTGCGTCCACGACTGGGCGCGGCGCACGCCTGATGCGCTCGCCGCCGTGCTCCGCGGCGAGAACGGTGACCGCCGCGCATGGACGTTCGCCCAGCTCTCGACCAAGGTGACGCGGCTCGCCGAGGCGCTCGTGGCGCTCGGCGTCGAGCCCGGCGACCGCGTGGCGATCTTCATGCCGATGTCGCCGGCGGCCGCGGTCGCTTCGCACGCGTGCGCCCACGTCGGCGCGGTGCAGGTGCCGATCTTCTCCGGGTTCGCGGCGCCCGCGATCCTGCAGCGGCTGCAGGACTCGGAGGCAAAGGTCCTCGTCTGCGCGAGCCACTCCTACCGGCGCGGCAATCGGGTGCCCATGCGAGAGATCGCGGACGAGGCGGTGCGCGACGCGCCGTCCGTGCAGCACGTCGTCGAATGGGAGCGCGAAAGCGGCGAGTGGCAGGTCGAGCTCGGCCCGGGAGAGCTGCCGCCCCTCGAGGTCGACTCGGAGCATCCGTATCTCCTGGCGTACACGTCGGGCACGACCGGTCGGCCGAAGGGCGCGCTGCACGTGCACGGCGGCTTCCTCGTCTCGATCGCGCGGGAGGTCGCGTATCAGACCGACGTCAAGGCCGGCGACCGCGTCCTCTTCGCGACCGACATGGGCTGGATCATGGGCCCGTGGACAGTGGTCGGCGCGGGCGCGTGCGGCGCGGCGGTGATCTACCTCGAGGGCGCGCCGGACTGGCCGCACGACCGCCTCTGGGCGACGATCGAGGAGGAGCGCGCGACGATGCTCGGCGTCTCGCCGACGCTCATCCGCGCGCTGCTCCCGAAGGGCGAGCCGCAGCACGACCTGTCGTCCCTGACGGCGATCTGTACGACCGGCGAGCCGTGGAACCGCGATCCGTACCTCTGGCTCTTCGAGCATGTCGGCGGGCGTCGCGCGCCGATCGTCAACATCTCCGGCGGCACGGAGGTCGGCGCGTGCTTCCTCTCGACGTGCATCGTCGAGCCCGTGAAGCCGGTTGCGCTCGGCTTCCCGGCGCTCGGCCAGGACATGGACGTCGTCGACCCGGCGGGCCGTTCCGTCCGCGGCGAGGTCGGCGAGCTCGTGTGCCGCAGGCCGTGGCCGGGGATGACCCGCGGCGTCTGGCGCGATCCCGAGCGCTACCTCGACACGTACTGGCGCCGCTTCCCCGGCGTGTGGACGCACGGCGACTGGGCGTCGGTCGACGAGGACGGCTACTGGTTCCTGCACGGGCGGAGCGACGACACGCTCAACATCGCCGGCAAGCGGATCGGCCCGGCCGAGCTCGAGTCGGCCGCGATCGCGTCCGGCATCGTCGCCGAGGCGGCGGCGGTCGGGATCCCGCACGAGGTCAAGGGCGAGACCGCGTGGCTGTTCTGCGTCGTGCGGCCCGGCGAGGAACCGGACGCGGCGCGCGTCGCGGATGCCGTCGCAGGCGCGCTCGGCAAGGCGTTCAAGCCGGAGCGGGTCGAGTGGGTGAGCGCCCTGCCGAAGACGCGCAGCGCGAAGATCGTGCGACGCGCCGTACGCGCGAAGGCGATCGGGCAAGATCCAGGGGACTTGTCGTCGCTGGAGAATCCCGAAGCGTTGGAGGAGATCGAGGCCCTTGCCAGAGCTTGACGGACAGATCGCGCTCGTTACCGGCGGCGGCCGCGGCATCGGCGCGAACATCGCGCGCGAGCTGCGTTCCGCAGGCGCGGGTGTCGCGATCGCTGCGCGCACGAGCGACGAGCTCGAGCAACTCGCGCTCGAGATCGACGCGTACCCGATCGTGGCCGACGTCTCGCAGCGCGACTCCGTCGACTCGATGATGCGCGCCGTCGAGTCGAGCCGCGGGCCGATCGACATCCTCTGCGCGAACGCCGGCGTCGCGTCTCGCGACGAACGCGCCTGGGAAGCAGACCCGGACGAATGGTGGCGCACGTTCGAGGTGAACGTGCTCGGCGTCTACCTCTGCTGTCGCGCGGTGATCCCGGGGATGCTGTCGCGCGGGCGCGGGCGCATCATCATCACCGGCAGCGGCGCCGCCTACCTTCCGGGCTCGTCGAACACCGCGTACTCGGCGTCGAAAGCCGCGGTCTGGCGCTTCGGCGAGGTGCTCGCGAAGCAACTCGAGGGACGCATTCCCGTCTTCATCTTCTCGCCGGGCCTCGTGCGCACGCGGATGACGTCGTGGGCTCCGGAGGACGCGCCGTGGACGCCGGCGCACTTGGCGCCGCGCCTCGTGCGGGTGCTCGCATCGGGGAAGGCGGATGCCCTGGCGGGGCGCTACATCCACGCGGAGAACGACGACATCGAGGACCTGATCCGCCGCGCGGACGAGATTCGAGAGCAGGACTTGAACGCGATCCGGTTGCAGCGCTAGCTCCCTCGGAGCCCGCAAGGTTTTAGACTGTGAGGCGTAAACCATGAGGATCGCGCTCGCCCAGATCAATACCGTCGTCGGCGACCTCGACGGCAACCGGAGGCTCATCCTCGCCCGGCTCGAGGAGGCGCGCGACGCGGGCGCCGAGCTCGCGCTCTTTCCCGAACTCGCGGTGACCGGCTACCCGCCCGAGGATCTGCTGCTGCGACCCGGTTTCATCCGCGCCGCGGCCGGTTCGCTGCGCGCGATCGCCGCCGAGACGAAGGACGTCGTCGCCATCGTGGGCTTCCCCCACTTCGACAAGGATCTCTTCAACGCATGCGCCGTCTGCGCGAACGGCGAGGTGAAGGCCGTCTACCGCAAGCGCTTCCTCCCGAACTACGGCGTGTTCGACGAGGATCGGTACTTCGCGCCGGGCCGCGACCTCGTGCTGCTCGAGCTCGGCAGCACGCTCGTCGGCTTGACGATCTGCGAGGACATGTGGCAGCCGGGACCGCCGGCGACCGATCTCGCGCTCGCCGGTGCGGAGCTGCTCGTGAACGTCAGCGCGTCGCCGTTCCATGTCGGACGCGAGGTCGAGCGCGAGCAGATGTTCGTGACGCGCGCGCGCGACAACGCGTCCTTCGTCGCGTTCTGCAACGCCGTCGGCGGCCAGGACGAGCTGATCTTCGACGGGCACTCGTGCGTCCTCGACGACGAGGGCGGGGTCGTCGCCCGTGCGTCCGGATTCGAAGAGGAGCTGCTCGTCGTCGACGTCGAGCCCGAAGCGGTCATCGGCCGCCGGCTCCGCGACGTTCGGCGGCGCGCCCTCGCGCGCGAGCGCGACGTGAGCCCGCCGGTGCAGGTGGTGCATGTCGAGGCCCGGCGGCCTGTCGCGTCGCCCCGGCGAGAAGCGGCCGTTGCAGAGTTCGAGCCGGAGCTCGAGCAGATGCGGCTTGCGCTCGAGCTCGGCCTGCGCGACTACGTGGAGAAGAACGGCTTCGCCGACGTCGTGCTGGGCGTTTCCGGCGGCATCGATTCCGCCGTGACCGCGGCGCTCGCCGCAGAGGCGCTCGGCCCCGAGCGCGTGCACTGCGTGTCGATGCCCTCTCGCTTCACGTCCGAGGGAACGCACTCCGATGCGCGGCGGCTCGCGGACAGCCTCGGCTGCGACTTCCGCGAGGTCTCGATCGAGCCGGTCTTCGAAGCGTTCACCGACGCGCTCCGCGAGGAGTTCGCCGGCCTCGAGCCCGACCTCACCGAGGAGAACTTGCAGGCGCGGATTCGCGGGACGCTGCTCATGGCACTGTCGAACAAGTTCGGCTGGCTCGTCGTGGCGACCGGCAACAAGTCGGAGCTCTCGGTCGGTTACTCGACGCTGTACGGCGACCTCGCGGGCGGCTTCGCGCTGATCAAGGACGTCTTCAAGACCGACGTCTTCCGCCTCGCGCGCCACCTGAACGAGCGCGCGGGTCGCGAGCTGATCCCCGAGACGATCATCGAGCGGCCGCCGAGCGCCGAGCTGCGGGAGGGGCAGCGCGACGAGGACTCGCTGCCGCCGTACTCGAAGCTCGACGGGGTGCTCGAGGCGTACGTCGAGCTCGACCGCTCGCGCGAGGAGCTTTCGACCGACGGCTTCGACCGGGAGCTCGTCGACCGCGCCGTCGCGATGATCGACCGCGCCGAGTACAAGCGCCGCCAGGCGCCGCCGGGCGTGCGCCTGCGGCCGAAGGCGTTCGGCCGCGACCGGCGGACGCCGATCACGAACCGCTGGCGTGACTGAGCCGACGCCGGCGCCGCCGGGCAGCGGGAAGAAGCGGCGCCTTCAACGGCCGAGGCTCGACGCCCAGCTCGCGCTCCGCTCGATCCTCGCGTCCGCGGCGGTCGCGGTTCCTCCCGGGGCCGTGATCTTCGCGCGCGTTGCCGGCGCGGGCTGGCCGGCCTCCTTTCTCTTCGGCGTCGTGGCGGCGATCGCCGTCTACCTCTCGTCGCGGGAGCGCACGACCGAGGAGAAGGCGGCCGACCTCGGACGCGGCGTCGTCGTGAGCCTCGTCCTCACGCTTGCGCTCGCCTGGATCCAGCACCAGGGCGAGGCGCGCTCGGCGCGCGAGAGCCTCGCGTTCTCGTTGAGCAGCGGCGACTCGTTCGCGGGTATCGACCTCCACGGGCGGGACATGAAGCGCTTCTACCTCGCGCAGAAGAAGTTCGACCGGGCGAACCTCGAGGACGCCGATCTCGCGGACGCCGTGCTGAACGGCACGTCGCTGCACGGCGCGAACCTGCGCGGCGCCGATCTCTCCCACGCCGACCTGGAGGACGCGGATCTCAGCGGTGGACGCGCCGATCTGAGCGATGCGAAGCTGGTAGGCGCGAACCTGACGCGAGCGAGGCTCGGCGAGGCGAGGCTCACCGGCGCCGACCTGCGCGATGCCGAGCTCGCCGGGGCACACCTTCGCGGCGCCGACCTGCGGGACGCGGATCTTCGCGGCGCGAGCCTGCCCGGTGCCGACCTGCGCTTCGCGACCCTCAGCGGCGATCTACGCGGCGCCGTGTTCGCGGCCGACTTCCGTCCGGCGCACCTCGACCACGTGGTGCTCACGGACGCGACCTGGGACGAGACGACGAGCTGGCCGGCGGGCTTCGACCCGAAGGCGGCGGTCGCCGCGGCGGCGCGGCCCGTCGCGTCGCCGGCGGTGCCGACCGCCGCCAAGGACGATCGCGTCGTGCGCATCGGCGACGGCGACACGATCGAGCTCGACCGACTCGGCGTCGTTCGGCTGCTCGGCATCGATGCGCCGCAGGCCGATACGCGGCCGCCGGAATGCTTCGCGGAGACGGCGACCGCGGACGCGAAGGATCTCCTCGCGCCGGGGAGCCGGGTTCGAGTGGCTCTCGGCAAGTCTTCCCCTGACCCGTTCGGTCGCAAGCTCGCCTACGTGTGGACGGACGACGGACGGCTCGCGAACCAGGAGCTCCTCGCGCGCGGCGACGCTCGTGTGCTGATCGTGTCGCCGAACAACCGCTACGAGCAGAGCCTGCGACTGGCGCAGGCACGCGCCGCGGGCGTTCGACGCGGGCTCTGGGCGGACTGCTGAGCCGGCGAGATCAAGCCCTCGTGGCGCGGGTACCGAGGCGCCGAAGGAGGTGCGGTTGTGGAATGGGCGACTCTCATCGCATGGGTCCTGACGGCCGGCGGCGGGTTCGTCCTGCTCGCGTCGTGGCTCAGCACGGCGGCATGGCTCAGCGCGACCAGGGAAGGATCCGGTCGCCGCTACGGCGGCCGGCGTCGGCGGCTGATCAGACGCCGACGTCGACCGGGCTCGACGGCGGACCGGACTCGATCAGCTCCCGCAGCCGCTTCGCGAGCGCACGCGGGACGAGCAAACGGGGCTCCGTCGCTTCGAGCTCGGCGAGCGTCCACCAGCGAACTTCGTGCACGTGCTCCGCGACGAGGTCGATCGTCGGCGCGGGCACGTGCTCGTCGACGCGGACGAGGTAGTAGCGCTCGCGCTGGCGGTAGACGCGGCCGGCCCAGGCGAACGTGTGCTCGCGCATCCAGATCTCCGGGCCGAGCTCGAACTCCATGAGCCCGGCTTCCTCGGCGAGCTCGCGCCGCAGCGTCTCCTCGGGTTGCTCGCCCTCGTCGGCGCCGCCGCCCGTCGTCGCCCACCACGTCTGACCGCTGCCGTCGCGGAAGAGCACGAGCAGGACGCGGTCGTGGCGGTCGAGCAGAACGGCGCGGACCGCGTCGCGCTCGATCGGCTCGAGCCAGTCGCGAAGCGCGCGGAACCAGTGCAGCCGTTCCGCGTACGGCACGGCCGCGTTCGCCGGTGACGTGGACGGGAGGACGAACAGACCGACGTCGCCGAGAGTTCGCAACTGCGGGCCGAGTTCCGGGCGAATGTCGAACACGCCTCGGAACGCCTCCTTGCCGACGAACGCGAGCGCGCGCGGCGAGAGCTCGCGCGCCAGGTGGTCGAGGCGACTCGCGGAGTCGGCGAAGTCGCCGCGACGGAGATCGCCGGAGCCCTTCGTCGTCCGGTACGCGGCGTTCGTCACGCCGATGCCGAGCTCGAGCAGCGCGAACTGCTCGTGCGGCTCGTAGCGCCGCGGGGTGAAGCCGGCGTCGTGGAGCAGGCGCCAGAAGTCGTTCCGCGGATTGGCGAAATGCGCCCCCGCGGCGGCCGAGACGCGTCCCGGGTTGATGCCGCAGAAGACGACCGTCAACCCCGGCGCGAGGACGTCCGGCACGTCGCTCGGCGTGCGAGAAGGCGTTGCAAACTCGGCACCCACACGTGCGATTCTTCCTGCGAATCTTTCTTCGGGGGCGCTCGCGTCCCCCCAGGGGGCGTTCTAGTAGAAGCTGGCGTTCTGGTAGAAGCTGCGGATGGCCCTCGTCGATCTTCGCGGGCGCGAGACGGAGCCTGCGGTGCTCGCCCTGCTCGAGCCGGAGGCGTCCTGGAACCTCGTCGGCTGGAGCCGCGACGGCGTGCTCGTCGCGTGCGCCGGCATCGAACGGGTCGACGCCGACGAGCTTGCCGTCCGTGCGCTCGCCTCGCGCGACGATGCCGAGGCTGCGTCTCTCCTCGACGCGATCGCAGGCGTCGCGACCGGCGCACGGATCGTGGCCGGCACGGACGCCTCGAGGACGGACCTCTACCGGGCCGCCGGTTTCACCGCGGAGCCCGCCGGGGACCGGCTCGTACGCGTGCTGGCCGATGCTCCGGCGCCGGCGGAGAGCACACGCGCCGCGACGCTCCGCGAGATCGAGCAGGCGATCCGCGCAGCATGGAGCCAGAAGACATCGGACGATCCGGACGAGTGGTCCGAGGCGAACCCCGCGCGCGGGCAGTGCGCGGTGACGGCGCTGCTGGTCCGCGAGCTGCTCGGCGGCGAGATCCTCGTCGCGAACGTGCTGCGCGACGGCGTCCGCGTCGACCGGCACGCCTGGAACCGGCTCCCTTCGGGACTGACGCTCGACCTCACCCGCGAGCAGTTCACGCAGGGCGAGCGCTTCGCCGAGCCGAGGGTCGAGGAGCCGGTACTGACGCACCGGCATCCGGAACGCTTCGCCACGCTCCGCGAGCGCGTCCGCTCGAGGCTCGGGCTGGACGACTAGGCGGCTTCGGGCTCGCTGCGCCGGTCGAGCCGCTCCTCGAAGTAGCGGCGCAACTCCTCGCCCGACGGGCGCAGCGCGTTGCGCGGCCGCCGCGGCTCGAGCCTCAGGATGCGCACCTGGTCGTCGCGCCAGCCGTAGCAACGCGCGTAGCACTCCGACTCCGACAACCGGCGCATCCGCATGCGCCGCACTCTAGGACCGCCGCCGGACGGCGCTGCCTCGCGTCAAGTCTTCGCGATCGCGACGAGCCCGGCGATGCCGACGGCATACAGCGCGAGCACCGTGAACGAGTCGAGTCCCATGCGCAGCACCATCCGTCGCGGCCGGAAGATCAGCCCGTAGACGTACACGACCGTGAGCAGCGCGCCGAGCGCCGTGAGATAGATGTCCGTGTCCTGCGCGAGCGGCAGCACCGCGGAGCCCGAGATCAGGCTCGCGACGATGAAGAGCACCGGCAGGAACGCGTTCCCGCCGAAGATGTCGCTCATGGCGAGCTGGTAGTCGCCCATCCGCACCGCCTGCAGTCCCGTCGAGATCTCGGGCAACGCCGTCGCGGCCGCGAGGAACGTCGAGCCGAAGAGCACACCGGTCATGTTGAGGTGAGCCGCAATGCGCTCGCCGCTCTGCTCGAGCGCGACTCCTCCGGCGAGCGTGACCGCCGCCGAGATCGCGAACACGATCGCCGTCCGCCTCGTCGACGGAGCCGCGTCGCTCCTTTTCGCCTTCGAATGCCTCATCGGCTCCTTCTGGCCGTCCGGCGCGACACCGCCCTCGTGCCACGGCAGACCGCGCTGTGCACGCTGAAGCAGGAACAAACCGGCGAGCCAGATCGCGACGATCAGCAGCGACGCCGGCTCGACGCGGCCCTTCGTCAACTGCGCCGGCAGCTGCGTGCCGCCGATCGTCACGACGAGCACTGCGACGACGAGGCCGCACTCGAGCACGAGCAGGAGAGACGCGGCGCGATACGTGAGCGCGGCGATCGCGCCGAGCCCGAAGGCGTCGAGCACGACGAGGACGACGGTCTGGATCGCGATGCCGCCGAGGATGTTCCCGATCGCGATGCCGAGGTCGTGCGACAGCGCAGCGCTCACCGTGATCGCGATCTCGGGCAGGTTCGTCGCGATCGACAGGATCACGAGCCCGCCGATTGCCTCGCCGAAGCCGAGCCGATGGTCGAGCACGTCGGTCGTGTTCGAGAGGTGGATGCCCGCGATCCACACTGCGCCCGCCGCGACGAGGAACACGAGCACGAGAAGCGCGATCGACATGCTGCTGTAGCGTTCGCTGCATGAGCACGATCGCCTACGACGTCGACGCCGTGCGCGCGCGTTTCTCGTCGCTCGACAACGGGCTCACGCTGTTCGACGGGCCGGGAGGCACGCAGGTCCCGGACTCGGTGATCGACGCCGTAGCGAGGTACTACCGCGAATCGAACGCGAACGTCGGCGGACCGTACGGCACGAGCATCCGCACCGAAGCGCTCATCGCAGAGGCGCACGACACGGCGGGCCGCTTCCTCGGCTGCTCGACCGAGCACGTCACGTTCGGCCCGAACATGACGTCGCTCAACTTCACGCTGACGCGCACCGCTGCGCGCACGTTCAGCGCGGGCGACGAGATCCTCGTGACCGGCCTCGACCACGACGCGAACGTCTCGCCGTGGCTCGAGCTCGCACATGACCTCGACCTCGTCGTGCGGATCGTCGGGCTGAACGACGACACGACGCTCGACCTGGACGACCTCGAGCGGAAGCTCTCCGAGCGCACGAAGATCGTCGCGTTCCCACTCGCCGCGAACGCCGTCGGGACGCTCACGGACGCACCGCGCATCGCCGCGCTGGCGCACGACACGGGCGCGCTCGCGTGGGCCGACGCAGTGCACTTCGGGCCGCACGGGCCGATCGACGTCGAGGCGCTCGGCGTCGACGTCCTCATCTGCTCGCCGTACAAGTTCTTCGGGCCGCACCTCGGCGTCGCGTTCGCCCGCGGCGAGCTGCTCGACTCGTGGCGGCCGTACAAGGTCCGGCCGGCGCCGAACGACCCACCGGGCCACCGCTTCGAAACGGGCACGCAGCCGCACGAGCTGCTCGCCGGGTTCGTCGCGGCCGTCGAGTACGTGGAGTCGATCGGCTGGGACGCGATCCAGGCGCACGAGCACGCGCTTGGCGAGCGATTCCTCCGCGGGCTCCCCGACGGCTACACGCTGCACGGGCTGCCGACGATGGACGGACGCGTGGCGACCTTCGCGTTCACGCACGTCCGGCGAACGCCGCGCGAGGTGGCCACGACGCTCGGCGACCGCGGGATCGCGGTCTGGCACGGCGACTACTACGCCGTCGAGCTGATGCGCGCGCTCGGCCTTGCAGACGGAGGCGGCGCGGTTCGCGCAGGCCTCGTTCACTACAACACCGAGCGCGAGGTGGATCGGTTGCTGGAGGCGCTATCCGACTTCTGATCATCGGCGGGACGCGGTTCGCGGGACGCGCGGCCACCGAGACCGCGCTCGCGAACGGGCACGAGGTCACGACGTTCACCCGCGGCCAGACGAACCCCGACCTCTTCCCCGGCGCCGAGATGCTCTACGGCGACCGCGACGGCGGCCTCGACGTGCTCCGCGGCCACGAGTGGGACGCGGTCATCGACACGTGCGGCTATTACCCGCGCGTCGTCGAGCAGTCGGTCTCGTTGCTGCGCGACAGCGTCCCGTTCTACGTCTTCATCTCGAGCATCTCTGCGTACGGCAACCTCTCCGAGCCGCCAACGGAGGACTCGCCCACCGCCGAGCTGCCCGATGACGTGACCGAGTCGCTCGACTTCTACGGTCCGCTCAAAGCGGAGTGCGAGCGCGTCGTGCGGCGTACGTACGGCGACGCGTCGGCGATCGTCAGGCCGGGGCTCATCGTCGGGCCGCACGATCCGACCGGTCGCTTCACGTACTGGCCGCATCGCATCGCGCGCGGCGGCGACGTGCTCGCGCCGGAGCCGCGGGACCACCCGGCGCAGGTGATCGACGGCCGCGATCTCGGCGCGTGGCTGGTGACGCTGACCGAGCAGCGCACCGGCGGAACCTTCAACGCGGTGACGCCGCCGTTCACGATGGAGTCGCTGCTCGAGGCGACGCGCACGACGGTGAACCCCGACGCGCGCCTCGTGTGGGTGGACGAGAAGTTCCTGCTCGAGCGCGAGGTCGGCGAGTGGATGGAGCTGCCCCTGTGGGTGGTCGACGCCGAGATGGCCGGCCTGCTGGAAGCCGACTCGTCGCGCGCGATCGCTGCCGGGCTCACCTTCAGGCCGCTCGCGGAGACGATCGGCGGCGCGCTCGAAGAGGCGGAGCTGACGGAGAGCGCAGGCATGAAGCCGGAGCGGGAGGCCGAGCTGCTCGCGGAGTGGGCGTCGTTAGCATCAGGCGGGTGACGTTCGTCCACCGCGAGACCGTTCGCTTTCGCGACCTCGACTCACTCGGCCACATGAACAACGCGGTGTACGCGACGTTCGTCGAGCAGGCGCGCATCGCGTTTCTCTCGCCGCAAGGCGCCGACGTGGAGAACATGATCCTCGCGCGGCTCGAGATCGACTTCCGCTCGCCGGTCGAGCTCGGCGACACGGTGGAGATCGCCGTCACGCCGACACGCGTCGGCACGAAGAGCTTCGACCTCGCCTACGAGTTGCGCGCGCGCGATCGCCTCGTCGCCGAGGCGAAGACCGTGCTCGTCGCCTACGACTACGCGCAGGCTCGCTCCGTCGAGCTGCCGCCCGAATGGAAGGAGAGGTTCGCCGCCTGATGGCACAAGCCCGTCTCACGATGAGCCTTGTGTCGCCGGGCCGCGCTGGACGGCGCGATGCGGCGTCCTCGGTCGATCCGATATGCCGGCATATCGGGTCCCCCTGCGTCCTTGCCTCGCACCGTCCATCGCACCCCGTCAACGAAGGGTCATCATGAAACGAACCTCAGTCTTCGAACGCACGACCCTCGACAACGGCCTGCGCCTGCTGACCGCATCGCTGCCGCAGGTTGCCTCCACGACCGTCTTCGTCTTCTTCGCGGCGGGCACCCGCTACGAGACCGAGGAGACGAATGGGATCGCACACTTCGCCGAGCACATGTTCTTCAAGGGAACCGAACGGCGACCGACCGCGCGCGACATCGGCATGGCGATCGACGGCATCGGCGGCGAGTTCAACGCGTTCACGGGCAAGGAGTACACGGGCTACTACGTCAGGTGTGCGTCCGAGCACCAGGGGATCGCGCTCGACGTTCTCACCGACATGCTCCGCTACTCCAAGTTCGAGCCCGAAGAGATCGAGCGCGAGAAGGGCGTGATCATCGAGGAGATGAACATGTACTTCGACACGCCGCGCGACTACATCGGCGGTGTGTACGACTCGTTGATGTACGGCGACCAGCCGCTCGGCTGGGACATCATCGGCCGCAAGGAGACCGTTCGCGCCGCGACGCGGGAGACGTTCCACGACTACATCGACCGCTGGTACAAGTCGTCGAGGGCGGTCGTGGGGATCGCCGGGCGGCTCGACGACGACACGCACAGCGAAGTCGCCCGCCTGCTGGGCGACCTCGAGCCGGCCACAACGCCGCCGAGGCCGCCGCTCCAGCCGCTGCCGAACGGCAGCAGGCCGCACGTCAAGCTGCACACGAAGGCGTCCGACCAGGCGCACCTCGTCCTCGGCGTGCCGAGCAGGCCGCTCGACCATCCCGATCGCTACGTCCTCCAGATTCTCGCGACGGTGCTCGGCGGCGGGATGTCGTCGCGACTCTTCACCGAGGTGCGCGAGCGGCGCGGGCTCGCGTACTACGTGTACGCGATCAACCACGCGTATACCGACGTGGGCTCGCTGCACTCGCAGGCGGGCGTCGACATCAACCGGATCGACGAGGCGGTGACGACGATCGTCGACGAGCTCAAGCGCATCGTCGACGAGGAGGTGCCCGCGGACGAGCTCGAGAAGGCGAAGAACTTCGCGAAGGGGCGGTTCGTGCTCCAGCTCGAGAATCCGCAGGGGTTGATCCTCTTCGGCCTCAGGCGCGAGGTGCTCGAAGGCTCGGCGGTCGAGCCGGACGAGGTGCTCGCGCAGATCGACGCGGTCACGGCCGCGGACGTGCAGCGCGTCGCGCAGGAGGTCGTGGGCTCGAACGCGCTGCGGCTCGCGCTGATCGGGCCGTTCGAGGACGCGGAGCGGTTCGAGAAGCTGCTCGCCGTTTAGACACTCAGCTTTCCGCGCGGCGTCCACTCCGACCCAGAGATGCGGCTCTTTTGAGCCGTGGCCGAAACTGCGACTTGACGCCGTGCGGTGTCTGACACCATTCGGAGCCAGTCCCGGTCACGCGCCGCCGAAAACGCCTGAGCGGCTGTCGCGAAAGCGGCTGTCCACCGCTGGAATGACGTCCTTGTCCGTCACCTCGTAGTCCGCAGCGATCTCGCGCGCCGAGGCAAGACGGTGCACATCGGGTGCGTCCTCGAGCCGGAACGGCCGCAAGAGCAGCCGCTCCGTCTCGAGTGTGGGACGTGTCACTCCTGGTCGGACGCTTCGGAGTCCGCGCGGGTCTTGATCTCCTCGACGACCGCGGGATCGGCGAGCGTCGTGGTGTCGCCGAGCGGCCGGTGGTCGGCGACGTCACGGAGCAGTCGGCGCATGATCTTGCCGCTGCGCGTCTTCGGGAGCTCCGGCGTGAACACGATGTTCGCCGGCTTTGCGATCGGGCCGATCTTCGTCCCGACGTGGTTGCGCAGCTCGACGAGCTTCTCGGGCGAGCCCTCCTTGCCGCCCTTGAGCGTCACGTAGGCGACGATCGCCTGTCCCGTCTGCGGGTCGTTGCGCCCGCACACGGCGGCCTCCGCGACCTCCGGGTGATCGACGAGCGCGCTCTCGACCTCGATCGTCGAGATGCGGTGCCCGGACACGTTCATCACGTCGTCGACGCGGCCGAGCAGCCAGAAGTCGCCGTCCTCGTCGATCCGCGCGCCGTCGCCCGCGAAGTAGACGCCGTCGTATCGCGACCAGTACGTCTCCTCGTACCGCTCGTCGTCCTTGTAGATGCCGCGGAGCATCGCCGGCCACGGGCTCTTCAGCACGAGGTACCCGCCGCCGCCCGGGCCGACCTCGTTGCCCTGCTCGTCGTAGACCGCGGCCTCGACGCCGGGGAACGGCCTCGTCGCGGAGCCGGGCTTCAGCGTCGTGATCCCCGGCAGCGGCGTGATCAGGATCATCCCCGTCTCGGTCTGCCACCACGTGTCGACGACGGGGCAGCGCCCGCCGCCGATGTGCTCGTGGTACCAGACCCACGCCTCCGGGTTGATCGGCTCGCCGACGGAGCCGAGCAGTCGCAGCGACGAGAGGTCGTGCTTCTGCGCGTACTCCGGTCCCCACTTCATGTGCGAGCGGATCGCCGTCGGCGCCGTGTAGAGGATGTCGACCTTGTAGCGCTCGACGATCTCCCACCAGCGGTCCTTGTCGGGGAAGTCGGGCGTGCCCTCGTACATGACGCCCGTCGTTCCGTTGCAGAGCGGGCCGTAGACGATGTAGCTGTGGCCGGTGACCCAGCCGACGTCGGCCGCGCACCAGTACACCGAGTCGGGCTTGATGTCGAAGATGTAGTGGTGCGTCGTCGCGACGCCGACGAGGTAGCCGGCCGTCGTGTGCGCGATCCCCTTCGGCTTCGCCGTCGTACCGGATGTGTAGAGGAGGTAGAGCAGATCCTCCGCGTCCATCGGCTCGCACGGGCAGTCGGACTCGTCGGTCGCGAGCTCGTCCCACCAGTGGTCGCGGCCCTCCTGCATCGGCACGTCGCCGCCCGTGCGCTTGAGCACGATGACGTTCTTCACGGTCGGCGACTCGGCGACGGCCTCGTCGGTCGTCTTCTTCAACGGCACGGTCGTGCCGCGACGCCACGCCTCGTCCTGCGTGATCACGACCTCGCACCCCATGTCCTGCAGCCGTCCGGAGAGCGAGTCCGCGGAGAACCCGCCGAACACGAACGTGTGCGGAGCGCCGATGCGGGCGCACGCGAGCATCGCGATCGGCGCCTCGGGGACCATGCCCATGTAGATGCCGACGGGCGTGCCCTTCTCCACGCCGAGCGACTTCAGCGCATTCGCGAGCTTGGTCGTCTCGCGCTTCAGATCCTCGAACGTGACGTCACGCCGGTCGCCTTCGGGCTCGCCCTCCCAGTGGAACGCGACCTTGGCGCCGTTGCCGGCCTCGACGTGCCGGTCGACGCAGTTGTACGTCGCGTTGAGCTTGCCGCCGACGAACCACTTCGCGTACGGCAGGTTCCACTCGCAGACGGTCTCGAACGGCTCGAACCACGTCACACGCTCGCGCGCCTCGGCGCCCCAGAACTCGTCGCGGTCACGTTCGTAGATCTCGCGCTGCGCGTTCGCCTGTGAGGCGAACTCCTCGGGCGGCGGGTACCGCCGCTCCTCGAGGAGCATCGTGTCGATCGCGTGGTGCGAGGTCTCAGTGGCCACCCGCTACCTCCCTCCGCCTGGGCATCGGTGAACCCCGCCGTGATCCTACGGGGGTTCCGCCCCAGAGCGGAGAGCCAACCGGCAGCACTTTTCGGTCGGGCGACATGCCGTTGATGACACCCGCGGCCGACGCGTACCACGCGGTCGCGGCGGTGACGATCCCGACCCAGCCGCCGACGTGCGTGATGTAGGCACTGCCGCCGTGGGCTTCGTGGAAGAAGCCGATCGCGAGGAGGATCTCGGTCGCCTCCAGCGTCGCGAACACGGCGAACACGGCAACGCTCACACGCGTGCTCCACATCATCATGTACGTGTTGAAGATCGCGAACGCCAGCAGGAACCAGGCGAGCGAGTTGAGCACGTCCGGCCCCTTCAGCCCGGCGCCGAGCTTCGTCGTCTCGGCGAGGATGACGAACAGGCCGAGCGACATCCAGAACCCGCCGTAGGTCGAGAACGCGGTCGACCCGAAGACGTTCCGGTTCCGGAACTCCCACATGCCGGCGAGCAGCTGCGTGAGCCCGCCGTAGAACATCGCCAGCCCGACCCAGATCACGTCCGGGATGAACGTGGCGTTGTGCCCGCTGAGAATGAACGTGGTCAGCGCGAACGCTGCGAGCCCGAGCGGGGCCGGGTCGGCGGCGGGAACCGCCTCCACGAGCGTCGGTGCTGCACGATCCTCGGCGTAGACAGCCATTGCTGCCTCCTTTCAGCGAGGAACGAACGGACTTCGAGAAATACCCGTCCGAAGGCTTGTTAATCCTGCGTGGCGCTAGGGCTCGAGGTCGTACGGGTAGCTCGTGAGCGTCTCGGCGCCGTTATCCGTCACCAGCACGAGGTCCTCGAGCCGGCAGCCGCCCCAGCCGCGGCGGTAGAGGCCCGGCTCGAGTGTCACGACGTCGCCGGCGAGGAGGTCCTCGCCGCCCGCCCGCCCGAGGCCCGGCTGCTCGTGGACGTCGAGGCCGACTCCGTGACCGAGCGAGTGGAAGTAGCCGTCCTCGATCACCTCGCCGGGCTCCTTGTTGAGGAGCGTCTTGTGGCCCTCGCGGTGGAACGGCTCGCACGAGACGGCGTAAATGTCCGACCCGCGCGCTCCGGCGCGCACAGCGTTGAGGGACACGTCGAGCGACTCCTTCGCCAGGCGGTGGTACTCGCGCAACTCGTCCGGCACGTCGCCGATGCAATACGTGCGCGTCATGTCCGCGTAGCAGGCCGTTTCTGCGTCCTTCGGCCAGAGGTCGATGACGATCGGCTCCCCGGGGCGGATGTCGCCCGACCCCATGTCGTGGCCGATCGCGCTCTGCGGGCCGTGCGAGACGATGAACTCCTCGGCCGAGCAGCCGTTCTTCGCGAAGGCGTCCTGGATCGCGAGCTTCACGCGCTCGGAGGTCAGCGGCTCGCCGTCGACGAGCAGCGAGCCGTTCGACTGCTGCGCCCTCCGGAAGAGGTCGCGTGCGGCGTCCATGCCGGCCTCGGCCGCGCGCTGCGCGCGACGGATCCCGGCGAGCTCGCTCTCGTTCTTGACGCGGCGGCGCAGGTCGAAGAGCTCGCGCTCCGGCGTGAGCTCGATGCCGTTCGCGCGCAGGTGCTCGGCGAGCATGAGCGGGAACGTGTGCGGGGCGACCGCCTCGGTGATGCCGATGTGATTGACGGCGCGTAGCGTGAGCTCGAGCGCCATCTCCCAGTACTTCATTCCCGAGTCGAGCAGCTGGTCGAGCCCGAGCTTGAACGGCGAGATCAGCTCCGCCTCGACGCCGGCCTCCTGAAGCCGCGGCCATTCGAAGTCGGTGATCGTGATGTAGCGGCGATCGCCGCGCTCCGCGTAGAGGAACGGGTCGCCGAGCGTCAGCGGCACCTCGTGCCGGAGCTCCGGATGGCGAATCGTGTCGCCGTAGATCAGGACGTCGCCCACGGCGGGGACTGTAACTCGTCACACACTTGGCACAGACACGTAACGGTGTCTGACACCGGCGGGAGGAGCGCCGGTCGGGAGATCGCGCCCGGTCCCCGAGAACGCGCTGCAAACGCCGGGCTACGCGGCTTTTGGAGTCACGGCCGCTTCGGTCCGTTCGGTGTCTGACACCGGGAACCGTCCCGAAGAGCGGGCCTGTTTCGACACAATGGACTCGTGAGCTCGACCGCCAACCTGGGCCTCGAGGGCGTCGTCGCCTTCGAGACGGAGATCGCCGAGCCGGACAAGGAGGGCTCGGCGCTCCGGTACCGGGGCGTCGACATCGAGGAACTGGCCGGCACGGTCCCGTTCGAGCAGGTCTGGGGCCTCGTCGTCAACGAATCGCCGCAGCAAGGCCTACCGCTGCCCGGCCCCGACGTGGAGCCCACGTCGCGCACGGGCGACGCGCGGGTCGACCTTCAGGCGACGCTGCCCACGCTCGCGGCGCAGTGGGGCCTCCGCCAGCTCGTGGACATCGACGCCGACCAGGCGCGCGACGACCTAGCGCAGCTCTCGTCGGCGACGCTGTCGATCGTCTCACAGGCACTGCGCGGCGACGAGCCGGCCGTGCCCAGGACGGAAGTCGAGCAGGGCAAGACGGCCGCGGAGCAGTTCCTGATCCGCTGGCGCGGCGAGGCCGACCCGCGCGAGGCGAAGGCGCTCGACGTCTACTGGGTCTCCGCGACCGAGCACGGCATGAACGCCTCGACGTTCACCGCGCGAATCGCAGCGTCGACCGGCGCGGACTGCGCCGCCTGCCTGTCCGCCGCGGTCGGGACGCTCTCCGGACCGCTGCACGGCGGCGCGCCGGCGCGCGTGCTGCCCATGCTCGACGCGGTCGCCGAATCCGGCGACGCCGAGAAGCACGTCAACGACCTGCTCGCGCGCGGCGAGCGCATCATGGGCTTCGGCCACCGCGTCTATCGCGCCGAGGATCCGCGCGCCCGCGTCCTGAAGCAAACCGCGAAGGACCTCGAGTCGCCGCGTGTCGAAGTAGCCGAGGCGCTCGAGCAGGCCGCGATCGCGGCGCTGCGCGAACGGCATCCCGACCGCCCGCTGGAGACCAACGTCGAGTTCTGGGGCGCCGTCGTCCTCGAGATCGCGCGCATCCCGGCGGCGATCACGCCCGCACTGTTCGCTTGTGCACGCACCGGCGGCTGGTCGGCGCACATCGTCGAGCAGAAGCAGACCGGTCGGTTGATCCGTCCGAGCGCGGTCTACACCGGCCCGTCCGAGAGACACCTCGCGGACCTGTGAACGCGCTCGACCGAGCGCACGAGCTCCTCGGGACGTGGACGGACGAGCTCCTCCGTCAGCTTCCTGCCGACGTCGAGATCTTCGACGCGCACGTGCACCTCGGCGACGACATCGACGGGATGCGCGGCCGCCCGGACGAGCTGCTCGCGCTCATGGACGAGTACGGCGTCGGACGCGCGTTCATGTTCTGCCTCGACGAGCCCGACCGGCATCCCGGCTTCCGCGCGCCGAACGACCGGACGCTTGCGTACGCGCGGGAGTCGAACGGGCGCCTGATCCCGTTTGTCCGCCTCGACCTCAACGAGGATCCGATCTCGGAGGCCAAGCGCTGCATCGACGCGGGCGCGCGGGGAATCAAGCTGCATCCCCGCGCGCAGAAGATCTCGCTCGAGGACGAGCGGCTGACACCCGTGTTCCAGCTCGCGTGCGAGCGCAACGTGCCGATCCTCATCCACGGCGGCCGCGGCCTGCCGCCGATCGCGGCGCACCTGCATGCGCTCGTCGAGCGCTGTGCCGGCGTGCAGTTGATCATCGCGCACGCGGGCATCGCCGACATGGGAAACCTGACCGCACGCTTCGCCGGGGTGCCGGGCGTGTTCTTCGACACGTCCGTGTGGAGCGGCGTCGACCTGCTCGACTTCTACCGGCAGATGCCGCCGGAGCAGATCGTCTACGCGTCCGACTATCCGTACGCCCGTCAGCCGAACTCGCTGCTGATGGCGTTGCGCACGGCACGGCTCACCGGGTTCGACGAGCGCGAGATCGCCAACCTCTTGCACGGCAACGCCACGCGCATCGCGAACGGCGAGCCGCCGCTGACGCCGACCAGCCCGAAGGGCGGCGACGAGCTGACGCAGCCGACGATCATGGCGCGCATCCATCAGTACCTGTCGATGGCGATCCCTTTGATGTGGACGCGGCAAGCCGACACGATCGGCGTGCTCGGCCTCGCGCTCAACACCACCGACTCCCCGTCGAACGGCTACCGCGAGGAGACCGAGCAGATTCGCGAGCTGCTCGAGACGGCGAAGGTTCTGTGGGTCACCGCGCTCAGCGACGACGAGGAGGCGGAGCGCATCCGCAGCAGCCGCATCGTTTCGCGGCTGACGCATCTGGCAGACATCGTGGCGGTGACGGCTTCGCATGAGTGAGCTGACGTTGCAGATCAACGGCGGCCGCTACGAGCTCGACGTCGAGGTCGGGCGCGTCCTCGCGGATGTGTTGCGGGACGACCTCGGCCTCACCGGAACGAAGATCGCGTGTTACGAGGGCCACTGCGGCGCGTGCACCGTGCAGGTCGACGGCGTGCCCACGCTCTCCTGCATCACGCTTGCGCACGCCGTCGAGGGACGCGAGATCACGACGATCGAAGGTTTGCGCGAGCACCCGATGGTCGCGGCGTTCGTCCGCGCCGACGCGTTGCAGTGCGGCTTCTGCACTCCAGGCCAGATCGTGTCGGCGACGGCGCTCGTCGAGAGCGACCCGAACCCGAGCGCCGAGCAGATTCGGCATGCGATGGCGGGGAACCTCTGCCGTTGCGGGACGTATCCCAAGATCGAGGAGGCGATTCGCACGTGGCGAGACTGATCCGAACCGAGAAGGAAGTCGAAGGGCGTTTCGAAGAGGTCTGGCTCGTGGTCGAGGAGGATCCGCTCGACCAGTGGACGGACGGCCCGCTCGACGTCGTCGGCAAGCCGGCGCCGCGGCAAGACGGGCTTCAGCGCGCGACCGGCAAGGCGATCTACACCGCGGACATCGACCTGCCGGGGATGCTGCACACGGCCGTATTGCGCTCGCCGTTCGCCCGTGCGCGCGTCAAGTCCTTCGATGCGTCGCGTGCGCTCGAGGCGCCGGGGGTGCGGGCGGTGCTCGAGCCCGGCGCCATCCAGCAACTCGTCACCGAGGCGAACTACCAGGGGCAGTCCATCGCCGCCGTCGCCGCAGACACGTTCGCGCAGGCGCGTGCCGCACTCGGCGCGCTCCAGGTCGAGTTCGAGGAGCTCGAGCCGACGCTCGATCCCGAGCAGGCTGTCGAGCAGAAGAAGCTCCACGGCGAGCCGCGGAGCTACGACCGCGGTGACATCTCCCGCGGCTTCGCAGACGCGGACGTCGTCGTCGAAGCGACGTACCGGACGCAGACCGTGCTGCACAACTCGCTCGAGACGCACCAGTCGGTGTGCGACTGGGAAGGCGACCAGCTCGTCGTCTACATCTCGACGCAGTTCGTCTGGGGCATTCGCGAGGAGATCTCGGAAGCACTGGGCCTGCCGGGTGACAAGGTGCGCGTCGTCTGCAACTACATGGGCGGCGGCTTCGGCTCGAAGAACGCGGCCGGCGACTACACGTACATCGCGATCGAGCTCGCGAAGCGCACCGGCCGGCCGGTGAAGTGCGCGCTCACGCGCCGCGAGGAGAACCTCGACTCGGGCAACCGCAACGCGACGATCCAGAAGCTCCGTGCGGGCGCTCGCGCCGACGGCACGCTGACCGCGCTCGAAGGAGAGTTCATCGCCGCTCTCGGCTGGGCCGGCTGGCACGCGTCGACCGCGGGGCCGATGCAGATGCTCTACGCGTGCGACAACGTGCGCACGCTCGAGTACGCGGCGAAGCTGAACACGCCGCCGATGAAGGCGTTCCGGGCTCCGGGCTTCGTCGAGGGCACGTTCGGCCTCGAGTGTCTCCTCGACGAGCTCGCGGCAAAGCTCGACGTCGATCCGCTGGAGATCCGGCGGCGCAACTACGCGCATTCGACCGAGGGGCGCTCGTACTCGTCGAAGAACCTCATGGAGTGCTACGAGCGCGCGGAGAAGCACTGGGAGCGCCGGCACGAGGTGAAGGCGATGAGCGACCGCACGTGGAAGCGCGGCGTCGGAATGGCGTCGCAGGTCTGGTACGGCGGCGGCGGTCCGCCCTCGTACGCGTGGATCAGGCTCGGCGCCGACGGCCGCGTCCAGGTCGTGACCGCGATGCAGGACATCGGCACGGGCTCGAAGACGGCGATGCAGCAGATCGCTGCGGAAGAGCTCGGCCTCTCGCTCGACCGGGTCGAGATAACGGCTGGCGACACGGCACGCGGCCCGTACGCGTCGATCTCCGCCGGCTCGTCCACGATCCCCTCGATGGGCCCGGCCGTGCGCGCGGCCGCCGCGGACACGGCGCGGCAGGTGATCGAGATCGCGGCGCAGCGCCACCACAGGGAAGAGCGCACGCTCTCGCTGAAGAACGGTCACGTCGTCTGCTCCGACGGCGGCTCCTGGCCGCTCGAGGAGATCGTCGGTGTGCTCGAGTCCGGGCAGATCCTCGGCAAGGGCGCGCGCGGGCCGAACCCGACGGGGATGCAGGTGCTGACGTTCGGCGTGCAGGTCGCCGAGGTCGCCGTCGACGTGGAGACCGGCGAGGTTCGCGTCGAGCGCATCGCGGCGATCCACGACGTCGGACGCGTCATCAACCCGCTCGGCGCGTCGTCGCAGGTCGAGGGCGGAATCATCCAGGGCATCGGCCACACGCTCTCGGAGGAGCGGCTGCTCGATCCGCAGACGGGACGAACGCTCACGGTCAGCCTCGACGCGTACAAGATGCCGACGATCGCCGACGTCCCGGAGATCATCACCGAACTGCTCGACGTCGCCGATCCGCATCTGACGAACCTCGGCGCCAAGGGGCTCGGCGAGCCGCCGATCGTGCCGACGGCCGCTGCGATCGCGAACGCGATCCGCGACGCGACCGGCGCCGACGTCCGCTCGCTGCCGATCACACGCGAGGAGATGCTGCGCGCGCTCGAGGAAGCGCGGAAGCGCGAACGCGAGCGCGAGGAAGTCGCCGTTTGAGCCTCGACGTCTTCCTGGAGAGCGGCGACGAGCTCGACCGCGAGCAGGTCGAGTCCGCGCTCGCGAGACACGGCGTAGGCGACGACTCGATCGTCACGACCGCCGACGGCGGCGACGCGGGCGTCTCGCTCGACGACGACGGCGCCGTCTTCATCGTGCGCTCGCTCACGCGTGAGCTGGCGCAGGTGATCTTCGAGGTCGCGGTCGACGTCGACCTGGCGATCCTGCCGGCGGACGGCACGCCGACGGCGTTCGTCGCGAGCTACGACGCGACGGTGCCCGACGACCTCGACCCTGTCGAGGTTCCCGATGCGGACGCGTTGTTCGATGCGCTCCGCCGGAGCGAGGAGCTGCGTGGAGCTCGCACGGCCTGAGTCGGTCGCGGACGCCGTCGAGGCACTCGGCAACGGCGCCGTCGCACTCGCCGGCGGGACCGAGCTCGTGCCGCTGCTCAACTCGCGCATCGTCCGCGCGGACACGCTCGTCGAGCTGCGGCAGGCGGTGCCGAAGGGGATCGACGGCACGACGATCGGCGCCGGCACCACGCTCGGCGAGCTCGAGGTCGATCCGCAGATTCCGGAGGCTCTGCGCGAGGCGTGCCGCCTCTCGGCGTCGCCGCAACTCCGCGCGACCGGAACGATCGGCGGCAACCTGCTGCAGGCGACGCGCTGCTGGTACTGGCGCCTCAAGTTCCCGTGCCGCCTCCACGGCGGCGACCGCTGCCACGCGCGCGAGGGAGAGCATCGCGAGCACGCCGTGTTCGCGAACGACTTCTGCGCGTCGGCGCATCCTTCCGATCCCGCGGCTGCGCTGCTCGCGCTCGGCGCGACCGTCCGCACGGACCGGCGCGAGCTGCCGATCGCGGATCTCTACCGGCTGCCGACCGAAGACGACCGTCCGACGACGACGCTCGCGAAGGACGAGCTGATTCTCGAGCTCGAGGTTCCGAAGCCCGACGCGTCCGTCTACCTGAAGGCGATGGACCGGCGGCGGTGGTCGTTCGCGCTCGTCGGCGTCGGCGCCGCGCGCTTCGGGGACGACGTGCGCTTCGGCCTCGCGGGCGTGGCGCCGATCCCGTGGAGTGGCCTCGACGGTGCGACGCCGCTGCCGGGCACCGCCTACAAGACGACGATCCTCGACGCGCTCGTCCGCCGTGCGCGAGCACAGCTGGAGCGCCCCGCCTGAGATGAGGCGCGTCGCGTTCGGCCTACTCGTCCTCACGCTCGCCGGCTGCGGCGGCGGCGGTTCGAACGAGAGCGCGCCTCCCACGACGGCGGCGACCACGACGGCGGCGGCGGCGGCGAAGGACGGCTGCACGGAGGCGCAGAAGACGACGCACGACCGGACGCTCTCGAACGAGAACCTGAAGCTCGACGCCGACAAGACATACCGCCTCGTGTTCGAGACGAACTGCGGCTCGTTCACGGTGACGCTGAACCAGAAGGTCGCGCCGAACGCAGCCGGCTCGCTCGTCTCGCTCGCGAAGCGGGGCTTCTTCGACGACACGTACTTCCACCGGATCGTCCTCGGCTTTGTGATCCAGGGCGGCGACCCGACCGGCGGCGGCTCCGGCGGGCCCGGCTACGAGACGCACGACTCCGTGCCGCAGGACGCGAAGTACACGCACGGCGTCGTCGCGATGGCGAAGACCGCGACGGAGCCCGCCGGCACCGCGGGCAGCCAGTTCTTCGTCGTGACGTCGGCGGACGCCGCGCTGCCGCCGGACTACGCGATCGTCGGCAAGGTGACGTCCGGCCTCGACGTCGTCGACCGGATCGGCAAGCTCGGCGATGCGAACGAGCAGCCGACGCGGGCGGTCGTCATCTCGAAGGCCAAGGTCGAGACGTCGTAACGGCGGTCGTGCTGGCGGCCGGAGAGGCGTCGCGCTTCGGCTCTCCGAAGCAGCGGCTCTTCCTGCCGGCGGTGCTCGAGGCGCTGGAGCAGAGCTCGGTCGACGACGTCGTCGTCGTCACCGGCGCGCACGAGGTCGAGACGGACGCGCGTGTCGTGCACTGCACCGAGTGGGCACGAGGCCCGGGCGCGTCCTTGCGTTGCGGCGTTCGCAACGTCGATGCCGAGGCCGCCGTCGTCGTCCTCGCGGACGGCCCGGACCTCGACTCGCGCGCAGTGGACCGCGTCATCGACGCCTGGCGGGCAGGCGCGGGGGATGTGCTCGCCGCCAGCTACGACGGCGTCAACCGCTCGCACCCGGTCCTGCTCGCGCGCTCCGAATGGCAGCGCATTCCAGACGAAGGCGCGCGCGCTCTCGACGTGACGCTGGTTCCGTGCCGCGACCTCTCGGCGCCGGGCGACATCGACTTCGCGTAGTCGTCGCGTGGACTTCGCGGCGCGCATGCTGATTTGCCGACTCGGCGGATCAAGCGAGATGACGCTGGGTCATGGCGCGATCCCGCCGCCCGGTCAAGGTGACGCGTCCTACTGGACAGAGCGCTAGGCCAGGGCGATTAGAAGTTCCACGAGCAACGCCGCGGCCAGGAGGAACCACACGAGCGATGCGAAGACCGTGAGCGCTCGCTCTCCGTCCCGGAAGATCGCCTGGAGCGCCACGACGCCGCTGGCCAGAGCGACCACGATCATCGGAAACCCGCCCAACGGCCCCATGAGCTGCCAACCCATCCCGAGCACGAAGCTCGCCACCGCCAGCCCGACTGCCCACTTCCCGAGCCGTGTCGTGGGCGCAACTGCGAAGCGACGTCGTTTCTCGATCGGCAGCCGCTGGTGAAACCCGCTGCTGGACATCCCCGACACCTCCCTCGTCGTGAGCAGCGTCGCATCGAGCAGGCGCCCCGAGCATCGGGGCGCTCCCCAGTCGTCCTGCGGCCTACCCGCAGAACTGTATTCAGGGCAGAAACCTCGAGCCGTGGGACTTCGTGCCCGAGGCGAAGCCTGTTCGCACGTCGGTCGGGTGCATGGGCCCAGTGGCAGTCCACGTATCGGATCACCGCGTGAGCCGTGAACGTCGGGCTCGTCGGGTGACATTCCCGCACGCTGGCCCAGGGCACTGCCGTTACGCCGGTTCCAGGATCCCGCCGTTCGATCATCCACGCCTCTCCGGCGTCCTCATCCATCGCGACCGCGTAAGGGGACACGGACCTGCGCCGTTGAGGATCAGGCCGAGTCTTTGATTCGGCGCCGGAGCCGGCGTAGGTAGTCGTCCAGCTGGTGGCGGGGAATGAGGCCGGGTCGGATCCCGCAGGCGACCGTCTGCAGCTCGCCGTCACGGATCAGTGCGCGAACCTCGTCCTCGGAGCAGCGGAGCTCGGCGGCAACCTCGCGGACGGTAAGGGGTGCGGGCCAGTCGATGCCCGAAGTATCGCTGCGCCACCTTCGCGACGCGCCGCCGTTACTCGCGGACGTCAGGCTCTTGCCTGACGATGTCGACCGAGATCTCCACCGCGGGAATCGTTCCTCTGTTCTCGAGCCAGTGTGTGGTGTGCCGATCCTCGGGCCAGCCCACTCCCGGCCCGTACTGCGTGGCGACTCCATCTCGATGGTCGGTGATCGTTCCTTGCAGGACGTAGACGATGCCCGGTCTGTCTTTGTGGTCGTGAATCGGGCCGAAGACGCCTCCTGGCTCGATGGTCACCATCCGCATCCGAAGTTGGCGCCCGGCCATGCCCTCGATCTCTGGGCCGAGGTCGACCTTTGCAAGTACCTCCGCGGTAACACCCTTCGTCTCGGGTGCCGCATGTTCGTCGCTCATCGCGCGTTGCGTCCCGACTACTGAAGCGGAGTGCGCAGCGCCGAGAGCTTCGCCTTCAACTCGACCGGCATCTGCTCCGCAGCGGCCGTGCGGACATACCTGCGGAGCGAGACCTCGAAGCGGTAGCGGCTGCGGCAGTACGAGCAACCGTCGAGATGCGCCTCCGCTTCGCGCACCTGCGTGTCGTCGAGGGTGCGGTCCAGGTAAGGCTGCATCATCTCCTCGCACTTCTCGCAAGGATCGAAGTAGCTCCCGGTCACGTCGCGACCTCTTCCGCCAACTCGCCTTTCAGGATACGCCTCGCGCGGTGCAGCCTGCTCATGACGGTTCCGATCGGGATGTCGAGGATCTGCGCGGTGTCGGCGTAGCTGAACTCGCCGATGTCCACGAGCACGAGGACGTCGCGGAAGTTGTGCGGCACGTGCGCCAGCGCGTCGACGATCGATCCCTGCGAGAGCTTCTCGATCACGCGCTCCTCGTCGAGCGGCCTGCCCTCCGCCTCCTCGATCTTGTTGTAGAGGTAGTAGTCGGGATGCTCGTCGATCGACGTCGTCTGCGGCGCGCGCTGCTGGCGGCGGCCGCGGTCGATGTTGAGGTTCGTGAGGATGCGGAGCAACCAGGCGCGAAGGTTCGTACCCGGAGTGAACGAGCGCCAACTGCGAAACGCGCGCGCGTACGTCTCCTGCACTAGGTCTTCGGCTTCCTCGCGCGACCCGACGAGATGCCGAGCGACGCGGAAAACCTGATCGGACAGGTCGAGAGCCTCTTCCTCGAAACGAACGCGATCACGTGCCTCCTCGGCGATGCGCCTGGCGTCTGTTTGCGTCGGCTCGCTCATCCGAGGAGCCACCCTAACCAATGCGCTTGTTTTGGCTCGAACGTGGGTATGGGAGTTCGTATTCCCCCAGGAGGACCCCACGAGGAAAGGGAGGGAGAGGGGCATGAAGGGTTACGACGTACGGACGATCGACGACGACAAGGTCGGTCACGTCGTCGACACGGACGGCGACTACTTCATCGTCGAGCACGGGCTGCTGAAGTCGAAGCACGCGCTGCCGATGACGTTCGCCGAGGTCGACGAGAACGCCGGAGTCGTCCGCACGACGCTCTCGAAGAGCCTCATCCACGACTCGCCGAAGGTGAACGGCGAGATCGACCGGCAGGCGATCGCGGAGCATTACGGGCTCGCGGAAGGCTTCACCGATCCGCCGACGCGCGGGCTCGGGGACGTGCTGCCCGACGATCCGGCCTTCGGCGCCGACGACGGCGTCGAGGAGCGCGTGGCCGTGCGCAACGCGATGACGACGGGCGAGGGACCGCTCGACGAGCCGCCGTCGTCGCCGGGCGTCACCGGCGGCGATCGCAGGCGCGACTACCCGAGCGACTGAACCGGCCGGAAGCCGGCGTTGCTCATCTTCTCGAGGAGCGCATCCAGTGTGGTGCGCTCCTCGTCGTAGGAGAGCATCACCTGGCCCATGAGGTTCGCGTTCGCGAACTCGAGGCCGTCATGTCCTTCGAGCGCCTTCCCGAGTCGCATGACGCAGCGCTCGCAACGGATGCCGGTCACCTGCATCGTCTCGGTCGTCACGGCGCCTACGTTAACGAGCGACGCACGACGTCCGCTGTCGCCTCGTGCGGATCGTCGAACTCGAGTTGCACGTCCGCCTCGCAGAAGTCTCCGTCGAGCGGATCGATGCCGATGCGCTCGACGAGCTCGGCGTAAAGATCGGTCGCACTCACCGCGTTCCCGTCGCGATCGGGATGAATCAACCTCGCACGCGGCCCGAAGCACGAGGCCGCCCAGCGGTTCTGCTGGAACACGGCACGGTTGCCGGAGTCTCGGCCGGGAGGCGGTTGCTCGAGAGCCCACGCGGCGAGCGCGTGCACGAGCGCCGTGAAGGCTCCCGTCCGCTCGATGTCGGTCGGCTGGTCGGGCATTCGGATCTCGAGCGTCCCGAACTTGGGATGCGGACGGATGTCCCAGTGGATGCCGCCGTAGCCCGGCACGACGCCGGCGCCGACGAAGCGCGCGACGAGCTTCTCCCACTCGGCCCACGACTCGAAGCGCGGCGGAGCGCCACGCCTGGGCAGGAGGCTGAGGATCTCTGCGCGCGTCGACACGAGGCCGGTGCGCTCGCCCTCGAACCACGGTGAGTTGGCGGAGAGCGCGAGCACGACCGGCAGCCACGGGATCAGCAGCTCCATCACGCGCAGGCACGTCTCCGCGTCGGGCATCCCGAGGTGGACGTGCAGTCCCTGGACTCCCTGTCGTCTCGCCGTCGGCCCCGCGTACTTCACGAAGCGGTGGTAGTGCTCCTGGTCTGCGATCTCCTGCTCGCTCGCGACGTCGATCGGGTGTGAGCCCGCGGCCGCGATCGTGCAGCCCACCTCGCGAGCTGCCGCGGCCGTCGCACGGCGCAGGGTGCGCAAGACGCCGAGCGCCTCGTCCGGCGACTCGCACACGCCGCTGTTCAGCTCGACGATCGACGCGAACAGCTCGTGCTTCACGAGCCCGCGCTCGACCTCGACGCGAGCGATGACCTCGGCGGAGACGGGACGCTGCGAGAGCGTCTCCGCGTCGACCAGCATCAGCTCCTCCTCGACGCCGAGCGTGAGCACCCGGCCCCAGTTCTGGTCGGTCACGCCGCCTTGATCCCGTGCACCGGCCGGCCCGCCGCCTCCCACGCGTAGTACGACGCGCTCGGCCCGAACTCCCGGCGGTACTCGACGAGGCGCGGGTTGCGCCCGACGTCCATCGCGCGCTGTGCGTGCCGCAGCAGGTTCGGGTCGTCACGCTGCTCCCACACGAGCACGAGGTGCACCGCGGTCATGAACTTCGCGACGAACGTGCAGCCGTCGGCCGGGCAGGGGAACGGATCCGTCGAGACGCAGACCCAGCCGGCGTGGTCGTCCTCGTCGTCGCCGGTCCAGAGCTCGACGTCCAGCTGCAGCTCCGTTCGCACGCGCCCACGCTAGCGCGGGAGGTGGTCTGGCCGGTGACGGTCAGGCCACCTTAGGCGAGCGACGGCGGCGGATCGTTGAGATTGAGCACGAGCGTCGGCTGCGCGATCTCGTGATCCGCCTTCGTCGGCACGATCGCCGTGCCGATCGCGAGGAACTCGATCACGTGCGAGCCCCAGCCGTGGCTCCGCTCGTGCAGCTCGACGCCGACGATGCCCTCGGACTCGAGCGCCTCGGCCTCGGCCTGCATCCGCGCCATCGCAAGTTCGCGCGCGTCGTAGATCGCCTGCGTGTAGTTCGGCATCTCGCGATTGCGGCCGACGCGGCTGATCCACGTGCCGACGTTCTGGTGCGCAACGTGGTAGACGCAGTTGCCGAGCACGAGGCCGACCGGCCGGTAGCCCGCGGAGAGCAGCGTCCAGAAGTCCTGGCCGGAGAGATCGCTCGTGAACGGGCGCCCGTTCGGCGCGCGGTGCAGCTCGCCCTCCGCGTGCTTGACCGCCGTGCCGATCGCGATGAACTCGGCGAGCTCGCCGCCCCACTCGTGGCGCCCGACCTCCAGGCGAACGCCGACGATGCCGTCGGCGCCGAGCGAGTCGGCCTCCTCCTCCATTCGCGTCATCGCGAGCTCACGCGCGTGGTACATCGCCTGCGTCAGCACGTCGAGCTCCTGGTTCTTGCCCCAGCGCCGCAACTGCAGGCCGATGTGGTAGATCGAGCTGCCGACGACGAGGCCGAGGGGGTCGAAGCCCGCCTGCTTGACGAGGAGGAACTCGTTCACCGACAGGTCGCTCGTGAAGAAGCGGCCCGACTCGCGCATGCGGCGCAGCCGCTCGCGACCGGCCTCCGGAACGCCCTCGAGGGAGTTCGGGTCGTAGCTCATGTCTTGCTCACCCGGAGCGCGTACGCGATCTCGGGCGGCGCGCCCTGCTCGATCGAAACGATCGCGTTGCCGAGTAGGTCGACCGTGACGATCAGGTCGTCGTCGCCCTTCTCGGCTCGCTCGCGCTGCACCACGATGCCGAGCACGCCTGTTGCGCCGACTTCGCGCGCTTCCTGCCGCAGCCGGCCGGCCGCGCGAAGGCGCGCCTGCGCGAAACCCTGCGTGTAGTCCTCGTACTCCTGGTTCTGCATCGAGCGGCTCGAGAAGCGAAAGCGCGCGTACTTCGTGCGGTAGCCGGAGACGACGTAGCCGACGCTCGTTCCGCCGATGGTTCCGAGCGGCCAGGTGCCGGACGAGACGAGCTTCCAGAAGTCGACGCCGCTGAAGCTCACGAGCGGTATCGACTCGTGGCCTTCGAGCTCGAAGCGGTCGGACGCGATCGCGGTGCCGAGCGCGGTGAACTCGATCGTCCGCATCGCCTGCGCGAACTTGCCGCGGCGGATGCGAACGTCGACGACCGCGAGCGCCCCGGCCTCGGCCGCCGCCGCCCGCAACCGCGCAAGCGCGCCTCGGCGCGCATCGTTGTACGCGGCCGTCCGCTGCTCGAGCTCGAACCAGCCGCCCTCGTACAGGTACTGCTGCGCCTCGAGCGCCCCGCGACCGTAGTAGACCTGCGACGTGGAGGCGCCGTAGCCGGCGGGAATCTCGATGCGCGTCGGCGCGAGCGAGCCGCGCAGCCGGCTCGCGCTCGGATTCAGTTGCACGCCCAGGCTGACGATCGCAGTCCCCTGCACGGGTCGCAGCGGCCGGAAGCCTGCCTTCGCAACCGCGACGAAGCCGCGAGTCGAGAGCGTCGATGCGAACGGCTCCGTCATTCGTTCAGCAACCGCTCGAGCGCGACGCGTCCGCGCTCGCTCTGCTCGGCCGACTCGGCGAGGTCGCGCGAGAGCTCGTCGATCCACTCGTCGAGCGGCAGCTCCTCGTTCTTCAGCACGATCCCGCGGACGCTGCGCGCACGCGTCGCCGTCGCACCGCCGCCCGCGCGGTCGATTGCGTAGCGGTGCTCGCCGAGCTCCACCGCGACCGAGCGTACGCGCCCGCGGCCGCGAAAGCCCTCACGCTCCACGGTCGTGTCCTCGGGGAACGTTCCGGCGAGCTTCGTCGCAAGGGCGTCGAAGAAGACGTCGAGGTCGCGTGCATCCGCGCGAAGCGAAGCCGCGAGGAGCTCGAAGCCGCCGGCCTCCACGGCTCGACGCTAACGGATCAGGCGCCGTCGCGCTTCCAGTCGCGGAACGCGTCGAGCAGGGTGCTCTCCGCGTCCGGCGAGAGCGACTCCGGAGCCAGCGTCCCGGTCGAGCGGATCGTCGCGCGCATCTGCTCGAGATACGCCTGGCAGCCGGAGCAGTGCGCGATGTGCTCGTCGAATCGCTCGTGGAGCTCGCCCGGAAGCGCGCCCTCGAGGTAGTCCGTCACGAGCTCCACCAGCTCGACGCAGGAGAGCTCTTCGTAGGTGTTCGGTGCCTGTGTCACGTCACGACTCCTCGAGATACCGCTCCAGCGCCGCCCGAACCGCCGAGCGAGCCCGGTGGAGCAGGACCCGCTGATTGGTCTCCGTCAGCGTGAGTGCGTTACAGACCTCTTCGGCGCTCCACCCCTCGATGTCCCGCAGCGAGATCACGGCGCGCTGCGTCGTCGGCAGCGAGGCGATGGTCCGCTCGATCACGTCACGCGTCTCGCCGGCCAGCAGCCGCTCCTCGGGAAAACCGGCCGGCGCCGACGCCCAATGCCCCGGCCAGTTGTGATCGGCGCCGTGGAACCGGTCGGCATCGACGGCGGGCTCGTCGGGCTCCAGCGCCGAGAACGGCAGCGACCGGCCCTCGCGGATGCCGCGCGTCTTGGCGCGGTTCGTGAGGATCCGGAAGATCCACGTCTTCAGCGACGAGCGCCCTTCGAAGCGATCGATCCCCTGGAGGACGGCGAGCCAGGTCTCGGCCGCGACGTCCTCCGCGGTCGCCTGGTTCGAGACGTACATGCGAGCGACGCGCACGAGCATCGCGTGGTACATCTCGATGAGGCTCCGGAACGCCGCTTCGTCACCGCGCCGGAGAGCCGCGACGAGCTGCGCCTCGCTCTGCATCGTCTCCACCGCGCGAGCGTAACGCGTGGCAGCGACGTGAGACGATCCGCGCATGGCTGAAAACTTCGATCTCATCGTCATCGGCGCCGGCTCGGGAGCACGCGACGGCGCTGCGAGGGCGTCGCGCGACCACGGCGCCCGCGTCGCGCTCATCGAACGCGTTCGCTGGGGCGGCAGCTGTCCAAACGTCGCGTGCCGTCCGACGAAGGCGTACCTCGTGGCGGCGGAGCTCGCGTACACCGTCAACGAGCTGAGCGAATGGATGGGCGTTCGCTGTGGGCCGGCCGAGGTCGACCTCGCGCGCGTCCGCGCGTGGAAGGACTCGCTTCGCCGCACGCAGGAGAGCTGGGTCGACGTGCTGACGGGCGCCGGGTACGAGCTCGTCGCCGGCGAGGCGTCGTTCGCCGACCCGAGGACGGTGCGCGTGGGCGAGCGCGAGCTGACGGCCGAGCGCATCCTCATCGCCGCGGGATCGCGCACGGCCGTCCCGCCCGTACCGGGCATCGAGGACGTCGACTGGATCGACCACATCAGCGCGCTCGAGCTCGAGCAGATCCCCGAGTCGCTGCTCGTCGTCGGCGCCGGACCGGTCGGCCTCGAGTTCGCGCAGATCTTCGCGCGCTTCGGCTCGCGCGTCACGATCGTGAACCACGGGCCGCAGATCGCCGCGCGTGCCGACGCCGAGGCGGCGGCCGAGCTGCAGGCGGCGCTCGAGGACGAAGGCGTCGAGATCGTGCTGAACGCCGGCGTCGAGTCGTTCGCGCGCGAGGGCGAACTAACGGTCGTCACGCTCCCCGATCACGTGCTGGGAGTCACCCACGTCCTGCTCGCGTCCGGACGTGCGCCGAACACCGAGGGGCTCGGGCTCGAAACGGTCGGCGTCGAGACCGATCGTGGGTACGTCGTCGTCGACGACCGCCAGCGCACGAGCGTGGACGGAATCTGGGCGGTCGGAGACGTCGCCGTCGGGCCGCAGTTCACGCCCGCGGCGCAGTACCAGGCCCGGCTCGCGATCGACGACATGTTCCGCGTCGGAGACCGGCGCGCCGAGTACACGGCGCTGCCGACGGCGATCTTCACGGACCCGGAGCTCGGCGCCGTCGGTCTCACCGAGCAGGAGGCGCGCGATGCCGGACATGACGCCGACGTCGTCAAGCATCCGCTGCCGAACGTCACGCGCGCGCAGTACACGCGCACGAAGCACGGGCTCTTCAAGATCGTCTTCGACGTCGGCACGCGAAAGGTGCTCGGCGTGCACGTCGTCTCGCGCGGCGCGAGCGACATCGTCGGCGGCCTCACACCCGCGTTCAAGCTCGGCCTGACGGTCGACGACCTCGCATACATGCACCACGTCTATCCGAGCTACTCGGAGGGGCTCAAGGCCGCGGCGGAGAAGGCGCTCGCGTAAGCTCGCGCGCCATGTGCTTCGACACCGACTCGCTCCCGCCGATCCCCGTCCTCACCGGCGGCGCCGTCGCCCACGAGGATCTCGTGCTCGAGTCGGGAGACGGCGAGCGCTTCGCCGCTTTCGCGGCCCTTCCCGACGAGGTGTCGAGCGCGGGCGTCGTGATCCTGCCGGATGTCCGCGGCCTCTATCGCTTCTACGAGGAGCTGGCGTTGCGCTTCGCCGAGCGCGGCTACGCGGCCGTGGCGATCGACTACTTCGGCCGCAGCGCCGGCGTCGAGAAGCGCGGCGACGACTTCGACTACCCGCCGCACGTCGAGCAGACGACGCCGGACGGCATCCAGGCGGACACGGCGGCGGCAGTCGCATGGCTGCGCAACCGAGGCTGCGAGTCGGTCGTCACCGTCGGCTTCTGCCTCGGCGGCCGCCATTCGTGGCTGGCCGCAGCCGCCGGCCACGGCCTGAGCGGAGCCGTGGGCTTCTACGGACGCCCGGGTGTAGGCCGGGACGGCAGCCCGGGCCCGGCGCAACAAGCCGATCGGATCGACGCGCCGATCCTCGCTCTGCAAGCGGGCGCAGACCAGGGGATCTCGACGGAAGACAACGAAGCGTTCAGATCCGCACTCGAGTCGGCCGGAGTCGACTACGAGCTGATCACGTACGAAGGCGCCCCGCACAGCTTCTTCGACCGGAAGCAAGCGAACTTCGCCGATGCGTCGGCGGATGCCTGGCGAAGGACGCTCGACTTCATAGAGCAACACCGCAGCTGACAGTCGCGCCCGCAAGCGACTGGCGGGTAACGAACACCTCGAGAGAGACAAAACGGGCCGAAGTCCGACGGACTTCGGCCCGAAATAAGAGCGAGGGCCCGGGCAGGCAGTCGGGCCCTCGCTCCAGCTTCCTCAGCCGTGCTGGCTACGGCCTCGGAAGCAGGCCCCCAGGGGTGGGGCCAACCATGGGCGGCATCGGGGAGTGGGGTCAGGGGGAGGAGCGCTGCCGCCCAAGCTTCACCTCGATCGTTTTCTTCGAGTAGGTCGTGTTGTCGGAGTTTCGGTGGTAGACGACGAGCTTGATCGTGTCTCCCGGCTTGTGCTGCGCGATCACGTCGCTTAACCGGTTGACGGTGGGAGTGAAAACGCCGTCGGCCTGCACGACGATGTCGCCGTCGGCCGCCCAGGTGACGCCGTCGACGATGTGCTGGCTCGTCGCGCCTTTCAGGCCGGCCTCGGCGGCTCCGCTTCCGGCCTCGACGTGTGCCACGAGCACCCCGCGCTTCACGGGGAGTTTGAAGAGTTGCGAGATGCTCGCGGTCAGCGCCTGGCCCGTGAGGCCGAGGACGGCGTGTGTCGCGTGGCCGCTCTGGATGATCTGAGCGACGACGCCGCGCACCGTGTTGCTGGGTATGGCGAAGCCGATGCCGACGTTGCCCTGCTGCTCGGTGTTGCCGGTCGAGATCTGGGAGTTGACTCCGATCACCTCGCCGCGCGCGTCGAGCAGCGGGCCGCCGGAGTTGCCGTGGTTGAGAGCAGCGTCCGTCTGGATCGCGTGCTCGATCTGGAAATTGTTCGGAGCGGTCAACGGCCGATCGAGCGCGCTGACGATGCCGGCGGTGACGCTGCGCGTGTAGCCGAACGGATTGCCGATCGCGACGACGGAGTCGCCGACCTGGGCGCTGTCCGAGTTGCCCCAGACGAGCGGCGTGAGCGCACTCGAGTGCGTCCGCACCTGGAGCACCGCGATGTCGGTGGACGGATCCGTGCCGACGATGCGCGCCTGCACGTTCTCGCCGTTCGAGAAGCTGACCTGCACCGACTTCGCGTCCTCGACGACGTGGTAATTCGTGACGACGTAGCCGGCCTTGGAGGTGACGAAGCCCGAGCCGAGGGACTGCTGTTCCTGCTGCTGCGGCGCGAACGGGTTGCCGAAAAAGGGATCCTGCGGAACGTTGACGACGCTCGTCGACGTGATCTGCACGACACCGGGGGCCCAGCGCTCGTAGATCTGGTGAATCGAAAGAGCCTTGCTGCCGGCGAAGGAGGTCGGAACCGGGCTCTGTGTCGCCGACGCCACGATCGGACGGTACGTGGTCCTCGTGCCGAGCCTGCCCGCGAGGGCCGCTCCGCCGAGTGCCGTCAGGCCCCCGATCACGGCCGCAGCGACGAGACCGAACGTCCGCCCCACCGCTCTTGCATCCCCGGACTGCACGCCCGTGTTGTAACCCCGGCCGTGTGAAAGGCCGGTTGTAGCTGTGTTAAGCAATGTTCAGCCGCCCTCCCTCCGCGCCGCTCCTTGGCGTCCGCCCTGCGACGGTGAGATAGTTGGCGGTGTGTCGAGCGAGGACTACGCGAGCGCTGCAGAGTTCCGCTCGTCGCTCCGGCACTTCCTCCGGCGCAGCGAGGAAGTCTCGCGCAGGCATGAACTCACGCCGCGCCAGTACCTGCTCCTGCTGATGATCAAGGCGAGCGAGGAGACACCGGAGCCCGCGACCATCGGCCGCCTCGTCGAGCGCCTCGCTCTCACGCAGAGCACCGTCACCGAGCTCGTGCAACGCGCCGAGGAGGCGGGCCTCGTCACGCGGCGGCCTTCGCCTGACGACGGGCGCGTCGCGCATCTGTCGCTCACGCCGGTCGGCGCGTCGCGCTTGGAGGGAGCGTTTCAGGAGCTCGGCCCCGAGCGCGCGCAGCTCGCACAGGCGATTCGCGCCGACTGAGGCATCGTGCGCGTCGTGATCGTGTCGATGGCCGCCGGCGCGGTGGCGAGCTACGTGCGACTCCTCCCCGAGCTAGGTCACGAGACGGCCGGCGTGTTGACGATGCGCAACCGGCGTCGACCCGAGGCGGCCGGACACATCGTCGCCGAGGTACCCGAGGGCGTTGACGTGGTCGTCGTGGGCTCTGCGGACCGGATGGCGCCCCTCCTTCGCTCGTACAAGGCCGACGTCGGCCTCTGCGGCGGCTGGGGCTGGAAGCTCGGGCCGGACGCGCTCTCGGCGACGCGCCTCGGGATCGTGAACGGGCACCCGTCGCTGCTGCCGCGCTGGCGCGGACCGAACCCGTTCGGCTGGACGCTGCGCGCCGGCGATCCGGTCATCGGCTTCACGTACCACTTCATGGATGAGGGCTTCGACACCGGGCCACTCCTGGCGCAGGGCTCGCGGCCGCTCTCGGACGAGGACACGATGGGGACGCTCATGGAGCGCACCCGCGAGCTCGCAGAGGAGCTCCTCCCGCAGGCACTCGCGCGAGCCGAGGCCGGAGATCACGGCGATCCCCAGCCCGAGGGGGGCGCGACGCACGCGCGCGTCTACGAGGACGAGTTCGCGGAGATCGACTGGACGCGGCCCGCGCGCGAGGTGCACAACCAGATCCGCTCGTGGTTCACGCCATCGGTGTCCGGGCTGATGGGGCCGCTGACGACGCTCGACGGCCAGCGGGTGCGCGTGCTCGCGTCCCAGCTCGTCGACGCCGACTCGAGCGCCGCGCCCGGCGAGATCGTCGGACGGGACGGCGACGGCATGCTCGTACAGTGCGGCGACGGGCCGATCCGCGTCCTCCGCACAGAACCGGCGGCGTGACTAGCATCGAAGGCGTGCTGAAGGTCGGCGAGCGCTCCTACGAGATCCACCGCATCGGCGGCATCTCGGGCGTCGAGCGGCTCCCGTACACGCTCCGGATCCTGCTCGAGAACGTGCTGCGGACGGCCGGCGAGGAGGACGTCGCGGCGGTCTCGGCGTGGCAGCCGGGCGAGGAGCCCAGCCGCGAGATCAACTTCTTCCCCGCGCGCGCGATCCACCAGGATTTCACCGGCGTTCCCGCGATCGTCGACCTCGCCGCGATGCGCAGCGCGATGGCGGACATGGGTGGCGATCCCGCGAAGATCAACCCGCTCATCCCCGCGGAGCTCGTGATCGACCACTCCGTCCAGGTCGACGCGTTCGCGACCCGCTTCGCCTTCGCGACGAACGTCGAGCGGGAGTTCGAGCGGAACCGCGAGCGCTACGCGTTCCTGCGCTGGGGCCAGCGCTCGTTCGCCGACTTCAAAGTCGTGCCGCCGGGAACGGGGATCGTGCACCAGGTGAACCTCGAGTACCTCGGCCGCGTCGTCGAGGAGCGCGACGGAGTCGCGTTCCCCGACACGCTCGTCGGCACCGACTCGCACACGACGATGATCAACGGCCTCGGCGTGCTCGGCTGGGGCGTCGGCGGCATCGAGGCCGAGGCGGCGATGCTCGGCGAGCCGCTGTCGATGCTCGTGCCGCAGGTCGTGGGGTTCCGGCTCCGCGGCGAGCTGCCCGAGGGCGCGACCGCGACCGACCTCGTGCTCACCGTGACGGAGCTGCTGCGCAAGACGGGCGTCGTCGGCAAGTTCGTCGAGTACTTCGGCGAAGGGCTCGCGTCGCTGCCCGTCGCCGACCGCGCGACGATCGCGAACATGTCGCCCGAGTACGGCGCGACGTGCGGCTTCTTCCCCGTCGACGACCAGACGCTCGTGTACCTGCGGCTCACCGGCCGGAGCGACGAGCGCGTCGCGCTGGTCGAGGCGTACTGCAAGGAGAACCTGCTCTGGCACGACGCGTCGGCCGCACCCGACTACTCGCAGATCGTCGAGCTCGACCTCTCGTCGGTCGAGCCGAGCCTCGCCGGTCCGCGCCGCCCGCAGGACCGCGTCCCGCTCGCGCGCGCGAAGGAGAGCTTCATCGAGGCGCTCGGCACGTTCGGCGTCGCGTACCCGAACTCGAGCTACGACAAGGAGGTCGCGGACACCTTCCCCGCGAGCGACCCGACGACCGGCGACGGCGCTCACAACGGCGAGCCGGAGCCCGAGCCCGCGCAGGTCGCGGTCGCTGAGCACGAGCAGCGGCGCATGCGAGTCGACGATTACGACCTGACCGACGGCGCCGTCGTGATCGCCGCGATCACGTCGTGCACGAACACGTCGAACCCCCAGGTGATGGTCGCCGCCGGGCTGCTCGCGAAGAACGCCGTCGAGCGCGGCCTCGAACGGAAGCCGTGGGTGAAGTCGTCGCTCGCTCCCGGCTCGAAGGTCGTGACCGAGTACTACGAGAAGGCCGGGCTCGACCGCTACCTGGACGAGCTGGGGTTCAACACGGTCGGCTACGGCTGTACGACCTGCATCGGCAACTCGGGCCCGCTGCCGGACGAGATCTCCGAGGCGGTGACGGAGGGCGACCTCGTCGTCTGCTCCGTCCTCTCGGGGAACCGCAACTTCGAGGCGCGGATCCATCCCGAGGTGAAAGCGAACTACCTCGCGTCGCCGCCCCTCGTCGTCGCATACTCGCTCGCCGGGCGCATGGACATCGACCTCCTCAACGAGCCGCTCGGCGAGGACCAAGACGGGAACGACGTCTACCTGCACGACCTCTGGCCGACGTCGCAGGAGGTCAACAAGGTCATCGCCGAGTCCGTGCAGAACGAGATGTTCACGCGAACGTACGCCGACGTCTTCACCGGCGACGAGCAATGGCGCGACCTTCCCGTCCCGGAGGGCGAGCTCTACGCGTGGGACGACGTCTCGACGTACGTGCGCCGCCCGCCGTACTTCGAGGGGATGCCGCGCGAGCCACAGCCGGTCGAGGACATCCACGGCGCGCGCTGCCTCGTCCTCCTCGGCGACTCCGTGACGACCGACCACGTCTCCCCAGCCGGCGCGATCCGTCCCGACTCACCCGCGGGCAAGTACCTCGTCGAGCACGGCATCGAGCGGAAGGACTTCAACTCGTACGGCTCACGCCGCGGCAACCACGAGGTGATGGTGCGCGGGACGTTCGCGAACGTGCGCCTGCGCAACCTCCTCGTGCCCGGCTCGGAGGGAACGTGGACGGTGCACGTGCCGAGCGCCGAGGAGATGACGATCTTCGAAGCGTCGGAGCGCTACCTCGCGGAGGGCACGCCGCTGATCGTGATCGCCGGCAAGGAATACGGCACGGGCTCGTCGCGCGACTGGGCCGCCAAGGGCCCGAAGCTGCTGGGCGTGAAGGCGGTGATCGCCGACTCGTACGAGCGCATCCATCGCTCGAACCTGCTGATGATGGGCCTCCTGCCGCTCCAGTTCATGCCCGGCGAGAACGCAGAGTCGCTCGGACTGACCGGCCGCGAGGAGTTCTCGATCACCGGCGTCGAGAACGGCGAGGCGCGCGAGGTGACGGTGCGCGCCGACGAGAAGGAGTTCAGCGCGCACGTGCGCCTCGACACCCCGCGCGAGCGCGAGTACCTGCGGCACGGCGGCATCCTGCCGTTCGTGCTCAGGCGCTTGCTCGCGAGCCAGTCCTGATTCCGCTGCCACGCCCGCTGCTCCGCCAGGCCTCGCGATCGCAAGCTGACCGATCCAGATGTCGGACTCGGTTCCGGCGATAATCGACGTCATGGCGACCGGGCAGGATGCAACGCGCGAGCGCCTGCGCGGGCTCGTCGAGGCGGGCATCGCGCTCAGCTCCGAGCTCTCGCTCGACGCGCTGCTGCAGAAGCTCGTCGAGACGGCCGCGGAGCTGACCGGCGCTCGCTACGCCGCGCTCGGCGTCATCGACCAGACGCGGACGGGCCTCGAACGCTTCGTCACCACGGGCGTCGACGAGGCGACGCGGCGCGAGATCGGCGACCTCCCGCGCGGACGGGGCATCCTCGGAGTGCTCGTCCGAGACGCGACGCCGCTGCGGCTGCACAACATCTCCGACGACCCGCGCTCGGTCGGCTTCCCACCCGGGCATCCGCCGATGAAGACGTTTCTCGGCGTGCCCGTGCTGCTGCGCCACGTCGCCTACGGCAACCTCTACCTCTCGGAGAAGGAGGACGAGACCGACTTCACCGAGCAGGACGAAGAGCTCGTGCGGCTGCTCGCGGGACAGGCCGCGGTCGCGATCGAGAACGCGCGCCTCTACGAGTCGGCGACGCGCTGGTCGCAGCAGCTCGAGTCGTTGAACGTGGTCGCCTCGGCGCTCGTGAGCGAGACGAGCCTCGCGCCCTTGCTTCGTCTCATCGCTTCCCACCTGCGCGCGCTCGTCGACGCGCGGCTCGTGACGATCGCGCTGCCCGGGGCGGACGGCAGTATGGTCGTCACCGCGGCCGAGGGGGAGAGCGCGGACGAGGCGCTGGGCCGGCCGGATATCGCGCAGCGCTCGAAGACGCGGGCGGTGCTCGAGCGCAAGCGCAGCGAGCGAGTCGATTCTGTTCTCGACGACCCGGAGATCGACCAGGACGCGCTCAGGCGCTGGGGTGGTGTGAGCGCGGGGATGTGGGTGCCGCTGATGGTGCGCGACCGCGCGGTCGGCGTCATCGCCGTCCACGACAAGCTCGGGGCCGACCCCCGCTTCAACGACGAGGACCTGCGGCTCACCGAGGGGTTCGCGGTGCGCGCGTCCGCCGCGGTCGAGCTCTCGGAGCGCGTGCAGCGCGACGCGCTGCGCCGGGTCGTCGAGGCGCAGGAGCTCGAGCGGCGCCGCCTCGCGCGCGAGCTCCACGACGAGACCGGACAGGCGCTGACGTCGATCCTGCTCGGGCTCAAAGCCGTCGAGGAGGCCAAGAGCGCCGAGCAGCGCGACTCGGCCGCCGCCGACCTGCGCGAGCTCGTCGTGTCGACGCTGCAGGACGTGCGGCGCCTCGCGGTGGAGCTACGCCCGACGGCTCTCGACGACTTCGGGCTGCTACCCGCGGTGGAGCGGCTCGCGCAGACCTTCACGGAGCAGATCGGCATCGATACGGACGTCGAGGCGAGCCTCGGCGAGGCGCGGCTGCCGACCGAGGTCGAGACCGCGCTCTACCGCCTCGTGCAGGAGGCGCTGACGAACGTCGTCAAGCACTCGCGCGCCGCACACGTCAGCATCTCGCTCGTGCGCAAAGCCAGCTCCGTATCGGCGGTGATCGAGGACGACGGCGTCGGCTTCGCCGAGCTCTCGGGCGACGGAATCGGCCTGATCGGGATGCGCGAGCGCGTGGGCCTGCTCAACGGCCGCCTCGAGATCGAGTCGCGACCCGACCACGGCACGACGATCGTCGCCGAGGTGCCGCTCTGATCCGCGTGCTGATCGTCGACGACCACGCGGTCGTCCGCACCGGTCTCCGCCTGCTGCTCGACGCCGAGGACGACATCGAGGTGGTCGGCGAGGCCGGCAGCGCGCGCGACGCGGTGTTCGAGGCGCGCTCCTCGAAGCCCGACGTCGTGCTGATGGACGTCGTCATGCCCGGCGGCAGCGGCATCGACGCCGCGCCGCAGGTGCTCCACGAGGAGCCGGACGCCAAGGTGCTCATCCTCTCGATGCAGGACGACCCGAGCTACGTGCGTCAGGCGTTCGCTGCCGGCGCTTCGGGCTACGTCCTCAAGGAGGCGGCCGATGCCGAGGTCGTGGCCGCGGTGCGCGAGGTCGCCGCCGGCGGGCGCTACGTCAACCCGGCGCTCGGCGCGAGGCTCGTCGCGGCCGAGGCCGACGAGCGGGCGCGCGCGGAGGCGGACCCGCTGTCGGATCGCGAGCGCGAGGTGCTGCGGCTGCTCGCGCTCGGGCACACGAACCAGGAGATCGCGAAGATGCTCTACATCTCGGTCCGCACGGCCGAGACGCACCGCGCGCACATCATGCAGAAGCTGCACCTCTCGTCCCGGGCCGATCTCGTGCGCTACGCCCTCGCGAACGGACTGCTCAGCGAGCCCGAAGCAGCGTCTTAGAGTCTCACATGACGATTGTGCCGCCCGGCCGCGCTCGGCGGCGCGCTGCCGCGTCCTCGGTCGGCCCGATAGTTCGACTATCGAGCCTCCCTGCGTCCTTGCATCGCACTCGCCGATCACGCCCGGATCGACGAACGTCATTGTGTGAGAGCCTCTTAGTCGCCACGCGTAAAGATCACGAGCACGGCGAGCGACTCGTAGCCCGTGAACCGGTGCTCGGCGCCGGCCTCCACGAAGAGCGCGTCCCCTTCGCTCACCGCGACCGACTTCCCTGCCACTTCGAGCGTGCCGCGGCCGCTCAGGACGACGTACACCTCGTCGTCCTCGTGCGGCTGCTGCGTGTCGGCCTGCGGCGCGACGAGGACGTACACGCCGATCTCGAGCCGCGGCGAACGGTGAACGACCTCGTAGCCGCCGCTCCCGGCCTCGAGGCGCGCCTGCGCCTCGCGAATGGAGAATGCGTGCGCCACGCCGGGACCCTATCCGGACACGCCCGGGGGACTTCCTCTACCAGGACTTGGGCGAGCGCTCGCGCTCGGCGTGCTCGATTCGGATGCGCGCGTCGACGGCGACGCATCCGTCCGGGCCGGCGAGCACCGGGTTCAGATCGAGCTCCGCGACCTCGGGCAGCTCCTCGCCGAGCAGGCTCAGCCGCAGGACGAGATCGCCCAACGCGGCCTCGTCCGCCGCCGGTGCGCCGCGGAAGCCCGCGACGAGACGCCCCGCCTTGCCCGCGCGGATCAGCTCATCGGCATCGGCGTCGGTCAGCGGTGCCGTCCGGAAGCCCGCGTCGCCGATCAGCTCGGCCTGGACGCCTCCCGGCCCGAACGCGACGAGCGGGCCGAAGACCGGGTCCTGCACGACGCCTGCGAGGAGCTCGACGCCCCGCGCCATCGGCTGCACGAGCACCGGAAGGCCGATTCGCCTTGCGGCGTCGCGAACCTCTTCCTCGTTCCGGAGCCCCACGGCGACGCCGCCGCTCTCCGTCTTGTGGACGCCGGCGGCCGCCGTCTTCACGACGGCGGGGAAGCCGAGCTCGGCCGCGGTCGCGGCGGCTTCGTCCGCCGTCGACACGACGCGCTCGGGAACGAGCGGGATGCCGAACGACTCGAGCAGCTCCCGCGCCTCCGGCGGCGCGAGCCATCCGTCCGCCGACTCGGCGACGAGCGCGCGGGCGTGTGCCAGGTCGACGCCGTCGAGCTCCGGGAAGGTCCCCCGCGGGTGCCGGAGCCAGTCCGCCCGCTCGGCCGCCCTCGCGAGCGCTCGTGCCGCCGACTCGGGATAGTCGAAGCGCGCGATCCTCGGCGTGCTCGCGTCGGCGCCCATCAACGCCGCGAGCACCGGCTTCTCGGTCGGCGCAGCGGCGAGCGCGCGTTCGAGCGCCGCCGCGACCTCGTCGCCTCCCGCGCTCACCGGCGGCACGAAGAGCACGATCACCGAGTCGACCCGGTTGTCCGCGAGCAGTACCGGCAGCACGCGCTCGAAGCTCTCCGCCGTCGCTCCTCCGAGCATGTCGACGGGATTTGCCACGCTCGCCTCCGCGGGCAGGATCTTGCGCAGCGCCGCATCGGTCTCGGCCGAGAGCGACGGGAGCTCGAGCCCGGCCGCCTCGCACGCGTCGGCGCAGAGGATCCCGAGCCCGCCGGCGTTCGTCAGGAGCGCGACGCGTCGCCCGTGCGGAAGCGGCTGCGACGAGAGGAGCGCGGCGATGTCCAGCAGCTCTTCCAGCGTGTCGGCGCGGATCACGCCGGCCTGGTGGAACAGCGCGTCGACCGCGGCGTCCGACCCCGCGAGCGCGGCCGTGTGCGAGCTGGCGGCACGACTGCCTGCGCGTGTCTTGCCGCTCTTCAGCGCGAGGATCGGCTTGCGGCGCGCGACCCGGCGCGCGAGCCGCGCGAACTTGCGCGGGTTGCCGAACGACTCGAGGTAGAGCAGGACGACGTCGGTCGCCTCGTCCTCCTCCCACCACTCGAGCAGGTCGTTCGACGAGACGTCGGCCTTGTTGCCGATCGACACGAACGCGGAGAGCCCGAGGTCGCGGCGCCCCGCGGCTTCGAGGAGCGCGAGCCCGAGGGCCCCGCTCTGCGACGAGAAGCCGATGTTGCCGGGGGGAATCGGCTTCGCCGCGAAGGTGGCGTTCAGGCGCGCCGCCGCCGAGGCGATGCCGAGGCAGTTCGGGCCGAGCAGGCGCGCTCCGTGCGCGCGCACGAGCGCCAGCAGCAGTTCCTGCCGCGCGCGTCCCTCCGCGCCGTGCTCGGCGAAGCCGGCGGAGATGACGCAGATCGCGCGCACACCCGCGTTCAATGCCGACTCGGCCGCGGGGAGGACGTGCTCGCCCGGGACGCAGATGACGACGAGGTCGAGGTCGTCGGGAATCTCCTCGACCGAGGCGTACGCGCGCACGCCGCCGACCGGCTCCGCGTTGCGGTTGACCGGGTAGGCGGCGCCGGCGAACTCGCCGGCGAGCACGTTGCGGAAGAGCTCCCCGCCGATCGTGCCGCGCCGCGCCGAGGCGCCGACGACGGCGACCGACCTCGGCTCGAAGAACGAGCGCAGCGATGCGACGACGGCGACGTGGTCGCGCGTGTCGACCGCGGTGACGTACTCGTGCGTCGACGCGATCGGGAACTCGATCTCGACGTTCCCCTCTGCGATCTCGCGCCGTACCTCGAGCCCCGCACCCGCGAAGACGCGCAGCATCGAGACGTTGCTCGGCAGCACCTCTGCGACGAACCGCTCGATGCCCGCCTCACCGGCGAGCGCGGCGAGCCGCTCGAGCAGCCGCGTGCCGACGCCGTGCCCCTGCAACTCGTCCGCGACGGTGAACGCCGCCTCCGCCGAGAGCGGGTCGCGCAGCCGTGCCCAGTTCGCGAGCGCGACGACGCGGTCGTCCGTGACGCCGATCAGCGCACCGCGCTCCACGAAGTCGGGATCCACGAACCGCTCGGACAGCGCGTCCTCGGCGGTGACCGTGCCGTGGAAGCGCGTGTAGAGGCTCTGCGGCGACAGCGCTCGGAAGAACCCTGTGACGGCGGGGACGTCCGCGCGCGTCGGCGGCCGCAGCCGCAAGGTGCGGCCGTCGCGCAGGATGACGTCGACCTCGGCGAAGGCGCCGGGTGCCGCCCTCGGCACCCGGCCCTCCACCGTGTCGCTAGACGCCTGCACCCACCAACTCCTCGTGGCGCGGCGTCTCGATCGCCGGCGTCTGCGTTCCCAGCACCACCTTCAGCGCGTTGGACTCGGCTGCCGCGGAGAACGTGTCGTACGCGGCCATCGTGTCCTCGAGCGCGAAGCGATGCGTCGCGAAGAGCATCGGATCGAGCTTGCCCTGTTCGATGAGCTGCATCAGGATCGGCGTCGTGACGGTGTCGACCAGCCCCGTCGTGATCGTCACATCCTGAATCCAGAGCTTCTCGAGATGCAAGGTCACAGCATGCCCGTGCACGCCGACGTTCGCCACGCGGCCGCCCGGGCGGATGAGATCCGTGCAGAGCTCGAACGTCTCCGGCACGCCGACCGCCTCGATCGCGACGTCGGCGCCGAGCCCGCCGGTCAGCTCCTTCACGGCGGCGATCGGATCCTCGTGGCCGTTGTCGATCGTCACGTCGGCTCCGAACTCGCGTGCCCGCGCGAGGCGTGCGGTGTCGAGGTCGATCACGACAATGCGGCCCGGCGTCATGAGCTTCGCCGTCATCACCGCGGCGAGGCCGATCGGGCCCGCGCCGACGATCGCGACCGTGTCGCCCGGGCCGACCTTCCCGTTCAGGACGCCGACCTCGTACGACGTGGGCAGGATGTCCGCGAGGAAGAGCACCTGCTCGTCCGTCAGCGACTCCGGCACCTTGTGCACGGACGTGTCGGCGAACGGCACGCGGGCGAGCTCGGCCTGGAGGCCGTCGATCAGGTGGCCGAAGATCCAGCCGCCGCCGCCCGTGCAGAGGCCGTAGTGGCCCTCGCGGCAGAAGCGGCAGCGGCCGCACGACGTGATGCACGAGACGAGCACGCGGTCGCCTTCCTTCAGCGTCGAGACGGCCGCGCCCGTCTCGACGATCGTGCCGACTGCCTCGTGTCCGAGCACGGTGCCCGGCTTCACCTCGGGCACGTCGCCCTTGAGGATGTGCAGGTCCGTCCCGCAGATCGTCGAGGTGTCGATGCGGACGATCGCGTCCGTCGGCTCGAGGATCGCGGGATCAGGCGCTGTTTCCCAGGCCCGGAGGCCCGGCCCGTGGTAGACGAGAGCTTTCATTGCAGAGCGCCTCCTTTGAGAGTTGACTCTTAGCCTTCTGGAGCCGGGTCGGCTCAACATCGGCGCAAGCACCGACTCCACTGCGGGAACACCGCAGCGCCGCTCCGCGCCCGCGCCGATGGCGCGTGCCGCAGACGGGACGATCCTGCGGGCATGCGCTCCACCGGATATGCAGCGGTTTGGCAGGACGGCGGGCCGGCGATGGCCGGCCGCGTCCTCGTCGACACGAGCGCACTCGATTTCGACGGCGCGGGGCGCGGCCGTCACGCCTCGCGTCACATCCCCTACACGTCGATCGCGTCCTCGCGTCTCGGACGCGGCCCCGGAGATCGCGTGGGCGGGCGCCCGGCGCTCGTCCTCGAGCTCACCGACGGCGAGGTGATCCGCATCGCGACGCCCGAGGTCGGGGCGCTCTACGAGCTCGCGGAAGCGGTCAAGAGCGAGAGGAAGTGAGCATCATGAAGCGGATCGTCATCGGTACCGACGGCTCGGCGTGCGCAGGCGAAGCGGTCGAGAGCGCGCTCGAGCTCGCGCAAGCGCTCGGCGCGGCTGTGACGTTCGTCTTTGCGCGGGTCGTGCCGAGCGCCCTGCTCGGCCAGCCGTACTACCAGCAGCAACTGGACGCGGAGATGGCGTTCGCGCGAAAGGTCGTCCACGAAGTGCTCGAGCAGGCGGCCGCAGCGGGTGTCGACGCCGACTCGGAGATCCTCGACAGCCCGCCGGCGGACGCGCTCATCGCCGTGGCCGACACGCACGACGCGGATTTGATCGTCGTGGGCTCACGCGGCCTCGGCGCGGTGCACAGCGCGATCTTCGGCAGCGTCTCGAAGGCGCTCGTCGCACGCTCGCACCGGCCGGTGCTGGTCGTGAAGAGCCCGTCACGGAGAGAGCCGGAGCGGGATCAGCCGCTCATGCACCACGGAACCGTCCTCAGCCGATAGCTCGAACACCCGCAGGGCGCCGTCCTGCGGGGAGTCGACCGAGAACGGGATCGTGAAGTCGAACGTCCCGCGCGTTCCCGAGCCCGAGGTCGCGGTGACGAAGCTCTTCGCGAGGGTCGCGCCGTCCGCGTCCTCGAGCCGGTAGTCGAACGTCGCCTCGAAGGTGTTCGCGTTGCCGGTCACGCGCAGCGGGCTCGTCACCGTCGTGTCCGGCGACGGCTGCTCGACGAGGATCGGCGGCACGAACGCCTCGACGTCGGCGCGCGTCTTGCCGTTCACCGACTGCACCGTGGGGAACGTCGTCAGCGCGTAGACGACCTGCGCGAGCGCCGGAGGATCGAGCTTCGCGCCGGTGACGTTCGCCCGGCCCGCGTCGATCGTCACCTGCAAGCCCGGCGGGACCTCCGTCGTCAGCCCGTCCGGCGCGTCGGTCAACTCGCGCAGCGTCGCCGCGCCGGGCGTCTGCGTCTGCTCGACGTCCCGTGACACCGCGGCGAGCTTGCCGTCCGGCGCGAGGAAGTACAGCCGGAGCGCGACGGGCTGCCCGACGCTCGACTCGGTCGTCGCCGCCTGCTGCGTCGTGGTGACCGTGACGGTCGTGGTGGTGGTCGACGTGCTCCCGCCGACCGAGGACGAGTTGGTCCCGCACCCGGCGGCGAGCGCACCGATCAGCACGACGACGAGCGCGACCCGCATCGCCGCGATCTTCGCAAGCGGCGCACGGACCCCTGCTCACGGTTTGTCGCAAACCGCCTCGGGTATCGCGCGGGCACGGACACGACCCGCATCTTCCGGCGAGCCTGCGCGCTCGTCGCATCGACGCTCGCCGTCGCACTCGTGGCAGCAGGGTGCGGCGGCAACCAGAACGCTCTCGACCCGAAGAGCCATTCGGAGCATGCGATCGCGCATCTCTGGTGGTGGGTGATGGCCGGGTGCTGGATCGGCTTCGGCGTCGTCTGCGTGCTGCTCCTGCTCGGCTGGGTACGGCGCAACCGCGAGGGGCTGCCGTTCGGCGGCGGCGAGCGCGCCGGCACCGCCCTCGTCGTGATCCTCGGGATCGCGCTGCCGATCGTCCTGCTCACGGGGCTCTTCTTCTGGTCCGACATCGTCGTCATCCGCTCGACCGCGGCTCCCGCGCGCGGCTCGACGCGGCTCACGGTGCGCGTGATCGGCCACCAGTGGTGGTGGGAGGCGCGCTACCCGGGCACGAAGGCGATCACGGCGAACGAGATCCACATCCCCGCGGGTGTGCCGGTCGACGTCGTCACGACCACGGACGACGTGATCCACAGCTTCTGGATCCCGCAGCTCAACCGCAAGATCGACCTCATCCCCGGGCGGCGGAACCGCGTACTGCTCGAGGCGAACGAGCCCGGCGTCTACGAGGGCGAGTGCGCGGAGTTCTGCGGCCTCCAGCACGCGCACATGGTCGCGACGGTCGTCGCCCAGCCGCCCGCCGCGTTCCGTGCATGGCTGGCGAACATGGCGAAGCCCGCGCGCGCGCCGGCGAAGCCGTCGGAGGAGCGCGGGCGCAATGTCTTCCTCGAGGCCGGCTGCGCCGAGTGCCACCGGCTCCGCGGCACGCCGGCCCAGGGTGACGTCGGCCCCGACCTCACGCACCTCGCGACGCGGCGGAAGCTCGCCGCGGGGACGATCGTCAACGACTACGTCCACCTCGCCGGCTGGATCGCCGACCCACAGCACTTCAAGCCGGGCAACCGGATGCCCCAGGTGCCGATGCGCGGCGACGACTTCACCGCTCTTCTCGACTACCTCCAGAGCCTGAAGTGACGACCGTCCTCACGCCGAGAGCGGAGCAGCGCGTCGAGCGCCTGCACGAGATCTGGGAGGAGCGTCCCGGGCTCGTCGGCTGGCTGACGACCGTCGACCACAAGCGCATCGGGCTGCTCTACCTCTTCACGACGATGGCGTTCTTCCTCGCTGGCGGCGTCGAGGCGCTGCTGATGCGCACGCAACTCGCACAGCCGAACGAGCACGTCGTGTCGCCGGAGAGGTTCAACGAGCTCTTCACGACGCACGGCGTGACGATGATCTTCTTCGCCGTCATCCCGATGCAGATCGGCGCGTTCGGCAACTACCTCGTGCCGCTGATGATCGGCGCGCGCGACATGGCGTTCCCGCGCATGAACGCGCTGAGCTACTGGCTCTTCCTCGCGTCGGGGATCTTCCTGTACGCGGGCGTCTTCAGCGGGCACGCGCCGAACGCCGGCTGGTTCGACTACGTACCGCTCGCGCTGAAGCGCTACAACCCCGGCTCGAATGTCGACTTCTACGCGCTTGCGCTGATCTTCACCGGCATCTCGACGACGCTCGGAGCGATCAACCTGGTCGTCACGATCTTCAAGAACCGCGCACCCGGAATGTCGCTGAACCGGATGCCGCTCTTCTGCTTCGCGATCCTCGCGACGTCGTTCTCGCTGATCTTCGCGCTGCCCTCGCTCACCGTCGACCTCGTGTTCCTCGAGCTGCAGCGGAAGGCCGGCTTCCACTTCTTCGACGTCGGCCACGGCGGCGATCCGCTGCTCTGGCAGCACCTCTTCTGGATCTTCGGGCACCCCGAGGTCTACATCATCGTGTTGCCCGCATTCGGGATCGCGACCTCGATCATCCCGACCTTCTCGCGCCGGAAGATGCTCGCGTTCCCGCTCGTCGCGCTCGCCGAGCTGCTCGTCGCGTTCATCGGCTTCGGCGTCTGGGCGCACCACATGTTCACGACGGGGCTGCCGCTGATCGCGGTCGTCTTCTTCGCCGCGGCGAGCATGATGGTCGTCATCCCGAGCACGATCCAGGTGTTCGCCTGGACGCTGACGGTGACGATGGGCCGGCCGCTGTTCAAGGCGCCGTTGATGTTCATCGGCGGCTTCATCGTGTTCTTCGTGCTCGGAGGGCTCTCCGGAATCTCGTTCGCCGCGATCCCGATCGACCAGGCGACGACCGACACGTACTACGTCGTCGCGCACTTCCACTTCATCATCTTCGGCGCGGCCGTCTTCCCGCTGCTCGGCGGGTTGTTCTACTGGTTCCCGAAGGTGACGGGGCGGCTGTACGACGAGCGGCTCGCGCAGGCCGGCTTCTGGCTCACGTTCATCGGCACCGCGCTGACGTTCTTCCCGATGCACATCGCCGGCTGGCTCGGGATGACGCGGCGGATCTACACGTATCCGAGCGAGAGCGGCTGGGGCGCCTACAACCTGATCGAGTCGATCGGCGGGTTCATCCTCGCGGCCGGGCTCGTGCTGATCGCGTTCAACCTCGTCTGGAGCCGCATCTACGGGCCGCCGTCGGGCCGCGACCCCTTCTTCGGCGGCACGCTCGAGTGGACGACCGACTCGCCGCCGCCGCACTACAACTTCGCCGTCATCCCGCGCGTGTCGAGCCCGTATCCGAACTGGGACCTCGCCGACCGCGCGGAGGACGTGCGCGACCTCGACCGCGGCGCGCGGGTCTTCGACGACGGGCACGAGACGCCCGCGACGACGGTGCGGGACGGCTACCTCGACGACGTGCTCGAGATGCCATCGGAGTCGGCGTGGCCGATCACGATCGCGGTCTGCTTGTCGCTGCTGTTCGTGCTCGTGCTGCTGTCGCACTATCTCGCCGCGGTCACGTTCGCCGGCGTCGCGGCGCTGGCGCTCGCCGCGTGGCACTGGCACGAGCCGGAGCCGGAGCCGCTGTGACGGAAGCCGTCGTCCCCGCACGCCCGCGCGCCGCGAGCTCGAACGGCTGGTGGGGCATGGTCGCGTTCGTCGCGACCGAGGCGACGCTCTTCGGCGTGCTGCTCGGCACGTACTTCTACCTCCGCGTGCGCTCGGTGCACTGGCCGCCGCCGGGAACTCCGGAGCCGAAGGTCGTGCTGCCGCTCGTGCTGGCCGGGATCCTCGCCGCAGCGAGCATCCCGGTCTTCCTCGGCTCGCGCGCCGCAGCGGCCGGGCTCGCTCGACGGGCGCAGGCGTTCTTCCTCGTCGCGCTCGTCGTGCAGAGCGTGTACCTCGGCCTCCAGATCCACGAGATGTCGAGCGACCTCGACAGGTTCACGCCGCAGGAGAGCTCGTACGGCTCGATCTACTACACGCTGCTCGGCGCCGAGCACGCGCACGTCGCAGTCGGGATCCTCATGAGCGCGTGGCTCGTGCTTCGGCTCGTGACGGGACTGACGCGCTACCGCCTCACCGCCGTCCGCGCGATCGCCTTCTACTGGTATGCGGTCGCGGTCATCGGGGTCGTCGTCGCCCTCTGCCTGACGGCGGCGGCGCTGTGAGACGTGCGCTCGAAAGAAGCGCGACGCAGGAGTTCATGCAGTGGTTCGGGCTGCTCGGCGCGCCGCTCGCCTGGACGGTGCAGCTCGTCCTCGGCTTCGGCGTCACGGAGGCGCGCTGCGGCATCGGCGGCTCGCGCTGGGGCGTGAGTGTCGACACCTGGGAGATCACGTTGATGGTCGCGGCCGGCACCGTCGTGATCTTTGCCGAGGTCTGCGCCACCGCCCTGTACTACGCGACGCGCGACGCTTCGTACGACGGCCCGGCGCCGATCGGGCGACGGCACTTCTTCGTCGCCGCGTCGTCGCTCGGGAACGTCCTCTTCCTGGTGATCATCCTGCTCAGCGGCATCGCCGCCGTCGACCACGTGCCGTGCCGCCAGTCATGAGACGCGCCTTCCTCCTGCTGCTCGTGCTCGCGGCGGTGCCGACGGCCTCCGCGCAGCCACCGCAGGGAGTCGTCACGGACGTTCGCGGCGGACCTGCGCTCTACGCCGCGAACTGCGCGACGTGTCACGGCGCGGTCGGCCAGGGAGTGCCGCCGCCGGGGATCCAGGGCGCGGGCGGCGTCGTCGGCATGGGGCCGTCGCTCCGAAACGTCGGCGCCGGAACGGCCGACTTCTACCTCCGCACCGGCTACATGCCGCTCGGGCAACCGGACGAGCAGCCGTACCGCCGGCGCGTCCTTTTCGGCGAGCGGCAGATCCGGCAGCTCGTGCGCTACGTCGCGTCATTCGGCTCGGGGCCTCCGGTCCCGCAGCCGCATCCGGAGCGCGGCAGCGTCGCGAAGGGAATGCGCCTCTTCATCGACCACTGCGCCGGCTGCCACCAGGTCGTCGCGCGCGGCGGCATCGCGTCCGGGGCGCGCATCCCGCCGCTGACGAAGGCAACCACTGTCGAGATCGCCGAGGCGGTGCGCAGCGGGCCGTACGTGATGCCGAAGTTCACGCGCAGGACGATCAGCGACAAGCAGCTCGACTCGATCGTCCGCTACGTCGAGTACACGAGGAGCCCGGCGCATCCGGGCGGGTGGAGCATCGGCCTCCTCGGCCCGGTGCCCGAGGGGATGGTCACGTGGCTCATCGCCGCCGTCGCACTCGTCGCCGCGTGCGTCCTGCTCGGCAACCGGAGGTCGAGCGAGTGAGCAAGGTGCGGGACTGGATCGTCGCCGCTGGCGTGCTGCTGATCGGCCGCGGCCGGTCCCGGCGCGAGCTGCCGCCGCCGCGCCTCGTCGAGCGCCGTGCACCGAACGCCGGCTCCGAGCTCCTCGCCGCGCTGCTGCTCCTCGCCGCCGCCGCGAGCGCGCTCGCGTTCCCGTTCCTGTACGCGTTCGACGTCGGCTCGCTCACGCAGTGGCTCGGGCTCTCGCTCGGCCTCGCGTTCGTGTTCCTCGCTCTCGCGATGCTCGTGCTCGCGAAGCGCGTCGTCGTGACCGAGGAGCTCGCGGAGCACTACCCGCCGTCGGGACGGCGGTTCGAGCAGGAGGATCTCGTGCAGCTCGTCGAGGAATCCGGCGACTCGATCTCTCGCGGGCGCCTGCTCGTGCTCGCGGGCGGCGCAGCGCTCGGCGCGCTCGGCCTCGCCCTCGTCACGCCCGCGGCCTCGCTCGGGCCGGTGCTCGACGTCGATTCGTTCTTCAAGGCGCCCTGGAGGCGCGGGCGTCGGCTCGTCGACGAGCACGGTCGTCCGCTCCGCGCCGACGACATCGAGCAGAAGGTCTTCTACACCGCGTATCCCGAGCACGCTGACCGCGAGGAATACGGGTCGCCGCTCGTCGTCGTCCGCCTCGATCCGGGCGAGCTCGATCTGCCGCCCGAGCGCCGGGACTGGGCGCCGCGCGGGATCGTCGCGTACTCGAAGATCTGCACGCACGCGGGTTGCGCGATCTCGCTCTACCGCGTGCCGACCTTCGCGCCGGTCGAGCCGAAGCCGGCGCTCGTCTGCCCGTGCCACTACTCGACGTTCGACCCGGCCAAAGGCGGCGACGTGCTCTTCGGCCCCGCGGGAAGGCCGCTGCCGCAGCTGCCGCTCACGATCGACTCGAACGGCGAGCTGCGCGCGGCGGGGAACTTCTCCGGCGCGGTCGGCCCGTCGTGGTGGGGCGTGCGCAACAGGAAGCCGAAGGCGTGATCGCGAAGCTCGTCCGCTTCGTCGACGAGCGCACGGCGGCCCTCGCCGTACCTCAAGAAGGCGCTGCGCTACCTCTTCCCCGACCACTGGTCGTTCCTCCTCGGCGAGGTCGCGCTGTACTCGTTCGTGCTCCTCGTCGGAACCGGGATCTACCTGACGCTCTTCTTCGATCCGAGCGTCGCGCACCACGTTCCCTACGCCGGCTCGTACGAGCCGCTGCGCGGACAGGAGGTGACGCCGGCGTACGCGTCGGTCGTCCATCTCTCGCTCGACGTCAAGGCCGGACTGCTGATCAGGCAGACGCACCACTGGGCGGCGAACGTGTTCCTCGCCGCGATCGTCCTGCACCTGTTGCGCGTCTTCTTCACGGGCGCGTTCCGGAAGCCGCGCGACCTTACGTATTACATCGGTCTGACCATGCTGACGCTCGCGCTGCTCGAGGGCTACATCGGCTATTCGATGGTCGACGACCTGCTCTCGGGGATGGGGCTCGCGATCGGCAACGCGGTCGCGCTCTCGATCCCGTTCGTCGGCGCCAACTTCGCCGCGCTCATCTGGGGCGGGCCGTTTCCCGGCTCCGACGCCTTCTGGTCGCGCATGTACATCGCGCACGTCTTCATCTTCCCGATCCTGATCGGGACGCTCTTGCTCGTGCATCTGCTGCTCGTCGCGCTGCGTCACCACACGCAGTTCCGGTCGCGGCGCGCGACGAACCGTACGGTCGTCGGGATCCCCGCGTTCCCCGGGTATGCGCCGCGCTCGCTCGGCCTGATGTTCGCGGTGTTCGGCGTGCTCTTCCTGCTCGGAGGCCTCGTGCAGATCAACCCGGTCTGGCTGTGGGGGCCGTACCACGTCGGCGACTCGACGAACGGCGCGCAGCCCGACTGGTACCTCGGCTGGCTGATCGGCGCGCTGCGGCTCGTGCCCGGCTTCGACCTCACGATCGGGAACTACACGCTCGTGCCGAACCCGTTCTGGGGAGGCGTGGCGTTCCCGGCCGTCGTCTTCGGGATCCTCTTCCTGTGGCCGTGGCTCGAGCGGCGCTACACGCACGACTACGGCTTCCACAACGTGCTCGACCGGCCGCGCGACGCGCCGTGGCGGACGGCCTTCGGCGCCGCGCTCCTCGCGTGGGTGTTCGTGATCTTCGTCGCCGGCGCGGCGGATCGCATCTACGTGAGCTTCGGCATCCCGTACGGGACGCTCGTCTGGGTCTTCCGCGCGCTCGCGGTCGTGCTGCCGCTCGTCGTCCTCGTCGTCACGCACCGCGTCTGCATCGAGCTGCAGCGCGGCGACGAGGTGAAGCTGCGGCAGCGTGCCGCGTTGGCACGGGCTCGAACCTAGTCCGTCTCCGCGTCCTTCCGATAGGCCCAGTCCTCGAGCTCTTGCACCGCGTCGAATTCGTCGTCGGACGCGGGGCCGGCTCGCAGCAGGGACCACGCGGCCTCAAATTCGCCGGAAGGATCGCTGTGAGCGTTCCTCGTCGTCCGCCGTCAGGCTCGGCGAGTGTGCGAGCACGAGGAGCGAGGCGCGCTTCACGGCCGCAGGCTCGGTCCTCCACCGACGCAACAGCGACTCGGCAACGTCACTCATCGCCGCCTCGAGCTCGCGCGCCAGCGACGCCTGCCGCTCGCCGTCGTAGACGATTCGCCGCCGCTGCCGTATCTCCAGACGACGACTCCATCGGCTTCGGCGACGGCGGCCAGGAAGGCGAGTGCGTTCACGCGATCCGGATATCCGCTCCATTCGGCGAGCCGCTGCATGACCGGCACGGCAGGCACCGTCGCCTCGTAGATCGTCCCCTGATGGCGAATGTTGCCGAAGAGGTTCCACCAGGCGACCTCTCGTGTCGCGTCGTCGCCAACCGTGATCGCGATCAACTACTCGCGCACGTCGTCAGCCGGTCCGTACGCATGACACAGGTCGGACCAGGGAACGGCGTCGACGGCCTCGATCACGACCGCCGCGCGCGAACGGTCGAGATCGTTCCGGCGACGATCGGAATCGCTTCAGGCTCGGCCGACTGAACCGACCGGAACGTGGAGGGAAGCGGGGGGATGTGGCCCATGCGGTCGCTCTCGCCCGAAGTCTTGCCGTTGCTAGCGTTGGAGACGCCGGGGTGCCCCGCGACACCGGGGCTGAGATCACACCCGTGGAACCTGATCTCGTTCGGACGAGCGAAGGGAGCGCGTTGGAGACTCCTAACTGGGGAATCGAGCCGGTACCGGAGCGCCTCCGCGTCCTGGGAACGACCGACACCTTCCTCCTCTGGACGAACTTCGGCATCTCGATCCTCGTCCTCGTCTCGGCCGCGTACCTCGGCCTGTCGCTGAAGCAGGCGCTGCTCGCGACCGTGCTCGGCGGCGTGATCGGCTGCTCGATGCTCGCCGTCGCGGCGCTGATCGGCGCCGACGCGCGCGTGCCGACGATGGTGCTCCAGCGCGCGCCGCTCGGGCAGCGCGGCTCCTACCTCGCGACCGGGCTCAACGTCCTGCAGTGCCTCGGCTGGTCGATCTTCGAGCTGATCATCATCGCCACGGCGGCGTCCGCTCTCGCGGACAAGGCGTTCGGCCTCGACGCCGTCTGGTTCTGGAAGCTCGTGTTCGGCGCGGTCGCAACCGCGCTCGCGCTGCTCGGGCCGATCGGCTTCGTGCGCCGCTTCGTTCGGAAGTTCGCGATCTGGGCGGTCGCGCTCTCGATCGCATACCTGATCTGGTGGATCCCTGCGCACGCGGACATGCACGAGCTGTGGAGCTCGGGCGGCAGCGGCGGCTCGTTCTTCGCGGGGATGGATCTGATCATCGCGCTGAGCGTGTCGTGGATCCCGCTCTGCGCGGACTACACGCGCTTCTCGACCGGCCGCCGCGCCGCGTTCTGGGGTGCCGGCCTCGGCTACCTCTTCCCCACGCTGTTCCAGTTCGGCTTCGGCGCGATCCTCGTGCTGTCGCATCCGTCGATCTCCGGGCCGACGGACGTGCTGACGACGATCGCGGCCGGCGGCGTTGCGAGCTTCCTCGCACTGCTCGCGCTGACCGTCGACGAGACCGACGAGGCGTTCGCGAACATCTATTCGACCGCGATGTCGATCCAGAACTTCGCGCCGCGCGCCCCGCAACGCATGCTCATCGTCGGCTGCTCGGTCGCGGCGACGCTCGGCGCGCTCGCGTTCGACCTCACGCAGTACTCACGCTTCCTCTACCTGCTCGGCGCGTTCTTCGTGCCGCTGTTCGGCGTGCTGCTCGCGGACTGGATCCAGCGCGGCATGCACTACACGCGCGCCGACGTCTTCGACGGCCCGGCGGTGCGGCCGGGGATGATCTTCGCGTGGCTCTGCGGGTTCCTGTTCTACGAGTGGCTCGCGACGTCCACGGGCGCGACGGCGGATCTCGGCTTCTGGACGTCGTTCCTGAACCGGCTGCATCCGCTCGACTCGCAGATCGGCGCCTCGCTGCCGAGCTTCGCGCTCGCCTTCGCGCTCGCCTCACTCGTGGGGCTCTTCGCCCGACGTGCCGTCGTCGCGACCGCCGAGGGCTGAGAATGAACGGCCGTGATGGCCGTCGTCGGCAACCTCTCGATCGACCGGATCTCCGGCGGCCCGCCGCGCATCGGCGGCGGCCCGTACCACGCGGCGCGCGCAATCAGGCTGCTCGCGGCGCGAGGCGAGCTCTACGTCCGCTGCGGCGAAGCCGACCGCCGCTTCCTCCTGCCGCGGCTGGCAGCGCTCGGCGTGCCGCTGCGCGTCGTCCCGGACGAGCGAACCGCCACGTTCTCCTTCGAGTACGACGGCGACCGGCGCACGATGCACGTCGACGAGGTCGGCGGCACGTGGACTCCATCCGACGCGCGGCTGGTCGACAGCCGCATTCGCTGGCTCCAGGTCGTGCCGCTTCTGCGCTCGGACTTCCCGACCGAGACTGTCGCGGTGCTCGCGCGCGGCAGGCGCCTGCTGTTCGACGGGCACGGCCTCGTTCGGCGCCCCGAGCGCGGCCCGCTCCGGCTCGACGCGGAGTTCGATCGCGAACTGCTCCGCTACGTCACCGTGCTCAAGCTCGCCGAAGAGGAAGCCGAGCTCGTCGGGGACGTAGACGTGCCGGAGCTCGTGATCACGCTGGGCTCGCGCGGCGCGCTTGTGCGCGCCGGCGGCCGCGAGACACGCGTCGCGACGCGGCCGCTCGATCGCGACCCGACGGGAGCCGGCGACGCGTTCGCCGCCGCGTACGTCGTGTCGCGCGCGGCCGGGCATCCTCCCGCGGCGGCCGCACGGCGCGCGACCGCGGTCGTGGGAGCGGCGCTGCGATGAGGGCGATCGCGCAGACCGAGTACGGCGCTTTCGCGGTCGACCTCGAGACGGAGGAGGTCGAGCCTGCCGGCTCCGTCCACGTTCGCCCGCCTCAGCCGCTCGACCTCTCGCTCCCGAAGGTCGTCGCGGCCGCGGCCGCAGGGTCGACCGTCGTCGCGATCGTCGACCGAAAGCCGCCGCTCGTCGTCTCGCACGACGCAGGCATCACGTGGCGCGAGACGGGAGGCGGCCTGCCTCCCGGCAGCGCTGTGGCGATCGCCGAGGACGACCCGGACCTGATCGTCTACGCGTCGCGGAACCGCCTCCACGTGTCGACGAACGGAGGCGTGTTCTGGCGCGCGCTCGCCGCCGAGCTGCCCGTGATCGAGGCGCTCGCGCTCGAGCCCTGACGCCTGCGGAAAAGCCGCAGTCGATTCGTGGAAGTCGCCGAGTACATCGGGAGGCGGTGGTCTTACGTTGGGGCGAGTCCCAACTGAACAAGGAGAACCCCCATGAGCACCGCTCCGTACGCCTCTCGTACGACGACCTTGCGCCCTCCCGGCGAGCCGGCGCATCCGACCGCGGCGATCGTCGCCGTCTTCCTCGGGATCCTCGTCGCGATCCTCGGCTTCTTCGCACTGCTGCTGTGGGTGGACGCCCACAATGCGCGTGACGACGCGCACAAAGCGGCGACCCAGGCGCAGAGCGCTGCCTCGATGCCGGGCATGGACACGTCCGCGACGAGCGGCGCCGGCCTGCAGAGCTACGCGGGCGCCGCACCTGCGAACGCCGACGCGATCGCCGCCGCGCACAAGGCCTTCCCCGCCACGCTCCCGGCAGCGCCGGCCGGCCCGGTCGCCGACGTGCACCTCGTGCTCAAGGACGTGACCGTGCAGATCGCGCCCGGCATCAAGTACGCCGCGTGGGCGTGGGCCGGCGGCGCACCCGGCCCGGTGATCCACGTCCGCCAGGGCCAGATGGTCAAGATCACGCTCACGAACTCGGGCGCGATCCCGCACTCGGTCGACTTCCACGCCGCACGCGTCGCGCCCGACAAGGCGTTCGCCGACGTGATGCCGGGCAAGTCCGTCAGCTACACGTTCCGCGCGAACGACCCGGGCGTCTTCATGTACCACTGCGGCACGAAGCCGGTGCTCATGCACATCGCGAACGGCATGTACGGCGCGATCGTCGTCGAGCCGCCGGCGGGCACGCTGCCGAAGGCCGACAAGAACTACGTGCTCGTCGCGAGCGAGTGGTACCTCGACTCCGACGGCCTCAAGAAGCCGGCGCAGTTCAACATGGACAAGGCGCACGCGCGGCAGCCCGACTGGATGACGTTCAACGGCTACTCCGGCCAGTACGTCAAGCATCCGCTGACGGCGAAGCCCGGCGAGACCGTGCGCTTCTGGGTCGTCGACGCAGGCCCGTCGATCGACACCGACTTCCACATCGTCGGCACCGTGCTGAACCGGGCATGGGTCGACGCAGGCCTGACGAACAAGCCGCTCGAGAACGTCCAGACGGTGGCCGTCCCGGCCGGCGGCGGCGGCGTCTTCGACGTGAAGATCACGAAGCCCGGTCTCTACCCGTTCGTGAGCCACGCGTTCGCGGCCGTCGACCAGGGACAGGTCGGCCTCCTGAACGTCGGCGGCGTCCACGGGACGATGACCCACTAGCGCTCTACGGCAACCGGAACTCCCCTCGCGCGACCACGACCGCACCGCCGCCGACCTCGACCCGCTCGATGTCGTCGGCGGTGCCGGTCGCGCGCGCGTAGAGGCGCGACGGCCGCCTGAGCTCGGTGCCCTGCTCGATCTCGATCTCGTCACCCGACGCGATGCGCCCGTGCCGGAGCAGGTGCACGGCGAGCGGCCCCGCGGCCGAGCCCGTCGCGGGGTCCTCCGCAACACCGCTCGACGGCGCGAACATCCGCGCCTTCCAGCGATTGCCGCCCGCGGGTGCGAAGCAGTGGATGCCGCTCGCGAAGTCCATCAACTCCTGGAAGTTCGGCCGCAACGCCGCCACCTCTTCGGGCGTGCGCAAGGCGACGTACACGAACGACGGCCCGAGGTCGTACCAGTCGACCGGCAGCTCCGACTCGACGCCGAGGATGCGAAGCACGTCGTCGGCGCGCTCGTAGGGGCGCCAGCGAGGCACGGGCTGCGTCATCCAGCCGAACGCGATCTGCGGGCCCTCCCGCTCGAGACGCACCGGAACGATGCCGGCGCCCGTCTCGAGCCTGATCTCCGCGAGTTGCAGCGGCTGCGCGAGGACGAACGCGGAGCCGAGCGTCGGGTGGCCGGCGAACGGAAGCTCCGCGACCGGCGTGAAGATCCGGATCCGCGCGTGCCCGCCCGCCTCGGCGGGGAGCACGAAGACCGTCTCCGACAGGTTCATCTCCCGGGCGAGGTTCTGCATCGTCGCGTCGTCGACCTCGCGGCCGTCGGTGAAGACCGCCAGCTGATTGCCGGTCAGCGGCGTGTCCGTGAACACGTCCGCGACGACGTAGCGAAGCGTTAGCGCCACGATGTCGATCCTTGCACGCGCGGGAGGGGCTACGACGACCTCGTGCTGCTCTTACTCTTGGGGGATGCGTCTCTTCGTCGTCCGCCACGCCGAGGCCTCGCCGGGCGAGCCGGACGACCTTCGCACCCTCACGGCGCACGGCAAGCAGCAGGCGCGCGAGCTCGGCCGGCGCTTCGTCCGCAAGAAGATCAAGCCGGACGCCGTGATCTCGAGCCCGCTGCTCCGCGCCCGCGAGACGGCAGCGGGAATCGCGTCGGCGGTCGGCGTCGAGCCCGAGCAGGACGAGCGCTTAGCGCCCGGCGCGACCTCCGAGGACGTCCGCGCCGTCGTCGCGGGCCGCGGCGAGACGGTCGTGATCGTGGGGCACCAGCCCGACTGCGGGCAGATCGTCGCCGCGATCGACGGCGGCCCCGCGCCGGAGTTCCCCGCCGGCGGCGTCCGCGAGCTCGAGTTGTGACCGCAGTCCGCGTCGACGACCTCCGCAAGAGCTACGGCGGGCACGACGCGCTGCGCGGCGTGAGCTTCGAGATCCGCGAGGGAGAGGTCTTCTCGCTGCTGGGCCCAAACGGCGCCGGCAAGACGACGACGATCGAGATCCTCGAGGGCTACCGACGCCGCGATGCCGGTTCCGTGTCCGTCCTCGGCGCCGACCCGGCCCGAACGACGCGCGAGTGGCGCGCGCGGATCGGGGTCGTGCTGCAGTCGTCGGCGATGTACGAGAACCTCACCGCGCGCGAGAGCCTCGCGCTCTTCGGCGGCTACTACGAGCGGCCGCGGCCCGTCGACGAGGTCATCGGCGTCGTCGGCCTCCAGGAGAACGCCGATCGTGTCGTGCGGAAGCTCTCCGGCGGGCAGCGGCGCCGGCTCGACTTCGGGCTCGCGCTTATCGGTGACCCGGAGCTGATCTTCCTCGACGAGCCGACGACCGGCTTCGATCCCGCCGCGCGGCGCACGGCGTGGGAGACGATCCGCTCCCTGCGCGAGCTCGGCAAGACGATCCTGCTCACGACGCACTACCTCGACGAGGCGGAGCAGCTCTCGGACCGCGTCGCCGTCCTGCGCGACGGGAGCATCGTCGCCACCGGCACGCCGGCCGACCTCACGCGCACGCCCGCGACGGAGATTCGCTATCGCGAGAACGGCCGCGACGTGGTGCTCCGAACCGAGGAGCCGACACGCGTGCTCGCGGAGCTGACGTCGCGCGCGCTCGAGCGCGGCGAGGAGCTTGCCGACCTCTCGGTGCGTCGCCAGTCGCTCGAGGAGGTCTACCTCGAGTTGACGGAATGAGGATTTTCCTACACGAGGTGCGCGGGCAGCTGCTGCTCTACAGGCGCAGCAAGGAGCTCGCCTTCTTCACGTTCCTCCTGCCGCTCATCCTGTTCGTGCTCCTCGGGTCGACGTACGGCAACGACAAGATCAGCGGCGTTCGCGGCGCCGACTTCCTCGAAGCGGGAATGCTCGGCTACGGGCTCGTCTCGACCGCGTTCGCCGGGCTCGCGATCTTCCTCGTCATCCGCCGCGAGTCGGGGATCCTCAAGCGCGTCCGCGCGACGCCGCTCCCTGCGTGGGCGTACCTCGCGGCGGTGCTCACAGCGACGCTCATCGCCTTCGCCGTGAGCTGCATCTGCATGATCGCGATCGGCCGGCTGCTCTTCTCCGTCCCGCTGCCGACGCGCTGGGGCTCGTTGATCCTCGTGCTCGCGCTCGGCGCCGCCGCCTTCGCGGCACTTGGGCTCGGCATGACCGCGGCCGTCCGGTCGGCCGAAGGCGCGTCGGCGACGGTGAACGCCGTCTACCTGCCGGTGGCCTTCATCTCCGGCGCGTTCTTCTCGCCGCATTCGTTTCCGTCGTTCCTGCGCGCGATCGCGGATGTGCTTCCGCTCACGTACTTCATCCGTCTGACGCGGGACGTGATGCTCCACGACCACCAGATCTGGGACAACGGAGCGGATGTCGCCGTCATCGTGATCTGGGGCGCGATCGGGGCCGCCGTCGCGCTCTGGCGCTTTCGCTGGGAGCCTGCCGAGGGTTAGAACCGGGCACGTATGGGTTACAACCCTGATGTGCTCACCGTAATCAGTGAGGCGAGCGCGGGGTCGCGTGAGCTGAGGATCAACTTCGGCGTGTTCGCGGGCCGCAGCGCGACCGCCGCGGAGGTCGACCAGCTGGCGCGCATGCTGCTGCCCGAGCTCGGCGACGTGACGATCGTCGCGGAGGATCGCCGCGAGCTGAACGACCGTTCCGAGACGTCCCTCCATCAGGTCCGCGTCGAGCTGCCGGAGGCTGCCGACGTCGACCGCGTGGTCGAGGTCGCCGAGGAGTGGGCCAAGGCGCACATCGACGACCGGCACGCCGACGTCGTCGACGCTCGGTTCGCCTAGACCTCGATCCCGACCTCGTTCGTGGAACTGACGGGCCGCAACGCGCTCGTCACCGGAGTCAGTCGTCGCGCGGCATCGGCTACGCGATCACGCGGCCAGACGATCGACTCCGAAGGCGGCTTCAGGCGCTGGACGTAACGCTCGGCGCGACGCTGAAGGAACAAGATCCCGCAGCGCGGCGTTTGTGCCGGAATGGAGCGGCCGGTCGCGATCCTGTACGAGCACCCGCTCTGGTTCGAGCCGCTCTTCGCCGAGCTCGAGTCGCGGGAGATCCCGTACGAGCGGCTGCACGCCGAGCAGCACGCGTTCGACCCCGCCGCGCAGGAGACGCCGTACTCGCTCGTCGTCAACCGGATGAGCCCGTCGGCCTGGACGCGCGGCCACGCGCGCGCGATCTTCCATACGCTCGACTACCTCGCGCACCTGGACGGAATCGGCGCCAACGTGCTCAACGGCTTCGGGCCGTACGCCTACGAGCTGTCGAAGGCGCGGCAGGTCGCGCTCTTCGCGCGGCTCGGCGTGCGGCATCCGGCGACGCGGGTCGTCAACGACCAGGCGGCGGCGATCGAGCGCGGCGCGTGAGCTGCGCTTCCCCGTCCTCGCCAAGCCGAACATCGGCGGCAGCGGCGCCGGCATCGTCTCGTTCGACAGCGTCGACGAGCTCGCGGCGGCCGACCTCGACTTCGGGCTCGACGGCACCGCGCTCATGCAGGAGCGGATCCCGGCGAAGGGCGACTCGATCGTCCGCGTCGAGCTGCTCGAAGGCGAGCTGCTGTACGCGATCCGCATCCTGCTCGTGCCCGGCAGCTTCAACCTCTGCCCCGCCGACTACTGCGAGCTTCCCGGCGTCGCCGACGGCGTCTCGGGCCGCGGCCTGCCGATCGAGGCGTTCGACCCTCCGGCCGATGTCGTCGCGGACGCGAAGCGCATCGCGGTTGCCGCCGGGATGGACCTCTGCGGGATCGAGTACGTCGTGGACGAGCGCGACGGCGAGGCGTACTTCTACGACCTGAACGCGCTCTCGAACTTCGTCGCGGACGCGCCGAACGTGATCGGCTTCGACCCGTTCGTGAACCTCGTCGACCTGATCGTCGAGCGCGCGTCAGGCGGCAAGGCTGCGGTACAGCTCCGCAGTCCGCTCGGCGATCGCGCGCCAGGAGAAGTGCTCGACGGCACGCTTGCGTCCCGCCTCGCCGAAGCGCGCGGCCAGCTCGGGGTCGCCGACTAGCCTGTTCACACCGGCGGCGAGCTCTTCCGGGTTCGCGGGCTCGACGAGGTAACCGGTCTCCCCCTCGGCGACGACCTCGGGGATCCCGCCGACGCGGCTCGCCACGACCGCCGTCTCGCATGCCATCGCCTCGAGGTTGACGATGCCCATCGGCTCGTAGATCGACGGGCAGACGAAGACGGTCGCGTGAGTGAGGAGCTGGATCACCTCCGGCTTCGGCAGCATCTCCTCGATCCAGATCGTGCGCTCGAGCGTAGGAATGCGTGAGCGCACGCGTTCGCCGATCTCGGGCGTGTCGGGCGCGCCCGCGCAGAGCACGAGGTTCGCGCGCTCGTCGAGCAGCGGCGCCGCGTCGAGCAGGTGCTCGAGCCCCTTCTGGTGCGTGATGCGCCCGACGAAGATCACGTACGGCGTCGCCGGGTCGACTCCGTACTTCTCGAGAACATCCGTGTTCGAGTCCGGCGCGTACTGCTGCGTATCGATGCCGTTGTGGATGACACGAACGCGATGGGGCTCGACCGCCGGGTAGCAGGAGAGCACGTCGTCGCGCATCGCGCCGGACACGGCGACGATCGCGTCGGCAGCCTCGAGCGCCGTTCGCTCGCAGAACGAGGAGAGGTGGTAACCGCCGCCGAGCTGCTCCTCCTTCCACGGGCGCAGCGGCTCGAGGCTGTGCGTCGTCGCGACGTGCGGGATGCCGTAGTTGAGCTTCGCGAGGTGCCCCGCGAGATTCGCGTACCACGTGTGCGAGTGGACGAGCTGCGCGCCGTTCACGCCGGCGGTCATCTCGAGGTCGACGGACATCGTCTCGAGCGCCGCATTGCCGCGCACGGCCTCCCACGGCCGGTACGCCTTCGCGTCCGCGCGGTCGGCTCCGAAGCAGTGCACGGTCAGGTCGACGAGGTCGTGAAGCTCGCGCGCGAGGTACTCGACGTGCACACCTGCGCCGCCGTAGACCTCAGGGGGAACTCGCGTGTCAGCAATGAGACCTGCACGGCGCGCCACCCTAGCTCTTACGGAGCTCACAGCGCCGTCGAAGGGAATTTCCAGTTGCCGCCGGTGTCCTCATGAGAAATCGCAACGAAAGGAGCCGACCATGAACGTGCTCGTCATCGCACTCGACACTGCAAGCCCGGTGGATCTACCAGAGTCCGAGGTCCTCGTCGTCGCACCGGCGCTCAACTCTCGCCTCAGGCGCTGGCTCTCCGACGAGGACGGTGCGCGACGCCTCGCCGGCGTGCGCGCCTCCGCGACCGTCGAGAGCCTCGAGCGGCGCGGCGTCCACGCGCACGGGCAGATCGGCGACGCTGACCCGCTGCAGGCGATCGCGGACGCCTTGCCCGTCTTCGCCGCCGACGAGATCGTGATCGCCGCCGACACGAGCGTTGCCGAGCGGCTCGCCGCGCGGGCACGCGCCCGCTTCGGACTGCCCGTGCTCAGCGAGGGAGAGGCGCTGCCGCAAGCCGCCTGAGAAGTCACGAGCCGATCGGGATCGGCGTGACCGTGCCGTCGGCCTGATTCACGACCCAGAGCGTGTTGCCGGCAACGATGGATTCGCGCGGCTCCGCTCCGGTGTGGACCGCGCCGAGGAGCACACCCGTCTTCTCGTCGAGCTCCACGACGAGCCCGCTGTCGTAAGCGCTCACCCAGACGGAGCCGTTCGCCGACGAGATGCCCGACCCTCGAGAGGGCAGCTTCACGCGATGCTCGACTGCGCGCGTACTCCGGTCGATGAGCGCCGCCGTGCCGCCGAACGTGGAGACCCACAGCCCGGAGGGCGAGTCCGCGATCGCGTCGATGTCGGGCGCAACGGAGACGGGCGAACCGTTAAGACCGGTCGTCGCGCGATCGAACGCCACGGCCGACCCGTTCTGCAGCCCGGCCCAGATCAGGTTCGGGGTCCCGAGCAGGGTCGACACGCCCGAGGGAAGAAGGAAGTGCTTGACCGTGTCGGCGAAGTCGAGGCGGGTCACGTAGCCGGCGAGGTTGCCGACCCAGAGTGGGCCGGTCGACTCCTGCAGGATCGCGGTCGGCTGCCCGCCGACGGCGATGCGCTGCACGACCGTGTTGCCGGCCGGGTCGATGCGGACGACGGAGCCGCCGTCGAAGACGGACACCCAAACGGCATGCGTCGCCGTGGCGATGCCGCCGAGTTGGCCGCCCACGTGCACGGTCGCCGCGACTCGCCTCGTCGTCGCATCGATCGCCGTCACGTCGCCGGACGAGCCGCCGGAGACCCAGATCCGGCCGTCGATGCCGGCGGCGATGCCGACCGGCTCTCCGCCGACGCGGATCGCCGGCGGAGCGGGCCTGGGCACGACGACGGTCATAGTCCGCGGCTTGCCCGCGTGGCCGCGGACGTCGACGGCGAAGACGCGCACCGTGTGGCGCCCCGGCGCGAGCCTGAACGTCGCGTTGCGGGCGCAAGGCTTGGCTCGGCCGGAGTCGACACGGCACGTCAGTCGCTTCGTCCCGGCGCGCGGCGCAATCGAGAGCGCGACCGGCGAGTCCTGGATCGACGCCCCTCGAACGATCGGCGGAGGCGGCGCGGCGACGACGACGGGGACGAGCACGCCGTCATCCTAGCGACGTATCTTTACGGTGTAAAGATGTCCGAACCGCGGAGAAGAACGCTGAGCCGCGAGCGCGTCGTCGACCGCGCGCTCCGGCTCGTCGACCGAGAAGGGATCGAAGCCCTGTCGATGCGCCGCCTCGGCCGCGAGCTCGGCGTCGAGGGCATGGCGCTGTACACGCACGTCCGCCACAAGGCGGATCTCCTCGACGCGCTTGCCGAGCGGATGCTCGACGAGCTCGACACCGAGTTCGACCGCGACGCGCCCTGGCACGATCGCGTACGGGGCGGCGCGCTCGCCTGGGCGGAGCTCCACGCGCGGCATCCGCGTGCGTTCCCGCTCGTCTACCGCCCCGGCCACGGAAGCGACGCCGTGACGCGCTTGACGGAGGAGCTGTTGGACGCCCTGCGCACGGGTGGCTTCGACGAGCGGGGAGCGGCCCTCGCATATCAGGCGATCGTCGTGCTGATCGACGGCGCGCTCCTCGGGCGCGGCCCGGCAACCGACGCGGACCTGCAGCACGCGTGGCGCCGCGCCGCCGCGGCGATCGAGCCGGAGCGTTTTCCGCGCTTCGCGGAGGTCGCGCCTCAGGCCGCGACGCTGACCTGGTACGAGATCATCGAGTCGGGGCTCGACCTGCTGCTCGCCGGCCTCGAGGCGCGGGTCGCTACGACGCGGCGTCGAGGCTCTCGCCGATGACGAGCGCGACGTGTTCGAGCTGCTGCTCGGTGATCACGAACGGCGGTGAGATCTGAAGCGCGACGCCGCGTAGGGCCCGCGTGATCACGCCTCGCTCGAGGGCGTCGGCAGCCACGCGGTCGGCGTACCCCTCCTCGAGCTCCACCGCGCCGAGGAGCCCGATCGTGCGCACCTCGCGGACGAGGTCGTGCCGCTCGAGCGGCCGGAGCGCGGCTTCGAGGACCGGCTCGAGCTCGCGCACGCGCTCGACGAGGCGCTCCGACTCGAGCACGTCGAGGTTCGCGAGCGCGACCGCGCACGCGGTGGCGTGACCCGAGTACGTGTAGCCGTGGCGCAGGAGCTCCGTCCCGCCCGACTTCCAGAACGGCTCGGCGATACGGCCGCCCGCGATGACCGCGCCGAGCGGCACGTAGCCGGACGTGATCCCCTTCGCGGCGGTGATCAGGTCGGGCTGGATGCCGAAGCGCTCGCTGCCGAACCAGTGGCCGAGACGACCGAAGCCGGTGATCACCTCGTCGGCGATGAGCAGCACGTCGTTCGCGCGGCAGATCTCGGCGACGCGGTCGAGGTAGCCGGGCGGCGGCGGCAGCACGCCTCCCGCACCGACGACGGGCTCGCAGACGAAGGCGGCGACGGTCTCGGCGCCGAGGCGCTCGACGGTCGCCTCGAGCCCGTCGGCGTCGTCCCACGGCACCTGCTCGACGTCGCTCACGAGCCGCCCGAACAGCGCCTCGTTCGCCGGAATACCGCCGAGCGACGTGCCGTACGCGTTCACACCGTGGTACGCGAGGTTGCGCGAGACGATGACCCGCTTCTCCGGCCGGCCCGACACGTGCCAGTACGCGCGGGCGAGCTTGCCCGCGGTGTCGATCGCATCCGATCCGCCGCCCGCCGTGAAGAAGATCTTCGCGTCCTCGAGGGGAGCGAGACCCGCCACACGACGTGCGAGCTCCTCGGCGGGCGGGTTCGTGAACGGGCCGAACGTGTGGTATGCGGCAAGCTCGCGCATCTGCCGAGCCGCCGCATCGGCAAGCTCGGTCCGGCCGTGGCCGATGTTGCAGAACCAGAGCGCGGCGGTCGCGTCGACGTACTCGCGCCCCGAGTCGTCCCACACGAGTGCGCCGTCGCCGCGAACGATCGTCAGAGCCCGCTCGCGGACCGCGCTCATGTTCGCGAACGGATGCCAGAACGTCGTGTCCACGCGACGATGCTACGGGGTCAGAGCGTTCCGGCAGGCGCGGTGGCGGCGGCCTCCGCCTCGATGCGCTCGACGTCCCGGCCGCGTACGAGGGCGAGGAACCCGAGGAGCGCGAGCCCGACGAAGGCGGCGCCGCCGGCGAACGCGACGTGGAAGCCCTGGACGAGCGCCTCCGACTGCGAGACGCCGGTCGCGCCCGTCGTCTTGCTCGCCGCGACCGAGGCGAGGATCGCGAGCCCGAGCGCGCCGCCGATCTGCTGCGACGTGTTGAAGAGCCCCGACGCGAGACCCTGGTCCTCGTCGTCGAGGCCGGTCGTCGCGATGAGCGTCAGCGGCACGAACACGAAGCCGAGGCCGAGCGACGTGACCACGAGCGCCGGCAGCACGTCGACGGCGTAGCTCCCGTCGGCCGAGATCCGCGTGAGCAGCGCCATTCCCGCGATCGTGACGATCATTCCGAGAATCGCGACCGGCCTGACGCCGACGCGCGGCGCGAACTTCGACGCGAGCCCGGCCGACACAATGATCCCGCCCGTGAACGGGAGGAACGCGAGCCCCGCCTGCGAGCGGCCCGTAGCCGAGGACGCGCTGGATATAGAGCGTGTTGAAGAAGAACATCGCGAACAGGCCCGACGCGACGAGGAACATCGTGATGTTCGCCGCGGTCAGCGAGCGGACGCGGAAGATCGACAGCCGGACGAGCGGCGCCTTCGAGCGCAGTTCGATCACGACGAAGGCGACGAGCAGCACCGCCGCCAGCGCGAACAGGCCGAGCGTGCGCGCCGAAGTCCATCCATCCTGCTGCGCCTCGACGATCGCGTAGACGAGCGTCATCAGGCCGCCGGTGACCGAGACCGCACCGGCGATGTCGAAGCTTCGGTGCGCCGCCTCGTCCCGCGACTCGGGCACGTCCCGCAGCGAGAAAAGGAAGACCGCGATCCCAACCGGCACGTTGACGAAGAAGATCCAGGGCCACGACAGGAGCTGCGTCAAGACGCCGCCGAGGATCAGGCCGATCGCCGAGCCGCCGATCGCGATCGCCGCCCAGACTCCAAGCGCCTTTGCGCGCTCCGCGCCCTCCTCGAACGTCGTCGAGATGATCGCGAGCGCGGCAGGCGAGATGAACGCGGCGCCGAGACCCTGCAGCGCGCGGCAGCCGATCAGCATCCCCGAGGTCTGCGCGAGGCCGTTGAGCAGCGAGGCGACCGTGAAGACGACGAGCCCGAACAGGAAGAGGCGCTTGCGCCCGAGCAGGTCGCCCGCGCGGCCGCCGAGCAGCAGGAAGCCCCCGAATACGAGCGTGTACGCGTTGATGATCCACTGGAGGTTGGCCTCCGAGAGCCCGAGGTCCTTCTGGATCGACGGCAGCGCGACGTTCACGACCGTCGCGTCGAGCACGACCATGAACTGCGCGAAGCACACGAGAACGAGGACGACCCAGCGGTTCGTCGACCCGCGCCCCTCCACGACCACGGCCTCCCCTGCCACGCGCCTAGGGTTGCAGAAACGGCCAGGGCTGCGGCGGTCGCGTCGTCGCTATCGTCGACGAGATGAGCGAGCGGCCGACGATTCGCGACGTCGCCCGCGAAGCGGGAGTGTCGATCGCGACCGTCTCGCGCGCGCTCAACGACAAGGACGATGTCAGCGGCGCGACTCGCGAACGCGTCCGTGTGGCGGCGCGCGACCTCGGGTACAGCGTCGACCCGGCTGCCCGCGCGCTCGGCTCGCAGCGGACGCGACTCGTCGGAGTGGTCGTCGGCGACAACGCCGGCCACCGCGACCTCTCGCTGATCTTCTTCGGCAAAGTCCTCGCGGCGATCTCGCGGCGCCTCGGTCAGGACGGCTACGAGCCGCTGCTGCTCGCGGCCGGCGACGGCCTCGCCCATCGCTTCGACGCCGCCGTGCTCATCGGCGTGGACGACGACGATCCGCTCATCGCCGAGCTCGCGCGGCGGCGGATCCCGCTCGTCGGCGTCGACGTGCGCTGCCCCGTGCCACGGGCAGCGTTCGTCGGCTCAGATCACGCCGGCGGCGTGCGCCTGGCGCTCGCACACCTGCACGCGCTCGGGCACCGGAGGATCGCTCACATCGCGGGCGCGCAGAACACGACCGCCGGCGCGGAACGTCTCGGCGCTTTCCGGCACGAGGTCGAGCGCCTCGGCCTCGAGCTTCCCGACGAGCACGTACGCGAAGGCGACTTCTCCTCCGCTTCGGGCTACCGCGAGACGTGCGCACTGCTCGCGCTGCCGGAGCCGCCGACGGCGATCGTCGCGGCGTCCGACCTCATGGCCCTCGCCGCGCTGCAGGCGATCTGGGAGTCGGGACGACGGCCCGGTCGCGACGTGGCCGTCGTCGGCTTCGACGACCTCGAGGCGGCGGCCCTCGCGCACCCGCCGCTGACGACGATCAGGCAGGACCGCCAGGAGCTCGGGCTGCTGGCGGCAACGAGCGCAATCGCCTTGATCGAGCAGCCCGACGCGCGGCCGCGAAGAGCGGTCGTCCCCGTCGAGCTCGTCGTGCGGGCTTCGTCAGCCCGCGGCGACGGGTGACGGCCGCGGCGCGCCGCGGCGGCTCGCGATGAAGTCGCGGTACCAGTAGAAGCTGTCCTTCGGCACTCGCTCGAGCGTCGGATAGTCGACGTAGACGATGCCGAACCGCTTCGAGTAGCCGTGCGCCCACTCGAAGTTGTCGAGCAGGCTCCACACGAAGTAGCCCTTGACCGGCACGCCGTCGGCAACCGCGCGCCCGACCGCGTCGACGTGCGTCTGGAGGTACTCCGTCCGCTCGGGGTCGTGGACCCGCCCGTCGTGCCCGCGGACGTCTCCGAACGCGGCGCCGTTCTCCGTCACGTAGATCGCGGACGGTGCGTACTCGTCGGCGACGCGCGTGAGAAGCGCGTGCAGGCCGTCGGGGTACACCTCCCAGCCCATGTCGGTGTGCAGCGCCTCGGGATTGCTCACGAACCGCGGCCCCTCGGCGCCGGCGCCGACGACGAAGCGGAAGTAGTTGTTGACGCCGAGGAAGTCGATCGGCGTCGCGATCGCCTCGAGGTCGCCGTCCCCGATCAGCGGCTCGACGATCGCGTTGCGCTCGAGGAGGTCTGCCGGGTACGCGCCGCGGAAGATCGGGTCGAGGAACCAGCGGTTCCCACCGCCGTCGACGTGCCACGCGGCGGCCTCGTCCTCCGGCGAGTCCGAAGCCGGATAGGCGTGTGCCAGGTTGAGGCTGAGCCCGACCTTCGCGTCGGGGCGCGCGCGGCGGATCGCCTGCACCGCCCAGCCGTGCGACAGGAGCAGGTGATGCGCGGCCGCGACCGCGTCGGCCTCGCTCTTCCGCCCGGGCGCGTGCTCGCCCCACGCGTGCCCGATCCACGCGCAGACCCACGGCTCGTTGTGCGTCATCCAGTGGTGGACGCGGTCGCCGAGGCGCTCGACGACCGCCTCGGTGTACTCGACGAACGCTTCGGCCGTCGCGCGCACCGGCCATCCGCCTGCGTCCTCGAGCGCCTGCGGCGTGTCCCAGTGGAAGAGCGTCGCGAACGGCTCGATCCCGTGCGCGAGCAGCTCGTCTACGAGACGGTCGTAGAAGTCGAGGCCGGCGGCGTTGACGCGGCCGCGGCCCTCGGGAAGCACGCGAGGCCACGCGATCGAGAAACGGAATGCGTCGAGCCCGAGCTCCTTCATCAACGCGATGTCACCGCGGTAGCGGTGATAGAAGTCGCACGCGATCTCGCCGGTGTCGCCGTTCCGCACCTTGCCGGGCGTCGCGGCGAAGCGATCCCAGACGCTCTCGCCGCGCCCGTTCTCGTGCGCCGCTCCCTCGATCTGGTAAGAGGCCGTGGCCGCCCCCCAGCGGAAGTCGTCGGGAAATGTCGCTGTGTCGGTAGCCATGGGAATCCTCTCTCGCTCAGATGGTTGACGGTGCGGTTGACGGTGCGGTGACGTGACAGCGCGCGGCGTGCTCGGGCAGCGCTTCGACGAGTTGCGGCGTTACCTGCGAGCACGCCGCGATTGCCAGCGGACACCGGGCGACGAAGCGGCAGCCCTCGGGAGGCGCGATCGAGGCCGACGCGGTTCCGGCGGCCCGCTGCTCGATGTGCTCGGCGTGCAGCGCCTTCGCCGAGTCGGGTGCCGCCTTGAGGAGCAGCCGCGTGTACGGATGCAGCGGGTTCGCGAGCACCTCCTCGACGGGCCCCTGCTCGACGATCTGGCCCGCGTACATGACGAGGATGTCGTCGGCGACGTAGCGCGCGCCCGAGAGGTCGTGCGTGACGTAGAGGAACGCGATCTGATGTTCCTCCTTCAGCTTCGTCATCAGGTTCAGGATCCCGATCCGGATCGAGACGTCGAGCATGCTCGTCGGCTCGTCGGCGAGGACGACCTTCGGCTCGACCGCGAGCGCGCGCGCGATCGCGACGCGCTGACGCTGGCCGCCGGAGAGCTCGTGCGGATACTTGGCTGCGATCTCGTCGGCCGGCACGAGCCCGACGCCCTCGAGCAGCTCGTGGACGCGCTCGTCGATGCGGTCGCGCGGAACGACATGGTGAATCCGCAACGGGCGCGCGAGGTGGTGGTGGACGGTCTTGACCGGGTTCAGCGAGCCGAACGGGTCCTGGAAGATGATCTGCACCTGCGAGCGGTAGTGCAGGTCGTCGTGCCGTCCGCGCACCTTCGTGAAGTCGCCTCCCTCGAAGAGGACGTTGCCGCCGCTCGGCTCGATCAGCCGCGCGAGGATCCGCGCGACCGTGCTCTTCCCGCTCCCGCTCTCGCCGACGAGCGCGGTGACCGTCCCCGGACGCAGCTCGAACGAGACGTCGTCGACCGCGTGCAGGCGGGAGCGGTGCAGCGCGCTTCCCACGGGGAAGTGCTTCGTGAGGCTGCGAACCTCGATCGGGGCGCCGGCCGTCATTCGGCGTCTCCTGCGACGAGATGGCAGGCGACCTCGTGCCCCGGCTCGATCTCGCGCAGCACCGGACGCTCGGTCGTCTGACGGATGTAGAGCGAGACGCGCTCGGGATCGCAGTACGGGCAGCGCGGGTTGAACCGGCAGCCCGGCGGCGGGTCGCGGAGGTCGGGGGGCGAGCCGGGAATCCCGGTCAGCCGTTCGAGAGGGCCCGTGAGCGGCGGGAACGACTTGAGCAGCCCCTGCGTGTACGGGTGCAGCGGGTTCGTCGCCAGCTGCGCGGCGGTCGCGGTCTCGATGAGCTCGCCCGCATACATGATCGAGATCCGGTCGGCGAACTCGAGCAGCAGCGAGAGATCGTGCGTGATGAACAGCACCGCGAAGCCGAACTCGCGCTTGAGCGCGTCGATCTGCTGCAGGATCTCACGCTGCACGACGACGTCGAGCGCGGTCGTCGGCTCGTCCATGATGATCAGCTCGGGGCTGAGCGAGAGCGCGATCGCGATGATCACCCGCTGGCGCATGCCGCCGGAGAGCTCGTGCGGATACGAGCGCAGGCGCCGCTTGTCGATGCCGACCTGCTCGAGCAGCTCGCCCTGCGCGGACGAGCGCATGCCGTTTGTCGATCTTCTCGTGGGCGCGCATCGTGTCGACGAACTGGTCGCCGACGCGCATCACCGGGTTGAGCGCGTTCATCGCGCTCTGGAAGACCATCGACACGTTGCGCCAGCGGTACCTGCGCAGCTCTTCGGCCTTCTTGCCGATCAGCTCCTCGCCGCGAAACAGGACGTTGCCGCCGACGATCCGTCCGGGCGGCTTCACCATCTGGAGGACGGCGTTCGCGACCGTCGTCTTGCCGCAGCCCGACTCGCCGGCGAGACCGAGGATCTCGCCCTCCCTGATCTCGAGGTCGATGCCGTCGACGGCGCGCGCCGGCCGCTCGACGCCGTATTCGACGGTGAGCTTGCGCAGCTCGAGCAAGGCGTCGGTCGCAGGCCGGGTCGCCGTGGGCACGACCCGAGATTCGGCGAGAGCCGTCACACGCCCTCCTCGGCGGAGCGGACGGCCCGGCCGCCGACGAGCGCCGCGACCATGCGGCTCCGCACGCGCCGCGGCTTCTTTTCGGTCCGGAGCCTCGGATTGCTCACCTCGTCGATTCCCGCAAGCACGAGTGTGAGCGCGAGCACGGTGAACGCGAGCGCCGCGCCCGGGAAGAAGAACGGCCACCACTCGCCCTGCAGCACGGTCGAGTTCGTCTGCGCCCAGTACATCGTGACGCCCCAGCTCGTCTTCGCCATGTCGCCGAGGCCGAGGAACTCGAGGCCCGCGTCGGTGAGCAGGGCGATGTAGAAGACGAGCACGAAGGCCGCCGCGATACGGCTGATCATGTTCGGCATCAGCTCTCCGAAGACGATGCGCCGCCGCGACTCCCCCGCCGCCTTCGCGGCGAGCACGAAGTCGCGGTTCTTCAGCAGCAGCGCCTGCCCGCGCAGGATCCGCGCCTCGAACGCCCAGAGCACGATCGCGAGCACCCCGATCATCGTGCTCATCCCGCGCGTCTTCAGATAGCCGGAGATGACGATCAGCAGCGGGATCGCCGGGATCGTCAGGAAGACGTTGATCAGGAAGTTGATGACGTCGTCGACGACGCCGCCCGAGTAGGCGGCAGTGATGCCGAGAATCGCAGCGATGCCGGTTGCGAGCGCCGCCGCGCCCAGGCCGAGCAGGAGCGAGCGCCGTGCTCCGAGGACGACCTGCGAGAAGATGTCGCTGCCCTGGTCGGTCGTGCCGAAGAGGTGGTGCCAGGACGGCGCCTGCCGCGCGGCGAGCAGGTTGAACCCGTTCGGGTCGCCGACCGAGATGTACGGCGCGATCACCGCGATGGTCACGACGAACGTGAGCATGGTCAGCCCGAGCCGCGACTTCGGGTTGCGCCAGAGGAGCACGAGCCAGCCCGGAACGCGGAGGCCGCCGCGGACCTTCTTCGGCGCGGCCACGAGGCGGATCTCGAGCGTCGGGTCGAGCTGCGTCGCGGGTTCGATCTGGGACATCAGCTCTGCCTCAGGCGCGGGTCGAGGATCAGGTTGAGGATGTCCATGATCAGGTTCGCCAGGATCACGCAAACCGAGAGGACGACGAGCAGCGCCTGCGCGAGCGCGTAGTCGTTGCCGAGCACCGCCTGCTGCAGCGTCCAGCCGACTCCCGGATAGCTGAAGATGAACTCGATGAAGACGAGGCCACCGACCGCGCTCGCGAAGAGCGCGGCGAAGCCGTTCAGCGGCGGCAGGATCGCGTTGCGGCCCGCATACAGCGTCATCACGCGGCGGTCGCTCAGCCCCTTGGCCTGCGCCATCGTGACGTAGTCCTCGCCGATCGTGTTGATCATCACGGTGCGCATGTTCAGCACCCAGCCGCCGGCGTACGCGGCGATGATCACGAGCATCGGCAGCTGCGCGTGCCGGAACGCGCTCGAGAGGAAGGGCCAGCTGAAGCCCGGGGTCAGCGACGTGTCGTACGCGTGCTGGATCGGGAACCAGCCGGCCTTCAGCCCGAGGAAGTAGAGCGCCAACAGCGCGGTGAAGAAGGCGGGGAACGCGCCGACGGCCATGAAGGCGGAGACGAAGACGTTGTCGACGGTGCCGCCCCGGCGCCACGCGGCGATCATCCCGACCGTCGTGCCGATGATGAACGCGAGCAGGAAAGCGACGCCGACGAGGAAGATCGAGTACGGCAGCGTGCGACCGACGACCTCGGAGACAGGCGTCGGGTAGTTGGACGTCGAGATGCCGAAGTTGAAGTGGACGATGCGGTGCAGGTAGGTGATGTAGTCCTGCCAGATCGACTTGTCCCCCCCGCCCAGGATGGCCTTGTACGTGTTGATGAGCCCCGGGTTCGCGGCGAGCTGGGCCGGCGTCATGTGCTGCATCAGGCCGGCGAGCGGGTCGCCCGGCATCAGTCGCGGGAGCAGGAAGTTGACCGTCACCGCGACCCAGATCGCGAAGACGTAGAAGACAAGTCGGCGGGCGAACCAGCGCATATCGAGCCTCAGCCTAAGTCCGGTGGGCGGGGCGGGAAGCCCCGCCCACCGTCTCCGGAGGGACTAGGTAACCGTCAGATCCCGGCCTTCCCGCCCGGGCTGATGCGTGTGAACAACAGGATGTCGTCGGGGTACGTCGTGAAGATCGGATCGGCGTAGAAGTTCTTCGCCGTCGGGAAGCCGTGGAAGTACTTCGTGCTGTACGTCGACCACCGCGCGCCGATCATCACCGGGATGATCGGGAGCTGCTGGAGCCAGATCTTCGAGAGCTGCGTGGCAATCGAGTGCTGCTTCTTGACGTCGAGCGTGCCCTTCCACTGGTTGAGGAGGGTCGTCGCCTTCGCGTTCGAGAAGTGCTCCCAGTTCCCGGTCGGGGTCCCATCCTCGCCCGGCGGGATGTACGCGTTCTGGTGCAGGTTTGCGTAGAAGTAGCCGTACAGCGAACCGCGCGAGGCGACCTGCCAGAGCAGGGTCGGATTCTTCGTCGACATGGCGTTGGGAGCCCAGCCGCCCCAGTCGGGCTCGAGCTTGACGCTCGAGTCGATGCCGATCGCCTGGAGGTTCTTCGTGATGATCTGGTTCGAGGCGACCCAGTCCGACCAGCCCGAGATCACGTGGATGTCGAGCTTCACAGGGTTGCCCTTCGGGTCCATCAGGTCGTTGCCCTTGTAGGTGAAGCCGGCGTTCGTGAGCGTCTTCTTTGCGCCAGCCGGGTCGTACTTCGCCATGGCCTTCGCCTGCGCCTTCACCGACTTGTCGGTCACCCAGCTCCTGTAGAGCCCGGTTCCGGCCACCGGCCCGCTGAGGCCGAGGGCGTCCGCCGGCGTCTCGTAGCCGTACTCGCCGAGCTTCCAGACCGAGTTGCGGTCGATCGCGAGGCTCACGGCCTTGCGGAAGGCGACGAGGCTGTACGGGTACTGCGTGTCGTCGAACACGAGCGAGATCGGGTAGTCATTGTTCGAGTAGAAGGCGTGGTAGTGCGCCTTGTCGACCGCCTCGTACGTCTTCTCGACGTTCTGGACGAAGTTGTGCGTCCAGTCGACCTGTCCGCTCTTGATCTGCGCGATGCCGGCGTCGTTCGACGCGGCCCACACGTACTCGAGGCATGCGACCTTCGGCAGGCCCTTCTGCCAGTACTTCGTGTTCTTGTTCAGGACGTAGTCCTGCCCCGTGAAGCGGGTGATCTTGTTGTACGGGCCCGAGCTGACGGGATTCGAGTTCGTGAAGGTCTTCGGATCCTTGACGCTCGCCCAGACGTGCTTCGGCACGACGAAGACGCGGTTGAGCGTCGCCGGGATGAACTGCGAGTCCGTCGTCTTGAGCTTGATCACGACCGTATGTGCGCCCTTGGCCGAGATCGAGGCGACGTTGTTCTCCTTGCCGACGAGGCCGATGCGGTCCATCGTGGCGTCCTGCCGGCCGGCTGTCAGGCTGTAAGCGACGTCGGCAGCGGTGAGCGCCTTGCCGTCCGACCACTTGGCGTTCGTCGCAATGTGCAGGGTGAGGGTCTTGTTGTGGTTCGTCCACTTCCAGCTCCGTGCGAGCCACGGGATCGTCTTCGCCCCACCGGCCGGAACCACGATCAGCGGCTCGTACATCGCGCCCTGCACGAACGCGTTGCTCGGGAGCGTGCCGCCGGCGTACGGGTTGAAGTTCCTGGTGAACGTCGGGTCGCCCGACCCGGCCATCACCAGGCATTTGTGAGCCGAGGCAGCGAGGGTGTCAGCCCGCCCGGTCGCAGCCGGGGCCGCCGCGCTCAATGCCAACACGGCAAGTGAGGCGACCCCTGTCGCGGCGAGCGCGAGCGAGCGAGTGCGGAAGGTGCGCATCTGTTTGGTCCTTTCTCACCCAGCGGGCAGGTGATTTCGCGCGCGTTTCGGCCGAGTGGCCGTAACCGTTTCCGGAACGATTATCAGCGGTAACCCGTAGCGTCAAGGGTAGTTCTCCGCAATTTGTGGCAGCGAGCGGCCTGGCGGCTTTCGAAACGTTCCGGAAAATGCTTCAATGGATGGAGATGTCCGAGCTAGCAGGTCAGCGGCGAAGCGGAGGGCCGTCCCGTATGACGATCCGGGAGATCGCCGATCTCGCAGGCGTCTCGATCGCGACCGTGTCGCGGGTGCTCAACGGCCGCGACGACGTCGCCGACGAGACACGCGCGCTCGTCCGGCGCGTCGTGGAGGAGCACGGCTACACGGCGAACCGGAGCGCGCGCGGCCTGTCGGCCGGGCGCACGGGCCTCGTCGGCGTGCTTGTGCCCCTCGTGTACCCGGTGTACTTCTCGGCGATTCTCTCCGGGGCGACCGAAGCGCTATACGAGCAGGACCTGCGGGTGGTGCTCTCGCCGACGGGCCACGAACACGAGCGCGAGGTCTCGCTGCTCGACCGGCTCGTGCACGGCGCCACCGACGGCGCGCTCATCGTGCTGCCGGAGGAGTCGAGCGACGAGCTCGAGCGGCTGCTCGACGAGGGTTATCACTTCGTCGTCATCGATCCGCGCCTGCGGCTGGACGATCGCATACCGTCGGTCTCGGCCGCGCACATGTCGGGAGCCGACCAGGCGATGCAGCACCTGCTCGGCCTCGGACACCGGCGGATCGCGGCGATCACCGGGCCCAAGGGCTGGGCGGCGACCGAGGATCGCCGGCGCGGCTATATTGCCGCGCTCGCCGCGGCCGGCATCGTCCCCGATCCGGCGCTCGTCACAGAAGCGGACTTCGAGATCGGGGGCGGACGCTCGGCCGCACGGAGGCTCTTCGACCTCGCCGATCCGCCGACTGCGATCTTCGGGTTCAACGACAACCTCGCGATCGGCGCGATCCAGGCGGCGCGCGAGCGCGCGCTGCGCGTGCCCGAAGACCTGTCCGTCGTCGGCTTCGACGACGTCGAGCACGCGACAATCGTGACGCCGGCGCTGACCACGGTCAGGCAGCCGCTCGCCGAGATGGGCAGGACGGCGGTAAGCCTGCTCGTGCGTCTCCTCGAGGGCCAGCGCGTCGAGACGCTGCACGTCGAGCTCGGGACGAGACTGGTCGTCCGCGAGTCGACCGCGCCGCCGCGGGCCATTCGCGCGCGGGTCGCATAAGATCGCGCCGATGACCACGACTGCCGGGAAGGCGACACTCGCCGGCGGGTGCTTCTGGGGCATGCAGGATCTCTTCCGCAGGCAGCCGGGCGTGCTCTCGACGCGAGTCGGCTACGCCGGCGGCGACGTCCCGAACGCGACCTACCGCAACCACGGCACGCATGCCGAGGCGATCGAGATCACCTTCGACCCCGAGCAGACGTCGTACCGGGATCTGCTCGAGTTCTTCTTCCAGATCCACGACCCGACAACGGTGAACCGCCAGGGCAACGACTTCGGAATGAGCTATCGCTCGGCGATCTTCTACGCCGACGAGGATCAGCGCCGCGTCGCCGAGGAGACGATCGCGGACGTCGACGCGTCGGGCCGCTGGCCCGGCAAGGTCGTCACGGAGGTGGCGCCGGCAGGGCCGTTCTGGGAGGCCGAGCCCGAGCATCAGGATTACCTCGAGCACTATCCGAACGGCTACACGTGCCACTTCGTGCGGCCGAATTGGGTGGTGCCGGCGAAAGCCGCTGCCGGCTAGAACGGGCCGGCGGCTGTCACGTGCCGCTCGTGACGTGCGAGCTCCACGACGACCTGCGCGACGAGCGCGACCGCCAGGAGCGCGACGACGACCGCGGGTGAGAGGAGCCCGGAGAGCCCGGCGAGCATCGAGGCCACCGCGGTCGTGACGAGCCGCAGCACGACGTCCGCGTCGACGAGGCCGGGGGGCGTGGCGAGCTGGATCGCCGCAAGTCCCAGCATGCAGAGCGCCGTTCCCGTCGCAGCGATCCAGCCGATGTCGTCGTAAAGGGGCCCGGGCTCCACGGAGAGGATCGCCAGCTTCACGCCGACCCCGAGCGCGGCGATCCCGGCGGCGACGAAGAAGTGTGCGTAGACGAACGTCAGTCCGCTGCGAACGTTGCGCGTCACGACCGACGTCGCGTCGAGGAAGTCGAAGTAGAGCCACCAGATAGCGGCGCCGGTGAGGAATCCGGCGAATGCGACGGCGCCCGAGCGAAGCGTCCAGCTCACCTCGGCGGTGCCGAGCACGACGCCGATGACGCCTTCCCCGAGGACGATGATGATCAGCAGGCCGAAGCGCTCGGGGAGGTGGCGCGGATCGACGGGAACGCCTCGCAGCAGCCGCCACGCGCGGATCGGCGCGGCGTACTCGACGGCGAGCGCGACGCCCCAGACGGCGTACTTCCACGGCACGGGAACGGCGAGCGAGACCAGCCAGCCCATGACGCCGAGACCGAACATGACGATGAACCAGCCGGCGACGGGACGCGCGACCTCGACGTCGCGGTACACGCGCGCGTAGAGGACGAGCAGGATCGCGCGGACGCAGACGTACGCGACGACGAAGGTGTTCTGGCCGCCGTGTAGCGCGTCCGGAACCGTGCTCGCGAGGCCGGCAACGGCGAACATGCCGAGCAGCGTCAGCAGCCGGTAGACGAGATCGTCGGTGTCGAAGCGCGTCGCGTAGAACGTGAACCCGGCCCAGGCCCAGAAGATCGGCAGGAACAGGACAAGGAAGCGTCCGAGCCCGGCCGCAGTGGGGTCGGCGCTCAGCGTGCCGGCGACCTCGGCGACCGCGGCGACGAAGACGAGGTCGAGGAAGAGCTCGAGCCAGGTCGCGCGCCGGTCCTCCTCGGCCTCGAGCGTGCGCAGCCGCGGTGGCTCGAGAAAGCGCGCGAGGCTGCTCACGTCTCCAACTATCGTGAAGATGAAGCCGTCGCGCCCCCGTAGCTCAGTGGATAGAGCAGCGGTTTCCTAAACCGCGTGCGCTGGTTCGATTCCGGCCGGGGGCATCGCCGCATCACTCGGCACCGGCTCACAGCTGTGGTAGAAGGGCCCATGGCGGAGGCGTTCTCCGGCTCAGACGGGCAGCAGCGGTTCACGCGACGCGTGTTCGCCCGTCGGGTGGGCGGGGCGGTGCTCGGTGCGCCGTTCCTGTCGCTCCTCGACGACATTGCGCTCGCCCGGCCCCCGGTGGCGCAGTCCCCTCCGTTGGAGCAGCACGTCGTCCCCGGCATTCGCCACAGCTCCGACAACGGCGTCGAGATCGTCGTGCCGCCGCTCTACCACGAGATCGTCACCGCCCGGCTGACCACCGCGTCGGGCCGGGACCTGCTCGCCGCGCGCGACGAGCTCCGGCTCGCTCTCCAGCACATCGAAAAGGGACACGTTGCCGGGCCGAGCGGCCTGCTCGTGACCGTCGGCTGGGGTATGCCGTACTTCCGCAACCAGCTGCCTCGACTGAGGGACGGGCGACGCTTCCCGGACTACCTGCCGGTCGACCTTCCGGCGTCCCGCCGTCACGGCCGCAGCGTGCCGGCACTGGTCGGCGCGGTGCGCTTCCCAAGCGATCCGGAGACGACCGTCCTGGAGAGCAACGACGTCGTCGTGCTCCTGCGTAGCGACGTTCGCTCGCATGTCACGACGGCGCGGGAACGGCTACTCGCACGCCTGAAGAACGTCCTCCAGCCGACGAGCATTCGCAGCGGCTTCGTCGGTGCCGGGCTTCCCAAGCGGTTCGCGACCGCGGCCGGGATCCCCGGCGCCGATGCGATTCCCGACGAAGCGCAGCTCTTCCTCGGCTTCACGTCGACGCAGCGCAGCGCGCTCGGACCGACGCGGATCGCGAACCTCGAGAGCCTCCGCGGAGTGACCGACCAGTGGCCGGACGGCTACTTCAGGCATGGGACGGTGATGCACCTCTCGCACCTCTTCGAGGATCTCGAGGACTGGTACTCGGGCGACTTCCCCTTCCGCGTCTGGGCCACGTTCAGGCCGGGGATCAACCCTCCCGAGGGCACACGGACACTCCCCGAGGATGCGAGCGTCCTCCAGACCGAGAAGGAAGTGATCGCCGGCCTCGAGGATCAGGGCATGATCGGCCACAGCGCGTCGCTGCAGCCGGTGTCGCGCCTCCCGTCGGCTACGGTCGACAACTACGGCGAGCGCTACGAGGCCGGGACGGCGCTCGTTCAGCGGGCCGATTTCAACACGCTCGAGAATCCGTTCGGCTGGACGATCGCCAAACGCGCGGACAGGTGGCGGGCCGAGCCTGCGGCCGGGCTGCACTTCGTCTCCTTCACGGCGACGGCGAGCATCTTCCATCGCGTCCGCCGGGCGATGGACGGGCACTACCCGGACGGCAAGCGCACGGGCCTCCCTCCGCATGACCAGGAGCTGGGCTTCAACAGCGTCCTCCGCACGACGCACCGCCAGAACTTCCTCGTGCCGCCGCGGGCTCACCGCTCCTTTCCGCTCGCTGAGCTCGCCTGAACCTCGGCCCGAGTGCCGAGGGAGCGACGGGGCGGCCGTCGGCGCTGCGGACGGCGCCGACGGCCGAACTTTCGCGCTAGGTCGGTTCTTCGACCGTGTAGATCGCCCAGAAGTCGCTGGCGAGCTGCGGGTCGCTCACGTAGCCGTAGGGCATCAGGAAGTAGCCCTTCAGCCCCCAGTTCGAGCCCCACGAGTTGCGGACGATGAACGACTGCTTCGCGTCGTCGTAGCCGACGGCCAGCACGGCGTGGCCGCCGAGCACCTGCTCGCTCCGCGGCGGCAGCGGCACCTTGCCCGTCTTCGCGACCTCCTCGCTCTCGAAGCTCTCGTAGACCGTGAAGCCGAACACGAACGGGTATCCCTGCGCGAGGCAGCCCTGCATCTGGTGGAGGCGGTTCGTGATGCGGCGGTAGACGAGCGCCTGGTGCTTGGTCGCCTCGGTGTAGGCCTTCTTCGGCGGGCGCTTCGCGAACTTCGCGATGTCGTACGGCCACGTGTCTTCGCTGCAGACGCCGAGCTTCGCGAGGACTTTCATCCCGTCCCGGATCATCGCGCCGGCGTCCGAGCCGATCGTGCCCTCGATCTCGCGCTCGCCGTAGTAGATGAACAGGCGAGACGGCATGAAGTCGTCGAGCTTCTGCTTGCGCTGGTCGAACTGGAACGCGGCGCCGATCGCGTTTCCCGTGCAGCTGCCGAGCTGTCCCTGGTCGTACACCGGCGGACACTGCCGCCGCAGGTCGACCTTCGTCGGGAGCTCGGACAGCACGGCCTCGGGCGCCGAGTAGAGAAAGTCCCGCGCGTCGGGAATGTCCGGCTGCCAACCGAAGCGCTCGACTCGGCGCTTCGGCAACTCGGGCGGGCTTGCGTTCATGCGCGTGTTCCCCCCTTTGCGCTCTCAGGGAGCGCGGTCGACAACGGTGATTTCGAGCGTATGCTCTGCGATCGCGGCATTCTCCTCCCACGACCTCGCCTGCGCCAGCCGCACTCTCGCACTTCCGGGCGCGCGTGCGGCGATCGAGAGGACTTCCGGGGCGAACGGCCCTACCGGCGAGGTCACCGCGGGCTCGGCGTCGTCGAAGTTCGTCTCGACATCGACCGCTTCTGCGCCGGACGCGACAGTCGCCTTCCAGCGGTAGCCGGCCTGGGCGAGCCCCGGCAGGCGAAGGCGCCGCGTCTCGCCGACGTGGAGGGTCAACTCGGCGGGCAGCTCGGGCACACCGGCTATTGAACACCTACGCGGTGCGGAACGAGCGCAGGACGGCGGCGGTGCCGAGGAGGACGACCACGAGCGTCACGACTCGCAGGGCGACGACGCCGTGAGCGAGCCGCAGTCGCGGCAGGCGCGACGCGAGCAGAACCCCGACCCCGAGCAGCACGACGCTGGCGCCGAGTGCAAGCTCCCACCAGACGAACGCCGCGCCGGGCTCGAACGACACTCCGGTGACCCCGCCGAGCGCCGGACCCGAGCGCAGGCGGAGCGGCGCGGCGAGCGCGCGGGTCGCCTCGCGCCTGGTGAGGAATCCGTTGCGGACGAGCGAGCGCAGAACGTCGGCCTGACGCGCGCGTGCGAGCTCAGGGTGCTGCACGGGGTCGTATGCGGACGGCGCCTGGATCAGTCCCGCGAGCAGCGTCGCCTGCGCGGTGTCGAGCCGCCTCGGCGGAATACCGAAGTAGTGCTCGCTCGCCGCACGCACGCCGTACGCGCCCTCGCCGAGGTAGGTCGTATCGAGGTACGCAGCGAGGATCTGCTCTTTGCTGTAGCGGCTCTCGAGCTTGAGCGCGAGCATCGCGTCCTCGAGCTTGCGCCACGGCGTGTGGTCGTCTCCGTGGAGATAGAGGAGCTTCGCGACCTGCTCGGTGATCGTGCTCGCGCCCTGCGCGAACGAGAGGTGCGTGATGTCGTACGGGATCGCACGCATGACGCCGATCAGATCGACACCGCGGTGACGGTAGAAGCGCTCGTCCTCGGTCGCGACGACGGCGTTGCGCAGGATCGGCGCGACCGACGAGAGCGGAACGGGTCGCCCGCCCGTTCCGGCGAGATGCGTGTGCACGCTCGCACTGAGAGAGCCGACGCGCGGGCTCGCGAACCACGCGCCGGCGGCGGCCGCTCCGATGGCGACGATTGGCACGGCCAACGCGATCCAGACCCTTCGGCTCATTTCCTGCGCGCCGCGTGCACGAGCTTGAGCGCAAGCGCCGGGCACTCGGCCACCGCCCGCCGCGCATGTTCCGACAGCTCCTGCGGAACGGGACGCGAGTCGATCACCGGGAAGCCCCAGTCGTCGACGCCGATCCATTCCGGGAAGAGCTCGGCGCAGAGCCCGTGCCCCTCGCACGCGATCGGGTCGACGCGGATCACCTCGGTCATATCCGCCGCGGACTCCGCGCGACCGTGACGGGAAGCATCGCGCCGCGGCGACCGGAGCAGCGGCCGCTTCGGTGCAACATCAACTCGCTCTGGAAGACACGCAGCGCACTCTCCACGAAACGTGCCGCGCCGTCGGGATGCCGGCACGCGCCGCGGCCCACGACCTGGCGCAGCCAAACCTCGATCCGGCGCGCGCGCTGCGCGTCGACGGCCCGGGACGCGAGGAGCTCCATCGCGCCCGCGATCGCGTCGAGCCCGTGGACGCACGGCCCGCACTGACCGGCGCTCTCGTCCGACAGGTAGCGCGCCACGCGTGCGCTCTCAACCGCACCGCAGGCGTCAGCCGGCAGCGCGAAGAGGACGCCTGCGCCGAGATCCGGCTGTGCGAGCGGAAGGTCGAGCGCGGTGCCGGCCTGGCGCCACGTGCCGAAGTAGCCGCCCACGAGGACGGCCGAGAGCCGTCCCGTCGGCCCGCCGGCCTGGGCGATCAGTCGCTCGAGCCTCAGCCCGAGCGGGATCTCGTAGACGCCCGGGCGTTCGATCGCGCCGCCGAGCGTCACGAGGGCGCTGCCGGGAGCGTCGTGCGTCCCCACCGAGCGGAACCACGCGTCACCGTGACGGGCGACCAGCGCGAGCTGCGCCATCGTCTCGACGTTCTGGACGAGTGTCGGCGCACCGCCGACGCCGCTCTCGTACGGCCTCGGCGGCGTGGATGTCGGCTTCGCGGGGCCGTCGTTCAACCAGTTGACGAGCGCCGTCTCCTCGCCGGTGACGAAGCCGTCGGGCACGGCGACGACGCGAATCTCCGCGCTGCCGCGCCTGCGCGGGCGCTCGCGAACCGCGGTACGCAGCATGTGAAGCTCTCTCGGCGCGCCTGCTCCCGCCGCAACGACGATCTCGCCGGCGCCGACCGCCGCGGCGGCGACCTCCGCACCGTCGAGCACGAGATGCGGCACGTGCCGGAGGAGCACCTTGTCCTTGCCGCTGGCCGGCTCTCCCTCGGTCCCGTTGGCGACGATGACAGCGCTTCCCCGGGCAGCCGCGACGGCGCGCAGCTTCGTCGCCGTGGGAAACGCGGCGCCGCCCCGGCCGGTGAGACCGGACAACTCGACGAGCCTGATCAATTCGTCGCCGCTCCTACCCGCGATCGGCCCGTGAATCCGGAGATGATCCTCGAGCCGCAGAGCGCCGCCGTCCGCACGGATGCCGGCGAGCAGGCGCGGCAGAGCGTCGGGAGCCGGAAGGCGACCCCGTGCCTCGGCACGGAGCGCGCTCACGCTGCCCCCGGCAGCACGTGCGCGCCGCCGTGCAGCACGCCTGTGACGGTGTGGGCGCCTGCATCGAGCTGCAGGTCGAGCACCAGCCGGAGCGGGCCGTGCTCGCCGCGAACCACGGCTCCGATCCGCTGACCATCGAGCGCGACGACGTGGCCGGCGTACCACGCGCCGCCGCCGGACGGAAGCAGGGCGACGCTGCTCGTGAGCATCTCGACGCCGCCGTCGTCGAGCGGCCTGCCCCGCAAGGCGACGTGCACACGTCCGTGGAAGCCTCCGCGCGACCTCGCGTCAATCCCGACGAGGACGAGGTCGTTTGCAGCAGGAGTCTCGGTGATCGTGCCGTCGACGCTCGCGCGAAACGAACCGCTCGGAAGCTTCGCGACGACGGGATGCGCGGCAGCACTCGACGCGGCAGCCTTTACGCGGACACGGTGCGACGCGAGCAGCGTGCGCGGCGTGCCTGCCGCCGTCGCCCAACCCGGACGGAGCGGTCCGCCTCGCGCCCAGACGAAGACAGCGAGCGGAACGACGACGGCTGCGGCCGCCGCTGCGATCCGCAGTTCGGGCCGTGAGTCGCGTGCAGCGGTCACGCGCCACAGGACGGCGCCGGCCACGGCGGCCACGCAGACGATCGCGAGCCCAGCGAACCACGAGCGTCGCGGGTCGCTGCCGGTGCCGAACGCGTGGACGAGCGCGACGGGCCACGACGCATATGCAAGCCAGTGCACGGCGCGCCAGCGTCTCACTCCCAGCCGCGCACGCAAGAGGCTCGTGATGATCAAGGCGAGCAGGAGATCGAACGCGACCGCGCCAAGGCCGAGCCACACGGGGCGATAGGGCGAAAGAAACGGCACGACGGCATCGCGAAGGCCGATCGGCGCGAACCCGTCGACGATCGTGGTCGCGACGTGCACGACGACGAACGTGAGAGCGAGCAACGTCACGTTCCGGTGAAGCCCCGCGACGACGAAGCGCGGCAGGCCCCGGCCTCGCCACCGGATCGAGGTCAGGACGCCGAGCGTGACGCCGGCCGTGAGCAGGAGGAGTGCGACGACGCCGGTGCCGCGCGTGATGAACCAGAGAGCCTTCGGGCTGCCCGCGGCGGCGAGAAGTCCGATCACGCTGCTTTCTCCTCCGGCCAGCCGCCGATGCAGAGGACGGTGCCGCAGTCGCGGACGAGGCGCGCGGAAAGGCCGCGCGCGGTGAGCCAGCCGGGCGCGTCGTCGCCGAGCACGACCGACGCCGTGCTGGCAACGTTCGCCTCGACGCAGGACGCAGCCGCGACGCTCACGGTGCGCCACGGAGTCGACGCGGACCTGCCGGTGCGGGGATCGATGATGTGGTGGCACGTCACCGCACCTGCCCGCCATCGGCGTACGGCCGTCCCCGACGTCGCAAGGCCGCCCGCGGAGATCGACACGACCGGGCCGGCCGAGTTCAGGGAGGCGGCGTGATCGTCCGTCACCAGCACCGGCCAGCCGCCGTCCGGGGTCTCGCCCGCGACTGCGACGTCGCCGCCGAGCGCGACGAGGACTCCACAGCCGGCTGCGTGTGCGCTCGCCCGCGCCGCACGATCCGCCGCCGAGGCCTTCGCAGTCGCACCGAGATCCAGCTCGACGTCGCGGCGCACCCGCACGGTCCGCCGCTCGGCGTCGAGCTCGATCGCCCGCCAGCCGGGGACGGGCTCGAAGGAGGCGAAGAAAGCGTCTCCGTCCCGCAGGCGGACGAGCGCGAATGTGCGGTCGTATCCGGTGAGCCGTAACGTCCGGCCGACCGTCGGATCGACAAGGCCGTCCGTCGAGGCCGCCGCGTCGAGCGCAAGCACGAGCTCGTCGAAGAGCCGAGCACCGACCGCGACGTCCGCGCCCGCGCTTCGGTTCAGGCGCGCGAGCTCCGAATCTGCGCGAAACCGGCTGCACGCCGCGTCGACCTCCTCCAGCTCCTGCACGACCGCCAGGCGCGCTTGCTCGAGGCCCGCCTGGTCGGCGGCGCAGAGGGTCGTCGTCGTGCCAAGTGCGGGAAACGTGAGCGACGCCGGGGTCACGAGCCGCCGGAGACGGCGACAGGCGGCGCCTGCGTCGGCGCCGGGACCGGCGCGGTTGCCGATTGCGGCTGCGGCGCCGGGCTCGGGGCAGCCGCGGCGGACCCGACGGCCGGCGCTGTCGGCGGCGGCGGAGCCGGTCTCGGAGCCGCAGGCCTAGACGCACGCGGCGCGACGACGACTCGGGCGCTCCCCGCGCTGCGACCCTTCGCGCTCTCGGCGGCGATGCCGGCGAAGATCCCGGCGAGCGCGGTGGCGCCCACGACGGCACCGCGCGTCAGGTTGCGCAGAAGGAGCAGACCGCGGTCACGCTCGTGACGCTTTCTGCTGGCGAGTGGGCTGGGCGCAGCGGAACTCATCGCAGGTCGGCCGGTGGTGATCAGCCGCCTCCTCCAGGGAACCAGGCCTCGATGAGAAACGCCTAAAAGCAAGGCAAAGGAAACCTTCGGGTTGGGCAAAGTCTCGGCTGAAGCGATGCGCGGGGCCTAGAGCGCGCGTTCGGAGAGCCAGGCGAGTGCTGCGTCTGCCACCTCGGGCCAGCCGTTGTCGATCGTGAGCGAGTGTCCGCGATCCGGGAACTCGCGGAGCTCGGTCACCGCCGGCGAGTGCCGGTACAGCTTCACCGTCGCACGGCTGACCGCCTTCGGGACGGTTCGATCCTTGCCGCCCGCGGTCACGAGCAGCGGCCCTCGCGACGCGTTGCGCGTGTCGACCTTCGCCGGCGAGTTGCGCGAGAGGTTCGCCGACGCGGCCTCGAACAGCGGCTTCCCGGGCGTCGGGATCGCCCACCGCTCGTACAGGTCCTTCGACTCTTCCTGCGAGACGGCGTTCGCGAAGCCGTAGCGGAACTGCTTCTCCGTCAGCGACACCGCGCGCTTGCTGTTCGCCGGGTTGCGCAGCGCGACCGACGCGACGCGGAGCGCCGACGGCGGCAGGAAGATCACGCCCTTGATTGGAGCCGGGTCGATCGCCACCGCGGCGGCGGCGAGATCCGCCGCGAGGAGACGCTGCGCGATGAGCCCACCGAACGAGTGCCCGATCACGATCGGCTTCGTGTCGAGCGACTTGACGATGCGCGCGTAGTGGTCGACGACGTCTCCGATGCCGTAGCCGGCGACGGCCTCGGAATTGCGGCGCGTCTCCTCCACCGACGCGCCGGTGCCGGGCCAGCCGGGCGCGGTCGGCGAGTAGCCCGCCGCGCTGAAACGCTCGACCCACGGCGTCCACGAGTCCGCGTGCAGCCAGAGCCCGTGCACGAACACGACGCTGCGGTCGGGGCTCCCCATGCGTCGATGCTCCCAGGTTTCGCCGCGGCGCGTTCGGGCGTGCGTCAGGAGCGTTGCGCGGCCGGGCTACGCGGCGAGCACGGGGCGGCGCCGCGAGCCGCCCTCGATCACCTGAAGCGCCGCCTGGAAGAGCTGGAAGGCGAGCGCGTCGCGCGTGGCCGCGGTGCCGCTGACCCGGAACGTGCTGCCATCCGCCGCGACGTGCCGGGCGACGCCGATCAGCTCGGCGCCCTTGCGTCTCACGTCCACCTGCCATCCGAGGAGGCTGAGCCAGAGGAGGAGCGTGGATTTCGTGGTTTCTTCGTCTGCCATGGTCTGTTTCGGCGTCTGGATCGGAGCTGGCCCCGCCGCAGTGGGGCCCTCTCGTCAACGAGCCCAGCATTGCCCAGAAGAGGGTGCTTGATCTATCCCCCAACCGGGGTTGACCGCCTTACTTCACTTCAACGGATCGGTCAAGATGCGGCATGGCCCGGCTCGACGAGGTCCATCGGCGCTCCCTCGAGGAGCCCGAGGCGTTCTGGGCCGAGGCCGCGGCCGCGATCGACTGGACGGCGCCGTGGGAGCGCGTTCTCGACGACTCGCGCGCGCCGTTCTACCGCTGGTTCCGCGGCGGCCGGCTCAACACCTGCCACAACGCGCTCGATCGGCACGTCGACGCGGGTCACGGCGACCGGCTCGCCCTGATCTACGACTCGCCGGTGACGGAGACGGTGTCGACGTTCACCTACCGCGAGCTCCGCGACGGCGTCGCGCGCTTCGCGGGCGCGCTCGCCGCGCAGGGCGTCGAGCGTGGCGACCGGGTGATCGTCTACATGCCGATGGTCCCGGAGGCCGTCGTCGCCATGCTCGCCTGCGCGCGGATCGGCGCCGTGCACTCGGTCGTGTTCGGCGGCTTCGCCGCGAACGAGCTCGCGAGCCGGATCGAGGACGCGCAGGCGAAGGTGGTCGTGTCCGGGTCGTGCGGGATCGAGCCCTCGCGCACGGTTGCGTACAAGCCGCTGCTCGACGCGGCGATCGAGCAGTCGGCGGTGAAGCCCGAGCGCTGCATCATCCTCCAGCGGCCGCAGCTCGAAGCGCGGCTCGTGCCGGGGCGCGACGTCGACTGGAACGACGCGACCCGCGACGCCGACCCTGCGGACTGCGTCGACGTCGAGGCGACCGACCCGCTCTACATCCTCTACACGTCGGGCACGACCGGCCTGCCGAAAGGAATCGTGCGCGACAACGGCGGCCATGCGGTCGCGATGGCGTGGTCGATGAAGCACGTCTACGGCGTCGAGCCGGGCGAGGTGTACTGGTCGGCGTCCGACATCGGCTGGGCCGTCGGCCACTCGTACATCGTGTACGCGCCGCTCCTGCACGGGTGCACGACCGTGCTCTACGAGGGGAAGCCCGTCGGCACTCCCGACGCGGGCGCCTTCTGGCGCGTGATCGCGCAGCACGGCGTCGAGACGCTTTTCACCGCGCCGACGACGTTCCGCGCGATCCGCCAGCAGGATCCCGACGGCGTGCTGATCTCCGACTACGACCTGTCGCGATTCCGGGCGCTCTTCCTCGCGGGCGAGCGCTGCGATCCGGAGACGCTCCGCTGGGCCGAGGAGAAGCTCGGCGTGCCGGTGATCGACCACTGGTGGCAGACCGAGACGGGCTGGGCGATCGCAGCGAACTGCCTGGGCATCGAACGGCTGCCCGTGAAGCCCGGGTCGCCGACGCGCGCCGTTCCCGGCTGGGATCTCCGCGTGCTCGACCGGGACGGCAACGAGGTCGTCGCGGGCGAGACCGGCGCACTCGTCGTGAAACTGCCGATGCCGCCCGGCTCGTCGCCGACGCTGTGGAACGCCGACGACCGCTTTCGCGAGGCTTACCTGACGACGTATCCCGGCTTCTACGAGACGGCCGACGCGGGGTACATGGACGAGGACGGCTACGTCCACGTGATGGCACGGACCGACGACATCATCAACGTCGCAGGCCACCGGCTCTCGACGGGTGCAATGGAGGAGGTGCTCGCTGCGCATCCGGACGTAGCCGAGTGCGCGGTCATCGGCGTCGCCGACGAGCTGAAAGGACAGCTTCCGGTCGGCTTCGTCGTGTTGAAGGCCGGCGTCGACCGTCCGGACGACGAGCTCGAGGCCGAGGTCGTGCGCCTCGTGCGCGAGCGCATCGGTCCGGTCGCGGCGTTCAAGACCGCGATCGTCGTCGAGCGTCTGCCGAAGACGCGCTCGGGCAAGATCCTCCGCGGGACGATGCGCCGCATCGCCGACGGCGAGGAGTACCGGACGCCCGCGACGATCGACGACCCGGCGATCCTCGAGGAGATGCGCGAGGCTCTGCGCGGCGCCGGTTACGCGTCGGCCGGCGCGCGCTGAGGCACCGGCCGCCGGCGGCCGGTGCCCTAGAGCGCGTTACCGCGTTAGGTGTGCTGCGAGACGCAGCGGCCGAACGTGCCGTACTTCGCCTTGAAGGCAGCGCGATTCGCGTTCAGCTCGCCGGCACACACCTTGGCAGCGGAGACCGTAGCCTGCTGCTGCGTCTGTGCGGCCGCCTTCGCCTTCGCGGACACGCACTGGCCGAACGCATTCGCGTGCGACGAGTCCGTGCCGTAGAACTGAGCGAACGTCTTCGCGCTATGTGTCGCCGCGAACGTCGCATCGCTCTGCTCCACGCTGCACGCTGCCGCAGCGTTCAGCTCGTTCTTCGTCTGCGCGCGCGCCCACGCGGAAACGCACTTGCCGTACGAGTTGCGCGCCGTCGCGCTCGCGCCGTACAGCGCCGTGAACGGCTGTGCTCCCATCTGCGCCCGGAGAGCGCGGCACGTCCGGGACGGGTTCGCCCGGCTCTGCTGCTCCGCCTGCGACGACGCCTTGGCCTTCGCCGAGACGCAGTTGTCGAACGCGTTCTTGCCCTTCTTGCCGGCGCCGTAGAACTGGTCAAAGGTCTTGCCGCTGTGGCTTGCGGCGAACGCCGCGTCGCCCTGCTCCGCAGTGCAGAGCGCATTCGCGCTCGACACGTTCTTCTGCTCGACCGGAGCCATGCTCGACACGCAGGCGCCGAAGCTCGAGTACGTGTGCGCGAAGGCCGTCTGACCCATCTTCGCCCGCAGCGACGTGCACGCGGCCTTCGCGTTGCTCGATGCGTCGCTGGCGACCGCGGCCGCCGCCGCGGACAACGCGACGACGAGCACCGTCGTCAAAACGATTCGTTTCATGTCTCCTCCTAATTAGTGGCTTCTCTACTCAGGTAGATGCCCACTGAGCGAGAAAAGCCCCGGAGCGCGCCGTAAGGGTTCTGTAAACCCCGCTGTTTGCAGCTACATCCGCTGGATCATCGCGCGGCCGAAGGCCGACGTCGAGATCTCGTTCGCGCCTTCCATCAGCCGCGCGAAGTCGTACGTCACCTGCTTGTCGAGGATCGCGGCCTCGAGCGACGAGACGATCAGATCCGCCGCCTCCGTCCAGCCGAAGTGGCGCAGCATCATCTCGGCCGAGAGGATGAGCGAGCCCGGATTCACCTTGTCCTGGCCCGCGTACTTCGGCGCGGTGCCGTGCGTCGCCTCGAAGAACGCCACCTCGTCCGAGATGTTCGCGCCCGGCGCGATGCCGATGCCGCCGACCTGCGCGGCGAGCGCGTCCGAGATGTAGTCGCCGTTCAGGTTCGTCGTCGCGATCACGTCGTACTCGCGCGGGCGCAGCAGGATCTGCTGCAGGAACGCGTCGGCGATCATGTCCTTGATCACGAGGCCGTCCGCGGTCTTCATCCACGGGCCGCCGTCCAGGGGCTCGGCGCCGAACTCGTGCGCCGCGAGCGAGTAGCCCCAGTCGCGGAACGCGCCCTCGGTGAACTTCATGATGTTGCCCTTGTGCACGAGCGTGACGGACTTGCGCCCGTTCGCGATCGCATACTCGATCGCCTTGCGCACGAGCCGCTCGGTCCCCTCGCGCGAGACCGGCTTGATGCCGATGCCCGACGTCTCGGGGAAGCGGATCTTCCGCACGCCCATCTCGTCCTGGAGGAACGAGATCACCTTGCGCGCGCCGTCGGACTCGGACTCCCACTCGATGCCCGCGTAGATGTCCTCGGTGTTCTCGCGGAAGATGACCATGTCGGTGCCCGACGGATCCTTGAGCGGGCTCGGCACGCCGCGGAACCAACGCACCGGCCGCAGGCAGACGAAGAGGTCGAGCTCCTGCCGCAGAGCAACGTTGAGGGAGCGGATGCCGCCGCCGACGGGCGTCGTCATCGGGCCCTTGATCGCGACGGCGTACTCGCGCACGACGTCGAGCGTCTCCTGCGGCAGCCACTCGTCCGCGCCGTAGACCCGCGTCGACTTCTCGCCGGCGTACACCTCCATCCACTGGATCTCGCGCGCGCCGTCGTACGCCTTCGCGACGGCGGCGTCGACGACGTCCTTCATCACCGGCGTGATGTCGGCGCCGATGCCGTCGCCCTCGATGAACGGGACGATCGGGTGATCCGGCGCCGGCTGCCCCGGAACGAGCTTCTCGCCGCCCTCGGGGACGTGGATCGGAGTCGTCGCACTGCTCATCCGAGACGGAACGCTACCGCAGGTCGATCCGTTCGGGATCATCGTCGCGTTCTTCGCGTTGCTCGCGACGATCGGCGTGGCGAAGTACGGGTTCAGGGAGCGGAAGGACGACTAGGAGCGCGCGAGGCCGCTCCGGTAGGCGACGACGACGGCCTGCGCGCGGTCGCGGAGGTCGAGCTTCTCGAGGATCCCCGCCACCTGATCCGCAACCGCGGCTTCGCCGACCGAGAGACGCTCCGCGATCTCGGCATTCGAGAGGCCCTCCGCGACGAGCCTCAGCACCTGCCGCTCGGCGCCGTCGAGCGCAGCGACCTCGGTCCCCGCCGAGGCATCCGGAGGCGCCTGGCTCGTGAACTCCTCGATCAGGCGGCGCGTGATCGTCGGCGCGAGCAGCGCATCGCCGTGCGCGACCGTGCGCACCGCGTCGATGAGCGCCTCGGGCCGCGTGTCCTTCAGGAGAAAGCCCGACGCGCCCGACTTCATCGCCTCGTACACGTACTCGTTCATGTCGAACGTCGTCAGCACAAGCACGCGCGGCGCGTACGGGAGCGCGAGCACGCGTCGCGTCGCTTCGAGGCCGTCGAGCTCCGGCATCCGGATGTCCATGAGCACGACGTCTGGCTTCAGCTCCTCCGCGAGGCGTACCGCCTGCAGGCCGTCTTCGGCGTCGCCCACGACCTCGACGCCCTTCTGCGTCTCCAGGATCATCCGGAAGCCGCTGCGCACGAGAGCCTGGTCGTCCGCGATGAGGACGCGGATCGTGCCGGGACGGAGCACGGACTCCGTTCCGTCGATCACGAGCTCGAACAGCTGCTCGGGCGCGTCGAGGTCGCGCAGCGTCCGTGCACCGACGTCGCGCAGCTGCACGCCGTCCGGGAGCTGGTGCGCGACGAGCCTCGCCGTCAACGACGAGAGCAGCACCTGCCCGCCGTCGCCGGCCGCGGCGATCCGTGCGCCGTGATGAACTGCGAGCCCGATGTAGCCCTCGTCACCGAGGCTCGCGTCGCCCGTGTGCAGGCCCATACGCACGCGCAGCTTCGCGTCGGCCGGCCACGGGTGCTTCGCGTGCGTCGCGCTGCGCCTCGGCGGCGCCTGCGACCGCGTCGCCGCCGCTGCGGAAGACGGCAAAGCACGCGTCGCCCTGCTTGTCGACGAAGTACCCGTCCGAGCCCTCGACGGCCTCGTGCATCAGCCGCCGGTGGATCCTGAGCAGCTCCTCGTAGCGCTCGCGCCCGATCTCGCGCAGGACGCGCGTGGACCCTTCCAGGTCGGTGAACAGGAAGGTGACCGTGCCGGTCGGCGGCTGCGACGACATGAGACGATCATCCTGCATCAATGGAGACCGCCGAGCGAATCGCGGAAGAGCTGCTCGAGGGCTTCGACCGCCACTACGAGCTCTTCCGCACGACGAGCGCGCAGGCGAAGGAGGCGTTCGAGGCGGGTGACTGGGCTCGAGTGCAGCGCCTCGTCCAGGAGCGGATCCGCTTCTACGACACGCGCGTCCTCGAGTACGTGGCGCGGCTGCGCGACGAGCTCGACGCGGAGTCGCTCGACGATTCCGAGTGGCAGCTTGCGAAGCTGATCTACGTCGGTCTGCTCGTCGACCACAGGCGGCCGGAGCTCGCGGAGACGTTCTTCAACTCGGTGACGACCCGCGTGCTGCGGCGCACCTACATCCACGACGACCTGATGTTCATGCGCGCCGCGGTCTCGACCGAGTACATCCCGTCCGAGCCGCCGACGTACCGCAGCTACTACCCGGCCGGTCCGGGGCTCGAGGCGACCTTCGTCGAGGTCCTGCGCGACTTCGCGTGGACGCGGCCGTTCACCGATCTCGAGCGCGACGTCGGCTTCGTGATGCGAGCGCTGGACGAGCTGGGAGCGCGCGCCGCGCCGGCGCCGAACTTCCAGGTGCAGGTCCTGAGCTCGGCCTTCTATCGCAACAAGGCCGCGTATGTGGTCGGGAAGATCGTGAACGCCAACGACGAGCAGCCGTTCGTCGTGCCGTTGCTGCACGACCACGCCGGCGGTGTAGCGGTCGACACGATCCTGCTCGACCAGCAGTCGATCGACATCCTGTTCTCCCTGTCGCGCGCGTACTTCCTCGTCGACATGGACGTGCCGTCGGACTACGTCCACTTCCTGCAGTCGATCATGCCGAGGCGGCCGCGGTCGGAGCTCTACACGGCGCTCGGGCTCGCCGGACAGGGGAAGACGCTCTTCTTCCGCGACCTTCGCCACCACCTGCACCACTCGCGCGACCTCTTCGTCGAGGCGGCGCGGGACGCGCGGGCTCGTGATGCACGTGTTCAACCTCCCGTCGTACCCGTACGTCTTCAAGGTGATCCGCGACAGGTTCGGCTCGTCGAAGAACACCGACCGCGAGACCGTCATGTCGAAGTTCCGGCTCGTGCGCGAGGTCGATCGCGTCGGCCGCATGGCGCACACCGTCGAGTTCACGAACCTCGCGCTGCCGCTCGACCGTTTCGCGCCGGAGCTGCTCGAGCAGCTCGACGAGCTCGCGCCGTCGTCGGTCGAGCCCGACGGCGACAACCTGATCGTGAAGCACTGCTACGTCGAGCGACGGCTGACGCCGCTGAACGTCTACTTCGGAACGGCCTCGGCCGAGCAGATCGACAGGGCGGTGCGCGAGTACGGCGACACGATCCGCGAGCTCGCGATCGCCAATGTCTTCCCCGGCGATCTCATCTGGCGCAACTTCGGCCTGACGCGCTACGACCGCGTGCTGTTCTACGACTACGACGAGGTCGAGTATCTCACGGACTGCGAGTTCCGCGCCATTCCTTCGCCGCCGACGCCCGAGGCCGAGCTGTCGGAAGACGTCTGGTACGGCGTCGGGCCGCGCGACGTGTTCCCGGAGGAGTTCGGGCCGTTCCTGCTCGGCGACGACCGTGTGCGCGAGTCGTTTCTGCGCCACCACGCCGACCTCTTGTCACCGGAGTTCTGGCGCGAGTCGCAGCGGCGCATCGCTTCCGCGGAGATCGTCGACTTCTTTCCGTACTCGGAGGACGTGCGCTTCTGCCGGCGCTACGCGCGGGTCTAGCGATGGCTGGCGGCCGACCGCCCCCGGCGTGCGCTATAGGCTCTCCACGAGCGAACCGGGAGCGACATGGCTAGGGCTGACCAAGGCGGGCATCCAGAGGTCTTCGCTGCCATCGTGGTCCTGCTCGCACTCGGCTTCGCTGTGGCGGCCGCCGCTGGGGGGTTCTTCATCGGCCGCGACACCAAGGGCACGAAGACCGTCACCGCCACGGCGATCGCGGAGAACACGGCGCAGGTCGACCCGCACGTCGCCGCGGGGGCACACGATTTCGTCCAGTTCGCATGCGCACAGTGTCACGGCGAGCAGGGCAAGGGCAATGTCTCGCCGGACGTACCTGCGCTCACCAATGTGGGCAAGGAGTTCAACGCATCGCAGCTCCGCTCGATCATCAACCACGGCGCCGGTGAGTCGTCGAACCCGACGAAGCCGTACATGCCGGTGTGGCACGGGATCATCTCGAACACGCAGATCGACGAGCTCGTGGCGTACGTCCGTGCGGGCCTGCCGAAGGTGCCGACGGCGTCGCCGCCGGTGGTTCCGGCCGGCCAGGGCGCGGCCGTCGAGGGCGCGACGCTCTACACGCTGTACGGCTGTGTCAACTGCCACGGGCCGAACGGCCTCGGCGGCGTGCCGAACCCGCAGTCCGAGGACAAGGCGATCCCGCCACTCAGCGGCCAGGACTTCCGCAGCGAGTTCGACACCGACGCAAAGATCATCGCAATGATCAGGAGCGGCAGCGTGATCGGCAAGCAGCCGGTCGTCAGCATGCCGCACTGGGGCGGGATCATCCCGGACGACCGGCTCAACGCGCTCGTCGCCTATCTCAAGACGCTGAAGTAGGAACGCGCACGAGGCGATCCACCTCGACGACGACCGCCGCGCCGACGAGAAGCCCGGCGACCGCGCCGATCTTCCTCGCGCCGCCGACGTCGAGCGCGCGCGGGGCGCCCCACACCACGAGGTACGTCCAGCCCGCGAGCGCAGCGCCGTAGACGAGTCCGACGCCGCGCTCCTGCCTCGCACCGACGAGCCCGAAGAGCGTCGCGCGCTTTTGCGGGCGCGCGCTGAACAGCCCAAAGCCGAGCTTCTGCTCGAGATCGGCGGCATGGTCGATGATCGCGTCGTACAGCTCGGAGTTCCGAAGCTCGTACAGCAGCACGCCGACGGTCGCGGCGAGGCCGATCACTCCGACCCCGAGAAGCTCCGAGGCCGAGTGACCGGCGCCCATGAACGCGACGGCCGCGCCTGCGATCGACGGCACGAACGCGAGCAGCTTGAAGCGGTGTCCGTGAGCGTCCGCATCAGCTGCGTGGTCTGCTCGTAGTCGAGCCTCAGCGCGTCGTTCGCATCGTCCATCGGCGCACGTCACACGCTGTGCGGCGGCGAGGACGGCATCGCGGTAGCTTGCAGCGCGTGACGCTCGTCGTCCAGAAATACGGCGGCACCTCCGTCTCGTCGCCGGAGCGCATCCAGCGTGTGGCGAGGCGTATCGTCGCGACCGCCGGCGCGGACGGCGGCGTCTGCGTCGTCGTCTCGGCGATGGGCGACACGACCGACGAACTGCTCGAGCTCGCGACCGAGGTCTCACCGAACCCGCACCCACGCGAACGCGACATGCTGCTCACGGCCGGCGAGCGGATCTCGATCGCGCTGCTCTCCATGGCCATCAACGACCTCGGCCGCGAGGCGGTGTCGTTCACCGGCTCGCAGGCGGGCATCGTCACCGATACCGCGCACGGGCGCGCGCGCATCGTCGAGATGCGCTCCGATCGTGTGCGCGAGGCGCTCGACGCGAACCGGATTGCGATCGTGGCGGGCTTCCAGGGTGTATCGACGACACTCGACGTGACGACGCTCGGGCGGGGCGGCTCGGACACGACGGCCGTCGCGCTCGCGGCGGCGCTCGGTGCCGACGTTTGCGAGATCTACACCGACGTCGACGGCGTGTTCACGGCCGACCCGCGGATCGTCCCGGAGGCGCGCAAGCTGGACACCGTGACATACGAGGAGATGCTCGACCTCGCCGCCTGCGGCGCGAAGGTGCTCATGCTCCGCTCGGTTGAGTACGCTCGCAACCATGGTGTGCCGCTGCACGTGCGCTCGTCGTTCTCCGACGCAGAGGGCACGCGGGTCGTGAGTCAGGAGGAGTCGCTCGAGCGCGCGATCATCTCGGGCATCGCGCACGACACGTCCGAGGCGAAGGCGACGATCCTCGGCGTGCCCGACCAGCCGGGCATCGCGGCGCGCGTCTTCCGGCTGCTCGCCGACGCGGGCGTGAACGTCGACATGATCGTGCAGAACGTCTCGGCCGCAGGACACACCGACATCTCGTTCACGCTCCCGAAGGACGACGTCCCGGCCGCGGAGCGCATCCTCCAGCAGCTCGCGGGCGAGATCGAGGCGACCGGAGTCACGTGCGACCCCGACATCGCGAAGGTCTCGCTCATCGGCGCCGGGATGAAGAGCCATCCGGGAGTCGCCGCCGACATGTTCGACGCGCTCGCCGAGGCGGGCGTGAACATCGAGATCATCTCGACATCGTCGATCCGCGTCTCGTGCGTCATCCGCGCGGGCGACGTGGAACGTGCCGTGCGCGCGGTGCACGAGCGCTTCGGCCTCGGCGCCGGCGGCTCCTGACCGGCGCCGCGCCTCTTCCGTCACACCCGCGTTACATGCCCGTCACGGTGGCAGCCACCGGACAATGTCCGGAGGGGCCGAGTGGTGTTCGGCTCAGCGAGCGCGAACGCTGAGCGACGTCACAACCTCGTCACATGCCCGTGACAATGGCTGCCACCAGGTGTCCGCTACGGCGCCGACTGCCGCGGCAATGTCCGGAGAGGACAGCGAAACGAGACGCAGTAGGCTAGCTCGATGGCCGCCGTGGACGTCCCGATCGCGCTGCTCGGTTACGGCAACGTCGGCGGCGCCGTGGCACGACTCCTCGCCGAGAGCGCCGACGACATCGAGCGCGCCACGGGACACCGGCTGCGGATCGTGCGCGCGCTCGTGCGCGACCCCGGACGCGAGCGGAAGCACTTGCCCGAAGACGGCGTTCTCACCACGGACTTCGAGTCGATCCGCGACGACCCGTCGATCGCGCTCGTCGCAGAGTTGATGGGCGGCGTCGAGCCGACGGGCGACTACGTTCTCGAGCTCCTGCGCGCCGGAAAGCCGGTCGTTTCGGCGAACAAGCAGCTCGTCGCGCGACGCGGCGCAGAGCTTTTCGCAACGGCGTCGGCGAGCGGCGTGCAGCTTCGCTTCGAGGCCTCGGTCTGCGCTGCGATCCCCGTGATCAAGGTGCTGCGCGAGTCGCTCGTCGCCACGAACGTCCATCGCGTCCTCGGCATCGTCAACGGCACGACGAACTTCATCCTCTCGCAGATGGAGCAGGGCGCCGACTATCCCGACGCGCTCGCGGAGGCGCAGCGGCTCGGCTTCGCGGAGCCGGATCCCACGGAGGACGTGAACGGGGCCGACGCCGCGGCGAAGATGGCGATCCTCGCCACCGTCGCGTTCGGCTCGCGCACGACGCTCGACGACGTCGAGTTCGACGGGATCGAGGACATCACGCAGGATCACGTGCGCGCGGCGCGCGAGCTCGAGATGACCGTGCGGCTCGTCGGCTCCGCGACGCTCGTCGACGGGAAGCTCGACGTGCGAGTGCAGCCGTCGCTCGTCGACCGGCACCATCCGCTCGCAGGCGTCGAGGGGCCGTTCAACGCGGTGATGCTCCAGGGCGACGCGATCCGCGAGATCACGCTGGAAGGGCCCGGCGCAGGCGGGCTCGAGACTGCGTCCGCCGTCGTCGCCGACATGATCTCGATCGTCGGGACGACCGGAACGGGGTTCCTGCAGAACGACGCGTGCTGGCGCGAGCTCGAGCGGCTTCCACGCGGCGACCTGCGCTCGCCGTTCTACTTCCGCGTCGAGGTCGCCGACCAGCCGGGCGTGCTTGCGCACATCGCGCTGCGCCTCGCGCAGCACGAGGTGTCGATCGCGCGACTCGTGCAGTACCAGCGCGAGGGCGGCGCGACCCTGCACGCCGTGACGCACGAGGCGCGCGCCGGCTCGGTCGAGGACGCGCTCGCGGAGATCGCCGCGTTGCCGGAGACGCAGTCGCGTCCCTCGGCGCTGCCGGTGATCTCGTCGCGCGGCGTCACCGGGGCGGGCTGGACGTGATCCCGCTCATCGAGCGCTATCGCTCGCGCTTGCCGATCGGAGCCGACGACCCCGTCGTGTCGCTGTACGAGGGCTCGACGCCGCTCGTGCACGCCGGCGCACTGTCGAGCGAGCTCGGCGTCGACCTCTGGCTGAAGCTCGAGAGCATGAACCCGACCGGATCGTTCAAGGACCGCGGGATGACCGTCGCGGTGTCCCGCGCGGTCGCGGACGGTGCCACCGGCGTCGTGTGCGCGTCGACGGGTAACACCGCGGCGTCGGCGGCCGCGTACGCGGCGCGCGCGGGGCTCACCGCGGAGATCCTGCTTCCGGCGGGCGCGGTCGCGCTGGGAAAGCTCGCGCAGGCGAGGGCGGTCGGCGCGCGGCTCGTCGCCGTGCGCGGCACGTTCGACCAGACGCTGCGCGCGGCGCGTGCGCTCGGCGACTCGGGCCGGTACGTCCTCGTCAACTCGCTGAACCCGTTCCGCATCGAGGGGCAGAAGACCGCCGCGTTCGAGATCGCGGAGGAGCTCGACCTCGTGCCCGACTACCTCGCGCTTCCGTACGGCGGCGGCGGCAACACGCGCGCGTACGCGCGCGGCTTCTCGGAATGGGACGCGGGTATGCCAAGGTTTCTCGCCGGCGCGGCGACGCGACGCGACGCGACGCTCGCATCTGCCATCCGCATCGCCGAGCCGGCGCACCGCGCCGAGGCCGAGGCGGCGATCCGCGACTCGGGCGGAGCCGTCGTCGAGCTCACAGACGACGAGATCGTCGCGGCGTGGAGCCGTCTCGCCGAGCTCGAGGGCGTCTTCTGCGAGCCTGCGAGCGCCGCAGGCATCGCCGCGATCCGGAAGGTCGGCGCGTCGGGCACCGTCGTCGCCGTGATCACTGGGCACGGGCTTAAGGATCCGGACGCCGTCGAGCGGATCGGCTCGGAGATCGTCGAGGTGGACGTGGAGTCGATCGTCGAGGTTCTCGCTTGAGCGAAGCCGTGCGGGTCCGGGCGCCCGCCACGACGGCGAACCTCGGACCGGGCTTCGACTGCGCGGCCGCCGCGTTCGACCTCTGGAACGAACTGACGTTGACCGAGGGCGGCGAGCCGGACCCGGAGCACCTCGGCGTTCGCGCGTTCGCTCTGCTCGCGGATCCGAGCGGCTATAGCTTCGAGTTCACCGTTCGGATCCCGCGTGAGCGCGGGCTCGGCTCGAGTGCGTCGATCATCGCGCTCGGCCTGGCGGCCGCCGTCGTCGTCAACGGCGACGACCTCTCTCCGGAGCGGATGCTCGCGCTCGGGCTGCCGCTCGAAGGGCACGCCGACAACCTCGCGGCCGCACTCGTCGGCGGCGTCTGCCTGACCTGGGACGGCCGCATCGCCCGCATCGCCGACGCGCTGCCTTGCACTCCCATCGCGGTCGTGCCGGAGACGCGCGTGCTCACAGCCGAGGCGCGGGCATCGCTGCCCGCGCACGTGACGCATCGCGCCGCGGCAGTGACGGCCGCGCACGCGGCGCTGCTCGGAGCCGCGATCGCCGCGCAGGACCCCGAGCTCTTCGCGGCGTCGTTACACGACGAGCTGCACGAACCGTACCGCGCCGCGACCGCGCTCGCGTTCGCGGCCGTCCGGGACGACCTTCCGCCCGGCGCCGCCGGCGTCACGATCTCCGGCTCGGGCCCGACGGTCATCGTCTGGGCGGAGCACCAGCGCGCCGGCGACTGTGCTCGCGCGCTCGAGGAGCGGTTCAGCGATGCGACGGTGCTGCAGCTGCGCGTTTCCCCCTCGGGAGTGGAACGTGCCTGACGGGACCGTCTTCCTCTTCGACGTCGACAACACGCTGCTCGACAACGACGCGGTCGCTACCGACCTGCGCGCGCACCTGACCGCAGAGTTCGGGGACGAGCGGCAGCAGCGTTACTGGGACGAGTTCGAAGCGCTGCGCTCGGAGCTCGGTTACGCGGACTACCTCGGCGCGCTGCAGCGCTTCCGGGTTGCGTACCCGCACGAGACGCGCATGCTCGAGATGTCGGAGTGGCTCCTCGAGTATCCGTTCGCCGAGCGGCTCTACCCGAAGGCGCTCGAGGTCGTCGAGCGGACTCGGGCGCACGGCCGGCCGGTGATCCTCTCGGACGGCGACGTCGTCTTCCAGCCGCGGAAGATCCGGCGCTCGGGCCTGTGGGACGCCTTCCGCGGCGACGTGCTCGTCTACGTCCATAAAGAGCTCGAGCTCGAGGACGTCGAGCGGCGCTTCCCCGCGGAGCATTACGCGCTCGTCGACGACAAGGTGCGCATCCTCGCCGCGGTCAAGGAGGTGTGGGGCGACCGCGTGACGACGATCTTTCCGCGGCAGGGCCACTACGCCGAGGACGCGGAGCAGGTGGCGCGGTACCCGGCGCCCGACGTGACGGTCGAGCGCATCGGCGACGTGCTCTCCCTCGAGCGCTGAACGGGCCATGTCCCGAGTCCAGGACTCGGGACATGTGCCGCTGGGACAATTCCTGGTGCCAGACGCCGTTACCGAGACATCACACCATAGGCAAGCGGGTTCCTGCGCTCCTTCGTCGTCTCCAGGGGACATCTTCTCCGTCGGTTCTGGACACCTCGTGGTGTCAGACACCAGTGATGCCCCGTCAGGACAGGAGACGGCGATCAGCGTTCTTCCCGCACGTACGGCACACCGAGTGCAGCGGGCGCCCCTAACCGGCGGCGGGCGCCGCTTGCGGACACGGCGGCGAGCACGACGATCGTCATCACGTACGGCAGCGAGTTCGCCCACAGCACCGTCGGGCCGAGGCTGATGTCTCGCGCCTGGAGCTGCGGCGCGAGCGCCTGCAGCGCACCGAAGAAGTACGCGCCGACGAGGCAGAGCTCCGGCCTCCAGAACGCGAAGATGACGAGCGCGATCGCGATCCAGCCGGCACCGCCGGTAATCCCGTCGATCCACTGCGGCGTGATCGCGAGCGTGAACGTCGCACCCGCGACGCCCGCGAACGCGCCGCCGACGAGCGTGTGCGCGTAGCGATACGCGGTGACGTCGATGCCCATCGCGTCGGCCGCGCCGGGCGCCTCGCCCACGGCACGCGCGTTCAGCCCGGGCCTCGTCCGCGAGAGATAGAACCAGACGGCCACCACGCAGAGCCACGAGGCGTAGACGAGCACGTTGTGCCCGAAGACGATCGGCCCGACGATCGGCCAGTCGCGCATGCTCGCGGGGAAGACCTCCTCGAACTGATGCGGCGCCGGGTTGGTCGCGAGGTTGAGGTCGTTCGCGAGGTACGACGACAGCCCTGCCGCGCCCGCGAAGATCGTGATCGCGAGCCCCGAGACGATCTGGCTCGCACGCATCGTGATCACGAGGAACGCGTGGATCAGCGCGATCGCCGCGCCGGCGAGCGCGGCGACGCCGACGGCCGCGGCGAGCGAGAGGCCCGAGCCGAAGTGGAACCGCTGCACCGCCCAGAACCCCATGACGGCGCCGATCAGCATCATCCCCTCGACGCCGAGGTTGAGCACGCCCGCGCGCTCCGCGAGCAGCTCGCCGAGCGCGCCGTAGAGGAGCGGCGTGCCGTACGCGATCCCCGACGCGATCACGACGACGAGCAGCGAGTTGTTCACGACACGGCCTCCGCCGCGGGCGCCTCGGGAGCGCGCCTGCCGAAGCGCACGCGGTAGCGCACGAGCAGCTCGCCGCCGAGCGCCGAGAAGAGGATCAGGCCCTGGATCACGCCGACGAGCCCCGACGGGAAGTCGGCGCCCTGCAGCGTGTTGCCCGCGTTCTGCAGCCCGCCGATCAGGAACGCGACGACGAGCACGGCGAACGGGTTGTATCGCGCGAGTGCGGCGACGACGATGCCCGCGTAGCCGTAGTACTGCCGCTGCAGCCCGTTGGGATCGGCGTCGAGCGTGTGCCGGAAGTCGCCGTCCTGGCTTGCGCCGCCGAGCCCGGCGAGCGCACCCGAGAGAGCCATCACCGCGAGGATCTTCCGTCGCGTCCGGATGCCCGCGTAGTGCGCCGCGCGCGGCGAGTCGCCGAGCACCTGCACCTCGAACCCGAACCGCGTCCGCGAGTAGAGAAACCACAGGCCGATCGCGCACAGCGCCGCGATGCCGGCGCCGAGCGGCAACGCGATCGAGCCCTGCAGGTGGAGCGTCTCGGCCGGCCAGAGCGCGTTGTCCGGGAGCGGCTTCCCCGTCGGAAAGACCTTCGCGTTGAACCCCTCGGTCTCGCGGAAGTACGACTCGCTGTTGAAGATGAGATACGTCAGCACGTATGCGGCGACGTAGTTGAGCATCAGCGACGTGATGATCTCGCTCGTCTTGAAGAAGGCTCGGAGGACGCCCGAGATCGACGCCCACGCGGCGCCTCCGGCCGCTCCCGCAAGGACCATCGCCGCGATCACCAGCGCCGTCGGCCAGCCTTTCCCGCCGAGGTAGAGGCCGGCGCCCGCTGCAGTGATCGCGCCGATGTAGAGCTGGCCCTCGCCGCCGATGTTGAACAGCCGCATGCGGAATGCGGCCGCTGCCGCGAGGCCCGTGAAGGCGAGCGGCGTCGCCGCGATCAGCGACTCTCCGAGCGCTCCCTGCGAGACGAACGCAGCGTCGATCAGCTTGCGGTAGCTCGAGAGCGCGTCGTGCCCCGTCGCTTCGAGAACGACGCCCGTCAGGAGGAACGCGAAGAGCAGCGACCCCGCCGGCACGGCGAACATGAGCCACCGCGGCTGCTCGAGCCGGCGCTCAATCCTGATGCGGATCGTGGCCTCCCGCCATGAGCAGTCCGATCTCCTCGACGTCGGCGTTCTCGGCGTCGAACTCGCCGAGGACCGCACCCTCGTACATCACCGCGATCCGGTCTGCGAGCAGCAGGATCTCGTCGAGGTCCTCGCTGATCAGCAGCACCGCCGCGCCGCCGGCGGCAGCTTCGCGGAGGTACGAGTGCACGGTCTCGATCGCGCCGACGTCGAGCCCGCGCGTCGGCGCGGCGGCGACGATCAGGCGCGGCTCCGCGGTGAACTCGCGCGCGAGGACGACCTTCTGCAGGTTGCCGCCCGAAAGCTGCCGTGCCTGTGCGTCCGGCCCGGGAGCGGCGATCCGATAGCGACGGATCAGCTCGACCGCGCGCTCGCGAATCGCGCGCAGGCGCAACACGGGCCCGCGGGACGACGCCGACCCCCGGTACGACTTCAGCGAGAGATTCGACGCGATGCTGAGGCTCGGAGCGAGGCCCGTCCCGAGCCGGTCCTCCGGGATGTACGCGACACCCGCCGAGGTCGCCGCGCGCGGATCACCCGCACGCAGCGCGCGGCCGGCGATCGTCACGCGTCCCGCCGTCGGCGCGCCGAAGGCCCGCAATCGTCTCGGCGAGCTCGCGCTGCCCGTTCCCGGAGACGCCCGCAATCGCGACGACCTCACCGGCGCGCGCCGTGAGCGACACGTCCTTCAGCGCCGCCGAGACGCGATCGCCGTCGGCAGACAGGCCGTGCGTCTCGAGGATCGTCTCCGCCGCCTCGCGCTGCTTCGAGTCGCGCCCGCTCTCCGCGAGCTCGCGCTCGACCATCAGCCCGGCGAGCGATCGCGGCGTGGCCTCCTCGGTGGAGAGCGTCGCGATCGTGCGCCCGCCGCGAAGCACGGTCACGCGGTCGGCGACCGCCTTCACCTCGTGCAGCTTGTGCGAGATGAAGATCACCGTGCGCCCCATCTCCGCCATCGCACGCATCGTCGTGAACAGCACGTCGGCCTCCTGCGGCGTGAGCACCGCCGTCGGCTCGTCGAGGATCAGGACATGCGCGTCGCGGTAGAGCGCCTTGACGATCTCGACGCGCTGCTGCTCGCCGAGCGAGAGCTGCCAGACCCGCGCCCGAGGATCGACGTCCATGCCGTAGCTCTTCGCCACCTGCGCGACGCGCCGCTCGATCGCGCGCCGCCGCAGCCGGAACGAGCGGCCCGCGTCGCGGTGGTCGCCGAGCACGACGTTCTCCGCGACCGTGAACGGCTCGACGAGCCGGAAGTGCTGGTGCACCATGAAGATGCCCGCGTCGAGCGCGTCGCGCGGCGCGTGAAAGTGGACGCGGCGACCGTTGAGCGAGATCTCGCCGTCGTCCGGCCGGTAGAGGCCGGTGAGGATGTTCGAGAGCGTGCTCTTGCCGGCGCCGTTCTCGCCGAGCAGCGCGTGCACCTCGCCGATCGCCGCCTCGAAGTCGACGCCGTCGTTCGCGACGACGCCGGGGAAGCGCTTCGTGATGCCGTGCATCGCAACGGCCGGAGGGGCGCCGTCGGCGCCCCTCCCGTTCATCCGCTTGGGGTCCTGCATCAGCCCTTCGGGCTGCCGATCACGCCCTTCACGAGCCAGTTCATCGTGTACAGCTGCTGCAGCGTCAGCTTCTTGCCCTTCGGTACGCGCAGCTTGCCGCTCTGGTCGTACAACGGCCCCGTGAACTCGTAGAACGAGTGGTTCTTGAGCGCCTTCAGCTTCGCCGCGATCGCCTTCTTCGTCTTCGCGCTGACCTTCGGGCCGAACGGCGCGAGGCTCGTAAAGCCGTCGTTGATGCTCCCGTAGTAGAAGCCCGTCTTCCACGTTCCGTTCAGCGCGGCCTTGATCCGCCGCAGGTAGTACGGGCCCCAGTGGTAGACGGCCGCCGTCAGCCACTGCTTCGGCGCGAACGACTTCGCGTCGGAGTCGTACCCGACCCACGGGATGCCCGCCGATTCGGCGTACTGCCCCGTCGCGGGCGAGTCGACGTTCTGACCGAGGACGTCCGCTCCCGCCTGATGCAGGCTCTGCGCGGCGCGCGTCTCCTTCGGGATGTCGAGCCACGAGTTCGTCCAGACGAGCTTCACCTTGGCGCCGGGATGCATCGCCTGAACGCCGAGTGTCCAACGCATTCGCGTGCCGGATCACCTCGGGGGTCGGGAACGGCACGACGTAGCCGAGCACGCCCTTCTTGGTCGCGGCGCCGGCGGCCATTCCCGAGAGATAGATCGTGTCCTCGCCTGCGCCGAAGTACTCGGCGAGGTTCTTCGAGGTGTCGCGTCATCGTCGCCTGCTCGAAGAGAACGTCGGGATACTTCGCGGCGAGCTGCTTGCTGAAGTAGCCGTACGACGTCCCGAAGATCATCTTGTAGCCCTGCTGGACGAGGCTGGCGACCGTCTGCTCGAGCTGCGGGCCGTTCGCGATGATCTCCTTGTACGTCGTCTCGATCTTGTCGCCGAGCGCCTTCTGCACGTACAGCCGGCCGGCATCGTGCGCCTGCGACCAGCCGTGGTCGTTGTGCGGACCCGGCTAGATCCACGCGATCTTGTACGGGTCGCTCTTCGCGGCCGACCCGCTGCCGATGCCGACCGCCAGGACGACCGCAGCCGCGGCAAGCGCGGCGAGGACCCCGACGGCCCCGAACTTCTTCTTCATCATGCTCCTCTCGACCCGAGTGACCTTCTGGGCGAATATAAGACACCCCTCGGCCGGGGGCTAGGGCTCTTGGAAATCTTCGACCGCATAGAGCGGATTGCCGCGATCGGCGACCGGCCGGGCTACTCGCCGGCCGAGGACGAGGCGCACGAGCTGGCGGCGGGCTGGATGGCCGGGGCGGGGCTCGAGGTCTCGCGCGACGAGGCCGAGAACCTGTTCGGCCGGCGCGGCGAGGCGCGGATCTGGACGGGCTCGCACCTCGACTCGGTGCCCAACGGCGGCCGCTTCGACGGCGTGCTCGGCGTCCTCGCGGGGATCGAGGCAGCCGCGCGGCTGCCCGATGCATCGCTCGGCGTCGCGGTCTTCCGCGCCGAGGAGACGGGGCCGATGGGGAGCCGCCGCCTGGAGGAGGTGCCGGAGGCGTTCGTCGAGGTGCACATCGAGCAGGGGCCGGTGCTCGAGCGGGCCGGCGAGCCGCTCGGCGTCGTGGCGGCGATCGCCGGGCAGGCGCGAGGCGCGGTGGTGTTCGAGGGCCGCGCCGACCATGCGGGGACGACGCCCATGGACGTGCGCGACGACGCACTCGTCAAGGCGGCGCGGTTCATCCAGCACGTCTCCGAAGCGGCGCGTGAGGGGGGTGTCGCGACGGTCGGCGCGATCGAGGTCGAGCCGAACGCGATGAACGTGGTCCCCGCGCGCGTCGCGGTCTCGGTCGACGCCCGCGCTCCGAGCGCCGAGGCGCTGGAGAAACTCGTCGAGCGCATCGGCTTCGGCTTCGAGCCGACCTGGCGGCTCGCACCCGTCGCCATGAGCGGTGCGCCGTTCGAAGCGCTGTGCGAGATCCTTCCCGCCGCGCCGCGGCTCGTTTCGGGCGCGGGCCACGACGCGATGGTGCTCGCGGCCGCGGGGGTGCCGACCGCAATGCTCTTCGTCCGCAGCCTCAACGGCGGCGCGAGCCACTCTCCGCAGGAGCTGTCCTCTGCCGAGGACATCGCGCTCGCGGTCGACGTCCTCACCCGCACGCTCGAGCGCCTGGCGTAGGCTCTCGCGTCGTGCCGACGAATCGCTCCGCACCGCCCGCAACCGTCACGCCGGTGCTGGTCTATCCGGACGTCCGCGCGGCCGTCGAGTGGGTCGAAGGCGCGTTCGGCTTCGGCGAGCGCGTGCGAATCGGCGAAGACCATCGCGCGCAGATGCGCGTCGGCTCCGACGGCTCGATCGTCGTCGCGGACGTACACGGGGAGCAGGTCGCGCCGAGCGCCGGCGCGGTGACGCACCTGATCAAGGTGCGCGTCGAGGACGTCGACGCGGCGTTCGCCCGAGCGCGCGACTTCGGCGCCCGTGTCCTCGAGGAGCCGCACACGTGGGAGTACGGCGAGCGCTCGTGCGTCGTCGAGGATCTCGCCGGGCACCGCTGGGAACTGACGCAGACGGTGCGGGACGTCGAGCCCGAGGAATGGGGCGGCGTCACCGTCGCGCCGTGGTGAGCACCTCGTCGAGCCAGCGCCGCGCCTCGAGCACGAGCACTCGGTTGTTCTCGAGCGTGTAGTACGCAAGCGCGCCGACGGCCTGCGAGAGCACCCAGCCGCGCGCACGCACCCACGTCGCGTCGTCCACGGAGAGCGCCGAGCGGAAGGCGTCGCGCTCCGCGGCGGGGACGACCTTCCACGCGACCGCGACGTCGCAGGCGGGATCGCCGGCGCCGACGCAGCCGAAGTCGATCACTCCGCTCAGACGCCCGGCGGTCACGAGCAGGTTCCGGACGTCGAGGTCGCCGTGGTGCCAGACAGGCGCCCGGTCCCAGACCGGCGCAGTGAGCGCCTCGTCCCACAGCGCCGTCGCCGCGTCGGCCTCGATCTCGTCGCGAAGCGCGGAGATGGAAGCACGCGCGAATTCGTCGCGCCGCGCGAGCGGCACGCCGCGGGAGGCGTTGTGCCGGCCGGGGCGCGGCGCATCGCTCGCGTCGATGCGCTGGAGCGCACCGATGAATGCCGCGAGATCTTCGGCTGCGCGCGACGCGATCGGCTCGAGGTCCGCCGGCTCGCCCTCGAGCCAGCGGTACACCGACCACTCGAACGGATAACCGTGACCCGGGCGCCCCTCGGCGAGCGGAACCGGAACCGCGAGCGGCAGGTGCGGTGCGAGCTTCGGCAGCCAGAGCCGCTCGTTCCGCAGCGAGCGCTCGTTCACCTCGCGGCGCGGCAGCCGCGCGACCATCTCCGCCCCGAGGCGATAGAGCGCGTGGTCGGTGCCGAGCGAGGCCACGCGCTCGATCGGAAGCTCGGCCCAGTTCGGGAACTGCTCGTCGACGAGGCGCCTCACGAGCTCGACGCTCGTCGTCACCTCGTCCGGATGCATCCGCGCGTTCAGCGCTCGGTGAAGACGATCTCCTGCGCGCCCTCCCAGAGCATCCGCCGGCCGAGCTCGCGCAGGTTCTCCTTGCCCTCGACCATCGTCGCGAAGTGGTTCCCGGCGAGCGCGCCCGCCTTGCTCGCGAAGGCGACGTAGCCGTACGCGAGCAGCAACTCGGCCTCGCTCACGCCGCCCGGGAAGATGATCAGCTCGCCGGGGCTCGGGTAGCGCGTCGCGTTCTCCGGCCCGAGGCCGAGGTCGAGATCGCCCCACGGGATCCAGCCGCCCTCACCGCTCCAGCGCACGTGGATGATCCGCGACTCGAGCGGAAGCAGGCGACGGAATGCAGCGACCGTCTGCGGCGCGTCCTCCTCCTCGAGGCGTGCGACGAACTCGAATCCTCCAGCAGTGATGTGCAGCATCAGGGGATGTTCGCACCCTGACGGATCCACGTGCCGAGGGCATCGCGCTCCGCCTGCGTCATGTGCGTCACGTTGCCGAGCGGCATCGCCTTCAGCACGACCGCCTGCTGCTCGATGTCGGCGGCGCGTGCCTTGATCTGCTGCGGCGTGTCGAACGCGATTCCCCGCGGCGCCGCCGAGAAGCCCGGCTGCGTCGGGTGCATCGAGTGACACGCGGCGCACCGCTCGTCGACGATGCCGCTCACGCGCGAGAACGGCACGGCCGGGCCGGCGGCGGACGGCTCGGGCGGCCTGAGCCAGATCGCGATCCCCGCCAGCGAAACCGCCGCGAGCACCGGGATCGCCCACACGTTGCGGCCGCCGTGGCGCAGGTTGAAGAAGTGCCGGATCGCGGCGCCGATCACCATCAGCAACACGAGGACGAGCCACGCGTCCGAGTGCGAGTACGTGAACGCGAAGTGGTTCGAGAGCATCGCGAACAGCACGGGCAGCGTCAGGTAGTTGTTGTGCACCGAACGCTGCTTGCCGCGGGCGTTCGCGGCGGGATCGGGCTCGCGGCCGGCCTCCTTCGCGCGAATCAGCTCCCAGTGCGCCGGGATGATCACGAAGAAGACGTTCGCGACCATGATCGTCCCGAGCATCGCGCCGACCTGGAGGTACGCGGCGCGCGGCGCGAAGAGGTGCGACACGCCGTACGCCGTCGCCGCGACGAGCACGAGCACGCACGCCCCCAACAGCGCGTCGCTGCGTGCCCCGACGGTCCGGCAGAGCGCGTCGTACACGAGCCACGCGACGGCGAGCAGGGCGATGCTCGCGCCGATCGCGACCGCCGGCGAGATGTCAGCGACGCTCGCGTCGATCAGATACGTGCGCGGCTGCAGGTAGTAGAGCGAGACGAAGAGCGCGAAGCCCGCGAGCCACGTCGTGTACGCCTCCCACTTGTACCAGTGGAGCGGGTCGGGGATCGCGTCGGGCGTGACGCGGTACTTCTCGATGCGATAGAAGCCGCCGCCGTGGATCTCCCACGACTCGCCGGTGAGGTCGTCACGCTCCTCGGCCGGCCGCAGGTGGTTGTCGAGTGCCACGAAGTAGAACGACGTGCCGATCCAGACGATCGCCGCGATGACGTGCAGGAAGCGGAACGAGAGGTCGAGCCAGTCGACGAGATACGGATCTACGCCGAGGACCAACGGTCCCTCGCGATCGCGACGAGCTCGTGCAGCGCCGTGTCCATCTCCTCTTCGCGAGTCCGTTGCAGGCGCTCGCGCAGCACGGGGACGAGCTCCGCGCGCGCGCGGCGGTTCACGAAGACGATGAAGCGAAAGCCGAACTTCTCCTCGTAGGCGCGGTTCAGCTCCGCCAGCTCGGCGAGCACCTGCGGGTCGTCGCCGTGCTGCTCTCGTGACGGCTCCCCGATGCGCGGATGCGCCGCGAGCGCCTCGACCTTGTCCTCGTACGGAAGCTCGTCGATGAGCGCGTCGGCCCGGGTGAGCGGATCCTCCTCCTGCGCGAGCAGCTCGACGAAGCGCGTGCGGCCGCTGAAGAGCTCCGCCAGCTCGTCGACCGTCAGCTGCCGCGGTAAACCGAGCACCCGAAGGGCGAGAAGAGCAGCGGGACGTGGTAGTTGCCGTCGCCGAGCTCGATCTCGACCTCGATTCGCTTGAAGAACGGCGACGGCGGATGGAAGACGAGCCGGTATGTGCCCGGCTCCACGTCGGCCAGGTCGCGAACGCGGCCGTCCTCGTCCGTCTCGCCGGAGGCGAGCAGCTCGTCGCCGCGATAGAGCTCGATTCGGACGCCGACGGCAGGGCCGCCTTTGCGCGTGTCGAGGACGTGCGTCGAGATCATGCGGCGAATCTTCGCGCCTGGACCCGATGGTGCCGCGCGATCTCGTCTTCGGCCGCCTTGACGAGCTGCCCGTCGCGAACGACCTCCTCGCCGCCGACGTAGAGGCGATCGACGCGATGCGGGGCGGAGAGAACGAGTCCCGCGACCGGGTCCCGCGACCCCGCCAGCGCGAGCGTGTCCGTTCTCCATACCGCGAGGTCGCCTCGCTTGCCGGGCGCGATCGAGCCGATGTCGTCCCGGCCGAGCACCGCCGCGCCGCCTCGGGTGCCGAGGCGAAGCGCGTCGCGCACGGTCAGCGCGGTCGGGCCGCCGCGCGCGCGGGCGACGAGCAGCGCCTGCTTGACCTCGAAGAGCAGGTCGCCGCGCTCGTTCGAAGCCGAGCCGTCGACGCCGAGGCCGACGGGCACGCGCGCGTCGAGCAGCTCGCGCGTGCGCGCGATGCCGGCGCCGAGGCGCATGTTCGATGTCGGGCAATGCGCGACGCCAACGCTCGCGCCTCCGAACGCGCCGATGTCCTCGTCGCTCAGATGTACGCAGTGCGCGCACCAGACGTCGTCCGCGATCCAGCCGAGCTGCTCGAGGTACTCGACCGGACGGCAGCCGTACAGCTCGCGGCAGTAGTCGTCCTCCTCGACCGTCTCCGCGAGATGCGTGTGGAGACGCAGGCCGCGCCGCCGCGCGAGCTCCGCGGATTCGCGCATCAGGCGTCCCGTGACCGAGAACGGCGAGCACGGCGCGACGACGATCCGGCCGGGATGCGCATCTGCGAGTCGCGCCGTCTCGGCGAGCACCGTGTCGACGTCCTCGACGAGCGCGTCCGGCGGCAGGCCGCCCTGGGACTCGCCGAGGTCCATCGAGCCGCGCGACGCGATGAGCGTCACGCCGAGCTCCTGCGCGGCCTTCAGCTCGGCCTCGATCAGGCCGCTCGTCCCGCGCGGGAAGACGTAGTGGTGGTCGAAGACGGTCGTGCAGCCGGACAGCGCGAGCTCGGCGAGGCCCGTGCGGGCGGCGGCGTAGACGGACTCCTCGTCGATGCAGGCCCATACCGGATAGAGCTCGCGCAGCCATTCGAAGAGCGTCGCCTGCTGCGCCCGCGCGCGGGTGAGCGTCTGATACAGGTGGTGGTGCGTGTTGACGAGGCCCGGCGTGACGACGGCGCCGGCGAGGTCGACACGGTCGTCCGCGTCCGGAGGCGGGCCGGAACCGGCGGCGTCGACGACACCGTCGCGCATGAGGACCCAGCCGTCTTCGTGCTCGGTGCCTGCGTCGTCCATCGTCGCAACGTATGCGTTGTGGAGCAGCAGGCTCATGTGCGGGCGTCACGTCCCGTAGGGACATTCCAAGGTGTCAGACGCCGAACCGAGGCGTCGGTGGCTTGATCATGCGAGGTCGCGGGGCGAGGGTCGTCCGTTCCAGCCATGACTCCCTCCAGTTCGGTGCCAGACACCGTTACGGAGATGTGACGATTCGTGCACATGCCTATTCGGCTGCTATTCGGCCCGGAGGGGCACGAGCTCGAAGCGCTCGACGTCGACGAGGCCCCGATCGGTGATCTTCAGCGCCGGGATCACCGACAGCGCGAGAAACGCGAGCGACTGGAACGGCGCGTCGATGGCGCAACCCAGCTCGAGCGCGGCGGCGACGACGGCCTCGCTCGCGGCGACGACCTCCGCGAGCGGCGCGTCCGACAGGATCCCGGCGACGGGCAGCGGCAGCTCGGCCAGCACCTTCGCGCCGTCGACGACGACGATGCCCCCGCCGATGTTCGCGAGCCGGCGCACTGCATACGCCATCGACGCGTCGTCGACGCCGACGATCACCGCGTTGTGCGCGTCGTGCGAGAGCGTCGAGCCGAGCGCGCCGCGACGCAGCCCGAAGCCGCGGACGAACCCGAGGCCGATGCGTCCCGTGCCGAGGTGTCGCTCGATCACGGCGACCTTAGCCAGGTCGCGCTCGGGATCCGCCAGCGCCTCACCTCCACGCTGCGCCGGCTCGTCGACGAGCGACTCCGTGATGATCTGGCCCGGCACGAGGCCGATCACACGTGCGCGGCCGCCCGCCCAAGGGATGCGGAAGACCTCCGGCCCGAGCGCACCGATCCGCACCGTGTGCTTCACCCAGTCCGGCACCGTCGCAGCGGGAATCTCCTCCACCGGCCGGCCGCGCTTCAGGACGAGCTCCGGCACGAACGTCTTCAGGTCGGGCAGCACGAGCAGGTCGGCCTGCCGCCCCGGCGCGACCGCGCCGAGCGCGCCGAGCCCGTGGTAGAGCGCCGGGTTGTGCGACGCCATCACGAGCGCGGCTTCCGCGGGCACGCCGAGCGCGACCGCGTCGCGGACGATCGCGTTGACGTGCCCGTCCGCAGCGATGTGCTCCGGCTCGCGGTCGTCGGTACAGAACGCCATCCGCTCGGGGCCGTACTCGATCGCGAGCGGCGCGAGCGCCTCCAGGTTGCGCGCCGCCGACGCCTCGCGGATCAGCAGCCACATCCCCGCGCGCAGCCGCTCGCGTCCCTCCTCGACCGTCGACGCCTCATGGTCGGAACGGACGCCGGCCGCCGCGTACGCCTGCAGCGCGCGCCCGCGCACACCGGGCGCGTGACCGTCGACATGGTCGGCGAGCGCGATCTTCGCGAGCTCGTCCTCGTCACCCGAGATGACTCCGGGGAAGTTCATCATCTCCGCGACGCCGAGCACGCGCCGCCGTCGCAGCAGCGCCTCGAGGTCGCCCTCGCTCAGCGCGCGCCGCGGTGACTCGTGCAAGGACGCCGGCACGCTCGACGACGCCATGAAATAGACGTCGAGCGGGCTGTCGGCCGAGGCGTCGAGGAGCCAGTGCACGCCGTCGGTGCCGAGCACGTTCGCGATCTCGTGCGGGTCGGCGACGACCGCCGTCGTGCCGAGCGGTAGGACGAGCCGCGCGAACTCGTCCGGCAGCAGCTTCGACGACTCGAGATGCACGTGCGCGTCGATGAAGCCGGGGACGACGTAGCGCCCCGTTGCGTCGACGATCTCGCGGCCGTCGTACTCGCCGAGGCCCGCGATCCAGCCGTCGGCGATCGCGACGTCCACGTCGAGCCACTCGAGCGTGAACACCGAAAGCACGCGGCCGCCGCGCACGACCACGTCCGCCGGCGCGTCGCCGCGGGCGACGGCCAGGCGTCGGGCGAGCTCCAGGGTCATCGGTTGAGTAGCGATTCTAGGAGTCGAGGGGAAAGCCGGCCCGGCGACCGGCCCTCCGCCCCGTCATTCGCCCGTCACCACGGATTCTTCAGGCAGTGCACTGGCCTTTCATGCTCTTCGCCGTGTTGCCCTCGCTCAACGGCGCAGGGTCGTTGTTCTGGCACGTGAGATTGCCCGCGATCGTGTTGTCCGCGATGATCGCGAGACCTTCGTTGTTGTTGAACGACAGGTTGCCCCAGATCTCGTTCGCATCGATGAAGAACAGGACGATGTCGGTGCGACTGTCGTTGATCTGGAGGTTGCCCTTGATCGTGGAGTCGGTGATCACGCTGTACTGCTTCTCGTGGCTGATCTGGTAGTTCCCGTTGATCGTCGAGGTCTCGAGATGGGACTGCTCGCAGTTGTTGCACGTGTAGTTGCCGCCGAAGCGGCAAGATGCTAAGCCCGTGGTCGAGGCGCTGCCAATCGGGGGAGTACGCTTGACGCCGTGGACGTGCTGGCACCGCGATCTCTCGAGGAAGCGCTGCGGCTGAAGGCCGAGCGGCCCGACGCGCTGCCGATCGAGGGCGGCACCGACGTCATGGTCGAGCTGAATTTCGACCGCCGCCGGCCAAAGGCGCTCCTCAACCTGAACGAGGTGCCGGAGCTCAAGGGCTGGAGCCGCGAGAACGGGCGTCTGCGCCTCGCCGCGGGCCTGACCTACACGCAGGCGATGCGCGACCTCGGCACCCCGCTGCCGGCACTCGCCGAGGCGTCGCGCACGGTCGGCTCGCCGCAGATCCGCAACCGCGGCACGCTCGGCGGCAACCTCGGCACCGCTTCGCCGGCGGGCGACGCGCTGCCGCCGCTCCTGATCGAGAACGCCGAGGTCGAGCTCGTGACAACTCGCGGCGCGCGCCGCGTCGCGCTGCGCGAGTTCCTCGTCGGCCCGAAGCGGAACGCGCTCGCGGACGACGAGCTCATCGCGGCCGTGCACGTCGAGCCGAGCGGCGCGCCGCAGACGTTCATGAAGGTCGGGCCGCGCAACGCGATGGTGATCGCGGTCTGCTCGCTCGCGCTCGTGGTCGACCGCGAGCGCGACGAGATCCGGGCGTCGTTCGGTTCCGCCGGGCCGGTGGCGGGCCTCGTCCTCGCGCCGCTCACCGACATCGACGACTTCCCCGACCTGGTGGCCGCGTCCGCGAGCCCGATCGACGACGTGCGCGGCACGGCGGCGTACCGGCGGCACGCGTTGCGCGTGCTCGCGCGGCGGGCGATCGACAGGTGCATCGCCGCGTGAAGATCGCCGTCACAGTCAACGGCGAGCGCGCCGAGGCCGACATCTGGGAGGGCGAGAGCCTCCTCTACGCGCTCCGCGAGCGGTTCGCGCTGCCGGGCTCGAAGAACGCGTGCGAGCAGGGCGAATGCGGATCCTGCTCCGTGCTGCTCGACGGCGAGCTCGTCTGTGCGTGCCTCGTGCTCGCGGCGCAGGCGGACGGTCACGAGATCGTGACGGTCGAGGGCCTCGGCGCCGGCGACCTCCACCCGGTGCAGCAGGCATTCGTGGACGCCGGCGCGGTGCAGTGCGGCTTCTGCACGCCCGGCCTCGTCGTCGCGACCGCGGCGCTCCTCGAGAGCAAGCCGGATCCGTCCGAGTACGAGATCCGAGAGGCACTCTCGGGGAACCTCTGCCGCTGCACGGGCTACACGAAGATCTTCGACGCCGTCCGCCTCGCCGCCCGGCGATGACGCAGGTTCTGCGCACACCGGCCGCGCGCGAGCTCGTTCGCGGCCGTATCGACGAGACATCGAAGCGGGTCGACGGCGTTCCGAAGACCACGGGCGAGTTCGCGTACGCGAGCGACCTCTCCGCCGCCGGAATGCTGTGGGGACACACGCTGCGGAGCCCGCACGCCCACGCGCGCATCGGCTTGATCGACGTCTCCGAGGCGCTGACCCTGCCCGGCGTGCACGCGGTGCTCACGCACGCGGACGTGCCGGGACGGAAGACGTACGGCCTCGAGTTCCCGGACCAGCCCGTACTCGCGATCGATCGCGTCCGCTACTACGGCGAGCCGGTCGCGATCGTCGCAGCTGAGCACCCCGAGCAGGCGCGGCGCGCGGCGGAGCGAATCGTCGTCGAGTACGAGCCGCTCATGCCGGTCGTCGACGCGGCGAAGGCGACTCAGTCGGAGCCTCTTCACCCGGACAACCCGACGGCAGGCCATGGCTACCGCGAAGACCCACGCCCGAACGTCGTGCGCTCGATGCTGATCCGCCACGGCGATCCCGACGCGGCCGGCGACGTCTCCGTGACGGGCGAGTACGAGCTCGGCATGCAGGATCAGGCGTTCCTCGGCCCCGAGTCGGGCCTTGCGGTGCCGGACGGCGAGGGCGGCGTCGACATCTACGTCGCGACCCAGTGGCTTCACGTCGATCTCGAGCAGGTGGCGCCGTGCCTCGCCTTGCCCGAGGATCAGGTGCGCATTCACCTCGCGGGAGTTGGCGGCGCGTTCGGCGGCCGCGAGGACCTCTCGATGCAGATCCATTCGGCCCTGCTCGCGCTGCACGCGAACCGGCCGGTGAAGATGGTCTACAACCGCGAGGAGTCGTTCACGGGGCACGTGCACCGGCACGCTGCGCGCATCCGGGCGGAGCATCGCGCGACGCGCGACGGCCGGCTCGTCTGCGTCCACATGGACGTCCTGCTCGACGGCGGCGCGTACGCCTCGAGCTCCACCGCGGTGACTGCGAACGCCGCGGCCTTCGCGTGCGGGCCGTACAGCGTTCCGAACGCGCAGATCGAGTCGCTGTCGGTCTACACGAACAACCCGCCGTGCGGTGCGATGCGCGGCTTCGGCGCGGTGCAGACGTGCTTCGCCGCCGAGGCGCAGATGGACAAGCTAGCGACGGCGCTCCAGATGGACCCGGTCGAGTTGCGGCTCATGAACGCGCTCGATCGCGGCGACGCACTTCCTACGGGCCAGGTGATCACCGGCTCGCTGCCGGTCGCCGAGGTGATCAAGCGCTGCGCGGCGATGCCGGTGCCCGACCCGGAGGAGCTGCCGCGCGACGCGATCCGGCTTCCAGGCGGCGCGGGCAACACGACGCGCGGCGAAGGCGTGCAACGCGGCGTCGGCTTCGCGGTCGGCTTCAAGAACATCGGCTACTCCGAGGGCTTCGACGACTTCTGCGCGGCGCGTGTGCGGTTGTTCGCCGACGGGTCCGCCGAGGTGCATTGCGCGGCGGCCGAGGTGGGCCAGGGCGTGACGAACGTGATCCTCCAGGTCGCCTGTCGCGAGCTCGGGACAGATCGCGTGGAGCTCGCGCCGGGCTCGACGGCACACGTCGGCTCGTCGGGCTCGGCGTCTGCGTCGCGGATGACGTGGATGGCGGCGGGCGCCGTCCGGGACGCGTGCCGCGAGGCGCTCGCGCAGCGCGAGCGCCAGGGCGGCGGCGAGGTCGACGTCGAGCACATCTACCGCCATCCGCCGACGAAGGCGCTCGATCCCGAGACCGGGCAGATCTCGGACGGCCCCGCACACGTCGCGTTTGCATGCGCGGCGATGAAGGCGGTCGTCGAGGTGGACGTCGACCTCGGGCTCACGCGCGTCGTCTGGATCGGCACGGCGCAGGACGTCGGCAAGGCGCTGAACCCGCAGGCGGTCGAGGGTCAGATCGAGGGCGGCACGGCGCAGGGGCTCGGCCTCGCGGTGATGGAGGAGATCCTCACGCGCGACGGCGTGATCACGAACGCGAGCTTCACGGACTACCTGATCCCGACGGCGCTCGACGTCCCGCCGATCGTGTCCGAGCTCATCGAGGAGCCGGAGCCGGACGCGCCGTACGGCGTGAAGGGCGTCGGCGAGCCGCCGACGGTCGTCTCGACGGCGGCGATCGTTGCAGCGCTGCGCGACGCGACCGGGCTCGAGCTTCGGCGCGCGCCGGTGCGGCCTGACGACATCGTCGCCTGACCTAGGCGCCCTGTCGAGCCATGTCCCGAGTCCTGGACTGGGGACACGTCCTGTTGAGCCGCTGCGCCCGGCAAGCGCGCGATTGAACACGCGCTGCAGAGCCGCTGCACTGCCGTTACAAGCCATGGCCGTAGTCCTGGACGACGGGCATGTCCAGATGAGTCACACTGCCCCTCCATGAACGACGCGCCGCACGAGGTCATGACGTGGGACGAGCTGGGCGACGGCGCGCGCGAGCTCGCGGCGGCGATCCATGACGACGGCTTCGCGCCGGACCTCGTGCTCGGAATCGCGCGCGGCGGGCTTCTCGTCGCCGGCGCGCTCGGCTACGCGCTCGACGTGAAGAACACGTTCACGATGAACGTCGAGTTCTACACGGGCATCGACGAGCGCCTCGAGATGCCGATGATCCTGCCGCCGGTGCCCGAGCTCGTCGACCTCGAGCGCGAGCGCGTGCTGATCGCGGACGACGTCGCCGACACGGGCCTGACGCTCAAGCTCGTGCAAGAGTTCTGCGCCGGCAAGGTCGGCGAGGTCCGCTGCGCAGTGCTCTACGAGAAGCCGCGCTCGGTCGTCAACTGCGAGTACGTGTGGCGGCGCACCGACCGGTGGATCGACTTTCCGTGGAGCGCCGACGAGCCGGTCGGCGTGCTGAGGTCATGACACATCCGGAGAGCACGGACGACGAGCTCGGCGAGCTGGTCGAGCGCGTGCGCGAGGCGGCCCGGGCGTTGATGCGGGGCGACGTCCGCCGCTATTTCGAGCTCGTCAACGAGGCGCCCGACTTCACGCTCATGCCACCGACCGGCGGGCCGACGAGGCACGGGCCCGACACGTCCCCGGCGAACGTCGAGGCACTGGAGGAATTCTTCGCCGGCCGCGGAGAGGCTGTCCTCGAGCTCGAGCAGTCGTACGCGTCCGGCGACCTCGTCGTCCTGGCCGGCGTGGAGCGGCAGCACGGCACGGTTGGCGGCCCGCCGGATCAGGATTGGTCGCTGCGGGTGACGTTGGTGTTCCGTCGCGAGGGGTCCGACTGGCGACTGGTGCACCGACACGCCGACGCACTCGTGCACCCGATCGGAATGGAGCAGCTCTCTCAGCTCGCACGCGGCCCGGAAACGGGCTAGGCCGCGACGCCCGAGAACCGCGGGATGATCTCCTTGCCGTAAACCTCGAGCGTCGGCTCCTGCGAGTCCGTCATCAGGTAGATGTTGAACTGGTCGACGCCGACCGACTCGAGCTCGCGCAGCTTCTCCGTCGCCTGGGCCGGCGTGCCGAGGACGCAGAACCGGTCGACGATTTCGTCGGTGACGAACTCGCCGTGCGCGGCGCCGACGCGCGAGTGGTCCTTGTAGTCGTAGAACTTGCGCGCCTTGACGTACTCGGTGAGCGCCGACGGGATCTCGGAGTCGAAGCCGTAGCGCTCGATCAGGTCCATGACGTGGTTCGACACCATCGCCGGGAACCACTTCGCCTGCGCGCGCGCCGACTCGATGTCGTCCGTGACGTTCGACGGTGCGCCGACGATGCACTTCAGCTCGCTCGGGTCGCGGCCGGCTTCCTCCGCGGCCTTCCGCGCGGTGTTCATGATCCACTGGATGATCTGCGGGTCGGCGAGCTGGATGATGACGCCGTCGGCGACGCGCCCCGCGACCGCGAGCGCCTTCGGCCCGTAGCCGGCGATCCACATGGGAATCGGCGGCAGCTCGTCGCGCACCCACTCGAGCTTTAGCTGCTTCTCGTTCCAGTCGACCTCGCGGCCGTTCATGAGGTCGCGGATCATCGCGCAGCGGCGCTCGAACTCCGCGACGCGTACGGGCTTGAGCCCGACGACGCGCCGGGACGAGTCGCCTCGGCCGATCCCCATGGCCATGCGCCCGTTCGAGATGTCGTGCACCGTCGCGTACCAGCTCGCGGTGACCGTCGGGTCGCGGATGCCGGGATTCGTGACGAAGTGCCCGAGCTTGATCTTCTCCGTCTGCGCCGCGGCGAGCGCGAGCGTCGCGTACGAGTCCTGCCAGAGGATGTGCGAGTCGTACGTCCACGCGTACTCGAAGCCCTGCCGCTCGGCGAACTGCATGAGCTCGATCATCCGCGCGTACGGCGGGTCCGGCAGGACGGTGACTCCGAAGGTGAGCGCCACGGGAGGGAGCGAGCATAACCCGGCGAAATCGGCGCGAGCAATGGTCTGGCTCTACCTGCTCTTCGCGGTCGCCGCGGGCGCGATGCTGCCGTTCCAGTTCGGGATCAACGCGCAACTCGCGCACTGGCTCGGCAGCCCCGTCCGCGCGGCGTTCGTGTCGTTCCTCGTCGGGACGATCGTCCTGCTCGTCCTGTCGGCGTTCGTGCGCAAGCCGCTCCCGTCCACCGCCCGGCTCGGCGCCGTTCCCTGGTGGGTCTGGCTCGGCGGCCTGCTCGGCGCCTTCTACGTGGCGGGCTCGATCGTGACGGCGCCGAAGCTCGGCGCCCTGACGCTCACGGCGGCGATCGTCGCCGGCCAGGCGCTCGCGTCGATGCTCGTCGACCAGTTCGGCTGGGTCGGGTTCAAGGAGCACCACCTCACCCCCGGCCGCGGGCTCGGCATCGTGCTCGTCGGCGTGGGCATCGCGCTCGTGCGGCTCTTCTGACGGAATCGACACATTGACGTAGGACATCGCCGCCTACGCTCGCATGGGTGGAGGGTGAAGCCGCAGGTGCGGCGCATGCCCGAAAAGCAACGCGGCCGAGCAATCGGCTCCGGGTCGAGTCCAGCGCCCTCCGCCCAACCGAGGTACGATCGGGTCTCTCGGACACGCACGGGCGCAAGCCCGTTTCACCCGCGAAGCCCGCCGCCAGGCGGGCTTCGTCTTCGAAGACAGTTGCGCGAGCGTCTTCGAGGCGAGCGTGTCGAGCGCGCGCACCGAGAGCTCGAGGTGCTCCGGCTTCGTGTCCTCGAGCTTCGTGTGCGAGAGGCCGCGCAGGCTCTGCACGAAGACCATCACCGTCGGGATGCCCGCTCGCGCGACCTCGGCGGCATCGTGCAGCGGGCCGCTCGGCAGGCGGTGCGACCGTCCCGCGACCTCCCGGATGGACTCGTCGGCGAGGCCGATCAGCGTCTCGTCGAACAGGATCGGCTCGATGTTCCAGATCCGCTCCCACTCGACCTCGATCGACTCCTCCTGCGCGAACCGCTCCGACGCGCGCTTCGCCTCGTCGAGCATCGAGGCCAGCGTCGCCGTGTCGAGGTGGCGCTGGTCGAGCAGGCACTCGGCGGTCTCGACGACCGAGGTCACGATGCCCGGCTTCGTCACGACGCCGCCTATCGTGCACACCGCGCCTCCGCCCGTCCGCTTCGCGATCTCGCGGATCGCGAGCTCCAGCTTCGCCGCGCCGGCGAGGGCGTCGCGGCGCCTGTCCATCGGCGTCGACCCGGCGTGCGCGGCCTGGCCGCGGAACGTCACCAGGTGGCGCTCGACGCCGAACGTCCCGAGCACGACGCCGAGTGGTATGTCCATCGACTCGAGCACGGGCCCCTGCTCGATGTGCAGCTCGAGGTAGGCGGCCGCGCGCTCGAGTTGTGTCCGCGCCTCGATGGCCCGGTCGAGATCGACGCCGTGCCCTGACAGAGCGTCGGGCAGCGTGATGCCCGCCGCGTCCACCTTCGCGCGCAACTCCTCCTGATCCGCCATCGATCCCGCGGCCGCGGAGGATCCGAAGAGCGAGCGGCCGAAGCGCGCGCCCTCCTCGTCGGCCCAGTTGACGAGCCTCACCGTGAGAGGCGGCTGTCCCTCCTCAGCGATCCGTCGCAGCACCTCGACGCCCGCCATCACGTTGAGGCAGCCGTCGAGCCAGCCGCCGTTCGGCACGGAGTCGATGTGCCCGCCGACGAGCAGCGCGCGGTCGGAAGCGCCGCGGAGCGTGAACCACTGGTTGCCCGCTGCGTCGACCTCTTCCTCGGCGCCGGTGCGCTCGACCTTACGGCGGAGCCAGTCGCGCGCACGCTCCCAGGTGTCGGTCCACGCGACGCGCTGCGCACCGCTCTCGTCGCCGGTGAGCTCCTGCAACTCGCGCAGCTCGGCGACCGTGCGGGTGGGATTCAGCGGCATAGGCGCGACTCTACAACTGTGATATTTGTCGAGCCATGCCCGCCGCGCGCCGACTGGCAGTCACCGTGGCGACGACCGCCCTCGTCCTCGCGGTGCTCGTCGGCGGCTGGGAGCTCTACCGCTGGGTCTGGATCAGCACCGGCTGGACGTGGCCCTTCGTCGTCGACGACACGTCGATGCCGCACGTCAGCACGATCGTGCGGGCGCTCTTCGAGCGGCCGACCTCCGGCGTCGGAGACGTCCTCATCGTGCAGCTCTTCCACGCCGCGCTCTTCACGGCGAAGGAGGCCGCTGTCGGGTTCGTGCTCGGTGCGTCGTTCGGCTTCGCGCTCGGCGTCTTCATGTCGCAATGGAAGATCCTGCAGCGCGGGCTCCTCCCCTACGTCGTGGCGTCGCAGACCGTGCCGATCCTGGCGGTCGCGCCGATCGTCGTCGTCTACCTCGGCAGCCTCCACGTCGCGGCCTGGTTCTCCGTCTCGGTCATCGCCGCGTACCTCACGTTCTTCCCGGTGGCGATCAACACGCTGCGCGGCCTGCTCTCGACCGACCGCCGCGCGGTCGAGCTGATGCGCGCGATCGCCGCGAGCCGCTGGAAGATCCTCTGGAAGCTTCGCGTGCCGGCGGCGCTGCCGTACATCTTCTCCGCGCTGAAGGTGTCGGCGACGGCGTGCGTCGTCGGCGCGATCATCGGCGAGGCGCCGTCCTCGATCCAGGAAGGCCTCGGGGGCTACATCGTCAACTTCAACCAGTACTACACGCTGAGCCCGCAGAACCTCTGGGCCACGAACGTCATCGCGGCCGCGCTCGGCATCGGGTTCTTCCTCGTCGTGGTGCTCGCGGAGAAGCTCGTCGTCACGCGGGCGCCGGAGCACGTGGCATGACGAACGTCGTCGAGATCCAGGGCCTGACGAAGCGCTTCGAGCGCGGCGACGTCGTCGCGCTGCAGGACGTCGACCTCGCGATCGAGCCCGGCGAGTTCGTCTCGCTCATCGGTCCCTCCGGCTGCGGCAAGTCGACGCTGCTCCGCGTCATCGGCGACCTGATCCCGCCGACGAGCGGCACCGTGACGGTGAACGGCAAGCCGGCGCCGCGGGCGCGCGCCGACCACGACTACGGCATCGTCTTCCAGGACTCGGTGCTCTTCGACTGGCGCACCGTCGCGAAGAACGTCGCGCTGCCGCTCGAGATGCTCGGCTGGGACCGCGCGCGGCGCAAGAGGCGCGTGGACGAGATGCTGCGGCTCGTCGAGCTGCAGGGCTTCGGCGACCACCACCCGTGGCAGCTCTCGGGCGGAATGCAGATGCGCGTCGCCATCGCGCGGGCGCTCGCATTCTCGCCCGCGCTCCTGCTTATGGACGAGCCGTTCGGCGCCCTCGACGAGATGACACGCGAGCGCTTGAACGGCGAGCTCCTGCGCATCTGGGAGGCGAGCTTGAGCACGGTCGTGTTCGTGACACACTCGATCGCCGAGGCGGTATTCCTTTCGAAGCGCGTCGTGGTCATGTCGCCGCGCCCGGGCCGCATCGCGGACATCGTCGACATCGACCTGCCGTACCCGCGCGCGGCTCAGACGCGCGAGGAGCCGCGGTACTTCGAGCTCGTCACTCGCGTGCGCGAGGCGCTGCATCTCGGCTCGGACCTCGACGCGGTGACGCCGTGAGCGCGCAGCCCGTCGCCGTTCAGCCGATCCCGCGCGGCGCGCTCTCCCGGCGAGTCGGTCGCAGAGCACTCGACTGGCTGCCCGCGGCGGTCGTCCTCGTGCTCGTGCTCGTAATCTGGGAGGAGTCGATCGCAGTCCTCGACATCAAACGATTCCTGGCACCACAGCCGAGCGCGATCGCCGGCAACTTCTGGGACAACCGCGGCGAGCTTCTCCACGGCGGCTGGTTCACGTTCCAGGAGGCGTTCGGCGGCTGGCTCATCGGCTGCGGGCTCGGGATCCTCGTCGCACTCGCGCTGGCGCGCTGGCGCCGCCTGGGCCGCGCGCTCCAGCCGTACGCCATCGCGGCGAGCGCGATCCCGATCATCGCCTTCGCGCCGATCACGAACGCGTGGTTCGGCCCGTTCGGCAAGACGTCGAAGATGGCGATCGCGGCGGTGCTCTGCTTCTTCCCGGTCTTCGTGAACACCATCCGCGGCCTGACCTCCGTCCGTCCGTCGTCGATCGAGCTGATGCGGTCGTATGCCGCGAGCGAGATCGACATCTTCCGGCGCGTCCGCTTCCCGACGGCGTTGCCGTTCGTCTTCACGGCGCTCAAGATCGCGACCGTGCTGGCGATGATCGGCGCTATCGTGGGCGAGTACTTCGGCGGGTCTCCGGAGGCGCTGGGAGTCCTGATCAACAGCCGCAATGCGACCTTCGACTTCGAAGAGGCGTGGGCCGGGATCGGGGTGGCGTGCGCCTTCGGAATCGCGTTCTACCTCGTCGTCGCGGCGCTGGAGCGCATGGCGTTACGCGGCGCGCCATCGACAGAGGACTGACGATCGGGCAGAATCGCTCGCATCGGGTCGAAGCAGTAAAGGAGGGCGAATGAGTCGTAAGTTGTGGGTCTGGATCGCCGTGCTCGCGATCGCGGGAACGGTGGTCACGGCGGCGGGCGCGTCGACGAGGGTCGAGGGCTCCCAGAAGCTGACGAAGGTCACGCTGCAGCTCAAGTGGGTGACCCAGGCGCAGTTCGCCGGCTACTACGCCGCGAAGGCGAAGGGCTACTACCAGAAGGCGGGACTGGACGTGACGATCAAGCCGGGCGGGCCGAATATCGTTCCGGAGCAGGTCGTCGCGGGCGGTCAGGCGCAGTTCGGCATCGACTGGCTCTCGAGCCTGATGCTGTCGCGCGCGAAGAACGTCCCGCTCGTGAGCATCTCGCAGGTGTTCAACAAGAGCGGCCTGACGCTTTTGACCTGGAAGGACACGGGCATCAACACGGTCGCGAAGATGAAGGGCAAGAAGGTCGGAAACTGGCTCTTCGGCAACGAGTTCGAGGTCTTTGCCGCGCTCGCGAAGTACGGCATGGATCCCGTTCACCAGAAGGGCGTAACGATCTTCCAGCAGCCGTTCGACATGAACGCGTTCCTGAAGCGGCAGATCGACGCTGCATCGGCGATGACGTACAACGAGCTCGCACAGGTGCTCGAGACGAAGGATCCGAGCACCGGCAAGCTCTACTCGATGAACAAGCTCAACGTGATCAAGATGCAGACGGTCGGCACGTCGATGCTCGAGGACAACATCTTCACGACGACGAACTACCTGAAGAACCCCGCGAACGTGGCGACGGCGAAGAAGTTCGTCGCGGCCTCGCTGCAGGGGTGGATCTGGTGCCGCGATCACCAGGCAGACTGCGTGAAGACGGTGCTCGCGAACGGACCGGCGCTGCCGAAGGGTCACCAGACCTGGCAGATGAACGAGATCAACGCGCTCATCTGGCCCGCGCCGAAGGGAATCGGGACGATGGATCCCGCCGCCTACGCGCGGTCGGCGAAGATCGTCGCGACGTACGGCAAGCTGAAGAAGGTGCCGGGGCACGAGGCGTACCGCACGGACATCGAGACGGCGGCGCTCAAGAGCCTCAAGGCCGCAGGCGTCGACGTCTACGGCCGGAACTGGCACAAGCTGAACATCAAGGTGACACCGGGCGGTCAGTAACAAGAACCCAACCGAAAGGGGAGATCCGCGAATGTCGGTTCTGATCAAAGGCGGCCGCGTCATCACCGCGGCGGACGACTACGTCGGCGACGTCTACGTCGAAGGCGAGCGGATCTCCCTGATCGGCGAATCGTTGGACCTCTCCGCCGACCGAGTGGTCGACGCGAGCGGCAAGTACGTCCTGCCGGGCTGCATCGACCCGCATACGCATCTCGACATGCCGTTCGGCGGCACGGTGACGATCGACGACGTCGAGTCGGGCCAGACCTCTGCGGCGTTCGGCGGCACGACGTGCCACGTCGACTTCATCATCCAGCCGCAGGGCGCGACCTTTGCCGAGGCGGTCGAGACGTGGAAGGCGAAGGCCGAAGGGAAGCAGGTGATCGACATGGGCTACCACATGGCGGTCACCGACCTGAAGGACGGCGGCACGCTCGAGGAACTGGCGACGCTCCCGGATCAGGGCATCACGTCGTACAAGCTCTTCATGGCGTACAAGGGCGCGCTCATGGTCGACGACGAGACGCTCTTCCGCACGATGCAGGTCGCGGCGGAGACGGGCGCGCTCGTGATGGTGCACGCGGAGAACGGCGACGCGATCGACGTTCTCGTGAAGGAGGCGCTTGGCGGCGGGGCACGTCGAGCCGCACTGGCACGCCTTGACGCGGCCGCCCGAGACCGAGGGCGAGGCGACGAACCGCGCGATCCAGCTCGCGCGTGTGGCGGGCTCTCCGCTCTATGTCGTGCACGTGTCGTGCCGCGAGGCGGCGGAGCCGATCGCGCGGGCTCGAGACGCGGGCTGGAACATCCACGGCGAGACGTGCACGCAGTACCTCTTCATCGACTACACGTTCCTCGAGCGCCCCGACTTCGAGGGCGCGAAGTACGTCTACACCCCGCCGCCGCGCGACAAGGCGAATCAGGACCTGTTGTGGAACGCCGTGCGCACGGATGTGCTGTCCGCGATCTCCACCGACCACTGCGCGTTCAAGTGGGACGGGCAGAAGACGCTCGGCCGCGACGACTTCTCGAAGATCCCGAACGGCGGCCCCGGGATCGAGAACCGGCTGCACATGATCCACGAGTTCGGCGCCCGCCAGGGACGCATCTCGCTCAACCGCATGGTCGAGCTGCTCGCGACGAACCCGGCGAAGCTGTTCGGCCTCTACCCGCGCAAGGGCACGATCGCGGTCGGCTCGGACGCCGATCTCCTCGTCTTCGACCCGGAGCGGAAGCACACGCTCTCGGCGGCGACGCACCACTCGAACGTGGACTACAACCTGTTCGAGGGAACGGAGGTGACCGGTGCGGTCGACCTCGTCCTCCTCCGCGGGCAGGTGCTCGTGGACGGCGACGAGCTCGTCGCGCGGCCGGGCGTCGGGCAGTTCGTGGCGCGGGCGCGGTTCGGCGAGGAGCTGAAGCCCGAGCGCGTCCCGGCGTAATGGCTCTTCCGGCCGCGTCCGGGGTCTGACCCCGGACATGGCCGGCGCGGACGCTGAGAACGTCCCGAGAGCGTGACGATCGTTCCACCGATGCGGTGCCGGGGAGGCGGCGCCGGCGTAACCATGCCGCTGCGTTTTCCACATCGTCCGCGTCGGCCATGGCTGGGGTCTGACCCCAGACGTGTCCGTTCCGGACAGGGGAGAGGAGGCGTCTAGCGCGCTGCCGCGGCGAGGCGCGCGATTCTCTTCGCCCCGGGCTTCCACAGCAGGCAGGCGTTGCGCTGGGTACGCAGAGCCGAGCCGGGGCTGACGAGCCACCGCACCGACACGAGAGATGAGCTGACGGCCGTCGCGCCGGCGCTGTAGAGGCTGCTCGCGATCGTGCCGCTCTTCGTGACGGAGATCGACACCGTCTTCGTCGTCGCGGCTCCGCTCGAGTCGACGACCGTCACGGTGATCGTGTAGTTGCCTGTCTGCCGGTAGACGTTGCTGCCAGTGCACGTTCCGGCGCCTCCGGACTCGGCCACCGTCCCGACGTCGGTCTTGCCGTCGCCCCAGGCGATCGTGCACGTGTGCGTGTCGGTCGTGCCCGGGTCGGTGAACGAAGCGCTGACGCTCACGGTGCTACCCGTCGCGAAGACCTTGCCGGTGACGGGCGAGGCGATCGTCACGGCCGGCGCCGCGTTCGCGACCGTGACCGAGAAGGTGCCCGTCGCCGTCGTCCCGGCAGCATCCGTCACCGTGACGCGCACCGTGTACGGCGTCGAGCGGTCGTTTGCGTACGCGTGCGGCGCCGACAGGGCACCCGCTGCGGCTCCGAACGTCGCCTTCGCGCCGTCGCCCCAGTCGACCGTCACCGTGTACGGGCCCACGCCGCCCGAGAACGAGCCGAGGTTGAACGTGGCCGTCGCGCCCTCGGTCGAGCTCTGGCTCGGCCCGACGGTGAGCGCGACGCCAGGCCGGTTGACCGTCACGGTCTGCGTCCCGGTCGTGACGTTGCCGTACTGGTCGGTCGCCGTGTAGGTGATCGTCGTCTTGCCGACGGGGAAGACGTTCCCGGCCGGGACGCCGCTGCGGACGATCGTCACCGGGCCGGCGTTGTCGGTCGCCGTCGCGGTGCCGAGCTGCGCATCGGTGATCACGACCGACGACTGCGTCGCGGCGATCGTCACGGTGATGCTCGCGGGCACGGTCAGCACGGGCCGTTCGGTGTCGGCGACCGTGATCTTCTGCGTCTTCACCGTCTTGTTGCCGAAGATGTCCGTCGCCGTCCAGGTGATGGTAGTCGTGCCGATCGGGAAGACGTTGCCGGCCGGAACGCCCGACCGGACGACGGACGCGACGGCCACGTTGTCGGTCGCCGAGGCGGTGCCGATCGCGCTATCGCTGATGAGCGCCGTGTTCTTGCCCGGATCGGTCGAGCGGCTGACGTCGCCCGGCACCGTCAGCGTCGGCGGCGTCGGGTCGACGGCGTTGATGACGCGCGTCCCGACCTGCAGGCGCGTGCTGTCGAACGAGACCGTGCCGCTCCTCACGAGCAGGCCGAGCGAGCCGTCCACCACGTTGCCGTAGAACGAGTAGGCCGTCAGCTGCACGCCGTTCAGCGAGACGGTGACCGTCGTTCCGCTGAGGGCGAGCAGCAGCTTCTGGTCGGTGCCCACCGCCATCGTCGCCGCGACGGCGAGGTCGACGACGAACTTGTTCCTGATCCGGTGGCCGATCGTCACCGTGCCGGCCGTCGTGTCGAGCGTGACGTACTTGTAGTCCTCCGGCGAGTAGTAGTCGAACACGAGCGCGCCGCCCGACCCGAGCACGGTCTCCCATTCGACGTACGCCTCGGCTGTCACGGTCACGGGCGCCTTGACCACGGCGACCGCGCCGCTCGCGGTCGTCGCGGTGCCTGCATAACGCCCGGCCGCGACGGCCCAGGTGCCGGTCTTCGCGCCGGTGAAGAGGTCGGCCACGCCGTCCTCGTAGTCCTCGGTCGAGGCGAACGTCGACTGCGGCGGCAGCGCCTGCACGACGATGTTGTCGAAGACGCCGCGCGAGTTGTTCGAGCCCACTCCGACGAGGCCGAGATTGAACCCGTTCGGCGTCCCGTTCACCCAGCGCGGGTCGAGCTGCTGCGTCAGGACGCTCGTGCCGTTCACGAGCACGGACACGATGAGCCCGTTCACGATGACCTGGACGTCGTAGTACACGCCCGACGCGAGCGAGCCGCGGTAGGCACCCTGCGCGTCGTACACCCAGCCCTGCGCCGTCCGGTGACCGAGCACGACCTTGTTCAGCGAGACGTCGATGCCCGCGAACTTGAAGTCGGTCGGCGAGAAGTAGTCGAAGATCACGAAGGCGTTCGCGTTCCAGCCGGCCGTCGGCTTCGTCACCTGCACGGAGGCAAGGAGCTCGTAGTACGTCGGCAGGCCCTGGTCGACGTAGAGCACCGCCGCCGCGTCCTGACCGAGCGAGCCCGCGGCCACGCTCAGCGCGCCGCCCGAGACCTGCCAGACGCCGCTGTCGACCGCGAAGCCCTGCATCTTGCCGTCGTTCATGTCGGCGGAGCGGAGGACGTCGCGGCGGCCGCCGGGGATGTTCCCCGCCTGCGGATCGCTCGGGCTGCCCGTCTGCTGCTGCCAGATGCCGTGATCCTGCTGGATCACGAGGCCGATCTCGCCGTTCGGCTCGCCCCACCGCGGCTTGAGCGAGGCGTTGTCCTCGAAGCGCGTCGGGTCGGCGCCCTGGCTGTGCGAGAGCGCGTAGAGGAACTCGGGCAGCTGCGGCTCGACCTGGCGGCTCACGGTGGCGATGCCGAACGGCGAGAACGGCACGAGGTAGCTGTTGAACTCGCCGACCCAGTCGATCAGCCGGTCGCCGCCGGTGTTGCCGATCAGGACGTCGAGGCCGGCGCCGCCGAACACGCGGTCCTCGTAGCTCGGGTGCGTGTCGGGGATGTCGTTCAGCCACGTGTCGCCGTACTGCGTGCACGTCCCGTTGTTGAGCGCGGTGACGCAGCCCGCGGCGAGATCGTCGTCGGCGTTCATGAGGTCGTTGCCCCAGCCACCCCAGAGCGTGTCGCCCTTGACGACCCACGGGATCGTCGCCGGCCAGCCGGCGGGGGCCTGGTCGTTGTTGCTCGTCCCGCCGACGATCCAGTCGTTTCCGAGATCGCCGAAGATCACGTCGTTGCCGTCGCTCTTGCGCGTCTCGAACGGCTTGTTGCAGGTGCCGTTCGGGTCGAACGAGACGCAGCCCGGCGGCGTCGTGCGGCCGTCGTTGCGGTCGAAGTTCAGGAAGTACTGGCCGTCGACGGGCGGCGCGCCGCCGGTGTCGATGCACGTGTGACCGCTGTTGGACACCGCCTGGCAGCTCCATACCGTCCCGTCGGGCTTGAACAGGATCGTCCGGCGCGGGTCGTACTCGTCGTAGAGCAGGAACTCGCCGAGGCGCTGCGCGATGTGGTGGTTGTCGAGCCACGGGTTCGTGTCGGCGCCGAAGTGGAGGATGTCGCCCGGGTTCCACGGGTGGTACCAGTCGGTCTCGACGAGCCCGAGCACGCACTGGTTCGTCTGCGTCTGCGTGCAGGTGCCGCTGTCGTCGTAGAGCTGGATGTACGACTTGCCGAGCGCCTCGCCGCCCATCATCGCGTCGTCGCCCGAGCCGCCGTGCATGAAGTCGTCGTCCCAGCCGCCGAAGATGACGTCGTCGGAGTTGTTCGCGTCGTAGAGCGGGTTGTCGCCGTTCGGCGCGGGCGTGTCGTTGAACGGCGTCAGGTCGACGGCCTTGGCGAGCCGCGACACGATGTTGATCGTCGCCTCCTGCACGTGACCCGGCGTGTACGTGAACTCGCTGAGCACGTTGCCCTGCGCCGTCTTCGTGTCCGGGTCGTTCCGGAGCAGCGCGCGGACGCCGAACAGCGGCTCGGTGAGGCAGTTGGCAGTGTCGTAGTCGGCGGCGGTCTTGTTCTCGCAGCTCGACTGCGTCCACGAGGCTGTCGCGTTCGTCCACGTGTAGCCGAAGCCGCTGTTCCGGCTCGTGAAGATGCGGCCGTCGTCTCCGAGGATGCCGTCGATGCCGGTGCCGCCCGAGATCCAGTCCTGGCCCCAGTTGCCGTACAGGTCGTCGTCCTGGGCGTCGCCGTAGATCGTGTCGTTCCCGCACCCGCCGTAGACCGTGTCGTCGCCCGACTCGCCGTGCACCTCGTCGCGGCCGCCGATGTCGACGTACTTGCTCGACGCGCCGCCGGTGCCGGTGCAGCTCGAGATCGGGTTGCTGCACGGGCCGCTCGCGGGCGAGCCGTTCGCGCAGGTTCCGGTGTTGGCGTTGAAGAGCGCCGGCTGGAAGTCCGGGCCGCCGACCGTGTAGTCGCGGAGCGTGACGCCGCGGACGACGAGCTTCGTGTTCGGGTCGTACGGCGTGACGCAGGTGGCCTGCCCCGCGGCGCAGACGTAGTTGTCGTAGACGAAGCTGATGTACCGCGGCGTCGAGGCGAGGCTCAGGTCCTTGCCGGTCGCGACGTCGACGCCGTTGAAGCCGACGATCCGGACGATGTCGGCGTTGTCGCCGGCGATCGTGTCGGCGTCGCGCGCATGCGTCAGGGCGAGCGAGCCGAACGTCGTGTCGTCGTCGCGGAGCGTCCTCGCGCCCGCGCCGCCGAAGACGATGTCCGCCGCGTCCGGCCGCTGGTCGGCGGTCGTCAGGCTGAAGAAGCTCGAGCTGCCGCCGACGACGTCGTCCTGGCCGAGGCCGCCGAAGATCAGGTCGCGGCCGCCGTTGCCCTCGAGGTAGTCCTCGCCGTCGGTGGAGGCCTCGAAGGACGGATAGAGCGTGAGCGGGCCGACCGGGTCGGTGACGCCGCCCGGCGTGCGGTAGGCGGCCACGCGGCCGAGCTGCGCGACGTTGTACCCCGGGTCGACGGTGCCGTTCGCGGCCGTCGTGTCGCTGATCAGGCGGTGAGCGACGTAGTCGATCGAGCCGTCGCCCTGGAGCGTGTCGTCGCCGAGCTCGCCGAACGCCATGTCGTTGCCCTGGTTGCCGGCGATGTAGTCGTTGCCGAACGACCCGGCCCAGTGCGTCGGCGGAGTCGGCTGTGCCGGGTCGGCGTTGAAGTCGTGCCAGAGCTGCATCACGTCGTACTCGGCCCACCACGGCACGTCGTCCGGGTCGCGGAACGGCCGCGGAGTGCCGTCGGTGAGGAGCACGCCGCTCGTGTCGGCGGTGGCGCCCGCGGTCAGGTCGGAGCGGCTGTAGAGGAGCGTGCCGGTGAGCGCCTGGAAGCGCGGGCTCGTCGTGTTGCCGACCGTGCGGTCGAGCTCGACGTTGTCGCCGAAGATCAGGTCGTCCTGGATGCCGCCGTCGATCGCGTCGTTGCCCGCGCCGCCGATGAGGATGTCGCGGTCGACGTTGCCGTAGATCCAGTCGTTGCCGGCGTTCTGCAGCGCCTTCGAGTCGATCGCCGAGACGCCGTCGCTCCCGAGCGCCGGAGTCAGCAGCGTCGTCTGCAGCTTCTGCGGCTGTGACGGCAGCGGCTTCGTGACGTCGCGCGGGCCGGCGACGTACTGGCTGACGACGCCGAGGTCGCCGAAGATGATGTCGTCGTCGTTGCCGACGGTCGAGGTCGTGGCCGCCGGTGCGCTGCCGACGCCCTCGCCGTACAGCAGGTCGTTGCCCGCGACGAGGCCGTCCTTGTTCTTGAACTTCGCCGCGGCGTAGCCCGCCGGGCCGGTGCCGACGGTGGCCACGTCGAGGAAGCGGGTGATCAGGTCGACGTTGAAGCCGGAGTCGCCGTAAATGTGGTCCTCGCCGCGCTGGCCGAGGATCGTGTCGTCGCCCGAGCCGCCGGCGAGGTGGTCGCCGGTCTGGCTGCCGATGATCAGGTCGTCGCCGGGGCCGCCGTAGACCGTCAGCCCGACCGGCCGCAGCGCGTTCGTCGCGTCGGCCCAGTCGAGCAGGTGCGCGTCGATCACGTCGTTGCCGCTGTACTGGTACGGGTTCGCGAGCGGGAAGACGAAGAACGGCGCGCTGTTCCCGACGCGGTTCAGGACCTTGATGTTCTCGGACGCGATCGTCTGCGTGCCGCCTGCGGCGACCGGGAAGTGCGGGCCGGTCGGGAAGTCGGCGAGGCTCAGCTTGAGGTTCAGCGTGATCTTCGAGGCGGTCACGGCCTTGACGATGCCGACGTACGTCGAGACGGCGGTGACCGTCGCGTTCACGTTCGGCAGCGGCTCGAGCGTCGGCCCGTTCAGCTGCAGCACGCGCGCCGGTCGCGTCGATGACCGTCCACGTGCCGTTCAGCCCGCTGATCGTCACCTGCTGGCCCCTGCTGAAGCCGGTCCACGTGCCGCTTTGCAGTGTCAGGTGGTCGGAGTAGATGTCGAAGACCGCCGTCTTCGTGACCGCCGGAACGATCGGGCCGAGCGCGAGCTCCTGCCCGACCGCGAAGCCGTCGCGGATGAAGCTGCCCGAGCCGCTGCAGGACGGGCTCGTGCAGGAGTTGAGCGTGATCGTCGCGGTCTTGTCGTCCGGGTTCGACAGCGTCACGTTCGCGCCCTCGATGTGCGGCATCGGCTTCGGCCCGAAGTTGTGCAGCGACTGCGTGTGCGGATCGCCGCCGTACCAGACGCCGTCCTGCGACGTGTCGCCGTAGATGACGAGCGGCGCATAGATGTCGTACGGCTGACCCGGGCCGGCGCCGACGGGCAGCACCGTCACGGTGGCCGCGCTCGTGCCGCTCGCGAGCGACGAGCCGTTGACCGGCGACACCGTGAGCGTGAGGTCGCTGACGGTGTCGACGTGGAACGTGCCGCCGTTCATGAGCACGAGCTGCCCGATCGCGAAGCCGTCCGTCTTCCAGCTGCCGCTCGACCGCGTGATCGTCGTTGCCGTCGTCGTCAGGCTGCCCGTGAAGGCCGGGCCGATGAGCTTGATGTCGTCGCCGCCGATGCGCGCGGCCGCGATCGTCCCGGCGCCGCCGGAGACGGGCAGGCCGCCGCCGCTCAGCGTGATCGTGTTGCCGTTGATCGACTCGACCGTGCGCACGCCGTCGAGCCCGGTGATCGACACGAGCTGCCCGACGCGGAGCGACGAGACCGAGCCGAACGTCGGGCTCGAGACGGTGACCGTGTCGGCGCCGAACGACAGCGTGCCGGTGACGCGGTAGCGGCTCGTGACTGAGATCGTCCCGTTGAACGGCACCATTCCGGCGAGCGCGGAGTCGACGAGCAGGATCCCGCCCGGGTACTTCGACGTGCCGTCGGCATTCAGGATCGAGGTCGCGTTGTCGAAGCCGAGGACGGTGACGACACCGACGCCCGGCACGTAGACCTTCTGGCCGACGGCGAAGCCGAGCGCCTGCCAGGCCTGCCCGTTCGAGAGCAGGAGCCGGCCCGCGCCCTCACGGCTGAACGTGCTCGTCACCGCGAGGTAGTCGGAGACCGAGACGAGCCCGTTCAGCGTCGTGAGGATCGAGACGACCGGCCCGCCGGCGAGGTACACCGTGTCGCCGGGCCCGAACTTGCCGGGGCCGGTCGCGAAGCCGGTGATCGTGTACGAGGCGCCGTTCGGGAGCGTCACCTGCTGGCCGACGACGAAGCCGTACCGGGCCCACGAGAGGCCGTCGTTCCGCGTGATCTGCGCGACCGTCGCGCTGTCGGTGGCGCCGGTCGGCGCGTCGAGGTCGAACGTCCCGTCGACCTTCAGGACCGCGTTGCCGCCGCCGTGCACGGCCGTGATGCCGCCGTGGTGCGCGAGCTCGCCACGCAGGCCCGTGATCGGGTTGAAGTCGCCGCCCGGCTGGAGCGTGCTCTGGATCGCCAGGTGGTCGTTGCCGGCGCCGAGCAGGATGTTGACGATCTCGACCGTCGAGAGCGTGCCGTCGGTCGTGAAGACGCCGTTCGCGTCGATCGAGATCGAGCCGTAGCTGATGCCGCCGGGGTAGATGCCGGGCTCGCCGAACGGCGTCTTGCAGCCGATGCGGTTCACGGGGTCGTCGCAGAGGATGTCGGAGAAGTCGAGCCCGTCGCCCATGTTGAAGCCGGTGAGCGCGGTGGACGTCAGCGTCCCGCTCAGGTCCTCCTTGCTGCCGTCGTTGTAGACGTTGAGCGTGTCGATCGCCTGCCACTCGGGCGGCTGCGCGGCGACGCGGAACGGCGGCCGGTTGTCCTCGCCCGGCAGCAGCACCGCGGCCTTCAGCGAGCGGTCGGCCGCGGTCGTGCCGCCCTCGACGGCGAGCGGGCCGCGGATGCCGCTGAGCAGGTGCGGCTGTTTGCCGAAGGTGCGCAGGTTCTCGCGGCCGGGCGCGAGCTGGAAGAACGGGTCGGCGACGATCGGGACAGTGATCGCCTGGTACCAGTCGCCGCAGCTCGCGGGCGGGCACGTCCGCGGCGCAGGCGCCGGATCCGGGGCGAGGAAGTGCGCGACGTATGCCCACTGCGTGACGGTCAGGTTCGCCTGGCCGGTGCCGGGCAGCGGCGTCGGGTGGCCGGTGAGTGTGATCCGGTCGGTCTTGCCCGGCCCGGTGCCGTCGATCAGCTGGATCTTGAACGTCCCGGCGAAGCCGCCGATCTGGATCAGCTGGCCCTCGAGGAAGCCGGCATCGAGCCAGCTCGTGCCGTCGTGGAGGATCAGCGTGTTGTCCGCCGCGCTGTAGTCGATCAGCCCGGTGTAGACGCCCTTGACCTGGAGCTGGCTGATGATGATGCCCTTGCCGTCGGCGCCGCTGAACGTGCCGCTGGCGAGCGTGCCGTGCGCGCCGCCCGGCAGGTCGGTCGCGGAGACGACGTGCAGCACCGACGTGTCGAGGTCGGTGATGACGTAGTCGCCGTCGAGCGTCGCGCTGCCGGTGCCGGTCAGCCTGATCCGCATGCCCTTCTGGAAGCCCTCCTCGAGGAAGGAGCCGAGATCGGAGCCGTTCGCGCGCGTGATCGTCCCCGCGGCGGCGTCGATCGTGATCGGGCCCTTGAAGGCCTGTGATGCCTGGAGCCCGCCGACCTGCTCGAACGTGATCCGTGTGGCGTCGAAGAGGGGCGAAGACGAGTCGATGTCGGTCTGGCCGTCGGTGATCAGTGCGATCTTCACCTCGGTGCCCGGTGCCGGCGCGCTGTTCAGGCGCAGCAGGTACGTGTCGCACTTCTCCGGGTGCGTCGTGCAGTTCGGCGGCACGGTGCAGTCGTCGTTGCCGCACGCCACCACCACGGTCGTGCCGTCGCTCGGAAGGACGAAGACGCCCGGGTTCTCGTCGTCGATCACGAGCACCTCGACGCGCTCGACGATCTTGGCGGTCTTGTACGCGCTGTCGCTGCTCGACGAGTCGATCGTGTGCTTGAGCGTCGTGTTGTGCGGATCCTGCGGCGCGAAGTCGTTGCGCGCGTGGACGTCGACGATCAGCGGGATGAACCAGTTCGTGTTGTCGAAGGTCGCCGTGTAGACGCTGCCCGTCGAGTGACAGGAGGTCGGGTCGCTCGGGTCGACGAACGGGTCGGTCGAGTGGAAGCGCCCGAGCGCGTCTCCGCTCGTCAGGCAGACGCGGGTGTCGCCGGAGACGTCGTTGAGCTCGATCTTCACGACGACGGTGCCGGTCGGAGCGCTCGCGAGCACGATGCTGTACTTGTCGAGCTGCTCGGTCGTCGGGTGCAGGGCCGTCGTCGAGCCCCAGCCCTCGAGCGCGACCGTGGTGTTGTCCGGGTTGCCGGTGTTCGGGTCGAGCTGGACGAGGAGCACGCCCGGCTGGTCGTTGTCGTAAATCGTCACCTCGACGTTCCGCACGATCGCGCCGTCGAAGCAGTGCTTCGCGTCGCCCGAGTCGCAGAGCGGCTGGATCACGGAGTGGCTGACCGTGACGACGCGCGTGCCCTCGGCGCGTGTGTCGTCGACCGCGTAGACGTAGACGGTCTGCGCGCTCTGCCAGTTGTTCCCGTCGAAGACGAGCACGATCGAGCGCTTGGAGACCTGCTCCGAGACGCCGTTGAGGACGATCTGGCGGTAGAAGTCGGCTGCGGAGCCCGGGAACGGCGCCGTGGTGACGAGCAGCGTGTCGCCGTCGTTACCGGTCGGCGGCCCGTCCGGGTACGGAGAACTCAGCGACGGGTGCTCCGAGTTCGGCGGGTACGCCGCCGAGACCGTCACGTAGACCTTGCAGTCCGCGTCGGCGACGCTCGCGCCGCAGTTCGGCTTCGCGGCGAGCGCGACGGTGTAGGAGTCGAGCGCCGGCACCGGCGTGCAGAGGCCCGGAAGGTTGAAGCACCCACCCTCGTAGACCGCTGTGAAGCCGGCCGACTCCGTGATCACGACGCTGCCCTGGCCGGCGCGCGCGACGCTCAGGTCGACGCCGTCCGCGACGATGCCGTTGTAGTTCGGGTCGTCGGACGAGACCGCGTGGTTGATCGTCCCGCTCGTCCCCTCGATGTCGAGCGAGAAGACGTCGCCCGTCACGTCGCCGGCGACGTCGAGCGTGTCGTTGCCGAGGCCGCCGATGACGCGCGTCACGATGCCGGGCGCCGTCGAGAGGACGTCGATCGTGTCGTCGCCCTCGAGCGCGTCGATCTCGAGCACCTCGACGTTCGCGTACGTCACCGAGACGCCGACGCCGTAGACGGCCTTCGCCGTCACGACGATGTGGTCGGCGTACTCGGTGCCGAGGATGACGAGCTTGTCGAAGCCCGCGCCGCCGTCGACCGACACCGGCGCGTTCATGTTGTACTCGACCTGGTTCGTGCCCGAGCCCGTGCGGATGTCGCTCTCGGCGGCCGTCGAGAAGCCCTTCGTCAGCTTCGGCATCGCGATCTGGTCGTCGGCGTTGATCCAGACGATGTCGCAGTGGTCGGCGGCAGAGGCCGTCGCCGGATCGCAGTCCGCGGCGGTCGGGTCGCCGTGGTTCTTCTTCGTCTGCGCGAGCGCGAAGCCGCGCACGACGAACAGGTCGTTGTCGTCGCCGCCCTCGAGCCGCAGCGGCGCCTGGTTCGAGTAGACGATGAACTGGTCGTCGCCCTTGTCGCCCTCGGCGACGAGCGGCTGCGACGCGCCGGCGCTCAGCCAGCCGCGCGTAGTCGCGACGGTCGCGAAGACGTCCTGCGGGTTGAGCGAGCCGCCGGTCGTGTCGCGCGTCAGGCCGTCGGACGAGACTGGATTCGGGGCCGCGGCGAGCGTGTCGCGCTGGAGCCCGTAGATCTGGCCGATCTGGAACCTGTCGTTGCCGAGACCGCCGTCGAGCGTCGTGATCGTGCTGTTGTCGTCGGAGAAGAACGCGTCGTTGCCGCCGAGTCCGTTCACGATCAGGCGGCCGTTGACCGACGCGTCGTAGTTGATCCGCTCGTAGTTCTGGTTGCGGATGTTCGGGTCGCCCGACGGATCCGGAGTCGTGACGTCGCCGAGCAGCACGCCGACGGAGACGTGGTGGAGCTGGACGTTCGTCGTCGGCACCTGCTCCGTCGTGAGCGACACGCCGGTCGGCAGCGTCTCGGCGAGGACGATGTACGTGCCGTCGGCGGCGCGGCTCGAGACCGTGTAGTCGCCGGCCCAGACGCCCGCGTCGCCCAGCGCGTTCGCGTTGCCGAGGTGCACCCGGCGGCCGACGATGAAGTTCGCGGCGTCGAACGGCGCGCCGCTCGTCGCGGTGAGCCTCCGCCCGACCTCGCAGCCGGCGGCGGCGTCGTAGCAGAGCGTCAGGTTCACGTCCGTCAGCGCGGCGACCGGCGTCGCCGTCCCGAAGTTCCCGTGCAGGAGCGCGACGAACGCCGGGTCGTCGGCGACCTCGTTCGCGACGGCCGACGTCGGCGTCGAGGCGATGAACTTCGAGCGGCGGAGCAGGAAGATGTCGTCGACCGGGTACGGCGTCTTGCCGTCGGCCTGGTAGCCGTTGAGCGAGCTGTCGACGCCGTTCACGATCAGCACGTCGGAGCCCTTGTCCGGCGCGCCGGTGTCGAGGACGTTGATCACGTAGTTGTGGCAGGTCGCGCCCGAGATCTGGTCGTTGCCGAGGCATGCCTGGCTGCCGGTGGTGTTGACGACGTAGGTGTCGGTGCCGTCCTGGCCGTCGAGCGTCAGCGTATGACCAGCGGCGACGTTCATCGTCTGCAGCTGGTTCACGAAGAAGAAGTCCTCGGAGTCGCCGGTCGGCGCCCAGACGCTCGTGCAGGCGGCGGCGCTGTGCGCCGTGCAGGTCATCGCGCGCGAGCCGTAGACGTGAGTCCGGCCGCCGAGCTTCGTCTGGTCGAAGTCGATCGTGTCGGTGTCGGTGTTGCCGAAGATCCGCGTTACGTTGCAGTCGCGGCCCGGGTTGATCTCGTCGCGGCAGCCGGCGCTCAGCGTCCCCGGCGTGATCGTCCCGTGCAGGTGCATGACGGTGCCGAAGCCCGGGTCGAGCTCGGTCGCGCCCTTCGTGAAGGCGTCGTAGTCGCCGTGGATGTCGATCCAGGCGCCCGCGACGATCTTCGTGTTCTGGTCGATGCGCTGCGCGTCCGTCAGGAGCGGGTAGCCGCTCGCGTCGAGCCCGCCGAGGGTGACGTTGTCGCCGACGCGCAGCAGGATCCAGCCGGCCGCGTTGATGGACGCCGTGTTCAGCACCGCCGCGCCGACGCCGATGTCGCGCTTGACGTTGGCGACGCCCGCGTAGTCGATCAGGATCGCATTGCGGTTCTGCGTCGGCGCGATCGTGTCGGACGCGTACGGGAGGATGAGGTTGAGGTCGTCGCCCTGCGTCGCGTGCTCGCGGACCGTGAGCCGCACGTTGCCGATGAGCGACTGTGCGATCAGGACGTTCAGCGCGCCGGCGGTCTCGGTCACCATCACGTCGTTCCGGGCCTCGATGCCGACGCGGCCGACGATCACGGTGGACGGATGCTGCGTGTCGCCGTGGCCGGAGTCGATCTTCAGGTCGTTCAGGAAGTCGTCTTCTGCTCCCGTGCCGGGCGGCGCGCGCGCGCCGATGTTGCCGCACTTCGTCGGGTCGTTCGCGTCGGAGCAGTACGCGGCGAGGTCGATGTTGTTCGCCTCGACGTTCGGCAGGCCGAACTGCGTGTTGAGGCCGGCGCCGCCGTTGCGGGAGTCGCGGAGCGAGCCGTTGAGCGCGACGAGCGAAGCGTCGCCGTTCGTGAGGATCCGGTCGATCTCCATGTCGAGGTTCGTCTGCGTCACAAAGACGCCGAAGGTGCCCGTCGGCGCGCCCGGATCGCTCGGCGGCAGCGCGTTGATGTTCCAGCCGGTGCGCTCGGAGGCCGTGTCGGTCACGTTGAAGACGCCGAGGCTGCCGCCGACGCCGTCGACGACGATCTCGAGGAAGTTGCTCGGCACGCCGACACCGCCGTGGCCGGAGATCGCGGCCGGATCGCCGTTGCGGAACGGCGCGCCGGTGTTGTCGCCGGCCGTGATCGTGATGTTGCGGCCGACGACGTCCGCGCCGCCGACGTTCGCGCTCCCGATCGTGACGATCGCGTCGTAGGCGGTCTCGAGGATGTCGTTGTCGGCGTCGAGGACCGCGCCCGGCGCGACGAGCGTCACGTCGCCGTTCGTCGACACGATCTGGCCGACGCGGAGGTCGCCCGGGTTGCCTCCGGACCGCGCCTTCTCCGTCGCTGTGATGAAGCCGGTCGTATGGATGTGGATGTCGCCGCTGCGGCGGTGCAGGTCGATGTAGGCGATGACGTTGATCGTCGTCGCGCTCGGATCCGTGTTCGCAGCGTCGACCGTGACGTCGCCGAGCACGCCCGCGCTGCCGCCGCCGGCGTCGAGGATCAGGAAGTTGTACGTGCTCGCGACCGGCGTCTCCGCGTCGGTCGGGTAGGCGCCGAGCTCGCGCTTCGGGTTCGGGCAGCCGGTCGGATAGTCGCAGCGGAAGCCGTCCGGATGGAAGAACGTCGTGTAGTACGGCGGGCTCGAGAGCGACGACGGATCCGGCACGACCTGGACGTCGATGCCCGGCACGCCGGGAGACATCCGCTGGATCGTCGTCGGCTGCAGCAGGACGAAGATGCTGTCCAGCGCCACCATCGACTTGATCGCGATCACCGGCGTCGTGACGAGCGGGTTCGGCAGCAGCGAGTCGCGCAGGATCGTCTTCAGGTCGAGGTACGTGTTCGTGCCGGAGAAGGTCGTGAGCTCCTGCGGGTGGTTCGCCCACACGATCAGGTCGACGTTCACGCACGGGTTCGCCGAGTCGACGCACAGCTTCTGCGAGGCGAGGCACGTGACGTGGTCGTGGTCGTAGACGCAGTTGTTCGCGGCGCCGATGCTCGTGCCGGCGTACAGGTGCACGATGTTCGAGCGGATCAGGCTCGTGTGCGGGCTCGTGTAGAGGTTGTAGAAGCTGCTCGAGCCGCCGCGGATCGTCGTCGCCGTGATCGGTCCGAAGACGTTCGTGACGTCGGTCTCGCCGATGCGGTTGTCGATGAAGCCGTTGATCACGAGCTTCGGCCCGGCCGCGTTGTCGCTCGTGATCGTGATCAGCGTCGGGTCGACCTGGCGCACGATCGAGAACTTCGCGTCGGCGCTGCCGCCCGGCGCGTTCTCCTTCACGCGCGGCCGCGGCGGGTTCGGGCAGCCGGTGGGATCGACCGTCGAGTCGCAGTTGATCGGATCGATGTCGTCGATCACGAGGTCGCGCGTCGAGTGGTTGAGGATCGTGACGAACTGCCAGTTGTCGCGCATCGAGAAGGTTCCCCAGTAGTGGGCGCCGACCGCTGAGCCGCCGTCGATCGCGCCGCCTGCGCTCTGCATCCACACGTTGCCCGAGTCGTCGTTCGTCAGGTCGTTGACCTCGACGTACGCGGGCCCGCTGAGCGCGTTGCCGGGTGCCGGGTTGTGCACGCCGTTCGCCGTGATGTTCACGGACGTCACGACCTTGCCGTCGGGCCCGATGATCAGCAGCGGGCTGGGGCCGGCGTAGATGACGACGTCGGAGTTCCAGTGGATCCTCCGGTTCCCGCCGGGGCCGTCGTTGCCGTTCGAGTCGATGCTCTTCCGTTCCGCCTGGACGTACAGCGCGAGGTGCTGGTCTCCGGTGGAGGTGTCGAGCGGCGTCGCCCAGAGCGGGTCGTTCGTCGTGACGCCGAGGATGATCCGCGGCGCGGCGACGACGGTCATGCCCTGATGGCCGGAGGCCGTGTCGTCGAGCGTTACGTTCGTCGGGTTGTCGCCGTCGGACGGGCCGATGCAGATGCACGTCGCGGAGCCGTCGAAGTCGTAGTGGAGGTTGTCGTGCAGCGCCCGCACGTCGACGCCGTTGATGCCGGTCACGAGGCCCGTGGAGCTCGAATCGCCGTCGAGCAGCGCCGTCGCATGCGAGTCGAGGTCGAGTTCGGCGGTCGCGAACGCGCCGCCGATGAACGCGATCGCAAAGGCGTCGGCCGTGCCGTGGTGGTAGCCGCCGCTCGACGCGATCAGCGCGACCGTCGAGCCCGTGACGTGAGCGCTCTTGCCGACCGCAGCGGTCGTGTTGTCCGTGAGATCGGTCGTCGAGTCCGCGTGACTCGCGTCGAAGCCGCCGCCGCTGTCGGTGTCGGCGGAGATCGACGTGGAGAGGAACGTCGTCGCCGCGATCTTGATGTTGCCGCCGGCCTTGATCGTGATCCCGGTCCCGTCCACCTGCGGCGTCGCGGAGTCGCCGGAGATGGCGCTGCCGAAGTCGGCGCCGACGAACGCGGAGTTGTTGTCCGTGCCCGAGATGTCGGACTCGACGTCCGCGACCGCGATCACGCCGCCGGAGCCGTTCCCGGTCGAGCTCGACGCGTTCGTCGTCACGTTGGAGGTGATCGTCACGTCGCCGCCGACGTCGAGGCTTCCCGCCACGTACGCCTTGACGGTCGGGCCGACGTGGGTCTCGGCGCCCGGGAAGGAGAAGTCGCCGAGGCCGCCGCCGCCGCCCCGCGCCGACGAGCTCGTGTCGCCGGTGCCGCTCGTCGGCGCCGCGGCGCGCAGCGACGAGCCGTCCGAGGCGAGCAGCAGCTCGGTCGTGCTCGGCAGCGAGCCCTGGAGGCGCGCGTAGATCTGGTGGTCGCCGCCCGCAACGTTGAGCGCCGCGCCGGCGAGGAACAGGCGCTGGTTGCCGTAGAAGTCGCCGCGCACGGTGGTGCGGGTTTGGCCGTTGATCGTCTCCGTGACGCCGATCGGGAGATCGACTCCGGGCGCGGCCGGCGAGCGCAACGTGATGTGCGTCGCGTCGACGCGATGCACGAGGTACGTGAGCCCGTTCGTGAGGCCGATCACCGGCGCCGGGCGAATCCCGTGCTGCACCGTCGAGTCGGCGGGCCGGTTGATCCCGATCACGACCGGGTCATTTGCGGAGCTCGAGCACGCGGTCGAGTCGGCCAGCTTGCCGACGGCGTTGCAGTAAGTGGTCGCTAGCTGGATCGTCCAGGCGTCGACGACGTGGACGTAGTAGATCGCGCCGCTCGTCAGGTTCACGACGGCCTTCGTCGGGTCGCTCGCCTCGTAGACCACGCGCTGGCCGTTGGTGAGACCGTGCCCGTTCGTCGAGCCGCCCGCGACGTCGACGTGGCCGAGGAAGATGTTGTTCGCTCCGGAGTTGTCACCGGTGATGGAGGCACCGGACGTGTCGACGTCGACGCCGCCCGCGCGGAAGAGGAGCGGCTGCGCGGTCAGGTACGTGACGCGGTCGCCGTCGCCGAAGCTGCTCGTCGCGATCTGTCCGCCGGAGACGGCCGAGTGCGTGAAGCTCACGCCTGCGGAGGTCGCGTCGGCCTGGCTGACGTAGAGCTCGATCGTGAAGTCGTCGATCTTGCGCACGAAGAGGACGGCGCCGTCGACGAAGCTGCCGATGCTGCCGGCGGTGGTGCGGTAGACCACCGCGTCGCCGGTCTCGAAGTGGTGAGGCGCCGCGAAGCGGATCATCGCGCGGCTCGGGTCGACGCCGACGAGGCTCGCGTCGAGGCTCATCGCGTTCACGCTCGCGGCGGTGAACGTCGCTCCGAGTCGCAGCGTGTCGGCGTTCGCGACGATCACGCCGTACACGTGGTTGTCGTGCAGGCCGTCGATGACGCCGCCGCCGTTCGCGTCGTAGAGCACCTGGTCGCCGTTCGTCAAGCCGTGCAGCGGGAACGTGATGCTGTCGGGGATCGGCGAACCGGCATGCGCCGTCATGCCCGTGATGAAGTCGGTCGGCGGCGTGAGGTTGCCTGTCGCATTCGACTCGGCGTCGACGATCACGGCGCCGCCGGCAACGACCGTCGAGCCGCCGCCGATGTAGGCGTGCACGACCGGGTTCGAGGTCGCGCTCGCCTCGGGGCCGCCGATGTCGACCGCGCCGCCGCCGTAGCTCTTGCTCGTCGCGTCCGCCTCGGCGTCCTTCGAGATCGCCCTGATCGTGAGGTCGTGGCCGAGCCCATCGGCGAGCACGACGTGGACGTTTGCACCGAGGTAGGCCTCGACGGTCGGCGACGCCGTCGCGTCCGTCTCGCTGCCGCGCGCCGTGAAGCCGAGCGAGCCCGCGCCGACGGTCGCATTCGCCGCCGCCGTGGCGTAGTCGTTCGCGAGCACCTGGAGGCTGTTCGCCTTGCCGGCGTTGGTGCCGATCGTGGCGCCGCCGTCCCCGTACGCCTTGATCGCGCCGGTCACGCTCGCGGCGGCCAACATGGCGGTGTCGCCGGAGAGGATGCCGCCCGCGCCGCCGTCGGCGGTCGAGGCCGCGCTCGCGCCGCGCGTCGCCTTGACGGTGATGGCGGTGCCCGGGCTGTGGATGTTCGTGTGCGTCCCGAGGTGGGCCTCGTCGACGGACAACGCGTCGTCGCCGACGGTCGTCGTCGCGTCGGCGAAGCTGGTGCCGACGCCGAGGGAGATCGAGACGACGAAGAGGTGCGCCGTCGCGTTTCGCGTCGTGTCCGTCTGCACCGTGAGCTGCGAGGCCGAGACGAGCTCGCCGTCGAAGGACGCGTGGCTGCCGCCGCGGTCGTGCGCCTGCACGGAGATGAGCGCGACGCTGCCGACGAATCCGAGCGCGAGGCCGGTGTCCGTCGTCGCCGTCGCGTTGTCCGTCGCGCTCGCCTTGATCGTCGCGGCCCCGCCGCCGAGCGTCAGGGTCGCGTGCTGGCCGACGCCGGACGAGACCTGCGCGCCCGGCGTGATCTCGGCGTCCGCCGCCGCGCCGGCGCCCGCGAAGAGGCCGACCGCGATCGGGTTCGCGGAGACCGTGGCCGTGTTGAAGCCGGTCGCCTCGACGTTGAAGCCCGTGCCGCCGGTGACCGAGCCGTCGTAGGACGAGGTCGTTCCGCCCGAGATCTTCGCCGTCGGGATCGAGACGCCCGCCGCGAGCGCGCCCGCAGAGCCGACGTTCGCGCTCGCGTCGGACGTGTTGTGCGACGTCGCCGTGACCTTGCTCGTGCCGGCGACGGCAATCGACGAGCCCTGTGCCCCCTCGGCGCTCACGTGCGAGCTGCCCTCGATGTCGGCGAGGCTGAACGAGGCCGCGAGCGAAAGGCCGAGGCTCATGCTGCCGGCGAGCGTCCGCGCACGCGCGTACTGCGTGCCGTCGGCGTTGACCTCGAGCGAGGCACCGGCGGTGACGTCGCCGTCCATGTGCGCCTCGACCTTGCTCTTGATGTTCGCGATCGCGATGAAGACGATGCCCGAGGCGAGGGCGCCGAACGCGCCTCCCTCCGCCTTCGCGTCGGCCTTGTTGCCGTCGTTCCGGGTCTTCGCCTCGACCTTGATCGTCCCGGAGCCGCCGAGCGACGCGGTCGACCCGACGCTCGCCTTGATGTCGGAGCCCGTGTCGAGCGTCGCGAACCCGGCGCCGCCGTTGAGGCCGATGACCGAGACGCCGACGACGAAGCTGTTCGCAATCGCGGTGTTGTCGGCGATCGCGCTGATCGTGATGTCGGTGGCGTTCGTGACGCTGCCGTCCATCGTCGTCGTCGTGTGCCCCGACAGGACCGCGAACGCAAGGAGGATCGACGACTGGAAGAGCCCGCCGCCGCCGCCCGGGGCCTCTGCGTCTGAGCTGTTGCTCGCGGTCGCGGTCACCGATACCGGCGCCTGCGCGGTGAAGGTCAGATCGCCGGTCGACGAGGTGCCGGCCTCGAGCGAGCGCGCGTTGTTCGCGCGGGCGACCGTGACGCCGACCGCTGCGAGGCCGCCGATCGCGACGTTGACGGTCTTCACGGTGACGGTGTGCGTCCCGTCGGCGGCGACGGTCAGGCCGCCGGAGCCAACGGAGCCGTGCGCGCCCGAGGTTGCCTTGGCCGTGCCGCTGAGATCGGCGAACGCCATCGCCGCGCTGAGGCCGACGCCGACGCCGCCGTTGACGGAGATGACAAGCAGGTCGGAGGTGATGTCGTCGTGTGCGCTGACGTTGACGCCGCTGACCGGACCGGAGGCGCCGACGGCGACATTGCCGATCGTCGCGCTCGCGTTCCCGTTCACGTTGACGACGCCGACCGCGGCACCGGCCGCGATGCCGCCGACCGCCACGCCGATCGCATAGGCGTTGACGTCGCGATCCGCCGAGACGCCGACGCTCAGGCCGCCGCCTGCTCGCGGAACCGAGGCGCTGTTGTCGATGTGCGCGTTCTGCGTGCCGCTGTCGTTGACGACCGCGACCTGCGCGCCGAGGGCGACGAATCCGGCCGCGCCCGTGAACGCGATCATCGTCGAGTCCTCGATCATCCCGGCGAACACGCTCACCTCGCCGCTCGTCGCGGAGATGCTCGCGCTCGGCCCGACGCCGGCGTCCGTGTTGCTCTTGACGCTCATGACGAGAATCGAGGCGCCGAGCGCGCCGAGGCCGCCGGCCGCCGCTCCCGCGATGCCGAAGACGCCGAGATCGTCCTTCGCCCAGACGTGCACGTGGCCGCCGGCCGACACGGTGCCGTCGATCGTCGCCGTCGTGCCCGCACTCGGGACGGTCGAGATCGCCGTCGTCGCGACGCTGCCGCCGACGCTCGTGGCGGCGCTGTTGATGTTCGACTGCGGCCCGGCGATCGCGTTCGAGATCCGCGAGTTCGTCTTCCGCTCGCCGTCGGCGCCGGCCCACTCGTCCGCGTTGTCCTTCGGGTGGGTGGTCGTGGCGACGATGTTCTGCGTGGCGCGGTACGTGCGGCCGTCCGTGTCGGTGACGACGTCGCCCTTGTTGTAGGCGGTGCCGGAGACCCAGCCCGGAGCCGGGGCGGTCGAGCCGGTCGTGCCGGCGAACGCGCTCGTGTAGCCGCCGCTGCCGCCGCCGGCTGCGTCGTCGGCTGCGGAGACGCTGCCGCTGTTCCCTTCCATCGCGTCGGTCGGCGCCTGCCAGTCGGACGCGTGCGTCGGGTCGAGCAGCGGGTGATCCTTCTTCGCCGAGTACCGCTTCACACCGCTGCCGTCGTCAAACGTGACGACGTCGCCCTCCTTGTAGAAGACCTTCGGATCGGCCGAGCTCGCGGTCCCCGAGTCCCAGTCGCCGCGGAACGGCCCGGCGTCGGAGTCGTGGTAGGTGCTCGTCTCCTTCGTGCCGACCGTCCAGACGGAGACGGACGCTGCGACGCCGATCGCGCCGACGCCGACGCTCAGCGCGTAGGTCTGCACTTCCTTGCGCGAGATCGCGTTGACCTCGACGTCGGTCTTCGCTGCGACGTTCGAGCCGGCGCCGAGGTACGCCTGCACCGTCGAGTCCGCGAAGCCGATGTCGACGCCGCCCGCGACGCCGACGAAGCCGAACGCCGCGCCGCCGGCGACGGTGATCGACTTGAAGTGGTCGACCGCGGAGACGTTGACCGACTGGCTCGAGTCCGCCCCGGCGAGCTGGTTCACCGACGAGCTCTGGCCGACGAACGCCTTGGTCGTGACGTCGAGGATCGTGACGCCGACACCGCCGGCGACGCCGACGAAGCCGCCGCCGATCGCGGGCGCCAGCCCGAAGACGTCCTCGCTCGAAGCGGCCTGGACGGCGAAGCCGTGGAAGCTGCCGTGCTTCTCGAAGTCGCCCGTGGAGTCGAAGTTCCCGTCGTAGATGCCGCCGAGCGCCGAGCCGCCCGCGAGCGCGTCGACGACGCTGCCGTTCCCGACGTAGGCCTGCGTGTCCTTGTCGACGACGGCGACGCCGACCGCGACGCCGACACCGACGTAGCCGCCGGCCAGCGCGATCGTGATCAGCACGAGCTTCGAGTCGTCGCTCGCGCCGACGAGGACGTTGTTCCCGGCCTTCATGGTCGCGCCGCCGCTCGTGCAGGCGAAGTCGCCGAAGCTCGCGACGGCGCCGGTGCACGCGTACGTGTGGACGTTCAGCACCGTCACGGAGACCGTGCCCGCCACGCCGACGGTGCCGCCGCCCGCGCCGACCGCGACGGAAACGATCGTCTCCTTGGCCTTGGCCGTCACCGTGATGTCGTTCGCGGCCTTCACGACCGCACTCGAGCCGACGTACGCGTTCGTGTCGATGTTGACGACGCGGACGGCGACCGGCACCGAGACGCCGGCGGTGCTCCCGATCGCCAGCGTGACCGCGACGCCGAGGTCGTAGAACTGGTTCGCAGCCGCGACGCGCACCGACTGCGCCGTGTTCGAGCCGGCGAGGTCGTCCGCGCACGTCGCGCCGCAGTTCACCTTCGCCGAGTTGCCGATGTGCGCTGAGGTGTGGATGTTCGTCACGTTGACGGCGCCGGCGAGCGTCACGGCGACGGAGCCGCTGAGGCCGAGGCCGACGCCGAACGCGCCGACGTTGTCGCTGTTCGACGCCGTGACGGCGACGCCGCGGAACGCCGGGCTCGGCATGGAGATGCTCCGCGGCCCGATCGCGCTCGCATCGCCTGACGGCGTCTGGCCGCCGGCGACGAGGCTGTGCGACCTGCCGGTCGCCTTCGACTTGTCGAGCGCGAGCGGCGTCACCGGGCCGGCGGTCCCGTTGCAGTCGTCGGCGAGGCCCGTGGCGTGGCACTTCGTGTCGGCGAGCTGGTAGGTCTTGCCGCTGCCGCCGATCTTGATCGCGTAGTAGGTCGCGCCGTCGACGAGCCCGCCGATCGGCGCGCCGCCGCCGGCCGCGTACACGACCGTGTCGCCGGTCTCGACGACCGTCCCGTCGGCCTCGAGCACGTACGGCAGGTTGATCGTGTTGCCGGTGACGTCGTCGCCCGGGTCGAAGCGGGGCGACTCGTCCGTCGTGACGCCGGCCTTGTCGGTCGGAACGAGGCGGTGGTTCTCGCCGCTGCCGCCGGAGAGCGAGACCGGCGACCCGGTCAGGTTCGGATTGTCGTAGAGCTGGATCGCGTTCGCGCCGACGTTCTTGACGTAGTAGAGGCCGCCCGTGCACAGGCTCGCCTGCTTGTCGTGCAGGTCGCAGAGCGGGCTGATCGACGTCCCGCCGCCGCGGTCGTAGACGACCTCTTCGGCGTCCTTGTAGCCCGGGTCGTCGACGAAGTGGATCGTGTTGCCGCCGGTGATCGTGCCGGCCTTCGCGGGATTGAACCGCGTGTCGACCGGTGTGACGCTGTACTCGCCGGTCTTCACCGGGAGGCTCGAGCCGCCCTTGCCGTTGACCTGCGCGAAGTTGCCGATCCAGGAGTGCGTCTCCTTGGTGACGACCGGCACCGAGACTGCGGCGCCGACCGCGGCCGTGCCGCCGCCGGAGATGTTCCCTGCGATCACGTTCAGCGTCAGGGTCTCGTCGGCCGCGACACGGACGCTGCCGTCCGCGAAGATCTTCGCGCCGTTCGATGAGTTCGTGCCGTCGGCGACGTACGCCTTCGTCGTCACGTTGAAGACGGAGACGCCGGCGTTGACGGTGACGGCCGCGGTGCCGGAGAAGCCGCCGCCGACGGAGATCGAGAGGGCGTCCTCGCTCGACGTCGCGTCGACCGAGACGTTGCCCTTCGCCTGCGCCGTGCCGGCGTTGCCGATCCAGGCCTCCGTGTCCTTCGTGAGGACTTCGACGTCGATGCCGACGCCGACACCGGCCGAGCCGCCGTATGCAAGCGCGCCTGCGATCGAGACGATCGTCGTCGTGTCCTTCGCCGCGACGGCCACGCCCTGAGAGGAGGACGGCGAGCCGCCGTTCGCGCACGAGTCCGCGGTCGCGCAGTTGACGCGCGTTCCGTTGTCGATGTGCGCCTTCGTGTTGTTCGTCTGGACGTCGACGACGACGGAGCCCGCGACGCCCGCATCGCCGCCGCCCGAGCCGGCGACCGCGAGCAGGAAGACGTTCTCGCTCTGCGTCGCGGAGACGCTGAGGCCGTTCGTGCCGCGCGACGTGATGTCGCCGCCCTTGACCGCCGCGTCGACGGTGCCGTTGCGGACGAGGATCGCCGACGCGATGCCGATGCCGGCGCTGCTGCCGAACTGGAGGTTGCCGGCGATCAGCCTGATCCCGACGTTGTTCGCGTCGCCGACCTTGTCGATCGCCGTGACCTCGACGTCGCCGTTCGCGGCGAGCGTCGTGCCGGCGCCGAGCGAGGCGAAGGTGCCCGTGCCGCCGACCGGGTTGAGGACGAGCACGATGATCGAGCCGTCGAAGGCCGTCCCGCTCGTCGAGACCGCGATGTCGGCCGCGACGGCGAAGAACGTCTCGCTCGAGTCGGCCTTCACCGTGACCTTCCCCGCCGCCGAGACCATCGTCGCCTGGTTGTCGCCGATGAACGCCTTCGTGGTCTTGTCGATCACGTCGACGTCGAGGCCGATGCCGACCGCCGCGTCACCGGTCGTGAACGCGAGGCCGCCGGCGATGTTGACGATGTCGGTGTGGTCGGTCGCCGTCACCTCGACGGTCTGGCTCGCGCCCGGCGTCCAGCCGAGCTTCGGATGCCTGTTCACCTGCGAGCCGCCGGCGATGTGCGCCTCGGTCGTGAACGAGAAGACGTCCACGATCACGGAGCCGGTGACGGCCGCGTCGCCCGACGAGCCCGCACCGCCCGCGGCGACCGAGCTCACCGAGAGGATCCCGGCAGGCAGCGTCGCGGCGGACAGGTCGAGCGGCTTGAACGTCGTCGTCGCGGTGACCGAGATGCCCTGGAGCGCGTCGAGCTGCGTGATGTGCGTCGACGAGTTCGACTCGACGAGCGCCTGCGTCTGAACGGCCGGCAGGACGTTCACGACGATCCCGCCGCCGACGCCGACGCCGTTGAGCGCGAGGCTGCCGCCTGCGGCGATCGACTGCAGCCCGATCGTGCTCTCCGCATTGATGGTGATCGCGCCGTCCGAGAGCAGGTGCGCGCCCTGCTCGATCTGGGCCTTCGTGTCGTAGCTGATCACCTGGATGGCGATCGACGCGGCGACGCCTGCCTTCGTCTTGCCGCCTGCCGCCGACGCTCCAAGCGCGACGAAGTCGTTCTCCTTGCCCGCCGGCATGACCGCCTCGACGGTGATGCCGTTGCCCGACACCTGCGCGTCCTGCTTCACGAGAGCCGTGTTGTGGACGTCCGTGTAGTTGAAGCCGACGGCCGCGGCGATGCGCGCGTCGGACCCGCTGAGGCTGAGGTCGAAGGCGACGGCGATCGCCTTCGCGGTCGCGCCGGTCTCGAGCTCGGCGCTCACCTTCACCGCACCGCTGCCGGTGAGCGTCACGCCGCTGCCGACCGACGCGGTGTTCGTGCCCCTGATCCAGTTCACGGAGACGCCGGCCGCGACGCCGACGCCGCCGCCCTGGCTTCCGGACTGGCCGCTCGCCTGGCCGTTGCCCTGGCTCGCCGAGTCGTTCGACTTCGGCAGGTCGCCGCCCGTCTTGCCGTTCGTGTTCGGGTTGTTCTTGACCTGGTCGTTCGACTGCGTGTCGGCCTGCTTGCCGCCGTCGGAATCCTGCGACTCGCCCTTGGCGCTCGCCTTCGTCATGACGTCGTTCAGCGACGAGGTGGTCGCGCCGATCGTGATCGCGCCGGCGGTGAGGCTGCGGTTGACGTCGGCGGAGGTCGTCGTCGTCACGACGTTGACGGCGACGGCGGCGCCGACGGCGACGTCCTTGCCGGCTGCCTCCGCGTCGGACTCGAGATTCGACTCGAGCTCCTCGGTCGCCTGGATCGTCGCGTCGCCCGTGATCGTCAGCGCCGACCCGAGCGTCGTGCCGAGCAGCGCCGTCGTGTGGTCGTCGACGATCGCAATCGAGACGGACGGGCTGATCGCGATCCCGCCCGCGGTTCCCGCCTTGTCCTCGGTCTCGACGACGTGGTGCTGCGTCGCGGTGATGTCGAGCTTGCCGCCGCCGGTGAAGCTCGCGCCGTCCTGGATCGCCGCGCGCACTCGGTTGTCGGTGAGGATGTTCAGCCCGACGGAGGCGCCGATGCCGACCTTGCCGGCCTTCGCGTCGGAGTCGGCCTTCGCGGTGTCGGCCTCGTTGCTCTGCGCCGCGAGCTTCACGTCGCCGCCGGTCGCGGTCACCGTCGCGCCGCCACCGACGAGCGCGTCGGTGTGGATCGTGACGATGTTGAGCGCGAGCGCGCCGGCGAGGCTCAGCGTGTCCTTGTCGCCGCCGGCGCCCGACGTCGCCTCTGCGCTGACGACGTGCTCGGCGAGGATGAAGAAGTCGCCGTTCGACGGGCTCGTCGGCAGGCTCGTGCCGTGCGAGACGGCGCCGCGCGTCGTGACCGGGTTGCCCCACGTCGAGCCGTCCCACTTGTAGATGCCCGGCGCGCGCTGGACGCGGGTGACGGCCGCACCGTCCTTGACCGCGCCCGTGCAGCCGCTGACTCCGGTGAAGTGCGTCGAGTCGGGCCTGCCGGTGTAGGAGCAGGTACCGCTCACGCCCGCGATCGTGAACTTGCCCGCGGTCTCGAAGCCGTCGGTCGACGCGACGACGAGCGTGGCGCCGAGTGTCTGATCGCCGCTTGCCTTCGTCGAGGTCGTGAGCGTGACGGTGACTTTGTCCTTCACGGCGCCGCTGCAGCCGGTGATGTTGCCGAGCTCGTGCGTGCTGGTGTTGTTCGTCGTGTACGAGCACGTGCCGTCGATGCCGGTGACGGTGAACTTGCCGCTCGTGCCGAACTCGTCGGTGGACTTCAGCTTCAGCGTCGTGCCGAGGGTCTGGTCGCCGTCGACCGTGCTCGTGGCCGGCGCGGCCTTCGTCAGCTCGAAGAAGTCGTTGTTCGACGGCTGCTCGGGGAACGACTCTCCGGCCTCGATCTCGCTCCACTTGCCGTCCTGGAAGCGCTGGATCGGATCGTCGGAGGCGTCGCGGATCGTCGCGCTGACGACCAGGCCCTTGCCGTTGACCGTCGCGTTGTTGGTGGTAGCGAGGTTCGTGATCTCGACCTTGTTCACCGAGACGCCGACGCCGATCCCGACGGTGCCGGCTTCCTTCGCCTTGCCGGTGCCGTCCGCCTTCGAGTCGGAGTTCGCCTGCGTCGTGAGGCTGACGGCGCCCGTCGTCGCGGTGACGACGCGCCGTGTTCGGCGAGCGACGCCTCGGAGCGCGTCTTCGTGATGTTGATCGCGAACGCGCCGGCGACGGTGACGGTGTTCTTGTCGCCGCTCGACGTCCCGTTGTTGTCCGACGTCTGCGCCTTGGCGTTGCTCGTGTCGCTCGTGTTCGCCGACTTGCCGGTGCCGGCCGTGCGCTGGCTGTTCGCGCTCGAGAGGTTGTCGTCGGCCTTCCCGTTGGCGTCCTTCCCGGAGCCGTCCTTGCCGGTGCCGGCGTTCTTGCCCGCGGCGCCGGCCGCGCTCGCGTCGGCCTCGGTCTCGACGCTCGACGAGCCGACCGCGGAGAGGCTGACGGACTTGCCGGTGACGGTGCGAGAGGCCGTCGCGAAGACCTCGTCGTCCGGGATCGCCAGGGCGAGCGCGAGGCCGATCACGACGGTGCCGGTGACGGCGTCGGCCTTGGCCGTCGTCGTCGCCTTCGCGGTCTGCGTCGCACTCAGGCTCACGTCGTCGGAGGCGATGAGCGTCTGCGACGTCCCGCCGCCGATCGTCGCGCTCGTCTTCACCGTCGGCAGCGCGATCGAGGCGTCCGCGGTGAACGCGAGCGTCGAGCCCGGCGCTCCGGCCGTGCCCGCCTCTGCATAGGTCGTCATCGAGTCGGTGTCCGTCGCGGTGAGGGTGACCTTCTTGGCCCCGGTGATCGCGGCACCGTCGTCGATGGAAGCGCTGGTCGTGTCGTCGACGCTGTTGATCGAAGCCCCTGCGCCGATGCCGACCTTCTCCGACCCCTCGTCCTTCGCCTTCGCCTTCGTCGTGCTCTCGACGACGGCGGTGGCGGTCAGGGTCAGGTCGTTCCCGTTGAGGTCGTCCGGAGGGCCGCGAGCCGCGTTGGAGAGGATCTCGGCATTCGTCTTGACGTCCGCGATCGTGAGCGCGAGCGCGCCGGCGACGGCGAAGTTGCCCTTTCCGGCGCCCGCAGTCGCCTCGCTGTCGAAGCTGTTCTTGCCGTTCGCGCCGCCCGAGCTGCGCATGACTGCGACGAGCTCCAGGCCGTTGGAGGTGACGAGCGAGTTCAGGCCGATCTTCGCCTCGTTCGTGACGTGGACGAGGTTGATCGCCACCGCCGCGCCGATGTTGGCCGTCGTCCCGTCCACGGCGCTGCCGTTCGCCTTCACCGTCGAGTCCGCGTCCTCGGACGTGTGGAATTTGAGGGTGCCGGCGTGAGTCGTGACGTCCTTGCCGTCCGCGAGGCCGGCGACCGCTTTCGCGGTGACGAGCGCGATGCCGACGGCGGCGGCGACGGTGACCTTCGTGCCGCCGTTCTCGCCGCTCTTCGACTCCGGCGTGCTCGAGGAGCCGGACGACTTGCCGCCGGACGAAGTCGACGCGTCGTTGCCGACCTTGAGGTTCTGGTCGGCCTTCTGGTTCACGTCCTTGTTCGTCGAGTCCTTGTCCTCGGCGCCGCTCCCCGACTTGCCCTTGGCGCCGGCCGCGCTCGCCGTCGCCTCGGTGTCGTTCGAGGACGAGCCGTCGGCGGTAAAGCCGATCGCGCCCGCGGTGCCGGTCGCGGTGCTCGTCAGGTTGCGCTTCAGCTGCGAGTCGGCGAGGTGATTCGCCGCCACGAGCGCGAGCGAGAGGCCGATCGAGGCGTTGCCGCCCTTCGTGTTGCCCGTGGCCGTCGTCGTCACCTTCGCCGTCTGCGTCGCGTGCGCCGTCACTGCGCCCGAGACCGTCAGGTCGGGGCCGCTGTCGATCGTCGCGCTCGTCGTGATGTTCGAGATCGAGATCGCGACTTCCGCGCCGAACGAGAAGTTGCCGTCGCTCCCCGTCGAGGCGCCGCCCTCGGCGGTCGTGGTCATCGTGTCCGTGCTCGTCGCGTTGATCGTCAGGTCGTGGACTCCGGTCAGATCGGCGTCCTTCGCGATGCCCGCAGTGGTCGTGTCGTTGACGACGTGCACCGCGACCGAGGCGCCGATGCCGGACGCCTTGCCGTCGGTCGCCTGCTTCGCCTTCGCCTCCGCCTTGTTCTCGAAGTTCGACGTCGCGTTCAGCGTCAGGTTCCCGTTGACCGCGACCGGCGTCGGCTTGTCGATGACGGCCGTCGCCTCGGCGACGACGATGTTGACCGAGACCGAGCCCGCGACGCCGATGTTGCTGCCGCCGGCGCCCGAGGTCGAGCTCGTGGAGAACGTCGACTTGTCCGGTGCGGTGACCTCGAGGGTGACGCCGGTCGCCGTGAGGCTCGCGTTCCCGGCGACGTACGCCTTGGTCGTGATGACGGCGACATTGACGGCGACCGCGACGGCGATCCCCGAGCTCGTGTCGCTCGTCGGCATGGCGCCCGAGGGCGTCGCGTTCGTGTTGTCGACGTACGCGAGGACGTTGCCGAGGGTCGCGAGCAGCTGCTCCTGGCCGCTCTCGGTGCCGCGGTAGACCTTGTAGCCCGTCGCGTCCGAGAGCGCCGTCCAGTTGAGCGTGATCTTGTTCGTGTTCGTCCCGCTCGGGACGTCGTACTTCCCCTCCCCGCCGGGCAGGCTCTCGCCGGCGGCGTAGACGGCGCTGACACGGTAGTAGTAGGTCTTGCCGCCTTCGAGGAAGCCGCCGGTGGTCGCCGCACCGCTGAAGGTCGGCGCGTCGGGCGCGAACTTGACGTTGCCGGCGTCGGCGTCCGCGGTCGCGCTGTTCTTTGCGCCTGCGTGGAGGGTCTGCGTGCCGCCGGTCGTCGTGATCGCGTGCGCGGAGGAGGCGTCGGTCGGCGCGATGTACGCCTGGGTCGTCGCGACGAGCACCGTCACGGCGAGGGCGGCGCTCTTGTTCTGGTCGCCGTCGCCGGTCTTCGACTTACCGTCGCCGGTCGTGCCGCCGCCCGACTGCTGTGCCGACGAGCCGCTCACGTTCGCGTTGTCGTCCGGAGTCCCCGTGCAGCCGGTGATGCCGGTGAAGTGCGTGCCGTCGATCGACTTGTAGGTGCACGTGCCTCCGATGCCGGCGACCGTGAACGTCCCGCTCGCCGCGAAACCGGCGGTCGACTTCACGGTGAGCGAGCCGCCGGCGAGGCTCTGGCCGCCGCCGTCGACGTTCGTGCTCGCGGACTGCAGCGGCGTGTTCGCGTTCGTCGAGTTGCTCGCGTTGCCGTCCGAGCCCTTCGGGCTCGACTTCCCGCTCGTCGGCGCCGCGTTGTCCGTGTCGGCGTTGATCGCGAGGTTGGCGGCGCTCACCGGCGTGGCCGCGTTGCTGTCGATGAACGCCTCCGACTGCGTGACGAAGACTGCGACCGCGATGCCGGCGCCGAGGCCGGAGGCCGAGGAGTCGGCGTTCGTGGAGACGTTCGTCTTGACGTTCGAGCCGATCGTGACGTTCTGGCCGGCCGCGGAGATCGCGCTCGTGCCGGAGAGCTGGCTCTTGGCGATCGCGAGCACGAACGTCGCCGCGACGGAGGCGTCGTGATCCTTGGCCTCCGTCCATGCGTCGAGCAGGCCGTGGTTCGAGACCGGATCCTTGTCGTCGCTGGAGCCGGCGACGATGTCCTTCGTCGCGGCGTAGCGCTTGCCGTCCGAGCCCTTGACGATGTCGCCCTTCGTGTACGACCCGGCCGCCCAGTTGCCCTTGTCGGGGCCGCCTGCGGCGTTGCCCTTGGCCGTGACGTCGACGGCGCTCGAGAGCGTCACGGCGCCGGTCGCGGTGATCTGCGACGCGCCGTGGACGTTGACGTTGGCGTGGTACTCGAGGTCGAGGCCGGCGTGATTGATGCCGGTGCCGCTGCCGTTCTCGCTGATGTCCTTGCGGACTTCCGCCCCGTCGGAGACGGATCCGCTGCAGCCCGAGATGCCGGTGAACTTGTGGACGCCCGAGGTGACGTCGCGGCCGGTGTAGCTGCACGTCGTCGACGACCCGCCGACCGTGGTGGTGAAGGTGCCGGTGTTCTCGAAGTTCGAGACCGACGCCACGATGAGGTCGGTGCCGAGCGTCTGATTTCCGACGACCGTCGTCGTCAGCGAGCCGGCGAACGCCTTGAGGTTGATCGTGTGGCCGATCAACTGTGCCGAGCCCGCGGGCGCCCAGTTCGCAGGATCCGAATGCGGCTCCGTCGTGTCGTTGTCGACGTGGTTCGAGGCGCGGTACTGCTGGTGGTCCGTCGGGTCGACGACGACGTCGCCGGCGTCGTAGTCGTCGCCTGACGACCAGTCCCCGTCGTCCGGGCTGATGTCGACCAGGCCGGACGCCCCGAGAACCGGGATCGTCGTGGTGATCCCGAAGACGCTCAGGCCGTTGTCGTGCGTGAACGCGCTGAAGTTGATGTCTCCGGAGCCCACGTCGACCTTCACGCCGGCGTCGACCTTGACCGTCTCGGCGTTGACGTTGAGCGTCACGCCCGGCGCCGTGACGTTGCCGGTGAACTGGACCGTGTCGCCTCCGAGACCGCCGTTGATCGTGAGCGTGCTCAGGCCGGAGAGAGAGACGCTGTGCGACTCGGTGAGCTCGAACGTGCCGGTCGGGTCGAAGTCCTTGACCTCGATGGAGGTTCCGGCGCCGTTCATCGCGACCTTGAAGAGATCCTTGTCGCCGATCTCCGTCGTCGTGCCGGAGAGATCGGCGCCGCTGATGGTGACGTTTCCGGCCGAGATCGAGATCGGCTCGAGACCCGCGTAGTGGAGCGGCACGCCGTCGACGACGAGGATGCCCGAATGCGCGTCGATCGGCTGCGAGTCGACGCTGCCGCGCGGGCCCTCGACGACGAGGCTGTCGAAGCCGCCGGCGCCGCCGTCGACGCCGCCCGTGAGCGAGCCGCCGACCTTCAGGACGAACGTGTCCTTGTTGCCGGGCGCGCCGGTGAGGGTCTCGACGTTGGCGAACGTGAAGTTGCCCACGGCGCCCGCTCCGGCGCCGGTGACGTTCCACGTCGTGTCCGCGGCCGGCCCGACGACGCTGTCGTTGCCGGCGCCGCCGTCGAACGTCACGGGCACGGCCGAGGCAGCCGCGCCGATGGTGAACGTGTCGGCTCCGGCGCCGCCGACGATCGCGACCCCGTTCGTGAGCTCGCTCAGCAGCTTCGTCGTTGCGACGCCGTCGATCGTGACGACGGCGTCCGTGTCCGTCGTGGCGACGGAGATCGCGTGATCGCCGGCAGCCGGCGCGTTGACCGTCCAGCTCGGAGGCGTGACGGGCGCGGGCGGCGGGGTCGTGGTCGCCGGCGAGCCGCTCGTGGTCGGCGTCGCGTCGGAAGCCGGCGTCGTCGTCGGACGTCGCGTCGCTCGCGGCGGGCGCGCCGGCACCGGCCGCCGTGGACGTCTCGGCCGGAGTCGAGGGAGCAGGGCTCGCGGCGGCGCCGGCGGCCGTCGCGTCCGCGCTCGCCTGCCCCGGCGTATCGGCAGGCGCCGCCGCCGGCGGAGTTGCGACTGCGGCGACCGGCTCGTTCGACTCCGGGTCGACCTCGGTCGTCGTCGCGGTCGTCGCGTCCTGCGGCGTCGCGGGCACGGGGTCGGCGTACGCGGACGGCTGCTGCGCGTAGTCGGGCAGGTCGTTCGCCGTGGCCGAAGCCTGCACCGGCACGGGCGCCTGGTCTTCCGGCAGCGTCGGCGCGTCGGAAACCGACGTCGCAACCGCCGCGTTCGTCGCGGCGCCGACGGTGTCCTCGACGACCGGGGCGCCGGCGAACGCGTCGTGCTGCTTCGCCGGCGTCGTCGCCGCGGCGGGCGGCGTGAGCGAGTAGTCGTTCTTGACGACGGGCACCTTGGCGGTGCGCGTGCGCTGCGCGGCCGTTGGGCGGGCCGAAGCTGGAGACGCCGCCGCCACCGGGTGACGGGCGACGCCCTGGTGTGCGGTGCGCGCGGGAAGCTGCACCGGCGGCACCTTCGGCGCGGCCTGGAGCTTCGGGACGGCGAGCGTCGGGAACTCGATCGCGGGCAGCTTCGAGCGCCGGAAGGATCACGACCGGGGCGCTCGTCTCGGGAAGCTGGATCGACAGCGCGATCGGCCCCGCGTACGCGGTGCCGAAGGCGACCAGGCCGATCGCCGCGAGCCAGAGGCGGATTGCACGCTCGCGCAGCGCGACCAGACTCAGTACGTCGTTTCCAACAGTGGACGGCACCACTGAGTGGGCTCTCCCCCTTATCGTCCGCGCGACCTCCCCAGTCGCGCCCCCATGGAACTAAGAACGCGTGCAGCCTTTCATACTTCCTACAGAAAAATCAATAGCAATCTTGCGAAGTTTCTCGACTCGTTTCTGAGAACCGGCCCGAACGCCCGGTGCCCGCGCTCGGCAAGAGCCCGGGTCTGCGCGCTCCGCGGCAAAGGGCCGGACCGTCCAGTCGCCGAAGCCGTTCGCGAGGCGCGGGCGGCGCTCAGTGGGTCTGCGGGAAGCCCAGATCGACCTTCGACGTGGCTGGATCGGGCCAGCGCGACGTCACGACCTTGCCGCGCGTGTAGAACTGGATGCCCTCCGGCCCGTAGATGTGCAGGTCGCCGAAGAGCGAGTTCTTCCAGCCGCCGAAGGAGTAGTACGCGACCGGCACCGGGATCGGCACGTTCACGCCGACCATCCCCACCTGTGCGTCGAACTGGAACTGCCTTGCGACGCCGCCGTCGCGCGTGAAGATCGCCGTGCCGTTGCCGAACGGGTTCTCGTTCACGAGCCTGAGCGCCTCGTCGTACGTGTCGACGCGCGTGACGCCGAGCACCGGCCCGAAGATCTCGTCGTCGTAGACGGACATCCCCGGCTTCGTCTCGTCGATGAGCGTCGGCTTGACGAAGAAGCCCTCGCCGTCGACACCTTCGCGCCCGTCGACGACGACCTTCGCGCCTTCGGACGGTGCACGCTCGATGTACGACACGACACGGTCACGATGCTCGCGTGTGATCAGTGGGCCCATCTCGACGCCGGGCTCGTCGCCGGCGCCCACCTTTATCTTCGGGATGCGCTCCTTGATCGCGTCGATCAGCGGCTCGGCCGCACCGCCGACTGCGACGACCATCGACACCGCCATGCAACGTTCGCCGGCCGAGCCGTAGCCCGCCGAGACCGCGGCGTCGGCGGCCATGTCGATGTCCGCGTCCGGCAGCACGACCATGTGGTTCTTCGCGCCCGCGAGCGCCTGGCAACGCTTCCCGTGCGACGTCGCCGTCGAGTAGATGTACTTCGCCACGGGCGTCGACCCGACGAACGAGATCGCCGACACGTCGGGATGCTCGAGCAGCGAGTCGACCGCGACCTTGTCTCCGTGCACGACGTTGAAGACGCCGTCCGGGAGGCCGGCTTCGTGCAGCAGCTGCGCGAGGTAGATCGACGCCGACGGATCTTTCTCCGAAGGCTTGAGCACGAACGTGTTCCCGCACGCGATCGCGGGAGCGAACATCCACATCGGCACCATCGCCGGGAAGTTGAACGGCGAGATGCCGGCGACGACGCCGAGCGGCTGGCGAATCGAATAGACGTCGATGCCGGTCGACGCCTGCTCCGAGTAGCCGCCCTTCAGCAGGTGCGGAATCCCGCACGCGAACTCGACGATCTCGAGCCCGCGTGCAACCTCGCCGAGCGCGTCGGTGTGCACCTTGCCGTGCTCGGCGGTGAGGAGCCGTGCGATGTCGTCGCGGTGCTCGTCGAAGATCGCGCGGATGCGGAAGAAGAGGTCGGCGCGCTTCGACAAGGACGTCGCGCGCCACGCAGGGAACGCCGCCTTCGCGGCGGAGACCGCGCGATCCACCTCTTCTTTGGACGCGAAGTCGACCTCGCCCGTCTGCCTGCCCGTCGCCGGGTTGTAGACGGCGCCGCTGCGACCGGAGTCTCCCGACACCGCCGTGCCGCCGATCCAGTGGTTGATCGGCTTGACTGCGGTCGGCGCCTCCTGAAGCGTGTCGGTCACGGCCCGAAGGGTACTAGGATCGAGGCGTGACCACGGTCGAGACGAACAGCGAGCTCGGGCAGCAGGTCGTCGCCGACGCGAAGGAGTACGTCCTCCACTCGTGGTCGGTGCAGGACGCGGTCAACCCGATCCCCGTCGCGGGCGGCGAGGGACGCTACTTCTGGGACTACGAGGGCAAGCGCTACCTCGATTTCGCGTCGCAGCTCGTCAACCTCTCGCTCGGGCATCAGCATCCGAAGCTCGTCGCCGCGATCAAGGAGCAGGCGGACAAGGTGTGCACGATCGGGCCGCCGATGGCGACGGAGCCGCGCTCGACGCTCGCGCGACTGCTCGCGGAGGTGACGCCCGGCGACCTCGCGATGTCGTTCTTCACGAACGGTGGCGCCGAGGCGAACGAGAACGCGATCAAGCTCGCGCGCTGGTACACCGGGCGGCACAAGGTGATCGCGCGCTACCGCTCGTACCACGGCGCCACGGCGGGAGCGATCACGCTCACCGGCGACCCGCGCCGCTGGCCCGCGGAGCCGGGCATCCCCGGGGTCGTGCGCATGTTCGACCCGTACACGTATCGCTGCCCGGCGGGACATCCGGATCCGTGCCCGGTCTGCACCGGCGCGCCGCACCTCGAGGAGATCCTCCAGTACGAGGGCGCGGACACGGTCGCGGCCGTGATCCTCGAGACCGTGACCGGCACGAACGGCGTGATCCCGCCCCCGGACGGCTACCTGCAGTCGATCCGCGAGGTCTGCGACCGCCACGGCATCGTGCTCATCCTCGACGAGGTGATGGCCGGCTTTGGCCGCACGGGCAAGTGGTTCGCCTGCGACAACTGGGACGTCGTTCCGGACATCCTCACCGTGGCCAAGGGCATCAACTCCGGCTACGTGCCGCTCGGCGCGATGGTCGTCAACGAGAAGCTGCGCGACTGGGTGCGCGACAAGCCGTTCGCCGGCGGACTGACGTACAGCGGGCATCCGCTCGCGTGCGCGTCGGGAGTGGCGTCGATCGGCATCTTCCGCGACGAGGGCATCGTCGAGAACTCGGCCGAGCAGGGGCGCTACCTCGCCGACGCGCTGCGCTCGCTGCAGGAGCGGCATCCGTCGATCGGCGACGTCCGCGGCCTCGGGCTCTTCTGGGGCCTCGAGCTCGTGCGCGACCGCGAGACGCGCGAGCCGCTCGTTCCGTTCAACGCCGCCGGCGTGGACGCGAAGCCGGTCGCGCAGCTGACGAAGGCCGCCCTCGACGCGGGCCTCTATCTCTTCGTCCACTGGAACGTGATCATGCTCGCGCCGCCGCTCAACATCACGCGCGAGGAGCTGGACGAGGGCCTCTCGATCCTCGACGAAGCGCTCGCCGTCGCGGACGAGTACACGTAGCGCCGCTACTTCAGCGCGAACGTCGCCGTCGCGGCACGGTTCACGGTCAGCTTCAGCTTGCAGTTCGCGTTCGTGCCGGCACAGTCGCCCGACCAGCCCGTGAACCTCGAGCCTGCCGCCGGGCTCGCCTTCAGCGTGACCGATGCGCCGAGCTGGAACGTCGCGCTGCAGATGCTCCCGCAGTTGATCCCCGCGGGGCTCGACGTGACCTTGCCGCTTCCGTTCCCGGCCTTCGTGACCGTGAGCGTCGGACGGACGAGCTGGAAGTTCGCGGTCACCGAGTGATCGCCGTCCATCGTCACCGTGCACGTCCCCGTTCCGGTGCAGTCGCCCGACCAGCCGGTGAACGACGAGCCCGACGCCGCGGTCGCTGTGAGCGTGACCGAGCCGCCGGAGGGATACGAGGCGGAGCAGACGGTTCCGCAGCTGACTCCAGACGGCGCCGACGTCACCGAGCCGGTGCCGGTCCCGTTCTTGCTCACGGTCAGCACGTGGTTCGAGCCGTTGTACGCGGCTGCGGCGTCGACGAGGCCCCAGCCGAAGTTGTTGTTCGGCACGGTGCTGCTGCCTCCGCAGCCGGAGCCTCCGTTCCCGACCGCGGGGTTCGCGGACCCCGTCAGTACCTGCTTCGTCGCCGCGATGTTCCGGACGAGGTCGGGCCGGGCCGACCAGAGCAGCGCCACGACGCCGGACACGTGCGGACCCGCCATCGAGGTGCCGCTGAAGTTCGAGTAGGCCGTGTCGCTCGAGTTGACCGCCGAGCGGACGTTGACGCCGGGAGCGACGACGTCCGGCTTCATTCGGTTCGAGCCGTCCGTCGTCACGGGGCCGCGGCTGCTGAACTGCGCCAGGTTGGCGGAGCTGTCCACCGCTCCCGTCGAGAATGACGACGAGTAGATCGCCGGCGGGTCGGCGACCGTGCTGCAGCTCGGCCCGGCGTTGCCGGCGCTCGCCTCGACGAAGATCCCGGAGGCCTCCGTGTTCTCGACGATCGTCTGCAGCGTGTTCGCCGCGCAGCCCTCGCTCGGCGGGCACGTCCAGCTGTCGGTCACCACGTCGGGGCGCTTCGTCGGGTCCGCGTTGCCGCCGCCGAGGTCGGTCGGCGCGATGAAGAACTGGAAGCACTCGGTGTACGTGGCCGGGTTGCCCGTTCCCTGATCCATGTTGCGGCAGCCGATCCATTTCGCGCCGGGCGCGACGCCGATCTGGTTGCCGGCGCCGTCGTCGCCGACGACCGTGCCGGTCGTGTGCGTTCCGTGCGCGCTGTCGTCGCAAGGCTGAAGCGTGTTCGCGCCGCAGGAGCCGCCGCCCGAGTGAATCGAGTCGTGCCAGTTGTAGTCGTGGTCGGCCGCGCTGCCGTCCCAGCCGCGGTAGTGGCTCTTCACCGCGGAGTGCGTCCACCTGACGCCGGTGTCGGCGCTCGCGACGACCATGCCCTGGCCGGTGAATCCGAGCGACCAGAGCGCCGGAGCGTGAACCATGTTGACGCCCCATTCGATCGCGGCCGTCCTCGCGCGCGTCGTCGGCGCGGACACGAGCGCGGCCAGCGGGGTCCGCAGCGGCAGCGGCTCGACCTGCAGTCCTCGGTAGCCGGCGCCCGACTCGATCGCGCGGACGTCGCGGCGCGCCGCGAGCTTGTTCACGAGCGTCCGGTCGCCGCGGCTGACGATCATGTTCGCGGCCCAGTAGGACCGGTACGGAGCGTGGCGGCTCCGCAGCCACGCGCGGAGCGGAGCCTGCGTCCGGGCGGCGTGCGCCTTGAGCGTCCTGTAGACGTACCAGCCGCGCGCGTCCTGGTCGCGCATTCCGTACGCGCGGCTCAGGTCGGCCTGATCGCGGAGGTAGACGACGATCGGCGCCGTCGCTCCGCGGGCGGTGTCGCGCAGCACGCGGCTGTCGATCTTCACCGATGCGTCCGTCGCCCGCGTCTCGCTCGGCATTGCGCCGACCGCGAGCACGCACGACGCGACCACTGCCGCTGCGACGACCGTCTTCAGCATTGACCCTCCCCTACTCTTGCACGCCCGGCGCTAGGACGCGAGCCGCTTTTCGAGGAAGGATGCGAGGCGCGTGAGCGGGTACGACAGCGCGAAGAAGAAGACGAACACCGCGAGGTAGATGTTGAGGTAATGCGCGTCGCCGGTCGAGAAGAGCAATCGCTCCGTCGACCGATTTCCGGTCTCGAGCACATCGCCGACCCCGATCAGCCCCGCGATCGTCGTGTTCTGGACGATGTTGACGAGCAGCCCGATCAGCGGCGGCAAGAGCCTCCGCGTGGCCTGCGGGACGATCACGAACGCGTGGGTGCCCGTCCACCCGAAGCCGACGGCCGCAGCTGCCTCGTGCTGCTCGCGAGGGATCGACTGGATCGCGCCGCGCGTCGCCTCGGCAACCTGCGCACTGCCCCAGAGGATGAGCCCGACGGTGGCGGCGAGAAACGCCTCGAGCGGATTGATCGAAAACGGGAGCGAGAACGTCTCGTCGAGCCGCGGGAACGCGAAGTAGATGAGGAAGATCGTGACGATGATGGGAAGGCCGCGCCAGAGCTCGATGTAGCCGCGGATCAGCCATTGCAGCGGCTTGAAGCGGATCGTGATCAGCGTCCCGAGCGTGATGCCGATCAACGTGGCTCCGAGCACGGAGAGAACGGCCATCCGCAGCGTCTCCTTCAGGCCCGTGTGGATCATGTACCGCAGCACGGGATCCCACCACGCCGGGCGCGTCTGGTACCAGTCCACGAACCACGGAATCGCGATCGCCAGGAACACGGCGAGCATGACCCACGTGATGATGCGATCCCACTTGCGGCTCATCTGCGCTCCGGAATCGCGAGGCGGCGTTCGAGCAGCCGAATCAGCCCGGAGAGGGTCCAGACGATCGCGAGATACGTCACGGCGACGGTGGCGAGCATCTCGACGTCCCGGAAGTTCAGTGACGAGATCGACTTGGCCGTAGTGTTCAGCTCCTCGAAGCCGATCACGTACAGCAGCGACGTGTTCTTGAGCACCGAGATGTGGGTGTTGATCGTCGATGGAAGCGCGATCCGGCTGCCGATGGGGAACGTGACGCGGAAGAACGTCCCGAGGCGTCCGAAGCCGAGCGCCGCCGCCGCCTCGCGGTAGCGAAACGGGACAGCCTCGAAGCCCGCGCGGAAGTTCTCCGTGTTGAACGCACCGCCCCACACCGCGACGGCAAGCCAGGCCGCGGTGTATCCGGAGATCGTCGTCGCCCTGCCGAGGTCGATGTTCACGAAGCCGACGTGGATCGCGTGAATCGTCGGCAGCGCATAGAAGAGGAAGACGATCTGCACGAGGATCGGCGTGTTCCGGATGATCTCGACGTAGACACCCCCGAGTTGGCTCAGCACCGGAATGCGGTACGCGCGGACCGCGCCGAGCACGAGGCCGATCGCCGTCGCGAGGACGATCCCGATCACCGAGACCTGAACCGTTCTCCAGAGCCCCTCGGCGAGCAGGCCGCGGTTGTCCCAGATCGCGGACCAGTCGAAGCTGGCGAGGAGGCTCATACGAAGATCGGGAGCGGCCGCGCGACGGCAGCCGCTCCCTCGTCAGTCGTGCTTACGCGCCCGAGCAGTCCGACGGCAGATCCTTGCCAACCGGGTACGCGAAGAGCGGCTTGCCCTTGCGCGGCACGTTGTCGTCGAACGACGACCAGAACTTCTTCGGCACGTTCGCGTGCAGGATCGGAGTGAACTCGTTGCGGTCCTTCATGTACTTCAGCGCCGCGTTCACCCACTTGCTCGTCGCCTTGTCGCCCTTGCGGATGCCGATGCCCCAGGGGATGTTCAGGAACTTGTCGTTCGTGAGCTTGAGCGAGTTGTCGAGCGACGCGACGCCGACGACGAACGCGTCGTCGAACATGAACGCCGCCGCGCGTCCCTCCTTCACGGCCGTCACCGCAGCCGCCGTTCCGTCCACCACGAGCAGCGTGCTGTTCTTGAAGCAGTTGCCCATCCAGGTCGCGTAGATCGACCCGCGCGTCGTGACGACCGTCTTCCCGGCGAGGTCCTTCACCGTGTTGATCGGCGTGTTGTTGGGCACGAGCAACCGTCCCGTCGCCGAGTAGTACGGCGTCGAGAAGTCGATGACGTCGTTCCGCGCCTGCGTCCACGTGAGCGTCGAGATGATGATGTCGACCTGCGACGTCTGCAGCGCCGGAATGCGGCTCGGCGTCGTCACGCACGTGAGCTTGACCTTGAACTTGCTGCCGAACGCGAGCTGCGCGAAGCGACGCGCGATTGCCACGTCGTAGCCCACGTGCTGTCCGGTGTAGTCGATGTATCCGAACGGCGGGAAGTCGCACTTCACGCCGATCACCCACTTGTGGCGCGACTTCACGTTCGACGGCAAAGCGGGGAGTTTCGCCGCCGTTACGCGGGTCGCAGTCCCGCCGGCGCCCGACGTGGCGGGCACCCCCGCTGCCGCAAACGTGAGCGACGCCGCTACTGCCGCAAGGAACGCGGCACCTGCCAGATGCTTCATTCGACTTCTCCTTCCTCGGTAAGAGAGAGTTCTTCCAACGACTCGGCCAGCTGAAGCGTACGCCGCAGAAAGCGCCGTGTCCTCTCTTCCTTTGGACGATCGAGCACGTCGGTTGGTTTGCCCTGCTCGACGATCACGCCCTCGTCCATGAAAACGAGCTTGTCACCGACGTCCCGCGCGAACTGCATCTCGTGCGTGACGACGAGCATCGTCATGCCCTCGTTCGCGAGGTCGCGCATCACGACGAGCACCTCGCCGACGAGCTCAGGGTCGAGCGCCGACGTGACCTCGTCGAACAGCATCACGTGCGGCTCCATCATCAAGGCGCGCGCGATCGCGACCCGCTGCTGCTGCCCGCCGGAGAGCTGGTGCGGGTACTGCCGCGCCTTCTCCTCGAGCCCGACGCGCCGGAGCAGCTCGTGCGCGCGGGCCTCAGCGTCCGCCTTCTTCAGCTTGCGGATGCGCCGCGCCGCGAGCGTCAGGTTGTCGATCACGCGGAGATGCGGGAACAGGTTGAACTGCTGGAACACGATCCCGATCCGCTGGCGCACCTGCGACACCTTCACGCCCTTGCCCGTGATCTCGCGCCCCTCGAGGAAGATGCGGCCCGAGTCGACGGGCTCGAGCAGGTTCACACAGCGGAGTAGCGTGCTCTTGCCGCTGCCGCTCGGGCCGATGACGACCAGCACCTCGCCGGGCGCGACCTCGAGATCGATGCCGTCGAGCACGACAAGGTCGCCGAAGCTCTTGCGGACCGCCTCGAGGCGGACCATCGGGGCGGACGCGCCGAGAGGCACGTCACTAACCATCGCTGCGGTCTCCCTCGCCAGACTGCCTCCTCGGTTGTCGCCGACGCCGTGATGTAACCGACCCGACGTGGTCGAAGTCAAGCGCTCAGGCGCTCGCCACGTCGCGTCGCAGGAAGACCAGGTACGCCGCGAGGAACGGCACCGCGATATAGATCGCGCACACCCAGAGCGCGCGCAGCACCGGCGCGAGGTCCGCGGGCACGCGCAGGAAGCCGTGCCACGCGGAGAACTGCTCGCTCAGCAAGTAGGGCCTGATCGACTCGGTTCCGGGAAGCACTGCGAGCACCTGCATCAACAGCGCGAACATCAACGTGCCGACGACCGACGCGGCGCTGTTCCGCGTCACCGTCGACAGCAATACGCCGAAGGACGCGATCGCGAGCAGCGACAGAGCGTAGATCCCGAGGCTCTCGGCGAGCAGACCGAGCCCGTGCAGGGCAGAAACCTGAGTGCCGGACAGCGACGTCAGCGGCTTGAAGCCCCATTCGATCGTCCCGGCGGCGGTGCCGCAGACGCCCATCACGAGCACGGCGGCGAGCGCGTATGTAAACGCGGCGAGCAGCTTGCCCGTGAAGATCTCGCCACGCTCGCGCGACCGGGTCAGGATCGTCTTGAGCGTGTCGTTGTGGCTCTCCGACGCGACGACGTCGCCCGCGACGAGCGCCGTGATCAGCGGGAATGCCCAGATCGACATGAAGAAGAGGACGACAAACGGCGTCGCGAGCCCGGTGTCGCGGATGTAGCGGCCGATCGGAATGTCGGTCGGGCCACTCTGTCCTCCCTTCACCGCGAGCGCGACGACGAAGATGATCGGCACGAGCATCGCGGCGCCGAGGCCGAGGTACGTGCGCTTCTGCGCCCGGAGCTTCAGCAGCTCCCACTTGTAGACCGTCGCGACCCCGCTCACGCCGCAGCCACCACTTCGGCCGACCGGGCGCCGTCACCCTCGGTGAGGTGCAGGAAGAGTTCCTCGAGGCTGGCGCTTTCCTGGGCGAGCATGGTGATGCCGATGCCGGCCGCGCCGAGCGCGAGCGACAGCGACGCGACGGTGTCCTCGTCCGCGTTGAAGCGAAGCTCGGCCTCCCCGTTCGGCCGCACGTCGGTCACGCCTCCCTGCGCGGTACAGACGGCGCGCGCGCGTGTGGGATCGGTCGTGCGCAGGCGGTAGCCGCTCACGGGCGCGGATGCCTTGAGCTCGGCGAGCGGGCCTTCGTACACGATGCTGCCCTTGCGGATGATCGCGACGCGGTTGCAAAGCTCCTCGACCTCCGTCAGCAGGTGGCTCGACAGCAGCACCGTGAGGCCCTCGTGCGCGAGCCTGCGGACGAGGTCGCGCATGTCGCGCATCCCGGCCGGATCGAGCCCGGTCGTCGGCTCGTCGAGCAGCAGCAAGCGCGGCTCGCGCAGCAACGCGGCCGCGATGCCGAGCCGCTGCCGCATCCCGTGGGAGTAGCCGCCGACCCTGTCCTTCGCGCGGTCGCGGAGATCGACGATGTCGAGGACCTGTTCGATGCGTGAGCGCGCGCCGAGGCCGTCGTAGTCGGCCAGCAGCATCAGGTTCTTGCGCGCTGGAAGATACGGATAGAACGTCGGGCCTTCGACGAATCCCGCGACGCCTTCGAGCGCCTTGGCGCCGCTGCTCACGTCACGGCCGAAGAGATGAACCGACCCGGAGGTCGGACGGATGAGGCCGAGCAGCATCCGCAACGACGTCGTCTTCCCCGCGCCGTTCGGTCCGAGGTAGCCAAAGACGTCGCCGCGCTCGACGTTGAGGTCGACGCCGTTCACCGCGACGAGGTCGCCGTACCGCTTGACGAGCGCTCGCGCTGCAACCGGCGCGGCGCCGGTCACGCGACGTCGCGCGCTGCCGACTCGGCCGTGGCGGACTGAACCGAACCGACGAGCACGTACGCCACATCGCCGCGCTCCCACGTGATCGCGGTCCCGAGCTGCGTGCTCAGTTCGTGGCCGATGACGCCGTTCAGGGACACCTTCGGCAAGGCATCGAGCAGGCCGCCGGAGCCCCGGGTCGCGTCCTTCCTCCGCTCGACGACAGCGATCGCCCCGGGGCCTTCGCCGTAGACGAGGAGCACCCGATTGCCCGCGAGCACCGCCTGCGTGCGTGCTCGCCCGGCGATGGAGTCGGGCGCCGTGACGGCGAAGCCGGCGGCAGCTGCCACGCCACGGAGGCCCGTCACCGGCTTCGGCCTCGACGCGTCGCTGTGGGCGAACGGAGCCACGAGGTCGACCACCTCGGCGCCTGCCGGAGGTGCGATCTCCACGTCGGAGCTCGGGACATGGTCGTAGGAGATACTCGTCACGGCGAGTTGCAGCGCCGGTGTTGCGCTGCCCTTCGCAAAGAGCCCGGCCCGGAGCGGCACGCCTTGCTCCGCGTCCCAGGCGAGGCGAAGCGAGCCGAGGAGCGTGTCGGTCTCCTTCGTGGCGAGGGATGCTTCGTACGCAGGTCGATCGCCGGCGACCGTCGCCGTCGCACCCGACACGTCGAGATGCCGCGCGAGCTGCGTCAGGAAGTCCGAGACTTGCGCAACGGTCGGCGTCGTATGGGCAGTGGTCGCGTCCTGGCTCGACGCGGGCAGCGCCAGCTTGTAGACGGTGTTCGACGACGCATCGAAGACGCTCACCTGCGTCGGGCTCCACACGATCTGCACGTCACCGGAATCCGACTGAAGCTCGATGCGCCCGTGCCCGTCGTTCGTCAGCCAGAGACGGCCTGACGCCCCGGAGAGGAGCGCCGAGCCTGCGTTGCCGAAAAGCGCGGCCGACGGAAGCAGGTTGTTCGTGAATGTCACGCGAGCGGTGACCCCCGCCGGCCGTGGCGCGGCGAGCGCGTCGTGCAGCGCATCGTCGAGCGCCTTCGGAGGCGGCGCAGTGCTCGACCCCGAGCTTGCGGCGACCGCGACGACGGCACCACCCGCGACGACGGCGAGCGCCGCTGCGAGCAGCATCACGAGGCCTCGGCCCGACAACGTGCGGAGCAGCCTCACGTCCGGAACTCTGCCCTCCCGGGTCTCAGGGTGGGTAAAGCCTCTGTTAAGGCACGCTCAGAACTCGGCAAGCTACGGCGGCGTCGGCCGGCGCTCTTCGGTGTCGTCGAAGCCGCGCTCCCACGGTGGGAGCTCCGCCTCGGCGACCGCCGTCTCGCGCGGTGGCAGAACGCGCACGTGTTTCGGCGAGTCCGTCTCGGCCTCGGTGGCAGCAACCTCGCGGCGGCGCCGGCCGAAGAGGCGGCGACGCGGAATGATTCCCGTCTCGGCGTCGGCGACGCCGGGCGACGGCTCTGGTTCGACCTCCGCGACCGGCTCGGGCTCGATCGCCGCGACGGGCTCGGGCTCGGCTTCCTGGACATCGGATTCCTCTTCGACCTCGGGCTCCGGCAGCGGCTCGGCCTCGGCGGCCGGTTCGAGCAGCAGCGGCTCCTCTTCTTCGGGCGGCGCCTCTTCAGGCTCCCTCGCTCCGGCATCGTCCGCGACCGCCAGGGCCGCCATGACGCTCGGCGCCTCCGCGCCCGCGGGCTCGGCGAAGGGCGCCCAGCCGCCGAGGTCGTCATCGGCAGGCTCGTCCACTTCAGGCGAGTCCGGGACGGGGACGAGCGACAGCTCGCCGGTGGTCGGCTGATTCGCGTCCGGTGCGGGAGCGGCGACCTGCGCCGGAGCGGGTGCAGGAATCGGTCGCGCGGGCTCCGCCGGCGCCGGTTCGGGCGCGGCCATGGCCGCTTCGGCCGGTAGCGGCGTCGAGGCGCGGCGCTCGCGCCCGGCGAGCAGCTCGACCAGGAGCACGAGCAGAGCGGCGCCGGCCATCACGGCCACGATCTCGAGCGGCGAGAACTCCGCGACGGCCACGACAGCTGCGACGACGACGAGGAAGATCACCTCGAGCGCGACGCGCGGCACGGCGTCTGGCACGCTCCCGAGCATCGACCGCTCGGGCGTGAGCGTGTAGCCGCGCGGGTACGGCGCCCAGCCCGCCGACCGCATCGAGCGAAGCTCCGCGCGCAACTCCCCGGCCTGGCTGCGGAAGACCTCGACGGCCTCGAGCGTCCGGAGCGTCGAGTCGAGCTGCGCAATGTGGCGGTAGAACGCGTCGAACGCCGCCTGCACGCGCTCGCGGTCGTATCCCTCCCACGCGACCGGCAGATCCTCGACCCGCGGCAGCGGGTGAGGCTCGTGATGGTGCGGCGACGGCCAGTCCTCGGACATCGCCCCAGTATTACCGCAGAGGTCGGCTACTGAACCCGTTCTCTCTCCGCTGGCTCGAAGCGGTAGCCCACGCCGTACCGCGTCTGGATGAAGGTGCTCCGCGGCGCTCGCCGGTCGAGCTTGTCGCGGAGCTTCCGCACGAAGACGTCCACCGTGCGGTCGCGGTAGGTGTGCCGGCGGCCCCAGAGCGCCTGCAGGAGCTCGTCCCGGGTGACGACCCGCTCGCGCTCGAGCGCGAGCATGTGCAGCAGGCGGAACTCGGTCGGCGTCAGCTCCAGGCTCTCGCCGTCGACGAACGCCTGGACGACGGAGGGATCGATACGCAGGCCGTCGATCTCGATCGTCTCGCCGCGCGAGGCCACGAGCGGGCGAGCCCCGCGACGGGCGGAAGCGCGCACGCGTGCGACGAGCTCGTCCATCGAGAACGGCTTCACGAGGTAGTCGTCCGCGCCGACCTCGAGCGTGCGCACGCGGTCCGCCTCGCTGCCGCGTGCACTGACGACCACGATCGGCGTCCCGATGCCTTCACGGCGCGCGGTCTCGATCACGCCCCAACCGTCGAGCTCGGGGAGCATCAGGTCGAGCACGCAAACCTCCGCCTGCTCGTAACGCAGCCGCGCGAGCGCCGTCCTGCCGTTCGAGACCCAGACCGGGTCGAAGCCTGCGGCGCGCAGGTGCCGCGCCATGCCGTCCGCGATGACCTCGTCGTCTTCGACGATCAGGACCTTCGCCATCGGCTTGATCATCGATGCGCGGAAGCGGCGCGTGGGTTGGCAGCTGGTGACGATCCTGTGAACGCGGTACCGGTGCGACAGCCGCATCCGCCAGGCACAATCAGCCGCGATGGCGCACGTTCTCTTCGTCTGCGTCCAGAACGCCGGACGCTCGCAAATGGCCGAGGAGCTCTTTCGCAGAGCCGCAGGCGAGCGCCACGAGGCGCGCTCGGCCGGGACGGCGCCCGCGGCGCACGTGCATCCCGAGGTCGTCGCGCTCATGCCCGAGCTCGCGGGCCGCGTGCCGCGCAAGCTCGAACGCGCGGACGCCGAGTGGGCGGACGTCGTCGTCACGATGGGCTGCGGCGACGAGTGCCCGTACATCCCGGGCACGTCGTACGTCGACTGGGAGCTCGAGGACCCCGCAGGCAAGGACGTGCAGACAACGCGCCGGATCAGGGACGAGATCGAACGGCGCATCTCACTGCTCCTCGACGAGCTGGCCGTAGCCGCGTGAGCGAAGCCGCACCTGCCCGGGCCGCGTCCGAGTCGCGGCGGGCGTCGGCGTGGACCGTCTGGGGAATCGCCCTCGGCCTCTTCGCGATCGCCGTCGTGCTCGCCGCGCTTCGCGTCGGCGAGCGCGCAGGGCGCCTCTCGGACTGGCAGGCGCTCGTGCTAGGCGTGACACAGGGCCTGACGGAGCTGCTGCCGATCTCGTCGTCCGGCCATCTGATCCTCGTCCCGTGGATCGCCGACTGGCGGTATCTCGAGACGCACCAGAGCTTCAACAAGACCTTCGACGTCGCGCTCCACCTGGGGACGCTCGTCGCAGTCGTCGCCTACTTCTGGAACGACATCGTGCGGTACGTCCGCGCGTGGTTCCACTCCGTCGCCCGCCGGAGCGTGAAGACGCCCGACGAGCGCCTTGCCTGGGGTGTCTTCTTCGCGACGATCCCTGCGGCGCTCGCCGGCGCAGCCGGCGAGGAGACGATCGAGTCGCACCTCGGCCAGCCGTGGCAGATCGCCATCTTCCTCGCGGTGTTCGCCGTCCTCCTCTGGATCGCCGACCGGACTCCCGAAAGGCGCGACCTCGACGGGCTCAGCATCGGAACGGCGTTCTGGATCGGCGTCACGCAGATCCTCGCGCTGATGCCGGGCGTGTCACGTTCGGGCATCACGATCACGACCGGACGCTTCAGCGGCCTCGATCGGGACGCCGCGGCGCGCTTCTCGTTCCTGTTGCTCGTGCCCGTCGTGTTCGGCGCGGTGCTCTACAAGGGCGTCAAGCACGTGCTGCTCGAGTCGCTGCCGGCAGGCTCGACCGGCCCCTTCATCGTCGGCACGCTCGCCGCCGCGGCCGTCGGCCTGATCGCGATCGACCTGCTGCTCGGCTACGTGCGCCGTCACGACTACACGCCGTTCGTGATCTACCGGCTTCTCCTCGCAGCGGCGATCGTGATCGTGATCGTCAGCGGCGCTCGCTCCGCCACCTTCTAGTTCACCTCCTCGCAACCGGAAGGCAACCACGGCGTGACGCGCGTCAGCCCTAGCGTCGCGTTCGTTCATGCATTCGCACTAGGGGAGGGACATGAGAGCCAGTAAGAAGACGCTCGCGCTCGCGGGCGTGCTCACCACGGCCGCGATCGCGGGTGCAGTCGCGCTCGCCGATCCGGCGACCGACGTCACAGGCGTTCCGTCGGCGAACACGAGATCGGCGGGCTATGCGCCCGCGTCGATCCTTTCGCCGGAGCTCTCGCAGATCGCGGTGGCACAGGGGTCGACGAAGGTCGAGAATCCAGCGCCGGAGATCGCGTACTACGGCTACGACAACGACCTCCTCGGCCCCGGCGGCCAGCCGCTGATGGTGCCGACTGCTGCGGTGCCGGCGAACGAGGCGCACAAGACGGAGCCGGACAAGAACACGTACCTCGTCTTCGACAAGGGGCTTGCCGGCGCCGATGTCGCGTACGCCTACGGGACGCACTTCCTCTTCCAGGGTCACGAAGCCGGCACGCCGGGCTCCATCACGCGCATCAACCTCGACGCCGACGCGGCACATCGCGTAACGCTGCTCGCCACGCAGGACAAGGACGGAAAACCGCTCGCGACGATCGACGGCTCGACGTGGGACCCGTGGGCGAAGCGGCTGCTGTTCACAACCGAGAACCAGAATGCCGCGACGTACGCCGCGACGCCGGATTACCCGTCGACGGTCGAGGACGTCTCGGGCGCGCTCGGCCGCGGCGGCTACGAGGGCATCCAGGACGACTCCGACGGGAACATCTGGATCGTCGAGGACATCGGCGGCGCGAACAAGCCGGGCACGGTCGCCCGGACGCCGAACAGCTTCGTCTACCGCTACGTACCGAGGCATCCGGGCGACCTGCACAACGGCCAGCTCCAGGTGCTGCAGGTACTGCACGCGGACGGGACGCCGATCACACAGGCGACGCAGTCGGCGCTGCAGTCGCCGGACCAGGTGGCGCTGCACACGTTCGGCAGGGTCTTCGACACCCGTTGGGTCATTGTCCACGACACCGACGTCGACGGCCACGCGTCCTTCGACGCGAACACAGCGGCGAAGCTGAAGAACGGGACGCCGTTCAAGCGGCCTGAAAACGGCCTCTTCCGGCCGGGCTCGCAGTTCGAGGACTTCTACTTCGACGAGACCGGTGACACGAACGCGACCAGCGTCGAGGACGACTGCTGCGGCGGGTGGACCTCCGTGTTCAGGCTGACGCAGAAGGACCCGTCGGCCGACACCGGCAAGTTGACGATCTTCTACAAGGGCGACCAGGCGCATGCCGGCTTCGACAACGTCGCCTTCCTGTCGAAGGATCTCCTCACGTTCGTCGAGGACGCGGGCGACACGTTGCACGGGCAGCGAAACGCGCTCGATTCCGGATTCGTGTTCGACACGCGGGTCGACTACTCCAATCCGGCGAACAAGCCCGTTCGCTGGCTCGCGGAAGGTCGCGACGCCTCGGCGACGGTCGACGCGAGCGCCGTTCCCTCCGGCTTCGGCAAGAACGACGGTGACAACGAGATCACCGGCACGTACGCGTCGGACGGCGATCCCGGCAAGGACGGCATCCTCGGCGCCAAAGTCCCGCGCGTCTGGCATCCAGACGGGAAGTGGCGCTTCTTCTACACACAGCAGCACGGGGACAACGCGACGTACGAGGTTGTCCGCGCGTCGCGCTGAGCGGAAGCATTTCCCGCCTATAAACCAGTCTTTCACCGCCTCGACGCCCAACCGCGGGCGTCGAGGCCGCACCATCCCTTTCGTGAAGCTCGCCATCGTCAGCCGGCGCGCGACCGAAACGAGCCTCCGCCTCGCGGACGCAGCGCCGCGAGGCGTCCGAGGCTTCGTCGTCGCCCCGGAGGAAGCGGCGCGCGAGGTCAGCGCCGCGGACGCGGCGCTCGGCCGGCTCGACGTCCTGCCGTCGCTCGACGGCATCGAGGACGGCGTCGCTCACCTCGAGCTTCTCGAGTCACGCGGCGTCGCCATGTTGAATCCACCGCTCGCGCTGCATCTCGCGCACGACAAGCTCGCGACTGCGAGCGCGCTCGGCGGAGCTGCGCTGCCGCATCCACGCACGCAGGCAGTATTCAGCGCCGACGCGCAGGCGCCGCTGCCGTTCCCGCTCGTCGTCAAACCGCGCTACGGAAGCTGGGGCCGCGACGTCATGCTCTGCCCGAACGAGCTCGTGTACCGCCGCGCGCTCGACGTTCTCCGGACGCGCAAGTGGTTCGCGGCCACCGGAGCGATCGTGCAGCAGCTCGTGCCGCCGCTCGGGCACGACTTGCGCGTCGTCGTTGCCGCGGGCGACGTGATCGGCGCGGTCAAGCGCGTTGCTCCGCAGGGGGAGTGGCGCACGAACGTCGCGCTGGGCGCGACGCGCTTCCGCGCAGATCCGTCGCCCGCGGCATGCGAGCTCGCGATCGCAGCGGCGGCCGCGATCGGCGCCGACCTGGTCGGAGTCGACCTGCTGCCGGTCGGGCCGGGACGGCACGTCGTGCTCGAGTTGAACGGCGCGGTCGACTTCGCGCCGATGTACTCGCGAAGCGACGACGTCTACGCGGCTGCGATGCGGGCTCTCGTCTCGAGGCTCAACAGCGAACCCGTGCTGCCGTTAGAGCCGATCGAGGCACTCGGGGCGTAGCGATGCATCGTCGCCCGCAGTCGAGTCGATCGCCTCGCCGCGGACGAACTGGTAGGTCAGCGCGCCGGCCGCCGCGCCGAGAACGGGAGCGACCAGATAAAGCCAGAGCGCATGCAGGTTCCCCGAGACGAGAGCCGGCGCGAGCGAGCGAAACGGATTCATCGAGGCGCCGGAGATCGGTCCTCCGAACATCGCGTCGAGACCGACCGTGCCGCCGATCGCGATCGCAGCGGCCTCGCCGACCGCGCGCGTGTCGGTGGCCACGGCCATGATCACGAACATCAGGAAGAACGTCATGAGGAACTCCCAGAGGAACGACTGACCCTGCGAGCCCGAGGGCAGCGTTGCACCGACGTCCGCGATGTCGCCGAGCGACGCGTGCAGGAGCAATGCAGCCGCGAGCGCCCCGAGCAACTGCGCTGTCCAGTAAGCGAAGGCGCGCGGCCAGGGGAAGTGGCGGCTGAGGGAGAACGCGAACGTGACAGCGGGGTTGAAATGCGCTCCGGAGACGTGCCCGACCACGTAGATCATCGCCATGATCACGAGGCCGAAGGTGAAGGCGACGCCGACGTGACCGAGCTCGCCGGTCTTCGCGTTCACCATCACGGCTCCGCAACCCGCGAAGACGAGCGCGAACGTGCCGACGAATTCGGCCGCGGCGCGCCTCGCTTGCGCGCGATCGAGCGGCTGCCGTGGCATGACGCGCCTCAGCCGCGTGAAGCGTCGGTGAACTCGCGGAACTCGCCCGTGACGAGGTACGCGACCTGCTCGCCGATGTCGACGGCGTGGTCGCCGATTCGCTCGAGGCACCGCGACACCGTGATCATCCGCAGTCCCCACTCGAGCCGCTCGGGGTCGGCTGCGAGCGCGAGCACCTGCCCGACGACGCGGCGGTTTGCACGGTCGATCAGCTCGTCGAGCTCCACGAGCGAGCTCGCCTGCTCGAGGTCCCGCTCCGCGAAAGAGTCGAGCGCGACGCGGATCATGCCCTCCGCACGCGTGCCCATGTCCGCGAACGCATCCACGAGCGCGGGCTCGGGCTCGACAGCGGAGACGAGCTTCATCAGCTTCGCGATCGTCACGCAGTAGTCGCCCATGCGCTCGAGGTGCAGATTCGAGTGGAGCAGGGCGAGCACGAGCCGGAGGTCGCTCGCGACCGGCGTCTGTCGCGCGAGCAGCACCTCGATTCCGTGGTGGATGTCGGCGTAGGTCTGGTCGATCTCGTCGTCGAACGAGATCACCTCGTCCGCGAGCTCACTGTCCTGCTCCCAAAGAGCGTTGAGCGCGCCGCGGAGCGCACGGAGGACGAGCTCTCCTTCCTCCTGGAGCGTGGCCTCGGTGCCGTCGAGCTCCTCCTGGAACGAGATCCTCATCCGAAGCGTCCGGTCACGTACCCCTCCGTCCGCGAGTCGCCGGGCTGAGTGAAGATCTTCTGCGTCACGTCGTACTCGACGAGGATGCCGTTGCGCGAGCCGTCCTCGTGCACGTCGAGGCTGAAGAACGCGGTCATGTCGGCGACGCGCGCCGCCTGTTGCATGTTGTGCGTGACGATCACGATCGTGTAGTCGCGCTTGAGCTCGTGGACGAGGTCTTCGATGCTCGACGTCGCGATCGGATCCAGAGCGGACGCCGGCTCGTCGAGCAGGATCACGTCGGGCTCGACGGCGAGCGCGCGGGCGATGCAGAGACGCTGCTGTTGTCCGCCCGAGAGCGCGAGCGCGCTGCGCTTCAGCCGGTCCTTCACCTCGTCCCAGAGCGCGGCCTGCGTGAGCGCGCGCTCGACGCGCTCGTCGAGGCCCTTGCGCATGCCGAGCATCCGCGGGCCCCAGGCGATGTTGTCGTAGATCGACTTCGGGAACGGGTTCGGCTTCTGGAAGACCATCCCGATCCAACGCCGGACCGAGACGGGATCGACACCGGGGCCGTAGAGGTTCTGGCCGTGGTAGAGGACCTCGCCCTCGACGCGCGCGCCGGCGATGAGGTCGTTCATGCGGTTCAGCGTGCGGATGAACGTGCTCTTGCCGCAGCCGGACGGCCCGATCAGCGCCGTGACCATGTTGCGGTAGATCTCGAGGTTGACTCCCGCGATCGCCGGGCTCTTGCCGTAGAGCACCGTGAGGTCGCGAACCTCGAAGACCGTCTCCTTCCGGGCCGTCGAGACGCTCTCGCGCTGCGCGACTTCGATCGGTGCCACGGCGGCGATCGTACCCTCCTTCATGTCGGTCATCTCGAGAGCTTTCTGCGGCTACGTGCAAGCGCGGCCTTCGACAGGACGCTGACGACCAGGACGAACGCCATCAGCACGAGCGCAGCCGCCCACGCCTGCTCGTGTAGCGCGGGGTCCGGCTGCTCGAGGTCCTCGAAGATCGTCAGTGGGATCGACTGGAGAGCCACCCGGGGATCCCAGCTGATCTGGTTCGTCGTCAAGGCGCACGTGAAGAGCAGTGGGGCGGTCTCGCCGGCTGCGCGCGCGATCGCGAGCGTCGTCCCGGTGAGAATGCCGCCGAAAGTGGTCGGAAGGATCACGCCGGTGACCGTGCGCCAGCGGCTGACGCCGAGCGCAAAGCTCGCCTCGCGCAGCGACTCGGGCACGAGCGCGAGCACCTCCTGGGTCGCGCGCGCGACGAGCGGCAGCATGATGATCGACAGCGCGATGCCGCCCGCGATCGCGCTCTGCCCGTGCGCGAGGACGACGAGGCCGAAGATGAAAATTCCGATCACGATCGACGGCATCCCGTTGAGGATGTCGAGCACGAAGCTCACGAAGCGCCGTACCTCGCGCGGCGCGAACTCCGACGTGTAGATCGCGACGAGGATCCCGGTCGGCAGGGCGACCACCGTCGCGCAGCCCACGATGACGATCGTCCCGACGATCGCGTTCGCGATGCCGCCGCCGCCGCTGGAAAAGAAGCCGGTCGCCGGCGGCTTCGTGAAGAAGTCCCAGCTCAGGGCGCCGTGGCCGCGCTCGATCACGGACACGACGACGAGCACGAGCGCGGCGACGGCCGCCAGCGCAGCCGCCACCATCAAGATCTCCATCAGCAGGTTGACGAGCTTGCGCCGCCGCAGCTGCGGCGTCGGCTCGAGCGAGTAGGCCTCGCGTGCCATCAGCTGCCTCCCGCGCGCTGGAACTCGAACCTGCGCACGATTACCTGCGCGGCGATGTTCGTCACGAGCGAGAAGACGAGCAGGACGAGCGCGAGATAGACGAGCGAGGCGATGTGGATGTTCGTCGCGGCAGCCTGGTACTGCGAGGCAATGCGGCTCGCGAGCGTGTCGCCGTTCTCGAACAGCGAGATGTGGATGCCGAGCGTGTCGCCGATCACCTGCGTGACTGCGATCGCCTCGCCGACGGCGCGGCCGAGCCCGAGCATGACTGCCGCGACGAGCCCGCCCTTCGTATGCGGCAGAACGACGCCGCGGATCATCTCCCAGCGCGTCGCGCCGAGTGCGAGCGCGGCCTCCTCCACGTCGCTCGGCACCGAGAGGAAGAGCTCGCGCGCGACGGCCGCGGTGATCGGGATGATCATGATCGTCAGCACGATCACCGCAGGCAGGTAGCCGGTGAGTTGCGGCTCGCCCTTGAAGAACGGCAAGAAGCCGAGCGTGCGCTGCAGGAACGGGCCGAGGTGATCGTTGACGAACGGCCCCAGCACGAAGATTCCCCACAGCCCGATGACGACGCTCGGAATCGCGGCGAGCAGCTCGACGAGCGTGCCGATCACGCCGCGGACTCCGCGCGGTGCGATCTCGCTCAGGAAGAGGGCGATCCCGATCGCGAGCGGAGCCGCGAGCAACATCGCGAGGAACGAGGTGTACGCCGTCCCGTAGATGAAGTCGAGGGCGCCGAAGTTCGACTTCACGGGATCCCAGGCGCGTGACGTCACGAACCCGAGCCCGAACTCGTCGATCGCCGCCCACGCGTGCTTGACGAGCTCGTACGCGATCAGGACGACGACGACGATCGTGGCCATTGCGGCAGCAGCGGTCAAGCCGTACAGCAGGCCGTCGCCGATCCGATCGCCCAACCGACGGCGTCCGAGCGAGACGATGCGCCCCGGTGTGCGTGCCGCGGGTGCGCTCACGAGGCCGACAGTAGTGGCCTGGGCGAGGCGGGAAGCGGCTGTTCACCACTTCGTCACCGGAACGGCACCGAGCCTTTGCCCATGCCGCGAATGCGTGTCGCGAAGCTTGCGTCGATCACCCGACTCAGGAGGAGAAGGATCTTGAAGCACTTCGTTGCCCTCACGGCGATTGCGGTCGCCGCGGTCTTCGCCACGAGCGCGGCCGCGACGTCCAAGGGGCTCACACTCAAGGGCGCAGGCAGCACGTTCGTGTCACCCCTCGTGCAGAACTGGCAGCAGCCCTACGAGGCGGCCACCGGCGTCCACGTCGACTACAACCCGATCGGATCCGGCGGCGGCATCCAGGCGATCACGAACCGGAGCGTCGACTTCGGCGCGAGCGACGCGCCGCTGACTCCCGACCAGTTCAACGCCTGCAACGGCTGCGTCCAGATCCCGTGGACGGCGTCGGGCACGTCGGTGGCCTACAACCTGGCGGGCGCACCGCCGCACCTGAAGATCACGGGCACGGTGCTCGCGAACATCTTCCTCGGCACCGTCAAGAAGTGGAACGACGCCGCGATCAAGAAGCTCAACCCGGGCGTCAACCTCCCCGGCACCGACATCACGCCGATCTTCCGCTCGGACGGAAGCGGCACCACCTACAACTTCACCGACTACCTCTCGAAGGTCAGCGGCACGTTCAAGTCGAAGGTCGGCGTCGGAACTCAGGTGAACTTCCAGGCGGGCGTCGGCGGCCGCGGATCGTCAGGCGTCTCCGCCGTGCTCTCGCGCACGAACGGCGGGATCACGTACGTCGACGTCGCCTTCGCGGTGAAGAGTCACTTCAGCTTCTTCTCGGTGAAGAACAAGTCGGGGAAGTACCAGCTTCCCGGCACGAGGCAGATCAGGGCGGCCATGGAGACCGTGAAGCGCGTGACGCCCGACAACAAGATCTCGATCGTCGATCCGAAGGCCGCGCCGCTCGCGTACCCGATCTCGACCTTCACGTACGTGATCCTGCCGACGAAGAGCGAGAACGCCGCCGCGCTGCGCAAGTTCGTCTTCTGGGGGATGACGGGCGGCGTGAAGAAGTACGGCCCGGCGCTGCGTTTCCTCCAGGTGCCTCCGTTGGTGCTCAGCGCCTCGGAGAAGACGCTCAAGAAGGTTCAGGGCTAGCGACGGCTTGGACAGGTCCCGAGTCCTGGACTCGGGACCTGTCTCTTAGAACAGCGCTTCGACCGGCCAGTAGATGAGCGCGGCGACGATCGCGGCGGCCGGGATCGTCAGGATCCACGCGACGACGATGTTGCCCGCGACGCCCCAGCGCACCGCGGACAGGCGCTTCGTCGCGCCGGCCCCGATCACGCCGCCGGAGACGACGTGCGTCGTCGAGAGCGGATACCCGAGGTGCGTCGCGAGGTAGATCGTCGTGCCGGCCGTCACCTGCGCGGCGAAGCCGCTCTCGGGCTCCATTCTGTACATGCGCTGGCCGACCGTCCGCATGATCCGCCACCCGCCGACGTACGTCCCCGCTGCAATCGCGAGCGCGGCGCTGACCTTCACCCAGTTCGGGATGTAGAAGTGGTCGATCGAACCGTTCGCGAAGAGCGCGAGCGCGATCACCCCCATCGTCTTCTGGGCGTCGTTCGACCCGTGCGTGAACGCGACCCAGGTTCCCGAGCCGAGCTGTCCGAGCCGAAAGGTTCGGTTCGCGACGCCGGGCGTCATCCAGCGGAAGATCCAGTAGATCGCGAGCAGGAGCAGAAACGCTGCGGCGAACGCGATCCCCGGCGCCACGATCGCAGGAATGACGACGTTGTGCGCAATGCCGTGCCACTCGACTCCGGCCGCGCCCGACTGGACGAGCGCTGCGCCGATCAGACCGCCGATCAGCGCGTGCGACGAGCTCGACGGGAGGCCGAGCCACCAGGTGAGGAGGTTCCACGCGATCGCGCCGACGAGTGCCGCGAGCACCGTCTTCGTCGTCGCGAGGTTCGTGTCGATGATGCCCTTGCCGACCGTCGTCGCGACTGCGGTCGTGGCGAACGCACCCGCGAGGTTGGCGATCGACGCGACGAGCACCGCGAGCCGCGGCGAGAGGGCGCGTGTCGAGACCGAGGTCGCGACTGCGTTCGCGGTGTCGTGGAAGCCGTTGGTGAAGTCGAAGCCGAGGGCGACCACGACGGTGACGACGAGGAGGACGGATTCCAGCTCGAGCGCCTCTCAGCGGTTCTTGACGAGAATCGCCTCGAGCACGTCGGCCGCGTTCTCGCACGCGTCGACCGCCTCTTCGAGCTGCTCGTGGATGTCCTTCCAGCGGATGATCGACACCGCGTCGGCGCCGGAAGCGAACAGCTCCGCAATCCCCTCACGGTTCAGCCGGTCGCCCTCGTCCTCGAGCTCGCGCAGCTCGATCAGCTCGCGCTGCGAGTCCTTGAACCCTTCGAGCTTGCCGACGGCCTCCTGCAGCTTCGTCGCCGCGCGCTCGATCACCGTCGCCTGCTGTCGCGCGTTCGGCCGGATCTGCGTGACGCCGTAGCCGAGGATGTTCCCGGTCGCTTCGTCGATGTGGTCGCAGATGTCGTCGAGCGCGCTCGCGAGGCGGTACATGTCGTCGCGGTCGAACGGCGTCACGAACGTGCGGTTCAGCAGGTCCACGACCTCGTGCGTCAGCCGGTCGCCTTCGTGCTCGGACTCCTTGATTTCGCGCCCGAGGGTGTCGCGGTCGTTCGGGAACCCGTCGAGGAGGCGAACGAGGAGCCGCGCGATCTCGACGTTGTTCGCCGCCGCGTTGTTGTACAGGTCGTAGAACTCCCGCCGCTGCGGGACTAGCGAGATGCGCGCCATCCGGCCGCGCAGTATGACGGTGCTCAGCGGGGGAAGGTGCAGCGAACCTCGAGCCCGAGGCCGCCGGGCCCCGGCCGCGCCTCGACGTCGCCGCCGGCCTGGGTGACGACGTGCTTCACGATCGCGAGCCCGAGGCCCGTGCCGTGCGTCGTGCGCGCGCGGTCGCCGCGGAAGAAGCGCTCGAAGAGCCGCGGCAGCTCGGCCGTCGGAACGCCGCGGCCGTTATCCGCTACCGAGAGCAGCACGACGTCTCCTTCCGTACGCGCCGAGACGGTGATGCGCGCACTGTCGCCCGCGTAGCGAATCGCGTTCGTGAGCAGGTTCTCGACGAGCACGCGGAGCATTCGCGGCCGCACCGCGACGTTCACGTCGTCCGCGACGAGCGTGACGAGCTCTTGACCGTGACGCTCGGCGCTCGGCCGCTGCGCGTCGATCACCTCGTCCACGATCGGCGAGACCTGCACGTCGCCGAGCGCGACGACCGCGCGCCCCGTCTCGAGCTCGCTCAGGAAGAGGACGTCGTCCACCAGCTCGGCCATCGCCTCGACCTCTTCCCGTGCCTGCGCGACGAGCGCCTGCGTGTCGGCACCGGGGAGCGTGGCGCTGTCGAGCAGCGCGTGCAGCCTCGCGAGCGGCGTGCGCAGCTCGTGCGAGACGGCTGCGGTGAAGCCGATCCGAAGCTCCTCGAACGGATCGACACGCTCCGGGTCGGCCATGATCCCAGTATGGCCAAGGTCCTGATCGTCGAAGACGACGAGATCGTCGCCCAGGCGATGCGCGACCACCTCACCGCTGCCGGGCACGAGGCGAAGTGGACGGCGAAGGGCGACCAGGGCCTCGCCGCGATGCGCTACGAAGCGCCGGACGTCGTCGTGCTCGACCTGATGCTCCCGCAGCGGGACGGCTGGAGCGTGATCGAACAGGCGCGCGCGGACGGCATCGGCACGCCGATCATCGTCGTCAGCGCGCGCGGCACCGAGCACGACCGGGTCCACGCCCTCGACATCGGTGCGGACGATTACCTCGTCAAGCCGTTCTCGATGCCGGAGCTCGTCGCTCGGGTCAACGCGGCGGCGAGGCGCGGCGTGCGCGCACCCGAAGCGACACGCGGTGAGCCGATCGAGCTCGAGGAGCTGCGGATCGACCCGCGCGAGGTTCAGGCGTACGTCGACGGCGAGAGCGCGGGATTGACGCCGACGGAGTTCCGCCTGCTCTACCAGCTCGCGCTCGACCGCGGGCGTGTCGTGACACGCGACGAGCTGCTGCAGAAGCTCTGGGGCCGGCGGGAATCGCGCCGCGACCGCACCGTCGACGTGTTCGTGCGACGCCTGCGCGACAAGATCGACGGCCGCGCCCCGAGGCACACGTTCATCCAGACGCGCTACGGCGTCGGCTACAAGCTCGAGCCCGAGCCGAAGGACTAGGCGAGCGCGAGCAGCGCGATGCCGGCGATTACGAGCAGCGCGCCCGCGTAGCGCGCCGCGCCGACGCGCTCGTGCAGGAACACCGCGCCGAGAACGGCGGCGATGACGACTCCCGTCTCGCGGACCGCCGCGACGGCCGGCGCGGACGCGCGGCGAAGCGCGAGCAGCACGAGGAGATACGCCGCCGCAGAGAGGACGCCGACGAGCACGTTCACGGGGACGAACGACGCGCGAACGCGGCGCAGCCCGACGAACGGTGGGTAGATCAGCGCCGCCGGCAGCAGGATCAAGAACGCGTACGAGAACGCGTTCGCGTGCTGGATGCCGTAGCGGTCGATGACCGTGTAGCCGCCGATCACGGCGGCGATCACGAGCCCGAGGGCGGCACCGCGGCTCCCGCGCGCGCCGCGGACGAGCAGAACGCCGGCTGCGACGACGGCCACGCCGGCGACCTCGCCCGCGGACGGATCGCTCCCGACGAGCACGACCGCGTACAGGAGCGCGGCGACCGGCGCGAGCCCTCGAGCGACGGGATAGACGAGCGACAGCTCGAAGCGCCGGTACGCGGCCGCGAGCAGCGCGAGGTACACGAGCTCGAGCAGGCCCGACGGCAGGACGTACCGCCAGGCACCGGCGTCGACGTCCCACCGCGCCGCCGCAAACGGCGCGAGGACGAGCACGAACGCGATCGCGGACACTGCGGCCGCCGCTTCGGTGTCCGCCGAACGCCGAAGCAGCAGGTTCCAGACCGCGTGCAGCGTCGCCGCGCCGAGCGCGAGCGCAAGCGCGGAGAGCGCCACCTAGGCCTTATTCATTCGAACCAGATGAAGAAGTCGTGGTCGCGCAGCGCCGGCGAATACATCGACGACACGGTGTTCGGGTTCCCGTCCAGGTCGAGCGTCCTCACACGGACGTTGTCGCTGCCCGCGCAGTCGTCGGGCGGTGGGTCGCCTGCGCGGCGGACGTAGACCGTCGCGACCGTGTCGTTGGCCCCCATGAGGTTCGACCCGTCGACGATCGCACTCTTGGGAGTGAACGGGAGCGCGAAGCAGTAGACGCCGGAGGCCGGATGCTTGATGTTCGCGTCCGCGACGTTCTTCGTCTGCGATGCGACCGTCGTGCCGGGCCCGCCGTTGACCGCGGCGAACGCGACGGCCGTGCCCCCCGGGCCCTGAGCACCTGCGGGGCCCGGCAGGCCCTTCGCTCCCTCCGGCCCCTTCTGGCCCTTCTTGCCTCTGAAGAGCTTGATCGCCGCCGGCGAGACCTTCTTCGGCGTCACGGCCTTGTTCTGCAGCTGTGCCGGGCCGACGCTGTTCGGCGGGATCTTGATGGCCGCGTACGCGCCCACGTTCAGCGCGAGGAAGAGTGCGAACGTCGCGATCACGTTGGCGTAGGTCAGGCGACGGCGAATCCAACTGGGCATGGCGGTACCTCCTAGCCTCGCTTGATCGGCAGATCCGTTGCGACGAGCCGCTTGCCGCCGGAGTCGTACACGACGTCGACCGAGTCGTTCTGCCGGTACGTCCCGGCGACGCCGGCGAGCATCGAGAGCCAGCGGATCGTCCCGAGGCGGCCCTCCTTCGCGAGCGGCCGGTCGAAGACGAGCGTCTTCCCGTCGCGGCGATAGTCGCGCCCCTCGACCTGCGGGACGCCGTTCAGGAAGACCTCGATGTCGCCGGTGACGTGCGGCGGAATCTCCACCCGCGCTTCCGTGCCGGACACCTTCGTAGAATGCCACCCGTCCGTGCGCCGGCGACTTCTTAGCCTTGCGTTTCCGCTCGTCGGCGCCCTCGCGCTCGCGGGCGTCGCTGCGGCGGAGAACGGCGGCATCTCGCCGGTCGCGCCCGTTTCGCCGAACGGCCACCGCATCACCGACGCGTACTGGCTGATCCTCGCGATCACCGGCGCGGTCTTCCTGATCGTCGAGGGAACGCTCCTCCTCTTCGTGATCCGGTACCGGCGGCGCGGGCGGCGCCGCGACGAGGAGCCGCAGCAGATCCACGGCGATACGCGGATCGAGGTCGCGTGGACGGTCGTGCCCGTCGTCCTCCTCGCGGTGATCGTCGGCTTCGTCTTCTACAAGCTGCCCGGGATCAAGAACACGCCGGCTGCCTCCGCCGCCGAGCAGACGAACATCAAGGTCGAGGCGTACCAGTTCTACTGGCTCTTCACGTACCCGGGAGGACGGCAGTCCGTGAACGTTCTGACGGTGCCGAAGGGCCGCGTCGTCACGCTCGACGTGACGTCGGCCGACGTCGCGCACAGCTGGTGGGTGCCGGCGTTCGGCGGCAAGATCGACGCGATCCCCGGCAAGACGAACCACACGTGGTTCCAGGCGGAGAAGGCCGGCGACTACCCGATCCGCTGCGCCGAGTTCTGCGGCATCCAGCACGCGGCGATGCACGGCTTCGTGCACGTGACGACCGGACAGAGCGCGCCGCAAGGCGTCGGCAAGGAGGCGTTCATCGGCGTCTGCGCCTCGTGCCACGGCTTCCGCGGCGAGGGCCTGATCGGGCCGGCGATCGCGACGAGCCCGACGCTGCAGGACCCGAAGGCCCTGCGCACCCTCCTCGAGGAAGGCAAGGGAAAGATGCCCGCCGTCGGCCTCACGTGGAGCGACCAGACGATCAACGCCGTCGCCGGCTACCTCAAGAGACGCTTCGGAGGATCCACGAGTGGCGGTTGAGACCGAACGCGTCGCGCTGAGGCCGCCCTGGTACGAGGGGCGCTACGCGCGCTGGCTCGTCACCACCGACCACAAGCAGATCGGGATCCTCTACATCTCGACGAGCCTGCTCTTCTTCATCGCCGGCGGGATCCTCGCGATGCTCATGCGCGGGCAGCTCGCGACGCCGAACGAGCACTTCATCACCCGCGACGGCTACAACGAGCTCTTCACGCTCCACGGCACGGTGATGGTCTTCCTCGTCGTCGTCCCGATCCTCGCGGGCTTCGGCAACTTCCTCGTACCGCTGATGATCGGCGCGCGCGACGTTGCGTTCCCGCGCCTGAACGCGATGTCCTACTGGTTCTTCCTCTTCGGCGGGCTGACGCTCTTCCTCAGCGTCTTCGCCTCGGGCGGCGCCGCGAAGTGCGGGTGGACGTGCTACGCCCCGCTCTCGGAGACGCGGTACTCGCCCGGCCACGGCGTCGACCTCTGGATCCTCTCGCTGCACCTGCTGACGGTCGCCTCGCTCGCCGGCGCGATCAACTTCATCGCGACGATCCACAACATGCGCACCGCCGGGATGACGTGGATGCGGTTGCCGCTCTTCGTCTGGACGATCGAGGTCTACTCGGTGATGCTCGTCTTCGTGCTGCCCGCGCTGGCGGCGGGGCTGACGATGCTGCTGCTCGATCGCCACGCCGGCACGCACTTCTTCGATCCGGCGCACGGCGGCAGCGCCGTCCTCTGGCAGCACGTGTTCTGGTTCTTCGGCCACCCCGAGGTCTACATCATGATCCTGCCCGCGATGGGGATCGTCTCGGAGATCATCCCCGTCTTCGCGCGCAAGCCGATCTTCGGCTACAAGGCCGTCGCGCTCTCGACGGTCGGCATCGGCTTCTTCTCGATGCTCGTCTGGGCGCACCACATGTTCGCGGTCGGACTGCCCTACTGGATGCAGGGGTTCTTCATGATCTCGTCGCTCGCGGTCGCAGTCCCGACGGGCGTGAAGATCTTCAACTGGCTGGCGACGACCTACAAGGGGAACATCAGCTTCGACACGCCGATGCTGTTCGCGCTGGGGTTCGTCGCCGTGTTCACGGTCGGCGGCCTGACCGGGATCTTCCTCGCGGCGTTCCCGGTGGACTGGCAGGTGACCGACACGTACTTCGTCGTCGCGCACATGCACTACGTGCTCTTCGGCGGCGCGATCTTCGGGATCTTCGGCGGCCTGCACTACTGGTGGCCGAAGATGTTCGGCCGCCTGCTCAGCGAGACGCTCGGCAAGTGGACGTTCTGGCTGATGTTCGTCGGCATGAACGTCACGTTCTTCCCGCAGCACCTGCTCGGCCTGCTCGGGATGCCGCGGCGCGTGTACACGTACTCTCAGGGTGGAACCTGGGAGGTCTACAACTTCATGTCGACCGTCGGCTCCTTCGTGATGGCACTCGGCATCCTCGTCTTCTTCGTCAACGCGATCCGCACGTCGCGCTCCGGCCGCCGGGCGGGGAACGATCCGTGGCTCGCGAACACGCTCGAGTGGCTCGCGACGTCGCCGCCGGCGCCGCAGAACTTCGACTCGGTCCCGTACGTGACGAGCGCGCGGCCCGTGCGCGACCTCCGGCTCAAGCTGCAGGAGACCGGTGAGCTCTAGCTCGAGCGCCGGAGCCTGGATGAGGCTGACGGGCCTAGCGGCCGCCGCGGCGACGCTGATCGCGGTGGTCTCGGGCGCGACCGGCTTCGAGCACCGGCTCCTCGCGGCCCTCGCGCTGCCGCCGCTCGTGGCGCTCGTCCTCGCCGGCAAGCTCGCGCGGCCGAGGTTGTTCAAGCCTTCCCTCGTCGCGCTCGGGCTCTTCGGCGCCGCCGCGCTCGTCGAAGGCGAGCCGCTGCATGCGACCGTGGCCGCGGCCGCGTTCGCGGCGACGCTCGTCGCGTGCGTGCAGACGTTCCGCGGCGAGCCCGCCCCGGCCGGTGCGTGGCGCGACTACGTGACGCTCACGAAGCCGCGGATCATGACGCTGCTCCTGCTCACCGGCGCATGCGGAATGGTCATCGGCGCGCGCGGCTTGCCTTCCGCCTCGCTCTTCGTTGCCGCGATGCTCGGCCTTGCGCTCGCGTGCGGCGGCGCCAGCGCGCTGAACCACGTCCTCGACGCGGACATCGACCGGCTGATGGGCAAGCGCACGGAGAAGCGACCGGTCGCAGCGGGCCGCATGGACGCGGCGCGCGCTCTCGAGTTCGGCCTCACGCTCAGCGCCTTCTCGTTCGTCCTGCTCGCGAGCGCCGTGAACGTCCTCACCGCCGCACTCGCGCTCGCCGGGAACCTCTTCTACGTCCTCGTCTACACCCGCTGGCTCAAGCGCTCGACGCCGCAGAACATCGTGATCGGCGGCGCGGCCGGCGCCGTCCCGCCGCTCGTCGGCTGGGCGGCGGCGACCGGGAACCTCACGCTCCCCGCGGCCTTCCTCTTCCTGATCGTCTTCTTCTGGACGCCGCCGCACTTCTGGGCGCTCGCGCTGCTGATCCGCGACAACTACGCCGCCGCGCGCGTTCCGATGCTGCCCGTGGTGCGCGGCGAGCGGGAGACGCTGCGCCAGATCGTCCTCTACACGCTCGTGCTGATCGCCGTGACGCTGCTGCCGGTCGCGTGGGGAACGGCCGGCGCCGGCTATGCGGTGGGCGCGCTTGCGCTCGGAGGAGCGTTCCTCTTCCTGACGCTGCGGCTCCGGCGCCACCCGTCTCGTCGCGGCGCCGCGCTGCTCTTCCACTACTCGCTCCTCTACCTCGCGCTGCTCTTCGTCGTCATGGCCCTGGACGTTCTGTGAACCCCGAAGAACGCGAGCTCGCGCGCAAGAACAACGTCTGGGGCTGGTCGTTGCTCGCGCTCGCGATCGTGCTCGCGCTCGGCACCGCCGCCGTCGGGCTCATCTACAACGCGGTTTCGAGCTACTAGCCCGGTATCGTTCGGCCAGCGGGCCACATCGGAGGGAACGAATGCCTAGGTACTTGATCGTTCGCAAGTTCAGCGTGACCGAGACCGAGATGCCTCGGATCGGCAAGAAGTCGAAGCAGGTCGGGAAGGGGCTCGACGGCATCGTGTGGGAGCACAGCCACGTCGTCGTGGACGAGAGCGGCATGGCCGGCACCTTCTGCGTGTACGAGGCGCCCGACGAGGAGACCGTCCGCGAGCACGCGCAGCTGCTCGGCGAGCACGAGTACGTCATTCAGGAGATCGTCGGCGACGTCACTCCCGACGACTTCCCGCTCGACGGCGAAGCCGCTCCGGCGCAGCATTAGGCGCGATCACTGTTCGGCGCGGCGAGCGAGACTCGCCGCGTCCGGCACGTGGTACAGCGCCTGGAACGCAACGGCGCGCTTCGCGCCGAGCGTGCGGCGGCGGTCGTCTCCCTCGGGCAGAAGGCGGAACGCCTCGTTGTAGAGCTCGACGGCGCGTTCCTTCGCCCAGCCGCGTCCCGCGTGGTCGGCGGCCGCCGTGAAGTAGGCGACCGCGCGGTCGACGTCGGCGGCCTCGTTCCAGTGGTAGGCGAGGATCGAGGCCGAGACGCCCGACTCGGTCGTCGCCTCCTCGAGGAAGCGCGCGACCTCGGCGTGACGCTCGCGCCGGCGCGTCCGCGGCACCGACGCGTACGCGACCTGGCGGATGAGACCGTGCTTGAACGAGTACTGCTGCTCCCCCTGGATCCGCGAGACGGCCTCGCGGCGGATCAGGCCGCGCGCCTCGAGCGCGCCGAGCAGCTCGCCGATCCCGACGGTGCGGCTCTGCAGCCGCTCGATGAGGCCGCGCCAGAAGACCTTGCCGGCCACCGACGCGTCGAGCAGCACCGCGCGCTCGTCCGGCTCGAGGGCGTCGAGGCGCGCCTCGAGGATGCTCCGGATCGTCGTCGGCAGGTCCTGCGCGTCGTTCGAGCCGCGCTCGGCAACGACGGCGGCGAGTTCCTCGATGAACAGCGGGTTGCCCTCCGCGGTCGCGGCGAGATGCGCGGCGTAGTCGCCTGCGCCTCCCGTCAGCAGCTGCGTCGCGAGCTCGAGCGACTCGCCGGCCGCGAGCGGCTCGAGCGAGAGGGCCGTCGCCGAGAGAAGGCCGCCTCCCCACGCCGGGCGGTCGGCGAAGAGCTCCGGCCGCGTCAGCACGACGATGAGCAGGCGGACGTCCTCCGTCCTCGAGCTCAGCACCTCGATCAGGTCGAGCAGGCTCGTATCGGCCCAGTGGATGTCTTCGAACACGAGCAGCGTCGGCTGCCTGCGCGCGGTTTGCTCGACGAAGCGCCGAGCCGCGAAGAAGAGGCTCTCGCGGTCGACCGAGCTCTCGGTCTCGAAGCCGAGGAAGAGCGCCAGGTTCTCGATCAGCTCGTCGTCGCAGTCGGCGATGCCGCGCAGCTTCTCGCGCACGACGTCCGCATTCTCGTTGTCGAAGATCTGCGCGACCTGCTTCACGTGCTGCGCGAAGGCGCCATAGGCGGAGCTGTCGCCGTAGGGCGCCGACCGGCCGCGCAAGGGCCGTCCGCCGTCTCGCTCGACGACGTGCGCGAACTCCTCGGCGAGCCGGCTCTTGCCGATCCCGGCCGGGCCGATGACGGTCACGAGGTGCGGACGGCGCTCCTCGCACACCTGCGCCCACAGCCGGCCCAGCACCTCGAGCTCGCGCGCGCGGCCGACGAGCGGCGCCTCCGAGAGCGTGCGCTGGCCGGCGGGCGCGTCCGCCGCCACCGCAAGCCAGGCCGCGACGGGCGCAGCCTTTCCCTTGGCGATGACCGGCGGCACAGGCTCGTACTCGACGGCGGTGCGCGTGGCCGCGTACGTCTCGCGGCCGACGAGGATGCCGTTCGCCGGCGCGGCGCTCTGCAGCCGCGCCGCGGTGTTGACGACGTCGCCGACGACCATCGAGTCTCCCGCCTCGGGCCGCGCGTCGAGATCGACGATCACCTCGCCCGTGTTGACCGCGAGTCGCGCCTGGAGGTCGAGCTCGCGGTCGACGACGTTCATCTCGCCGAGCGAGTCGCGGATCGCGAGCGCCGTCCGCACCGCCCGCTCCGCGTCGTCGCCGTGCGCGACCGGCGCCCCGAAGATCCCGAGCACGGCGTCCCCGACGAACTTCTCGATCCTGCCGCCGCGCGCCTCGATCTCCTTGCGGACGTGCTCGTAGTACGGCTTGAGGAACGCGCGGACGTCCTCGGGATCGAGGTGCTCGGAGCGCGACGTGAAGCCGACGATGTCGACGAAGAGCACGCTGACGACGCGGCGCTCCTCGCGATGCGCCGTCGTCGCGAGCGCCGTGCCGCAGTGGAGGCAGAAGCGCGCGATGTCCGGGTTCTCTTGACCGCAGCTCGGGCAAATCGACACGCTTCGGATTATGGAGTCACCGGAGGGCATCTTCCTCGCGCTACCCGGGGACCCCGCGCCCGGGATCCCGCTCGCGGTCAAGGACCTGTTCGACACGGCGGGGCTAGTCACGACGTACGGCTCCTCGATCTTCGCCGAGCACGTGCCGCAGGAGACGGCCGAGGCCGTGCGCCTGCTCGAGGCTGCGGGCTACGCCGATGTCGGCAAGACGAACCTTCACGAGTTCGCGTACGGGGTCACGTCCATGAACCCTCACTACGGCTGGGTCCCGAATCCGGTTCGGGCGGGGCGCATCGCAGGCGGCTCGAGCGGCGGCTCGGCGGCGGCGCTCGCGGCCGGGCTCGCGGACGCGGCGCTCGGCACCGACAGCGGCGGCTCGATCCGGATCCCCGCCGCGTTCTGCGGCATCGTCGGGTTCAAGCCCACGCACGGGCTCGTCTCGCTCGAGGGCTGCTGGCCGCTCGCACCGAGCTACGACCACGCGGGGCCGATGGCGAGAACCGTCGCCGGCTGCATCGCGATGCTCGAGGCGCTCGTGCCGGAGCTCGAGCCCGCGCCGCAGCCGGACCTCGGCGACCTGCGCGTGGCGGTCGCGTGGACGGAGGAGGCCTCGGACGGCGTCCGCGAGCGCGTCGAGGCTGCGGCCGCGCACTTCCCGAACCGCGAGCGCATCGACTTTCCGCGCGGCCGCGGCAACCTGAAGGTCTTCATGCGCGAGATCGCGGAGGTGCACGAGACGCTCTTCGCCGAGCACACCGAGGCGTACGGCGCCGACGTCGCGCGAAAGATCCGCGACTGCCTCGCCGTCACCGACGCCGAGCTCAGGGAGGCCGAGCGCGTGCGCGCGTCGTACCGCGGCGAGGCCGCGGCTCTGCTCGACGGCTACGACCTGCTCCTCACCCCGACGCAGGGATTCGTCGCGCCCACCTACCAGGAGGCCGCCGACGACTCGCTCCGCGGCACGATCACGAGCTTCACGAACCCGTTCAACGCGCTCGGCTGGCCGGCGCTGGCGCTGCCGTGCGGGACGGCCGAGGAGAACCTGCCCGCGTCGATCCAGCTGGTCGGGCGGCCGGGCGAGGACGCGGCTGTGCTGGCTGCGGGCCTCGCCCTGGAGGCTCAAATACCAACGTAGAAGTGCCGAATGCCGACTGGTGGTCGGGTCAAACGAGCGTTCCGGCGATGTCGCTGCCCGTTGCGCTGCCGTGGATCACCGGCGACCCCTATTCGCTCTACGCGCAGGTCCGTGGGATTGCCCCCGACGGCGCGAAAGGGCCGTAGAGCAAGCCCTTCGGCTTCAACATGCGGTGGAGCACTACCCCCGGCACAAGAGGACGGGCCCCCGGATTGACTCGCTGGACGACCGTCGACGGCGCGACCGCATACGAGGTGCGGTTCCTCGATGCAGGAAAGCTCGTCCGTACGAGCACGAACGTCGCCGACGAGCGTGAGTTCTACGGGACCGACGCGAATCCGGTGCCCGTGCGCGGGCGCGTGCGCGTGCGCGCGGTGCGCGAGATCTACAGCCGCGTGTCGAGCGGCGTACCGGGGTGCAGTGGAGCAAGACGTCGTCGTTCGCACCGATCGTGGGACGTCTCAAGACGCGTGCGACGTCGGCGGTGCTGCCGCTCACGCCGGGCACGTGGTGGTACCGGCTGCGCGGACTCAATCCCGGAATCCCCGCAGGGTCCACGGCGATGACTGGTCGAGGCTGCCCGCGTCGCTCGTGGTCGCGAAGCCGGCGTTCAGGGTCGTCGGCTAGCTGTAGTTCCTAACTGAGCTCGCGCGCGTCGAGGCGTTCCTCGTCGTCGCGTGTGACGCGGAACGCGGTGGCGCCGGGCCTGCACGTCACGACCTCGCTGAGGTCCGTGCCGACGTAGTGGAGGCCGACGCCGTCCTCCGCGGCGATGCCCTCCGGGAAGCCCGAGTCGACGAGCTCGCGGTAACGCGGCCGGCGGCGCTCCTCGCCGTCGTAGTGCGGGCACGCGCTGCCCGAGAGGAAGCCGAGGCCGTCGCGCAGCCCTTCGAGCTGCAGGCCGAACGAGTCGGTGACGACAGCCTCGAACCAGCAGATCATCCCTGCGCTGACGCCGAAGAGCACGATGCCGCGCTCCCAGGCCTCGCGGAGCAGTTCGCCGAAGCCGTGGACCCTCCAGATCGCGAGCATGTTCGCGACGTTGCCGCCGCCGACGTAGATCGCGTCCTGGGCGAGCACGAGCTCGCGCAGGTCCTCGGGCGGGTAGGGGAAGAAGCGCACGTGCGAGAGGTCGCAGAGGCGGCCGAGGCGCTCGTAGCCCCAGACGATCCCCTCGGGGGCGTCGCCCATCGCCGTCGGCACGTGGAGGACGCGCGGCCGCTCCTTCCGCGTCAGCGAGAGGACGTGCCGGAACAGCACCCACGTCTGCTCGAGCGTGTCGCCTCCGCCGCCGATGGCGACGATCTGCGGCTCGGCCATTACTCCGCGGCCGCGCGCACGGCGGCTTCGTAGATCGGGTCGCGCGTGAAGCGCTCGAGCTGGTCGGAGAGGAGCTCCGACGGAGGCGGCGGCTCACCCGGCGGCGCCTCGATCGCCTTGCCGTCGACGTAGACGGACGTGAGGATCTCCGCGGACTCGTGCTCGACGGCGACCGGGTGCCCGAGCCGCGAGCGCAACCAGCCGGCGAGGAGCAGCGCCTGCGCTCGCGTCGCCGTCACCGAGATCTCGTGCGCTTCGAACGGCCACGCGCCCGCGAGCTCGCGTCGCCAGCGCTCCGTCCGTTCCCAGGCGATGTCCGAGATCACGGTGCGATCGAAGCGCTGCGCGAGCTCTTGGTAGCCGTGCGCCAGGTGCTCGTTCGGCCACTCGGTCGAGTCGACGATCAGCCGGTCGACGACGTCCACGATCTCGTCGAACACCTCGCCGAACTCGGGCATCCCGCGCCAGCGCACGAAGACAGGCAGGTCCGCGATCAGGAGCGGGACGACGACGCTCGCCGGATGCCGCGACCGCTCGCCGCAGAGGCGCACGCGGATCACCTCGGCGCACACGGCACGGTCGCCGAAGGGGAAGCACTGCACCGACGCGTCCATTTCCAGCTCGTCTTCGTCCTCCGGCCGCGGGAAGAGGAGGATCGTGCGCGAGGGATGTTGCTCCGCGAGGCCGGCAAGCGTCCGCTCCGCCGCGTCCTCCCACTCCTCGGGCACCCAGGCGAGATGCGTCATCACGCTCGTGCGCTGGTTCGGCGCCTGCCCCGGCGCCGACGACGTGTCGCGCAGCGCGGCGAGTTCGCGCTCGATCTCGATGACCGTGGATGCCGACATCAGTTCCTACGCCACGAGCGGCCGTCGCGCTGGATCAGCTCGTTCGCGCTCACCGGGCCCCACGTCCCGGCCGCGTAGTTCGGGAACGCCGGCCGGTCGCGGCGCCACGCGGCGACGATCGCGTCGACGAGTGACCACTGCTCCTCGACCTCGTCGGTGCGCGTGAAGAGTGTCTGGTCGCCGAGCATTGCATCGAGGATCAGCCGCTCGTACGCCTCGGGCAGGCCCGTGCGGAAGGCGCCGCCGTAGAGGAAGTCCATGTGCACGTTGCGAATCGTCATGCCGGCGCCGGGCACCTTCGCGCCGATTGCCAGCGACACGCCCTCGTCCGGCTGCACGTGCACGACGAGGACGTTCGGCTTCAACCCCTCCGTCGCGGCCTCCTCGAACGGCGGGTGCGGCGCGCTCTTGAACTGGATCGCGATCGTCGTCTCCCGGCGCGCGAGCCGCTTGCCCATGCGCACGTAGAACGGCGTGTCCGCCCAGCGCCAGTTGTCGACGTAGAGCTTCGCCGCGACGAAGGTCTCGGTCATCGAATCCGGAGCGACGTTCGATTCTTCGCGGTAGCCCGGCACCTCCTCGCCTTCGACGTAGCCGCGCCCGTACTCACCCCGCACGACGGACTTCGGGCCCGGCGTGTGTATCGAGTGCAGCACCTTGACCTTCTCGTTGCGCACCTGCTCGGACGTGAAGTCGATCGGCGGCTCCATCGCCGTGAGCGCGAGCAGCTGCAGCAGGTGGTTCTGGAAGATGTCGCGGATCGCGCCCGACTTCTCGTAGTAGCCGGCGCGCCCCTCGATCCCGATCGTCTCCGCGACGGTGATCTGCACGTGGTCGATGAACTGCCGGTTCCAGATCGGCTCGAAGATGCCGTTCGCGAACCGCAGCGCCAGCATGTTCTGGACCGTCTCCTTGCCGAGGTAGTGGTCGATCCGGAAGATCTCCTCCTCGACGAAGTGCTGCCGGAGCAGCTCTGTCAGCGCTTTCGCCGATTCGAGGTCGTGGCCGAAGGGCTTCTCGATCACGAGCCGGACCCAGCCCGGGGTCGTGCGCCGCGGGCCGAGCTCCGCGACGATCGTGCCGATGGCGCTCGGCGGCACGGCGAAGTAGTAGAGGCGGTTGCGGGCAGTCCCGCGCTCCTCGTCCAGCCCGGCCAGGCAGCGTGCGAGCTTTTCCTCGCCCTGGTCGTTGTCGAACTCGGTCGCGATGTAGCGCATGCCCTCGGCGAGCCCTTGCCAGACGTCGTCCCGGAACGGATCCCGCCCGTGCTCTCTGACGGCCGCCTCCATCCGCTCGCGGAAGGCATCGTCGCTCTCCTCGGTCCGCGCCACGCCGACGACGGCGAACTGCTCAGGCAGCAGGCGCCGGTACGCGAGCGAGTACAGCGCGGGGAACAGCTTGCGCTGGGTGAGGTCGCCGGACGCGCCGAAGATGACGAACACGCACGGGTCCGGCGTGCGGCGCATCTTCAGCCCCTCGAGGAGCGGGTTCTCGAGCGTCTCCGTCATTCGCTCTTCACCGCATGTCCGCCGAACTCGTTGCGGAGCGCCGCGGTGATCTTCGCCGCGTACGACTCCTCCTGCCTCGACGCGAAGCGCGCATAGAGCGCGGCGGTGATCACGGGCACCGGCACGTCCTCGGCGATCGCCTCGTGAATCGTCCAGCGGCCCTCGCCGGAGTCCTCGACGTAGCCCTTGATGCGCGGGAGGTCGTCGCCGCCCTTACCCAACGCGTCGTACAGCAGCTCGAGTAGCCACGAGCGGACGACCGAGCCGTAGCGCCAGATCCCCGCGATCTCCGCGAGGTCGAGGTCGAACTCGGACTTCTTCATCACCTCGAAGCCCTCCGCGTACGCCTGCATGAGCCCGTACTCGATGCCGTTGTGCACCATCTTCGTGAAGTGCCCGGCGCCGCTCGCGCCGACGTGCGCGTAGCCGTCGTCGGGTGCGAGGTCCTTGAAGATCGGCTCGAGGCGTTGCACGGGCTCGTCCTCGCCGCCGACCATGAGGCAGTAGCCGTTCTTGAGCCCCCAGATGCCGCCGCTCACGCCGGCGTCGACGAAGTGGATGTTCTTCTCCTGTGCGGCGCGGTAGCGGCGCTGCGAGTCGCGGAAGTTCGAGTTGCCGCCGTCGACGATCGTGTCGCGCTCGTCGCCGAGCGTCAGCAGCTCCTGGAACGCGTCCTCCGTGATCTTCCCCGCGGGGATCATCAGCCAGAACGCGCGCGGCGCTTCGAGCTGGTCGCGCAGCTCGGCGAGCGACGCCGCCGTTCGCGCGTCGTTGTTCGGGTCGTACGACTTCACGTCGTGGCCGCGCTGCTCGAGGCGGGCGGTCATGTTGCCGCCCATGCGGCCGAGGCCGATCATTCCCAGCTGCATCAGATCACCATCCTCGCGACGCGCCGGCCGCGCTCCTTGAGCGACTCGTAGTCGCCCGCTGCCTGGGCTCGGATGAGCCGCGCGAAGCCGAAGTCGCGACCGGGGATCGGCAGCTCGTCGCCGGTGTCGTCGACGACCTGCAGGAAGAGCCCGTTGTTCGGCCCGCCCTTGTGGAACTGCCCCGTCGAGTGGAGGTACCGCGGCCCGAAGCCGTGCGTGACGAGGTGCCCACTCTCGCGCGCACGATCGACGATCGCCTGGCACTCGTCGACGCGTGCGGGATCGACGAATGCCTGGATGCAGATGTAGTCGCCGTCGCTCGCCTGCGCGACGAGCTCGTCGAGCGACCCTTCCGGCTCGAGCGCGACGTCGCCGCCCGCGAGCACCTTGTTCGTCTTGTCCTTCGCCGCCTGGACGTCGGGCTGGTCGAACGGGTTGATGCCGATCGTCGAGCCCGCGACCGCGACCGCGAACTCCCACCGGAAGTACTCCTGGCCGAGCTCGTACGGATCGGGCAGGCGCACCTCCTCGTGGAGCTCGGCGTTCGGGTCGTCGGGCGCCGGGAGGATGCCCTTGCCCTGCTTGCCGGTCGACTCGGCGACGAGCTGCTCCATCCAGAGGCCGAACGAGCCTGCGTCATCGGCGAGGCCGATGCTGGCCACGCTCCCGAGACGCTGCCCGAGCTCGAGGCCCGGGTTGCCCTCCTCGAGCCGGCACGCCTCCTGCATCTCGACCGCGCGCTCGAGCAGCCGCCTCGCGTCGATGCCCATCAGCACCGCGGGCACGATCCCGAACGGCGACAGCGCCGAGTAGCGCCCGCCGATCGTCGGCTCGCCGTGGAACACGCGGAGGAAGCCGTTCTCGCCGGCGAACCGCTCGAGGTCCGAGCCCGGATCGGTGATCGCCGCGAACTGCCCGCCGCGCTCGAGGAAGTACGCGGTGTGCGAGCGCGTCTCGAGCGTCGTCCCCGACTTCGAGGCAGAGAGGAAGAGCGTGCGCTCGACGTCGATCCGCGACTCGAGCGCCCGGATCGCCTTCGGGTGCGTCGTGTCGAGGACGTGGAAGCGCTCGACCCCGAACGTCCGCCGCATCACCTCGGGCGCGAGCGACGACCCGCCCATGCCGAGCACGACGACGTCGTCGATCGTTCCCGCAGAGACGACCTCGTTCGCGAACTCGACGATCTCGTCGACCTGCTCGAGCATGCGCTGCGGCTCGTCGAGCCAGCCGAGCCACTGCGCCTCGTCGCCGCCGGTCCACACCGTCGGGTCCCTAGCCCAGATGCGTTCGACGACGTCGGTTGCGACCGTCACGCCACCGCGAGCGCGTCGCGCTTCTCGGCGATCCCTTGCTTCAACTCGGTGAACGAGTCGATGAACTTCTGCACGCCTTCGCGCTCGAGCGTCTCGGTCACGTCGTCGTAGTCGATGCCGGCCTCGCGCAGGTCGACGAGCACCTGCTCCGCCTCCTCGACGCCCTGCTCGAGCGTGTCCGCGACCACGCCGTGATCCTGGAACGCCACGATCGTCTCCTCGGGCATCGTGTTCACGGTGTCGGCCCCGATCAGCTCCTCGACGTAGAGCACGTCGCGGTAGTCCGGGTTCTTCGTCGACGTCGACGCCCAGAGGCAGCGCTGCGGATGCGCGCCCTTCGCGGCGAGCGCCTCCCAGCGCGGGCCGGAGAACATGCGCTTGTAGCTCTGGTACGCGAGCTTCGCGTTCGCGACAGCGAGCTTTCCCTTGAGGTCGTGGCGACCGATGGCGTCGAGCCGCTTGTCCGCCTCGGTGTCGACGCGCGAGACGAAGAACGACGCGACGGAGTGCACCTGCGACACGTCGCCGCCGCTCTCCGCGAAGCGTTCGAGGCCGCGGACGTACGCCTGCATCACCTTGTCGTGCCGCTGCAGCGAGAAGATGAGCGTGACGTTGATGTCGCGCCCGTCGGCGACCGAGTCCTCGATCGCGCCGACGCCGGCAGCCGTCGCCGGGATCTTCACGTAGAGGTTCGGCTCGTCGATCCACTCGTGCAGCCGCTTCGCCTCCTCGTAGGTGCGCTCGCGGTCGAACGCGATCTCGGGATCGACCTCCCACGAGACGCGCCCGTCCGCGCCGTCCGACGCGTCGAACGCGGGCCGCAGAAGCGCGAGCGCGTCCTTGATGTCGTCGGCGGAGAGCGCGAGGAAGATCTCCTTCAGGTCCTCCTCGTGCCCGAGCAGCTCCTTCAGCTGCTCGTCGTATTTGTCCCCCTCGGCGATCGCCTTCTGGAAGATCGTCGGGTTCGACGTGACGCCGACCACGGCGTCGCGCTCCATCATCCCGGCGAGCTTGCCGCTCTCGAGGATCCCGCGCGACAGGTAATCGAGCCAGACGCTCTGCCCGCGCTTGCCGAGCTCTTGAAGTTTCGTGTCCTCAGACATGTGCCTTCTCCATTTCCTCCAGCATGGGGAAACCCATGGTTCCCCCATGAGCCCCCTCCTTTTTGCCGTGCCATCGCACCGCGAACTGGGCTGCGCTCGGGCAAAGCCCGGCTCCGCCGCCGACCGCGAGCGCTGTGTCATGTGCCGAGCGGATCATGCGATGGTGGCCTGTCTCTCCATTTCCTCGACCTTCTTGAGTCTTCTGACGTAGCGCTCGCCGCCGTCGAAGCGCGCGCTCAGGAACGCGCGCACGAGCTCTGCGGCGAGCTCGGCGCCCACGATGTCACTACCCAGGCAGAGCACATTCATGTCGTCGTGCTCGACGCCCTGGTGCGCGGAGTACGTGTCGTGGCAGATCGCGGCCCGGATGCCGGCGAGCTTGCACGCGGCAACGGAGGCTCCGACACCCGAGCCGCAGACGAGGACGCCGCGCTCGGCGTCGCCGGAGCGGATCGCCTCGCCGAGCTCGCTTGCCTTGTCGGGGTAGTCGATCCGGACGCTCCCGTCGTCGGTTCCGAGGTCGACCGGCTCGTGGCCCGCGGCGCGAATCTCCTCCAGCACGGCCTCGCGGAGCTTCACGCCACGGTGATCGAAGGCTGCAGCTACACGCACTAGTCCTACGTTACCCCTCCGTCGATTCGTAGACTCCGGCCCATGGGCGTCCAACCGAAGGTTGGCAAATGAGCGACGCCGAGCTGTGGCGCGAGTTGGGGCAGCAGCTGCGCGTGGATTCGATCCGCGCAGCCGCCGTCCCGAAGTCCGGCCACCCGACCTCGTCGATGTCGGCGGCGGACCTGATGGCGGTGCTGCTAGCGAAGTACCTCCGCTACGACTTCGACCAGCCGGACGACCCGCGGAACGACCACTTGATCTTCTCGAAGGGCCACGCGTCGCCGCTGCTCTATTCCGTCTACAAGGCTGCCGGAGCGGTCTCCGACGAGGAGCTGCTGACCTTTCGCAAGCTCGGCTCGCGGCTCGAGGGACACCCGACGCCGAAGATCCCGTGGGTCGACGTCGCGACGGGCTCGCTCGGGCAGGGACTGCCGATCGCGGTCGGCGTGGCGCTCGCGGGCAAGAAGCTCGACCGGCTGCCGTACAACGTCTGGTGCCTCTGCGGCGACAGCGAGCTCGCCGAGGGCTCGATGTGGGAGGCGTTCGAGCACGCGGCGTTCGCGGGGCTCGACAACCTGATCGCGATCCTCGACATCAACCGGCTCGGCCAGCGCGGCGAGACGATGCACGGCTGGGATCTCTCGTCGTACACGCGGCGGGTCGAGGCGTACGGGTGGGCGGCGATCGAGATCGACGGACACGACGTCGACGCGATCGACCGCGCGTACGAGGAGGCGCTGTCGACGACCGGCCGTCCCACCGCGATCGTTGCGCGCACGATCAAGGGCAGAGGCGTCAAGGCCGTCGAGAATCAGGAGAACTGGCACGGCAAGGCGCTCGACGATCCGGAAGCCGCGATCGCCGAGCTCGGCGGCGAGCGCAACATCGTCGTAGACGTGCACAAGCCTGAGGGCGACGAACAGCCGCACGTCTTCGAAACCGGAACGCTCGAGCTGCCGACCTACGACGTCGGTAGCGAGGTAGCGACGCGCAAGGCCTACGGCGACGCACTGCTCGCGCTCGGCAAGGGACGCGGCGACGTCGTCGCACTCGACGGCGAGGTCTCGAACTCCACCCACGCCGAGGAGTTCGCGAAGGCGATCCCGGACCGCTACTTCGAGATGTACATCGCCGAGCAGCAGCTCGTCGCAGCGGCGGTCGGCCTGCAGGTGCGCAAGTGGAAGCCGTTCGCCTCGACGTTCGCGGCGTTCCTGACGCGCGCGTACGACTTCATCCGCATGGCCGCGATCTCGCAGGCGGACATCCGGCTCGCGGGCTCGCACGCCGGCGTGTCGATCGGCGAGGACGGGCCGTCGCAGATGGCGCTCGAGGATCTCGCCGCGTTCCGCGCGGTGCACGGCTCGACGGTGCTGTACCCGAGCGACGCGAACCAGACGGCGAAGCTCGTCGCGGCGATGGCCGATCTCGACGGGATCTCGTTCATCCGCACGACGCGCGGCGCCACCGCCGTGATCTACGGCGCGGACGAGGACTTCCCGGTCGGCGGCGCGAAGGTCGTCCGCGAGGGCGACGACGTGACGCTCGTCGGCGCCGGCATCACGCTGTACGAGGCGTTGAAGGCGGCGGATGCGCTCGGGGACGACGACATCTCCGCACGCGTGATCGACCTCTACTCGCTCAAGCCGATCGACGCGGACACGCTGCGCGAAGCGGTGGAGGCAACGCAGGGACGGATCGTCGTCGTCGAGGATCACTGGCCCGAAGGCGGCCTCGGCGAGGCCGTCCTCGCGGCGCTCGCCGGTACCGAGCTGCAGTTCGCGCACCTCGCCGTCCGCGAGATGCCCGGCTCCGGCAAGCCGGCAGAGCTGCTTGCCGCAGCGGGCATCGACGCCGACGCGATTGCCGCGGCCGCACGCAAGCTCGTCTCGGCAGCCGCCGTCGCGCGCTGATGCTTCGCTTCGCGGTGCTCGCAGCCGCCGCAACCGTGCTCGCCGCGTGCGGGGGGAGCAAGACGTCGGACTCGCAGCGCGCGGTCGAGCAGGTGAACGCCGGCACCGCGCCGTTCTTCCTGCAGGAGTTCGTCCAGGAGAGCGGGCCAGTCGCCTCGTGCCACATCGCGCCCAGGCCCGACCGCGAAGGCGAGATGCTGCTCGCGGTGATCACCGAGTCCAACGACTGGCTCCAGGGGACGATCGACCTGGACACGCCACTCCTCGGCCACGACATCACGACCGGAGGCAACCTCGACGCGGAGACGATCGCGGCGGTGAAGGCGCACGGCGAACCCTGCGCCGTCTCCGCGAAAGACGGAACGATCTCGCTCGAGTAGCCGTGTCCCGGGACCTCGCCCGGGACACGGCCTCTCGGGTCGCTACGGGTTCTCGACCATCGCACTCCCCGTGCCGCGACGGACGGGCTCAGCCGCCGCGAGCACCTTGCCGTCCGGCAGGAACTCGATGCCGGTTGCGGCGCCGATCTCGCCGCCGTTGGCGAAGTGGTGGCCACGCGCCTCCAGCGCGGCACGCTCGGGCAGCGAGAGGAACGCGGGTTCGGCGCTCGTGTTGACGCCGTTACGCTGGCTTGCCCGCGGGTCTGCGATCGCCTGTGGCAGCGTCATGCCCTGATCCAGCCGGTCGACGAGGATCTGCAGGACGGTCGTGATGATCGTCGAGCCGCCCGGCGAGCCGATGGCGAGGAACGGCTTTCCGTTCTTCAGGATGATCGTCGGCGCCATCGAGCTGCGCGGCCGCTTACCGCCCTCGACACGGTTCGGATGCGTCGTCGAGTCGAAGTTGAAGTCCGTGAGCTCGTTGTTCAGCAGGAACCCCCACCCGGGTACGAGCAGACCGGCCCCGCCGGTCGACTCGATCGTGAACGTGTACGAGACGACGTTGCCGAACTTGTCGGAAGTGACGAGATGTGTCGTCGTCTCCGACATGGCCGCCGTCACCGAGGCCTGACCCTGCACGTACGGGTACGGGTTGCCCGGCGCAACCGCCCCCGGCGCCGCCGTCGGCTTGATCAGAGCGCGGCGCTCAGCTGCGAAGCCCTTCGACAGCAGGCCGCTCAGCGGCACGTCGTAGTACTCGGGATCCGCGAGGTACGCATTCCGGTCGGCGAACGCGTAGCGCGACGCCTCGAGGAAGTAGTGGAGCGCGTCGACGCGAGACATCCCGGCAAGCGGGTAGCCCTCGAGGATGTTCAGCGCCTCGCCGACCGTCGACCCGCCGCTCGACGGCGGCCCCATGGAGTACACGTCCAGGCCGCGGTAGTTCACGTGCGTCGGCTCACGCTCGGGTGCGACGTATGTGTGGAGGTCGCGCATCGTCATGACCCCCGGACGCCAGACGTGGTCCGCCGTCGGCCGCACCTGCGGATGCTGGATCGTGTCCGTCATCGCATCCGCGATCGCACCGCGGTAGAAGCCCTTGACACCTAGGTGTCCAATCCTCTCGTAGGTCTTCGCGAGGTCGGGATTGCGGAAGACCGTGCCGACGTCGTGCGGAGTTCCATCGGGATCGAGGTAGAGCGACGACGTTGTGGCGATGTCGTCGAACCACGGCACGGCCTGCTGCGTCTGGTCGAAGAACGTCTGGTCGATGACGAAGCCGTTCGTCGCGACGCGAATGCCCGGCTGCAGCGCCTGCGCGAGCGTCATCGTCCCGTACTTCTCGAGCGCCTCCGCCCACGTCGCCGGCGTGCCCGGCACACCCACGGACATGCCGCTCCAGCGGGCGTCGTTGAACGGCAGCGGCGCGCCGTTCTCCCAGAACGATGTCGGGGTCATCGCCGCGGGCGCGGTCTCGCGACCGTCGATCGTCGTCACCTTGCCGCTTGCGGTGCGGATGACCATGAAGCCGCCGCCGCCGACACCGCACGAGAAAGGCTCGGTGACCCCGAGCACTCCCGCCGCGGCGACCGCCGCGTCGACCGCGTTTCCCCCTGCCTTCAACGTGTCGATCGCTGCCTGCGTCGCCAACGTCTCGACGCTGCCCGCCGCTCCGCCTGTTCCCACCGAGGTCGGCGGCCCGCTCGGCGCCACGGCCGCGGATGCGGCGACGCCGAACACCAGCACGAAGACGAAGAGCAGCGCGACGAATGCTCTGCGCATAACCCCTCCCTGGACTCGAATTCTGGGCTGCCGGAGGTTACTACTCTTAGCCCGTGGCCGTGGTCATCGCATCGAGCCTCCGCAAGGAGCTGGCCGGAAGCCTGCTCTTCGACGGCGTGTCGTTCAAGGTCGAGCGCCGCGAGCGCGTCGCGCTCGGCGGCCCGAACGGCGCCGGCAAGACGACGCTCCTCCGCATGCTCGCGGGTCAGACCGAGATCCACGGCGGCGAGCTCGCGTTCGCGAAGGGCACGCGCATCGCGCTGCACGATCAGCGCCCGCCGCTGCAGCGAGGCCTCACGCTGCGCGAGTACATCCTCTCCGGCGCCGCCGATCTCATCGCGATCGAGGACGAGCTGCGCCGGCTCGAGGAGGCAATGGCGGCGGGAGATCACGGGCCGCAGACGCTCCGACGCTATTCGGAGGCGCAGGCCCGGCTCGAGCACGCCGGCGGCTATGCGTGGCGCGAGCGCGTCGGCTCGGTCGCGCGTGGGCTCGGCTTCGCGGACGCCGACCTCGACCGCGCCCTCGACACGTTCTCCGGCGGCGAGCTGACGCGCGCCTCGCTCGCGCGGGCGCTCGGCGGCGACCCCGACCTGCTCCTCCTCGACGAGCCGACGAACCACCTCGACGTCGCGAGCCTCGAGTGGCTCGAGAACGAGCTCTCGTCGCTCGACGCCGGCGTCATTCTCGTCGCACACGACCGCTGGTTCCTCGAAGCGACGACGACCGCGGTGCTCGAGCTCGACGCCGGGCGCTCGACGTACTTCGCCGGGCCGTGGAGCGCGTGGCGCATCGAGAAGGCGGCGCGGCTGCAGGCGGCGACGAAGGAGGCGGCGCGCTACGCGGAGGACATCGCGCGCCTCGAGCGGTTCGTCGCGCGCTTCCGCTTCAAGAAGTCGAAGGCGAAGCAGGCGCAGGCCAAGCTGACGCAGATCGGCCGCCTTTCGCAGGAGAAGACTCAGGTCACGCAGGAGATCTCGCTGCTGACGCGCCGCTCGCGGCGGCTCGGCTTCGGCTTCATCAATCCGCCGCGCAGCGGGCGGACCGTCGTCGAGGCGGACGACGTCGCGCTGCGGATCGGTGACCGCGAGTTGCTGCACGACGCGACGTTCGCGCTCGAGCGCGGTGAGCACGTCGCTCTCGTCGGACCCAACGGCGCCGGGAAGACGACGCTGTTGCGCGCGGTCGTCGGCGAGCGGGAGACCGACGAGGGCCGCGTTCGCATCGGCCACTCGGTTCAGGTCGGCTATTTCTCGCAGCAGGAGGTCGAGCTCGACGAGCGGCACACCGTGCTCGAGTCGACGCAGCGGGCGACGGGTCTCCAGCGCCCGCAGGCGCAGGCGCTGCTCGGGCGCTTCCTCTTCTCCGGGTGGGACGAGCACGAGAAGTCGGTCGGGGTGCTGTCCGGCGGCGAGCGCCGGCGCCTCGCGTTGGCCCACGTCGTCGCGTCGGGCGCGAACTTCCTCGTGCTCGACGAGCCGACGAACCACCTCGACCTCGAATCGCGCGAGGCGCTCGAAGCCGCACTCGAAGCGTTCCCCGGAACGGTGCTGCTCGTCTCGCACGACCGCGCGCTCATCGACGCGGTCGCGGAACGGACCCTCGCTGTGGAGGAGCAGACGATTCACGGCTACGACGGCGGCTGGGCCGAGTACGTGCGCCGGCGCGAGGAGCAGGCCGAGCCTCCGCCGGAGCGCGAGCGCAAGCCGAAGAAGGCCAGGCCGCAGCCGACGCCGGCACAGGCGAAGCCGCGGCCGAACGAGCTCGAGCGGCTCGAGAGCGAGATCGCGCAGCGCGAGGAGGCGCTCGCCGAGCTCGAGCGCAAGCTCGCGGACGACTGGGCGAACGTCGAGACGCTGCAGGCGCACCGCCGCGCGCGCGACGAGCTCCAGTCGCTGCTCGGGCGCTGGGAGGAGCTCTTCGAGAAGAGCCAGGCGCAGTGAGCGCCGCCGACGTCGCGAGCCGTGCCGACGACGCCGGCCTCCGCTTCGTCCGCTTCCTCTGGTGCGGCAACGACGGCACGGTGCGCGCGAAGGCGAGCGGCAGGCGCGGGCTCGAAGGACGCATCGCGAGCGGCATCGGCCTGACCGTCGCGATGCAGGCGATGAACGGCCTCGACCAGCTCCAGCCGGTGGATGGGATGGGCCCCGTCGGCGAGATCCGGCTCGTGCCCGACGTCGAGACGTTCCGCGTGCTGCCCTACGCGCTGCACACCGGCGCAATGCTCGTCGACCATGTGACGCTCGACGGGACGCCTGCGCCGCAATGCCCGCGCTCGTTCCTGAAGCGGATGGAGGCGCGACTCGCAGAGCGCGACGGGGCGCGGCTCGAAGTGGCGTTCGAGAACGAGTTCGCGCTCGCCGTGCGCGACGGCGACGGATACACGCCCGTCGACGCGAGCCTCTGCTTCTCGACAATCGGCATGACGGCGTCGCAGACGTACATCGACGCGCTCGCCGACGCGCTCGAGCAGCAGGGCATCGCGCTCGAGCAGTACTACGCCGAGCTCGGGCACGGCCAGCAGGAGATCTCGACCCCGCATGCGCCGGCATTGCGAGCGACGGACGAGCAGATCCTCGTGCGCGAGACGATCCGCGGCGTCGCGTCGCAGCACGGGCTCGTCGCGTCGCTCGCGCCGAAGCCGTGGCCGGGCGGCGCGGGCAACGGCGGCCACATCCACTTCTCGTTGTGGGAAGGCGAGCGCAACCGCTTCCACGACGCTGCTGCGGACGACCTCCTGTCACGCGAGGCGCGCGCGTTCCTCGCCGGCGTGCTCGAGCACATCCCGGCGCTGTGCGGCCTGACCGCGCCGAGCTTCAACTCGTACCACCGCATCGTCCCGCAGTACTGGGCCGGCGCGTTCACGTGCTGGGGCCACGACAACCGCGAGGCGCCGATCCGCGTGCCGTCGGTCTTCGGCGGCATGGAGGAGGCGTCGACGAACGCGGAGCTGAAGGCGGCGGACTCGAGCGCGAACCCGTACCTCGCGGTCGGCGGCCTGATCGCGGCCGGGCTCGACGGGATCGTGCGGTCGCTCGAGCTCCCGCCCGCGGTCGAGGTCGATCCTGCGACGATCGCGGAGGACGAACGCGCCGAGCGCGGCATCCTGCGCCTGCCGGCGACGCAGGCGGAGGCGCTCGACGCGCTCGAGCACGACGCGGCGCTGATGGAAGCACTGGGGCCGGTGCTCGCGACGTCGTACCTCGCGGTGCGCCGCTCGGAGTGGAGCGCCTACCTCGCCGGCGACGACGCGTTCGAGCAGCAGGGCCACTTCCTCAAGTACTGACGCGCCGCGCAAGGCATATTCGTATGGTTCCCGGCCCGTGCTCCGGCGTCGCATCGGCTCCGTCGCGGCGGCCGCCCTACTGGCGGCGACCGTGGGTGCAGCCGTGGGGTCCCGCGCCGCACCCGCGCCCGCGAGTGTTCCGCCGCCGTGCGACGACCCCACGCAAACGCTGCCGGACTGCGTCGACACGACGACGTCTGCGACCACGACCGAGACGACGGCGACCGGGGAGACCTCCACCGAGCCGACCACGACGCAGCCGGTCGAGACCGTCCCTGCGCCGGATGACACGACGGGCACGGCGAGCTCCACCGCGGCAACCGCGCCGCCCGCAGCGCCGACGAAGACCGCGGGGCCGCGCCCCAAGGCCCACCAGGAGACGACCGCGACGACGCCCACCGCAGACGCGAACGGCGGCACGGGCAGCGGTGCGCCGTCCGATTACGGCACGCCGGCGCTCTCCGGCGGCCCGTACGTGTTTCCCGTCCTCGCGAACGCCTCGTTCGGCGACAGTTGGGGAGCCGCGCGCAGCGACGTCGGCTGGCACCACGGCGTCGACATCTTCGCGGCGCGCGGCGCGCCGATCGTGGCCGTCGCGGACGGCGTGCTGCTCTCGGTCGGCTGGAACGACGTCGGCGGCCGGCGGCTCTGGCTGCGCGACCGCGCGGGCAACTTCTTCTACTACGCGCATCTCCTGCGGTTCGCCCCCATCGCCGCCGACGGCGCGCGCGTCCGCGCCGGGACGGTGATCGGATTCGTCGGCAACACGGGCGACGCCGCGGGCGGGCCGTCCCACCTCCACTTCGAGGTTCATCCCGCCTCCCTGCTCTCGGTCGGCTACGACGGCGCCGTCGATCCGTTCCCGTACGTGTCGGCGTGGCAGAGGCTCACCGTGGCCGGGGCCGCTGCGAGGCTCGCCGCCGCTTCGTCTGCCGGGCCTGCGCCTGCCGCGATCCTCGTCGGCTACGTCGACATCTCGAGCGCTGTCGGATCGTCACACGCGAATCTCAGGCACGCGCTCGAGCAGCCGATCGTCGCCGACGCCTCGGCTGCGCTTCCTCTCCCGTCGTCGCACGCGCCGACCGTCGCGCCGCCGCGTCCCGCCGACGTCCGTGTCGTGCGCGCGCTCGACGCCGAGGCAGGCCGCCCTGCCGCCGCGCAGTCGAGCGTCTGGGACACGCTGTCGTACTGCGAGTCCGGCGGGAACTGGAACGCGAACACCGGCAACGGCTTCGTCGGCGGCCTGCAGTTCCTGCCGCAGACGTGGAGCGCGCACGGCGGCGGCGAGTTCGCGACGTCCCCGGACCGCGCGACGCGGGACGAGCAGATCGCCGTCGCGGAACGCGTGCTCGCGACGCAGGGCTGGGGCGCGTGGCCCGCCTGCAGCGCGAGGCTCGGCCTCGGCGGTCTCCGCTAGCGTCCGGCGCGCTGCCGCTCCTCGACGTCCTGAGCTCGGTCGGCCTCGTCGACCACCACGCGCACGGAATCCTCGCCGAGTCGCCGTCCCTCGACGAGTTCCGCGGGTTGTTCTCCGAGAGCACCGATCCGCGTCAGTGGCCGCACATCGCGACGGGCATCACCTATAGGCGCGCGATGCACGAGCTCGCCGCGCTCTTCGGCGTCGAGGCGACCGAGGAGGCTGTCCACGGCTTCCGGCAGAGCCGTGACTTCGACGAGTACGCGGCGACGCTGCTCCGCGCGACGAACACCGCGTTGCTGCTCGTGGACGACGGTTTCCCGCCGCCGGGCACGGGCATCGAATGGGAACGCCTCGGCGAGCTCGCCGGTTGTCGCGCGGCACCCGTGCTCCGCATCGAGACGCACGACGCACACGACGTCGCCGGCGCGCGTGAGGCGGGCTTCGTCGCGCTGAAGACGATCGCCGCCTATCGCGGCGGGCTCGATCGCGTCTCCGAGGACGTGGTCGCGGCGCTCGAGGCGAACGAGGCGACCGGCGATCCGCTGCCCGTGCAGGTGCACTGCGGCTTCGGCGACGCCGATCTGCACCTGTGGCGCGCCGACCCCTCGTACCTCAAGCCGCTGATCGAGCGCTTCCGCGAGACGCCGTTCGTGCTCCTGCACTGTTACCCGTTCGTGCGCGAGGCGGGCTGGCTCGCGCACGTCTACGGCAACGTGTGGTTCGACCTCTCGCTGACGATCCCGCACGTCGCGCGCCCGGCCGAGCACGTGAGCGAGGCGCTCGAGCTCGCACCGGTCTCGAAGCTCCTCTACGCGTCCGATGCGGCTCGCACGCCGGAGCTCTACTTCCTCGCCGCGAAGTGGTGGCGCGAGGCGCTCGCGGAGGTGCTCGACGAGGCGCTCCCGCCGGACGAGGGCGAGGCCGCGGGGCGCGCGATCCTCCGCGACAACGCGCTCGCTCTGTACCGGCTCGAGCCGGAGGGATAACCGCCGCCGCGGTACGCTCGCGCGTCGTGACGCGCTGGCGCATCCACGGCGAGCATTCGCTCTACTCGAGCGAGTGGCTCAACGTCCGGCTCGTCGAGGTCGAGCTTCCCGACGGCACGCGCTTCGACCACCACGTCGTGCGGATGCCGCATCCGGCTGTCGGCGTGATCGTCCGCGAACCGGCGCGCGGCATCCTGCTGCTGCGGCGGCACCGGTTCGTCACGGACACGTGGGGCTGGGAGATACCCGCGGGCCGCGTCGATCCCGGCGAGACGCTCGAGGAGGCTGCGGTCCGCGAGTCGATCGAGGAGACGGGCTGGCGACCGCTCGACCTCGAGCGGCTCGGCTTCAGCCACCCGACGAACGGTCTGATGGATCAGCGGTTCGAGTACTTCGTTGCGTCGCGCGCGGAGCACGTCGGCGACTTCGAGCGCACGGAGACGGAGAGCGTCGCGTGGTTCGCGCCCGACGACGTCCGGACGTTGATCGAGCAGGGCGAGATCCCCGACGGCCTGTCGGTGACCGCGCTCGGGATGGCGTTCACGCTAGGGCGCCTCTAGCCACGTCCGGCGCGTCTCGGTGATGAACCGCCCGGGGTCGGGGTCGATCGCCTGCCGCTCGCTCGACGCCCAGTACAACCCGCCCGCCGCGTCGAAGTCGCCGTCGAAGCCGACGATCAGGATGAAGCGGCTCGTCTCGCGGTCGATCCACGGCCCAAGGAGGTTGAAGCCCATCGCCACGCGGAGCGGCAGCACGTGCTCGCGCCACTCGCGCACGAAGTCGTCGAGGTGCCCCTCCTCGATGGTGTAGTCGCGAAGCTGGAACTTCACAGCGGCAACCAGCGCGCGATCTCGGCGAGGAACGCGGGGTCGATCGAGTGGCCCATCGGCGTCTCGTGGTACCTGACGTCGGCGCCGGCCTCGGTCAGGCGGTCGCGCGCCTGTCGGCCCCACTCGACGCCGATCACCTCGTCGTACGTCCCGTGCCCGATCGCGATGGGGGGCAGCGGCTGCGCGAGGTCGAGCTCGAACCCCGGCACCGTCGGCATGAACGACGAGAGCGCGATCAGCCCCGCCGGCCTCGGCCGACCCGCGCCGAGCGCGAGCGCATAGGTCATGACGCCGCCCTGTGAGAACCCGCCGATCACCGTTCGCTCGGCCGGGAAGCCGAGGCCGTCGAGCCACTCGACGAGCCGCGGATACGTGGACGTGAAGGTCGTGGGTTCGGGATAGCCGAGCCGGTGCAGCGCGTACCAGTGCGCGCCTCCCGGCGGCAGCGAGAGCGGCCCGCGCGGCGTGACGCCGAGCAGCCTCTGCTCCGGATCGAGCACGTCGAGCAACGGGAAGAGGTCACGTTCGTCCGCGCCCCGTCCGTGCAGCAGGACGAGCAGCCCCTCGGGCTCGCCGCGCGCCGGCCGCTCGACGTGCGTGAGCGTCATTCGACCACGAACGTCGCGACGACCGCCTCCGCGACGACCTTCAGCGGCCGGCCGGAAACCTGCGACGCCTTCCGCAGCCGCGCGAACGCATCCTGCTCCGAAAGGCCCTCCTTCTCCATCAGCAGCCCTTTCGCGCGTTCGATCGCCTTGCGCGCCGCAAGCGCCTCGGCGAGCGACTCTGCTTCCTCGCGCAGCGCCGACAGCTCGTCGTGACGTGCGCACGCCGTCTGGATCGCCGGCAGCAGGTCGGCCTCGCGAAACGGCTTCACGAGGTAGCCGAACACGCCCGCCTCCACCGCGCGCGAGACGAGCTCCTCCTGTCCGTACGCGGTCAGCATCACGATCGGGATCGGACGCTCGTCGAGGATCCGCCGCGCCGCCTCGATGCCGTCGAGCTTCGGCATCTTCACGTCCATGATCGCGACGTCGGGCTCGAGGTCGAGCGCGAGCGCCACCGCCTCCTCGCCGTCGCGCGCCTCGCCGACGACGTCCATTCCCGCACGCTTCAACAGCTCGACGAGGTCGAGCCGGATGATCGTCTCGTCTTCCGCGACTAGGACCCGGATGCGGGGAGGCTACCCCGCTCGGTCCACCACGACATCACGTCCGGCGTCATGCGCCCGGCCTGCACCGACGGATCCCGGGCCATGACCTCGCGCGTCTCGTCGAGGCCGAGGTCGAGGACGCAGAGCCCACGCAACGACTCGTCCGTCCGGTCGCCGAACGGCCCTGCCAGGACCAGCACCCCGCGCTCGTGCAACGAGGCGAGGTGCGCGAGGTGCTGCTCCTGGAGCTCGTTCAGCAGCGCCTGCGGATAGTCCGGCGCGTCGTCCGGCCGGCGCAAGAGCACGAACGAAAAACGCTCGAGCTCCACTAGCGCTCGCGATTGTCCGTGTCGAGCTGCTGCGCGAGCATCCACGCGTTTCCGTCGGGGTCGTAGAACGTCGCGAGCTTCACCATGCCGTCGATCTCGTACGTGTCGCCGTCGAACTTCGTCCCGATGGATTCGAGGTGCGACCGCGCGGCGTCGATGTCCCTGACGCTGAACGTCGGCACGGTGCCGCCGTGCTTGAGCTCCTCGGTCTGGCCGAGGCCGATGGTGATGCCGTTCAGCGGCGTGCGCACCTCGCCCCACCCGTACTTGTCGAGCTTGTAGACGAGCTCGAAGCCGAGCGCCTTGCCGTACCACTCGACGGCCTCGTCGAAGTTCGAGACGTTGACGGAGATGACCATCGTCTCGGCGTACTCGAACGGCGTGGTGAGCGGCTCTGCGGCCGTTTGCGTCATGGCATTGTCCTCCCGTGTTGAGTTTGTCCTGACCCGTTTTTATACTAGATACAGTTTCGTGTCAATCCCGGACCTGATCGCTCTCTTCCATCACCGTTGGTCGGCGCCCGTGCTCGCCGAGCTTCTCAGGCAGAAGGGCTCGCGTTTCGCGGCGCTGGGGGGAACCCTTGGCGTCGGCAGCGACTCGCTCCGGCGTGCGCTCGACTCGCTGCTCGCGCTCGGGCTCGTCGCGCGGAACCCCGGCTACGGGCATCCGCTGCGGCCCGAGTACGTGTTGACCGACGAGGGCAGGCGCGTCGCGCAGCGGTGCGCGAGGCTGCTCGCGGCGAACGAGGACGACGTGCTGCTCAGGAAGTGGTCGCTGCCGGTGCTCGCCGCGCTGCCTCAGCCGGCACGCTTCTCGGATCTGCGTGCCGCCGTTCCCGGTGTAACACCGCGCGCGCTTGCGCTGGCGCTCAAGGACCTACAGGCGGCCGAGCTCGTCGAACGGCGGATCGAGAATTCGTATCCGCCGCGGGCGCTCTACGCACCGACGGCGCAGGGCCGAAGGCTGCAGCGAATCGTCGCGTAGCGCGCGCAATACTCTCCGTATGAGAAGCGCGCTGGCGGTGCTCCTCGTCGTATTGGCGTCTTGCGGCGCTGCGATCGGCGACACTGCGCCGGCAAAAGGGAGCCGGCCCGCGTCACTGCAGAAGCGCTGCGCGTCCGGCCACGTGGCCGCGGTGATCTCGCACAGGCGCGTCTGCCTGCGAGCCGGGCAGCGATGCGAGCCGGGGCGCGATCGCCAGTACCGCCGGTACGGCTTCCGCTGTCCGCTGACTGGTCGGCTCGAACGGATACCGCCGTCGGCGGGAACCGTGGTCGCGGATATACGCGGCTCGCTCGGGGGCTACGTCACGGCGGGTGAGGGTGCGATCTGGCTCCTCGGGCCCGATGCGCAGGTGCTTCGGGTCGATCCGGAGCGGAACGCCGTGGTGGGTCGGATCCAGCTGCCGTTCCCCGAGTCGCCGCAACCGTTCTCCGGGTTGTCGGGGATCGTCGCCGGCGACGGCGGCGTCTGGGTCTCGCTCGCGAGTCACGACGAAGTCGTGCGGATCGATTCGGCGACCGACGCGATCGTCGCCAGGATTCCGGTCGGCGAGGCGCCGGCGGGGATCGCCCTAACGCCGGGCTCGGTCTGGGTCGCGAACCGTTTCGGACATTCGGTGTCCCGCATCGACGCGTCCACGAACCGCGTCGTCGCGACGATCACGTTCGAGGGCCAATCCGATGGGCCGTCCTCGATCGCGTCCGGCGCCGGAGCGATCTGGGTGGTCGTTCCCGACCTCGGCGGCGTCGTCCGGATCAGCCCCGCGACGAACGCGATCGAGGCACTGATCCCCGTTCGCCTCTCGCGCGACTTCGCGCCGTTGAACGGCATCGCCGCCGACACGAGCGCAGGCGTGTGGGTCGCCGGCGTCGACCTGATACGCATCGATCCCGACAGGAACCGCGTGGTCGCAACCGTCCCGACGCACGCGCTGCCGGTGGGAGTCGCGATCGGGCTCGGATCGGTCTGGGAGACGAGCTGGGCGGGACGGGGCGTGCCCGGGCTCCTCCGCCGTATCAACCCGTCCACGAACGCTGTCACCGGCGAATCGAGCCAGGGCGCGCCCTACTCTGCGGTCGCGGTCGGCTTCGCATCCGTCTGGGTGCAAGGAAACGGACTCCTGCGCGTCCGCCCTCGCTAGAACGGGTCCGCCTAGGCGACGTCGGAGAGGGCGGCGGCAACCTCGGCAGGCTGCCCGACGGGCGTCGTGCACCACGGGCACGTCGTCCACGCCGTCCGCACCGGCCGGCCGCAGCCGCCGCAGCTCGAGCGAATCGGCTCGCCGCAGGCGGGGCAGCAGCGGAACTCAGGTTGGATTGGCGTCGCACATTCCGGGCAGCGCTCGCCCGTGCCGTTCACGACGCTCTCGAGAAAGCGGGTGCGCATCCGCCGCGCGCGCACGTCCGCCCGCTCCTCGCAGGGCTTGACGAGAGCGTAGAGCCCGGCGCCTGCGAACGGGAGCAGGATCGCCACGAGCGGCGCGCCGAGCCGAAGCGAGGCATGGCCGCACCGGCGCTGCGCGTCGCGGGCCGTCCAGATGACGGAGGCCGCCCACGCGGCGAGGAAGAAGCCGACCCCGGCCGCTTCCATCGAGAAAAAGACGAGCTCCACGAGGGGACCAACGTGCCCGTAGGCGTACTGGTTATGCGGTACGGGTCATGCGTTTCCCGCAAATAGCGATGCTAGGCGGGAAACACGACCTCCGCGCGCGTCGTCTCCCCGCGTCTCAGCTCGAACCGGCCGTTCAGCTCGTCCCGGACGAGCGCCCGAACGATCGAGAGTCCGGTTCCGTCGGCGCCCTCGTCGCGGCCGGCGCCGGAGTCGGCGACGGTGAGGAGCACGTCCCCGTTCCGGCGCGCGAGCTCGATCCGGACGTCCTCGCCGCCGTGCTCGAGCGCGTTCTGCAGGAGCTCGCTGAAGACGAGAGCCAGCGCGGTCGCCCGCGATCCTGCGAGCGCCACGGGCTCGAGCACCGACTCGACGCGCTTCACGCGGCCGGCAATGCCTGGACCGATCCCCTGGACGAGCATCGCGCGCAGCCGGTCGAGCAGCTCGTCGAGTAATACGTCGTCTTCGCGACGTTCTGTGAGCACCTCGTGTACGGCCGCGATCGCGAGGATCCGGTTCACCGAGTGCTCGAGCGCCTCGCGCGGATCGACGCCGTCGGTCGCCCGCGCCTGCAGCCGGAGCAGCGACGCGACGGTTTGCAGGTTGTTCTTCACGCGGTGGTGGATCTCCTGAGCGAGCACGCCGCGCATCACCGCGCGCCCGTGCTCGAGTGCCACGGCCGCGTGGTGCGCAATCGATGCGAGCAGCTGGCGGTCGTCGTCGGAGAACGGCACGTCGCTGTCGCAGACGAGCTCGCCGATCTGCCGCCCGCGCCAGCGCAGCGGCAGCCGCTCCGCGTACGCGCCGCTGCGGCCCTCCGGCCACGCAATCTCGCCGTCGTCGAGCACGAGCGCCGCACCCGTCGCGCCGAGCGCGTCCATCGTCGTGCGCACGATCGCGGCGAGCGACTCCTCGAGGTAGAGCGAGTCGGACACCGCTTCCGAGATGCGCGCGAGCGCCTCCAGCTCGTCGACGCGCCGCTGCGCCGCCGCGTACATCCGCGCATGCTGGATCGAATGCGCCACCTGCGCGGCGATCGCGAGAAGCAGGTCGATCTCCGCCTGCGTGAACTCGCGCGGGGCGATCGTGCGCACGTTGACCGCGCCCTCGAGCGTGTGCCGCGAGAGGATCGGCACGGCGAGGATCGACTGGAAGCGGTCTTCCGGCAGGTTCGGGAACGCACGGAAGCGCGGGTCGAGGTGCGCGTCCGCCGGAAGCATCACCGGCTGACGTTCGGCCGCCGCGACGCCGGTGATGCCCTGGCCGAGCGGCAGCCGCGGGCGCTTCGTCATCTCCTCGACGCGCGTCCCGTGAGTTGCGCGGAGCACGAGCTCGCCGGCGCGCTCGTCGTAGAGGTAGACGAAGCACGCGTCGGCGCCGAGCGCGTCCGCGACCTTGCGCGCGACGAGCCCGAGCACCTCCTCGAGGTCGAGCGTCGAGTTGACCGCCTCGATCGTCTCGGTCAAGAGCTGGAGGTGCCGCCTCGTCTCGTCCACGTTCGTATTCTCCCGCGCGTGAGCAAGTACGACTGGCTGCTGTTCCTGCACGTGGCGGGCGCGTTCCTCCTCGTCGGCGGATCGGTGACCGCGGCCGCGCTCAACCTCTCTGCTCTGCGAAGGGAGCGGCCGAGCGAGATCGCACTCTTGCTCGGGCTCACGCGCGTCGCCGTATTCGCGATCTACGGCGGCGTGCTGCTGACGATCGTCTTCGGACTCTGGCTCGTCAGCGCGAGCCCGTTCGGCTACGGCTATGGCGACGCGTGGGTCGTCGCGGCGCTCGTCCTCTGGGTCTACTCGAACGCGGCCGGTGGGATGGGCGGCAAGCGCGAGGACGAGACGCGGAAGCTCGCGGAGCGCCTCGCAGCGGAAGGCGACGTGCCCAGTGCGGACTTGAGCTCGCGGCTGCGCGATCCGGTCACGCTCGCGCTCGAATACTCGAGCGGGCTCGCCATCGTCGTCATCCTCGTGCTGATGGTCTGGAAGCCGGGCGCATGAACGTCGCGTCGCTGTGCGGGCCGACCTGCGGCGCACCGCTGTTCGTTCACGTGCTCGGCGCGACGCTTCTCTTCGGCGCGTTGTTCGCGGTCACGACTCTGGGCTTCGCGTCGACTCGGATCGTCGAGCACGGCCCGCTGCTCCGCAGGCTGGCGTTCACGGTCATGCTCGCCGGCGTCTGGCCGTCGTACATCCTCATGCGAGTCGGCGCTCAGTGGGTGCTCTCGCACGAAGGTCTGGACGAGAACACGCCCGGCTGGGTCGGCGTCGGCTTCATCGTGTCGGACGCCGGCATCCTCGTTCTGCTCGTGCTCACTCTGCTGGGCTGGCTCGGCCTGCGAAGACCCCGCCTCGGCATCTGGTTCGCCGGCCTTGCCGCGATGTACCTCGCCGCCCTCGGCGTCGCGGTGTTCGCGATGAGCGCCAAGCCGGGCTAGGGCCTTCCTTTCCCTGCAAAACCCACGTAAGATGCGACGTGGCTCCGGCGCTATGCGGCATACCCGGAGCCGACTGACGGCCGACTGCGGGGCGCTCTAGCGCCCTGCGGTCGTTTAGGAGTCGCCCGGTCGCAAGCGACACTGGGGGCGTGGCGTCGAAGAGGGCCTATGCAGCGCGGAGGAGGTCTTCGAAGCCGGCGACGACGTCTTCCGTTGCGACCGCGACGAAGCCCTCGAGGTCGCGCTGTGCGGGGTCGATGACTGCCATCTGAGCGCCGCAACGCGGGCACCGGTCGATCGGGTTGAGAAGACGGGTCGTCAGTCCGCAGCCCAGCCGCACGCACCGATACGTCGTGCGGTAGGGCATGTCGCTCGTGAAGAAGTTGTGGGTCTCGGAGGGCATCTGGGCGTTCCCTTCGTTCGTGCGTTGACGCAGTCATCGTGCGCGACGGCAGGCGTCGCCGCCATCGAGCTACCCGCCAACCGCCCCTGCGGACGACCGCAACATTCGTGGCGGAAATCCGACACGGCCGCGCGTTTCAACGTCTCAAAGAAGGCGCGGCTTGCCCGCGCCGAAGCCTCACCCCGACCGGAGCCGCAAACCCACCGGCAGCCGCCAAGGGCACGCGCGCCGCAGACGCGCCTGCCCGGTCTCAGTCGCCCGAAATGCTTGCATTTCGGGCGAAAGTCACAAGACAGGCAAGTATTTGTCCATCTCCCACTGGGAGAGCTGGACGCGGTACTCGTCCCATTCCTTCCGCTTGAGCTCGACGTAGCGGTCGAAGATGTGCGGCCCGAGCGCCTTCCGCACGAGCTCGGACTGCGACAGCTCCGTGATCGCCTCCCCGAGCGTCTCCGGCAGCGCGACGATGCCGCGGTCCGCCCGCTGCTCCGCGGTGAGGTGGTACAGGTTCGTCTCCATCGGCGGCGGCAGCTCGTAGCCCTTTTCGATTCCCTCGAGCCCCGCGTGCAGCAGGCACGCGAAGGTCAGGTACGGGTTGCACGCGGGATCGGGGCAGCGGATCTCGGCGCGCGTCGCCTGCTCGGCGCCCGGCTTGTACAGCGGGATCCGGATCAGCGCCGAGCGGTTGCGGCGCGACCACGCGACGTACACCGGCGCCTCGTAGCCGGGGACGAGGCGCTTGTACGAGTTCACCCACTGCGCGAACACCGCCGCGATCTCGCGCGCGTGGCGCAGCTGGCCCGCGATGAAGCCCTTGCCGACCTCCGAGAGGTGCCACTCGTCCTCGGCGTCGTAGAGCGCGTTCCGCCCGTCCTTGAAGAGCGACTGGTGCGTGTGCATGCCCGATCCGTTCTCGCCGAAGATCGGCTTCGGCATGAACGTCGCGTGGAAGCCCTCTTTCTTCGCGACCTCTTTGACGATCAGGCGATACGTGACCGTGTGGTCGGCCATGACGAGCGCCGGAGCGAAGCGCATGTCGATCTCGTGCTGCGACGGACCGACCTCGTGATGGACGTACTCGATCTGGATGCCCATGCTCTCGAGCGCGCGCACGGTCTGCTGCCGCAGCTCCGTCGCGGCGTCGAGCGTCGTCATCGCGAAGTAGCCGCCCTCGTCGAGCGTCTCGGTTCCCTTGTCGTCCTTGAAGAGGAAGTATTCGAGCTCGGGGCCGACGTTGAACGTGTCGAAGCCCATCGACTGCATGCGGTCGAGCGCACGGCGCAGCACATAGCGCGGGTCGCCCTCGTACGGGTTGCCGTCGGGCGTGACGATGTCGCAGATCATGCGGCCCACCTTCGTCTCGCCTTCGCGCCACGGCATCAGCTGGTACGTGTCGGGATCGGGGATGGCGACCATGTCCGACTCCTCGATCGCATTGAACCCCGTGATCGACGAGCCGTCGAAGCCCATGCCGTCGTCGAGCGCATCCTCGATCTCGCTCGGCGTTACGGCAAAGCTCTTGAGGTGGCCTTCGATGTCCGTGAACCAGAGGAGGATGAACTCGATCCCCTCATCGTGGATGCGCTGGAGCACGTCCTTGCGCACTTCCACATCGCTCGTCGCCCGATTGCCTGTCCCGACCTCTGCCATTGACCCTCCCTCTCGCTCGTTGCCTTCCGTCCTAGCATCCCACGGATGGAGCAGGGCGAGCTGGCCGAACTCGAAGCCTTTCGCGACTGGGTCGCGGCGGCGGCGGGCGGCCCGGTCGAGTCGGCGCAGCACGGGAGCGCGCTCGCCGTCCGCAGCACCGCGTTTCCGACGCACGAGCTGAACCGCATCGTCGGGTTGTACGACGTCGCCGACCTCGACGCGCTCGTCCCCTTCTTCGCGAACGGCTCGTTCTGGGTCTCGCTCGACCCCGCCGCGGGGCTCGACGACGAGCTCGTGGCACGCGGCTTCGCCGTGGACCATGCGTGGCAGAAGTTCGCGCGCGGGGTCGAGCCGGTCGAGCCGCGGACCGATCTCCGGATCTCCGACGCCGAGTCGCCAGCTGATTTCGGGACGGCTTTCGCGGATGGCTACGGCCTTCCGCCGGCGCTCGCCCACTTTGCCGCTGCGGTCGTGGGCCGGGCCGGCTGGCACTGCTTCGTCGCGTACGACGAGAGCCTGCCCGTTGCCGCCGGCGCGCTGTTCGAGAGCAGCGACGCAGGCTGGCTCGGCGCGGCGGCAACGGTGCCCTCCCACCGCGGCCGCGGCGCGCAGAGCGCGATCCTCGCCGCCCGCGTCGAGCGGGCACGCGAGCGAGGCCTGCGCGTGCTGATCACCGAGACGGGCATGCCGCGCGACGGCCGTCCCGGCGCGTCCTATCGCAACATCGTCAAGAGCGGCTTCGAGCCGACGTACGTCCGGCCGAACTACGCCTCGCCGGGCTGAGGCAACGCCTCGAGCTCCGGCTCGGCGCCGCCGTGCCGAAGCGCACGCGCGTAGAGACCGAGCGCGGGCGTCAGGACGAGCGCGCCGGTCGTGAGAGCGGCGCGGATGCCCCAGACGTTGCCGATCACGCCGAGAACGGGCCCGCCGGCCGCCTGGCCGACGGCGTCCGCCTGACCGGTGATCGAGAGCACCGTCGCCCGCACGCTCGAGTCGGTGATCTGCTGGTTCAGCCAGATCGACCACAGCGGGTTCACGAGCAGGCGGATCAGGTAGACCGCGAGGAGCGCGACGATCGCGACGGCTGCGCTGCTCGTGAGCGCGAAGGCGAGCTGCGCCAGGATGACCAGGAAGGTCGCGGCGAGGAGCAGCTCGGCGAGCTTCGCGGTCCCGGTCCGCTCGAAGCGCTTCCGCAGCCCACCGACTGCGAAGAACGCGAACACCATCGCGACCGCAGACAGCGCGCCGAACCAGACGACGGGCTCGAAGCCGCCGATCGTCGGCAGGCCCACGTCGCGGATGAAATGCGCCTCCTTGAGGCGGTCGAACGCCTCCGCGCCCATGCCGCCGATGAGCGCGATGCCGAAGAGGAGAACAAGCAGCGGCTTGCCTCGCATGAAGCGCGCACCGGTCGAGGCCGTCGCGCCGAGCGCGCGAAAGGCGCTGCCACTGTCGTGACGCCGGCGGACGAAGCCGGTCTCCGGCATGAGCAGGGCGCAGGCGAGGCCGCAGGCGATCGTCACGGCGCCGCTCGCGAGCACTGCGGCGCGCAGCGAGACAGCGCCGAGCCCGACGAAGACGACGAGCCCGACGAAGGAGCCCGCGTACGTGAGCCGCGCGCCGCGGAGGAAGACGTTCGGCACGCGCTCGATTCCGACCTCGTCGGTGATCCATGCCTCGTACGCGCCGCTCGTGAAGGTGTACGAGACGCCCCACAGCGCCCAGAGCGCGATCACCACGGCGGGCGAGTCGATGACTCCGACGAGCAGCCACGACGTGCCCATGCCGAGGTAGCCGATCACGAGCGAGAGCCGGCGGCTGTAGGTGTCCGCGACGAGGCCGGTCGGGATCTCGCTGAAGAAAACAGCGGCCTCCATCGCCGTCCCCATCAGCACGAGCTGGAGCGGCGAAAGATGCAGCACGCTCACGAGATAAAGGGACGTGACGACCCACGTCGGCATCGCGAGGAAGAACTCGAGCGCGTAGTACAACTTCTCGGCGCCGACGCGTCTCATGCCTTCGCCCAGACCGAGACGTGCTTCGTGCTCTCGCTCGTGAACGGCTCGCGCTCCCAGCCGCTCCAGCGCTCGCGCAAGGACATCCCGGCGAGTCGTGCCATCAGGTCGAGCTCCGCCGGGGACACCGAGCGGAACGGGACCGAGAGCCGTTCCCACCGCCCCCCGACGAGGCTGAAGTGGTGCGAGACGAGGCGCTGCGTGTCGAAGTCGAGCTCGTCCACGCCGACGTGCGTGTCGCTCAGATCGAAGACCTCGAGTCGGCGCTTGTTCGGAACCCCGACCTCGACGACGAAGCAGCCGCCGGGCTCGAGGTGCGCCGCGACGTTCTCGAAGCAGGCGACCTGCTCGTCCTGCGTCGTCAGGTTGTTGATCGTGTTGAAGACGAGATACGCAAGCGAGAACGTCCCGTCGACTGTCGTCGTGGCGAAGTCGCCGATCGTGACGGGAATGTCGGCGCCGCCGGGCTTCTCCCGCAGCTTCGCCACCATCTCGGGCGAGAGGTCGATCCCCTGCACATCGACGCCGCGCTGCGTCAGCGGCAACGCGATGCGGCCGGTGCCGATGCCGAGCTCGAGCGCGGCACCCTCGCCGGTGAGGCTCGCGAGGAAGTCGACTGTCGCGTCAATCACGCGCGGGTCGAACTGCTCGCCCGTCGAGTCGTCGTAGCGCTCGGCCACGTCGGCGCCGAACCAGTTGCGGCTCACAGCGGCAGGCTCCGCGCGACGGCGAGGTCGACCTCGGTTGTGACGTAGCCGAGGCGCGCGTTGACGGCCTGCATGTTCTCGTTGCCCGTCTGCGTCCAGGTGACGAGCTCGCGGATGCCGTTCGCAGCCGCCCACGCGATCGAGCGCTGCTTGATCGCGGTCGCGAGGCCGCGCCGGCGCCAGTCGCGGCGAACGACCGTCAGCCCGTGCTCGCACTTCGCCGGCTCGTCCGGCCAGCGCATCAGGCCCGCGTAGCCGACGATCTCGCCGTCGGCGACCGCGACGAACGACCCGCCCGGCAGCGTCGCCTCCTCGACCAGCCAGTTCTCCTCGAGGATGTCGAGGCCGTCGATCGGCATGTCCTCGTAGCCCTGCTGGCCCAGCGGCCATGCCTCGCGGAGGAGCTCGGGCCGCGACTCGATCGACACGAACTCGACGCCGTCGACCTCGCGGGGGACGGGAGGAGGCGCGTCGCCGAGCTCGAGCACCTGCTTCACGTCGCGGCGGATCTCCTCGAAGCCGAAGCGGCGCGCGAACGCGATCGAACGCTCGTCGGCGCCGGCGACGTGCGACCCCGCGCGCTCGAACCCCCGCTCGACCGCCAGCCCGGCGAGCCTCGTGAGCAGTGCCGTCCCGACGCCGCGGCCTCGCTTGTCGGGTAGCACGCGCGGAGCGACGTGCGCACCGCCGAGGTCGGACCGGTTCATGAGGCCGCTGCCCGCGAGCTCGCCGTCCAGGTCGGCGAGCAGGTGAGCGTCGGCCGGCTTGATGAAGCTCTTCAGCTCGTCGAGGCTCGGTGCGCGGTCGCCAGGGAGGACGGCACGTCGAACGCCGAGCCACACCTCGTAGTCGTCGTCCGTGACGCACTGGCGCAGCTCGATCATCGCACCGTTCCCTGGACGACGATCCAGGCGGGAAGCGGCCGGTAGCCGAGCCCCTCGTTGACCCTCCGCATGGCGTCGTTGCCCTCGACCGTCGACGTGACGATCTCCCGGTACCCGTTGGCGGCGGCCCAGGAGACCTGCGCGCGCTTCAGCGCCGTCGCGATGCCCCGCCTGCGATGACTGCTGCGCACGGCTGTCAGCCCGTTCTCCAGACGTTGCGGCAGAGCGGGTATCGCGTAGAGCCTCGCGTACCCGACGACGTCGTGACCGTCGAGAGCGACGAATGCAACCGGGCTGTTCCGCTCCTCGCGTTCGAGCCACTCGTCGTACGGTGGTACCTCCGCATGCTGCGGGAGCGCCATCTCCGGAATGCACTCGGCGGCAATCGCGTACGTGCCGGCAAGGTGCTCGGGGCGCAACACGACGATTCCGGGAGCCACCTCGCCGTCCCCCGGGGAGACCTCGAGCAACACGTCGACGTCGCGATTCACTTCCTCGAAGCCGCGGTGAGCTACGAAGCGAATCGACTCATCGTCGCCTTCGCGAACGCGGCCCCACATCGACGTGCAACCGAGCCCTCGCGCGCGCTCACCCGCCGCGGCGAGCAACGACGTGCCGACGCCACGGTTGCGCGCCTCGGGCCGCACGCGCACCATCGCAAACGCACTGCCCGGGATGCTCGACCGGTCGACGTACGCGTAGCCGTCCTCATGAACGAGGACGATTCCCGGCGCCGTCGAGAGCTGCTCGGCGGTGGCCGGACTGTCGGGATTCACGGCGTTGTTGAGCTCCGCGCAGTACGCGAAGTCTTCCGCCGTCTTCGCGACGCGGATCATCCGGACCGCTTCAGCTTTCCGTGCCGCTTCGCGTACCGCTCGCCGGTGCGGAACACGAACAGGCCGAGCGGCACCGACACGGCGCCGATCACGAGCAGCGGCCACACGTCGGCCCACTGCGCACCCGTTCCCTCGAGGATCGCGGCGCGGATCCCGCGCAGCGCGTAGGTCGCCGGCGAGATCGTCGCGATCCACTGCATCCACTGCGGCAGGACGTCGACCGGGTAGTAGACGCCAGAGACGACGAGCATCAGCCCCTGCGCGATGAAGCCGAGTTGCGTCCCCTTCTCGGGCGAGATCAGCGGCAGGACGGCGGTCATCATCCCGATCCCGATGAACGACACCGACGCGACGGCGAGCAGCAACAGTGCCGCCGCGAAGTTCGCGTCGGGCATGTGCAACGAGAAGAACGCCGCGATCACGACGAAGAGCGCGCTCGCGCGCACGACGCCGTAGGCGACCGCGAAGAGCCCCATGCCGAACAGGTGCACGGGCCGCGAGAGCGGCGCCATGAACGTGTACTCGATCGTCCCCTCCCAGCGCTCCCACGAGACCGTCTCCGTGAGGATCTCGAAGATGATCCCGAGGTACGCCCAGATCACGCCGCCGATCAGCAGCTTCGTCGCGAGCTCGTTCTGCAGCGCGGGCGGCGCGTTGATGCCCTTCGAGATGAACACGATCGTGAGCGTGTTCGCGCACGTCCAGAGGAAGAAGGCGATCTCCCACCAGACGTAGCGCTTGACGAGGTACCAGTTGCGCTCGACGACGCCGCCGAGGCCGACGAGCTCGTGCCTGACCGTTGCTGCTGCCTGGGCGACCATTACGCGAACACCTCCCGGTCCTTGTCGTCTTCCGTTTCCTCTTCGAAGCTGCGGCCGGTCGCGGCGAAGAACGCCTCCTCGAGCGTCTCGACGCCGAACCGGGCCTTCACGTCCTCGACCGGCTCGAGGAACAGCAATTCGCCGCGGTCGAGCAGACCGACGCGGTCGGCGAGGCTCTCGGCCTCGGCCATGTCGTGCGTGCAGAGCAGGATCGTCGCGTCATGCAGCGCGCGCATCTCTCGGATGAAGTCCTGCACCTCGAGCTTCGAGCGCGGATCGAGACCCGTCGTCGGCTCGTCGAGCAGGAGCAGCACCGGCGAGGTCAGCAGAGCACGCGCGAGCGCCACTTTCTGCTGCATCCCGCGTGACAGGTGCTCCATCGCCTCGTTCCGCCGCTCCGCCGGGAAGCCGACGCGCTCGAGGATCCGGGGGATCTCGCTCTTCGTGCTGCGCGGCGTCATGCCGTAGAACCGTGCCGCGTAAGCGAGGTTCTCCTCGGCGGACATCTTCTTGAAGAAGCTCGCCTCGACCGAGACCCGGTTCACGAGCCGGCGCACGGCGCGGGTCTCCTTGAACGCGTCGTGCCCGAAGACGCGAGCCTCGCCGCCTTCGTGCAGGAGGAGCGTCGACAGGAGCCGGACGAGCGTCGACTTGCCCGAGCCGTTCTGACCGAGGATCGCGACGCATTCGCCCCGGTCGATCGTGAAGGAGACGTCCTTGATCGCGACGCGACGCCGCGTCCGGACGCCCTTCTCCCTGCGGACGAACTCCTTGCGCAAATTGTGAACTTCAACGGCGTACATCAGCTGCTCCAGACTCAGCGACGGGACAGGTCGACGGCGCACCGCCGAAGGGACAGGCGGCGCGCGAGGGAACCCGAGTCAGCCGAGGAGCAACATCGCCGACCGACGATAGCGATTGGCACCGCGGGTTGGCAAGTGTTTTGTTTCGAGCGCAAATGCGAAGATTCTTCCGCGGTGGGACAGGGCGAGCAGGTCACGCAGAGCGAAGAGCGCGCTGCACGGAACGAGGTGGCATTCCGCGAGGCGAACGAGAGGCTGAGCGACAAGCGGACGGAGCTCGACGCCGACGGCAGGACGCCGTTCCTCTGCGAATGCAGCGACCCCGAGTGCACCGAGCTGCTCCGGCTGTCGCACGCCGAGTACGAGCGCGTCAGATCGAGGGCGAACTGGTTCGTCGTGGCCGTCGACCACGACCGCGAGAGCGGGCAGGTCATCCAGGACCACGACGGCTACGCCGTTATCGAGAAGCGCGGCGCTGCCGGCCGCATCGCCGAGGAGGAGAATCCAAGAACGTGACCGACCGAGGCGAGAGAGTCGGCGTCAACGAGGCGCTGTTCCGCGAGGTGAACGAGCGGATCGAGGACCTCCAGGAGCAACTCGGCGAGACGCGATCCTTCGAGATCGTCTGCGAGTGCGGCGACGGTGAGTGCATCGAGCGGTTCGCCATCACGAACGGGGCGTACGCGGCGCTACGCAGCAACGATCGGCGCTTCGCCGTCGTGCCGGGTCACGAGCTGCCCGAGATCGAGCGCACCGTCGAGCGGCACGAAGGCTATTTCGTCGTCGAGAAGACCGACCCCGAGGCAGCGGAGGCCGCGGAGAAGCTGGCCTAGCTTCCGGTGCGCGAGGTCCTCGTGATCACCGGGCCGTGCGGAGCCGGAAAGACATCCGTCGGCTTCGAGTGTCTGGAGCTGCTCGAAGAGCACGGATGCCCCGCTGCGATGGTCGACGCGGAGCTGGCGTACTTCCACCCGAAGCCGGAGGACGACCCGCAGGGCACGCGCGTCGCCGAGGCTGCGCTCGCGGCTGTCGCGCCGGTCTATGCCGAGGCCGGGCTCGAGCGGCTCCTGCTGCCGCGCGTGATCGAGCGCCCACGCCACCTTCAGCTCGTGAAGTCAGCGGTGCCCGGCGCACGCATCCAGGTCGCATGGCTCGACGTACCGCTCGCCACGGTCGCGGAGCGGCTCGCAGGCCGTGAGGTCGGAAGCGCACTGGACTGGCACGTCCGGCGTGCGGAGGAGATCGTGCACAACGCCTCGGCACACGATCTCTTCGACTTCGCCGTCGACGGAGATCGTCCGGTGCGAGCCGTCGCGCTCGAGGTGCTCGCGCGCGCGGGCTGGCTCGACGAGCCCCGGTCGACATCGTCGGGTTCCTCCGCTAAGGTGCGACCCACGTAGGCGCCGCCGAAGGCGCCCGCGGAGGCAATGGCGCCTCACGACTCCAAGGGAGTCGTGGGGCTTTTTTGTTGGTCCAACGCGAAGAAAGGAGCGAGATGTCGGAGCTGGAGACGAGGCACTACATCGGGCAGGCTGCGGCCGGGCACGAGGCACTCACGTGGGCGCAGGAGACGCGCGCCGCCATGGTCGACCTGAAGTTCTGCGACCTGCTCGGGACGTGGCAGCACGTCTCGCTGCCCATCGGCGGCTTCGACGAGTCCGCGTTCGAGGACGGCCTCGGCTTCGACGGCTCGTCGATCCGTGGGTGGCAGGGAATCTCCGAGAGCGACATGCTGCTCATCCCCGAGGCGTCGAGCGCGATCCTCGACCCCGCGACCGAGGTGCCGACGCTGTCGCTGATCTGCGAGATCGCCGACCCGCTCACCCGCGAGCCGTACGCGAAGGATCCGCGCTGGGTCGCCCGCAAGGCCGAGGCGTACCTGCGCGGCAGCGGCATCGCCGACACCGCGTACTTCGGACCGGAGTGCGAGTTCTTCGTCTTCGACGAGGTCTCGTACGAGCTCGGGCCGAACCGGTCGCACTACTTCGTCGACTCGCCCGAGGGCCACTGGAACTCCGGCAAGCCGGGCGGCGGCTACACGATCCGCGAGAAGGAGGGCTACTTCCCGCCGGCGCCGCACGACACGCTGCACGACCTGCGCACGCAGATGGTGCTCACGCTCGAGCGGCTCGGCATCCCGTGCGAGTTCCACCACCACGAGGTCGCGTCGGGCGGCCAGTGCGAGATCGACCTCCGCTACCAGACGCTCACGCGGATGGCGGACCAGGTGATGATCTACAAGTACGTCGTCAAGAACGTCGCGCGCGCGGCCGGCAAGACCGTGACGTTCATGCCGAAGCCGGTCTACGGCGACAACGGCTCCGGCATGCACACGCACCAGTCCCTCTGGATGGAGGGCACGCCGCTCATGTCCGACAAGTCGGGCTACGCAGGGCTGTCACAGCTGGCACGCGGATACATAGCCGGGCTCCTCGCACATGCACCCGCGCTGCTCGCGTTCTGCGCGCCGACGACGAACTCGTACCGCCGGCTCGTGCCGGGCTTCGAGGCGCCGGTCAACCTCGTCTACTCCCAGCGCAACCGCTCCGCGTGCATCCGCATTCCGATGTACTCCGACTCGCCGAAGGCGAAGCGCGTCGAGTTCCGCTGCCCCGACGCGGCGGCGAACCCGTATCTCGCCTTCTCGGCGATGCTGATGGCGGGGCTCGACGGGATCGAGCGCGGCCTCGACGCCGGCGCGCCCGCCGACTACGACCTCTTCGAGGAATCGCACGCGGACGTGCCGCAGGTGCCCGGCTCGCTCGACGAGGCGCTCGACGCCCTCGAGGGCGACCACGAGTTCCTGACGCGCAACGGCGTGTTCAGCGAGGAGTTGATCCGCACGTGGATCGACTACAAGCGCGAGGTGGAGGTCGACGCCGTCCGGCTTCGCCCTCATCCCGCCGAGTTCGGGCTCTACTTCGATTGCTAGCCACGGCCCTCGAGCTGCTGATCCGCGACCTCCGCCCGGACGACTGGGCGGAGGTCGCGGCGATCTACCGCGACGGGATGCGCGGCGGCATGGCGACCTTCGAGACGGAGGTGCCGCAGTGGGACGCGTGGCACGAGGCGCATCCTTTGCGGGTCGTCGCGGAGATCGACGAGCGCGTCCTCGGCTGGGCCGCGTTGGCACGCGTCTCCACGCGTTGGGCGTACCGCGGCGTCGGCGAGACGAGCGTCTACATCGCGCGCGACGCGCGTGGGAAGGGCGTCGGCAAGGCTCTGATGGAGGCGCTCATCGCGAAGAGCGAGCACGCCGGGTTCTGGACGCTGCAGACGGCGATCTTCCCCGAGAACGAAGCGTCTCTCACGCTGCACCACCGCGTCGGCTTCCGAATCGTCGGCGTCCGCAAGCGGATCGCCAAGCGCGACGGTCTCTGGCGCGACACCGTCCTGATGGAACGACGAAGCGAGGTGATCGAGTGACCAAGGTGGAGGCCGTCGTCATCCGCGAGCGCGTCGAGACGGTGATCGACGCGGTCGAGGACGCGACCGGGCACGTCGGCGTGACGGTGATCGAGGCGGTCGGCCACGGCCGGCAGCGCGGAATCACGCACGAGTACCGGGGGCGCATCTTCGAGTCGCGCTTCCTGCCGAAGGCGCTGCTGATCTTCGTCGTCGAGGACCGGCTCGTCGACGCCGTCGTCGCGGCGATCACGGACGCCGCGCGCAGCGGCTACGAGTCCGGCGACGGGCTCGTCTGGACGACGCACGTCGGCCACGTCATGCACAACCGGACCGGGATGCCCCTGGAGGAGGTGGAGGTCGGATGACGAGACACGAGCTCGCAATCGCGGCGAGCACGACATGGGTCGTTTTCGCCGCGGTGCTCGTCATGTTCATGCAGGCAGGCTTCGCGTTTCTCGAGGCGGGGCTCACACGCATGAAGAACGTCGGCCATGTCGCGGCGAAGAACGTGCTCATCTTCGCGCTCGCGTCGATCGTCTACTACCTCGTCGGCTTCGGCATGGCGTTCGGCGACGGCGGCAACGGTCTCGTCGGCGGCTCCGGCTTCGTGCCCTCGGTCGACTCGCTGCTCGCGGTCGGCACCGCGCCGTTCAGCTGGTTCGCAGAGATCCCGGGCGCCGCCGGCTACCTGTTCGAGGTCGTCTTCTGCGCCGTCTCCCTCGCGATCGTCTGGGGCGCGATGGCCGAGCGAACGCGGCTCTGGGTGTACTTCGCGTTCGGGATCGTCTTCACGCTGATCTACTCGTTCGTCTCGCACTGGATCTGGAGCCCCGACGGCTGGCTGTTCGCGAAGGGGATGCAGGACTTTGCGGGCTCGACCGTCGTGCACTACCAGGGCGCGCTCGCCGGGCTCGCGGGCGCGTTGATCCTCGGCCCGCGCATCGGCAAGTTCGACCGCGACGGGAAGCCGAACGCCATTCCCGGGCACAACATGGCGTACACGACGCTCGGCGTGATCATCCTCTGGTTCGGCTGGTTCGGCTTCAACCCCGGCTCGACGCTCGGCGTCGACTTCGGCGGCGTCGGCTTCTTCGCGTACGTCGCGCTGAACACGAACCTCGCGGCGGCCGCGGGCGTGCTCGGCGCCGTGATCACTTCGTGGCTCGTGATCAAGAAGCCGGACCTCTCGATGATGCTGAACGGCGCGATCGCGGCGCTCGTGGCGATCACCGCAGCGTGTGCGTTCGTCGCGCCGTGGGCGGCGATCGTGATCGGGCTCGTGTCCGGCGCGATCGTGGTCGTCGGCGTGTTGCTCGTCGAGCGCATCGGCATCGACGATCCCGTCGGAGCGGTTGCAGCGCACGGGATGTCCGGCGTCTGGGGAACGCTGTCGCTCGGCTTCCTCGCCGTGCCCAGCCTCGCGACGAAGCTCGAAACCGGCCGGGGCGGACTCTTTTACGGCGGGGGCTTCCACCAGCTCGGCGTGCAGGCGCTCGGCCTGGTCGCCGTCGGTGCGTTCACGTTCAGCGCGTCGTTCGCCGTGCTCTGGGTCTTCCACAAGACGATCGGCATCCGCACCGAGCCGGAGGTCGAGACCGCCGGCCTCGACGTGAGCGAGCACGGCATGTGGGGCTACCCCGAGTTCTACATCCCGGTTCCGGGTGGGTACGGAACCGAGTCGCACGGCCACCTCGGCCTCGCGCACGCGCACCGGCATCCGGTGCCGGCGCATGCGATGGCGCCGTTACCCGAGCCGACGAGATGAACAGGACGGGACGGCCGCGGCGTCAGCCCGCGGCCGTCCCTTCCGCTGCGCCTGCGGCTGCGGCGACCGCGGCGTGCGGAGCGATGCGGCGAAACTCGTGCACCGCCTCGTCCCAGCGCTCGAGCAGTGCCGCCGCACGCTCGGAATCGGTGAAGCGGACGTGGCGCTCGAGGAGCGCGCGCAGCTCGAAGGCCTCTGCCGTGGTGAGCGGCGCGGACGCGACGAGCTCGCCGTTGAGGCGAACGTCTCCGACGACGTAGACCTCGCCGCCGCTCATCCCGGCGCCGACGTTGCGGCCGCACTCGCCGAGGACGACGACCGTGCCGCCCGTCATGTACTCGCACGCATGGTCTCCCGCACCCTCGACGACGGCGAGGGCCCCGGAGTTGCGCACCGCGAACCGCTCGCCGGCGCGGCCCGCGCAGTACAGCTCGCCGCCGGTGGCGCCGTAGAGCGCCGCGTTGCCGACGAGAACCGCGTCGCCCAGGTCGCCGGCCGGGGGACGAACGACGATGCGGCCGCCGCCCATCGACTTCCCGACCGCGTCGTTCGCGTCACCCGTCAGCGCGAGCTCGACACCCGCAGCGAGGAACGCGCCGAAGCTCTGCCCGGCGCTGCCGCTGAACCGCGCGCGCACGCGGCCGGGCGGCGGCGCCTCGCCGAAGCGGTAAGCGACCTCTCCGCCCAGCCGAGCGCCGACGGCGCGGTCGCGTGTCTCGATCGCGTAGTCGAGCTCGACGATGCGCGCCTCTTCGAGCGCGGGCCGCGCATCTGCGGCGAGACGGTCTCCGAGCTCGCCGCCGGGCGAGTCGAGCTGCGGCTCGCGGGCGTACCTTCCGCCACGTGAGGCGAGGAGCCCGCCGAGCTCGAAGCACGAGTCGCGCTGGCGTACGAGGTCGCTGCGGCCGACGGCGTCGTCGAAGCTCCGCAGGCCGAGCGCAGAGAGGTGCCTGCGCACGTCCTCGGCAACGAGGCGCAGGTACGTGACGATCGCGTCCGCGGTTCCCTCGAACTTCGCCCGCAGCTCGGGACGCTGCGTCGCGATGCCGACGGGGCACGTGTCGAGATGGCACGAGCGCACGAGCAGGCAGCCCTCGGCGACGAGCAACGCCGTCCCGAACGAGACCTCGTCCGCGCCGAGCAGCGCGGCGAGCACGACGTCGCGGCCGGTCTTGAGGCCGCCGTCGACCCGTGACGCGCACGCGGGCGCGCAGCCCGGTGGCCACGAGCTCCCGCTGGGTCTCGGCGAGCCCGAGCTCCCACGGAAGTCCCGCGTTCTTGATCGACGACAGCGGGCTCGCACCCGTGCCTCCGTCGGCGCCGGCGATGTGCACGACGTCGGCGAGCGCCTTGGCGACGCCCGCGGCGATGACGCCGACGCCCGCCTCCGCGACGAGCTTCACGGAGACGTCGGCGTGCGGGTTCACCTGACGAAGGTCGAAGACGAGCTGGGCGAGATCCTCGATCGAGTAGATGTCGTGGTGCGGCGGCGGCGAGATGAGCGCGACGCCCGGCGTCGTGTGCCGCAACCGCGCGATGTCGTCCGTGACCTTGTGGCCGGGAAGCTGCCCGCCCTCGCCGGGCTTCGAGCCCTGCGCCATCTTGATCTGCAGCTCCCGCGCGTACACCGCGTACTCCGGCGTCACGCCGAACCGCCCGGACGCGATCTGCTTGATGCTCGAGTTCCGGTCGGTGCGGAAGCGCGCGCGATCCTCGCCGCCCTCGCCGGAGTTCGAGCGCGCGCCGAGGCGGTTGAAGGCCTCCGCGACCGTCTGGTGAGCCTCCGCCGAGAGCGCGCCGTGCGACATGCCGCCGCTCGAGAAGCGCTTCACGATCGACTCGACGGCCTCGACTTGTTCCAATGGGACGGCGGTGGAGGGCACGAGCTCGAGCAGGTCGCGAGGCTCCAGCGGCGCGCGGCCGTCGACGATCCCCGCGAACCGCTCGTAGTCGGCCCAGTCGCCGCTCTTCGCGGCCGCCTGCAGCGCGTCGACGACCGGAGGCGTCGTGGCGTGCGGCTCGCCGCCCTTGCGCCACTTGACGTAGCCGGGATTCTCGAGCGCGGCCGTATCGGCGCGCGCGAGCGCCTCCCGCTCGAGCTGCTCGAAGCCGACGCCGCCGAGCGGCGACGGCGTTCCGGGGAAGCACAGCTCGACCACCTCGGACGCGAGGCCGAGGATGTCGAACAGCTGAGCGCCGCGATACGAGGCGACGTCGGAGATGCCCATCCGCGACATCGCCTTGAGCACGCCGTCCTCGATCGCGCGGCGGAAGCGCAGCTGCGCCTCGCGAGGCGACGGGCGATCGCCCCCGAGCTTGTCGGCCGCCGCCTGCGCGGCGAGCGTCTCGAGCGCGAGCCGCGGGCAGATCGCGTCGGCGCCGTAGCCGAGGAGGCAGGCGAAGTGATGGCTCTCGCGCGGCTCGTCACTGAGCACGACGAGGGAGCAGCGCGTTCTCAGTCCCGCGTCGACGAGCGCGCGCTGGACGGCGCCGAGCGCGAGCAGCGACGGGATCGCAGCGAGGTCGCCGCGGTCGTCGAGCACGAGCAACTCGGCGGCCGACTCCACGGCCCCGACGGCTTCTGCGGCAAGACGATCGCACGCGCCGCGGAGGTCGCCGGCGAAGGTCGCGTCGAGCCGGACCGCAGCGAGCGCGTCGACGGTTGAGGGAAAGACGAAGAAGCTCTCGAGCTCGAGCAGCGTGCCGCCCGGAGCTTCGGGGCCGAGCAGCGCGGGCCGCGCGCCGAGCAGCGTGCGCAGCGACGTGACCTCGCGCTCGCGCAGGTGGTCGATCGGCGGGTTCGTCACCTGTGCGAAGCGCTGCCGGAAGTACGTGAACACGGGACGCGCACGCCCGGCGAGCGGCGGCAGCGCCGTGTCGTCTCCCATCGACGACGTCGCTTCGTGACCGGTCGTCGCCGCGGCGCGGAGGAGCAGAGACAGCTCCTCCCGCGTGTAACCCACGCGCGCCTGACGCTTGACGAGCGGCTCGCCGGGCGGCTCGACAGCATCGCCCGGATCGAGCGGCCGCCGCGAGCGGCGAAGCCAGCGCTGGTACGGGAACCGAGACGCAAGACGCCGCTTGACCTCCGCGTCCTCCTCGAGCCCGAAGCCGGCGGCGTCGACGACGAGCATCTGGCCCGGGCCGAGCCGCCCGCGGCGCACCCGCGCGCCATCTGGCAGGGGAATCGCTCCGGCCTCGGACGCGCACGCGACGAGCCCGCCCGCCGTGACGGCGTAGCGGAGCGGCCGCAACCCGTTCCGGTCGAGCGCCGCGCCGACGACACGTCCGTCGGTGAAGACGAGCGCAGCCGGCCCGTCCCACGGCTCGACAAGCGCGGCCTGGTGGTCGTGGAACGCACGCTCGGCAACGGACAGCGTCTCGTCGTGCTGCCACGCGGGCGGCACGAGCATCTGCATGGCGTGGCGCGCGTCCCTCGCCGATCGTGTGAGCAGGGCGAAAACATCGTCGAGCAGCCCCGAGTCGGAGCCGTCGAGATCGAGCACGTCGCCAACCTCACCCGCGCGCGCCCGCATCGCGGCGATGTTGCCGTCGATCGTGTTGATCTCGCCGTTGTGGCACAGCGCTCTGAACGGCTGCGCGCGCTCCCACGACGGAGCCGTGTTGGTCGAGAAGCGCTGGTGGAAGATCGCGAACCGGACGGCGAGCTCCGGCTCGCCGAGGTCCGGGTACACGGCGGCGAGCTGATCCGCCGCGCAGAGGGCCTTGTAGACGACGGTGCGGAACGAGAGTGACGCGACGTACGCGCCCTCGACACGTTGCGCACGCCGAAGCGCACGGTATGCGCGACGCTCCGCTTCGTCGCCGTCCACGCCGAAGGGCCGCACGAGCACGAGTTGCTCGATGTCCGGCATCGTCGCGCGCGCGTGCGCGCCGAGCGCACCGGCTCGGACCGGCACGCGCCGCCAGCCGCCGAGCTCGAGACCCTCCTGCTCGCACGCGTCCTCGATCCGGACGCGTGCCGCGCTCGAGCGCAGGAAGACCGTCGCGAGGCCGCACCACGGGCTGGGAACGAGCGCGGGAGGAATCGGCACCAGGACGCCGGCGCCGTCGCCGGTGCGGCGATCCGCGGCGACGGCGCCGCGGTGCTGCATGCGCCGGAGCCCCTCGAGTGCAGCGTCGAGGATGCCTCGCGAGGCGCGGCCACGGACGTCGGCGACGAAGCCGATGCCGCAGGAATCGCGTTCGCTTGAGCCGTGCACCCTCGGGGCCTCCGGGGTCGATGAAGAGGACGAATCTCCCGCCGGTGTGTCGTTTTTCCTAGCCGGCGGGGGCGGGAGGGTGAACGCCGGCTAGCGCGTAAGGACGCGCGCGACCGTAAACCGGATAATCGAAATCGAGGCCGGGGCGCGCATCGAGCACCGCACTTTAGGGGAGTCCGCGGACGGCATCAAGTGGCTTGCGCGGTATTGATTCGTCTGTGAACTACCGCTTTGTCGACTGCCGCTGGGATCTCACCGACGCCGGAGCGGGTCGGCGGATGTACCTCGAGGGGCACATTCCGGGCGCGGCGTTCCTCGACGTCGACCGTGACCTCGCTGCAGACCCGGGGCCACACGGTCGGCATCCGCTGCCGACCGCCGACGCGTTCGCCGCCGCGGCGTCCCGTGCGGGCATCGGCGACGGCGTCTTCGTCGTCGCGTACGGGAGGCTCGGCGGCGCGGAGCGGCTGTGGTGGCTGCTCTGCCACTTCGGCCACGACGCGTGTGCGGTGATCGACTTCGACGGGTGGCACGGGCCGTTGAGCAGCGGTGACGAGGAAGTCGCGCCGGCGGAGTTCGTGCCGCGGGAGCGGACAGGCGACACGATCGACGTCGACGAGCTGGCTTCGAATCTCGAGCGTCTCGTGGTCGTCGACTCGCGCGTCGCTTCACGCTGGCGCGGCGAGCCGAATCCGATCGACCAGGTGCCGGGTCGCATCCCCGGCGCGCTGAACGCGCCCTGGAACGAGCCGCTGCCCGAGCTCCCCGACGGTGACCTCGTCGCCTACTGCGGCTCGGGCGTCACGTCATGCGTGACGCTGCACCGGCTCGCGCTCGCGGGCCGCGAGGGCCGGCTCTATCCCGGCTCGTGGTCGGAGTGGGAGCAGCGCCCCGAACTGCCGGTCGAGCGAGGTTAGGAGAGGGCGAAGACGACGCGGACGTTCGCGACGATTTTCGTCGTGCCCGCCTCGATCGGCGTCTCGACGGCGGCCGCACGCACCGCGTAGCCCATCGGCATCGGCCCGCCGCCGAACTGCTGGTTCTCGCTCACGGACTGCACCGATCCGACGGAGACTCCGGCCGCCCGAGCCAGTACCTCGGCCTTCGCCTTCGCATCGGCCACCGCCCGCTCGAGCGCGTCGTTGTAGAGCTTGCCTTGGTCGTCGCGCGAGAGCGAAGGCCCGCCGACGTTGTTCGCGCCTGCGGTGACCGCGGCGTCGATGACGTTGCCGGCCTGCGCGAGGTCGCGCACGATCGCCGCGACCGAGTTCGATGCGGTGTAGCCGACGACCTCGCGACCCTGGTTGTCGTAGCGCGGGTCGAGCGAGACGTACTGCGTCTGGAGATCCTTCGACGCGATGCCTACGCGCTTCAGTGCGTCGATCACCTTCGCCATCTCCTGCGAGTTCCGCGACATCGCCTCCTGCGCCGTCGCGCCCTGCGTCACGATGCCGAACGTGGTCGTCGCGGTGTCCGGCTCGGTCGTCACGGTCCCGCTGCCCGTCACGCTGATCGTTCCGGGCCCCGGATCGGTGCTCTCCGCGCGGATCATCGCCGGAGCTCCGATACCGGCGAGAGCGGAAGCGGCGAGCAGCGTGGCCGTGATCCAGACGAGTCGGCGCGTTCCCATCGCCGCATATACGGCGCCGATGCGAGTTTCGTCACAGCGTCAGGCGGCGGTCGCGCTGCCGAGTGCCCCCTCGCCGAGGTACGGCGCCCACGTCTGCGGGATCTTCGGCGCGGCGATGCGGATGAAGAGCGACGGCGACGGCGGGGTCGGGCGCACGCGCATCGTGTATCCAGCTTCCTCGACGAGGCGATCGGCCTTGCGCAGGTTGCACGGCGCGCACGACGTGACGACGTTCTCCCAGACCGAGTCGCCGCCTCGGCTCCGCGGCACGACGTGGTCGAGCGTGAGTCGCCCGGCCGAGCCGCAGTAGACGCACTTCCAACCGTCACGCGCGAAGAGCGCGCGGCGCGAGATCTTCCTCTTCACGGTTCGCGGCACGCGGACGTAGTTGACGAGCCGGATCACGTGCGGCCAGACGAACGTCGAGGTCGCGGAACGAAGCGGCCGGTCGAGCGTCTCGAGCACCTCCGCCTTTCCCTTGAACACGAGCACGTGCGCACGCTTGACGGTGCAGACGTTCAGAGGTTCATAGCTCGCATTCAGAACCAGGACTTGCACTTGCAGAAATGTACCTTCAAGCGCGGATTTAGCCGAGCCGCGCTACCGGGCCATCGCACGCTCGACGGCCTCGCGTTCCTCCGGCGAGAGGGCTACGGGCGCGCGGCCCTGGTCGATCTCCTTCACGTAGATGCGGGCGTAATCACGCCCCTGGATCGCTGAGATGACGACGCCGGTACGCGACGAGTCAAGCATCGCGAGAGACGCCGACTGGTGGCCGCCCGCATCCGAGAGGGCGTCGTACCGGACGATCGACGTGCGCGCGACGGCGCCGTCAACACGCCGGTCGACGCGGGACAGGCCCGCCGCGATCTCGTCGACGGCGCGGAGCACGTCGTCGATGCGACCCTGCAGCGAAACGGCGAAGTCGACGATGTCGCGCCTGTCGCCGCCGAGGAGCACCTTCTGCGCCGCGCGCGAGCGGCGCAGGAGCACGAGCGTCCACGCCCAGGCGGCCAGGCCGAGCAGGGCCAACACCGCAGCGGCGACCGCAATCCAACCTGCAGTCGAGGCGCTCATGCGCCGGATCCTAAGCGCGACGCCGTCCGGTTCGGACGTGCACCGAGTCCAGGACTCGGGACATGTCCGCAGAGAGCCGGGCCGCGGACCCGACGACGGCGCTACGCCGAGAGACTGAAGATGACCGGGTACTGGTACGAGTTGTTGTCGACGCGCGCCTCGTTCTGCACGGGCGTCACGTCCACCTTCAGCGTCGTCTTCACGCCGAAGACGCCGGTCGTGTCGATGTTCCGGAACACGACGACCTTCGTCTGACCGGGGCTGATCACCTGGATCGTCTGCGTCTTCTTGATCGGCGTGCCCTGCTTCTGGATGGTCAGCGTCACGGGGATCTTCGTCTCGAGGTTCTCGCCGGTGTCCTTCACGGCGACCTCGAACCGCAGGCTCGTCGACGCGACGACCTTGTTGTCCGTGTCGCGCGAGAGGACGAGCCCCTGCGGCTGCGCCGTCACCGATTCGATGCCCGTCCCGTGCAGGCCGCTGCCGGTGCTGGTGCCGCCGCCCGTCGAGGCGCCGCGCAGGCGCTTCACGATGTCCGCGAACGTCACCGCGCTCGTCAGGTCCGCGTTCGTGACGACGTGCGAGCGCGGGACGGCGACGCCGTGCACGCCCTGCTCGTTGAGGATCTGCTCCGCCGGCGCCTGGAACAGGTCGTCCCACACGACGTCGCTCGCGAGGAGACGCTTCGACTGTTCCGCGAGGACGGCGCCGGCCTTCGTGGTGTCCTTCGTCTTCGCCGTCGTCTGGAACGCGTTCGCCAACCCGCGCAGGCCGCTGACCCTGAGTTGCAGGGCTTCGATCATCTGCTGGTGCGCATCGCGTAGGTGCCCGGGCGGGTCGAGCGACTGCGCGTGCGCCACGTTCTGCTGCTCCTGCTGCGCGAGCCCGCTGAGCTTCTGCTCGAGCTCCGCCTGCTTGATCCCCGGCGTGACGAGAACGTTGTTCAGCGTCTTGCCCGTCTGCGTCGAGGCCTTCGCGATGGACGAGACGTTCTGCATGTAGTCGTGGTACGCCTTCGACTTCGCGTCGTTCTGGCAGCCCTGGATCCAGAACACGAGCAGCACGACGACGAGGATCGCGAGGGCGATCAGGCCGACGAGGCGAAGGATCGGCGTCAGGCCCGAGGGCGGATGCGTCGGCCGGCGCGGACCGCGTGGCCCACGCTTCGGCTTCTGCGGCGCGCGGACCGGCCCGCGGCGTTGCGTGATCGTCTCTTCGTCCGGCTCGTCGAAGAAGTCGAACTCGAAGTCGTCCTCAGTTGTGCTCAACGGGGTGACTGTAGCCAGTCCGTCGGATTAGAAAGGACTCCGACCGGCGGCGGCATAAGAGTTTCGGACCGTGTCGGAAGCTCTCGCCCTACGTCCCGGGCCCCGTCTCTTCCTCGGGCGCTACCGCGCGGTGCGGCCGCTCGGCAGCGGCGGCTCGGGCTCCGTCTGGCTCGCGCGCGACGAGCAGGGCGGCCGCGAGGTGGCCGTGAAGATCGTCCCGCGGGAGGGCAAATCGGGCGAGCGCGCGCGGCGCGAGGCGCAGGCGATGTCGAAGCTCGACCACCCTGCATGCCCGCGCGCCTACGCGTGCGGCCGCGACGCAGAGAACGTCTACATCGCGTACGCCTACGTCCCGGGAGCGACGTTCCGCGAGTCGCTCCGCGCGGGCCGCGTCACCGACGCCGTCGCGGTCGAGGTCGCCGCGCAGGTGCTCGACGGCCTCGCGCACGCGCACGACCGCGGGATCGTGCACCGCGACGTGAAGCCGGCGAACGTCCTGCTCGCGGCAGACAGCGAGAGTGAAGAGATCTCGGTCCGCATCCTGGACTTCGGCCTCGCGCGCTTCGCGGAGGGCGAGACCCTCACCGCCGCCGGCGACGTCCCGGGGACGCTCGCCTATATCGCCCCCGAGCGCCTGCACGGCGAGCCCGCAGGTCCGGCGGGAGACGTCTGGTCGGTCGGCGTGCTGCTGTACGAGGCGCTCGCGGGACGTCACCCCTTCTGGCGGCCGTCGCTCGGCGAGACGGCCGAGGCGATCACCCAGGGGCCTCCGCCGCTGCGCACAGAGCGGCCCGACCTGCCGGACCGGCTGCTTGCAGCCGTCGACCGTGCACTCGTGGTCGATCCGAAGAAACGTCCGTCGGCCGCAAAGCTCGCGCGCATGCTCGGACGTGCGCGCGGCGATGACCGCGGCGCAGCCCGCGACGTCACGTCGTTCACGCGGCAGCTGCTCCCGGCCCTCGCGACGGGCATCTATGCCGCGGGAGCCGCCGCGCTGCTGCCGTTCTACCCCGGGCGCGCCGCGCTCCCGCTCGGAATCGCCGCCGCCGCGTTGACGCTCGGCGCGCCTCGCTTCGGGCTCGCGTTCGCGCTCGCGGTGCCGATCTTCCCCCTCGGCAATGCCGCGCTCGGACTGGCGCTCCTCTACACGGCGCTCGCCGCCGCCGCCTGGCTCGCGCTCGTGTTGACGAGAGGCCCCGCGCGCCGCGCGGTCGCGGCGGCTGCCGGTGTCGTCCTCCTCGCCGTCGCGAACGCCGTGCGTGCCGGGCCGATCGGCCACGGGATCCCGGGCAGCCACCATCCCATCGCCGTGGCCCACGCACTGCTCGAGGCCGCTCCGCAGTCGCTCGCCTGGCAGGTTCCGGTCGCCGCTCTGGCGGCCTGTGCCCTGCCGTGGGCCGTTCGTCAGGCGCGCGAGTTGGGCCGGAGAGCCGTGGAGGCCAGGACTTACACTGGCTGACGCGGGGAAGAGCCCCCGCACCTCCGATGCTGCGCCAGATCGAGCACAAGATCGAGTCCCTCTTCGAGGGGATCTTCGGGCGTGCGTTCCGAACGCACGTCCAACCCGTCGAGCTCGCGCGCAAGCTCGCCAAGGAGATGGACGAGGGCAAGACCGTCTCCGTCTCACGTGTGTACGTCCCGAACGAGTACTCGATCTACCTCGCACCTGACGACCGGGAGCAGTTCTCGTCTTACGAGGAGTCGCTCGTGGACGAGCTGCAGCAGTACCTCGCGGAGCACGCGCGCCGCGAGAGCTACGCGCTCCTCTCCGACCCGCGCGTCGTCTTCAACACCGACGCCGATCTCGCCGTCGGGGAGTTCGGCATCGCGACACGGATGGTGCAGCAGCGGGGCGGCCCGTCCGTGCCCGCGCAGGAGCCGAGCGCGACGATGATCTACCGGCCGACGCAGCAGCCGACCGCCGCGGCTTCGGCCGAGGAGCTGGGCGTCACGCGTGAGGTCGTCACGCTGAGCGTCGACGGCGCGAGCCACGACGTGTCGAAGCAGCGGACGACGCTCGGGCGCTCGCGCGACTGCGACGTCCAGATCGAGGATCCGAGCGCGTCGCGGCGCCATGCCGAGGTTCGCCAGGAGGGAACGGCGTACTGGATCGTCGACCTCGACTCCACGAACGGGCTCGAGGTGAACGGGATGCGGACGAAGCGCGCGAAGCTGCAGAACGGCGACAAGATCACGATCGGGTCGACCGAGATCGCGTTCCGTCGCGACGTCGCCTGATGCTCGCGTCCGTCGAGGTCCAGACCGCGCTGCTCGTTCTCAAGATCTGCTTCCTCGTGCTGCTCTATCTCTTCATCTGGCGGATCGTGCGCAGCGCTTCGCGCGACGTGCGCATGCCGCAGGAGAGCTTCATCATGGGTCCGCAGCAGGCGGCAGCCGCCGGCCTCGGCCGGCAGGCGCAGTCGATCGACTCCGGCGTGCTCGTCACGGTGCGGAGCAACGCCCTCGAGCAGGGATCCCGCTTCGAGCTCAATGCGAAGGCGATCACGCTCGGGCGAGCGGCATCGAACGACATCCGCCTCGGCGACGACGAGTTCGCCTCGAGCCGGCACGCGCGCATCGAGCCCCGACGCGACGGCGTCTGGGTCGAGGACATCGGCTCGACGAACGGGACGTACGTCAACGGAACTCGCCTCGCACGCGCTCAGAAGCTGACCTCCGGCGACGTCATTCGCGTCGGAGAGACCGACCTCAGGTACGAGCGGTGACGCTGCGCGCGTGGTGCCCGTCATGAGAGTCGCCCGTACCGCGGTCGCGACGCATCCCGGCCGGAAGCGGCGTCTGAACGAGGACGCGTATGTCTGCGAGCCGCCGCTGTTCGCGATCGCCGACGGCATGGGTGGCGCGCGCGCCGGCGAGGTCGCCTCCGGGCTCGCGGCCGCCGCGCTGCAGGAGAACGACGTCAACGGCACCGGCGCCGAGCGCGTCGTCGCGCTCATGCAGGCAGCGAACCGCAGCGTCTACGAGCGGTCGAGCCGCGACGCCGAGGTCGCCGGGATGGGCACGACCATGACCGTCGCTCTCGTGGAGAACGGCGGCGTGACGTTCGGCCACGTCGGCGACTCGCGCGCGTACGTCCTCCGCGACGGCGAGCTCGAGCAGCTCACCGACGACCACTCGCTCGTCGCGGAGCTCGTCCGCAGCGGGAAGCTCTCCGCCGAGGAGGCCGAGCACCACCCGCAGCGGTCGGTGATCACGCGCGCGCTCGGCACCGACCCCGACGTCGACGTCGACACGTTCACCGTCGAGGGACACGAGGGCGACGTCTTCGTCCTCTGCTCCGACGGGCTTACGGACATGGTCGACGACGACGAGATCGGCACGGTGCTCTCGGAGCGGCGCGCAAGCCTCGGCGACGCCGCGGACGAGCTCGTCCGCCGCGCGAACAAGGCCGGCGGCCAAGACAACATCACGGTCGTCGCGTTCGAGCTCACCGACGCGCCCCCGGAGCCGGACGAACGGACGCTCGAGCACACCGTCGAGCAAACGGCCGTCGCTCCCGCCGTGGAGCCCGAGGCGAAGGGCCGCTCCGGCTGGCGCCGGTTCCTGCCGCTCACGATCCTCATCGTCGCGATCCTCGTCGCGGCCGCCGTTCTCTGGGTGCTGGTGCAGCGGTGAGCGAGCGGAACAGGGAGCTGCTCAACCTCACCGTCGTCGCGATGCTGACGGCGCTCGGGTTCGCGTCGGTGTACATCGCGCGCCAGGCCGTCGTCTCGACGGCGTCGCTCTCGTACGCGGGCATCTTCTTCGCGCTCTACCTCGTCGCGCACCTCGTCGCGCGCTATGCGGTGCCGCACGCCGATCCGTACCTCCTGCCGATGGCGGCGCTCCTCACGGCGGTCGGCGTGACCGAGATCTACCGGCTCAATCCCGACAACGCGTTCAAGCAGGGGCTCTGGATCGTGATCGCCGTCGGCGTGTTCTCGGCGACGCTGCTGCTGCTCGGTCGCGACTACCGCGTGCTCGAGTCGTACAAGTACCTCTTCGGGCTGAGCGCGATCTTCCTGCTCGTCCTGCCCGCGCTGCCGGGCTTCGGGACGACGGTCAACGGCGCGCGGCTCTGGATCCGTGCCGGGCCGCTGCAGTTCCAGCCCGGCGAGCTGGCGAAGCTCGCGCTCATCGTCTTCCTCGCCGGTTACCTGCGCGAGAAGCGCGAGGTGCTCGCGCAGGGGCGGCTGAAGGACCTCGGCCCACTGCTCGTGATCTGGGGCGGCGCGATGCTCGTCCTCGTCGAGACGAACGACCTCGGGAGCGGCCTGCTCTACTTCGGGGTCTTCCTCGCGATGCTGTACGTCGCAACCGCCAGATTCGCGTACGTGATCGCGGGCGCCGTGCTGTTCGTCATCGGCTCGGCGGGCGTGTACAAGATCTCGGGCCACGTGCGCGACCGCGTCGACGTGTGGCTGCACGCGTTCCAGCACGCGGACTCGACCGGCTACCAGCTCGTGCAGGCGCGGTACGCGATCGCGCACGGCGGGATGGGAGGCACCGGGCTCGGCCACGGCATCTTCACGCCGCCCGGATCACCGCACACGTACATCCCGTATCTGAACACCGACTTCATCTTCGCCGCGCTCGCACAGGAGCTCGGCCTGATCGGCGCCGCCGGGCTGCTGCTCGTCTACATGCTCTTCGTCGCGCGCGGCTTTCGAATCGCGCTGCTGACCGACGACGGCTTCTCGAAGCTGCTCGCGGTCGGCCTGACGTTCGCGTTCGCGCTGCAGGCGTTCATCATCGTCGGCGGCATCATCGGCCTCATCCCGCTGACCGGGATCACGATGCCGTTCGTCTCGTACGGCGGATCGAGCGTCGTCGCGAACTTCGTTCTTCTCGCCGGCCTCATGCTGGTCTCCAATCGCGCGAACAGCGTCCGGGGCGCGACGTGAACAAGCAGATCACGCGGCTCGCGGTCGGCGCGCTCGTGCTGCTGGGCGCGCTGATCGTCGGCACGACGTACTGGCAGACGTTCGCGGTCGCGGGGCTCGCCGACCGACAGGACAACGCCCTCGCGCGCGTCGCGCAATTCACCGTCGACCGCGGCAGGATCTACACGGCGCGGGGCCACGTCCCGCTCGCGGTCAACGAGAAGCGGAAGGTCGACGGCCAGACGTACTACTTCCGCAAGTACCCCAACGGCTACCTCGCGCCGCACGTCGTCGGTTACTCGACGCAGAGCCGCTCGCGTGCGGGGATCGAGCGCTCGCAGAACGACTACCTCACGGGCGCGAACGGCAACTTTTCGAGCGTGACGCAACGCGAGCTCGACAAGCTCAAGGGCGTCACGCTCAAGGGCAACGACCTGTTGCTGACGCTGAGCCCGCGGGCGCAGCAGACGGCCGTGCGCCAGCTCGCGGGGCAGTGCGGCGGCGCCGTCGCGATCGAGCCGCAGACGGGGCGCATCCTCGCGCTGGCGTCGAGCCCGACGTACAACCCGAACGCGATCGAGAAGAGCTTCTCGGCGATTACGAAGATCCGCACGCGCGGCTGCCGGTTCGCCGCGCCGCTCCTCGACCGCGCGACGCAGGGCCTCTATCCGCCGGGCTCGACGTTCAAGGTCGTGACGGCCGCCGCCGCGCTCGACAGCGGCGCGTACAAGCCGACCTCGGAGTTCGACGACCCCGGCTACTGCGAGGAGTACGGCAAGCGCGTCTCGAACGCCGGCAACCCCGAGAGCCCGGAGTCGTTCGGCCGGGTGACCCTCGCGACGGGGCTGCAGCACTCGATCAACTCCGTCTTCTGCAACATCGGCAAGCAGATCGGCGCCGGGAAGATCCTCGAGTACGCGAAGCGCTTCGGCTTCTACGCGACGCCCGACCTCGAGCTGCCGGCGGACGCGCAGAGCCCGAGCGGGCTGTACAGGAAGCACAAGCTGTTCGCTCCGAGGCATCCGGAGTACCAGGTCGACCCCGGCCGGCTCGCATTCGGGCAGGAGGCGATGATCGCGTCGCCGATCCAGATGGCGATGGTCGCGGCGACCGTCGCGAACCACGGCGTGCTGATGCAGCCGCACCTCCTGCAGGAGGTCGTCTCTCCGGACGGCAAGATCGTGCACAAGGTGAAGCCGGAGAAGGTGCGGCGGGTGATCTCGCGCAGGACGGCGAACGAGCTGACCCAGATGATGAGGTCGGTCGTCACGGGCGGCACCGCGACGAACCTCGCATCGTCGGGGATCGATCTCGCGGGCAAGACGGGCACCGCCGAGACCGGCGTCAACGGCAAGTACGACACGTGGTTCATCGCCTTCGCGCCGGCGAACGATCCCAAGGTCGCGGTCGCCGTGGCCCTCGAGAACCAGACCGGTTTCGGCGCCACCACGGCCGGTCCCATCGCGAAGGCGATCGTGCAGGCGGTTCTCCCTCAAAGGTCGAATAACGGGGGATCGGGCTGATGGCCACAACCGACCAACTCCTGAACACGCTGTTCGACCGGCGCTACCGCATCATGCGCAAGCTCGGCTCGGGGGGCATGGCGAACGTCTACCTCGCCGAAGACCAGGAGCTCGGGCGCCGCGTCGCGATCAAGATCCTCAACGACCGCCACGCGGGTGACGAGCAGTTCGTCGAGCGCTTCCGCCGGGAGGCGAAGAACGCGGCGAGCCTCTCGCAACAGAACATCGTCTCGATCTACGACCGCGGCGAGGCCGAGGGCACCTACTACATCGCGATGGAGTACCTCGACGGGCGCTCGCTGAAGGAGCTGATCCTCTCGCGCGGCCCGGCGCCGATGTCGGTGGCCGTCGACTACGCGCGCCAGATCCTCTCAGCACTGCGTTTCGCGCACCGCAACGGCATCGTCCACCGCGACATCAAGCCGCACAACGTGCTCGTCGACCCCGAGGGGCACGTGAAGGTGACGGACTTCGGCATCGCACGCGCCGGCGCGAGCCAGATGACCGAGGAGGGCTCGATCATCGGCACCGCGCAGTACCTCTCGCCCGAGCAGGCGCGGGGCACGCAGGTCGACCAGCGCTCCGACCTGTACTCGCTCGGGATCGTCCTCTACGAGCTGCTCACCGGGGAGGTTCCCTTCACCGGCGACAGCCCCGTCGAGATCGCGATGAAGCATCTGTCGGCAACGCCGCCGCCGTTGCGCGCGAAGCGTCCCGAGATGCCGCAGTCGCTCGAGCACGTCGTCTTGCGCGCGCTCGCAAAGGATCCGGCCGCGCGGTACCAGACGGCGGACGAGATGGACGCGGACCTCGAGCGCGTCGGGCGTGGCCTCGCGGTGTCGCGCGAGACGGAGGAGGCCGCGACGACGGTGCTGCGCGGCGTCGCGTACGCCGACGGCGCGGCGACGACGATCGGGCCGGCGCTCGCGGTGACGGAGACGCGCCCGCCGCCGCCGGTCGCTCCGGACTACTTCGACTACGCACAGCCGCCGCGTCGCCGCTCGATCTGGCCGTGGCTGCTCGCCGTGCTCCTCGTGGCCGCGGCTGCGATCGCGGGCTTCTACGTCTACCGGCAGATCCAGGACCAGCTGAACCAGAACGCCCCCGTCGGCGTGCCGGACGTGGTCGGCCTGCGCGAGGCGAGCGCGGTGCACGACATCCATGCCGCAGGGCTCGAGACGGATGCGGGGCCGAAGGGCGAGAGCCACATCCACCGCCAGCCGAACAGCAGCGAGCCGAAGGGCTACGTCTACGACCAGACCCCGAACGCCGGGGACCGCGTCGGCAAGGGCAGCTTCGTCGACATCTACGTGTCGACCGGGAAGGCGCAGGTCCTCGTCCCGGCGGTCGTCGGCAAGTCGAGCAACGACGCGGTCGCCGAGCTCACGCGCAAGAACCTCGTCGCCGACGTGCACAAGATCGCGTCGAGCCAGCCGGCGGACACGGTGATCGCGCAGGACCCGAAGGCCGACGTCAAGGTGCCCGAGAAGACGAAGGTGCGGATCAACGTCTCGAGCGGTCCGAAACCGATCGGGATCCCGGACGTGCGCGGAAGCTCGTACGACTCGGCCGCGTCGCAGTTGCAGGCGCTCGGGTTCGCGGTCGCGCGGACGGACGTCGACTCGAACGCCGCCGCGGAGGGGATCGTGATCGACCAGGAGCCCTCCGGCGGCAGTTTCTCCTCGAAGGGGTCGACGGTGACGCTCACGGTGTCGAAGGGACCGCAGACGACCGGCGTGCCGAACGTGGAGAACAGCGACGTCGACACGGCGAGAAGCCAGCTCGTCGCGTCCGGGTTCAAGGTGAAGGTGAAGCACGTGGACACGACGGACCCGAACCTCGAGGGGATCGTGATCTCGCAGGATCCCGCGGCGGACACGCAGCTGAAGCCGGGCGAGACGGTGACGATCACGGTCGGGCACTTCAAGGCGGCGCCGCCGAGCCCGACGACGACCGAGACGACCGCCACCGCCACGACCACGACGACGCCGGCGACCACGACGATCCCCGGGCAGTGACGCGGCGCATCCGGGTCGCCGTGCTCGCCGGCGGCCGCTCGAGCGAGCACGAGATCTCACTGGCGTCGGCGCGTTCGGTGCTCGAGGCGCTCGATCCGGACCGCTACGAGGCGGTGACGGTCGCGATCGGGCGGGACGGGCGCTGGGAGCTCGGGCAGGGCTCCTCGGGCCATGTCCTGAGTCCAGGACTCGGGACACGTCCGGTCGAGACGCTGCCGATCCGGACGAGTGACAACGCTCCTGCCGCGCTCGCAGACGTCGACGTCGTCCTGCCCATCCTCCACGGGCCGTTCGGCGAGGACGGGACGGTGCAGGGACTGCTCGAGCTCGCCGGAGTGCCGTACGTCGGCGCGGGCGTCGCGGCTTCCGCGCTCGCGATGGATAAGGACCTGTTCAAGAAGGTCATGCGCGACAGCGGGATCCCCGTCGCACGTCACGTCGCGCTCAGGCTCGGCGACGAGATCCGGAACCCGTTCGGCTACCCCGTGTTCGTGAAGCCGGCGCGCCTCGGCTCGTCGGTCGGCATCTCGAAGGTGCACGCCGAATCCGAGCTCACGCCGGCGGTCGAGCTCGCCCGGCGCCACGACGAGAAGGTGCTCGTCGAGGAGTTCGTCCCGGGCATGGAGGTCGAGTGCGGCGTGCTCGGCAACCGCGTGCCGCCGCCGGTCGCGTCGCTGCCGGGCCGCATCGACACCCTCGAGCACGAGTGGTACGACTACGCGTCGAAGTACGACGAGGGCGGGATGAACCTCGTCGTCCCGCCCGAGCTGCCGGAGGAGACCATCGAGCGCGTGCAGCACCTCGCCGTCGACGCCTTCGTGTCGAGCGAGTGCGAGGGGATGGCGCGCGTCGACTTCTTCGTGCGCGACGACGGCGAGGTCGTGGTCAACGAGCTGAACACGATCCCCGGTTTCACGGCGACGAGCGTCTACGCGAAGCTGTTCGAGGCGTCGGGCATTCCATACGCGGACCTGCTCGACCGGCTCGTCGCACTCGCACTCGAGCGCCACGAACGCCGTTCGAAGCTCGAGTACTAACCGAGGACGCGCTCTGCGAGCGCTTCGAGCACCTGAATCTGCACGCCGGGCTGAGAGAGCAGCATCCGGCGGAACGCAGGCCGGGAGATGACGAGCGCCGTGGACGGCTCGACGAGCGTCACGGTCGCCGTCGTCGGCCGCTCGGTGACGAGCGAGATCTCGCCGAAGAAGTCGCCGGCCTCCAACGTGTTCACCTTCCTGCCCTTGCGGCGCACCTCGGCCCTGCCGTCGAGCAGGACGAAGAACTGCCGGCCCGGCTCGTCCTCCTTGATCAGCACCTTGCCGTCGGCGAGGTCGATCTCGTCCGCGATCTTGGCCACCTCGCCGAGGGCCCGCTTCGAGAGGCCGCCGAAGAGCGGCACGCGCTTGAGCAGTTCCGTCTTGTCCGGAGCCTTGCGCCTGCGCATCGCGCCGATCTTACGCCGTGAGCGGGTCGCGCGCGTGCCGCTCGGGGTGTCGAGCTAGCCGATACTGGTCTTGCCGAACTCGACGCGGAAGTCGACCTTGCGGCCGGTCGCCGTCTCGGTGAACTGAAGCTCCACGCGGCTCGAGGTGCCCTCGCCGTTCTTCTTGACGACGTACGTCCAGCCGGGGGCGAGGATGACGGAGTCGAGCCGGAGGTAGCCCGCGGGATAGCTCCGAACGAAGACGCAGCCGGCGCCGGAGGCCACGTTGGCGAACACCGCCGAGCCGTCCGGCAGCAGGACGACCCATGCGGCGGGATCCTGAGGGCAATAGCTCGCGGGCGCCGGCGGCGGAGTCGAGCCACCGCCGCCGGCAAAGGCCGGCGCGGCGGCGAGGCTGGCCGCTGCGAGTGCGGCCGCGATCGTGGGCAGAGTGAGACGGCGAAGCGGTGTCACGTCGAACTCCTCGGAAGTGAAGGGACAGGTGTCGCGGAGCAGCGTGCCGCGCTCGCGGTCCGAGCCGCAATGCGACGATGGTCTTAAGACCTCGACTAGCTCGTCGCGGTGACGCCGTTCACGTGCGCTGCGCCGTCCGGCGCGAGCCGGGTGATCCACAGCATGTAGACGGAGCCCGTCTTGCCTTCGAGGTCGAATGTCGTCCTGCCGCTCACCGTCTTCGTCGACGAGTCGACCTGCGCCGACTCCGGGGAGCTTCCGGCCTTGACGACGGCGCTGAAGCCGGGCGTGTCGCTCGTGACGATCAGCTTCTTCAGCGCGACGGAGCGCGGGGCGTTCAGGACGAGCCCGACACCGTGCTTGATGCCGCCGAAGTCCGGGCTGCTGTACTGCTCGGTCGTCCAGTACGTCGCCGGATCGCCGTCGGTCGCGTTCGGCGCGTCCGAGTCGTGCTCGGTGCCGTCGCCCGGCGGAGGGTCGTAGCCGCCGACGCCGCTGAGCGAGACGGAGCCGCCGCCGCCGCCGCCGCTGCTCGTCGTGGTCGTCGTCGAGCTGTTCGAGTGGTCGCGGTTCACGGCGTAGGCCGCGACCCCGATCACCGCGAGAGCGGCGAGCGCGAGCAGCGCCACGATCAGGGGCGTCGGCGAGACGCGGCGGCGCGGCGCACGCCGCTTCGGTCGCGACGCCGGACGCGTGATCACCGTCGCAGTCGAATCGGCGTCCCCCTCCGTGCGCAGCTCGTGCAGGCACGCGTCGAGCTCGGCTGCGAACGCCTCCATCGACGCAAAACGGTCGCGCGGGTCCTTCTCGAGCGCACGCGCAACCGCGGCTGAGACGCGCGGCGGCACATCGCGTCGCAAGTCCCCCACGCTCGGCGGCACCTCGTTGATGTGCTTCATCGCGACGGCGACGAAGTTGTCGCCGCTGAACGGCCTGCGGCCGGTGAGCAGCTCGAAAAGGACGACCCCGAGCGAGTACACGTCGCTCTGCGCCGTCGACTTCTCGCCGCTCGCCTGCTCCGGCGCGATGTAGTTCGACGTCCCGAGCACCGTGCCGGTCTGGGTCACGCCCTTCTTGACGTCGAGCGCGCGAGAGATGCCGAAGTCGGTCACCTTCGGCTGGCCGCTGCCGTTCAGCAGGATGTTCTGCGGCTTGACGTCACGGTGCACGTGCCCCTGGCGGTGCGCGAACGCGAGGCCACGGGCAGCGCCGATGGCGATCCTCAGCGCCTCTTCCACCGGCAGCGCGCCGTCGCGCTCGACGAGCTCGTCGAGCGTGTCGCCGTCGACGTACTCGAAGACGATGAACGGCCTGCCGTCGTCCTCGCCGCGGTCGATGACCGTGACGATGTTCGGGTGCGAGAGCTGCGCGACCGTGCGCGCCTCGCGTTGGAACCGCTCGACGTAGTCGTCGTCCTCGAGATGGTGCTCGTGCATGATCTTGAGCGCGACGTTGCGCTCGAGCAGCGTGTCGCGCGCGCGATAGACGCTCGAATTGCCGCCGGAGCCGACGAGCTCCTCGAGCTCGTATCGGCCGTCGATCAGCTCACCGCCGGTCACAGGCGGCCCTTCCCCCTTCCGACGCCTCTAAGTCCCGAGCGCTGCGTGCAATGCGTCCTCCCAGACCGAGAGCGCCTCGTCGAGCTCCTGGTCGGTGAGCACGAGCGGAGACAGGACGCGGATGCAGTTCGAGTAGATGCCTGCCTTCAGGAGCAGGAGCCCGCGCTGTGCCGCCTCGCCGACGACGGCCGTCGCGAGGTCGGGCGCCGGACGCTTCGTGCTCCGGTCCTCGACGAGCTCGATTGCGAGCATCGCGCCGAGGCCGCGCACGTCTCCGATCGCGGGGAAACGGTCCTGCCACGCGAGCATGCGCGTGCGCATCGCGTCGCCGATCTGCGCGGCGCGCTCGACGAGGTTCTCCTCGTCCATGACGTCGAGCACCGCCAGCGCCGCAGCTTGCGCGACGGGATTCCCAACGTACGTGCCGCCGACCGCCGAGTCGCCGGGCGCGTCCATGACGTCGGCGACTCCGATCACGCCCGACAGCGGCAGCCCCGCGGCAATCGACTTCGCGACCGCCATGAGATCGGGCTCGACGCCGAGGTGCTCCATCGCGAACATCCGCCCGGTGCGACCGAAGCCGGTCTGCACTTCGTCGGCGACGAGGACGATCCCGTGCTCGTCGCAGATCCGCCGCAGCCCGGCAACGAACTCCTCCGGCGCGGGATGGAACCCGCCCTCGCCCTGCACCGGCTCGAAGACGATCGCCGCGACGTGCTCCGGGTCGACCTGCACGGTGAAGGCGCGCTCGAGCGCGCTCAGCGCCTCGTCCGTCGAAGGCCCGCGGTACTCCTGCGGGAACGGCACGCGATAGATCTCCGGCGCGAACGGCCCCAGGCCGGCCTTGTACGGATGCGTCTTCGACGTGAGCGACAGCGACAGCATCGTCCGGCCGTGGAACGCGCCCTCGAAGGCGATCACCGCCGGGCGGCCGGTGTGCGCGCGCGCGAACTTGACGGAGTTCTCCACCGCCTCGGTTCCGGCGTTGAAGAACGCCGCCTTCGCCGGCTTGCGCACGGGCGCGAGCTCGGTGAGGCGCTCGGCGAGCTCGACGTAGACCTCGTACGGGACGATGGTGAAGTCGGTGTGCGAGAAGCGCTCGAGCTGCGCCTGCGCCGCTTCGACGACCCGCGGATGCGAGTGCCCGACGTTGAGGCAGCCGACGCCGCCGGTGAAGTCGAGGAACGTGTTGCCGTCGACGTCGGTGATCGTCGAGCCGCGTCCTTCGGCGATCACCACCGGGACGTAGATCGAAAGCGGGTCCGCGATCACGCGCTCCTTGCGCTCGAGGATCGCCTTCGACTTCGGCCCGGGAATGTTCGTTTTCAGGTGGATCGACCGCGTCAACGCCATGTCGGTCACGCTATCGGAAGCGTCGGAGCTACGGGCGTGAGAGTGCGCTCGACGTGTAGACGCCGACCGGGTTCCAGAGCAGGTAACCGTGCGTCCCGATCGAGCGCGCCGCGTTCACCTGCGCCCGCAGGTCGGCGGCCGTGTAGGTCCGGCCGAGGGAGAAGTCCTGGAGCCACGGGACGAGGTGCGAGCCGGAGCCGCGCATCGCCGTCTCGAAGTAGAGGAGCGCGTCGGTCACGGTCTGTCCCGGGTTCGCACTCGGGTCGGGCAGGCCGTACTCGCCCGCGTTGAAATGCGACGGGTAGACCATCGGGTAGACGGCGTCCGTGTAGCGCGCGAGCCGTTGCGGCTTCTGGCCGATGCCGAGATCGCGCGTCGCGGCCAGCCCGAAGACGTCGACCGAGACCCGGGCGTGCAGCGCGTGGAGCCGGTGCGACGCGTAGCGCACGAAGCTCGTGATCGTCTTCGCCTTCGACGCGTTCGTCCGCACGGGGTAGCGGATCGCCGAGACGTCGCCGTCGGACGGAAAGCGCACGTAGTCGAACTGGATCTCGTCGAAGCCCGCGCGAACGGCGGCCTTCGCGATCCCGACGTCGTAGGCCCAGACGCGGTGGTCGTACGGGTTGAGCCAGCCGAGCCCTCCGTTCGTGTGCCAGAGCGAGCCGTCCGGGTTGTGGAGCGCGAGCGCCGGCCGCTTCTCGGACACGGCCGGGTCCTGGAACGTGACGACGCGTCCGATCAGGTAGAGCCCGGCCTTGTGGAGCTTGCGCGCGGCCCTGCGAGGGTCGTAGTACGGCTTCGCCGCGCCGGTCACGCGGGCGAGACGCGGCGCCCCGCGCACGAACGCGACGTCGCCGTTCTCGTCCTTCACGTCCAGCTCGACCGTGTTGAGGCCCGCGCTCCGGAGCCGTGCGTACGCGTTGAGCTTGCCCGGGATCCCCGCGAGCGCCATCGTCACGTGGACGCCTCGGATCTCGCGCGGAACTGCGCGCGGTCGAGGCGCAGCGGTCTTGTGCTGCTTCGGCGACGCGCGTGCAGCGGCGACGGGCTCGCTGTCGCCGCCGCCCGTCGGCACGAGGGCGGCGTACGCGATGGCGGCCGCGAGGAAGGCGAGCGTCGCGAGCGCGACGAGCCGTCGGACGAGAAGGCGCCGCCGAGACGCCCGGCGTCGCCTGCGCCTGCGGTCGGGGTCGACGGGGGTGAGAACCGACAAGCGGCCGAACGCTATTCCATTCCGCCAGAATCGGGACCATGGTTCTCTCCGACCGCACGATCCGACGCCTGCTCGGCGAGGGCCGCATCGGGATCGATCCGTACGACGAGTCCCTGCTCCAGCCGTCGAGCGTTGACGTGCGCGTCGACCGCTACTTCCGCGTCTTCCGCAACTCGCGCTACCCGTACATCAACGTCAAGGAGGCGCAGGAGGATCTCACCGAGCTGCTGACGATCGACGGTGACCCCTTCATCCTCCACCCCGGCGAGTTCGTCCTCGGCTCGACGCTGGAGCGCATCCAACTCCCCGACGATCTCGTCGGGCGCCTCGACGGGAAGAGCTCGCTCGGGCGGCTCGGCCTGTTGATCCACTCGACAGCAGGCTTCATCGACCCAGGGTGGGACGGCCACGTGACGCTCGAGCTCTCGAATGTCGCGAACCTTCCGATCACCATCTACCCGGAGATGAAGATCGGCCAGCTCTCGTTCGTCCAGCTGACGGAGCCGGCGGAGACGCCGTACGGATCCGGGGCGATCGGCTCGAAGTACCAGGGGCAGCAGGGGCCGACGCCCTCTCGCTACTGGCAGAATTTTTCGGGAGAATCGACGACGTGATCCTCGTAACGGGCGCAAACGGCTTCGTCGGCGGACACATCGTGCACGCGCTCCGCGCCGACGACCGGCCGGTGCGCGCCCTCGTCCGCGACCGGCGCAAGGGCGGCGAGCGCCTCGAGGCCTGGGGCTGCGAGGTCGTCGAGGGCGACGTCACGAAGCCCGAGACGCTCCGCGCCGCGGTCGACGGCTGCGACGTCGTCATCCACCTCGTCGCGATCCGTCAGGGTCGCCGGGAGGAGTTCCAGCGGATCATGGTCGACGGCACTCGGAACCTCATCGCCGCCGCGCGCGAGGCCGGCGTCGGCCGCTTCGTTCACCAGAGCGCGCTCGGCGTGAGCGAGGAGACGAAGGATCTCGTCCCGTACTTCGGCGCGAAGTGGCAGATGGAGCGGGACGTCGAGGCGGCCGACATGCCGCACGTCATCTTCCGGCCGAGCTTCATCTTCGCGAAGGACGGCGGCATCCTGCCGACGTTCGCGAAGCTCGCGCGCCTGACGCCGGTGACGCCGATCATGGGCGGCGGCAGGCAGCGCATCCAGCCCATCTGGGCCGACGACGTCGGCGCCTACTTCTCGAAGGCAGTCGACCTCGAGGCGGCGACCGGCCGGACATTCGAGCTCGGAGGCCCCGACGCCGTGACGTGGAACGAGTTCTGGGAGCGGCTGAAGCGCGTGCGCGGGATCCGACGCCCGAGCATTCACATGCCGATGTCGCTGATGCGCATGAACGCGCTCGTGACCGAGCGGCTCCCCGGGAACATCCCGCTCACGCGCGACCTGCTGAAGATGCTGGAGGCCGGCGACAACGTCGTCACCGAGACGAGCGCCGTGGACGTGTTTCAGCTGCCGCTCGTCCCGCTCGACGAGCAGCTACGCCGCGCGGCGTGAGCGCGACGCCGCCGGACCGGCCGCGCGGTGTTCTCATCAACACCTGGATCGCGGGCGAGCTCGTGAACGACCTGCTCGGCCGAAACCTGCGGGCGGCGGGTGTCAAGAGGGACTTCTACGGGACGTTGAGCGTCATCGGCGTCTGGGGGCCGCTTACGCCGAGCGAGGTCGCCGAGCGAACAGGTACGCCGCTGACGACGGTCTCGGACCGCCTGCGGCGCATGGTCGCCGACGGCGACGTCGAGCGCGTGGCGCATCCGGGGGACGGCCGGTCGCACCACGTGCGGCTGACGCCGGAGGGTGATGCGCGTTGGAAACGCGGCTGGCCGGCGCTCCAGATGACGATCGACGCCGTCGTCGGGAACCTCGAGCGCCCGGTGACCGAGGTCGAGGACGTACTCGTGGAGCTGATCGACGCGCTCGTGAAGGCCTCGCAAGAACCTGCTCCGGTTTCGTAGCATCTAGTCCGGTTTCGGACTATAGTGCGCGGCCATGCGCACACATCTCATGGCTCTCACACTCCTGCTCGTGCCCTCGGTCGCGCTCGCCGCGGGCTCGAGCCCACGAGTCGTCGCCAAGATCCGCGTCGGCTCGCAACCGTGCGCCGGGGTCGCGGCGTTCGGCTCGTTCTTCGAGACCAACTACGGCACCGCGACGCTGAGCCGCGTCGACCCGCACACGAACAAGGTGACGAAGACCGGGCGGCTGGGCTCGGAGCCGTGCGGCATCGCCGCGGGTGCCGGCAGCATCTGGATCGACGGCTACGGAACGTCCCGGGTCGAGCGCGTGAACCGCAAGACGCTCAAGGTCACCAAGCGCATCAAGGTCGGCATCAACGTCTGGGACGTCGCCTTCGCGTTCGGATCGGCCTGGGCGACGAACAATTACGACGGAACCGTAGTGCGGATCAACCCGGCCACGAACCGGATCGTGAAGACGATCAAGACCGGCGCGCAGCCGACGAACTTCGGAATCGCCAAGGACGCGATCTGGGTCGGCGACAACAGCGCCTCGGGGCAGAACGTCTTCAGGATCGACCCGGCGACGAACACGTCGACCTCGGTGCCGGTCGGACACGCACGCCCGAGCGGGATCATCGTCACGGCGGACGCCGTCTGGGTGGCGAACGGCGACGCCACGGTCGTGCGGATCGACCCGGCGACGAAGGCCGTCGTCGCGACGGTGAAGATCGGGACACTGCCTCAGCAGGGCGACGTCGCCCCCGACGGAACGATCTGGATCCCGAATCAGACCGACGACACGGTCTCGGTGATCGACCCGCAGACGAACACGGTGGCGAACACGATCAAGCTGAAGACGGGCACGGCGCCGTTCGTCCTTCGCCAGGGCTTCGGCGACATGTGGGTCGGCAGCTTTCGCGGCCGTTTCCTCTGGCGCATCCGGCCCTGACCCTCCCCGGACGCTGCCGGAACGACGAGGGGCCCGCATGGCGGGCCCCTCAAATCGGTCGGTGACTAGCGGGAATTTCGTAGGAGGCGGTCGCGTGTCGTACCGCGTCCCCCACGCTGGCTAGGCGAATTCCCGTTTCGGTCCCGGGGACCCGCCCCTACGAGCTAGCACCTCCGCTGCCCGTACTGGAAATCTCCATTGACCGGACCACCTCCTTTCCGCGATTGCGCGCACTATAGCGGCATCAACGGAGGACGACGGATAGCTCGATGCCGCGGTCGAGCGGCACGGTCACGGACTCGAGCTTCGGGTCGTCCCGGCGGGCGCGGGAGTAGGCGCCGAGGGTGTCCTCGTGCGAGAGGACGTTGTCCGCGACGAAGAGCCCACCCGGCTCGACCTTGCCGCGCGCGAGCTGGAAGAGGCGCTCGTAGTCGTCCTTTTCCACGTCGATGAAGACGACGTCGAAGACATCGTCGATCGCCGGCAGGTTCTCGAACGCGTCGCCCTCGACGAGCTCCGCCCAGCCCTCGAGCCCCGCCTCGGCGATGTTCCGGCGCCACGCCTCGCACTTGCGCGGGTCTTGCTCGAGCGAGAGCACGCGGCCGCCGAGGTGGCGGACGCCCGCGGCAAGCCAGATCGTCGAGTAACCGCGCGAGCCGCCGAGCTCGAGCACCTCGCAGTCCGTCTGCGGCGCGACGAGCGCGAAGAGGAACCGGCCCGTCGTCGGCGCGACCTGACGCGCCCGCAGCTCCCGCGAGACGCCCTCGTCGCGCTCGCGGCGGTCTTCCTCCTCGAGGCGGGCAAGCACCTGGCGAACACGGTCGTCCAGCATCAGCGGCGCTCGCGTTCTACCTCATCGCGGACGAAGCACGTCGCTCGATGGTCGTTCACGACGCCGCAGGCCTGCATCGTCGAGTAGACCGTCGTTGGGCCGACGAAGCGGAAGCCGGCTTTCTGCAGACGCTTCGACAGCTCGACCGACGCCGGCGTCTTCGCATCCCACGTCGCCGGCGCCGGGCCGTCGCGCCGGTACTCCCACACGAGCTCGTGCAGCGGCGCGCCCGACTCCCGCAGCTCGATCGTCGCGCGCGCGTTCGCGATCGCGGCCTCGATCTTGCCCCGGTGGCGCACGATGCCTGCGTCGCCGAGCAGCCGCTCGACGTCGCGCTCGTCGAACTGTGCGACCGCTTCCGGATCGAAATGGGCGAACGCCGCGCGGAAGTTCTCGCGCTTGCGCAGGATCGTCAGCCACGAGAGCCCGGACTGGAAGCCCTCGAGACAGAGCCGCTCGTACAGCCCGCCCTCGTCGCGCACGGGCCGTCCCCATTCCTCGTCGTGGTACGCGTTGTACTCGGAGTCGTTGCTCTCCCAGCAGCGAACGATGTTCTCCCTCGCTTCGCTTCGCTCGCGCTCGGGGCTTGCGCCTGCCGTGCTCGCATTGGCTGGCAGCCCCGGAAGCTCTGCTTCGCTCATCGCTTATGCGCGGCGCGGCAAAGCCGCGCCGCGGGCGGAAGCGATCGACGATCGGTCGGCAGCGCGGCCTCTATCGCCACTTTGGATGCGTAGTGACGCTGTCATGCGACGTCCACCTTGACGATGCCGTCCTCGATCCGCACCGGGAACGTGGCGACCGGCTCCGTGGCCGGCAGCGTCCGCGGAACGCCGCTGCGGATGTCGATGTTCGCGCCGTGGCGCGGGCAGATCGCGATGCCGGTGTCGGGATCGAAGTCGCCCTCGCACAGCGGTCCGTCGTCGTGGGAGCAGCGATCCTCGAGCGCGAAGAACTCGCCGTTCAGGTTGTAGACGCCGACGGTGATCGAACCGGCGTTGACGATCTTGACGCTGTTCGGCGGCAGCTCGTCGGCCGCGCCGACGTCAATCAGAGCCACTGAACTCGAGTTCGTCCGCGAGCGTCGACCACTCCTCCGGGAGCGGCGTTCCCTTCGCGCGATGCAGCGCGACCTTCAGCACGCCGAGGCCGAGGATCGCGCACTTCAGCCGCACCGGCGTGAGCGGGATGCCGATCTCCTCGAGCAGCTCCTCCTTCGGGAGCGCCGCGATCTCGGTCGCGCCGCGGCCCTTCACCATCTCCATCAGCATCGAGGTCGCCGCCTGCGAGATGGCGCAGCCGCGTCCTTCGAACTTGACGTCTTCGATCGTGTCGCCGTCGTCACCGAACGAGACGAAGATCGACACCTCGTCGCCGCAGAGCGGATTCTGCCCTTCGGCGTGCGCATCCGCGTCAGCGATCGCCCCGTGCCCGCGCGGGTTCTTGTAGTGGTCGAGGATGACCTCGCGGTAGAGCTGATCGAATTCGCCGGGCACCAGGCCAGGGTAACTAGGCGAAGGCTTTCTTCGCCTTCAGCAGGCCTTCGATCAGCCGGTCGACCTCTTCGCGGATCGAATAGACGTAGAAGCTCGCGCGGCACGTCGCTGCGACGCCGAGGCGCTTCATCAGCGGCTGCGTGCAGTGGTGCCCGCCCCGGATCGCGACGTTCTCCCAGTCGAGCACCTGCGACACGTCGTGCGGGTGCACGTTGTCGATGTTGAACGAGACGATTCCCGCGCGCCGCTCGGGTGGCGGGCCGTAGACGGTCACCCCGCCGATGTCGTTCAGCCGCTCCATCGCGTACTCGACGAGCTCGTGCTCGTGCTGCTCGATCGCGTCGAGGCCGATCTGCGAGACGTAGTCGATCGCGGCGCCGAACGCGAACGCCTCGGCGATCGGCTGCGTGCCCGCCTCGAACTTGTAGGGCAGCTGACCCCACGTCGTGTCCTCGTAGCGGACGGAGCGGATCATGTGCCCGCCGAGGTTGAACGGCGACATCTTGTCCAGCAGCTCCGCCTTGCCCCACAGCGCGCCGGCACCCGAGGGGCCGCACATCTTGTGCGACGAGAACGCGAGGAAGTCGCAGCCGAGCTCCTGCACGTCGACGGTGCGGTGCGGCGCAGACTGTGCCGCGTCGACGACCATGATCGCCCCGAGGTCGTGCGCCCACGAGCTCAGGTGCTCGATCGGGTTCACGGTTCCGAGTGAGTTCGAGACGAGGTTGTTGGCAACGACCTTGACGTTGCCCTCGCGCGCGATCGCGTCGAGCGCGTCGAGTTGCAGCTCTCCGGCGTCGTCGATCGGGATCATGCGGAAGGAGGCGCCCGTGCGCTTTGCGATGTACTGCCACGGGACGAAGTTCGAGTGGTGCTCGAGCTCGGTGACCACGACGAGGTCGCCGGGGCCGAGGTTGTCGAGCCCCCATGCGTAGGCGACGAGGTTGATGCTCTCCGTTGCACTACGCGTGAAGACGATCTCGCGCGTCGACGGTGCGTTGACGAACGCGCGCGCCTTCTCGCGGGCGCCCTCGTAGCCGGCGGTCGCGCGCTCCGCGAGCTGATAGACGCCGCGGTGCACGTTCGCGTACGAGTGCTCGTAGAAGTCGCGGAGCGCGTCGAGCACCTGGCGCGGCTTCTGCGTCGAGGCGGCCGAGTCGAGGAATGCGACGGGCTTGCCGCCGCGGAGCTCCTCGAGGTATGCGAAGTCCGCGCGGATCCGCTGCGCGTCGAGCTTCGCCTCCGTCGTGACGGCCACGAGGCCATCGTACCGAGGGGGTTAGACCAGGCGGTGCTGCGTGGCCCAGCGCGTGAGCTCGTGACGTGACGAGAGCTGGAGCTTTCGCAGGACGTTCGACACGTGGCTCTCGACGGTCTTCACGGAGAGGTGAAGGCGCGCCGCGATCTCCTTGTACATGTAGCCGCGCGCGATGAGCTGCAGCACCTCGCGCTCGCGCGGCGTCAGCTCGTCCAGCTCCGCGTCGCCGCCGACGCGTTCGCCCGCGCGGAACGCGTCGAGAACGAAGCCCGCGAGGCGCGGCGAGAACACCGCGTCGCCAGAGGCCACGCGCTCGATCGCGTCCGTGAGCTCCTTCGCCGAGATCGTCTTCGTCACGTAGCCGCGCGCACCCGCGCGGATGACCGCGATCACGTCCTCCGCCGCATCGGACACGGACAGTGCGAGGAAGCGCACCCCTGGCCGCTCCGGCGCGACGGCATTGATAATCGCGTCGCCGCTGCCGTCCTCGAGGTGGACGTCGAGCAGCACGACGTCGGGGTCCAGCTCCTTGATGAGCGGGACGGCCTCCGCAACGCTCGCCGCCTCGCCGACGACGTCGACGGCGGCCGCGAGCTCGGAACGCACGCCCGCGAGGAAGAGCTGGTGGTCGTCGACGAGGACGACGCGCCGCTTCACGTCGTCCTCCGCGGCAGCCTCAGCTCGACCTCCGTACCCTCGCCGGGCTCGCCCGTGATCGTCGCTCGGCCGCCCGCCCGGGCGAGCCGGCCCTCGATCGACTCCGCGAGGCCGTGCCGGTCCGGCGGCACCGCTGCGCGATCGAACCCCGCGCCGCGGTCGTGGACGAAGACGGCGGCCTCGTCGTCCGTCACCTCGGCGTAGACGGCGACCTCGTCCACACCGGAGAACTTCGCCGCGTTCGTCATCGCCTCGCGGGCGGCGAGCACGAGCCCGTCGTCGGCGGGACAGTCGCCCGCGTTCGAGAGCTCGACGCGGATGCCGTACACCTCCTCGACGTCGGCGGCCGCCGCGGAGAGCGCGCCGACGAGCGACGCCTGGTCGCCGAGCGGCCGGTCGCCGTAGAGCCAGCCGCGCAGCTCGCGCTCCTGCCGCCGCGCAAGCGACGCGACGCGGCGCGGCTCCTGCGCGTGGCGCTGGATCAACGCGAGCGTCTGCAGGACGGAGTCGTGCACGCGGGCGGCGACTTCCGACCGCTCCTCGCTGCGGATCCGTCCGGCCCGCTCGGCGTCGAGCTCGATCGCGAGCCGCCAGAGCCAGGGCCCGCCGACGAGCAGCAGCGCGCCTGCGACGGCTCCGGGTGCAAGCACCGTCGTCGACGCTCCGCCGCCCTGGAGAAGCAGCACGGCGCCCGCAGCGGCAAGCACGAGTCCTCCGTAGGAGAGAGGCTCGCCCGGCCGGAACCTGCCGCCTCGCCGCCACGCGAGCGCGAATCCGGCTGCGATCAGCGCGATCCCGCCGACCGCGCGATCCGACAGGCCGAGCGCGCCGAGCAGGAGGGAGCCCGCGACGACGGCGAGCACGATCGCCACCCAGAAGCGGTGCGACAGGCCCGAGCCGTACGCCCACAGCGCAAGGTAGAGGACGATCCCGGCGCCGCCCGCGAGCGCGAGCAGCGCAAAGACGAGGCGGACGAGCGTGACGTCGACCGCGAGGGCCCGCGCGATGCCCGCGCAGACCCCCGCGATGACGCGCTCGTCCGCATTCGGCTCGAGTGCGCGCGACAGCATCCCGGCTCATCGTACGGCGCGTTCGACGCGAAGCGCCCCCGCGCCGACGTGCGCGTCGAGCACGAGCACACGCCTGCCATCCTGCGAAACGCTCCGCTTGACGTCGTGCCCGTCCGCGACGTCTCCGAGCAGGTTCACGTCGCCGAACTGCGTGTCTCCGTGGATACGCACCGCAACGTCGGGAGGAACCGTCACGTCGAGCCTGCCGACGTCGACGCGCGCGTTCACGTGCGTCGCCGCGCCGGCGGGAAACTGCACGTCGCGCAGGTCGAGGACCAGCTTGCCGATGCCCAGGCGGTAGTTCTCGCGGAGATCCTGGATGCCGGCGACGTTGTACGTCCGCTCGCCGATGCCGCGGCCGACATGTACGTGCACGACCGCTGCGAAGATCGCTGCCGCGACGAGCACGAGCGCGACGAGCGAAGCGATCGCAACGGCGAGCCCGACGAAGAACCGGCGGATGCGCCGCGAGTCGCGAGCTGCGAGCTGCTTCGCGTCCGTGGACGGCTCGGCCTTGCCTTGACGCGTGACCCAGAGGATCGCGGCGCCCGCGATCAGCAGCACGATCCAGGCGTCGCCGCTGGGCCAAAGCGTCGCGTGTGAGAGGAGGATCACGCCGGCGACGCCGAGCAATGCGATCCCGATCAGGGGCCACGGCCGGTCGCGCCGGTTGCGGATCGCCGCCGTGACGACCGAGTCCTGTTTGCCCTCGTCCGGGATGACGAGGGCCGCCGCTGCGTAGATGACGATGCCGGCGCCGCCGAGCAGCGTCAGCACGACGAAGCCGACCCGGAAGAACGCGGGGTGGATCTCGAAGTAGCTCGCCAGTCCCCCGCTCACGCCGGCCAGCATGCGGTCGGAGCGGCTGCGTTGCAGCTGCTTCACCGCGGGTCCCTCGTAGGTGTTTTCGCTCATGAAGCCAGGATCGCCGACGGCGGCACGAACGGCTATCCGGAATGACCCTGAGCCGACCCTTGGTTTCCCCGGGTCGAGATGCGGCACTGAGACGGTGATGAAGCGGCGTCTGCTGCCATTCGCGCTCCTCGCCGCCCTCGCTGCGCCGCCGGCCGCGCTCACCTCAGTCACTGTCACGACCAATGCCCGGAGACCCTCGCTCCTGATCGATCCGCGGGGCTACGCAGAGGTCGGCTGGACGGCGGGCGGCGTCCGCCGGACGTTGTTGATCCCGCCTCGCGGCCAGGCGTGCTTCCCGTGTATCGGCAAGCCCGGCTGGAGCTGGTTCGACAGCGTGCAGACGCGGAGCGGCGGCAAGTTCGGCGCGACCGTTCCCACACGCGCACGCGCCCGGCGTTACCGTGCGACGATCGTCGGGCCGAACGCCGGCACGACGCTCGCGCCCGACGCGAGTGCCGCCGTGGCGACACCGATCTCGTGACGACAGCGACCGAATCCTTCGCGAAGACCATCGCCGACGCGTACGCGTTCGACGCGGCGACGATCGACCTCGGCCGCGGCGTCCTGAAGGGGACGCTCGAGCGCGACGCGGTCGTCCGCCTTCCGCTCGCGACGACGAACCGGCACGGCCTCATTGCCGGCGCAACCGGGACGGGCAAGACGAAGACGGTGCAGGTGCTCGCCGAGCAGCTCTCGGCCGCCGGCGTGTCCGTCTTCGCCGCCGACTACAAGGGCGACCTGTCCGGCGCTCCTCGAGCCGGCGCCGGCCGGCGGCCCGGCCGAGGCGCGCATGAAAGATCTCGGACTGCCGTTCGAGCCGGCCGGCTTCCCCGTCGAGTTCTTGTCCCTCGGCGGACTGGGTAGCGGCGTCCCGATCCGCGCCAGCGTCACGGACTTCGGCCCGCAGCTGCTGGCGAAGGTGCTCGGCTCGAACGAGACGCAGGAGGCGAGCCTCGCGCTCCTCTACCGCTTCGCCGACGAGCGCGGCCTGCCACTCGTCGACCTCGAGGATCTGCGCGCGCTGCTGACGTACTTCGACAGCGACGCGGGCAAGGCCGACCTGAAGGGCATCGGCGGAGTCTCGAGCCAGACGGTCGGCGTGATCCTCCGCTCGCTCGTCGCGCTCGAGGACGGCGGCGGGCGCGAGTTCTTCGGCGAGCCGCAGTTCGAGATCGCCGACCTGCTGCGGACCGACGCGACGGGCCGCGGCATCGTCTCGTGCCTCGAGCTGCCGGCGGTGCAGGACAAGCCGAAGCTCTTCTCGACCGTCCTCATGTGGCTGCTCGCGGAGCTGTTCGAGCAGCTTCCCGAGGTGGGCGACCTCGCGAAGCCGAAGCTCGTCTTCTTCTTCGACGAGGCGCACCTCCTCTTCGACGAGGCGACGGACGCGTTCATGGAGGCGGTCGAGCGGACGGTGCGGATGATCCGCTCGAAGGGCGTCGGCGTCTATTTCGTGACGCAGGCGCCGACCGACGTTCCTCGGAGCGTGCTCGCGCAGCTCGGCAACCGCATCCAGCACGCGCTGCGCGCGTTCACGCCGGAGGACGCCGACGCGCTGCGCAAGACGGTGCGCACGTATCCGACGTCCGAGTACTACGACCTCGAGAAGCTGCTGACGGAGGTCGGCATCGGCGAGGCGGCGGTCACGCTGCTCTCAGAGAAGGGCGTGCCGACTCCGGTCGTCCACACCCGGCTCCGCGCGCCCGCGTCGAAGATGGAGCCGGCGTCGGGCCTCGACGCCGCCGTGCAGGCGTCGCCGCTGCAGGCGAAGTACGGGACGCGCGTCGACCGGGAGAGCGCCTCTGAGATGCTCGCGGCGCGGGTCGAGCGAGCGGCGGACGCGACGCAACAGGAACCGCAGCCGAAGGCGGCGCCGCGCAAGCGGGCGCCGAAGCCGAAGGCGCCGAGCGACCCGCTCACGGACTTCCTCGGCTCGCGGCAGGGGAAGGCGCTGCAGCGCGAGGTCGTCCGCGGCGTGTTCGGGATGCTTCGGAAGCGGCTCTAGGAGTGCTTCTCTACGACAGCCCGGTCTCGGGCAACTGCTACAAGGTGCGGCTGCTCTTCGCGCACCTCGGTATCGAGTATGAGCGGCGCACGGTGGACGTCGTCGACCGGTCCGATCCACGCGAGTTCCTCGACGGCCTGAACCCGGCGCGGCGCGTCCCGACGCTCGTGTTTGACGACGACCGCGCGCTCGCGGAGTCGAACGCGATCCTCTGGTACTTCGGCGAGGGCTCGCGCTTCGTGCCCGACGATCCGTATGGGCGCGCGCAGGTCCTGCAGTGGCAGTTCTGGGAGCAGTACGAGCACGAGCCTGCGATCGCGGTCGCGCGGTTCCTCAAGACGTACTCCGGACGGCCGGACGCCTGGGAGAAGCGCCGCGCGCGGCTGACCTCCGACGGCGAGCGTGCGCTGGCGACGATGGAGGACTTCCTCGGCGACCGTGAATGGTTCGTCGGCGACGGCATGACGCTCGCCGACATCACGCTCTACGCATATACGCACGCTGCTGAAGAAGGCGGTTTCTCGCTCGACGACAGGCCCGCGATTCGCCGGTGGCTCGATCGCGTCGCGGCTAAGCCCGGCCACGTCCCGATCGACGCGTAGACCTACGCCTGCAGGATGACCTGAGCCGACCCTGAAACGGCGAGGGCCGCCGAAGCGGCCCTCGAACCGACTTCGGTCTGTTCTACGCGAACGTCTTGACGAAGGTCTCCACCGGCTCCGCCGGGAACGTCTCGGTCTTGACGACCTCGAGGAGCCCGATCTTCGCGAGGACACGGAACGCGGTTTCCGTGTCGGGGTACTTCACGATCGCAAAGAAGTCCCACGGGCCCATGAGGGCGAAGATGTTCTCGACCTCGCCGCCCTCGGCGACGATGATCTCGCGAATCTTCTCGAGGTAGAACGGGGCCTTCTCCAGATTCTCCCGCCCTTCCGGCGTGAGCTGGATGAGTCCGACGTACGTGAACATGCGGCCTCCCTATGTTGCGGTTACTCCCCAAGGATTGGTCTAACGTCCTCGGGCGCCGGCGCCATCGGGGAATGCCCGGAAAATAACGCATCGGCGGGCGATCTTCGCCATGTTCCCGCCGTGACGGCGTCGGGGTCGTGTGAGCCGTTCTTCTCGGATTCGGTCAAGACGCCGGCCGGTGAGCTGAAGGTGTATCGCTGCTCCTGTACCGGTACGTCCGCAACGCGACGCGCGGCGTACGTTCGCGGTACCTCGACGAAGCGTTCGAGCACGCCCTCGGCAGGCCGCTCGACGTCCTGGAAGAAACCGCGAACGATCAGCCGAGGTAACCGTTGCTAGCTCGCGTCGACGACCTCGGCGGCCGGCGGAGGTTTGATCTCGACCCGCCTGCCGAGCCGAGAGAAGGTCGTGAACACCACGCCGTTCCGGAGCTTCTGCCGAAACAGGCGCACCAGGCCGCTGCCGACCCACACGTCGATCTGACGAGGCACCGCGTGCCCGCCCTCCAGTCTCGCGAGCTGCAGCGCTCTCCGCTCATTCGGCGTCGCCTTCGCAAAGGCCGTCGCCACACCCCGCCGCGGCGAACGCAAGCACCACGCACGCGAAGCTCCAAGGACCGCGGCGCATGTTCCAACCATACGCCCGTCATCAGCGCCACTGGCGCCGGCGGCGAGGTCGAAGCCGGCTAGGAAGCCTGCGGGATCCGCGCTTCGAGCGCGTCGCCGAGCGCCTCGCGCACGGGCTCGAGCTCGATGCGGTCGAGCACGTCCTGGAAGAAGCCGCGGACGATCAGCCGCTCGGCCTCGGCACGCGGCAGGCCGCGCGCCATCAGATAGAAGAGCTGTTCGCGGTCGACCTGGCCGAGCGTCGCCCCGTGCGTGCAGCGCACGTCGTTCGCGAGGATCTCGAGCCCGGGGATCGAGTCGGCGTGCGCCGACTTCGAGAGCAGCAGGTTGCGGTTCTCCTGGTACGCGTTCGTCTTCTGCGCGTCGGGCTCGACGCGGATCATCCCGCGCCACACCGTCGACGCCTCGTCGCGGAGCGCGCCTTTGAACGCGAAGTCGCTCGTCGTGTTCGGTGCGATGTGCTCCTGGAACGTGTCGTAGTCGAGGTGCTGCGTCGCGTCGGCGAAGTACGCGCCGGTGACGCGCGACGTGGCGCCCTGGCCGGCGAGGTCGTTCTGGATGCGCGTCTTCCCCTTCTTCGAGCCGAAGCCGGCGGTGACCCAGTCGAGCTCCGCGTCGCGCTCGACGCGTGCGTGGTGCGACGCGAAGTGCCAGGTCTGCTGCGAGAGGTTCTGCAGCGACACGTACTCGAGCTTCGCGCCGTCCTCGACGAACAGTTCGACGACGGCGTTCGAGTAGCCGGCGACCTCGGCGTGCGCCGATGAGTACTCCTCGATGAGCGTGAAGCGCGAGCCGGACTCCGCGACGACGAGCAGGCGCCAGAAGAGGGAGCCGCCGTCGGCCGAGTTCGCGATCCGCACGTACAGAGGCTCGTCGAGCACCGTGTCGCGCGGCACGACGACGAGCAGCCCGTGCTCCCAGAGCGCGGCGTTGTGCGCGGCGAACTTCTCGTCCCAGCCGACGAGTTCGTGCAGGCGCGGATGGTCTCCGAGCGCCTCGAACGTGATGCCCTCCGGCGCGCGGTCGATCTCGATCGCCGTCTCGGTGACGTGCGCCAGCCCCGACACCGCGATGTCGAGCATCGTCTCGGCGGGACCGGTCCCGAGTCCAGGACTCGGGGCATGTCCGAAAGAGTCAGGGTCAAAGCCCTTGAGGTCGGTGAACCGCCACGCCTCGTCGCGCGTCGTCGGCAGGGGCAGCGCCTGGTAGCGCTCGAGCAGGTCAGGCCGAGACACTTGGCCCGCCGTTCTCATACGGCTTGTAGCGGTGGTGGAGCATGAGCGAGTTCCCGTCGGGATCCTTGAACAGCGCCATGTGGCAGACGCTCGTGTCGATGATCTCGCCCTCGAACATGACGCCCTTGTCCTCCAGCTCGGCGCGCGAGGCGGCGACGTCGTCCACGTGCAGCGCGAGGACGGTCTGCGACGGCCGGAACTCGTCGCCCGCCCACTCCGGCTTCCAGAAGCCGTAGCACTGCTCGCCGACCCAGAACTCGGCGGCGCGATGCGCGTCCTGCCGCAAGCCGAGCGTGCCGACGTAGAACTCGATCGACCGCTCGATGTCCTGTGTCGGAATGCCGACGAAGTCGACCTTCGCGACCTGCACTACCGATACTCCCGCAGCGGGCTTGCCCGCGAGGGCTAGCCGACACTGCCCTCCATTTGCAGCTGGATCAGCCGGTTCATCTCGACGGCGTACTCGAGCGGCAACTCCTTCGTGATCGGCTCGACGAAGCCGGACACGATGAGCGCGCTCGCCTCCGCCTCGGAGACGCCGCGCGACATGAGGTAGAAGAGCTGCTCCTCGCCGATCTTCGACACCGTCGCCTCGTGCCCGAGGTCGACGTCGTTCTCGTCGACTCGGATGTACGGGTACGTGTCGGACCGCGACTCCTCGTCGAGGATGAGCGCGTCGCACACGACCTTCGACTTCGAACCGTGCGCGCCCTTCGCCACCTCGAGCAGCCCGCGGTAACCCGCGCGGCCGCCGCTCTTCGAGATCGACTTCGACGTAATCACGGACGACGTGCGCGGCGCGACGTGGACGCACTTGCCGCCCGCGTCCTGGTGCTGGCCCTTACCGGCGAACGCGATCGACAGGACCTCACCGTGCGCACCTTCGCCCATCAGCCAGATCGCGGGGTACTTCATCGTCAGCTTCGAGCCGAGGTTCCCGTCGACCCACTCCATCGTCGCGCCCTCGTAGGCGACGGCGCGCTTCGTGACGAGGTTGTAGACGTTGTTCGACCAGTTCTGGATCGTCGTGTAGCGGCAGCGCGCGTTCTTCTTGACGACGATCTCGACGACCGCGCTGTGCAGCGAGTCGCTCGAGTAGATCGGCGCCGTGCAGCCCTCCACGTAATGCACGTACGCGCCTTCGTCGACGAGGATCATCGTGCGCTCGAACTGGCCCATGTTCTCCGCGTTGATGCGGAAATACGCCTGGAGCGGCATCTCGATCTTCACGCCCGGTGGCACGTAGATGAACGAGCCGCCCGACCACACGGCACTGTTCAGTGCAGCGAACTTGTTGTCGTTCTGCGGGATGATCGTGCCGAAGTACTGCTTGACGAGCTCCTCGTGCTCGCGCAGGCCCGAGTCCATGTCGAGGAAGATCACGCCCTGCTCCGTGAGGTGCTCCTGCAGCTTGTGGTAGACGACCTCCGATTCGTACTGGGCGCCGACGCCGGCGAGGTACTTCTTCTCCGCCTCCGGGATGCCGAGCTTGTCCCACGTGTCCTTGATCTCCGCGGGCAGCTCCTCCCACGAGTTCGCCTGCTTCTCGGTCGGCCTGATGTAGTAGAAGATGTTCTCGAAGTCGATCTGCGTCAGGTCGCCGCCCCACTTCGGCAGGTCGCGCGCGAGGAAGTAGTCGAGCGACTTGTGCCGGAACTTCCGCATCCACTCCGGTTCGTTCTTGTGCGCGGAGATCGCCTCGACGATCTCGTGGTTCAGCCCGCGGCCCGACTTGAAGAAGTAGTCCTTCGCCTCGTCGGGGTTGGAGAAACCGTACTGGTACTCCTCGCGAATTCCCTTGACGACGTCGGTCTCGGTTTGCGTCATGTGACTGCAGCCTTCCCGTATCTCTCGTAACCCTCTGCCTCGAGCCTGTGCGCGAGCTCCGGGCCTCCTTCTTCCACGATACGCCCATCGATGAACACGTGGACGAAATCGGGCGTGACGTAGTTGAGGATCCGCTGGTAGTGCGTGATCACCAGCGCGCCCATCTCCGGGCCGACCAGCTCCTTCACGCCTCCCGCGACGATCCGCAGCGCATCGATGTCGAGGCCGGAGTCGGTCTCGTCCAGCACCGCGATCTTGGGATTCAGCATCGCCATCTGCAGGATCTCCACGCGCTTCTTCTCTCCGCCGGAGAATCCGTCGTTGAGGTAGCGCGACGCGAGCTCGCGTGAGACCTCGAGGCGGTCCATCGCCGCGAAGAGATCCTTGCGGAACTGCGGAATCGGGATCGGATCGTCCTGCCCCGCGCGCGCCTTGCGGATCGCGTTGATCGCGCTCCGCAGGAAGCTCGTCACGGTGACACCAGGGACCGCGTGCGGGTACTGGAACGCGAGGAAGAGGCCGCGCTGCGCGCGTTCGTCCGCACCGAGCTGCACGAGATCCTCGCCGCCGAAGAGGATCTCCCCCTCGGTGATCTCGTACGCCGGATGACCCATCAGCGCGTAGGCGAGAGTCGACTTCCCGGACCCGTTCGGGCCCATGATCGCGTGAATCTCGTTCTGGTCCACGGCGAGATCGACGCCCTTGACGATCTCGGTCCCGTCCTCGAGCGCGACGTGCAGATTTTTGATCTCGAGCAAAGCCATTCGTGAGAGTGAATCCGGCCCAGTGATGCGGGTTTCCGACCGGGTTCGTGACTCAGTCTAGCGAGTGCGTGCGAGCTCCCGAGCGACCGCGGCACCGGCCGCGACGGCCGCGGTCCCGCCCACGAGCCAGCGCCGCAGGCGCAGCGACGTCCAGAGCGTCGACTCGCGCGCCTGGCCGTCGAAGCGGCCGTGGGCGCCGGGATCGCCGGGCAGCGTCTCGTAGAGATTGTCGGGCGAATCCGTGGGCTTCGGCTCGCCCGTGTGCTGGCCCTTCCAGCCCATGCGCCGCAGCATCCAGTCGCCGGCGCGCGGCGAGAGCTTCTGGCCCCAGAGGAGCTTCTGCGCGCCCCAGCTCACGGGGAGCTCGCGAATCGGGTGCTCGCAGCAGTGGAGCACGGCCTTCGCGTACGGCTCGGGCTGGTAGATCGGCGGCACCGGTTGCGGCTGGAAGCCGATGCGTTGCCGAGAGCGATCGAACTGAGGCGTGTTGATCGCGCCCGGGAGCACGAGCGAGATGTCCACCGGCACGCCGTGCGTCTGCAGCTCGACGCGTGCCGACTCGAGGAACGTCCGGCCGGCCGCCTTCGACGCGCAGTACGCCGCCTGCAGCGGGATGCCGCGATACGCAAGGGCCGAACTGACATGCAGGAACGTGCCCTGGCTCTCCTTCAGGTGCGGCAGCGCGGCCTGATAGCCGTGCACCACCCCGAAGAAGTTGACGTCGAACACGCGGCGCAGCTCGTCGAGCTGCAACTCGGCGACTTCGCTCATCACCGTGACCATCGCGTTGGCGACGTACGTGTCGATCCGCCCGAACCGGTCGAGCGCCTGCTCGACCACCTGGGCGACCTCGTCCTGGACCGCATGGTCGGCCGGAACGGCGATCGCCTCGGAGCCGAACGCTTCGATCTCGCGCACCGCGTCGTCGAGCGCCTCGCCGTTCCGCGCCGTGACGACGACCTTCGCGCCGGCCTCGCCGGCACCGCGGGCAATCGCGCGGCCGAGCCCGCTCGACGCGCCGGTGACGACCACGACCTGCTCGGACAGCGGCTTCTTCCTGGTGCCCACCGGCCCTCGATACCCGGACGCGCTACGCTAAACCCATGCCGGAGATCGGAATCTCGGGGCTGATCATCATCCTCGTAGTGGCGCTTCTCATCTTCGGGCCGAAACGTCTGCCGGAGATCGGCCGCTCGCTCGGCAAGGGGATGCGCGAGTTCAAGGACTCGGTCAGCGGCAAGGACGACGACAAGCCCGAGTTGCCGCGGCCCGCGACGGACGACTCGCCGCCGCCGTCCAGCTAACCGATGCGCTTGCTTCCGCGGCGCCTGCGCCACGGCGAAGAGGCGACGCTCGTCGAGCATCTCGGCGAGCTCCGGGCGCGACTCGTCATCTGCCTGATCTCGATCACCGTCGCGTTTGTAGTCGTCTATGCGTTCCACGGCCACCTGCTCCACTGGTTGAACGCTCCGCTGCCGGAGTCCAAGCGCCCTCCGATCACGCTGAGCCCACTCGAGCCGTTCACGGTGTCGATCATGGTCAGCTTCTACGCGGCGTGCCTGATCGCCTTGCCGATCATCTTCTGGCAGGTGTGGGCGTTTCTCGCACCGGCGTTCGACGAGCGACACCAGCGCGCGATGTCGGTACTCGTCGCGTTCGCGGCGGCCCTCGCGCTGGCGGGCGTCACATTCGCTTACTGGATCATCCTCCCGGCAGCGCTTCACTTCCTCACGAACTACGACTCGCAGCACTTCGAGATCCTCGTCCGCGCGCGGGACTACTACGCGTTCACGTCATTCCTGCTGCTCGCCGTCGCGCTTGCGTTCGAGGTGCCCGTGTTCGTGCTCGGGCTCGTGCGGCTGCGGATCGTCTCCGCCGCAAACCTGCGCCGCGGGTGGCGCGTAGGAATCTTCGCGATGACGGTTCTCGGCGTTCTGCTTCCAGGGGTCGATCCCGTGTCGACGGCACTGTCCGTCCTGATCCTGGTCGCCCTCTACGCGCTCTCGATCGGGCTGGCCTCGTTCTTCGAGCCGCGCTGGCGCGGCTCTCATGCGACGGAGGCTGCGACCGATCTCTGACGGGGCGGTCTCTGACAGCACGGTCTGGCTTCGGCTGCTCGCCTCGATCGGCGCGCTCGCCCTCGGCGCGGCCGCGGTGGCGATCGTCGCCGTGCTCGCGCACCGGACTCCCGGGCCTGCGGACGCGACGAGTGCGCCCGCAAGCGCGAGCGCCGAGCCCTCCGCGACGGCGCCGCAGACGAGCGAGCCGGCGTTCCCCGCGCCGCCGAAGGGAGCGGTCGTCTTCAGCCGTCCCGCCGGCAACGACGTGGTCGCACTCGGGGTCGTCCCGGGAAAGCGCCTCCTGCTCCAGGCGTCGGTGCTCGGCGGGCAGGGACAGGGCCTCGAGGGGCTCGGCATCTCGTTCGGAGTCGGCGGGAAGACGCTGAGAGGCGACCCGTGTGGCCCGGGCTGCTACCGGGCGAAAGCGCCTTCTTCGAAGGTGCCCGAGGCGATCGACGTCCGCGTGGCCGGCAAGAGCCCGGTGACGTGGCATGTCGCGCTCCCGAAGCCGTGGCCGCCGCGTGATGCCTCGGCGATCGTCGCGCACGCGACGAAGACGTTCCGCGCGCTGAAGACGCTGACGACCGACGACTCGCTCTCGTCGGGGCTCGGGCGCACCCTGCACACGCACTGGACCCTCGCCGCGCCGAACCGGCTCACGTACCAGGTGCGCGGCGGCCCGTCAGCCGTGATCATCGGCAACACGCGGTGGGACAAGGTCGCTCCCGGAGAGCCGTGGGTGAAGTCCGCGCAGTCGCCGATCCACCAGCCGACGCAGTTCTGGGTGACCTGGCAGAACGCGCACGTGATCGGGAGCACGCCGAAGGCATGGCGCATCACGTTCTTCGACCCGAAGACGCCGGGGTGGTACGAGATCGGCGTCGCCAAGGACACGCGGCGGACGCTCGACATGCGGATGCAGGCCGCCGCGCATTTCATGCGCCAGAGCTACGGCAACTTCAACGCCCCGGTGCACATTGCGCCGCCTCGCTAGGCCGCCGGAGTACGACGACGCCACGAGGCGGGTACGATTGCGGGCTGGGATGAGCCGGGCGAGGGCGTCATGGCTGGTTCTCGTGGCACTCGGCGTTGCCGCTGCTCTTGCATTCGCGGGCGCGGGCGCCGGGGCGGAAGGCGGCAACATAGGCTGGCGCGGTTGGGGCAACACGCCCGACAACACGCGACTGTCGCCGCTGACGCAGATCACGAAGGCAAACGCGGACCAGCTCGGACGCATCTTCACCGTCAACTTCCGCACGCTCGATCCGATCGCACGGCTCGGCGAGCAGTCGTACCCGGTCGTCGTCGGCGACCGGATGTACGTCACGACCGGCGAGGGCAAGGTCTACGCGCTCGACGCGACGAGCGGGAAGCTGATCTGGAAGTGGTACCCCGACAACGTCGCCGTCTTCAACAAGGCGGGCATCGTCGCCAACCGCGGCGTCGCCGTCTGCGACGGCAGGGTGTTCGTGCTGAACATCGACATGACGATCACGATGCTGAACCAGCAGACGGGCGACCTGATGAAGCGCGTCCCGATCTCGAGCGCGGTACCGGGCGCCGCGACGCGCTACGGCTACACCGAGACGAGCGCGCCGATCTGCGCGGAGCATCGCGTCATCACGGGCGCCGCCGGCTCGGAGTACGGCGTGCGCGGATTCGTCATGGCGTTCAAGTCGAAGGATCTCTCGCCCGCGTGGGCCAATCCCGTGTGGTCGATCCCGCCGTCCGGCACGCAGTGGCGCAAGGTCAGCCGCATCGTCGGCGGCGGCGTCACGTGGACGCCCGTCACGGTCGACACGAAGACGAACACGCTCTACTACGGCACGGGCTCCGCGACGCCGCTCTACTTCCCCGCCTGGCGCCCGGGCTCCGCGCCGCGCACCGACTCGCTCATCGCCGTCGACGTGCGCACCGGACGCCTCAAGTGGTGGCAGCAGCAGATGGCGCACAACGAGTGGTCCTATGACACGGCCCAGCCGCCGATGGTGTACGACGGAAAGGTCGGCGGCAAGAAGCGGCGCGTCGTCTCCGTCGCGACGATGGAGGGCGTCTGGTTCTGCTACGACGCCGCGACGGGCAGGCCGATCTATCAGCGCGTCAAGGTGATCGACCGCACCGAGCATCCGCCGCTCCAGCCGGGGAAGCCGGTCGTCGTCTACCCCGGCTCGATCGGCGGGCTCAACTTCTCGCCGGCGGCCTACGACCCGAAGACGAACTACATCTTCAACGCCGCGGCCGAGACGGCCGCGGTGATGATCCAGAAGAAGCTCACGCCGACGCAGAAGAAGCGCAAGCGTCTCGAGGGCGACATCTTCCTCGGGCTGCAGAACGGCGACTTCGGCTCGTACCTGCCCGGCTGGCACGACCGCGGCTCGATCAGCGCGATCGACGTGAACACCGGCCGGCGCGTGTGGAAATTCAAGACGCCCGAGCCCGAGCGCGGCGGCGTGTCGATCACGGCGAGCGGGATCGGGTTCGCCGGCGGCGGCGACGGCAACCTCCGCGCGTTCGACCTGAAGACGGGCAACGTGTTGTGGAAGTTCCAGACCGGCCGGCAGATCGCCGCCGGTCCGTCCATCTACTCCGTCGACGGCAAGGAGTACGTCGCGATCACGATCGGCGGCACGCCGACGTCGTCGAACGGCGGCGTCCTGCCGGGCCTGATGGTCTTCGCGATCGGCGGCGACAAGACCGAGTTCCCGCCGCCGCCGAACTTGCCCGCGTTCCGCAGCTCCACCGAGGCCGCGAGCCAGCCGAACGTGGCGGTGACGCCCGCGCGCCTCACGACGCCGGCGGCAGCCGAGCGGCGCACAGCGGCGCAGGCGACGGGCTCGGCTCGGATCAAGCTCAATCGCGCGCTCGTCGTCAAGCCGTGGAACCCGAACACGTCGAACTGGACGTTCACGTTCGGGAAGGTCCTGCTCGGCAAGTCGCCGGTCTCCGGAGCGCGCATCCGCGTCGACGGGTTCACGCTCCCGTCGCTGACCGGTCCGCAGGGCGGCTTCTCGTATCCAGCCGACACCACCGATTCCGCCCGCCACGAGGTTCGGATCGTCGACCTCAGCCGCGCGAAGGTAGGCGGGCACAAGCTCAGTGCCCGTCAGCAGTCGCAGCTGAAGGCGGTGCGCGCCGGGATCAGCGTCGGCTACCGGATGAGCAACCTGCACGCGAAGGTGCAGTCGAACGGGACCGTGCTCGTCACGGGTCGGATGACGAATTCGGCGGGTGTCGCGCCGCCGCCGGTCGGTCTCTACACGTACCGCCTGAGCGGCACGATCACGAACGCGGCGGGCCAGCCGGTGCAGGGCGCGGTGGTCGTCGGCCGCACCAACGACCGCGACTTCTGGACGTTCTCGTCGCCATCGGATGCGAACGGCCGCTACACGTCGCTGTTCCACGCCTCCGACGAGCTCGACGAGGACCCGGTGCCGATCAACATCGGCGTCGCTCTCGGTCAGGTGTCGTACGGCGGGAACCTCGGCACCGTTGCGAACTTCGCGCGCAACAAGAGCGCGACGCTCGACATCCAGCTCAAGGCCGGGACGGCGTACACGCTCGCGAAGCCCGACCCTGTCAACGGTGCGATCTACGAGGGACCCGCCGTCGGCGTCGCGGTCGCGAACAACGTGATCAAGCCCGTGTCCGCCCGCTGGCCGGACACGAAGGGCCGCTTCTCCCTGACGCTGCCGGCGTCGATGCGCGGCAAGACGATCAGCTTCTGGCAGAACCGGCGCGTCTTCTTCTCGAGCTTCCCCGCCGTGCCCGGCGGCAAGGTCGATCCCGACACGTGGCCGTCGAAGCTCGGCCCGGGCACGCCGTCGCGGCTCGCCTACCTAAAACTTCCGCGCCACTGAGCTACCGTAACCGCCGTGGCTGAAGCTCCCCGCATCGCGCAGGAGTCGGACAGCCTCGTCGCGGCCCAGGCCGTCGCGGAGCGGTTGAGCAGGAACATCGAGAGCGTCGTCCTCGGCAAGCACGAGGAGATCGCGCTCGTCCTCTCGGCGCTTGCGAGCGGCGGGCACGTGTTGCTCGAGGACGTGCCGGGCACGGCCAAGACGATCCTCGCCCGCGCGATCGCGCAGTCGATCGAGGGTACGACGTTCGCGCGGATCCAGTGCACTCCGGATCTGCAGCCGACCGACGTCACCGGGCTTTCGATCTACAACCAGAAGTCGCGGGAGTTCGAGTTCCGCGCGGGACCGATCTTCGCGAACATCGTGCTCGTCGACGAGATCAACCGCGCGATGCCGCGGACGCAGTCGGCGCTGCTCGAGGCGATGGCCGAGCGGCAGGTCACCGTCGACGGGGTGACGCGCGAGCTGCCGGCGCCGTTCCTCGTCATCGCGACCGAGAACCCGATCGAGCAGGAGGGGACGTTCCCGCTCCCGGAGGCGCAGCTCGACCGCTTCGCGCTGCGCTCGGCGCTCGGCTATCCGTCGCAGGACGAGGAGGTCGACATCGTCGTCGCGCAACGTCACGGGCATCCGCTCGCGACGCTTGAGTCGCGGGTGGACGCGGCGGACGTCGAGACGCTCCGGGCCGCCGTCGAGGACGTCTACGTGGACGACATCGTGCTCGCGTGGATCGTCGACCTCGTCCGCGCAACGCGTCAGGTGGAGGGCGTCTCGACCGGCGCCTCCGTCCGGGGCAGCCTCACGCTCGAGCGCACCGCGCGCGGCTGGGCGCTGCTGCAGGGACGGGATCACGTCGTTCCCGCCGACGTCGAGCGGCTGTTCCTGCCCGTCCTCGGCCACCGGCTGTTGCTCACTGCGTCCTTCGTCGCCGAGACGCGCTCGCTCGGACGCGCCCGCGCTCTGCAGACGATCATGGAGCGCTGCCTCGAGCTCGCTCCGCCGCCGGCACCGAACTGGGACGCCTCGCCCCGGTGACGGTTGCCGGTACGCGAACGCCAGCCGTTTCCACTCGTCCCGCGTAGGCGGCTCGTCGGGCTTCCGTTCGGCGACCTGCCGAGCCGCCGCCGCGGCCACGGCAGCGACGTGATCGGTACGCGGCCGTACGAGATCGGCGACCCGGTCTCGACGATCGACTGGTTTGCGAGCGCCCGCCTCTCGGCCGCGACCGGCCGCGACGAGTTCATTGTCCGCGACCATGCTGCGGACGAGGCGCCGCGCGTCGTCGTCGTCTGCGATCGCAGGCCCGCGATGGGCATCTACGACGAATCGCTGCCGTGGCTCTCGAAGCCGCACGCGATCGCCGAGGTGACTGCGGCCCTCGTGACGAGCGCGATCGCTGCGCGCGCGGACGTCGCGTCGCTCGACTTCGGCAACGGGGACGCGTACTGGCTGCCGCCGGGACGGCGCGACGTCCCGTGGCTCGTGCAGGAACGACAGTCGTCCGCGAGCTTCGACGCGCCCGACGACAACCTCGTCCAGGCGTGCGCGTTTCTCGGGCGCCTGCACAGCGACCTGCGCACGGGCACCTTCGTCTTCGTCGTCTCGGACTTCCTCGCGCCGCCGCCGCCCGAGACCTGGCTCGACGCGGTCGCGCGCGGCTGGGACGTCGTGCCGGTCATCGTTCAGGACCCGGTCTGGGAGCAGAGCTTTCCGGACGTCGCGGGCGTGGCGGTGCCGATCCGTAACCCCGCGGACGATCGCGTCGAGCTCGTGCGTCTCTCGCGCCGTGAGGCGCGCGCGCTGCGCTCGCGCAACGAGGCCCGCCTCGCGCGCGTGCGCGACGAGCTCGTGTCGCTCGATCTCGAGCCGATCGTGCTGGGAACGAGCGACCCGTTCGACATCGACCGCGCGTTCGCCAAGTGGGCGGAGCTGCGGAGGTTGAGTCGCTGGGCGCGGTGAGGTGGATCTGGATCGGTTCGATCGCGGCCGCAGCCCTCGCCGCGGCGGCCGTCGTCGCGATCGCCCACAGCGGCGGCTCCGGCGGGAGCGGTCCTGCGCCCCCTGCCCGCATAGACGCGTCGCTCGACCACACGGCCGTCGACTTCGGCGACCCCGTCACCGCGACCGTCAGCGTGACGGCGCCGGAAGACGCGGCGATCGACGTCGCGCAGGACCTGGCGCCGCTGACACAGCTGGGCCGCACGCGCGTCACGCGGGTCACGCGCGGCGGAACGCAGACCGTGACGTACGCGGCGCGGGGGAGCTGCATCGACGATCGCTGCCTGGCGACGTCCGGCGTGAAGCGCGTCGCGTTGCGCCCTGCGACGGTGACGATCCGGGGACGAAAGACGACCGCTGCGTGGCCGATCCTCGAGGTGCAGCGACGGGTGGCGCCGGCGGACGCGGCGCAGACGCGTCCGCCGCTTCGGAGCGACACGACGCCGCCGCCCGTGACGTACCGCGTGTCGCCCGATCGACTGGCCGTCGTCCTCGAGATCGTCGCGGCGCTGCTCGCCGCGGCCGGCGTGCTTCTCGCAGCAGTGACGGCGGCAGCGATCTACCGCCGACGCCGGACGGCCGAGCCGCTCACCGGCCTCGAGCGCGCGCTCGCGCTCGCCCGCGACGCCGAGCGGCGACCCGCGCCCGACCGGCGCCGCGCGCTCGAGCTGCTGGCGCGCCTGCTCGGGCCGCGCGACGCAGGGCTCGCCGACGAAGCCGAGCAGCTCGCGTGGTCGGAGCCCGCGCCCACCCCGGTCGCGCTCGCCGACCTCGTGACCGAGGTGGAGGAGAAGGTGCGATGACGTCGATCCCGCTCGCGGACGCCGCGGCGCTTCGTCCCGCCGCCCGGCGCACGCTCGCCATCCGGCTCGCGCTCGCCGCGGCGCTCGGAGGCCTGATCCTCGCCGCCGTGCTCGTCTCTCGTCATCCGCACACGCAGACGATCGTCACGTTGCCCGCGCACTCGTCCGCGATCGTCGTACTCGACGTCTCGGCGAGCATCTCCGCAGACACGTACTCGCGCATCGGCGCGACGCTCTCGTCGCTCGCTCGGAGCGGCGGCCGCTACGGGCTCGTCGTCTTCTCCGACCAGGCGTACGAGGCGCTGCCGCCGGGGACGCCCGCGTCGGACCTCCAGCCGCTCGTCCGCTACTTCACGCTCCCGCCGGCGCACGGCGGCTTCGCGCCCACCTTTCCGCCGAACCCGTGGGCCAAGACGTTCAGCGCGGGCACGAAGGTCTCGGCAGGGCTCGAGCTCGCCGACCGGATCGCGTTCCAGGACAAGCTGCGCAAGCCGGTCGTGATCCTCGTCAGCGACCTCGACGACGACCCGGCGGATCTACCGAGGCTCGTGACGATCATGCTCGCGCTCAAGCGCGACCACGTCCCGCTGCGCATCGTCGGCCTCAATCCGTCGAGCCAGGACACCGCCCTCTTCAAGCGGCTGAGCGGCGGCGCGCCGATCGTGCGCGCGGGGCTCCTCCAGCCGGGGCCGGAGCCGAAGAACCACACGCCGTTCCCGTGGGCGCTCGTGGCGCTCGCGCTCGTCGTCGCCGTCGGCGTCGCGGCGCACGAGCTCTGGGGACCGCGCCTCGAGTGGAGGAGCGAGCCGTGAAACCGGCCGTCGGCTTCGGCATCGCCGCCGTGCTCCTCGTGCTCGCCGTGCTCGCGGCCCTCCTCGCCGCAGACGTTCGCGGCTGGCAGAAGACGCTGCGCGAGAACGACGCGCTGCTGCCGTCATCGCCCGCGGCGGCGACCCGGCAGCCGGACACGCATCTCGGCTCGCTCGCGGAGCGAACGCTCGGAGTGCGCGACGACCTCGACGCACGCCGTGCGATCGGGCTCTACCTCGAGACCGTGAACGTTCCGGTGCGTCTCGACAACGCGCAGCAGGTCGCGGTCGCTCGGGGCCGCGCTGAGCAGGCGCTGGCGTCCGTCGCGCATTCGGGCGACGGCGCGCGCGCGTCCCAGGCCGAGACGCTGCTCGGCATCCTCGTGTTTACGGACGTCGGGCCGAGCAACGACCCGTTCGAGGAGACGACGGGGATCGATCCCGACCAGGCGCAGGCAAGTGTCGGGGATTTCCAGGACGCCGCGCGCACCGATCCCGGGAACGCCGTCGCGAAGTACGACCTCGAGCTTGCGCTGCGCGCGCTCCTCGCCCAGGGGATCCGCGTCGGCGCAGGGCAGCAGACGGGCGCGGGCTCGACGGGCCGGCGCGGCGCCGGTGGAGGCGTCCCGGGGAGCGGCTACTGATGCCGGCCGCGTCGATCGTCTTCCTGACTCCACTGGCGGCTCTCGTCGCACTGGCGATGCTGCTGCCGGTCGCGGCGTTCGTCGTCGCCGAGCGGCGGGTCGCCACCGTGCGGCGGCTGCTCACCCTGAGCCCGCCGAGGACCGGCGTCGACCTCGCCGCGCTCGCTGCTCTCGTCGCCGTCGTCGCGCTGCTGGCCGTCGCCGCTGCGCAGCCGGCGCTGTCGAACACGCACTCGCAACGCGTGCGCACCGATGCGGAGGCCCTGTTCGTCCTCGACATCTCGCAGTCGATGGCGGCGTCACCCGGCCAGAAAGGCAAGACGCGGCTCGAGCGCGCCACCGAGGCGGCAGACCGCCTGCGCGCGGCCGTGCCGTCAGTGCCTTCCGGAGTCGCGACGCTCACGGACCGCGTGTTGCCGAACCTGCTGCCGGTCGCCGACGGGGCGGCGTTTCGGGCGACGCTGCGGAGCTCCGTGGCGATCAACCAGCCGCCGCCGCGCGAGCAGAACGTGCGAGCGACCACCTTCGGCGCGCTCGCCGGGATCCCGGGCTCCGGCTACTTCGAGGGCTCGGCGAAGCGGCGCGCGATCGTCTTGCTCACGGACGGCGAGACGGCGCCCTACGACGCGAACACCGTCGCGAGGGCGCTCGGCGGCAACCCGCGGACGAACCTGCTGGCGGTGCAGCTGTGGCGTCGCAACGAGTCGATCTACAGGCCGTCGGGACGAGTCGATCCGAACTACCGGCCGGATCCTGCGAGCCGGGAGCAACTCGGCTCACTCGCGAGCGCGACCCGCGGCCGCGTCTTCGGCGAGGGAGACCTCGGGAGCGCGGCGGCGTCGCTGAAGACGATGCTGGACAGCGGCCCGACGAAGACGGAAGGGCGCACGCGGTCGACGCACCCCCTCGCGCCTTACCTCGCCGTGCTGGCCCTCGTGCCGCTGGCGCTCATCTTCAGGAACCGGGCCCGCGGACGTGTCCGCGGACCCGGCGCCGGAGAGATCACGTACCGGTGAAGGTGCCCTTCATGCCGCCGGCCGCATGGCCCGCGACGGTGCACTTGTAGGAGTTCTTGCCCTTCTTGATCGTCACGGTGATCATGGCGCTCTTGCCGTGCGCGAGGAGCGGCGTCTTCTTGCCGGCGATCCAGAAGTCGTGCTTGAGCTGACCGGTGTTCGTCACCTTGAAGGTGACCTTGCCGGCCTTCGCGCGCTTCGTCGAGAGCTTGAAGCCGAGGTCGACCGCCGTCACCTTGACGGTGGTCGACTGGGCCTGAGCCGGCGCCCCGAGGACGGACGAAGCGGTGAATGCAGCAGCGGTCGCGAGCGCAGCGAGCACGACCGCAAGACGACGAACTGTCATTAAAAAGGCCTCCACAGAGAGAAGTAAATCGACCCTTGCGGCGACAAAGTATCAGCGATTCCTCACCCGTTTGTAAGTCTTGTGAGAGCCACTCCCAACAGGGGAACGACGATGGTGAAGGCGAACGCCGCGCGGCCGATCGCCACGAGCAGAGGGCGCGTGCGCTGCTCCCTCCCCTCCCGCACCTCCCGCGCCAGCCGCGGCCCGAAGACGAAGTCGTGGAGCGCGGAGAGCGCCACGAGGGCGATCGCGCAGAGCACCTTCGCGAGCAGCGTCCAGCGGAACCCCGGGCCCTCGCCCCAGTCGTTCGCGGCGAGCGGGACGCCCGTCACTCCCAGCACGAGCAGCGCCCCGTAGCCGATCGGCCGCCACCGCTGCCCGAGCATGCGCATGGAACGACCGCGTGCCTCCCCCTCGAGCCGCGCGACGACCGGAACGCCCACGAAGACGAGCGCGACGGTGCCGCCGACCCAGACAGAGGCGGCGAGCAGATGCACGGCCACTAACACCGATTGCACGGCGATAGATTCGCAGGGTGACGGCGTTCCCGAAGATCGAGTTGCACGTCCACCTCGAGGGGACGGTGCGGCCCGAGACGCTGCTCGAGATCGCGCGGCGGAACGACTACGCGCTTCCGTGCACGAGCGTCGAGGAGCTCCGCGCGCTCTACGAGTTCCGAGACTTCGCGCACTTCATCGAGGTCTGGATCCTCACGACGAACGCGCTGCGGACGAGCGAGGACTTTCGGCAGGTCGTCGTCGACTACGCGGCCGAGGCGGCTGGGCACGGCGCCGTCTACGTCGAGGGCATCTTCTCGCCGGCCGAGCGCGTGCGGCGCGGCGTCGGCTGGGACGAGATCTTCAGCGGCTACTGCGACGGCGCTGAGGAGGCGAGCGAGCGGTTCGGCGTCGAGGTGCGGCTCACACCCGACATCGTGCGCGGCTTTCCGCTCGACGAAGCGGCCGAGGTCGTGCGCCACGCCGCGAGGTACCGCGATCGCGGCGTCGTCGGGATCGGGCTCGGCGGCCTCGAGGCCGAGTTTCCGCCGGAGCCGTACGCGCCGGTGTTCGCGCTCGCGCGCGACGAGGGCTTCGCTTCGGTGCCGCACGCCGGGGAGGTCGCCGGCGCAGCGTCGGTGCGAGGCGCACTCGATGCGCTCGGCGCCGACCGCATCCGCCACGGCATCCGCGCCGTCGAGGACGCCCGGCTCGTGCGCGAGCTCGCCGAGCGGCAGCTCGTGCTCGACGTCTGCCCGATCTCGAACCTGCGCACGCGTGCGGTTGCGTCGCTCGAGGAGCATCCGCTCCCGCGGCTCATCGCCGCGGGCGTCCTGTGCTCGATCTCCACGGATGACCCGGCGATGTTCGACACGGACCTCACGCGGGACTACGACGCTGCGCGCTTCCTCGGCGCCGAGCCGCGTGCGTGCTACGAAGCGGGCGTCCACGGCGCGCTCTGCGACGAGGAGACGAAATCACGTCTCCGAGGGATCGGAGAGGCCACCGATTGGCCCGCGACAACGGCTACTCTCGTGCCGATGACAACCGACGACGCGCATGGCACGGGCTGATCGTCGCCGTTCGGTGCGCGAGGCGCGCCGGATCGAGCGCCGGCCACGTGCCGCAGGCGGAGGACAGCATGTTGTGGAAGACACGATGTTCTTCCCGAAGCTGCGGTCGCACGCGAAGTGGGTGTTCATCCTCCTCGCGATCGTGTTCGCCACGAGCTTCGTCTTCCTCGGCGTCGGCTCCGGCTCGTCGGGGCTCGGCGACCTCCTGAACGGGAACTTCGGCAATCTCTTCGGCAGCGGCAGCGGCACCTCGTCGCAGATCGACAAGGATCAGAAGCGGATCGACAAGAACCCGAAGGACTTCGCCGCGTACAAGGACATGGCCTCCGCGCAGGCGTCCGACGGCAAGATCGACGCCGCGATCGCGACGCTCGTGAAGCTCAAGGCGGTGGCGCCGAAGGACGTCGACGGGCTCACGCAGCTCGCGAGCCTCTACGTGCGGAAGGCCGAAGACGCGCGCCTCGCGGCTGTCAACGCCCAGGCCGAGGCGCAGGGGACGGCGAACCCGTCCGCATTCGCGCCGGCCCCGACGTCCCCCTTCGGCAAGGTCTTCAAGAGCTTCTCCGCGCCGCTTTCGACGGCGATCTCGACCGGCTCGAGCACGAAGTTCAACAACGCCTATACGAAGATGACCGCTGCCTACTCACAAGCGGTCGGCGCGTACCAGGACGTCGCGAAGGTGAACCCGAACGACCCGAGCATCCAGTTCGCTCTCGCGCAGACGGCCGAGCAGGCGACGGACACGAAGACGGCGATCGCGGCGTACAAGCGCTTCCTCAAGCTCGCGCCCGAAGACCCGACCGCGCCGGCCATCCGCCAGCGGATCAAGCAGCTGAAACAGCAGGCACAGCTGCCGACCGTCTCCACGGGGTAGCTCGTTAGACTCCCCGGACACGACTCCGGGGGAGACCACGAATGAACTTCGACATCAAGACCGAGCAGATCAGCGACGACGCCTATGTGATCTCGTTGGCGGGCGAGGTCGACCTCTACACCGCGCCCGAGTTCAAGCAGCAGCTGCTCGAAGTCATCGGCCAGGGGGCCAAGGACGTCATCGTCGACTTCACGAACACGACCTTCATCGATTCCACGACCCTCGGCGTGCTCGTCGGCGGCGTGAAGCGCCTCCGCTCGAACGACGGCCAGCTGTCGCTCGTCTGCAGCGACCGGAACATCACGAAGATCTTCGAGATCACCGGCCTCGACCGCGTCTTCACGATCCATCCGTCGCGCGACGAGGCGATCGCGACGATCGGAGCGTCGACGACCTAGATGCGGACGGCGGCTGCGGCTGCGTTCGTCGTACTCGCGCTGGCGGCCTCGGGCTGCGGCTCCGGCGTGGGCCGTGCCGTGTCCGGAGCCGCGGACACGTCGCACGGCAAGCAACTCTTCGTGGAGAAGTGCGGCTTCTGCCACACGCTCGCCGAGGCGAACACGAGCGGCAAGGTGGGGCCGAACCTCGACGAGTCGTTCCGGCCGGACTACAACCAGGGCTTCAAGGACTCGACGATCCGCCAGGTCGTCTCGGACCAGATCAAGTTCGCCGGCAACTACGGGGACAAGGGGCCGACGATGCCGCGCAACCTCGTGACCGGATCCGACGTCGAGGACGTCGCCGCCTACGTCGCTGCGGTCGCCGGGCCGCGGAAGGGCGTGTCGATCACGGCCTCCCCGAGCGGCGCCGGCCAGGCCGGCGGAACCACGACGACGGCCACCACGACTTCAGGCGGCGGCGGCGGGGGCGGCGGCGCCGACGTGGCGGCCGGAAAGGACGCGTTCAACGCCAACGGCTGCGGCGCGTGCCACACGCTCGCGGCGGCGGGAACGAGCGGCAAGGTCGGGCCCGACCTCGACAAGCTGAAGTCGTACGCGTCGTCCGCGAACAAGCCGCTCGAGGCCTTCATCCACGAGTCGATCGTCGCGCCCAACGACTACGTCGAGAAGGGCTATCCGAAGGGCGTCATGCCGGACTTCTCGAAGCTGCCGGGCAGCACCGTGGACGCGCTCGTCGCGTTCCTCGCGCAGTCGGCGAAGGGCTAGTCCGCAGCGCGGACGACGAGCCGGCCGGTCAGGCGCGGATCGTTCCCGAACTTGTACGTGCCCGCGGCGAGGCTGAGCCGCCACGTCACCTTGCCGGCGAACTTCTTGCCGGTCTTGCGGTTCACGCCCGGGCCGACGAGATGGAAGTTGCGCGTCTTCGAGCTGTCCGTGACGGTGAGCTTGGCGGCGCCGGCCGTCACCGACTTCGGGCTGAGCGTCACGGTGCGGGCGGTCACGCGTGCCGAGACCGCGGTCTCCGGCGCGGCGGCGGCGACGACCTGCAGACGGCCGTTCATGATCTCGAAATGCGGCGAGCACGCGTAGGCGTACGGGCCCGGCGAGAGGCTGATCGCGAACGTCTGGTCGCCGACGAACTCGACCTCGGTCGAGGCGAGGCGAGCGCCGGTCGTCTTGCTGCCCAGCACGAAGTTGTGCTCGGGCGAGAGGTCGTGGACGAGGAGCTCGTACTGACCGGCCGGCAGGACGTCCACGTGTTTCCCGCTTGCATCGGCGAGATCGATCGTGAAGCCCGGGCCGACCGTGCCGACGAGCATCGGCACGTCGCCCGTCGCACCCTGTGCCGTGCCCAGGGCGACAGGTAGAAGGAGAAGAACGAGGATCCGGCGCACGGCCCCAGGGTCGCCGCGCCGCCGCGCCCGGTCAACTGATTAGCCCGAAGGACGATCGGCTTGACGACCGGGTCGTGAGCCCCGAAGGTGTTGCGAATGGCGATTCGCTTCGAGCTCGGCGACGACGATGACGGCGTCGTCGCGTTCGGCTACTCGCCGCTCCTCGAGGCCGTGCTCAGCCTGCACGTGCTCGCCGAGCCGAAGCACCATGCGCTTCAGCATCGGTGGGTTCGCGCGATGCGCGCGCTGCCCGCGTCGCTGCGCCGCGAGATCGCCGCGCTGGCGTTCCTCTACCGCCGGACGCTCCCCGACTGCATCCTGCCGACCGCGACCTCCGGGTTCGACGACTTCGACGAGGAGCTCGAGCGCCTCCGGCGCCTCCGCATCGACGTCGTCGCCTTCGACCTCCTGCGGCCCATCTACGACCACGGCGGCAGTGCACGACCGGCAAGACGTCGCGTCCTGTCGTCGCCCGAAGTGCGTGCGACGGCGCTCAGGCATGCAGCGCCGTTCGGCCCCGCTGCACGGCGCGCCGCGGCGCTCATCTTCGACGACCCGCACAGGCTCGTCGATCGCTTCACGTCGCTGCTCGAGGCGTACTGGGAGCATGCGTTCGCCGCCGAGTGGGCGCGAATCGAGCCGCAGATCGCCGAGAGCGTCGCGGTCGCCGGCCACCAGATCGCGAACGACGGCATGGGCGCGTTCCTCGTCACCCTCGCGCCGCAGCTCCGCGTGGACGCGGGCGCACGGAGCTTCGGCCTCGACGTCCCGCACAACCATCGCGTCTCGATCACGGCGAAGAACCCGCTCCTGCTCGTGCCGAGCGTCTACGTCTGGCCGCACGTGCGCGTCAACTGCGATCCGCCGTGGCCACTCGCGGTCGTCTACCGCGCGCCGCACCTCGTCAAGGGACTGCAACGCTCGACTCCGCCCGAGCTCGTGCGGCTGCTCAAGGCGCTCGGCGATCCGACCCGCCTGCGAATCCTCGAGCTGCTCGCGAAGCAACCGCGGAGCACCCAGGAGCTCGCGCCGCTCGCCGGCCTCACCGACGCGGGAGCGTCGAAGCAGCTTCGCGTCCTCGCCTCGGTCGGTCTGCTGAGCGCGAAGCGCGAGGGCTACTACGTCGTGTACTCGCTGGAGCCGGAGAAGCTCGCGACGCTCTCGCACGAGCTCGGGTACCTCGTCGGCGGCTAGCGAACCTCGGTCCGGTGCGTCTCCGTGTCGACGACGACGTGCGTGATCGGGACGGCGAAGCGCTCCCGCGCGGTCTCGACCACGCCACGCTCGAGCCAGTGCGAGCGACCCTCGGGATGTGTCGAGATGATCACCTCGTCGGGGCCGAACGTTCGCAGCGCGTCCTCGATCGACTGCACCGGATCGGAATCGCCGACCTCCCCGCGCGCCGAGATCCCCGCCTCGCGGAGCTTCGCGAGGCTCGCATCCAGCCGTGCCTGCGCCTCGTTGCGCGCCGGGTTCTCGTCCGACGCGAGATGCTGGAGCGGTGACGGCTGCGACGGCGCGACGACGAGAACGTGCTCGCGACAGCCCTCGCTCTTGCGCTTGATCATCTCGTGGAGCGTGTCGCCGGCGACGGTCTCGTTCGCGATGACGAGGATGCGGCACTCGTCGTCCGGATGCGACAGCGTCGGCGCCACGCGCGGCGGCGGCTCGTCGCGTCCGCGGATGAACGCGACGTAGAGCACGATGAGGGTGAGGACGACAAAGACGGCGAGGCCGAGCCACGTGTTGATGACCGCGGCGATGACGATCAGGGCGAAGTAGCCGATCGTCAGGAGCAGGAACCTGAACGCGTCGGCTTCGCTGCGGAGAGGATTCCTCACGTTCTTCTGTTTTCGCCGCTCCTAGAGGATGTAAACCGTGGCGTAGACGACGATCCACATGACGTCGACGAAGTGCCAGTAGATGCCGCCCAGCTCGACGCCGTGGTGGTGCGCGGCCGAGAAGTGGCCGCGGAACGCGCGAATCGTCATGAACATGAGGATCGTCAGACCGACGAAGACGTGGGCTCCGTGGAGTCCGGTCAGCGAGAAGAACACCGTCGTGAACGCGTTATCGTGGGGCGCAAAGCCGACGCGCGCGTACTCGATCATCTGCGTGAGCAGGAAGGTCAGGCCCATCAGGAACGTCAGCACGAGGCCGGCCTGCAAGCCGGCGCGATGGCCGCGGCGGATCGAGTGCAACGACCAGTGGATCGTGAAGCTCGACGTGACGAGGATCGCCGTGTTGACGCCCGCGACGTAGCGTGGAAGCTCGAAGCCCTCGGGCGGCCACGGGTAGCCGTTGACGACGCGGACGAAGAAGTACGCCGTGAAGAACGAGCCGAAGAGCATCACCTCGGAGGCGATGAAGAGCAGCATCCCGAGCGTCGTGGCGGTGACGCGCGAGCTCTGGTGCGCGACCGGCGGGCCGTGGTGGTGCTCGGCGGCGGCCGCGGAGGCTATCGCTGAACCTCCTCGAGCTCGTGCGTGCGTGCGCCGTTCAACAACGCGTGTCGCGCCCCGGGGACGCCGTACTCGTACGGGCTCCCGATCACCTGCGGGATCTCGTCGAAGTTGAAGACCGGCGGCGGGGACGTCACCTGCCACTCGAGCGTCATCGCGCGCCACGGGTTACCGGGCGCGATCGGACCGTACTTCCAGGAGTAGATGATGTTGTAGAAGAAGACGATGATCGACGCGCCGAGCGCGAACGAGCAGATGGAGATGAAGAGGTTCCAGTCGGCGAACTGCGGCGCGTAGTCCGCGACCCGCCGCGGCATTCCCTGTGTCCCGATCAGGTGCATCGGGAAGAAGGTGAGATTGAACGCGATGAAGGTCGTCCAGAAGTGGATCTTCCCGAGCGTCTCGTTGTACATCCGTCCCGTCATCTTCGGGAACCAGTAGTAGACGCCGGCCATGATCGTGAAGAAGGCGCCGCCGAACAGCACGTAGTGGATGTGCGCGACGATGAAGTACGTGTCGCTCGTGTGGATGTCGATCGGCACCGCACCGAGGTAGACGCCGGACAGCCCGCCGATCACGAACGTCGAGATGAAGCCGAGCGCCCACAGCATGGGCGTGGCGAAGTGGATGCGCCCCTCCCACAGCGTGCCGAGCCAGTTGAAGACCTTCACGCCTGTCGGCACCGCGATCAGCAGCGTTGTGATCATCATCGGCACGCGCAGGTAGCTCGCCATGCCGCTGACGAACATGTGGTGCGCCCACACCGAGAAGCCGAGCACGAGGATCGCGAGCAGCGACAGCGCCATCAGGCGGTAGCCGAAGATCGGCTTCCGCGCGAAGACGGCGATCACCTCGCTGATGATCCCGAAGCCGGGCAGGATCATGATGTAGACGGCCGGGTGCGAGTAGAACCAGAAGATGTGCTGGTACCCGAGGACGTAACCGCCCTCCTGGAAGTTGAAGAAGTTTGTGTGCATCACGCGGTCGAACATGACCATGAACTGCGAGCCGGCGATGAACGGCGTCGCGAGCACGACGAGCAGCGAGGTCGTGAAGTTCGCCCAGACGAGCAGGGGCATGCGCCAGAACGTCATCCCGGGCGCGCGCATGGTGATGATCGTCACGAGGAAGTTGAGCGCGGTCATGATCGAGCTCGCGCCCGCCCACTGCACCGCCATGTTGAAGAAGAGCGTGCCCATCGGTTGGTGCGTCGATAACGAGGCGTAGCCCGTCCAGCCGGCCGCCGGCGGGCCGCCGGGCGCGAGGAACGAGCCGATGAGGATCAGGCCCGCGATCGGCAGGAGCCAGAACGACAGCGCGTTCAGCCGCGGGAACGCCATGTCGGGGGCGCCGAGCATCAGCGGCACGACGTAGTTCGCCAGCCCGGCGAAGGCCGGGATGATGAACAGGAAGATCATCAGGGTCGCGTGGATCGTGAAGAACCCGTTGAAGCCCTGGTTGTCGGTGACCTGCATCCCCGGCTTCGCCAGCTCGGCGCGCACGACCATCGCCGCGAGGCCGCCGATGATGAAGAAGAAGAACGTCGTCGAGAGGTACTGGACGCCGATCACCTTGTGGTCGGTGTTGACGCGGAAGTAGTCCTTCCAGCTCGTGGCGCCGTGACCCGAGTGATCCTCGGCGCGGGTCGGGCCGCCGAGCGCGTAGTAGACCCAGTAGTCGAAGGCGCCGATCCCCGCCAGGAAGCCGAGCGGCAGCGCCGTCAGGAACGCGACGACGACGATGGCGTTCCACTCCCAGACCGCGCCCCAGACGGTGAACGAGCGGAGCAGGCAGACGAGGCCCGCGCCGATCGCCCAGAAGAGCGGCGCCATCCAGAGGGCGCGCAGCCAACCCGCTGCCGTGAAGCGCCTCAGGCCCCTCGGCGGCCGGCGCGGCGCGTGCTCGGCATGGACGCTGTGGCCGTTCGTCTGTACGTGCGTCACGTGCTCACGCCCCCTTCGACGACGCGACGAGATAACTCACGAGCGAGTCGAGCTGTTCCTTCGGCAGCGACTTGAAGGTCGGCGGCATGACGTTCGGCGGAAACCCCTTCTCGACGTAGGCGTTCGGATCGACGATCGACTCGTGAATGAAATCCTCGAGCGGCTTCCCAGCCGTCTTCGCTTCGTCCGGCAGCTTATCGAGGTCGGGGCCGATCTTCCCCGTCGAACCGGCCGCCTTCAGCGTGTGGCAGGCGCCGCAGCCGTTGTTCACGAAGACGGCCTTTCCTGCCCCCGCGCCGCCTCCGCCGCCGGCCGCCTTCCCGCCGGCCTTCGCCCACTTGTCGAAGTCGGCCTGGGACATCACGACCACGGTCGAGCGCATCACGGCATGGCCGAGGCCGCAGAGCTCGGTGCAGATGATCGGGTACGTCCCGACCCTGTTCGGAGTCACCGTCACTTGCGTCGTGGTCCCCGGCACGGCGTCCTGCTTCTGCCCGAATTCCGGAACCCAGAACGAGTGGATGACGTCGAGCGCCCGGAGCGTGAAGCGCGCCGGCCGGTTGATCGGCAGCCTGAGGACGTTCGTCGTCAGGCCCTTCTGCTGCGGGTACTTGAACGTCCAGGCGAACTGCTGCGCCGTCACGTCGACGCGCAGCGGGTTCGAGCCGGTGTGGTCGTTGCGCGCGAGTACGACCGCCGAGATGATCGCCATCGAGGTGACGAGCGCGAACGGGATCGCCGTCCACGCGACCTCGAGCCCGGTGTGCCCGTGGATAGGCGGGCCGTCGGCGTCGTCGTCGGGCGCCGCGCGGAACTTCCACGCGGAATACAGGAGCGTCGCGATGACGATCGCGTAGATCGCGATGCAGATCGCGGTCACGTACCAGAAGACGAAGTCGATCCGGTCGGCCTGCTCGGACGCGGTCGGCGGCAGCCAGTTCGGAACCACCGCGACGACCGTCGTCAACCCGCCGATCAACAAGGCGAGCAGCGTCAGCTGGACAATCGCACCCCTCCGCATTTTCCGGCGCGAGCCTACCGTCTTCCGCGGCCGCTCTGCTCGCCTGTGCGGGCGTAACCGATTCGGCCCACCGGACGTTTAAGAACGGAGCTGCCCGGAGGAGCTTCCGAGCGCTCCCTAAACCCGAAGGAGGACCCACATGGGAGTTGGAGTCAGCATTCTTCTCATCGCAGCCGGCGCGATTCTGACCTGGGCCGTCACAGCGACGGTTTCCGGCGTGAGCATCCAAACGGTCGGCGTGATTCTGTTGATCGTCGGCATCATCGGCCTGGTGCTCTCGCTCATCTTCTGGTCGTCGTGGGGCGGCGTCGGCGGTGCCCGCCGTCGCACGTACGTCGACGAAGGCCCGGCGCCTTACTAAGCCGACCCGTTTCGCGGAACGTGCTGCGCACTTTCCGCGAGGAAGACCGGACATGCGCGCCCCGCGGCGCGCATGTCCCTTTCGGGCCCGTTGGACTTCCAGTCCGAGCTCGAACGAGGCGCGGCTTGCCCGCGCCGACACTTCGGATCGGCGAACCGACTACCCACTGACGACCACCAGGTGGGCACGCGCGCGAAGCGCGCCTGCCCGGTCTTCCCGCCGGAAGTGCTTGCACTTCCGGCGAAAGTCAGCGGGCGATCGGCAGCTCGACTGTGAAGGTCGCACCGGAGCCTTCGGTCGAGTCCACGTGGATGCGGCCGTTCATCCTGCGAACGAGCTCGCGAGAGATGTAGAGGCCGAGGCCGGTGCCACCCACGCCTCGCGTCAGCTCGGGGTCGAGGCGGTAGAACTTCTCGAAGATCCGGTGGTGCTCACCGGCGGGAATGCCGAGGCCGGCGTCGAGCACGGCGAAGCGCACGAATGCGTCGTCGCTCGTGATCCGAACGCGGATCGAGCCGCCGTCGGGCGAGTACTTGACCGAGTTGTCGACGAGGTTGGTGAGGATCTGGCGCACCTTGTCCGAGTCCGCCGCCACGGAGGGCAGATCGGCGTCTGCCTCGAGCGTCAGCGTGAGGTTCTCGGGCAGATGCGCCTGAGCCGCCTCGACGACCGCGAGGGCGAGGAGCGTAGGGTCGCACTTCTCGACGGCGACGTGCAGCGTCCCCGACTCGACGCGGCTCACCCACAGGATGTCGTTCACGATCCGCGCGAGGCGCTCGGCCTCGGCGGCGACGACGTCGAGCAGGCGCTCGCGCTGCGCCTCGAGCGCCGGATCCTTGCGCTGGAGCGTGAGAGCTGCGCCGTAGATCGCCGCCAGCGGCGTCCGCAGCTCGTGCGAGATCGTCGAGACGAACTCGCTCTTCAGGCGCTCGACGCGCCGCTCCTCGGTGAGGTCTCTGAACGCGTAGACGGTGCCACCCGGGAGTGAGACGCCGGAGATCGACAGCCAGCGCTCGCCGCGCCCGAGCTCGAGCGGCACCGTCTCGGCGCGAGGGATGCCCGGCCCCGTCGCGACCGGGACGTGCTCTTCGACCGCGTCCCAGGCCGGCACGACCTCCGTGATCGGCCGGTTGACGACGTCGCGCTCCGCGAGCCCGGTGATCACCTCGGCCGCGGCGTTCCAGATGCGCACGATCCCGTCCTCGTCAACGAGCACGATCCCGTCCGCGACGAAGGCCAGCGCGCGCGCCGCGTGCGCTCGCTGCTCGGAGCGGCCGTAGATCACCGCGTTGTCGACGGCGATCGCGGCGCGGCGACCGAGGTGCTCCGCGAACGTCAGCGCCTCGTCGTCGTAGAGCCTCGTCGGGTCGGACGAGACGAGCATCAGCGCGCCGAGCGTGCGCCCGCGCGCCTTCATCGGCACGACCATCGCCGAGGCCATGCCGAGTTGCCGCAGGACCTCGAGGTTCTCCGGCCCGCGGGCCGATCCCTGGAGGAACTCGTCCGTGATCCGGCGGTAGAGGACCGGCTCGCCGCTTCTAACCACGCGCGCGGAGCCTTCGGGCTCCTCGGGGTCGGGAGGGTGGAAGTCCCGCGAGCGTCGCGCCCACGCGGCCCTTGCCGGGTCGCCGTGGACGACGGTGAGGCGCTCGATCGTGCCGTCCTCCTTGACGATGTCGACTGCGCACCAGTCGGCGAACTGCGGGACGATGAGCTGCGCGACGTTCGCGAGCGTCGTCTCGTAATCGAGCGACGCCGCGAGCACCGAGCTCATCTCCGCGAGGAACGCGAGCTGGTCGCCGGTCGCACGCTCGCGCGCGTACAGCCGCGCGTTGTCGACGGCGAGCGCCGCCCTCGTCGCGAGGTCGTCCATCAACGGCAGGTCGCGCTCGCTGTAGTGGCGCCGCGTCTGCGACCAGGCGAACGTGATCGCGCCGACTTTCTCCCCGCGCGCGACGAGCGGCATCGCGACTGCGGAGTGCGGATCGAGGATCGCCATGATCCGGAGGTGGTCGTCGTCGACGACCGTGTCGTCGAGCCGGTCGCCGACGAACTCTTCGAAGATGACCGGCGCACCCTCACGAAGGGCGCGCGCCGCCGGCTGCGGCGAGTCCCAGGTCGGCGGGTACTTCTCGCGCAGCTCCTCGAGCGCGCGCTGCCTCACGTCGTCCGCAGCGGCGACCGCGACGCGCCGGATCTCGGCGCCCTCGACGACGTCGACGATGCACCAGTCGGCGATCCGCGGCACGGCGAGGCGCGCCAGCGCCTCGAGCGTCGCGTTGTAGTCGAGCTGCTCGCTCAGCACGCTGCCGGCCTCGGCGAGGAAGCGCACCTGGCTCTCCTTCAGCAGCGCCTCGCGGTAGAGAACAGCGTTGTCGACCGCGGCCGCCGCGCGCCGGGCGAGGTCGAGCGCGATCGAGAGATCCTCCTCGTCGTAGGTGCGACCCGATTCCGAGGCGACGAACGTGATCGCGCCGAGCGCGCGCCTCCGCGCGACGAGCGGGACGATCATCGAGCTGCGGAAGCCGAGCTCCCGTAGCTCATGGAGCAAGGCGGGCCGGTCGCGGAAGGCCTCCTCGATGAGCGCGTCGTCGATCACCGGCCGCAACTCGGGCTGCTGCGTCCGGATCACCGCGGGGGCGCCGCGCGGGGAGTCGGGGTCGACGGGCAGCCTCGCGATCAGGGACTGCGCCTGCTCGACCTTCGACGGATCCTCGTGAGCGACCGCGAGCCGCTGAATCGCGCCGTCCTCGCCGACGATGTCGACGACGCACCAGTCGGCAAGCCGCGGGACGACGAGCGCAGCGACGTTCGCGAGCGTCGTCTCGTAGTCGAGCGACGAGGCGAGGACGTCGCTCGCCTCGGCGAGGAGGCGGCGAGTCTCGGCCAGCTGCGCCTGCTTCCGGTAGACGGATGCCGTTCCGATCGCAGCTGCGGCGAGGCTCGCGACGGCGCCTGCGGCGCGGGCGTCCTCGGAGCCGAAGGTTCGCGGCCGGCGCGAGTAGAAGACGAGCGTGCCGATGACGTTCCCGCCGTGGTGGAGCGGCGCCGCGATCATCGCGACCGTGCCCTCCGCGGCGTGCGCCGCCTTGTGCTCGGGCGTCAGCCACTCGACCGAGGGGATGTCGTTCACGACGAGCGGCTCGTCGAGCGTGACCACGCTCTCGTTTCCCCGGATCGCCGCCGGCGCGGCGGCGACGTAGTCGCGAGAGAGACCCGCCGAGGCCTGGAGGGTCCACGTGTCGTGGTCGGGATCCCGGCGCCAGAGCGAGTACGCGTCGACCGCGAGCGTGGACTGCGCGAGGTCGAGCACGTCCGGCAGGACCGCGTCGAGGTCGAGCGTGCCGAAAAGCCGCCCCGCCGCCTCGACCAGCATCCCGAGTCGCTCGATCTCCTGCGTCTGTCCGGGGAGGAGCTCGTCGACCGAGGGCCCCACGATCTGCTCGGTCACGGGGAAACTGTAGTGCGCGGAGGGAAGATTGCACAGGGGCGACCCGGAGGCCACCCCCGTGGGTCACTCGTACTGGAGCGCGGCGAGCACGTTCAGGCGCCCCGCGCGGCGCGCCGGCAGGATCGCGGCGAGCGTGCCCGCTCCGATCGCGACGAGCGTGAAGGCGGCGATCGACATGAGCGGCAGGGAGAACGCGACGCCGTAGCGCGCGAGCGCGTGCGTCACCGCCGCGGCCAGACCGAGCCCGAGCGGGATGCCCAGGGCAGCGCCGATCAGCGCCGTGATGACGGCCTCACGTCGCACCATCCGGCGCGTCTGCCGACGGGTCAGGCCGACGGCACGGAGCATCCCGATCTCACGCGTCCGCTCGAACACGGCGAGCGCGAGCGTGTTGACCATCCCGAAGAGGCTGACGAGCACGGACAGGCCGAGGAGCACGTAGAGCATGTTCAGGATCGACTTGAGGTCCGAGGCGCGGCTCTCGGCGAACTTCGGCACGGTCAGCAGCCTCGCGTCCGGGTACTTCTTCAGCGTCTTTGCGAGCGCCGCCGGGTTCGACGAGCGGACGAACGTGTACGCGTCGCCCGGCGTCTCGAAGCTCGCGTCGAACGTGCGCTTCGAGATCAGCACGTGCCCGAGCAGGTTGTCGAGCTTCGCCGGGTCGTAGAGCGCGGCGACGGTCAGCTCCACGTGCTTGCCGCCCGGCGTGACGAACTGCAGCGGCGAGCCGACGCTGAGGTGGTGACCCTTCGCCCAGGGCGCACGGACAATTGCCGCGGATCCGTGCAGAGCCGACGGATCCCCACCGTGGAGCCGGTAGACGGATGCGATCGTGCTCGGGTCGACGCCCGAGACGTCGATGTTCGCCCGGCCGGAGCGCGCACGTTCGCTGCGCACGCTCGACGCGACGCTCACACCGTCGGTGCGGGCGATCGCATTGCCGACCGGCGGCGGCAGCGGCGACCAGCCGTTCTGCGAGACGGCGACGTAGTCGGCGCTGAGTTGCCGCTCGACGTCGCGCGACTGCGAGTCGAGCAGGCCGGACGCGAACGCCGAGAGGCACGTGACCAGCGCGAGGCCGATCATCAATGCCGCGGCGGTGGACGCCGTGCGTCCGGGGTTCCGCACGGCGTTCTCCCGTGCGAGACGCCCCGCAACGCCGCCGGTCGACGACACCGCCCGGCCGACGACGGCGGCGATCGGCCGGACGAGCCGCGACGCGATCATCGCGACGCCGACGAAGAGCGCCAGCACACCCGCGACGATCGACACGACGTGCGCGGCAACCGACGTCCCGTGGACGAACAGGCCGTACCCGACCGAAGCTGCGGCGAGAGCGATGAGCGTCAGCGATGCGGGGAGCGCGTACCGCGACAGCCGTCCCTTCGGCACGCACGCGCCCTCGCGCACCGCCGAGATCGGCGGCACCTCGGTCGCCCGTACGGCGGGCAGCAGCCCTGCGAGCACCGTCACGAGCGTCCCGACCGCGAGCGAGATCAGCACCGTCCGCGGCGCGACCACGATCCCCGCACGCGGCAGGTCGAGCCCCGCGGCGGTGAAGAGCGCGATCAGTCCCTTCGCCAGCCCGAAGCCGGCGGCGAGGCCGACCAGCGACGAGACGAAGCCGATCACGAGCGCCTCCGCGACGACGGAGCGAAGCACCTGCCGCCTCGACGCGCCGAGGGTGCGCAGCGTCGCGAGCTCACGCGTCCGTTGCGCGACCGTGATCGACAGCGTGTTGAAGATGACGAACGCGCCGACGAAGAGCGCGAGGCCGCCGAAGCCGAGCAGCACGTAGCGGAGAAAGCCGACGAAGCCCGCGACGCCCTTCTTGTCCTCCTGCGCCTGCTCGTCGCCAGTCCGTACCTGCGCGTGCGCCGGCACGATCGCGCGCAGCCGCGAGACGAGCTCGTGCGCGGAGACGCCGGGGCTCGCCGCGACCGAGATCGCGTCGTAGCCGGGCTTGTGCAGCAAGCGCTGCGCCACGTTCACGTCGAAGACGGCGAACGTCGCGGAGCCGATCGTGTTCACGTTCCCGTAGCGCGCGACGCCGACGACCGTGAACGTACGCGTGGGGCCGCCGACCGCGATCCGGATTCGCTCGCCGACCGCGAAGTGGTACTTCGACGCCGAGCCGGCGTCGAGGACGACCTCGCCGGGGCCGCCGGCCCAGCGCCCGCTCGTCAGCCGCAGCGGGTTGAAGCGCGGCTGCGACGGATCGACGCCGAGACCGAACGTCGGGCTGCCGTTGCCGGTGATCACATTGCCGTGCTTGTCGATCAGCTTCGCGACGTCGGAGTTCGAGTTGAGGTCGAAGATCTCGCCCGCTGCGGCCTCCACGCCCGGCGTGTGTCGCACGCGCGCGAGCAGCTGCGGCGAGACGCTCGCGCGCCCCGCGTTGGAGTAGTCGGTGAGCGATCGGCCGCTGACGACGGCGTCGGTCTGCGCGTACGAGCTCGCGAAGATCGTGTCGAACGCCTTCGAGATCGAGTCGGTGAGCAGGAAGCCGCCGCCGACCATCGCGACGCCGAGCACGATCGCGAACGCCGTCAGCGCGGTCCGGAGCTTCCGGCCGAGGATCCCTCTGAGCGCGACGGTGGTCATGACGGCGTCACCTCCTCGCGCACGATCTCGCCGTCGGCGAGGTGCAGGACGCGGTCGGCGAAACGCGCCGCGCGCGGGTCGTGGGTGACCATCACGATCGTCTGCCCGCGCTCGTCGACCGACGCGCGCAGCAGCTCGAGGATCTCCATGCCGGTCGTCGAGTCGAGGTTCCCGGTCGGCTCGTCGGCGAACAGCACAGTGGGCCGCGTGACAAGTGAGCGCGCCACTGCGACACGCTGCTGCTGGCCGCCGGAGAGCTCGGACGGCCGATGTCTGCGGCGATCCTGCAGCCCAACGTCCGAGAGCAGCTGCTCGAGCCACGCCCTGTCGGGCTTCTCGCCTGCGATCGAGAGCGGCAGCACGACGTTCTCCTCGGCGGAGAGCATCGGCAGCAGGTTGAAGAACTGGAAGACGAAGCCGATGTGACGGCGGCGGAGCCGCGTCAGCTCGTTGTCGCCCATTCGCGTGATGTTCTCGCCGGCGATCTCGACCGTTCCCTCGGTCGGCCCGTCGAGCCCGGCGAGGATGTGCATCAGGGTCGACTTGCCCGAGCCGGACGGTCCCATCACGGCGGTCAGCCCGCCGGCGGCGACGTCGAGTGAGACGCCGCGAAGCGCCTCGACCATGGTGTCGCCCCGGCCGTAGCGGCGGACGAGATCGCGCGCCGAGACGACTGCCGGCCTTTCGTGGAGGTGGAGGACGCGCTCGTCGGAGAGCGTTGTGTCGATGGCAGCGTTCATGTCGGTTCCTTTCGCATCGTTGGTGCAGCCATCGTCGGCGCGGCGAGCGTCGATCGCGTCGGCCGCAGGCGCGATTCGCCTCGTCCGTGAGGAGGATTCGCCACTCGTCCGAGCGGCCGATGCGCCCCGCCGCGGGCGGGAGTACCTTGTGCGCGTGGACCGCTACATCGAGTGGGCGCGAAGGAACTTTCCAGACCTGCTGATCGCCGGGCTGACGGTCGGGACGGTCATCGAGCTCGCGGTCACGCAGGTCCCGTACAACAAGGCCGTCATCCCCGTGGCCGTCGTAAGCGGCCCGCTGCTCTTCTTGCGGCACCGCTTCCCATTCGGAGCACCGGCCGCGACGTTCGCGGCACTCGCGTTGTTCGCGACCGTCTCGAACGTGGCCGGCAACGACCTCTCGTTTCCGTTCTTCTGCGCACTCGGAGCGATGGCGACCTTCGGCGCAGCCGAAGAACGGCGCGTCGCCTACGCCGGATTTCCGATCGCGTTTGCGACGGTTGCCTACGTCATGCACGAGTTCCACCAAGGGCTCGGAGAGCTCCCCTGGGTCGGCGGCTTCTTCATCGCGTCGTGGTTCATCGGGTTCTTCCTCAAATCGCGATCACGTCAGACGGAAGAGCTGCGCGAGCGTGCTGAACGACTCGAGCTGGAACGAGAGGTAAAGGCGCGCGCCGCCGTTGCCGAGGAACGCGCACGCATCGCGCGCGAGCTGCACGACATCGTCGGCCATTCCGTGAGCGTGATGACGGTGCAGGCCTCGGCCGTGCGCCGACTGCTGCACGATGACCAGGAGCGCGAGCGCGAGGCACTGCAGGTCGTCGAGGAGACGGGTCGCGCCGCGCTCGCCGAGATGCGGCGGCTCGTCGGCGTGCTGAGGCGGCCCGAGGAGGCGCCCGCGCTCGTGCCGCAACCGAGCCTCGAGTACGTCGACAAGCTCGTCGAGCAGACGCGCGAGGCGGGCCTCGAAACGTCGTTGCGGCTCGAAGGCGAGCCGGCCGCGCTGCCGCAGGGCATCGACCTGACGGCATACCGGTTCGTCCAGGAGGGCTTGACGAACGCGATCAAGCACGCGAACGCCAAGCACGCCGAAGTGGTCGTGCGCTACGACAACGGCACGGTCGAGCTCGTCGTACGCGACGACGGCAGCGGCGACGGCACAGGCGGCGGCAGCGGTCACGGGCTCGTCGGCATCCGCGAGCGCGTCGCCGTGTACGGCGGCGAGCTCTTTGCGGGACCGCGCCCCGAAGGTGGCTACGAGCTGCGCGCGCGGCTACCCGTCACCGCCGAGTGAGCGTTCGGGTTCTGATCGTCGACGACCAGGCGCTCGTGCGCACCGGCTTCCGCATGATCCTCGAGGCCGAGGAGGACATCGACGTCGTCGGCGAGGCGGGCGACGGCATCGAGGCGATCACCGAGGCGCGGCGGCTCGAGCCCGACGTCGTGCTGATGGACGTGCGCATGCCGGAGCTCGACGGCATTGAGGCGACGAGGCGCCTGCTCGCGAACGGCGGCGCAGGCGACACGAAGGTCGTGATGCTGACGACCTTCGACATGGACGAGTACGTCTTCGACGCGTTGCGCGCCGGTGCGAGCGGCTTCCTGCTGAAAGACGTCCCGCCCGAGCGTCTCATCGACGGGATTCGCGCGGTCGCGAACGGCGACGCGCTGCTCGCGCCGTCGATCACGCGGCGGTTGATCGAGGAGTTCGTCCGCACCGGGCCGGCGACGTCCTCGCCGCCCCCGGCGCTCGGCGAGCTGACGGCCCGCGAGCTCGAGGTGCTGCAGCTGATCGCGCGCGGGCTCTCGAACGCCGAGATCGCGAAGGAGCTCTTCGTCAGCGAGACGACGGTGAAGACGCACGTGGCCCACGTGCTGATGAAGCTCGGCCTGCGCGATCGCGTGCAGGCGGTCGTCCTCGCGTACGAGGCCGGAGTCGTTCAGCCGGGCTCTTCTCCTTCGTAGGGACGAGGCGCAGATCGTTCGCGCGAGCGAGCGCGAATCGCGCTTGCGGCCGACGTAATCGAAACCGCTGCGACGGATGCTCTTCGTGTCAATCACACGAGGAGGTACGGAGATGTTCCACGCAGGAGATCAGATCGAGAACCCCGTCACCGGCGAGCGGCTCGTGTTCCACGAGACGGCGGCGGAGACGAACGGCGAGCGCGTCGTCTTCGAGACGATCGTGCAGCCCGGCGGCTTCGTCGCGGCGGCGCACGAGCATCCGTTCCAGACCGAGCGCTTCGAGGTCCTCGCGGGCACGCTCGGCATGCGGCGCGGCACGGAGACGGTCGAGCTCCGCGCGGGCGAGAGCGTCACCGTCGAGCCCGGCACCGCGCACAAGTTCTGGAACGCGGGCGACGACGAGGTGCGCTTCGTCTGCACGGTCACGCCGGCGCTGCAGTTCGAGCGGCTGATCGCGACGATGTACACGCTCGCGGCGGCCGGCAAGACGAACAGGAAAGGCATGCCGAACCCGGTGCGGCTGGCCGTGATCGCGAGCCACCACTTCGACGACGTCCGGCTGCCGAAGATCCCGCACTGGCTGCAGAAGCTCGGGCTCGTCTTCGGTGCGCCCGTCGGCAGGCTGTTCGGCTACGCGCCGACGTTCGATCCGATCCCGGGTGAGCTCGCACCTGCGACTGCGTGAGCGGCGGGACGCTCTATCCTCACGACCGTGACCGACGCGCTCTCCGCATCGTGGCTGTCGACGAAGCTCGGCGTGGACACGGTGAAGATCAACGCGATGCGCCGGGCGGGCGAGCTCGTGGCCGTCCGCCCGGCGGGATCGCAGGAGTGGCGCTTCCCGGCGTGGCAATTCGGGCCCGACGGGCAACTACGCCCGGAGGTCGCGCGTGCGCTGGAGGCGGCGCGCCGCCAGGGCCTGCGACCGGAGCAAGTCGGCGAGCTGCTCGAGCGGCGAAGCGGCATCACGGGTGGCGAGCGCCTGCGAGACGATCTCGTCGCGGGCCGCGTGGATCACGTTCTCGCGGCGATAGCCGCAGCATGACGCGGCTACACTGAGCGCCGCCTCGGGCCGTTAGCTCAGCTGGTAGAGCAGGGGACTCTTAATCCCAAGGTCGCAGGTTCGATCCCTGCACGGCCCACTCACGAGAAATACCTGCAAACCGCGAGTGTCTGCATGTCAGGTCTCGCGCGTCGAGGCGCGAAACCCGACGACGGGTCAACAGCTTCTGTTGACCTTCAGCCGAGCCCGGATGCTCACTCACGCTAACAGCGTGCACGAGCCGCCTCAAACCAGCCCGAGAAGCGAGCGAACAATCAGGTCACGCGAACTTCCCAGGTCGTGCAGCCCATAGCCCCTTTCTCACAATCCCGATTGGAGTGGCAAGAACGCCCGCCCTGGTCAGCGAATGGGCGGGGTCAACAGAGGATCAGCAACTGCTTCGAAGTTGGCCTCCGAAGATGTCTCGGGCTGCGATCCACGCAGCGCAGTAGCCGACCTCAGCCCTTCGAAGCACCGCGAATCGCGCCTGTCGTTGTGATGCGCGAGCCGACCGCGCCGCTAACGGTCGCGGTCAGGCTGCGAAAGCGCATACTCGACGGCGTCGTCGAAGGTCATTGATCGGCCGTGCTCGACCGCAGTCGCGAGCGTTGCCGCGTCGACGGCTTTGAGCCGGCGCTGGTATCGCTCGCGATTGGAGCGATTGAGCCGGCCACCGCGTTCTTCTTCGTACTGCGTGACTGCTGACCACAGCCGACCCGCTGTTTCGACGTCCCCTGCGGCGGCAGCGGCGGCGGCGAGGCCGCCCAAGCAATACGCGGTGCCGTACACATAGCCGGTGCTCCAAGTCTGCGCGAGGCTGTCGCGGTAGAGCCGGTTAGCTTCGGAGAGATCGCCCTGCTCGAGGCGGACGTCACCGAGACCGTGCCATGTGCTGCTGGCCGGACGTCCCGCAATCGTGTGCAGGTTGAGGCTCTCGGCCAGAAGTCGGCCCGCGCGTTCGAAGCAACCCTCGGACAGCTCGAGCTCGCCAAGCAAATGCACTGCCTCCGCGTGTGCCTGATTGCCAAGCTCCATCCGTCGGGAGAGTGCGATCGCTCTTCGGAGCGATCGCCTCGCCGCCTCGGGACGGCCGGCCGCACCCAGCCACTCTCCCAGGAATGTCAGGGACGCCGAGACCATCACAGCGTCTCCGACCGAGCGGTAGAGCGCGAGAGCGCGTTCGCCCAGCGCCACCGCGGCCTCCGGATCACCCTCCTCGTTCGCGACCAGACCGGCCTCTAGGAGTGCTCTCGCCTCGACCGCGGGAGGGGCGGCGCCGTCCACAGCGAAGGCGGCTTCGAACGCCCAGCGCGCCTCGGCGAGCGTGCGTGCGATCCAGCGCACGGCGACGGCCAGCCGGAGCGCGAGCTCTCGATCGCCGCGCTCGACGGCCCATCGGAACGCAGCCGAGACGTTGTCGTGCTCGGCCGCGAGCGTTTCGGTGAGGCGACGAGCGTCGGGATCGTCGTCGCCTCGGAGTTGCTCGGTGATGCGTTCGCAGAGAGTGACGAAATAGCCGGCGTGCCGGGCGCTGATCTCCTGATGGCGATCGCCGCTTCGCTCCAGCTGCTCGAGCGCGTATTCGTGAATCGTTTCCAGCATCGAATAGCGGGCGCCCTGATGACGGAGCAGATTTTTGTCCACGAGGGAGGCGAGCGCGTCCAGCTCGGCATCGAGCACCTCGTGCGCTGCCTCGAGCGTGCAGCCGCCCGCGAAAACGCCGAGCCCAGCGAAGAGCGCTTGCTCCTCTCGGGTGAGCAGCTCGTAGCTCCAAACAATCGTCGCGCGGAGCGTCTGATGACGCGCGGGCGCGTCGCGCCGTCCGCTCGTCAGAAGCGGCAGGCGCTTCTCAAGGCGTTGGAGCAGCGACTCGGGCGGAAGGACCTTCACACGCGCCGCGGCTAGCTCGATCGCCAGCGGCAAGCAATCGAGGCGGCGGCAGATTTCGGCGACCGCCTCGTCCGCCTCGAAGCTAGTCGTGACCGCCCGCGCTCGCTGAGCGAAGAGGGCGACCGCGTCGGGCTCATCGAGGGGACCGACGAGATACTCTTGCTCGCCGGCGAGGTGGAGTGGCTCACGGCTCGTGACCAGCAACCTCAGTTGCGGGGTTTGCGTAAGCAGCGCGGCGAGTTGCGGCCCCGCACGAACCAGCTGCTCCATGTTGTCCAGCAGCAGCAGCATCCGGCGTTCCCCGATGTGTGTTTCCACTGCGTCCTCCGCTCCGACCGCTCTTGCAATTGCCGGCAGAACGAGCTCGTGGTCGTGCAGCGACTGCAGCGGCACCCAGGCGATCCCCTCTGAGAACTCCTCGAGCACCTGGGCGGCCACCTGGAGCGCGAGCCGCGTCTTCCCGACGCCGCCGGGGCCTGTGACGGTGATGAGCCGCAGCTGCTCGCGCCTGACGAGCCGCACCAGCTCGTCAAGTTCTCGTTCGCGACCGACCAGCGGCGTCGGCTGGAACGGCAGGCTGCTGCTGAAGAACGTCGCCGTGCCAGACGGTGAACGGGGTGGAGATTCAAGTGCCGCGTCATGGGTCAGGATCTGTTTCTCGAGTCGTTGGAGCTGGGCGCTAGGCTCGATCCCCAACTCGTCGACGAGCGCGTGGCGCGCGGCCTGGTAGGCCTGCAGGGCTTCGGCTTGTCTGCCTGAGCGGTAGAGCGCGAGCATCAGTTGGCCGCGAAGACGCTCGCGGTGCGGGTTCTCCGCGACCGACGCGTCCAACTCACCGATCAGGTCGGCGTGACGCGCGAGCGCAAGATCGGCCTCGACGCGCTCCTCGAACGCCGCCAACCGCAGGTCCTCGAGCCGGCCGCTCTCGGCCCGGGCGAACGAATCGAACTCGAACTCGGCAAAGGCGCGGCCGCGCCAGAGCGCAAGCGCTTCTCGCAGGGCACGCGCGGCGTGCTCAGGGTTGGCGTGTGAGAGCGCCTCTTGTCCCTCGGCAAGCAGCCGCTCAAAGCGGCGCAGGTCGAGCTCCTCCTGAGCGATCTGGAGCACGTAGCCGGGCGCCCGCGTCAGCAAAGTGTCCGGCGGGAGCAGCTTGCGCAGTCGCGAGACATAGACCTGCAGGCTCTGCACCGCCGTCTCCGGCGGTTGCTCGCCCCAGAGCTCGTCGACCAACCGATCGCGCGAAACGACATCGTTCGCGTTCACCAGCAGCATCGCCAACAGCGCCCGCTGCTTCGCGCCTCCGAGAGAGAGCGACCGCTCGCCGTCGCGAACCTCCAGCGGTCCCAGCACCCGGTACTCCATCCAGCCCCTCCTGCGAGCGCCTCGCTAGTGCCCTGTCAAGGCACTTCTAGCGCATCGGCGCCCACGTCGGGTACCAGAGGGTCGGGCTTTCGAGGCTTCGGACGTACCTCGGTGTTGGCGGATGCGAGGATTTGCTTCGTGCCCGAGTTCGAGGTACGACCTGCGCACCCAGAGGACGCGCGGGAGATGGCGGAGCTCCTCGCGGCGGTCGCGGAGGAGCGCGACGGGATCGCGACTGAGCCGCCCGTCGACGTTGATGCTTCACCCCCGCGCAGCGCCACGGACTAGTTTCCGGTTCTGGAGCTACGCGGTCGACTCGGTGCGAGCGTTGTGCACCCGATGTAGCCGCTCGATCGTCAATGGCCGGCGAGTGCCTCTGCGTAGACGTCGTTGACACTCATTCCGCGCCCTCGCTCGACGCCGGCGGCGAACGCGGCTCGATGCTTGTCTGCGGTGCTATGTCTGAACACAGCTGCGGCGGTGAACAGCCTGCAGTTCGAGCCGTAGTGGCCGTCGACTTGATTGAACGGCCCACCGGGTATCGCAGTCGCGGCGATTGCCACTTCGAGCCTACCGTCGGTCTCCTCGATCATCGATCCCGGGTCTTGGATGACATGCCAGAAGGGATCACGGACGCCATCGCTGAAGTCGTCCGCGAAGGGCGCCGTCGGGGTCCTGGTGATCTCGGTTTCGCTCGTTCCGTCGCGGTTGATGACGTAGTTGGCGCAGTGCTGGGTGGCGGTGCCTGCCGTGGGCCGTTGTTTTGGTGATCAGCAGGTCCGGGGCCTTCCAGACGACAAGCGTTTCCGAGCCGTCACGCGAGGAGGCGGACGCGCCGACGGGCGGGACGCCTTGAGCCAGGCTCACAATGCGTCGCCGTCGGGGTCTGCTGAGGGCCGGGCGCGGGTGTTGCAGATCAAGCCGACACTCACCGCCGCGGCACGCTCAGCCGTAGCTGCCTTACCTTGCCTCCAGCGATCAGATGCAGGCGCAGTTGCAACTTGCTTCGACCCGGCCGGATGCGGACGGAGACCGTTCTCGACTTACGTCCCGTGACGAAATGCTGAGCTCCGACACGAAGAGTTGCGGGTATCGTCGTTCGAACTCGCAGACGCACGCGTCGCGACGAGCGAGTGACACCCTTCTGTACGCGGAGCCTGAGAAACTGCGGCTTCGCCGCAAGGAGCCGCACGAACGTCGAAATTCGGCTCTCACGCCCACGGCCGTCCCGGGCGACGAGCGTAATGTGCTGAAAGCCGCTCGGGAGTCCGCTGACACTCAGGGCGGCACCGCGTCCCACTAACCTTCGGCCGACGAACCAACGCAGGTGGCGACCACGAAGGGGCCGAGACAAATCGTCATAGGCCTGCCCGGCGAGGTAGAGCGGCGCGTCGTCTTGCAGACGGAGCCCTCGCGAGGGACTCGTAATGACAACCCCTGGCGCAGAACCTACTGCGCGGAACCTAGCCGAGACCGCGGCCGTCTCATTGAACCCGTCGTTCGCCCGCACGCGGACGCGGCCCCTTCGCGACGCAGAGAAATAGACGCTTGGGAGCGCGAGCCGATCCCGGTTCGGTCCCACGTAGATGTTGTTCCATGTTCGGCCGTTGTATGAGTAGTCGACGCTCAACGCCAACGGATCATGGTCGTCATCTCTCGCATGCCAGCGCAGGGTTGTCGTCCGCTCGCGGCCCACCGTCGCGCCTTGACGCGGAGCGATAATCCGCACGGTCGGAGAATGCGAACTCCGGGTTAGCGCTGCCATCACTTTGCCGTCGAGCTTGACCTCGATCTTCATAACCCCGCGTGCAGGTACGACGCCACGGACGATGCCGATCTGGCCAGCGCCGTGGATGTGTGCGCCGTCGTTGATCATCGCGATCTCAGATCGAGCGAGTCCCCGGGCGTCCCGCGCGACGAGGTGGAAATCGGATGGAGGATCGGAGTCGGGTGCCGCCTGGGCGCCGATCGCTTTCCGAATGTGATCGATCTCGACCTCCCCCGACGGCTTCACATCGGCTACGACGAACAGTTTCGGCACGGTCTCTTTCGTACGACCATCACCACCGGACGAGCTGGCGAGACGGACCGTGCGCGGGCCTGATCGGCCAGCGGATGCCCGCGCGCTAACGGCAGGCTCGCTCGCAAAGACCCCCACGAGGGCGTCCCAGTTTCGCGTCGAGATCCACGCTGTCGAGTCGTCGCCACCGGTGCAGTACGACATGAAGTCGTAGTACTGGCCATCGCCCGCCGGTCGCTTCCCCGGTACGAAGAGCTTGTACGGCGCGGATACGGCCTTCCCCGATCCTGGACGCGGATCGATCCCGATCCCTTGCAGATAGCCCTTGTCGTCGGGGGGCCACTTTACTCCAGTGTTGCCAGTTGGGAAATCCAAGAACCCGGTCTCAGCACCTGGGCACGAGGTACCCGCATGTGGGAGGCCAAGGCCGTGACCGATCTCGTGCGCATCGCTCGTCAAGCCGCGCTTGGCATCAAGGGAGCGCACGACGGCGAGGGGATACTCCTCCTTCCCCGCCGTGTCCTGATCGGTGAGGCTCAAGCCGCCAATACCGCCTGTCAGACCGGAAACGACGACGACAGACGTATCGCCGGTGTCGTGGGTGTCCTCCTCGTGGTCGATCAGGCGGTCCATCACGTCTTCCGCCTTGTCCGTGGACTCATCGCAGTCGTCCTCGGCGGGGTCCGTGCACTTGGCTATGTCGGTGATGGAGATCTCGCCCACCAAGTAGGGGATGCTGGTCGGGTCAGCCTTCGTCGTACATGGGACCGCTGTTGCTTTTCCGTCTTTCACAATGGGCGCTGGACAGACAGAGATCGCGCGCTCGGCCGTCGGAAGCGTGAGCTGTCCCTCCCCGAGCGGTAGAATCGTCGCGGTGTCATTGAAGACCGCGCTGGGGCCTGCAGGCGGTCCAGCCGGATCGCCGGCGATCCTGCCGAGGTACGGTGCGATGTCCCATCCGCGCGTCGGTGTAAAGGCGATCTTGTCGAGCGTGAACGACTCGCAGATGCATGGCGCATCAAACGTGAAGCCCTCGAAGGTGATTGCCGCAGTTAACGCGATCACGCCGCTAGCCCAAGAATTCGGGAGCGTGAACGTGTAGCCGCCGTTGGGATCGGCGCGTTGATTCATTTGCGTGTACGCGGGACCGGGCGCAATCGGCATCGCCTGCTTACCGTCTGGCAAGAGCGGGCTGCCTGGAAGAGTGTTGCCGTCCCGGTCGGTGCCACTCAACGTGGCCATGACCGACCCAACAAACGGGGCGGCAGCCGCGCCGACAAACGCCCGCACGATCGTCCGGCGGTGGGCGACGAGCCTGACGCCGACGTACTCGACGGGGTCGCGCGCGCCGCCACTCCTGGAAGGGAGACCGCCCCAGTCGGCGGGAAAGGAGGCGAAGTATTCCCTGAATAGCCGCGCCGGGAACGGCCCGTTCAAATCGTATTGAACTGCCTGCGTAACCTCCAGCCCGGTGACGCGGAGGTTCGGCGGACCGCCCAAGACCTCTACGGGGATCGGCACGGGCGGGCCTGGGAAGCCCGAAGACGCTGGCTCCAATGCGGTCGCAGTCACAGTCACGTTCCTTGGCGATGTTAGGGGCGTCCCCGCTCGTGCCTTCAATGAGATGCCGATCCGTGTTCCGTCCGGAGCATCCATGTCGTTCGGAGAGACCGTTGCCTCGATGCCGGGCGCAGCGCTTGCGTCGACATCGAAATGGAGCCGCCCACGCGACATGTTGAAGCGGTCGACCTGTACAGAGGTGTGAACGGGTGCGCCGCCGGGCCGGAGGATCACCTCACCGCTCGGCGCCTGCTCATGGGTCCACGCGATGTTGAACGACCGCGAGCCGGGCGTGGACGGGTTATCGAAGGAGAGTTCGTCGATCGCCACGTCGCGCTTTCTTACGAGCGTCTTGATCTCGAAGTACTCGATGTCAGGCGTCGCCGAGGTGGACTGCACTGAGAGCTTCGTGTGCACTCCGGGTGGGCTCGAGCCGACCGTGTCGGACGCCTCGCCCACCTGGACACCGGCATGGTCGTACGCGGTGAAGTAAACGGTGGCGATCTCCATTCGTGGGGAGAGATCGCCGACGTAGACGCTGATGCGCTTGTGTGCATCCGTGAACTTCCCGCGGACAAGCGGCATGTTTTGGGCGCATACCTCACTCCCACAACCGCTGATATCGAGAACTTGACGGTCTGTCGGCGACGGCGCCTGTCCGGCCAGGACCGCTGTCACCGTCGGCGGTGGTCCGGGCTCACCGCCGGCGATCGACGCGGCGAATGTGCTGACACCAAGCGACCGATATTGCGTCGTGAGAGAGGTGCCCGGGGTCAGCGGGCTGCCGTCGGGAAGCTGATCAAATCCGATGACGGTGTCTGAATCCGCTTGAGCCGACGGGGGTGCGGCACCAATCAGCCCTACGAGGATTCCCGCGGACACAGCCAGAGTTCCGAGTACGTTCACAACGGACGTCGCTCCGGAACGCGGTTGGCCCTGTGGGTGATACTGACGATTCACCTGATGGTCCCTGGTCCGCGTCGATCGCGGTGATACACCCTCGGCGCGTCGTCCGCATCGAACGCCATCCCCGGTGCGAAGAAGAACCGCCCTTGACCGATTGCGCGCTTGAGCAAAACCCTGCCGGCGCGGGCGGAACCTTGCGCTCTCTTCGTTTCCTGCTCCTGCACGTCGTCCACCTGCGGGGAGGAGACGGCGCCGCATCCGCCAAGCCTTCGTCGTCGGTTTAGCTGACTTCTACGCTTGCACGATCCAGGAGTCAAGGTGCGGTACGAGGCTCTGGATAATCTCAAGCATTAGTCGCCGAAGGTCGTCCAGGCGGCGTACGACAGCGGCCGGTCCGTACGGTTCTTTCGTCCGACATCGGCGGGGTGATGTTCGATCCGGACGGCGATCTCGAAAGGGCAGACGGCCGAGCTCGCCGAGCTCTGCGCGCGCAACTGGAGGCGGCGACCGCCAGAGCGTGATTCAGCCGTACGTCAGAGGCTCGACGCTCGTCTAGTGCCATCTGGGGATTCTGTGTCGGCGTGGCGGGCCGGCTCGTTCGCATTGACGCGGTTCATGTTCGAGAGGACTGGTTTGTCAGTGCTTTCGGCGGCTCCGCGTCGATGACCCCGAGCGGCGCCCTCCCGCGCTCCTGGTGTCCGGCTCGCGCCTCCAGGTGCTGGAGTGCGTCGTAGGCGGCGTACTTGTACGCGTCGGCCCGGGTCGGGAAGTTGAAGGTCGTGTCGATCAGGTCGCGAACGGTCGCGCTCGAGTGGAGCAGGGCGTGGGCGATGTGGATCAGCTCGGTCGCCTCCTCACCGAAGATGTGGGCGCCGAGAAGGCGGCGGTCAGAGGCGCGGAACACGAGCTTCACCAGGCCGTCGGTGGTGCCTGCGATTCGCGCGCGGGCGTTTGCCGCGAAGAACGCCCGGCCGGTTTCGACGTCCTCGGCGGCGGAGCGTGCTGCTTCTTCGGTCAGTCCAACCATCGCCACTTCGGGAAGCGTGTAGATGCCGGTCGGCACGAAAGGGTCGACCGACTCCTTGAGTGGAATGCCGAAGGCCCTGCACATCGCCACTCGCGCCTGTTCCATCGAGACTGACGCGAGTCCTGGTGGGCCGATGACGTCGCCTGCCGCGTAGATGCCCTCGGCCGTGGTTCGGAAGCTCGGGTCGACTCGGATGCGTCTACGACCTTCGACCTCCACGCCCGCGGCGGCCAGGCCGAGTCCCTCGACGTTCCCGGTACGACCGGCCGCGTGTAGCAGGACCTGCGGGCGGAGATCCTCTCCGTCGACACGCACGACCAGGCCGTCGACGTCGCGCCTGACCGACTCGACCTGCCCGCCGAGGATGAGTCGAGCGCCGGACCGCCTTAGGTTGTCCGCCAGGCCCTCCGACAGCTCGCGATCGACGAGCGGCAGCAGGCGCGTGCCGCGGTCGACGAGGGTGACTTCGACGCCGAGCGCCGAGAAGATCGAGGCGTACTCGGAGCCGACCGGGCCGCCTCCGACTATCAGGATCCGCTCGGGAAGCCGCTCGATCGACAGCACCGTCTCGGAATCCTCGACGTCGGGATCGTCGAAAGGGACGTCCGGGGGATGGTAGGGACGGGAGCCCGTCGCAAGCAGGACCACTCGGGACTGCATTGTCCGCTCGTGACCTTCGGGGTCACTGACGATCACGGTTCGGTCAGGGCCGAGACGCGCATCACCTTGAATCAACTCGACACCGTTCCGCTCCAGGTTCTGCCCGACCGCTGCCGCCATCGTCGCTACCACCTCGCCCATGCGAGCCCGGAGGCGATTCATCAGGAGATCGGGGGCGAGCGAGATCCCGACGCCGTAGACCTCGCGCTGCGACCAGCCTGTCAGGTAGACGGCCGTGTCCCTCAGAGCCTTCACCGGCACGCCCGCGACCGTTGTCGCCCCGCCTCCGGCCTCGGAGCGCCGCTCGACCACGGCTACCCGATAGCCGTGGTAGGCGGCCTGATTGGCTCCCTTCTCTCCAGCCGGCCCGGAGCCGATTACGACGAGGTCGAGCGGGTCGACATCGCTAGGTCCTGAGTGCCGTGACACGGTCACCGCTCCCGGCGCTTGCGCCAGACGAACGACAGAGAAACTCGGCGTCCTCCACGCCCCTAGAGGCCGAAGTTGATGATGTCGGCGAGTGTGTAGGTGTTGGCGGTGTGGCCCGGGAGGGTCGGGGTCCAGGTCGGGTTGACACTGAGGTAGGAGAGCGGGTCGCCGTCGAGCAGGCCGATGAGGACTTCGGCGACGATGCGTCCGCCGACGGGCCCGAGGCGGTGTGAGTTTGCTTTCAGTTCGGCTTCCTTGAGGATGTAGAACCAGAGCGGCGCGTGCCCGTTCAGGTCTGTTCGGACTGGGTCGGGCAGGGTTACGTCGCCGAAGAGCTCGTCGTCGCTGAGCGGCTTGATCCCCATCGCCCGCGCGACGTCTTGCCCGGAGGGCAGGCCGAGGGCGCGGCCGCGGAGCAGGTTGCGGACTGCGAGCGATTGCGCCTCGGCGGCGGGGATGCCCGCGAACAGGTCTTGCGCGCCGGCGACGCTGTCGGGCAGTGCGCCGAGTGGGTGGCCGAGCTCGGTGTCGATCTTGTAGGAGGGCTGGGGAAGGTTGGCGTCGTTGTGGCCGGCGGCGTTGTGTACTCCGGGGAGCAGGTACTTCCATTGCACGCCCCACTCGTTCGGGAGGGCACGGAACCCGTTCAGGTGGGTGAGCGGGCCACCGCCTTGTGAGAAGAAAGGGATGCGGGCGGCATTGGCGACGACGGGGACGGGAATGACGTCGTTGATCAGGTAGCTGGGCCGGGCCATCGAGTGGCCGAAGCGGTAGGCGGCGACCGAGAACTCGACCGGCATGAACGGCTGCTCGCGCCAGTGGTAGAAGAGCAACCGCGGCCGGATCACCGAGTGGTCGCTGCTGGGCGTAGTGCGGTAATGCTCCGGCTTGAGGATGTCGTTGATGACGTCGACGCCGGCGAGGCGGCGTAGGTAGTCGTGGATCACCACCCACTGGTAGTGCCAGCGCACCGTCTGTTGGGCCAGCTTGAAGAGGTCGTCGCCCTCGAGTTGAGTGTCGGCGTGGACCCGGTCGACGGCCTTGTTGTGGAACTTGATCATCGCTACCTGCAACTGCGAGACGATCAGGTTCTCGTCGTTGCGGGGATCGCCGATCAGCGCCCGCTCGTCCGCGTTTCGCTGCAGGTCGGGTCCCGCCACCTCCGGGTTGGCGGAACGTGACTCGCCGAGGCGCAGCTTGACTCCGCCCGGCTCGTACAGGAACGGCTGGTCGGCGGGGCCGCGGCCGTAGAGCGAGTCGAGATCGAACCGGGGCGTGCGGAAGTCGGTCAGCGCGTCCGGGTCGTTCTGCCGCACCAGGCTCGAGACCGGATCGAAGGTGATGTCGTGGTCGACGAACTGGCCGAAATAGGTGTATCCGGCCGGCAAGCGCATCGAGCCATCGCTGAGGACACCCCTGTTCTCGTCGGGGTCCGCAACCCCGAGCGCCTCGTCGAGCTGTCCGTTCTCCAGCTCCTGGATCATCGTGTCCCCGAGCGCGGCCAGGCTCTCCGGCCGATGCTCGTAGAACGGCAACCGCCGGAACATGCGCCCAAACCGTCCCGTCGTCGTCGACGACGACGGCGTCAGCGGCAACCCGCGCGGCACAGCACCGTGCGTCGGCGGCACGGTGGGCGTGGTGGGATCGATCGAACTCGGCACTCCCTCGACTCCTCGCTGCCGCAGCTCGACGACCACACGGTCTAACACACGCCGGGATACCCGTCAACCTGAGGCGCTGCGAGGATTCAGGCCACCCAGCGTGGCCCGCGGCGTCGCATCGGAGAACCCGCGAACAAGACACAAGCGAGGCGGCAGTCCGGCCATGAGACCGGCACCGGAGGCTGCTCGCCCGAGCAGGTCGACGAGGCCGTCGAGCATCTGGCTGGAGTGTTGCCGCTCGCGCGCGCACGTCCGGAGCCGTGGCGGCATCAGGTCGCAGGGTTTGCCGCCGATCGTCTGACGGCACGACCCCAGCGTTGACCGCAACGACAACGAACCGGGTCAACACAAGGTCAACAAGGCGACGCGAGAACGCCCGAACAGACGCAAGCCGTTTTGGCTCAATGAGCGGGGTTTCCCAGAGCGCCCGAGAGCACCGAAACCCTTCGCCCTCCACTCTTAATCCCAAGGTCGCAGGTTCGATCCCTGCACGGCCCATCTCGCTTCCTCAGGACTCTTTCGCCGCGGGCGCGAGCGCGTCTGACGCCGCCGTGGGGTCGAGCTCATTACGGAGGTAGCCGAGCGCCTGCTCGACGGCGGTCTCGATGAACTCGCTCCCGTTCACGCTCCGCTCCGCCTGCGAAAGACCGCGAAGGTCGGCCTCCAGGGCCCCGGCCGGATCCACGGCTCCGGCCGAGCTCCATTCGTCCCGGGCCGCGCGGAGGTGCTCCAGACAGGATCGCTCGTCGCCGTCGACCAGTGCGAGGGCGGCGAGACGCGCCTCGAGCTCCGCGGAGCGGCCCGCGTCTTTCCGGCCACGCGCGATCTCGAGCGCCGCCTCGAACGACAGGCGCGCGTCCTCGAGCTTTCCGCTGCGGAGCGCCAGCTCGCCGAGCCGCTGGTGCACGTCCTGAGTGCGCGCGTCCGCGTCGAGGTTGCGCTCCAGCAGTGCGGTCAGCGACGCACGCGCGTCGTCGGGTCGGCCCGCGGCCTCCGTGACGGACGCGACGGCCAGCCCGGCCTGAACAGGGTCGGTGACGCCCAGTCGCTCAGCCTTCGCCTGGATCTCCCTGACCGCGTCGACGTCCTTCTGCGCCGTCCGCTCTGCCGTCGCACCTGTCAGCGCCCGCGCCAGCGCAACCGACGCCTCCGGCTCGAAGACGGGCGAACGCAGGCGCTCGTAATCCTCGGCGGCGTCGAGCAACTGCCCGGACTCGACGAGCCGGCGCGCACGGATCGCGAGCAGCGCGGCCGTGCGGAGGTCGAGGTCGGAACCGGACGCTCCGACGACGTTCTCCAGCGCCAGCCGGAGTTCGCCGTCGGCGGACGGCGGGATGTCTTCCAGTTCCGCCTGCCGCTCCGCTGCGACGGGCAGCGCGCGCTCGACTGCAGCCTCGCGTCCTGCGCGGCCGGTCTCGTCCGTAAGGAGAAGGCGCAGCTTTGCCTCTCTGACCGTGGCGTCGAGCTCTCGCACGCTCGGCGATGCCCGGAACGATGCTTCGAGCAGGTCCTGCGCCGCGTCGACGTCGTCCGCGAGCACCGCGAAGAAGAACTTCGCGAAGAGATAGTCGCTGTCCGACGCGGTCGAATCGGCGCGCGTCCGCTCGAGGACCTCGCGCGCACGGTCGAGGTCGCCGAGCGTCGCGTGTGCGAGGGCCATCTGGACCCCGGCGGCGGCGCCGATCGACTTCGCGCGCTCCAGGAGCGTGGCCGAGTCGTCACGTGCCCCGTCGACGTCACCGAGCGCCAGCCGACAGTTGATCCGGAGCCCGTACGACCAGGCGAGGTCGAAGTCGAGAGCGATCGACGGCTCGAGGAGGCTCAGAGCGGCTTCGGGTCGACCCTCGTGGTACGCGAGCCACGCCTGCACGCCGCCGACCCACGGATCCTCGCCGTACAGCGACAGCCACTCGTCCGCGGCCACGCCGGCCTCGTCGAAGCGATTCAGGTTCGCGAGCAAGGCGAGACGCTCGCTCAGCACGACCGCGTCGGCAGGACCCAACGCGTACCCGCGCTCGGCCGCCTCGAGCGCGAGGTGGTCGAGCCGACACGCGCGGATGTGCCGCGCCGCGAGCCCCCAGCGTCGAGGCTCGCCTTCGTCGTGCACCAGTGCCCGCTCGACGTAGAGGACCGCCTCCCAGGAGCCGAGACCTCGATCCTGGCCCGGTGCGTACGAGGCGAGGTCCGCGATCGCCGCACGGGTCAGGAACGCCCAGGACAGCGCTCCCGCGGGGGGATTGAACTTCCGTGCCGCCCTTTCCCACTCCGACCGGGCCTCCTTGACGAGCTCGTTGTCGGGAGCGGCCGCGCCCGAGGGGAAGCTCTTCACCGTGAGCGCGTCCGCAAGGAGCCACACGGACTCGGCGATCGAGTCGTCGAGCTTGCGGGCACGCCTGAGCTCGTCGATCGCTTCGTCGATCTGCTCGTTCCAGAGGTAGCGCTTCCCCGCCTCGAGCGCGGCAGCAGCCGCCTCCTTCCGCGCTCCGCGTCCGGTCTCCCCGAGGGCGCGGCTACGAAGACGATATGCGTCGGCCTCCGGAAAGCTCGTCGGGCCCAGGACGCCCATGTGGAACGCGGCGTCCGCGGCGTTGGCGGCTTCGGCCGGCTTGCCCGCTGCGAGCAGCCGCTCGCCGGCGGCGAGCAGGAGCGCACCGGGCGGGTCGAGGATCGACGCCCTGCGCGGAATCGTGGCGATGATGTGCGCCGGCATCCGGTCGAGCCCGCGACCGAAGAGATCCCGCGCGTCGTCGAACTGGCCGACGAGCTCGGCCCACGCTCCGAGGGCGATGTAGCCGGAGGGGTCGTTCGGAGCGAACTCGATCGCCCGTTGCGCGGCCGGCGCGGCACGCTCCAGCTCGCCGGAGAAGAGATCGAGTGACGCGCGCTCCGCGTTCGTCGGCCCCTCGAGCGGATCGAGCTCGAGCGCGTCGTCGAGGTGTCTCATGGCGAGCGACGGAGCTCCGAGGACGCGCAGCGCGATCCATGCCGCGAGCCGGTGCGCGCGCGTCCGGGCAGGAGTCTCGACGATGTGCTCCCAACCCTCGACTTGCATGCGCGCGAGAGCGTCGAGGAGCTCGAGGAGGCTCTCGGGATTGCCCTCGCGCCAGGCCGCGAGGTCGCGGGCGATCCGCTCGGCGCCGCGAGCCTGCTCGTCGGCGAACGCGAAGTCCGCGGTCGCGATCCTCTCGACGGCATCGGACTCCTGGAGGCGGATGGCGTCGAACAACTCGGTCAGCCAGCGTCGAGCGCCTGCTCCCGGGTCCCGTTCGAACGTCTGCACGAGCTCTTCCACGAGCGCGTCGAGGCCCGCCTCGGTGTACCGCCGCGACGCCGCCCAGTCTTCCTGCAGCGCCGTCACGTGTTTCGCGAGCCTGCGGAGCCTCTTGCCGCCCGCCTCCGCGTCCCGGGCCAGTTCGATCAGACGCTTGTACGCCGTCCTGTAGTCGTCCGCAGAGTCCGCGTCGCGCAGCTCCTCCTCCAACGCCGTCTTCGCCTCCGCGATGTCGTCGTCGGACAGCTTGTCGACGGCTCTGCGCCAGCGTGCGATCACACGCGCGTAGGAGCGTGGCCCGCCGACGCCGAGCCCGAGCTTCGGGATGCGCGTCCGCACCATCAGCGCTGGAACGCGCCGACCCGCTGTCCGACCGCCGCCGCAGCCGCGACCAGACGCCTCCTGCCGGGACGGCTGACGAACAGCGCGGGCGAGATGAACGCCCGCGACCCCTGATCCGAGAGCCAGACGCTGTTGCGGGCCTGCTGAACGGCGTCGTCGACCGACGCACCGGATGCGAGCGCCTTGTACAGCGCGGCGTTGAACTTGCTCGCCGTCTCGCCGCGAACCGGGTACTGGTACGCGACGACGTGATCGATTCCCTGGGCGACGAGGATCGGCGCGAGGAGCGCGAAGTCCGCGGCAACTCGTTGCTTCTCCGCCTCCAGGAGCTGGAGGACGACGAGTTGGGGCTTGCGCTGCTTGATCAAGTCTGCGAGCACGTCGAACGTGAACTCGGCGACGATCTCCTCCGTGCGCTGCCGCTCACCGGCGCGCCGGCGGAAGCAGCCGTACGACACGACGTGGATGACCTGGTCGTCCCGCCCCTCGATGTCGCTTGCGAGCTGTTCCGTGTCTTCCGCCTCGATGACCTCGACGGTCAGGCCGTTCCCGTCCTTCTGCAACGTCTTGACAGCAGAGGCGACGTCCCGCACGACTTTGCGCTCGAAGGTCGCCTCCTCCTCGCCCGAAACGCTCGACGGAGGCTCGACCGCGACCACCAGGACCGACAGCTCGCGACGCTGGAGCGAGTCGGTCGAATCGAGCTCGTCCTCGCGGCAGCGGACGAGCGAGAGCGAGCTCTCCCTCGCGAGGTACATACCGGCCGCGTCCTCGCCCTGCGGCACGTAGAGATGCTCCCACGGCAGCGTCACGAGGCTTCGCTCGGCGTCGGTCTGGAAGTGGAGGCCGACCAGGACGGGCCGCTCCGTCTTCGTGCGGAGGAGCTCCTTGAACCTGTCGCCGATCTCGCCGGGGAACGCGGCGAAGAACAAGATCTCGCCGAGGAGCTGGTTCTGGGTGCCGACATCGACCCGCCCGCTCGACGCCCAGTCCCGCAGGAGCCGCGCGACCATCGTGCGGATGCTGTTCAGGTCGACGCGCACCGGCCCGAGATTCGGCTCGTCGGCGCCGAAGCTCGCGCGCACGAGCCAGTCCTCGTTGTCGCGCCCGATGCTCACGATCGACGTGACCGCGGCGTCGTCGCTCGGCCCGGTCCGCCGCGGGCGAAGCAGCGTGCGCTGCGCGTTGGTCAGGAGGTCGAGCCACTCCGCGCTCGCGTCGTGATACCGCTGGTTCTCGGTCTGGAAGACGCGCGGGTCGAGCCGAAGCAGCGTCTCGACGCGCACGCCGTAGCCGCCGAGGTCGCTTCTGGGATCGGTGGACTTGTTCACCATCGCGCACACGGCGCCGGTCCGCGCGTTGTACACGGGCGAGCCGCTCATGCCGCCGCGGACCTGGCCCTCCGTGAACCTGAGCAGCCTGCTGTCGCCGGTGAAGCCGTCCGCGTCGAGATTCGTCGGGATGCCTTCCGGGTGATTGTCGGGAAAACCGAAGCTGTGCAACGGATCGCGCGGCAGGAGGCCGCCCGCGAGCAGGACGCACGAATGCTCGAGGGGGCTTACGAGCTGCAGCAGGGTGACGTCGTCGTCACACCAGTCGCCGCCGCTCCGGCGCTGAACCGCGTGACGCTCGCCGCTTCCGCTCAGCACGATCTCGATCACGGGGTCCGTGTCTCCCGGCGACAGCCGCTGCGATTCGATCACGTGCGCGCACGTGACGACGATGCCCGGCGCGACGAAGAAGCCCGTGCCCTTCCGGACGCCCCCGACGTCGACCCTGACGGTGCAGCGCGGGAGCAGGTCGAGCTCGATCGTGGCGTCGGGCATCAGTCGGCGGCCCACTCGAGCGTGATCTTCACCGTCGCCGTCCCGGTGCCCTTGACGATCACGGATGTCAGCGCACCCGACTCGACTCCGATGTCGATGCCGAACTCCAGCGTCGCCTTGTCCGGCTTCGCCGTCCGGAGCGCGTTCATCAGGCTCTCGGTCAAGGCCTCGATCGTGTCGACGACGCCCTTGAACGAGAGGACGTCGCGGATGCCGACGTCGGTCTCGGGATCTCCGACCGTCTGGGCCTCCAGATGGATGATCCGACCGCCGCCGAGATCCGCCTTGACCACCTCGACCGTCTCCACGCCGTGCCTCCTCGCGTTGCGGCTTCGCTCCCCGGGAGGCGAAACGAGCGAGCGGACGGCTTCACCGCGGCCCGCGCCGCCGACCAGGTACGGCAAGTCTGGAACATCCGGCCGCCGTTGACAAGACTCGACGCCGCAGCGGCAAGCGTCCGCTGCGTCAGGTCCCGCGCGGGAACGGCCGGAGGATCACCGGCGGCCGCGGCTTCTGCGTGAAGTCGAAGTCGTTCGCGAGGTTGCCGAGGATCGGCAGCGTCTCGCGAACGTCAGGACGTGGGTCGGGACGCCCGTCGGTGTGCGGGTCGAGGCGCCGGCCGCCGAGGAAGTCGTCCTCGATGAACTTCGCATAGGCGTCGAAGCTGAGCGTCTGATGGTCGACGTAGCCGCGCTTCGCGTACGGGCTGATCACGATGCCCGGAACGCGCAGGCCGTAGCCGGCGCCGTCGACCCGCGGTGGATCGACGTGGTCGTAGAACCCGCCCCAGTCGTCCCAGGCGAGGAAGATCGCAGTCGACGGCCAGTCGGGGCTTCGCATCGCGGCATTCACGAGCCGCGTGACGTACGCCTGGCCGACCGACACGAGGCTCGGCGGATGCTCGCTCACTCGGTCGCTCGGCGCGATCCACGACACGGCCGGCAGCGTCCCGTCGCGGGCCGCGGCGAAGAAGCTGTGCAGCGGCTCGATGTTGCCGAGCTGCCCGTCCTGCCGGACCGTCGTGAAGTACGGCAGCGGATTCCAGATGCCCGGGGTCCTCGCGCTCTGCGGCGCCGGGTTGCAGATCGCCGCATCGTTTGCGCAGTCCGGCTGCGTCCCCTTGGCGACGTAGTAGCGCCAGCTCACCTTGCGCTTGTGGAGGAGGTACGTGAGGTCGGTCCACGCGTAGCTCGGCGTCGTGTGCTTCAGGTCGCCGCGAAAGTCGGGCGGCTCGGCAGGACGGTTCGGGGCGCTCCGGCAACTCGACGCGACGTCCTTGACCGCACACGTCGCCGACCACTCGCTGACGAGGGACAGGTGCGCGGGGAGGCTCCACGATGCGTCCGGCTCGAACATGTGGTCCTGCAGCACGAAGTTGCGCGCGTACGCCCAGTAGTTCGGGATCTCGCGCGCGTCGTGGTAGCCCATCACCTCGGTGCCGTCGCCCGAGCGCACGCAGTACGGGTCGTTGCGGTCGAGGCAGCCGAGCGTCCCGCGCACCGCCGATCCGACGAAGCCGTCCATCGCTCCCCTGTCGATGTCGCGTGATGCGTTGAGCCGCGCGTGCGGGCCGCCGAAGTTGCGGTCGCGGTGATCGTGGAACGGCCTGACGCAGCCGCCGCGCGGATCGGGGACGCACACGCCGCGCGGGATGCCGTCGGCGCCGGGGAACGTCCCGAAGTAGGAGTCGAACGACCGGTTCTCCTGCATGACCACGATGACGTGCTTGATCTTGTGAATGCCGCTCGGCACCGAGGACGATCTCGTGGTCGCAGCCGACGGCCGGGGATGCACGCCGACGGCGGCGACGAGCGCGCTCACCGCCAGAGCCACCACCGCAGCAACGACACCGGACCGCATCAACTCTCGCGGACGCTAGAACGACGGCCGTTGCGACACGGTTAACGCCGGAGAACTTCGCGTTGCGGCGCTAGACGGGATCGTCGGTGCCGTAGGGGCACGAGCCGAGGTCCGCCTGCGAGTACTGCGCCTCGGGCTCTTCGGCGAGCGTGTCCCAGAGATTCGCGAGGAAGCGCGCGATCTGCGCGCAGCGAAGATGCGGGCCTGCAAGCGTGAACGCGCCGGCCGCGAACACGCGCGCGCCCGACGGCAGCTCGTAGTACGTCATCGACGCCGAGTGCTTCGCGTTGAAGATGTGCGGGATCGTCGCGAGGACGTGCAGCCCGTGCGGAGACGCCGGCGTGACGCGATCGGCCTCGGTGCCGAAGAGCGCGAAGTGGTCACCGTTCTCGAGGCCGGTGCCTTCGACGAGCCACGGCGCGAACTGGGCGCCGACGAGATCGTACGGTTTGCCGCCGAATTTGCCCTGGTTCCACGTGAAGTACTGGACGCCGACGAGCGCAGCCTCCGGGCGGCCGAGGTCGCGCCACAGGGCGATCCGGTGCAGGCGGTTGCCGACGCGGTCGACGCGCCAGAAGAAGTTGTTCGCAGCGAGAAACGCGAGGTGGCCGCCGAGGTCGCGGTAGCGCCGCACGGCGTCGTACTCGGGCTTCGTCACGTACTCGTGGTGGCCCGGGAAGATGATCAGCCGGTAGAGCTTCGCGAGCCTGGCTCCCGATACGTGCTCGAGATCGTCCTGCGCGAGCATGTCGACCTTCCTACCCGTGTGCGCGAGCCAGCGGACGAAGGTCAGGTCGTTCGAGCGGAAGTGCGGCGGCACGCCGCGGTCGAGGTACGGGCGGAGCGTGTCGACCCAGGGGCGCTTGTCCCACCAGAAGTACCAGGTGTCCGGCTTGCCGTCCCCGTCGGCGTCGCGGAAGTTGTACGCCTGCCACGTGTTCGTCGGCTCGACCACCGCGACCGGTTGCTCCCCGAGGAACTCGGGGCGGACGATGAACGGCGCGAAGCCGACCTTGCCGCCGGAGGTCATTCGCAACGCGTACAGGCCGCTCTCCCAGTCGCCGATGCGAACGCGCACGGAGCCGCGATCGCCTGCGACGGTCAGCGGCTCGCCGACCGGTACGCCCTCGATCGTGTCGTCGCCGACCGTGAGGTGATCCTCGGGACCGACGCGGAGCACGTCGATGCGGATCGACGCGTACCGATGCCAGAGATCGAGCACAGCGGTGTCGCCCGGGCGGTAGCTGCGCCGGCGGAAGCTGCCGACGACGGCGCGGCCGTCGGAGGAGCGTCTGCTCAGGCCGGCCGACGCGTTCGCTCCCTCCGCACGAGCGTCCGTGGGGGGCATCGCGACGCCGGCCGAGCGCGCGCCGGCCAGTGCGAGAGCCACGATGCTCGTCACCGCTGCTGCTGCGAGGCTTCCGCGCTTCGACATCTCGCAGCGAGCGTCGATCGGCGCGCTAAGCGGCCGGCTAGCGCGGGCTAAACGCTCGCTGCGTTGACGCGCGGAGAGAAGACGTGCTTACATCGACACGTCCGAGGGGGCACTCGGGAGCCGTCGCTCGAGAGGAGAGCAACCGCATGGGACTGTTCACGAACGTCGCCGAGCGGATCGACCGCCGGCGGGGCTGGGACCACCTTCCGCTGCCGCTCGCGATGCTCGTGCTGATCGGGCTGCGGAACCGGCTGCGCCAGAAGAACCTCTACGACACCGGCCGCGGGCCGCTCGACAGGCCCGACGTCGACGACCATCCGCGCCACCTCACCGCGCGCACGCTCGACGGGACGTTCAACGACCTCGACGAGCCGCTGATGGGCAGCCTCGGCAGCCGCTTCGGGCGCAACGTTCCTCTCGAGTACACGGTTCGCGAGCCAACCGACAGGTTGCTCGAGCCGAACCCGCGCACGATCAGCCGCGAGCTCCTGACGCGGAAGGAGTTCGTCCCCGCGACGACGCTCAACCTCCTAGCCGGCGCGTGGATCCAGTTCGAGGTGCACGACTGGTTCAGCCACGGCAAGAACGAGGCCGAGAACCCGTGGGTCGTGCCGGTGGCCGACGACGATCCATGGCCCGAGCACCCGATGCAGATCCAGAGGACGCGGCCCGACCCGAGCGCCGATCCGTCCGGGCCGCCGACGTTCGTCACCGACGACACGCACTGGTGGGACGGCTCGCAGATCTACGGCCGCGATCCGGCGTTCGCCGAGGCGCTGCGCTCGGACGAGCACGGCAAGCTGCGGATCGACGAGCACGGCCTGCCGCCGAAGGACCTCGAGGCGCACATCGACGTCACCGGCGTCGCGGGCAACTTCTGGGTCGGCCTCGCGCTCCTGCACTCGCTCTTCATGCGCGAGCACAACGCAATCTGCGACCACCTGCGCGAGAAGCATCCGGAGCTCTCCGACGACGAGCTCTACGACAAGGCGCGCCTCGTCGTCGCGGCGCTGATGGCGAAGATCCACACGACCGACTGGACGCCGGCGATCATCGCGCACCCGACGACGGTCACGGCGCTGCGCACGAACTGGTGGGGCCTCGAGGGCGAGCGGCTCGACAAGCTCATCGGCCGGCGCACGAAGAACGAGGTGCTGCGCGGGATCCCGGGCTCGCCGACGAACCACCACGGCGTTCCGTACTCGCTGACCGAGGAGTTCGTCTGCGTCTACCGCATGCACCCGTTGATCCCGGACGAGTTCAGCTTCCGCCGGCTCGCAGACGACTCGACGCTCCAGGAGCGGACGCTGCCCGAGATCGGCGCACTGCACGTACGCGAGCGGCTGGCGGAGATGTCGATGACCGACGCGCTCTACTCGTTCGGGACGTCGCACCCGGGCGCGATCACGCTGCACAACTACCCACGCTTCCTCCAACACTTCGACCGCGCGGACGGCTCGCTGATCGACCTCGCGTCGATCGACGTCCTGCGTGTGCGCGAACGCGGCGTGCCGCGCTACAACCAGTTCCGGCGGCTGCTCCATCTCAAGCCGTTCGACACGTTCGAGGAGATGGCCGACACGCCCGAGCACGCCGAGGAGCTGCGCGCGATCTACGGCGACGTCGAGCGCGTCGACTCGATGATCGGCATGTACGCCGAGCGCAAGCCGAAGGGCTTCGGCTTCAGCGACACCGCGTTCCGCATCTTCATCCTCATGGCGTCGCGACGGCTGGAGAGCGACCGCTTCTTCACGCGCGACTTCCGGCCGGAGGTCTACACGCGCGAGGGTCTCGACTGGGTCGAGAACAACAACATGCGCACGCTGCTGCTGCGGCACTTCCCCGACCTGGAGCCGGCGCTGCAGGGCGTCGAGAATCCGTTCGCGCCGTGGCAGCGCGCGGCGTCGTGACCGAGCTCGCTCCCGGCATCCATGCGCTCGGGCACGGGAAGGGCGGGCACGTGCACGCGTTCCTGATCGACGACGGCGGCGAGCTGTCGCTCGTCGACACGCTGTTCGAAGGCGACGCGCGGCTCGTGCTCGACGGCATCCGTGCGATCGGCCGCGACGTGCGTGATCTGAAGCGGATCGCGCTCACGCACGGGCATCGCTCGCACCTCGGCGGACTTGCCACGTTGAAGCGCGCGAGCGGCGCGAAGGTGTACGCACACGAGTGGGAGGCCGACATCGTCGCCGGCGAACGACGCGCGCAGGCCGTGACGATCCTGCCGAAGCAGTCGCTCCGGCTGATGCCGTTCCAGCTCGGGCTGTGGCTCAACCGTCCGAAGCACGATCCGTGCCCGCCAGACGACACGCTCGACGAGGGCGAAGCGTTCGGGCCGTTGCAGGTGCTGCATGCGGCGGGGCACTCGCCGGGCCATCTCGCTTTCTGGTGGCCGGAGCGGCGATTCCTCATCGCGGGAGACGCCGTCGCCACCTGGCCCGAGCTCTGCGCGGGCTGGACGGCGTTCAACCTCAACCTGCAGCAGCACCACGCGTCGCTTCGCCGGATGGCCGCGCTCGAGCCGGCGATCGTGGGCGTCGGTCACGGCGACCCGATCACGCGGGATGCGGCCGAGCGCGTGCACGGCCTCGTCTCCTAGCGGCCGCGCGGACGCCGAGCGCGACGAGAGCCGCCGCGAGCGGCACGAGCAGAAACGCCTCCGAGAACACGGCCACGACGGCGACGAGCGCGAGCGAGACGATCGCCGCCACGCGGATCGGCCCGGCGAGGATGCGCACGGCCGAGACGAGCGACAGCAGATACACGGCGACGAAACAGGCCGACGTGGCACGGACGAGATCCGCGGCGTTGCTGAAGCCTGCGCCGAGCGCAAGCAGCACGAGCGTCCCGACGAGTGCGAGCACGAGCAGCGGCCGCCGCGGGATGCTCCGCGTCGCGCCGCCCGCGAGCCACTGCGGCAGCGCACCCTCCTGCGCGAGCGCCGCGGCGAGCTTCGCTGCGCCGCCCATGTAGACGTTCATCGTCCCCATCGTCAGCGCGACCGCGAGGACCGCCGTCGCGTCGCGGCCCGCGCGCCCGAAGCCGACGGCGACGAGGTCGGCGAGCGGCACCTTCGAGCTGCCCTCGGCGGCGACGGCGATCGTCGCGACCGCGAGCCCGACGTACAGCAAGGTTACGACGCCGAACGCGAGCGCCATCGCGCGCGGGAGATCGCGTTCCGGACGGCGGAACTCACCCGCGAGCTGCGCCATCGCCTCCCACCCGATGAAGAGCCACATCAGGATGCTCGCCGCGTCGCCGACGGCCCACCACCCGTGCGGTGCGAACGGCGTCCAGTTGTCGCCGCCGCGCGAAGGGAGCGCGATTCCGACTGCGCTCGCGATGACGGCGACGAGCACCGCGGACAGTCCGAGCTGGAACCCCGACGAGACGCGAAGGCCGAACGCATTCGCGGCGAGGACGACGCCGAACATCAGGAGGCCGACGACCACGGCGACGCTCGTCCCCGAGCCGGTCAGGTCCGCGACGTAGTAGCCGCCGATGAGCGAGACGGCCGGGCCTCCGGCGAGCATCGCGGTCATGAACCACACGCCCGTCACCGCTGCGGCCGCGTCGCCGAAGCCCGCCCGCGCGTACGCGGCGACGCCGCCCGCGACGGGATGCCGGACGCCGAGCGCCGCGAACGTGACGGCGAGCGGCGCGGACAGGACGAGCAGGCCCGCCCACGCGAGGATCGACGCGGCGCCTGCGGCCTGCACCGCGAGCGCGGGCACGAGCAGCACGCCCGGCCCGATCAGCGCGCCGACGTAGAGGGCCGCGCCGCGAACGACGCCGAGGTTGCCGCGCTCCTCCATCGCGGCGAGGCTAGTTGCTAATTAGGGCGGATCCTGACCGCTATCGCTGCTTGACTTCGCCTGTGACCGCGCCGGCGTCGCGCCTCTTCCAGCTGCTCGAGCTCCTGCAGACGCGACCCCTCGTCACGGGACGTGAGCTCGCCGACGAGCTCGGAATCGAACGGCGCACCGTCCGCCGGTACGTCGTGACGCTGCAGGAGCTCGGCATCCCGATCGAGGGCGAGCGCGGCGTCGGCGGCGGGTACCGCCTCCGGCCCGGCTTCCGGCTGCCCCCGCTCATGCTCGCGGACGACGAGGCGGCGGCGGTCGTCTTCGGGCTCGTCGCCGCCGGGCGGCTCGGGCTCGCAACCGACGGCGTGGAGGGCGCGCTCGCGAAGATCCACCGCGTCCTGCCCGAGGCGGTCCGCAGCCGCGTCGAGGCGCTCGAATCGACGCTCGGCTTCACGACCGCGCCCGGGACGACTTCGCCGATCGCCGGCGCGCGCCGCGCTCCTCCTTGCCGATGCCGTCCGTCGCCGCCGGCGCATCCGCGTCCGCTACCGGACCTTCGAAGGCGAGGAGTCACGACGCGAGCTCAGCCCGCTCGGGCTCGTCGTCCACTCCGGACGCTGGTACCTCGCCGCGCACGACCACGGCCGAGACGACCTCCGCACGTTCCGCGTCGACCGCATCGACGACGCCGAGCTCGCCGAGTCGGCCGCCGTCACGCCGCCCGAAGGCTTCGACGCGGTCGCGCACGTGCGGCGCTCGCTCGCGCGCGTTCCCTGGCCGTGGGAGGTCGAGGTGCTGCTCGACCTCGCGCCCGAGCGGGCGGCGGAGCGCCTGCCGGCAACGCTCGCAGAGCTGGCCCCGGACGGAAACGGCACGCTCCTGCGGATGCGCGTCAGCTCGCTCGACTGGATGGCGGGCGTCCTCGCTGGGCTCGGCTGCGGCTTCACGATCAGGCGTCCGGACGAGCTCCGGGACAGCGTTGCGGCGCTCGGGCGCCGCCTTGTCGAATCTGCATCGTGCGATGAACCCTCCGGTTGCGCACCTTGACGCGGCCGTCCGTATAGGGAAATATCCAAATCTTCTTTGTATCCGGACCAAGGGGGCCGACCCACATGGCAAAGCTGCGGCGGCGCACAGCCGTCATCTTCGTATTGGCGGGCGCGGCAGCGGCGCTCGCGCTCGTACTCGCACATGCGTCGTCGACGACGGGGCCCTCTGCGGCCTTTAGGCCGGGCGCCTCGCGTCTGGCGCACGAGAGCATCCTCGAGCAGCAGCAGAACGGCGGAGCCGCGGACGGGCCAGAGGCTCAGGCGTACGCCGACCGCGCGTATCCCGCCTCAGAGGTCACGCCGCTGGAGGTCCAGGGCGCGATCAAGGCGAACGACAAGCTCCAGAAGAAGGGCCCGAAGCCCTTCTCGAAGTGGGACTCCATCGGGCCGGACACGCTCAACGTCGACAAGTTCGGCACGCAGTCCTTCATCAAGCCGACGCAGTGGTCCGGCCGCGAGACCGCCGTGACGATGGGTCACTGTCCGAACAACGGTGACTGCACGCTCTTCATCGGCGCCGCGGGCGGCGGTGTCTGGCGGACGAACAACGCCCTGACCAAGCAGCCGAACTGGCAGCAGGTCTCCGCCGACATCCCGACGAACGCGATCGGCTCGCTGGCCGTCGACCCGAACGACGCGACGGGACGGACGGTCTACGCCGGCACCGGCGAGGGGAACGCGAGCGGCGACAGCGAGGCCGGCCTCGGTCTCTACAGGTCGACCGACGAGGGCAACCACTGGAGCCTCGTGCCCGGTTCGGTCGCCGTCGCGAACAACCGGTCGATCGTGTGGGTCGCGGTCCAGCCGGGCGACGCGAACCACATCCTCATCGGCACGCGCTCCGGCACGCGGGGCGAGGGCTCGAACTCGACGAGCGTCGGAGCGGTCGGAACGCCGACGTTGCCGACCCTCGGCGTGTACGCGTCGACGGACGGCGGCGCGACGTTCTCGCTCGTACTGCCGGCAACCGCCAACGAGGTCAAGTTCGACCCGAACGACCCGAACACGGTGTATGCGACATCCGCGTCGAGCACGACGGGCGGACTCCTCCGCTCGACGTCCGGTGGGGCAGCCGGGACCTGGACGCCGATCTTCCAGGAGAACCGGAGCCGCTTCACCTTCTCGCCGGTGGCGCTGCCGAACGGCAAGACGCGCATCTACCTCGGCGATGCAAGCGGAGGCGGCCAGGGCGCGCAGGTCTACCGCGTCGACGACGCGGGCCAAGCGGCCGCGACGCTGGTCGGCACGTGCTCGGGAACTCCCCTGACGTGTCCGAATCCGGGCTGGACGCGCCTGTCGAACTCGACCGACGGCACGCCCGGGTTCGCGGTCTACAACTACTGCGTCTCCGCATTCGGAGGACAGTGCTCGTACGACATGTCGATCATGTCGCCGCCCGACCGGCCCGACATGGTCGTCGTCGCGGGGCTCATGCACTACGAGGAGCTGGGGCCGTACGAGTTCCAGGTTAGTCAGGTCGTCGGCCCGCGCTCGAACGGACGCGCGGTGCTCATGTCGATGGACGCCGGAGCGACGTGGAACGACGCGACCGGGGACGTCGGCGGCGAGTCAATGCACCCGGATCAGCACGCGATCGCGTTCGTGCCGGGCAATCCCGACAAGTTCTTCGTCGGCTCCGACGGCGGTCTCATTCGCACGAGCGGTCAGTGGGCGGACGCCTCGAGCCAGTGCGACGACCGCGGGCTCGACGCGATCAACCCTGCCTACGTCACGGAGTGCAAGCAGTGGCTGAGCAAGATCCCGAGCGAGCTCCAGGTCGTGAACGCGGGGCTCGGGACGATCCAGATGTACAGCATCTCGGTCAGCCCGTTCAAGGACAACGAGGCGATGGCCGGGCTGCAGGACAACGGCACGATCATGTTCACGGGCTCGAAGACCTGGGAGCTGCCGCTCACCGGTGACGGATGCGACAGCGGGTTCGACGCCTCCGATCCCCACTTCCGCTTCCACACGTACACAAACGGACAGATGGACATCAACTACGACGACTTCAACCAGAACACCTGGCTCTGGATCGGCGACCGCTTCATCGTCAACTTCCCCGAGTCGGACCGCTTCTGCTCACCGACGGTCTCCGATCCGGTACGGACGAAGACGATCTTCGTCGGCGCGCAGAGCGTCTGGCGGACGTCGGACGGGGGCGGCGATCGCGCGTTCCTGGAGCAGCACTGCAACGTGACGACCATCCCCGGCAAGGACCCGGAGAACCTGCAGTTCACCGGGGTCTGTGGCGCAGCGGCCGACTGGCCGAAGCTCGGCACGTCGACGCTGACGAACAGCACAGCGACCTCGCCGTACGGTCAGACGAAGGGCGGCAACACGATCTCCGCTCTCTCGCGCGGCCAGGACGACGGCACGATGTGGGCCGGCACCGGAGCAGGCCGGGTGCTGATCTCGAGGAACATCAACGCAGCCGACCCGTCGACGGTGACGTTCACCCGCCTCGACGACGACTCGACGGCGACGCCGAACCGCGCCGTCTCGTCGATCTACGCCGATCCGACGAACCCGAACCACGCGATCGTCACGTTCTCCGGGTTCAACGTGTCGACCCCGACGACGCCCGGCCACGTCTTCGACGTCGTGTTCGATCCGAACAGCGGGCTCTCGACGTGGACGGACCTCTCGTACGACATCGGCGACCAGCCGGTCAATGACGCGGTTCTCGACACCGCGACGGGCGACATCTACATCTCGACCGACTTCAGCGTCTTCACGCTGACGCCTGGGGCACAGACGTGGACGCCCGTCTCCGACGGCCTGCCGATGGCCGCGGTATCCGGGCTGACGCTTGCGAAGGCGCAGCACGGGCCCAACCGGTACATCTACGCGGCGACGCACGGCCGCGGGGCGTACCGGCTCACGCTGCGGCCCGGGCCGCACTGAGCTGACGCGACTGCCGCCGCGCTCCTCGTGAGCGCGGCGGCAGTCCCGCCTAGGCTTGCCGCGGTGAAGGTGCTCTCCATCGTGGGCAACCGCCCGCAGTTCGTGAAGTCGGCGCCGATGTCGCTCGCGCTTCGCGAGGCAGGCGTCGAGGAGGTCGTGCTGCACACGGGCCAGCACTACGACCCGGAGCTGTCGCAGGTCTTCTTCGACGAGCTCGAGCTCGCAGAGCCGACCTATCGGCTCGACCTCCACACGTCGGACCCCGACGCGATGGAGCCGCACATCCGCGAGGCAGCGCGGCGCGAGCGGCCGGACTGGGTGCTCGTCTACGGCGACACGAACTCGACGCTCGCGGGCGCACGAGCGGCGGTCGCGGAGGGCGCTCCGCTCGCGCACGTCGAGGCAGGTCTGCGAAGCGGCGATCTCTCGATGCCGGAGGAGCGGAACCGGATCGAGGTCGACCGAATCGCGCAGCTGCGCCTCGCTCCCGACGAGCAGTCGAGCGCGACTCTTCTCGCGGAAGGCGACTCGGGTCGAATCGAAGTCGTGGGCGACGTCATGCGCGACGCGCTCGACCTGTTCAAGCCGATCGCGCTGCGCAAGCCCGCCACGTACGAGACGCCGTACGCAGTCCTCACGCTGCACCGCGCCGCGAACACCGAGCCGGAGCGCCTGCGCGGGATCATCGCTGCGGCCGGCGAAACCGGCTGGACGTTCGTCTTTCCCGTTCACCCGCGCACCCGGCACGTCATGGACGAGCACCGGATCGAGCCGGCACCGTCGCTGCAGGTCGTGCCTCCGATCGGATACCTCGATATGCTCGCGCTCGTCGCGGGCGCTTCGCGTGTCGTGACCGATTCCGGCGGTTTGCAGAAGGAGGCGTACTGGCTTCGCGTCCCGTGCGTCACCCTGCGCCCGGCGACGGAGTGGATGGACACCGTCCGCGCCGGCGCGAACACGCTCGTCGACCCGAGTGACCTGCGCGATCTGGGTGCGGCGCTCGAACGCGCAAGCTTTCCCGACGACGCGCCGACACTGTACGGCGACGGCAGGGCCGCCGGACGCATCGTCGACGCTCTGTACCCTTCGCGCCCGGAATGAGCTGGGACATCGCCGTCATCGGCGCGGGCTACGTCGGCGTGCCGCTAGCGCACACGTTCGCGGAGTCCGGCCGCAAGGTCGTGCTCGTCGACGTCGTGCCCCGAATCGTCGACGCGCTCAACCGCGGCGAGAGCCACATCAAGGACGTCCCGTCGGAGGCGCTGAAGCCGCTCGTGGAGTCCGGCGCGATCAGCGCGACGACGGACTACGCCGAGGCGCGCGAGGCGAACGCCGTCCTGATCGCCGTGCCGACGCCGCTCTCGCGCCAGCGCGAACCCGATCTCTCGTACATCGAGAGCGCCGCGCGGAGCCTGGCTCCGCACCTGCACGAGGGGCAGCTCGTGGTGCTCGAGTCGACGACGTACCCGGGCACGACGCGCGAGATCCTGCAGCCGCTGCTCGAGGAGGGCAGCGGCCTGAAGGCCGGCGCCGATTTCCACCTCGCGTTCTCGCCCGAGCGCGTCGACCCCGGCAACGAGCGCTACACGACGAAGACGACGCCGAAGGTCGTGGGCGGAGTCGACGCGGCCTCCACCGAGGCAGCCGCAGCGCTCTACGGCGAGGTGATCGAGGACGTACACACCGTGTCGACGCCGGAGGCGGCCGAGCTGACGAAGCTGCTCGAGAACATCTTCCGCTCGGTGAACATCGCGCTCGTGAACGAGCTCGCGCAGCTCTGCGACCGGATGGACATCGACGTCTGGGAGGTGGTCGAAGCCGCCGCGACGAAGCCGTTCGGCTTCATGTCGTTCAAGCCGGGCCCCGGCCTCGGCGGCCATTGCATTCCGATCGACCCGTTCTACCTCACGTGGAAGGCGCGCGAGTTCGACTTCTCGACACGCTTCATCGAGCTCGCCGGCGAGGTGAACAACAACATGCCGTACTTCTGCCGCTCGGTCGTCTCGCAGGCGTTGAATCACGGAGCGCAGAAGTCCCTCAGCGGCTCGAAGGTCCTCGTCCTCGGCGTCGCGTACAAGGCGGACATCGACGACGTTCGCGAGTCGCCGGCGGAGAAGCTGATGGAGCTCCTGGGCAAGGCGGGCGCGGACGTCGCGTACCACGATCCGTACGTCGCGACCTTCGACGGGCTGACGTCGGTCGACCTCGAGCCGGAGGCGTACGACTGCGTCGTGATCGTCACCGCGCACTCGTCGATCGACTACGCGGACGTCGTGCGGCGCGGCAAGGTGATCGTCGACTTCCGTAACGCCACGAAGGGCGCGGAGGTCGACGGCAAGGTCTGGAAGCTGTGAGCAGGGTCGCCGTCGTCGGCCTCGGCTACTGGGGCCCCAACCTCGCGCGGAACTTCGACGAGCTCGGCGCGCTCGCGGCCCTCTGCGATCTCGACGAGTCGTTGCGCGAGCGGTTCGCCGCGCGCCATCCGGCCGCGAAGATGTACGCCGACTACGAGGAGCTCCTAGCGGACGACTCGATCGACGCCGTCGTGATCGCAACGCCGGTGCCGACGCACTACGCGCTGGCGAAGCGTGCGCTCGAGGCCGGCAAGCACGCGCTCGTCGAGAAGCCGCCGGCGATGCGTGCCTCGGAGATGGAGGAGCTCGTCGCGCTCGCGCACGAGCGACAGCGTGTGCTCATGCCGGGCCACCTCCTGCTCTACCACCCCGGCGTGCAGAAGCTCAAGGAGCTGATCGACGCGGGCGACCTCGGCGAGGTGCTGTGCGTCTACGGCAACCGTCAGAACCTCGGCAAGATCCGCCGCGACGAGAACGCGCTCTGGTCGCTCGGCGTGCACGACCTCTCGGTCGTGCTCTACCTTCTCGACGAGGAGCCGTCGGAGGTGATCGCGCACGGCCGGGACTTCCTCACCGAAGGCGTCGAGGACGTCGTGTTCTGCTACCTGCGCTTCCCCTCTGGACGCATCGCGCACATGCACCTGTCGTGGCTCGATCCGCACAAGATGCGGCGCATCACCGTCGTCGGCCGCGAGAAGATGGTCGTCTTCGACGACATGGAGCTCGACCAGAAGGTGACGATCTACGACAAGGCGCCGGAGTCCGCGCCGACGAGCTACGGCGAATGGCTGACGCGGAGCGGCGACGTCTTCAGCCCGAAGATCCCGCCCGCCGAGCCGCTGAAGCTCGAGTGCCAGGCGTTCCTGGAGCTGGTCGACGGCAACGGCGACAGCGGACGCGTCGCCGGCGACGGGCTCAAGGTCGTGCGCACGCTCGAGCGTCTCCAGGCGTCACTCGATGGCTGACGTCCATCCGAGCGCGATCGTCTACCCGGGCACGGTGCTCGGCGAGGGCGTGAAGGTGCTCGAGGGCGCGGTCGTCGGGAAGCAGCCGACGCTCTCGCCGCGGTCGACCGCGAAGCGCGAGGACCTGCCGCCGGCGCAGCTCGGCGACGGGACGATCGTCTCGACCGGTGCGATCGTGTTCGCCGGGACGACGCTCGGCGCGCGAGTGATCGTCGGCGACCAGGCGTGTGTCCGCGAGCGCGTCACGATCGGCGACGACGTCGTGGTCGGCCGCGGCTCGCTCGTCGAGAACGACACGACGATCGGCGACCTGACGAAGATCCAGGCCGACGCGTACATCACCGCATACTCGACGCTCGAGGACAACGTGTTCATCGCGCCGTGCGTCGTCACGACGAACGACAACTTCATGGGCCGCACCGAGCGGCGTCACGAACTGATCAAGGGACCGACGATTCGCCGTGGCGCCCGCGTCGGCGGCGGCGCGATCCTCTGTCCCGGCGTCGAGATCGGCGAAGAGGCGTTCGTCGGCGCGGGCGCCGTCGTGACGAAGGACGTGCCGGCGCGGAAGATCGTCGTCGGCAACCCCGCGCGCGTGCTGCGCGACGTTCCCGACGACGAACTGCTCAGCGCTTCCAGCTGAGCAGGTACGCGCCGGACGCCGGACGCGGCACCGTGACCTGCACGTAGTACCGGCCGCCGTTCTCCGGCGGCGCGACGTACGACAACCGCTGCGTTGCGCCGACGCGCGTCGACCGGGCCAGCGCATGCGCGCTCGACAGAGCCGAGACCGTCCGCGCGCGCGGGCCCCACAGAGCGATCCGGGCAGTGCCCTTCAGCGAGCCGCTGAGGGACACCGTCAGCCGGCGGCGCGCGACGAGATCGACCGGATAGACGTCCGACGGGTCGTCCCAGTAGTCGAGCGTCGCCGCGACCTTCCCGTCGCGCCTGAGCAGCACGCCCGAGTGCCCGCCGACGTCGTCGTTCGCCTCAAAGGAGTCGCGGTGCGGAAGGATGCCCCTGGCCGCCGTCAGCGCCGCGGCGATGTCGAGCCTCCCCCAGCCCGAGAGCGAATCGCGGCCGGGCGTGCAGGCGGAGCAGCCGTCGGCCGGGCTCAGATCGACGGCGGACCGTTCGAGCAGCGTCGCGGCCTGCGAGGCCGTCAGCTCCGGGTTCTGCGCGAGCAGCAGCGCGCCGGCCGCCGAGACCTGCGCGGCGGCGAACGACGTCCCACGCGCCTTACGAAACTCGACCGGTCCGCAGTCGGAGTAACCCTGGTCGACGCAGCCGACGCTGGCGCGGGTGAGCGCGAGCGGCAACGTCGAGAGGATGTTCACGCCCGGCGCGGCGATGTCGTTGTAGATCGCGTCGTGGTTCGAGAAGGCGGAGACCGAGTTGTCGCCGCGGATCGAGCTGACGCCGACGACGTGCGGCAGCGCCGCCGGGTAGCTCGCATACGGCCACGGGGAGGTGGGCGTCTGTCCGTCGACGTTGCCGACGGCGGCCACGACGAGCGCGCCCTTCGCGACGGCGTACTGCACCGCAGCCGCCTCGACCGGGGAGAACGTGTCGCGGGAGAGGTTCGCCGGGTCGCGCAGGCCGCCCAGGCTGAGGTTGATCACACGCGCGCCGTTGTCCACCGCCCAGCGAATCCCCCTGGCCTCGGCCTCGAGGGAGATCGACCCGTCGCTGCGGACCACCTTCGCGACGAGGAGCTGCGCAGGAAAGCCGATGCCGGCGATTCCCTGGCCGTTGTTCGTCGTCGCCGCGATCTCGCCGGCAATGAACGTCCCGTGGCCGTCGACGTCCGTGACCGTGCCGCCGATGAACGAGCGCGCAAGGAGCACGTGCGTCGCGAGGTCGGGGTGCGTGAGGTCGATGCCCGAGTCGACGATCCCGACCTTGACCGGCGGAAGCAGCGGCGCCTCGGGCCAGAAGTCGAACGCCCGGTCGCGCTGCAGATACCACTGCTTCGCCGCGAGGGTGTCGTTCGGGACGAACGCGACGCGGCGGTCTCGCGAGCCGAGCCACTCGGCCCAGCGCACACCGTCGACGCGCTTCACGCCGCGGATGCTCTTCCCGTCGACGACGAGCACTCGCATGCGGCCGAGCTCGCGGCTGACACTGCCGTACGCGCGCAGAGCCCGTGCGACGCGCGGCAGCGACGCCGTCGGATCCACGCCGACCGCGAAACGCGCGGCGTCGGCGGCTCCCGCCGCGGCGAGCGCAGCGACGGCCGCGGCCACGAACGCGGCCGCGCGCCTCACTGCAGCGCGACCTTCGGCGACAGCGCCGAAGACCAGCCGTTCCCTGGCACGACCCGCGCGCGGTAGACGCCGCCCGGCGCCGACGGCGCGAAGCCGAACCGCCCCGTGCGCGAAGGCAGCACCTTCGCGACCGTCGTCCACCGCCGCCCGAGCTGCTGAATCTGCACGGCGGTGCCGGGGATCACCGGCCGCACGACGCCCTTGACCTTCGTGAGGTCCGCGCTCGCCTTGAGCGTGAGCAGCGGCGCGACGACGACCTTCGTCGAAGGCGTGCCCGCGTTCCCCGTGGTCACGCGGTACTCGGCCGGGGCGGCCGCCTTGACGCTGACCGAGTAGGAGCCGTCGGCGGCGGGCACGACCGCGCGATTCGGCACCCATGCGGCCGTCCCGACGACCCGCTGCTCGAGCTCGAGGGCGCCGAGGCCGCGCCCGATCCCCGTGAGCGTGAACAGCGTGCCGTACGCGAGCGTCTTCGCCGGCAGCGGATCGAGCGAGAGCACGCCGACGGTGAAGAACGTCGAGCGCAGGCCGAGCATGGTGCGGATGTCCGTGCCGGGGTAGTCCTTCTCCCCGCCGGAGCCGATCGCGCGGAGCGTCCCGACGCGCTGCGAGCCGTCGACCGTCGTCTGGACGTCGAGCAGCTTCCCCGAGACCTTGAGCGCGCTCGCGAGCTTGTCCGCCGTGTAGGGCAGCGGACCCCAGTTGTGGTACGGCGACGCCGTGTCGTACGGGTCGGCGACGGAGACGAGGTACGGGATCGGCGCGCCCTTCCAGACGTCGGAGCTCGCGGCGGTGCGCCCGCCCGACGACGAGTAGAAGTATGTCGTCGCGATCTTCCCGCCGTAGGTGAGCACCTCGCCTGCGGTCGCATCGACGGCCGAGGTGGCGGTCGGAGCCTCGGCGCTCACGCCGCCGTAGACCTGGCTCCGCGTGTCGGGGTACACGTCGAACGGCCCCGACGTCTTGCGCTGCGCGAGCGCGTAGGATCGCGCGGCGACCGCCTGCGACTTCAGCGCTTCCGCGGGCCACGTCTTCGGCATCTCGGACGGGACGACGGCGTACAGGTACTGCTCGAGCGGCACGGTGTTCACGAGCGTGAGCTGCTTGCCGTCGGACGTGACGGTGAACGTGCCGCGATACGCGTTCTTGAAGACGAGCGGCGACTGCGACGTGAACACGAGCGGCCCCTGGAAGGTCTGCAGCTCGCTCGTCCCCGGGACCTTGAACGCGAGCTCGGGGTTGAGCGTCAGCTTTCCCGCCGGCATCGTGATCGCCGCAGCCGAGCCGTCCTTGATCTTCCACGGCGCCGTCGAGGAGATCGTGATGCTCGGCGTCTGCGCGAGCACCACGCGGATGCTCTTCACCGTCGTCGTGTCGAGCTTCGTCCCGGGGAAGTAGTGCGTGACGATCTTGTCGTAGGTGACGCCCTTCTGTGCGTAGCCGTACGCGCCCCACTGGCTCATGCCGACGCCGTGGCCCCAGCCGTGGCCGGTGATCACGAACTGCGGCGTCCCCTTGAGCGCGGGCGGCGTGAAACCCCCGGACGCTGGGCCAACGGTCAGGCCCGAGACCAGCAGGGCCAGCAGGGTCGCTCGGCGGAGAATCGACACGGGCGCCGATTCAGGCTAGCGGAGCTCTCTCCTTCCTTACGGAACCTTGACCTGCCGTGATTTCGGTACCCGGGGAGCGGGTATGGCCTGCGGGATGCCGACGACGCAGACCCTCCCGGACCGTTATCAGGACGTCGAGCCGATCGCGCAGGGCGCGATGGGCAACGTGTACCGCGCGATGGACACGACGCTCGACCGGGTCGTCGCCGTGAAGCTGCTCGCCGAGCCGTACGTCGCGGACGATTCGGCACGGCGGCGGTTCGCGCGCGAGGCCCGCGCGGCGGCGCGCGTGTCCAGCGATCCGAACATCGTCACGATCTTCGACGTCGGCGACGCGGGCGAGAGGCCCTACATCGTCATGGAGTACATCGACGGCGTCTCGCTCGAGGAGCGATTGCGCTCCGGGCGGCAGAAGCCGTCCGATGCGTTGCGGTGGCTCGAGCAGGCTGCGCGCGCGCTCGACTATGCGCACTCGAAGGGCGTCGTTCACCGTGACGTGAAGCCCGGCAACCTCCTCCTCGACGCCGCCGACAACGTGCACGTCGCCGACTTCGGAATCGCGAGCGCCGCCTGGATGCCTTCGCTCACGGCAAGCGGGACGATCCTCGGGACGGCCGGGTACCTCGCGCCCGAGCAGGCGCTCGGCGAGCCGACGTCGGCTGCGAGCGACAGATACGCGCTCGCCGTCGTCGCGTACGAGCTGCTCACGGGCGCGCGGCCGTTCGCGCGCGAGTCGCCGACGGCGGAGGCTCAGGCGCACGTGAGCGAGCCCGTACCCTCCGCCTCGGCGCGCGCCAACCTGCCGCCCGACGTGGACGCGGTGTTCCGGCGCGCGCTCGCGAAGCAGCCGAACGACCGCTATGCGACCGGAGCGAGCTTCGTATCGGCGTTGCGCACGGCGCTCGCGGCCGTGCCGACGGAGAGCCAGGCGGCGGCGCCGACTGCGGCGACGGTTGCGCTGCCGCGCACGGTTCCCCGCCGCTCCTCGTCGCGGAAGCCGCTGGTGGCCGTGCTCCTCGGCGCCGCGTTGCTCGCTCTTGTCCTCGCCGGAGTGCTGCTCGCGCGCACGTCGTCCTCCCCTGAGCCCGCGACGGCGCCGCCGAAGAAGACCGTGAAGCACACGACAACCGCGAAGCGGGCGACAACCGCACAGCAGACGACCACCGCACAGCAGACGACGACAACTGCAACCACGACCGCGGCGCCGCCTCCGACGACGACCGCGCCGGCGCCGCAACCGGTCGCCGCCGGGCCGCACACGCTCAACGACCAGGCGTGGGCGCTGATGCAGCAGGGACGCTATTCCGAGGCGCTGCCGAAGCTGGAGCAGGCCGTCCCGGCGCTGGCGGGAGTCGGCCCCGCGGATCCCGCCGAGGGCTACGCCAACTACAACCTCGGCTACACGCTCTTGCAGCTCGGCCGCTGCTCGGAAGGGCAGACGTACCTCGAGCGTGCGCAGACGCTCGAGCCGGACCGCGAGGAAGTGCGAAAGGCACTCGACGAGGCCAAGCACTGCGTCGACGAGCAGACCAAGGGCAAGACGAAGAAGCCTCACTAGACTCGGGCTCATGCGTTTGCTCGTCACCGGCGCGGCCGGGTTCATCGGCTCCAACTTCGTGCGCCACCGCCGCGCGAGTCACCCGGACGACCACGTCGTCGCGTACGACCTGCTCACGTACGCGGGTGTTCGCGGGAACGTGCCCGACGACGTGCCGTTCGTCGAGGGCGACATCGCCGACCTCGACCTCGCGGAGCGCACGCTCGCCGACCACGAGATCCAAGTCATCGTGAACTTCGCCGCGGAGTCTCACAACAGCCTTGCCGTCATCGATCCCGGCCTCTTCGCGCGCACGAACGTCGTCGGCACGCAGCTGCTGCTCGAAGCGTCGCGGCGCCACGGCGTCGAGCGCTTCCACCACGTCTCGACGTGCGAGGTCTACGGCGACCTGCCGCTCGACTCTGACGAGATGTTCCGCGAGGACTCGCCGTACCGGCCGCGCACGCCGTACAACGCTTCGAAGGCCGGCGCCGATCACTTCGTGCGCGCGTACTACGAGACGTTCCACCTGCCGACGACGATCAGCAACTGCTCGAACAACTACGGGGCGTACCAGTTCCCCGAGAAGGTGATCCCGCTGTTCGTCACGAACGCGCTCGACGACCGCGAGCTGCCGCTCTATGCGTCGACGCAGAACAAGCGCGAGTGGCTGCACGTGCGGGATCACTGCCGCGCGATCGAGCTCGTGCTCGAGCGAGGACGGGAAGGCGAGACGTACAACGTCGGCTCGGGAGTCGAGAAGTCGGTCGAGGAGATCGCGGACGCCGTGCTCGGCCTCACCGGCAAGCCCGAGACCCTGAAGACGATCGTGCCCGACCGCCCCGGCCACGACCGGCGCTATCTACTCGATGCGACGAAGCTCCGCGAGGAGCTCGGCTGGCGCGACGAGATTCCGTTCGGGGAGGGTCTCGCCGACACCGTTCGCTGGTACGAAGCGAACCGCGCGTGGTGGGAGCCGCTGAAGGAGCGTGCACCCGTCGCGGAAGCCTCTTCCTGGCGCTGATCGGGCGTAAGCATGCTCGCGCAAGCCGGCGTTCACCGATACACCTGAGCCGGTACCCATAGCTGGTTGACTCGCCTCTCGATCGTCCTTTCCGTCGGCGCTCCCGTGCTTGTAGGCGGGGCGACGCTGGTACTCGTTGCGAAGGCTTTGGCTGGGAGCTGGGTCTGGGGGCCTTACCGCCGTCGCATGCTTTCTCGTTGGATATCTAGCGATCGTCGCGTTGCTCGTCCGTTGGGCCCGTGCTCACCCCGAGCAAGCACAGGGGTTCATGGGTTGTGGGGTCGAGCGGTGGCGTTCGGCTCGGGCGGTGGGAGCCGAGACGCGAAGACAAGCGGGACAGAGGAGCGTGATCTGGGCCAGCGCACCGCCCTGACCTCAGCATCAGGCGCCCGCGACCCCGACTAGGGCAAGCGCTCTTGGTGGTACCTCTCCTTGTCCTCCTCACGCCATTTCGCCTCGTATGCCTCCGCCTCGGCGAACTCCTGCTCCGTTCGCGCCCTTTCCTGCGCGTCTTCGTTCGCGGGATGCTCGCCGGCGACTGTTCTCCGGCGTGCTGCCACGCCGACGACGACAAAGGCTACGGCGACGAAGGCCATGATGAGCCACGGGATCACGCGGGCAGCGTACCTCTGTCACCCGCGAGCAGCCCGACCACGTCAGCGTGAGAGCGAGCTCGGCCTCGAGCTAGAAGGGCGAGCCACGGTCGAAGGAGAGAGTGGGCAGAGCGCGTAACCGGACTGCGCGACATGCGCGCCGAGATCGCCATGATGCGCACGCCGGACGGCCACAGCCGGCCCGCGCTCTCGCGATTTCTCACGCCGCCGGGCGGTCAGGGCCTCCTAGCCGAGCCGGTCGAGGCAGGCGCGCAGACCGACGCGCCAGTGCGGCAGGCGCGGCGTTCCGGGCTTCTCGCTGCGCAGGACCGAGTACGCCGGCCGCTGCGCGCGGGCTCCCCACTCGGACGTCGTGATCTCGCGCACGCGGCACGACAGGGCCGCCTCTTCGAAGATCGCCATTGCGAGCTCCGCCCATGTGCAGTCGCCGGACCCGGCGACGTGGTACACGCCGAACGGCAGCTCGAGCACCTGAGGCAGCTCGGCCGCGAGATGGCCGACGTAGGTCGGCGCGAGTCGCTGATCCGCGACCACCGAGACCTCGTCCCGTTCCGCGCCCAGGCGGAGCATCGTGCGGACGAAGTTGTGCGACGTCCAGCCGAAGAGAGCCGGACGTCCGCACGATCCACGCCTGCTCGCCCGCCGCGGCCTCGCCGTGGAGCTTCGTGCGTCCGTACGCGGAGAGCGGGCTCGGCGCGTCCGACTCGACGTACGGCTCGCGCTTCGCGCCGTCGAAGACGTAGTCGGTCGAGAAGAGGACGAGCGGCGCGCCGAGCGCGGCGACGTGCGCCGTGCCGCCGACATTCACTGCGGCGGCGCCCTGCGGGTCGTCCTCGGCGCCGTCGACGTCGGTCCATGCGGCCGCGTGCAGCACGAGGTCCGGCTGCTCGACGTCCGGCGCCGGCTGCGTCACGTCCCAGTCGTCCCGCGTCAGCGTGCGAGCCCACGGGAAGGCCTCCGCGAGCGCCGTCCCGAGCTGGCCCGAGGCCCCTGTTATGAGCATGCGGCCCGGTCGCGCTCCGACAGGATCGGCTCGCTCGTGCTCCACAGGTGCTTCACGCGCTCGTCGTTCCAGCAGAGGCCGTGCTCGTCGGGCGAGTCGGCGTCGTACTCCTCCGTCACGTGATAGAGGAAGAGGCAATCGGTCAGCGCCTCGTAGCCGTGCGCAAGCGTGCCGGGGACGTAGATGGCGACGGGATTGTCCTCGCCGATGTCCTCGGTGAACGTCTCGCCCGTCTCACGATCGAACGCGACGACGCGGACCGTCCCCTCCAGGCAGACGAAGAGATCGTCCTGCCCGCGCTCGTGGTAGTGGAGGCCGCGGATGACGCCCTTGCGCGAACGGACGACGTTCGACTGGCGCACCGGCTTCGGCAACCCGGACGCGCGCATCAGCTCCATGAACCAGCCGCGATCGTCGGCGAAGCGCTTCAGCTCGATGCGACGGACGATGGTCACGCCTTGTTCACGCCTTGTTCGCCCCGTTCGCGCGGACGAAGTCGTTGACTTCGTAGTAGACGTCGATCGACTCGCCGGCGTCGCCCCAGAACCCCGCGACGACGTCGTGCTCCATCGTGCCGGCTTCGAGGTAGTGGTTGTTCACGTCGGTGATCTCGAGCTCGCCGCGTCCCGACGGCTTCAGCGTCGGGATGACGTCGAAGACGTCGGAGTCGTAGAAGTAGATCCCGGTCACGACGAACTCGCTCGGCGGCGAGTCGGGTTTCTCGACGATGCGTCTCACGCGGCCGTTGCCGTCGAACTCCGGCACGCCGAGGTGGCGCAGGTGCTCGACGTCGCTCTCGGGCGCGAGGACGATCCTGCCGCCGCGCTCCTGCCGCTCGAAGTTCTCGACGACGTTCCTGATCGAGCGCTCGAAGATGTTGTCGGCGAGCAGCACGCAGACGCGGTCGCCGCCGACGAACCGCTCGGCGAGCCCGAGCGCCTCCGCGATGCCGCCCTCCTCCTCCTGGTACGCGTAGAAGAGACGGTCGATCCCGTGGGCGCGGCCCTCGCCGAGGAGGCGGAAGAACTCACCCGCGTGCGTCCCACCCGTGACGAGCATCAGCTCGGTCAGGCCCGCGTTCACGAGCGCCTCGATCGCGTACGTCACCATCGGGCGGTCGTAGATCGGCAGGAGGTGCTTGTTCGTGATGCGGGTCAGCGGATGCAGCCGCGTCCCTTTCCCGCCGGCGAGGATGACGCCCTTCACGACGGGCGATCCTAGCTACCGGATCAGGACCGGCCAGCCGAAGGAGCGATCGGCCGGGGACCACGCGCGCACGAGCGATCCCTTCGGCGCGTCGAGCGTGACCGCGAAAGCTCCGACGCCGTTCGTCTTCCGGTTCGGCCCGGCCCAGTGCCACCTGCCGCCGTTCGAGACCTCCATCCGGTAGGTGCGCGAGCCCTTGCCCGGACGGATCTGCCCCCACAGTGACGTGCGCGTGCCGCTCCGCCTGACCTGCGCGAGCGGAAAGCGAAAAGCGACATACGCGGGCTTGGGGACGCCGCGCACCGTGAAGAGGCCGGTCTGGAAGCGGTCGAGCTGCGGCTCGTCCTTGAGCAGGTACTGGATCAGCAGCGACACGCCGGAGAGCTGATACGCGCGCATCGCCGACTCGCCGACGTACGTCGCCTGCAGGCTCGGCGCGACGCCGTACATGTCGGGCGGATTCGTCTGGTAGCCGTACTCGGTGAGCCAGATCGGCTTGCGTCCGAGGTAGTGCTGCACCTGCCTCGACAGCCGGCCGAGGTTCGCCATCGAGATGACGTCGCAGTAGCCGCACGCGCCGAGCAGCGGCGTCTCGCGCGGCCGCGTCGGGTACGGGTTATGCGCGTACGCGTCGAGCGTCGCGTGCGCGGCTGCGAGCCCGCGCACCCAGGCGAGCGGCCCGTAGCCGCCGCGGTTCCCGCGCGGCGCCGTCACGCCTCCCGCGACGAGCGCGCGCCGGTTCGCGCGGTGGATCGCCGCGTAGGCCGGATTGAGCAACGTCTTCACGTAGAGGCTCGGAGACGTCCCTGCGAGGTAGAGGTTCTGGTTCGGCTCGTTCCAGATCGTCCACTTGCGGACGAACGGGTAGCGCTTCGCAGCGGCGTAGGCGAAGTCCGCGAACGTCCGCGAGCTCTTCGGCGGCGCGTTCGCCTTGCGGCCGCCGTTCGCCCACGCCGGCGCGCCGTACAGCGTGACGAGCGGCTCGATGCCTCGCTCGTGCAGGCCGTTGAGCACGGTATCGGCAGCCTGCCACCGATACGCGGGATCGTTCGAGGCGAGCGCACGCGCGGGCTTCGTCGGCGCGACCTGATCCCAGTGGATGCTGTAGCGGACGATCGACACGCCGAGCTTCTGCACGACGTCGAGCCGGTGGGCGAACGTTCCGGGACCGTCGGCAAGCCACGCGTCGTCCTGGATCCCGTACTGAACGTTCGGCGCCGCCGCGGCCGACGAGGCATACGCGCATGCCGAGACAACTGCGAGCGTCACGATGAGGGCGAGCCGCCGCATCCCGGCGAGGCTACCCGTGCGCCTCGGAGGAAAACGCAAGGGTTTCGTTAGCGCGGCGCCATCAGCGGCCCCGCGCCCTTCTCCGCGCGGCCTTCCGCCGTTTCACGTCCGGCGTCGCGCGCACGGCCGCGTACCAGACGTACAGGAGGAAGCCGAAGGCTGCGGCGACGAGCTTCACGGCGCGCCGGAGCAGCGGCATGCCTAAGAGCGTAGCGGCCGGGGTAGGCTCCTCCGGATGGAGCGCAAACAGCAGCGGGACGAGCTGCAGCGCGAGATCCAGGAGCTCTTCTCCGACCTGTGGCAGGTCCCGCGCTTCTCCGGTCTTCGCTCCGGCTTTCGCCCGCACGCCGACTGCTTCCGGACCGAGGACTCCCTGACGGTTCTCGTCGAGCTGCCGGGCATCGACCCCGACGCGGTCGACGTCGTCGTGGCCGAGGGGAACCTCTACCTCGTCGGCAAGCGCGACCGCCCGCGCGGCGAGGGGCAGGTCTACCAGCAGATGGAGATCGACTACGGCACGTTCAGGCGACAGATCGCGCTCAACGCGGACGTCGACGTCGAGAAGGCGCACGCGTCGTACGACCGCGGCATGCTGACGATCGTCCTGCCGCTCGCGCAGCGTCCGCCGGCGCGCGAGAAGGTGACGATTGCGGTGACGCGCCCGTGAGCGACGAGTTCGTCGAGCCGATCACCGAGACGCCGGACCTGCCGCCCGTCATGCCGGTGCTGCCGCTCAAGGAGACGGTCGTCTTCCCCGAGTCGATGACGCCGCTCGCGATCGGCCAGGAGCGGTCGATCAAGCTGATCGACGACGTCGCTGCCGGCGAGCGCCTCCTCGCGCTCGTGACGGTGAAGAACGAGGAGGCCGACCCGCCGGGCTTCGACGACCTCTTCGGCGTCGGCACCGCCGCGATCGTCCACAAGCTGATTCGCGTCCCGGACGGGTCGCTGCGAATCCTCGTCCAGGGCATCCAGCGAATCCAGCTCGACGTGCCGGTCGACGACGACCCGTACCTCATGGCCGAGTTCTCGCCGCTGCCGGACGAGCTCGAGGAGACGCGCGAGGTCGAGGCGCTGACGCGCAATGTCCAGAGCCTCTTCGCGCGCGTGATCGCGCTCGTGCCGTACCTGCCGGAGGAGCTCCAGCTCGCGGCCGCCAACGTGGAGGACCCGAGCGCGCTCTGCCACCTCGTCGCGTCGACGGTCCGCATCCCCACCGCGGAGAAGCAGCGGCTGCTCGAGCTCGTCAACGTCGAGGAGCGCCTGCGCGAGGTCTCCGCGATCTTGAATCGGGAGCTCGAGGTCTTGGAGCTCGGGACGAAAATCCAATCGCAGGTCCAGTCCGAGATGGAGAAGGGCCAGCGCGAGTTCTTCCTCCGCCAGCAGCTGAAGGCAATCCAGGACGAGCTCGGCGAGGGCGACGCCGAGCAGGCGGAGATCAACGAGCTCCGTGCGCGGCTCGACGCGCTCGGGGTTCCCGAGGACGTCGACAAGGCCTCGCGGCGCGAGCTGGCCCGCCTCGAGAAGCTGCCCACCGCGGCCGCCGAGTACGGCGTCATCCGCACCTATCTCGAATGGATCCTCACGCTCCCGTGGAGCAAGACGACCGAGGACAACCTCGACCTCGACCAGGCGCGCCGCATCCTCGACGAGGATCACTACGACCTCGAGAAGGTCAAGGAGCGGATCATCGAGTACCTGGCGGTCTCGAAGCTGAAGCGCGAGGTGTCGGGGCCGATTCTCTGCTTCGTCGGGCCGCCCGGCGTCGGCAAGACCTCGCTCGGCCAGTCGATTGCGCGCACCCTCGGCCGCAAGTTCACGCGCATCTCGGTCGGCGGCGTACGTGACGAGGCGGAGATTCGCGGGCACCGGCGCACCTACATCGGGGCGATGCCCGGGACGATCATCCGCTCGCTGCGCGACGCCGAGTCGATGAACCCGGTGCTGCTGATCGACGAGATCGACAAGATGGGCGCCGACTTCCGGGGAGATCCCGCGAGCGCGATGCTCGAGGTGCTCGACCCCGAGCAGAACAGCCACTTCCGCGACCACTACCTCGACCTGCCGTTCGACCTCTCGAAGGTGCTGTTCATCTGCACGGCGAACACGCTCGACACGATTCCGGGGCCGCTGCTCGACCGCATGGACGTGATCCAGCTCGCCGGCTACACCGAGGACGAGAAGCTCGGGATCGCGAAGCGGTACCTCGTCCCGAAACAGCTCGAGGCGCACGGCCTCGCGAAGAAGCAGCTCGCCATCCCCGACGCGACACTGCGCACGGTCATCCGCGAGTACACGCACGAGGCGGGCGTGCGCAACCTCGAGCGTCGGATCGCCGATCTCTGCCGCAAGGCGGCGACGAAGATCGCGAAGGGCGAGGCGGAGAAGATCCGCGTCGGCGAGGCCCTCCTCCGCGAAGGGCTGGGGCCGCGGCGCTTCAGCGGCCTCGTGCGCAGGCGCACCTCGGATCCCGGCGTCGCGACCGGCCTCGCGTACACCGCGGTCGGCGGCGACGTCCTCTTCATCGAGGCGACGGCGTACCCGGGCAAGGGCAAGCTGACGATCACGGGCCAGCTCGGCGAGGTGATGCAGGAGTCCGCGCAGGCGGCACTCTCCTGGGTGCGGGCGCACACCGAGCAGCTCGGGCTGCCGGAGGACTGGTTCGCGACGCACGACGTCCACATCCACGTGCCCGCCGGCGCCGTGCCGAAGGACGGCCCGTCTGCCGGCGTCACGATGGCGACCGCGATCGCATCGCTCGTCCGCAACGAGCCGGTCGCCGACGACGTGGGCATGACCGGCGAGATCACGCTGACGGGGCAGGTGCTCCCGATCGGGGGCGTCCGCGAGAAGACGCTCGCGGCTCAAAGGGCGGGCTTGAAGCGCGTGATCCTGCCGCGCGAGAACGAGCCCGACCTCGAGGATCTGCCGGCAGAGACGCGGGACGAGCTCAGCTTCGTGCTCGTCGACTCGGTCGGCGAGGTTTTCGAGGCCGCCTTCAACGGGAAGCCTGCGAGAAGCGCGAGGCGAACGCCGGCGCAGGAACGCCAGGCGGCCCTCGGGCGTTGAACGTGAACTGCCAGAATCGAGACTGCTAAGAGAACTGCAGACGGAAGGACGGAAGGATCATGGCGAAGACGAAAGACAAGTTCTCGGGCGCGGCCAGCAACGTGCGGCCGTACGTCGAGCGGGCCGTGAGCGACGCGGAGCTTCGCGAGAACGTCAAGGCCGCGTTCACGGCGGCGCGCGAGGTGTACGACGAGCTGCTCGGCAACCGCGGCATGACGACCGTCGCGACACGGGTCGCGACCGACAAGGACATCCAGGAAAAGCTGAAGGAGGCGCTCGACGAGATCCGCACGGCGGCCGATCGCGTCCAGGGGAAGAAGGACCACGGCGGCCGCAACGCGACGCTGCTCATCGCGGGCATCGCGCTCGGGATCCTCTTCAACCCGGTCACCGGGCCCAGCACGCGCAAGTGGCTCGCCGACGCGGTGTTCGGCGGCGACGACTTCACGTACGAGACGCCGACGGGCGACGGCAACAGCTCGCCGCACTCACCCGCGGCCTAGGTCTCCCGACTCCGCGCTCGCCGACAGGCTCGTCTCGTCGGCGGGCGCAGCGTTCGTTGGGGACCGGAGCCATCGCGCGCCGGAGCGAGCCGGGATCGAGCCCGCTCGCGCTCGAGATGTCCGAGATCTGAAGCAGGATCGCGCCGGGCTCCGGCGCGCGCGTCGTGGAGGTGAGCCGGACGAGCCCGGGCAGGAACGCGCCCGCCGAGCTGAAGCGGATGTCCTGCAGGCGCTGCCACGCGTCGAGGTAGGGCGTCGGGTTGACGACGCCGTCGTAGCCGAGCCCGAGCAACTGCACCGGATGGATCTCGAAGTGGAGGTGGAACGGCGTGCCCTCGGCGTCACCCGTGTTTCCGACGAACCCGAGAACCGTGCCGACGCGCACCTGCGCGTTGTTCAGCGCGTACGGCGAATACGCCGAGAGGTGCGCATAGTAGAACTCGTTTCCGGCGCGGTCACGGAGCCAGAGCCGCCAGCCGCCGATCTTGTTCCAGCCGACGGAGAAGACCGTGCCGTCGGCGACGGCGAGCACCGGCGCGCCGAGCGGCGCGAAGATGTCGTCACCGTGATGCCAGGCGACGTCTGCGCGGGCGGCGCCGTACGTGTCCCCGTAGGCCGAGTCGCCGTACACCGGGAAGACGTACCGCCCGGCCGTCAGATGCGGATGCACGGTCGGCACCGGGCCGATCGGAGGCTGCTTCGGCTCCGCCGGCGCGACTTTCTTCTCTTTCTTCTTCGCCTCCGTGGTCGTCCGGGTCGTCGTCGTGCGCTGCGTCGTCGTCTTCCTGTCGGTCGTCGTGGTCGTCGTCACCTCCGGCTCGGCGGTGACGTTCGCTGCGGCGTAGCCGATCTGGATGTCCGTCCCGGCGGGCAGTCCGTTGTGATCCGTGATCAGGCGGATGTCGACCGCGCCGACGCTGCCGTGCCACCCCTTCGCGCCGTCGGCCTCCGTGCTCGGCGAGCCCACGCCCGAGCCGATCGAGATCGTGCCCCACGTGCCGATCGCGCTGCCCGAGACGGCCGAGCCTCCGATGCCGCTGACGCTCGTGCCGGTGAAGTCCCCCGTGCCGGCGGCCGAATCTGCCGTCGCGGTCACCTTCGCCGCGACGGACGCGATCGTCACTTCTCCGGCGAAGATGCTGAGGCCGTTGATCTGCGCCGACGCGGCGGCGGTCGCCGTCGGCGAGGCGCTCGCGCTCGTGGCGCTGAGGCTGATCGAGCCGCTCGTGACGACCGAGCCGTCGTCGGGATACGAGAAGCCGCCGATCGTCGTCGCGGAGTCGTTCGGCGCCGACACGTAGCCCTCCGTCACGCCCGCCTGACCGGGGATCGAGATCCTGATCGCCATTGCCTGCGACGTCGCGACGCTCTGCACCGGCGCGGACGACCCGGCGACAGGCCCGAGCAGCAGGCAGGCTGCCAGCGCGACAGCGGCGGCGGGGGGCAGGAGGCGCTTCATCACCGAACTTCCATTATGCGGGTGAGCCCGACGGGCCCTCCCTAAACGTCAGGCAGATCCGAGCTGCTTGCGCGCGAACTCGCGGAACCGCGTGCGGACTTCCTCGTCGGGGCCGAGCTGCTCGTCGCCGGCGTACTTCGGATCCGCGGCGATCTCCTCGGCGACGCGACGCACCTCGCGCGTCAGCGCGTCGTGGTGCTTGGGATCGCGGAGGAGCGCGTCGACCCAGGTCTCGGAGCCGTCGTAGGGCGGCAGGTCGGCGTCGAAGAGCAACTGGCCGAGCAGCAGTCCCACGCGGACGTAGGCGAAGGTCCGGAAGGCGAGCAGCCGGTGAGGCGTGGCGATGAGCGCGTCGATGTCCGGGTGCTCGCGCTGGATCTCGGTGACGATCGAGCCGATCGGCTCGTCGACGAGCGGGATCCAGATGTCCTCGAGGTCTGCCATGGCCGAAGTATCGCCTAGCCGTTCCGCCGCCGCCACGCGATATTCGCCGCGACGATGAAGACGAGCGCCGCGAACAGGCGCCTGAGCGTCGTCTCCGGAATCGAAGTCGCGATCTGCACGCCGACTTCGACACCGGCGATCGACGCCACGCCGATGACGGCGGCGGCCTGCCACTGGACGTTGCCGTAGCGCTGCTGGCGCCAGATTCCCGCGCCTGCCGTGGGCAGGATCGCCGCGAGCGACGTCGCCTCGGCGTGCAGCTGGCTGAGGCCGAGCGCGAGGAGCGCCGGCACGAAGAGGATCCCGCCGCCGACACCGAAGAGCCCGGAGAGGACGCCGGCTGAGAAGCCGAGCACGAGCGCGAGCAGGACCGTCGTCACGTCGCGAGCAGCACCACGCCGACGACGACGAGCAACGCTGCGAACGCGAACGAGAGCCAGCGCTGGCGCATCCGCTGCTGGATCGCCGTGCCGGCGACGGCGCCCACGCTCGCCGGCAGCCCGATCAGCGCGGCGTAGCCCCATTCGACGGAGCCGTGGAAGGCGTAGCGGATCGTGCCGGCCATGGCCGTGATCGCGATCGCGCCGAGCGAAGTCGCCATCGCGGGTCGCTCGGCGAAGCGCGTGAAGAGGAGAAGCAGCGGCACGGTGACCAGCCCGCCGCCGACGCCGAAGAGTGCGCTGAAGAAGCCGGCGACGACACCGATGACCGCTAACCGGAGCACCGGCTCGTATCGTATGGGGCGTGGACGCGCTCGCCCGACTGCGCGAGGATCCGGGCCGCGCGGCCGTCCTCCTCGACATCGACGGCACGCTCGCGCCGATCGTCCCGCGGCCGGAGGACGCGGCGGTTCCCGACGAGACGCGCGAGGTGCTCCGCGGCCTCGTCGAGCGGTACGCGCTCGTCGGCGCGATCACCGGCCGGCCGGGGCCGCTCGGCCGCGAGCTCGTCTCCGTCGCCGGCGTGCACGTCGTCGGCAACCACGGGCTCGAGCTCGCGCCCGACGCCGACGAGTGGCGGGGGCGCCTCGCCTCGTTTCGCGACGGCGTGACGTGGCCCGTCGAGGACAAGGGCCTCGCGCTCTCGTATCACTACCGCACGCATCCGGACCACGAAGCGGCGCACGCGGAGCTCGAGCTCGTCGCCGACCGGGCGCGAGCCGCGGGCTTCCGGGCGCGGTTCGGGAAGATGGTGCTCGAGGTGCTGCCGCCGCTCGACGTCGACAAGGGCACCGCCGTCCGCACGCTCCTCGCGCGCGCAGGGCTGGAGCGGGCGTTCTTCGCCGGCGACGACACGACCGACCTGGACGCCTTCCGCGCGGTGGACGAGCTGGAGGTCGGAGTGAAGGTCGCCGTCGACTCGGCCGAGGCGCCGCCGGAGCTCCGCGCGCGCGCCGATGTCGTCGTCCCCGGCACCGCCGGCCTCGTTGAGCTGCTGAGGACGCTGTGAATCCCGGGCCGCTGCCGCAGCGACTGCGCCTGGGACCCGTCGAGCTCGACCGCTACCTCGCGGGCCAGCTCGCCGGCCTGGCGTACATGCGGCGCCTGCGCGCGATCGAGGACGAGGAGGCGCGGCACCTGCGCGAGCTCGGCGACGCCTGGGCCACGTTGGCCGAGGAGACCGACGACGACGCGTTCGCCCTCGCATGGCGCGAGGTCGCGACCGGCTGGGACTTCCGGCGAGTCAACGACCTGATCGCGAGCCACAACGCGTACTACGCGATCGAGGCGCGCGTCCCGATGAACCCGCGCACGGGCACCTACGCGCGGAACTGGCGGCGCACCGAGTACGACGCAGGGTGGATCCTCGAGCGGTTCCCGGCAGCACGGGACCGCGTCCCTACACCAGCTCGAGAACCTCCTCGAGCGACGTGATCGTCGGCTCCCAGCCGCGCGCCTCGCGCCACAGCGGCTCCTCGCGGCCCGGCGGGAGGACGCACACGGCTTGCATCCCCACGCGCTGCGCGCCGGCGAGCTCGTCGTTTGCGCCGTCGCCGACGAACAGACACTCGCCCGCACGCACGTCCAGCCGGCGGCACGCAAGCTCGTAGATCCGCGGATCGGGCTTCGACAATCCGACCGCGCACGACAGGACCACGTCATCGACGTGCCCGGCGAGCTCGGTCTCGTCCCACAGCTCCTCCACGTCGCTCGAGCACACGCTGATCACGCCGCGCTTGAAGCCTCGGCGCTGAAGCTCGTCGAGCGTCTCGATCGCGCCCGGCCGCGGCACGAGCGCGTTGCGCGTGAAGTCCGAGCGGATGCGGACGCACTCGGCAACCGCGGTGTCGTCCAGACCGAGGCCGCGAAAGTACCCGGCGATCGGCCCGACCTGGCGCTCTTGGTACGTCGTCGCCCAGACGTGATCGACGTCGTCGATGTGACGGCTGAGCTCGCGCTTCACGTCGTCGAAGGCGCCGCTCGGCCACAGCGCGAGCGTGTCCCAGAGGTCGAAGATCACCGCGCGCATTCGCGCAGCACCTCCCACGCGCGCGCAACATCCGCTTCGGTCGTCCGCGCATTGCCGACCGCGAGGCGCAGGACGTAGCGGCCGTCGAGGCGCGTGTGCGAGATGAAGATCTCGCCGGTCGCGTTCACACGCTCGAGCAGCGCCTCGTTCTCGTCGTCGGAGCCGTCGCGGCGGAAGCAGACGACGGAGAACGGCCGCGTCGCACAGACCTCCCACCCCGGCTCGTCGAGCACCCACTCTTCGAACAGCGCCGCGAGCCGCACGTGCTCGCGGATCATCGCCTGCAGCCCCGCTCGCCCGTAGCAGCGCAGCACGGCCCACAGCCGCAGCGCGCGGAACGGGCGCCCGAGCGGAATCGAGACCTCGCTGAGGCTGATCACCTCGTCCGGCGTCCGCAGATACTCCGGCACGAGGCTGAAGGCGCGACGGAAGTCATCCGGGCGAGCCGTCCAGAGAACCGAGCAGCCCATGCCGCTGAGCAGCCACTTGTGCGGGTTGACGACGAGCGAGTCGGCGGCACCGACGCCCTCCGTGCGCAGCTCGGGACAGACCCACGCGGAGCCCGCGTACGCGGCGTCGACATGCAGCCACGCCTCGCCCTTGCGAGCGGCGATCTCGGCGACGGGGTCGACCGAGGTCGTGGACGTCGTGCCGACCGTCGCGACGACCGCGCACGCATCGCTCGTGTCGACGAGGTCCGCGCGCATCCGGTACGCCTCGTCCACGGGGACGCGCCGTAGCTCGAGCTCGAGCACGCGCGCCGCCTTGTCGATCGACGAGTGCGTGTGCTCGCTGCAGACGACGGCGCGGCGATCGGGCATCACGGCGCGCGCCGCAGCGAGCGCGGTCAGGGTCGCCGTCGAAGCGGTGTCCTCGATGTGACCGTGCCACTCGCCGGGCAGGCCGAGCAGCTCGCCGAGCCACGACGTCGTGCGCTCCTCGAGCTCCGCCAGCGCGGGCGACGTCCGCCAGAGGATTCCGACCTGGTTGAGCGCGACCGTCAGCAGCTCCGCTGCGATCGCGGCCTCCGAGCCGGTGTTCGCGAAGTATGCGAAGAAGCGCGGATGCTGCCAGTGCGTCACGGCCGGCAGGATCAGCCGCTCCATGTCTTCGAGCAGCGCCGAGAACGGCTCGGCCTCGTCCGGCGGCGACTCGGGCAGCTGCGAGAGCAGCCAGCCGGGCTCGACCTGCGCGAGCACGGGTAGCTCCGCCACCCGCTCGAGGTACGACGCGGCCCACTCGAGCGCGGCGGCGCCGTCGCGCCTCAGGTCGACTTCGGCCGGCGCTTCCTGATCCGCTCGATCTGCTTCCACGTCCGCGTGTTCACGACGTCGGCCTTCGTCAGCCATGCGCGCCGGGCCTGGCCGACGCCGAACTCCACATACGCCTGCGCGCCGAGCTCGTGCCCGTCCGAGTCGACGACGAGCTTCAGCCCGGCCTCGCGCGCCGCGCGCGCGTGCACGTCGCGCAGGTCGAGGCGGTCGGGCTGCGAGTTGAGCTCGAGGAACGTCTTCGTCTCGAGCGCCTTCTCGATCACGCGCTCGAGGTCGATGTCCACGGGCCCGCGCTTGTTCAGCTTGCGGCCGGTGAGATGCCCGATGCAGTCGACGTGGGGGTTCTCCATCGCGGCGAACACGCGCTCGAGCGGGTTCTTGAGCCGCGCCGCGTGCACGGACGCGACGACCCAGTCGAGCGTCGCGAGCTGCTCGTCGGGCATGTCGAGCGTTCCGTCGGCCTTGATGTTCACCTCGACGCCGCGGAGGATCCGGAACGGCGCGACCTCCTCCTGGAGCGCCGCGATCTCCTCCGCCTGCCGCTCGAGCCGCCCCTCGCGCAGGTAGTGCGAGTGATCCGTGATCGCGTAGTAGTCGTAGCCGCGAGCGATCGCCGCTCGCACCATCTCCTCGAGGGTGTTCTTGCCGTCCGCCGACCAGTCCGTGTGCGTGTGCAGATCGCCGCGGAGGTCGCTGAGCTCGACGAGCTCCGGCAGCTCGCCGTTCCGTGCCGCCTCCAGCTCGCCGCCGTTTTCCCGCAGCTCGGGCGGGATGAAGTCGTAGCCGAGGAAGCGGTACAGCTCCTCCTCGGTGCGCGCGGTGAACTTCTCGCCGGTCTCGACGTTTTCCACGCCGTACTCGGACACGGAGAGCTTGCGCCGGACAGCGGCCTCGCGCAACGCGACGTTGTGGTCCTTCGAGCCGGTGAAGTGCTGGAGCAAGTTGCCGTAGCAATCAGGGGGCACGACGCGCAGGTCGAAGCGGTAGCCGTCGTGGGACACGACCGTCGCCTTCGTCGGTCCCTTCGCCGCGACGTCGACGACCCAGTGGAGCTTCGTGAAGTAGTCGATCAGCGCGGCCGGGTCGTTGGCCGTCGCGATGATGTCGAGGTCGCGCACCGTCTCTCGGTAGCGGCGCGCGCTGCCGGCGATCGACACCTGGTCGCAGGCCGGGTGCTCGGCGAGCACCGAGACGACCGCCTTCAACACGGGCAGCGCGCGGCCGAGCAACGTGCGCTTCGGCTCCTCCGCTGCGGCCGGCTCTGCGAGCGCGCGCAGCACGTTCTCCTCCGTCTTCGCGCCCATGCCCGGCAGCGCGCGCAGCCGCTGCGCCTCTGCGGCCTCGCGCAGTCCCTCGAGCGTCGTGATCCCGAGCTCTTGCCAGATCTTCTTCGCGCTCTTCGGCCCGAGACCCGGCAAGCGCATGAACAGGACGACCTCGTGCGGGATCTCGGCCTTGCGCCGCGTCAGCGCCTCGATCTCGCCGTGCTCGATGATCTGGACGATCTTCTCCTCGATCGTCTTGCCGATGCCCTGGAGCTCTTTCGCGCGACCCGCGACGGCGAGCTCGGCGACCGGAGCGGCGGTCTCGCGCACGCGCGTCGCGGCCCGGCGGTAGGCGGAGACGCGGAAACTGTCGTCGCCCCGGATCTCCGAAAGGTCGGCGAGCAGGTCGAGCTGATCCGCGACGTCCGAGTTCCGCGGCAGCGTGGTCGCCATCCCGACGATGATATGCGGCGCCTTGCGCGCCACCGTCTGCCTCCCCACCTACAACGAGCGCGAGAACGTCGAGCGCATGGTCCGGACGCTGCACGGCCTCGACGTCGACGTCCTCGTGATCGACGACAACTCGCCCGACGGCACCGGCGACATCGCCGACGCGCTCGCGGACGAACTCGACGGCGTGTCAGTCCTGCACCGCGACCGGAAGGAGGGCCTCGGCCCGGCGTACCTCGCCGGGTTTCGCCGGGCGCTCGACGACGGCGCCGAGTTGATCCTCGAGATGGACTGCGATTTCTCGCACGACCCCGCAGACGTCGAGCGGCTCATCGCCGCAGCGGAGCGTGCCGACCTCGTCTGCGGCTCGCGGTACGCGAAAGGCGGCGGCACGCCGGAACTGGGGGCTCGTCCGGCGGTTCATCTCCCGCTTCGGCTCGCTGTACGCGCAGGTGATCCTCGGGCTGCACGTCCGCGATCTCACCGGCGGCTTCAAGTGCTACCGGCGTGCGGTCGTCGAGGCCTTGCCGCTCGACGAGATCCACTCGAAGGGCTACGCATTCCAGATCGAGACGACATACCGCACGATCCGCAAGGGATTCAGCGTGCGCGAGCTTCCGATCGTCTTCGTCGACCGCGTGGAAGGCGGCTCCAAGATGAGCAGGTCGATCGTGGTCGAGGCCGTCTGGAAGGTGCCCGCGCTGCGCTTTGCGGCGCTCCGCGGCCGCCTCTAGCGATGTAAGCAGTGGCGCCGTTGTGCGACCGACGGAACGGCCTGCGGCGACATCACGGGCGCGACAAAGTCGGCGTACACGACGGTGACCACGACGACGTCCACTTCGACGACCGTGCAGGGGAACCGGGCGCCGGCGATCAGGTTCATCTCGCTGCGGTGGTTCGGGAGCCGTCTCTATTGCGACAGTCTCCAGCTCGTGTCACAGCGCTGCCACAGGCGACGGTACGACGTCGGCGTCGGGGTCCACGTCCCGTTCGAGACGGTGACGGCGGGGTGCGGCACGTACACGCGGAAGTGGGTCGCGCCCGTCCGTTTCCGGACGTCCGGCGCCGTCGTCGTCCAGCTCCGCGCGTCCGACAGCGGGCATCGCCTCAGCCGCGTCGTGCGCCGCTCGATCAGGCACCGCTAGGCAAGGGCCTCCTCGGGCAGATCCGGTCGCGACGTCAGGTCGCGGCCGGCTCTGCCACGGGGCTACCCGGTCGTCGTCGCCGGCGCCGGCTCGGGGACGCGCGACCCGCGCGCGCCGCGACTGCGCCGCACGCGGGCGCGGGCCGGCTCTCCCAGGCGCACGCGCGGGTCGATGAGCGCGTACGTCAAATCGACGACGAGGTTCAGGACGAGGATGCCGATCGTCGTGAACGTCACGACGCCGAGGATCACCGGTAGGTCCTTGCTGGGAATCGCGCCGCGGAGCATCCCGCCGAGTCCCGGGAGGCCGAACACCGTCTCGATGAAGATCACGCCGCCGAGCGCCGTGCCGATGTCCATGCCGAGCATCGTCACGACCGGCAGCATCGCGTTTCGGACCACGTGCCCGCGCAGCACCTGCGCCTCGCCGGCGCCCTTGGCGCGCGCGGTGCGCACGTACTCCTCGTCCATCGTCTCGAGCACGCTCGCCCGGATCATGCGCGCGTAGATCGCCGCGTAGAGGAACGCGAACACGAACCACGGCAGAAGCAGGTGGTACGCCCATTGCGTCGGCCCGCCGCACGGGGTCTCCGGACTGAAGATCTCGCAGTAGCCGGTGAACGGGAAGACGTGCAGCTTGAAGCCGAGCAGCCACCCGAGGATGAGCCCGAGCCACGCGGGGTGCGCGGACACTCCGATCAGCACGAAGACCATCCCGGATCTGTCCAGGAGCGAGCGCGGGCGAAGCGCTGACAGGATTCCGATCGGCACGGCCATCAAGAGCCAGAAGATGACGCCGCCGGCGAGCAGCGAGAGCGTCACCGGCGCCGCGTTGAAGATCAGGTCCTTCACCTCGCGACGGTTCTGGTACGAGTGGCCGAGATCGCCGTGGCGGATGAGGCCCCACGTGAACTGCACGTACTGGTCCGGCAGCGTGCCCTGCAGCCGCAAGGCGTTGTGGATGTCGTAGTCGCTCGCGTTCCCGCCGCGGCCGAGCTGCCGGATCGTCGGCTGTGGCATGACGAAGAAGACGATGAAGACGAAGAGCGTGATGGCGAAGAACAGGACGATCGACGACAGCACCCGCGCGACGACGAACCTCGCCATCACCAGAGGTTAGTCGGACTCGTCCACTACCGGAAGTGCTCCCACGACCCCAGTACGACTGATTCGCCGCTTCGGATCAGAGTCACGCCCTCGCCCTCTTCGCAGCGCCCGACAACCCTGAATTCATGCGGCTTTTCGACCGCCGCGAGCAGCTCGTAGTCCTCGCCGAAGGCCAGGTCCTCGAGCTCTGCGCCGGGTGCCAGCGGCACGCGGTCGAGGTCGACGACGACGTTGCAACCCGAGCGCGCGGCGAGCCGGCCGGCGTCGCGGGCGATGCCGTCCGAGAGGTCGAGCATCGCGTGCGCATGGCCGGCCAGGCGCCGCCCCACCTCGAGCCTGAGCGGCGGCCGGACGTAGGTGCCGCGGCGGAAGGCGGCGCCCGCCGCGCCGAGCGGACCGGTGACGACGAGCAGGTCGCCGGGACGCGCGCCGCCGCGTCCGGGCACGCGCTCGGAGCGGCCGATCGCCGTGACGCTGAGGACGAGGCTGTCCGCGCGAGTGGTGTCCCCGCCGGCGACCGGCACGCCGGCTTCCGCTATCCCCTCGTAGAGCTCGACGACGTCCACGAGGCTCGTGTCACCGGGAGCGCCGAGCGTGACGATCAGGCCGTCGGGCGTCGCGCCGGCCGCGGCCAGATCGCTGAGGTTGACGGCGGCGGCGCGGAAGCCGAGATCGCGCCAGCTGATCCAGTCGAGGCGGAAGTGGACGCCCTCCACGAGCGCGTCCTGCGTCACGACGGCGCCGGCGATCTCCGCGGTGTCGTTCTCGATCCCGTGCACGAGGCCGCGACGCTCGAGCTCGGCGAGCAGGCCGAGCTCGCCGACGTCAGCGAGCCGCGGCATCGACGGCCTCGCGTACGGCCCGCGCTTCCGAGACGGCGCGGATGACGGCGACCCCGCGCGCGCCGGCCGCGATACAGGCGCCGGCGTTCGACGCGTCGATCCCGCCGATCGCGACGACCGGCACGTCGACCGCCTCGCAAATCGCGGCGAGGCCGTCGAGGCCGATCGGCTCGTCGGCGTCGGTCTTCGAGGGCGTCGCCCAGACAGGGCCGGCGCCGAGGTAGTCGGCGCCCTGCTCTGCAGCGGCACGCGCCTCGTCGACGTTCGACACGGAGACGCCGAGAAGCAGGCCGGCGGCGCGTGCACGCTCCTTGCCCCTGTCGTCGCGGCCGAGGTGCACGCCGTCGGCCGCGAGCGCAAGAGCGGCTTCGGCGTCGTCGTTGACGACGAACGTGGCGCCGGCGGCGCGCGCTGCTTCGGCGACTGCGCGTCCTCGCTCGACCACGTCCGCGGTCGGCAAGTTCTTGAGACGGAGCTGGATCACGGTCGCGCCGCGTTCGGCAGCGCGCGCGGCGGTGTCGGCATCCTCGACGATGCAGTGGAGCTTCATGCGTCGGAGATGTTGGCGCGCTCGTCGAGCGACTCCGGCGTCAGCGCGTAGAGGGCGTCGTACAGACGGGCGTGGAACGTCCCGGGGCCGGGCGCCTGGCGCGCTGCATCCTCCGCCGCGACCCCGAGTGCCGCGAGGGCGAACGCCGCGGCGTGCATCGGCGGCCGCACCGCGGCAAAGCAACCGGTGAGCGCGGACGAGATGCACCCGGAGCCGGTGATCGACGCAAGCAGCGCATCGCCGTTGGCAACAGCTGTCGTCTCCGTTCCGTTCGAGACGTGGTCGACGGGGCCGGTCACCGCGGCGACGACGCCGAGCTTCGACGCTGCCGTGCGCGCGATGTCCGCGCCGCTGCCCGTCGCGCCGATCGCCTCGACGCCGCGGATCTCCGCCTCGAGGCCCGCGAGCGCCGCGACCTCGGCCGCGTTGCCGCGGACGATCGCGACGTCGACGTCGTCGAGGATCCGCTTCGCCGTCTCCGTGCGAAACGTCGTCGCGCCGACGCCGACGGGATCGAGGACGACCGGCGCGCCCGCGGCGTTCGCCGCCTTGCCCGCCAGCAGCATCGCGTCGATCCACTGCGCGGAGAGCGTCCCGATGTTGAGGACGAGCGCGCCCGCCGCGGAGGCCATCTCCTCGACCTCTTCGACGGCATGCGCCATGACCGGCAGCGCACCGATCGCAAGCGTCGCGTTGGCCGTCTCGTTCATGACCACGTAGTTCGTGATCTGGTGGATCAGCGGCTTCCGCTCGCGCAGGTCGCGCAGCGCCGCACCGGGCGAGTCGCTCATCGGCCAGTCCTCAGGTGGAACACGTCGACGGGGCCTTCGCCGGCGCCCAGGTCTGCGAGCCCGTGCGCCACGGCGTCGCTCGCGGTCGCCGCCGCGACCATCGCAGCCGCCAGCACGTCCTCGCCGCGGGCGAGCAGCGCCGTGACCGTTGCCGAGTGCGTGCAGCCCGAGCCGTGAGTCGCACCGCTGTCGTATCGCCGCACAGGGATCGTGAGCGCCGTCTCGCCGTCGAAGAACTCGTCTCCCCCGCCGCTGCCGGTGACGATCGCCGCTCGCGCGCCGAGCTTCACGAGCCGCTGCGCCTGCTCGGCCGGATCGCCGGCTCCCACGAGCGCCGTCGCCTCGTCCGCGTTCGGCGTGACGACCGTCGCGCGCGGGATCAGGCGCTCGACGAGGACGGCGACGGCGTCGTCCTCGAGCAGCTGCGCTCCGGAGCTCGCGACCATCACGGGGTCGACGACGAGCGGCACGCGATGCGCGTCGAGAAAGTCCGCCACGGTCTCGATCAAGCGCGCGGAGAAGAGCATCCCCGTCTTCGCCGCGTCGACGCCGATGTCATAGAAGACCGCGTCGAGCTGAGCCGTGACGAACTCCGGCGGCAACTCGTGAATCGCGGTGACGCCGGTTGTGTTCTGCGCCGTGAGCGCCACGATCGCGCTCATCCCGTGGCAGCCCGCGGCAGCGAACGCCTTGAGGTCGGCCTGGATACCGGCGCCGCCGCCCGAGTCGGACGAGGCGATGGTCAACGCGCGTGGAACGATGTGTGTTCTCCCTTCGCCGGTACTAGCCGGATCAGGTTCGACGGGTGTGTTCTCAGCCTCGTCGTCGAGGCACCCCGGCAGGTCGAGGCTAGCACCGGCGCGTGATCGTCCGATAGGGACACGTCTGGGGTCAGACCCCTGCCATGTCCTGCGCGGACGATGTGGACGGATCAGCGGCTCGGCGACAGCCGTCTCCTCCACCCAAGGCGCGATTCGGTGGAGAAATCGTCACGCGTTCGGCACGTTCTCACCGTCTCCACCGGCCATGTCTGGGGTCAGACCCCTGACATGTCTGTCCTGGGCACGTGCTGGGGCGAGGCTCGTCGCGCTCCGCTGCATTCGCTAGCGGAGCTACGCGGCGACGAGGGCGCGTCCGTGATTCGACGGCACGGTCATGGCCGCGGAGCGCGGGCCGGAGCCAACGAGTGCCAGAACCGTCACGGCGAGCGCCGCGTGGCTCACGCGTTGATATACGAGACGTATGGCCACAAGCGTCACACGCTGGGACGACCTCATCCAGGGAGAGGAGCTCGCGCACCTCGCGACCGAGCCGGCCCGCGAGGCAGAGCTGGCGCCGCTGCCGAACGACTTACACCCGAGCGTCCGCGCGGCGCTCCCGTTCGATTCGCTCTACCTCCACCAACGCGACGCGTGGGACGCGGCGCGCCGCGACGAGCACGTCATCGTCACGACAGGTACCGCGTCCGGGAAGACGCTCGCGTTCAACCTGCCCGTGCTCGATGCGGTCGCCCGTGACCCGAAGCTGCGGACGCTCTACCTCTACCCGACGAAGGCGCTCGCCCAGGATCAGGCGCGCACGCTCGCCTCGTTCAAGCTCGCGCGAACGCGCGCCGCGATCTACGACGGCGACACGCCCGGCGAGCGGCGCTGGCAGATCCGGCGCTGGGCGAACCTCATCCTCACGAACCCGGACATGCTCCACGTCGGCGTCCTGCCGCATCACGACCGCTGGGGCGACGTGCTCTCGAACCTGCGCTACGTCGTCGTGGACGAGGCGCACGTCTACCGCGGCGTCTTCGGCTCGCACGTCGGGAACGTCTTGCGCCGGCTCCGGCGACTCGCGCGCGTCTACGGCGCCGAGCCGCAGTTCCTGCTCGCGTCCGCGACGATCGCGAACCCCGGCGAGCTCGCTCAGTCGCTGCTCGGCGTCGACGTCACCGTCGTCGGAGGCGACGCTGCGCCGCGCGCGGAGCGGACGATCGCGCTGTGGAACCCGCCGCTCCTCGACGAGGAGCTCGGCCAGCGCGCGTCCGCGATCGGCGAGGCGTCCCGACTCTACGCGGCGCTCGTCTCGCGCGGCCTGCGGACGATCTGCTTCGCGAAGAGCCGGCGCAGCGCCGAGCTCATCCACCGCTTCTCGGCCGAGCGAGTCGAGCCCGCGACGGCGAAGCGGCTCGCGCCCTACCGCGCCGGCTACACGCCGGAGCAGCGGCGCGACATCGAGCGGCGCCTCGTCGAGGGAGAGCTGCTCGGCGTCGCGGCCACGGACGCGCTCGAGCTCGGCATCGACATCGGCCTCCTCGACTGCGCCATCTCCGTCGGCTTTCCCGGAACGGTCGCGTCGCTCCGTCAGCAGTGGGGTCGCGCCGGTCGCCGCGGCCACGGGCTCGCGGTGCTGATCGCGAGCGAGGACGCGCTCGACCAGTACTTCATGCGCGAGCCCGACACGTTGCTCGGACGGCGCGTCGAGGCGGCGATCCTCGATCACGCGAACCCGCGCGTGCTCGACGGGCACGTGCTCTCGGCTGCGTTCGAAGGCCCGCTCGACGATGCCGACCGCGCCACGCTCGGCGACGAGGCGCTCGAGCGCGCGGCGCTGCTACCCGAGCTCAAGCACACGCCGGCCGGCTTCGTCTGGGCCGGCAAGGACTACCCCGCCGCGCGCATCTCGCTGCGCTCCTCCACGCCAGACGCCGTTACCGTCGTCGAAGAGGAGACGGGAGCGCTGCTGGGGCTGGTCGAGCTCGAGCGTTCGTACTCGACGATTCACGACGGCGCCGTGTATCTCCATCTGGGCGAGCCGTACCTCGTGCGCCGGCTCGACCTCGACGGCCGCACGGCGCTGGTAGTCCCGTTCCGCGGCGACTGGTACACGATGGCGAAGGAGGAGACCGACACCGCGATCCTCGAGGAGCGGCGCTGCCAGCGGCGCTGCGGCCTCGCGCTCTCCTTCGGCTCGGTCGCGGTGACGGAGCGCGTGATCGCGTACCAGCGGCGGCGAATCTCGACGCAGGAGGTGATCGACCTCGTGCAGCTCGACCTGCCCGAGACGACGTTCGAGACGGAGGCCGTCTGGTACGTGCCGACCGACCTCCAGCTCGACGGCTTCGACGCGCTGCCGAAGCTGCTCGGCTCGCTGCACGCCGCCGAGCACTCGATGATCGCGCTGCTGCCGCTGTGGGCGATGTGCGACCGTTGGGATATCGGCGGGCTCTCGACCAACCTCCACCGGCAGACCGGGCGCCCGACGGTGTTCGTCTACGACGGGCACGCGGGGGGAGTCGGCATCGCCGAGCGCGGCTTCGACGTGTTCGAGGGCTGGGTCGAGGACACGATGCGCCTGCTCGAGCGCTGCCCGTGCGAGCACGGCTGTCCGTCGTGCGTGCAGAGCCCGAAATGCGGCAACCTGAACGAGCCCCTCGACAAGCACGGCGCGCTCATGCTCCTGCAACGGATGACGGAGGCCGCGTGAACGCGACCGGAACGCTGCGCCGCGTGCTCCTCCGGCCCCCGCGCGCGGATGAGCTTTCCTCCTGTCGCACGCTCGGCTGGCGCGGTGAGCCGGACGCCGTCGCGATCGCAGAGGAGCACGCGGCGCTCTGCGAGCTGCTCGCCGACGCCGGCGCAGAAGTCGTCCTGGCCGACACCGCGGTTCCCGGAGACGCCGACGCGATCTACGTCTACGACCCGGTCCTGATCGCCGACGCCGGTGCCGTCCTCCTTCGCCTCGGCAAGGAGCAGCGCGTCGACGAGGCCCGCACGCTCGAGCCGGCACTGACGCAGGCAGGCGTGCCGATCGCCGCGCGGATGGAAGAACCCGCGACGGCAGACGGGGGCGACATGTTCTGGCTCGACGAGGACACGCTGCTCGTCGGGCGTGGCTACCGCACAAACGACGCCGGCATCGCGGCGATCCGGGAAGCGCTCCCCGACGCGCAAGTGCACGTCTTCGATCTGCCGCACCTGCACGGCCGCGGCGAAGTCCTCCACCTGATGTCGTTGATCTCGCCGCTCGCCGGGGACCTCGTGGTCGCGTACCTGCCGTTGCTCCCGGTACGCCTCGTCGAGCTGCTCGAGGCGCGCGGCATCGAGATCGTCGAGGTGCCGGAGACCGAGTTCGACTCGATGGGCGCGAACGTCCTTGCGCTCGGGCCGAGGGTCGCGCTCGCGCTGGAGCGAAACGTCCAGACGCGAGGTCGGCTCGAGAGCGCCGGCGTGACGGTCCTCACCTACGAGGGCACGGAGCTTTCGAAGGGCGACGGCGGCCCGACGTGCCTGACGCGGCCGCTAGTCCGCGATTGACGCGAGCACGAGGTCGACCGCCTCTGCCGGCGTCGCAACGCGCGGCACGCCCTCGACCTCGAGCCCCGACTCGAGGATCACGACCGGCCGCCCGTAGATACGTGCGAAGCCGACCTCCGTGAGCGTCCCGTACGAGCCGCCGACCGCGATCACGGCGTCGCCGGTCGCCGCGACGACGCCGTTTCGCAGATGCCCGAGCCCGGTGACTACGACGTGGTCGATCCATTCGTTCGCGTCCGCCCGCGACGTGCCCGGGAGAACGCCGATCGTCGTCCCGCCGGCCGACTTCGCGCCGCGCGCCGCCGCGGCCATCACCTCGCCGAGGCCGCCGCAGACGACCGTGCAGCCCCGCTCGGCGAGCAGCCGCCCGACCTCCTCCGCGCGCGCCTCGTGATCGGTGCCACTGCCGATCACGCTCACCTGCACCGCCACTACGTCGCGCCGCTCTCGAGCCGCTCCTTCAGGCGGGCCTGCTGGTTCGGCACGTGCTTCCGGGCTTCGCGGTTCGCAAGCGGCGCGAGCATCTTCCCGAGCAGGTTGGTCCCTTGGAGCTCGAGCACGAGCGTGACGCGCGCACGCGAGCCGCCGTCGAGCGGCTCGACGGTGACCGAACCGACCGGCCGCACCGGTCCCTCCAACCCGCGAAACGCGGACCGCCGCGGTGGATCGTGCTCGGTGATCTCGTACGGGATGTCCTGCTTGCCGAAAGGAAGCTTGCGTTTGTCCGTCGCGCGCGTGCCGACCCGCGTCGGGCCCTCCGTCTCGATCCGCGTCTCGACGATCTGGTCGTCCCATTCCTGGTGCCTGCTCAGGTCGTCGAGATACGCGAAGACGTCCTCGGGCGTGCGGTTGATCTCGACGGTTTCGACGGTCGGCGCCATCGGTCTCTCCTTCCACGCGGTTTGCGCGAATCTAACCGATCGCCTTGCGAGTGCCGTCGGCCGAGACGAGAAACAAGTCGCGGTGCGACGGCAGCCCGCAATCGCCGCGCCAGACCTCGACGATCGCGCGGCCTTCCTCCGTCCACCCGTCGGCGACCGACGACGGAGCCTTCGCCCAGTTCGCCTCACCCGTGACAACCCGCGGTATGCCGCCGCGGACGGGAACGAGGAACGCCGACGGCACCTCGCACTCCGCGGACCACTGCGCGAGCAGCGTCTTGCCGTCCGGCGAGAGGTACGCCTTCGCCCAGTGCCCGACCTTCGCGCCCGGCGGCTTGCCGATCGCGAGCACGTTCCCGTCGCGCATGAAGCGGTCGCCGCAGATCGCATAGTGGAACGTCAGGTCGGCGGTGATCCCGTTGCAGCGCTGCACGCGCGTCACCGTCCGCGTCGTCGTCGAGCCGCAACCGGCGAGCAAGAGCAGCAGCGCGACGACGGCGGCACCGCGGATCACGAGATCGCCTTCAACGCCTTCGCGAGCGACTGCCTCGTCGTCAGCACGCCCTCGTAGAGGTCGCCGAAGCGCCGGACCCGGTCGAGCACGACGTCCATCGAGTAGATCGCCGGGTTCAAGTTCTCGTTCACCTCGTCCCAGCGCAGCGGCGTCGACACCGGCGCGCCCTCCTTCGGCCGCACGCTGTACACCGACGCGATCGTCTTTCCCTCGCCGTTCTGGTTCGCGTCGATGAGCACGCCGCGCCGCCGCGACTTCGTCCACTCGGTCGTCACGAGGCCGCGGTTCGTACGCGCGAGCGCGCCGGCGATGATCTCCGCGAAGCGGCGCGTGTCGTCGTACGTGTGGCGCCGCTCGATCGGGACGAGGACGTGCATGCCGTCGGCGCCGCTCGTCTTCGGGAACGAGACGAGGCCCGAGCGCGTCGAGCGCCTGCTTCACGAGCAGCGCCACCTGCACCGTCTCGGCGAAGCCTGCGTCGGCCGCGGGGTCGAGGTCGAAGAGCACGAAGTCGGGGCGCTCGGGCTTGTCGACGCGCGAGTACCACGTGTTCATGTCGATGCAGCCCATGTTCACCATCCAGAGCAGCGCGAGCTCGTCGTTCACGAGCGGGAAGTTGACCCACTTCCTCTGCCGTGGCTTCTCGCGCGTCGACACGAGCGCGCGAAAGCGCGGGATCCAGTCCGGCATGTGCACGGGTGCGTCTTTCTGGAAGAAGAACTTGCCCTGCCAGCCGTCGGGGTACCGCTTCATCGTGAACGGCCTGCCGGCGAGGTGCGGCACGAGCACCGGCGCGATGTCGCGGTAGTACCGCAGCAGGTCGCCCTTCGCGATTCCCTCGTCCGGCCAGAACGGCTTGTCGAGGTTCGAGAGCACGAGCTCGCGCTTGCCGCGCCGGACGTGCGTCTCGAGCGGCTCGGGCTCCTCGGGCGCTTCGGGCTCCTCGCGGTGCACGTCCACGGCGTCCTTGTCGTCGCGCAGCCCCTGGTACACCGACGCGCGGAGGTGGCCGTCGTGCGTCCACTGCGCGAACTCCACCTCGGCGACGAGCTGCGGCTCGACCCACACGATCTGATCCTTTCGCACGCGAGGCAGCTTGGGAATTGGCCGAAAAGGACTTGTCTCTCGGCGCAGCGGCTTCAGCTTCCCGAGCAGCCGGCGGATCTCGGCGTCGTCGAAGCCGGTGCCGACGTTACCGACGTAGCGCAGCTCGTCGCCCTCGCGCACGGCGAGGATGAGCGAGCCGAAGGTCGACGCGCGCCGGCCGCCGCCGTGCGTGTAGCCGGCGATGATGAACTCCTGCCGGCCGTGCGTCTTGACCTTGACCCAATCGCGGTTGCGCCGGCCCTCGGCGTACCGCGAGTCGAGGCGCTTGGCCACGATCCCCTCGAGCTCCTGCTGGTCGGCCGCCTCGTAGAGCGCGTCGCCGTCGTCGAACGTCTCCGAGAGACGCACGCACCGGTTGCGCCGGTCGAGCAGTTGCTCGAGCCGTTCGCGGCGCTCGCGCAACGTCAGGTCGACGAGCGGCACGCCCTCGACCTCGAGCACATCGAAGACGTAGTAGACGAGAGCGGTCCCGCCCTGCTGCATCGCCGAGAAGCTCGCCCGGCCGCGATCGTCGAGCGCGCACACCTCGCCGTCGACGACGGCATGCGGCGTCTTGATCGCTTTCGCGACTTCCTTCGCGACGCTCGCGAAGCGCTCGGTGAGGTCGTTGTCCCTGCGTGAGAGGAGCTGCACCTCCGAGCCGCGGATGTAGGCGAGCGCGCGGTAGCCGTCCCACTTCACCTCGAACGTCCACTGCTCGCCTTGTGGGACATTGCGCTCGAGCGTCGCGAGCATCGGCCGGTACCTGCGACCGGGCGCCGCCGCGTCGGTCGGCTGCTCTCGCTTGCGGACGATGAGCCAGTTCTCGTCCTTGCCGTCAAGGTGCGCCGGGATGAGTGCCCAGACGCCGTTCAGCCGCTCGCCGTGCAGCCGAACGGTGAGACCGCCGTTTCGCTTCTCCTCGACGAGCTCGTACGTCCCCTTGTCCCAGATCTCGACCGTGCCGGCGCCGTAGTTCCCCTGCGGGATCTCGCCCTCGAACTTCGCGTACTCGATCGGATGGTCCTCGACGTGGACGGCGAGGTGCTGCTCGCCGGGCTCGAGCGGGACGCCCTTCGGGACGGCCCACGACGCGAGGGCGCCGTCGCGCTCGAGGCGAAAGTCGTAGTGGAGGCGCCGGGCGTCGTGCCGCTGGACGACGAAGATCGGGCCGTCGGCCCCGCCGCCCGCGCCCTCGTCGAACGGCTCGGGCGTCCGAGCCGGGTCGCGCTTCCCCCGGTACTGGCGCAGGCTCACGTGTGGAGAGCCTGCCCGAGGGCGTGTTTAGGAATCGAGCAGCGGGACGAGAATCTTATTTGTAAGCGGCCAGGCTTCATTGAAGAGGCTTTTCCGCAAGCGGGGGGTCCGACGCTCGAGGCCGGCATTTACCGGCCTCGAGTCGTGTTTAGGGCCGGGGAAAAGGCTGTGGATACTGGGGAAAATCTCCGCGGGAACCGTTTCCTCAAGCGAAAACGCCGAGAGAACGGAATCGCGCGCGCCGCCTGCGCTTGAGCTCGTCGCCCGGAATCGACTCGAGCTCGTCGAGCGCCTCCCTGATCGCCTCGCCCAGCAGCCTCGCCGCCGCGTCCGGATCGGTCTGGGCGCCTCCGGGCGGCTCCGGGACGATGCCGTCGATGACGCCGAGGTCGTGGCAGTGCGCGGCGTCCGGCTTGAATGCAGCGGCGGCCTTTCGCTTCTGGTCGGGGTCGCGCCACAGGATCGCGGCGCAGCCCTCGGGCGAGATCACGGAGTAGATGGCGTTCTCCTGCATGAGCACGCGATCCGCGACCGCGATCGCCACCGCGCCCCCCGACCCGCCCTCGCCGATGATGCAGGCGACGGTCGGGATCTGGAGCCGCAGCATGACCGCCTGTGAGCGCGCGATCGCGCCGCCCTGGCCGTGCTGCTCGGCCGCGACTCCCGGATAGGCGCCCGGAGTGTCGACGAACGTCACGAGCGGGAAGCCGAACGTGTCGGCGAGCTGCATCGTGCGCATCGCCTTGCGGTAGCCCTCCGGGTACGCCATCCCGAAGTTGCGGCGCGAGCGTTCCTTGATGTCGCGACCCTTCTGCTGGCCGACGATCGCGATCGTGCGCCCGTCGAGCCTGCCGAGGCCGGCGACGATCGCGGAGTCGTCGGCGCGGAACCGGTCGCCGTGCAGCTCGAAGAAGTCGTCGACGAGCCGCGCGACGTAGTCGAGCGTGAACGGGCGCTCGTCGTGGCGCGCGAGCTCGACGGAGCGCCAGATCTCCTCGTCGGTCTCCTCCCGCGCGATCCGGTCGAGCTGCCGCTCGAGCTTGTCGACCTCGCCCGACACGCGCGCGCCGCGGAGCAGGCCGGTGCTCTTGAGCCGGCTCAAGCGGGCGCGCAGCCTGAGCTCCGCCTCACCCGGCATGCGCGAACAACCTCAGCAGCTTGGCGATCGTCGGCTTCAGCTCCGGGCGCGGAACGACCGCGTCGAGATGGCCGAAGCGGTAGTTGGACTCGGCGAGCCCGAAGTCGTCGGGCAGCTTCTCTCGGGTCGTCTGCTGCACGACGCGTGGGCCGGCGAACGACATGAGCGCGCCGGGCTCCGCGATGAGCACGTCGCCGAGGCTCGCGAAGCTCGCGAGCAAACCGCCCGTCGTCGGGTGCGCGAGCACCGAGATGAACGGCGTGCGCGAGTCGTGCAGGTCCTCGACCGCGGCGACGGTCTTCGGCACCTGCATCAGCGCGAGGATGCCCTCCTGCATGCGCGCGCCGCCGGACGCGGCGACGGAGACGAGCGGGATGCCGCGCGTGATCGCGCCGTCGCACGCGCGGGAGAACTTCTCGCCGACGACGCTGCCCATCGAGCCGCCCATGAACGCGAAGTCCATCACCGCGAGCTCGCACGCGTGCCCGTCGATCGACGCCTGGCCGATCACCATCGCGTCGCCGAGGCCGGTCTTGAGCTCGGCCTCTGCGAGTCGCTCCGTGTACGGCCGCAGGTCGAAGAACTCGAGCGGATCCTCGGAGCGGAGCTCCGCCGCCTCTTCGGCGAACGAGCCCGGGTCGGTGAGCTGCGCGATCCGCTCGCGCGCGGCGACCGGGAAATGGTGGCCGCAGTGGCCGCAGACGTACAGCGTCGCCTCGAGCTCGTCGTCGCGGTAGTGCGAGTCGCACTTCGGGCAGGTGTTCGGGTGCTTCGCGCCGTTCGTCTTCTGGGCGGGCGCGTCGCGCTGCTCGATCGAGACGTCGATCTGGTCGGGCATCAGGCGAGTCTAGAACGCGGAGGTACGGTCGAGCCGCTTCTCGTAGACCGTTCGGCGGCTCACCGGCCGCATGCCGACGGACTCGTAGAGACGGACGGCGCCGGTGGGATTGTCGGCCTGGACGCTGAGGCCGGCAGCGGTCCGGCCGAGCCGAGCGAGCTCCCGAAAACTGTGCAGGAGCAGCGCTTTCCCAAGGCCGTGCCGGCGCCGGCCGCGCCGGACCGCGAGAGACTCGACCCAGCCGAGCCCGGGCGCGCCTGCGCGCTCGTAGTCGCAGAGCGCGAGGCCGGCGAGCTCACCGCCGGCGTCCGCGGCGAACCACAGGTCGAGGCGCTTGCGCCCGCCGCCCCACCACGCTGCCCACTCCTCGAACGGTGTCGGGCGAAAGTCGTACGTGTCCGCGAACGCCTCCTCGAGCATCGCATGGACTTCGCGCTCCTCGCCGGCGCGCACCGTTCGCACCTCGATGCCGGCGGGCCACACCGGCTCGGGTGTCGCGTCGTCGAGCGGCACCTGCATCTCGAGCGACGCACGGAACGGCGCGAAACCGCGCTCCCGGAGAACGACCCCGAGGTCCTCGCTGTTCGGCCACTCGTGAGCGACGAGTTGGTCGGCGCCTGCAGCACGTGCACGCTCTTCGGCCCAGTCGAGGAGCGCATCGCTCACCCGGGCGTCGCGCGCCGTCCAGTCGACGGACATACGGTCGACCTCCCGGTGAACGTCGACGTAGCCGACGATGCTTCCGTTTCGCTCGAGGACGCGAAAGTCTTTCGCAACGTCGAACGTCGGATTCGCGAACCACGACCGCACCTCGTCAGCGTCGACCGATCGGCGTCCGGCGAAGAGCGCGGCGATCGCTTCCGCGTCCCCGGCCGTCGGGGCTCGCAACTGCTCAGGCGACGAGCTCATCGAGTGTGTCGGCCAGCGCGACGAGGTTGGGCTTCTCGCGCGTCGGCGGCGGCTCACACGACTCCCCGAGCCGGTTGATCCACACGGTCGGGATCCCGAGCGTCGACGCGGGAACGACGTCGTGGAAGTGCGACGCGCCGACGTGCACGTCCGGCAGGCGGCCGTTGCGCTCCCCGAATGCGCGCCAGTGGCCGAGCGCCGGCTTGTACGAACCGATCTCCGACGCGACGATCGCGAGCTCGAACGGTACGCCGATGCTCTCCATGGAGGCCTCGATGAAGTCGCGGTCGGTGTTCGAGAGGATGGCGAGCTTCCAGCCGCGGCGCCGCGCTTCCTCGAGTGACTCGCGCGTCTCGGGGAAAACCGGCCAGCCGGGCAGCGAGCGCGCGAGCTCGTCGGGAACGTCGAGGCCGAGCCGCGTGGACACCTCGCGCATGACGTCGCGGTACGAACGCGACGGATCCTCCGCTTGCACCTGTGGCTCGACCTCGTGGTAGCGCGACAGCAGCTCGTCGCCGACGACAGAGCGAATGCCGGCGTTCCAATCCACGAGCGTCCCGTAACAGTCGAATGTCGCCCAGCGCTCCACGCGGGCGCAGCGTAGTCGCTACGCGACGCGGCGCTCCGGCACCCGGTACGCGAGAAGCTCAGGGCCGTGTTCCGCGAGCCACGCGCGCTCCTCCTCGTACGTCGGGCGCGCCTCCGCGACCGCGGCCCAGAAGCCGGCGGAGTGGTCGTGGTGCACGCGATGACAGAGCTCGTGCACGACCACGTAGGTGAGGATCGCGGGAGGAGCGAGGATCAGGCGCCAGTTGAACGACAGCGCGCCCGCTTTCGAGCACGAGCCCCAGCGCGTGAGCTGGTCGCGAACAGTGATGCGCGTGTACGTCACGCCGAGGCGCAGAGCTTCACGCGGAACGACGCGCGCGACCTCGACGCGCGCCTGCTCGCGGTACCACTCGTCGAGCCCCGGCAGCGAAGGCAGCGGCAGCGCGAGCCCTCCGATCCACACGACGTCGTCGCGCTGGAGTCCGAGATGGAACTGCTTCGGCGGTTTCGCGAGCTGGCGCTCGAGCCATACGCGATGCTCGAACAGGAGCGAGTCGATCTCGTCCTGCGTCGTCCGCCGCGGAACGACGATCTCGACGTTGCGCATCGCGTCGACGTGAATCGAGAGCTTGCGCGCACGCCGCGACACGCGCACGGGAATCTCTACGGTCCGGCCGCCGATGTCGACGCGGCGCACACGCAGAACCTAGTTGGCCTATCGGCCAACATCGCCTCTGCTTCACGCGAAACGCTTCGCGCTTCGGGCGACAAGACCGGACAGGCGCGCTTCGCGCGCGTGTCCATCGGCGGTCGTCATTCGGTCAGCGCAACTCAATGCTTCGCGTCGGCGCGGCAAAGCCGCGCCTTATCGAACATTCCGCCGCCAGCTTTGGACTCTATTCGTATCGACGAATGACGAGGCTGGCGTTGTGTCCGCCGAAGCCGAAGGAGTTCGACAGGGCGACGCTCAAATCGGGAGCGTCGCGCGACTCGTTCGGGATGTAGTCGAGATCGCACTCGGGATCTTCGGCCTCGTAGTTGATCGTCGGCGGAACCTTCCGATCGCGGACCGCGAGCGTCGTGAACACGGCTTCGATCGCGCCGGCCGCGCCGAAGCAGTGGCCCGTCGCTCCCTTCGTCGACGAGACCGGCGTTCGCTTCGCGTGCTCTTCGCCGAGCGCCTGCTTGATCACGCGGGTCTCCGACGCGTCGCCGAGCGGCGTCGACGTCGCGTGCGCGTTGATGTAGCCGATGTCCGTCGGCCGGGCGCCTGCGTCCTCGAGCGCCATGCGCATCGCGCGCGCGGGGTTCTCACCCGTGGGATCCGGCTCCGTCATGTGAGCGGCGTCCGACGACACGCCGTAGCCGGCGAGCTCGGCGTAGATCGTCGCGCCGCGCGCACGCGCGTGCTCGAGCTCCTCGAGCACGAGGATCGCGGCGGCCTCGCCCATCACGAGCCCATCGCGCGCACGGTCGAACGGACGCGAGGCCCGAGCCGGATCGTCGTTGCGACGCGAAAGCGCGCGCATCGCGTCGAAGCCGGCGATGCCGACCTCGGTGATCGGCGCCTCGGTTCCGCCCGCGAGCATGACGTCCGCGCGACCCATACGAATCGAGTCTGCAGCGTCGCCGATCGCCATGTTCGACGCCGCACAGGCGGTGCACTCGGACATGAGCGGCCCCTTCGTGCCGAGCTCGATCGACACCCAGCCCGCGCCCATGTTCGGGATGATGCTCGGGATCGAGAACGGGCTCACGCGGTCCGGCCCCCGTGCGAGCAGGATGTCGTAGCAGTCCTGGTACGAGCGCAGCCCGCCGATGCCTGTCGCCACCGAGGCGCCGACGCGTTCCGGCTCCTTCGAGATGTCGATGCCCGAGTCGCTCTCGGCCTGGCGCGCCGCCGCGAGGATCATCTGCGCGAACCGGTCCATTCGCCGGGCGGCCTTGCGGTCGATCCACTGCGTCGGATCGAACTCCTTCAGCTCGCACGCGAAGTGCACGGTGTACGCGCTGTTGGAATGGTCGAACTGCGTGATCTCCGCGGCGCCCGACTCACCCGCGAGCAGGCTCTGCCAGGAGTCCTCGACGGAGTTTCCGAGCGGCGAGACGCACCCGAGACCGGTGATGACTACACGCCTGCGCCCGTTGCTCTCCAAGTCACATCCCCAAGCCGCCGTCGAGGAGAAGGACTGCGCCAGTGATGAACGACGCCTCCTCGGAGCAGAGGAAGCGTACCGCCCCGGCAACGTCCTCCGGCTCGCCGAACCTGCCGAGCGGCGTGAGGTCGAGCATCTTCGTCTTCGCGTCTTCCGGAATCACCTCGGTGAGCTGCGTCTTGACGTAGCCGGGCGCGACGACGTTCGCGCGCACGTTGCGGCTGCCGAGCTCCTGCGCGAGCGACTTCGTGAAGCCGATGATCCCGGCCTTCGACGCGGCGTAGTTCGACTGTCCCCAGTTGCCGCGCACGCCGACGATCGAAGAGACGTTGACGATCGAGCCGGCGCGCCGCTTCATCATTCCGCGCGAAACAGCGCGGCACGTGTAGAAGACCGAGCTGAGGTTCGTCTCGATCACGGCGCGCCAGTCGTCGTCGCTCATCCGCGCGAGGACGCCGTCGCGCGTCAGGCCTGCGTTGTTGACGAGGATGTCGAGGTCGCCCGCCTCCTGCACGAGTCGTGCGGCATCGTCGGGCTGCGAAACGTCCGCCTGCACCGCGCGGCCGCCGATCTCCGTGGCAAGCGCTTCGCCCTCGTCGCGGCCGCTGCGATAGCCCACGACGACGGAAGCTCCGGCGCGCGCAAGCTCCACGGCGATCGCCCGACCGATGCCACGCGAGGCACCGGTGACGAGCGCTGTTTTCCCCTCCAGGGACGCGAACTCGGCCAAGCGCTAGTCGAACGCCTGCTCGAGCGCCTTGAGCGAGCTCAGGTCGTTCACCGAGATCACCCGCACGCCCCTGTCGATCCTCTTCAGTAAACCGCTGAGCACGTTGCCGGGCCCGACCTCGACGAACACGGTCACGCCGTTCCGAATCAGCTCGCTCGCTGCCTGCGTGAACTTCACCGGCGCGGTGAGCTGCTCGACGAGCAGCGTGCGGAAGCGCTGCGCGTTCTCCAGCTTCGCCGTCACCGTCGACACGAACGGCGCCAGCGGCTCCTTGAAGTGCACCTTCTCGACCGTCGGCCGCAGCCGCTCCGCCGCACGCTCGACGAGCGGGCTGTGGAAGGCGCCGGAGACGCGAAGCCTGATCGCGCGGCGCGCGCCGGCCTGCTCCGCCTCTTCGCAGCACTCCTCGACGGCGCCGGCCGAGCCCGACACGACGATCTGCCCGGGGCAGTTGTAGTTCGCCGGCCACACGTTGTGGATCTTGTTGCAGATCGACTCGACCGCCTCGTCGGCGAGGCCGAGGATCGCCGCCATCGTGCCCGGCCGCTCCCTTGCGGCAGCGGCCATCGCGAGCCCGCGCTCGCGCACGAGCGCGATCGCCTCCGCGGCCGTGAGCGACTGCGCCGCGGCGAGAGCCGCGAACTCGCCGACGGAGTGCCCGACGACGAAGTCCGGCTTGATGCCGCGAACCCGGATCGCCTCGTTGATCGCGAGGCACGTCGCCACGAGCGCCGGCTGTTGGTTCTCGGTCTCGACGAGTTCCGACATCGGCGTGTCGAAGCACAGCTTCTCGAGATCGATGCCCGCCGCCTCGCTGCCGTCCCGGAAGACCTGCCGCGCCTCGGGCACGGCCTCGACGATCTCCCGCCCCATCCCTTCCTCGAGCGACCCCTGGCCCGGAAACATGAATGCAACCTTCATTGCGATCTCATCCCATCTGTCCATTCGATCAGGGCCGAGCCCCACGTGAGGCCGGCCCCCATGCCTGTCATCAACACGAGCGCGCCGGGCTTCAGCATGCCGTCGCGCTCGGCGTCCGCAAGCGCGAGCGGAATCGAGCCTGACGACGTGTTCCCGTAGCGGTCGACGTTCACGACGATCTTCTCCTTCGGTATACCGAGCTTCTTCGCTGCGTAATCAATGATGCGGACGTTCGCCTGGTGCGGAACGTAGACGTCCACGTCCTCCATCGTTCGACCGCACTCCTCGAGGATCCTTTCGGCGGAGTGGATCATGACACGCGTCGCGAACTTGAAGACCTCGCGGCCGTTCATCTTCACGAGAGGCGGACCGTTCTCCGGAAACTTGCGCGAGCCGCTGCCGGGCAACCACAGGTGCTCGCCGCCTCCGCCGTCGGCGCCGAGCTCGAAGCCGAGGAAGCCGCCCTCCTCCACCGGTTCGAGCACGACCGCGCCGGCGCCGTCGCCGAACAGCACGAGCGTCGAGCGGTCGGTCCAGTCGAGGATCTTCGAGAGCACGTCGCCGCCGACCACGAGCGCGTGATGCGACAGGCCGGAGCCGACCATCGCGGCCGCCTGCGCGATCGCGTAGACGAACCCGGTGCAGCCGGCGAGCAGATCGTACGCGGCGGCTTCGGTACTGCCGAGCGTGTCGGCGAGGAGCGCCGACGCCGTCGGGAACATCATGTCCGGCGTCACCGTCGCGCACACGAGGTAGTCGATGTCCTTGCCCTCGAGCCCCGCCTTTCGCAGCGCCTCGCGCGCCGCGGGAAGAGCGATGTCGGTCAATGCCTCGTCGTCCGCCGCGATCCGCCGCTCGCGGATGCCGGTGCGCTCCATGATCCACTCGTCCGACGTGTCGACGAGCGTCGACAGCTCGTCGTTCGTGAGCACGCGGTCGGGGACATGCACGCCGAGCCCGGTGATGCCGACCTTGCGTCCGCTCGCGACGCCGATCACGACTGCGCTCCCTGAGCTGCCGCCTCCTGGACGGCGAACGTGAGCGTCCCGCGCACGGCGAGCTCACCGTCGACCGAAGCGCGCGCCTTGCCGCGGCCGATCGGACCGCGAACGGTCTCCAGGGTGCACTCGAGCGTCAGCTCGTCGCCGGGACGGACGATGCGCTTGAAACGCACGTCGTCGATGCCGGCGAAGAGCGCGAGCCGACCGCGGTTCGCCTCCTCCGAGAGCACCGCGACCGCGCCCGCCTGGGCGAGCGCCTCGACCATCTTCACGCCGGGCATGATCGGGTTGCCGGGGAAGTGGCCCGCGCAGTCCTCTTCGGTCACGCGCTTGCGCGCGACGACGCGCGAGCCCGGGTCGAGCTCGACGACCTCGTCCAAGAGCAGAAAGGGGTACCGGTGCGGGAGGATCTCTTCGATTGTCTCCCGACCGAAGGGAGGCGGCGCGGTCAAGGGCGCCTAGTGTAGTGCGCGGTGGATGTCGTACCGCTGCGCGGCCGCTTCGGTCGTCCATACACGTTCGTCGATCGATGCGCGTCTACTCAGCGCCTCCTCGACGGTGCGGGCGAAGGCGCCGTCGCCGCGACGGACGAGCAGACGGAGGGCCGCGGGCGACTCGGCCGCAAGTGGCACGCGCCCGCCGGCTCGAGCCTCCTCTTCTCGATCGTGCTCGAGCCGGACGTGCCGTCGGAGCGACTGCCTGAGCTCTCGCTCGTCGCCGGTGCGGCGGTGGCGGAGGCGCTCGCCGAACAGGCCGGCGTCGAGACGACGGTGAAGCATCCGAACGACGTCCTGATCGGCGGCCGCAAGGTCGCGGGCATCCTCGCGGAGTCCGCCGACGGGCGCGTCGTGCTGGGCATCGGCGTCAACGTGACGCAGTCACGCGACGAGCTACCCGTCGGCACCGCGACGTCGCTTGCCCTCGAAGGCGCGACGGTCGTTCGAGCAGAGCTGCTCGCGACGATCCTCGAGCGCCTCGAGGCACGGTACGACCGCTGGGTCAGCGCAGCGGATACGTGAGCGGCGCGGACTCGTTGCCCGCCGCGTCACGGGCGACGAGACGCAGCGTGCTGACGACCGTCTTCGGTGAGATCTTCGTCAGGCCGGGCTTCACGCTCGCCTTCACGATGCGCCCGTTGATCGTGGCGATCACCGTCACGGGCTCGCTCACGCGCACCGTCAGCGGCTTGAGCGTCGCAATCCCGATCGACGGAGGCACGCGGTCGATGGCGAGCGGCAGGGTCTGCGTCAGCCCCGCGACGGTGAGCGTCGCCGTGTAGAGGCCGTCCGGCACCTGCACGCCCGTCGCGGCGAGCCCGGTGAACGCGAAGCTCTGCGCTCCGACCGAGAGCTGTGCTCCCAGCAGCGGGAACGTGGACAGCATCGACGTGAGCGTGAGCGTGACGTCGCTCGGCTGCGCGAGCACGAACTTGAAGACGGCCTGGTCGCGGCGACCGTCGGAGTTCGGCGAGACGAGCCTCGAGTCGGCCGTGAAGGCGAGCACGCTGTGGCTGATCGTCACGGGAACCGTCGCCTGGGCCGTCCGTCCCAGCAGGTCGGTCGCGGTGAGACGGATCGTGTAGTTGCCCTCTGCGAGACCCGCGGCGGAGAAGGAGAACGACTGTGCGCCGGCGGTGTGCGTCTTCGTCAGTAAAGTCGCGGTCGCGCCGGTCGAGTCGACGAGCGCGGCGGTCACGGTCGCCCCGGCGCTGAGCGTGTACGACACCGTCGCCTTCGGCACCGCGAGCCCATCGAGGGTCGGCGGGTTCACGCGCGCGTCGGTCACGGTCAGAGCCGGCAGCGAGCCACCGAGCACGCCGACGGCCGCGCGCACGGTTGCGCCGGCCGACATCACCCACGTGTAGCCGGCCGGAGGCGCGAACGTCGCGTCCCACGTCCAGAACACGTCGGGCCCCACGCCCGAGCCGGTGGCGACGGTCGCGCCCGATGGATCCGAGACGGTGATCGTCCACGGCAGAGACGACGTGAGCCGCGCGGTGAAGCGGACGAACCCGCCGACGGCGCCCGAGACGACGGGCGAGTAGAGCTTCGGCAGCCCCGTCTGCGCGACGCGCGTCCTGATCGAAGGAAGCAGGCCGTACAGCGCGTTACCCGGACACTCGGTGAGATACGTGTCGCGATGCGCCGAGATGTCGCTCAGCTTCACGCGCGTGCCCGCGCGGTACTTCGAGTTCCCGCCCGACTTGTAGACGACGGTGGCCGACGGGTCGACGTGTGCAACGTCGAGGCGCCAGGCGAGCAGCTTCACGAGTGCGTCCTGCGCGGCCTTCGAGGGCGTCGTCTTGCTGAAGTTGCCGATCACGGCGACTCCGACCGAGCCGGTGTTGAACCCCGCGGAATGCGCGCCGACGACGTTCTTCATGATCCCGCCGTACCGGCCTTCGAACACCTGGCCGCACGCGTCGACGAGAAAGTTGTAGCCGATGTCGTCCCAGCCGTTTCCCTGCACGTGGTAGACCTCGATGCCGCGCACGATCGACGCTGACTGGTTGCACGAGTACGCGTTCGCCGTCACCGTGTGATGCACGAGCGCGAACTGCAGCGACGGCGCGTAGCGCGGCTTGCCGCGGCGGATCTCCTCTTCGGCATGCCAGCCGCTTCGCGTAACGATCGTCGGCGAGCCCGTGATCTGCAGCGTTCGGCCCGTCTCGCGAACCGGCGGGCTCCAGAGCAGGTACTCGCGAACGTGACTCACGTCGCCGCGCTTGCGGATCTGGATCGCGCTCGCCGTCCCCGTCCAGACGGCGTTGCTCTTGCGCCATACGCCGCTGCGGCCCCAGTCGTCGTCGGCCTGCTGCCACGCGCTCCAGCCTTGTGGCCCGCGCACCCGGAACGACGGCGTCCCGCGGCCCTGCCAGTGGATTCCGACCATGTTGAACCGTTGCGACGCGGACGCGAGCGTGCGCGCGTGCGGCGCGTCGAGATCGCGCACGACCATCCGCACCGGCGACGCCGCGTGCGCTGCTCCCGCAGACGCGAAGAACAAAATCGCTGCAAGCAACGGCCGTCTCACTCCCGCACCCCTTCTGCACGGTGCCAGACGACACCTGCTCAGGCAAGCTTGCCGGTGGAATCCTTACAACCGTGAAGCCTCTCATCCTCGCGTTCATCGTCGCGCTCGCCGCAACTTCGGCGGCGCAAGCCGGCAACGGGAAGGTGCTCGCGGTGAAGTTCGACGCCGACGTCAACCCCGTCACGCAGAAGTGGCTCAGCGACCGGATCGACGAGGGAGCGAAGTACGACGCGCTCGTGATCCTGCTCGACACGCCGGGCGGCCTCGACAGCTCGATGCGCAAGATCGTGCAGGACGAGCTCGCCGCGAAGGAGCCGATCGTCGTCTACGTCGCACCGAACGGCGCGCGCGCAGCGAGCGCGGGCGTGTGGATCTCGCAGGCCGCGGACGTGCTCGCGATGTCGCCGGTGTCGAACATCGGCTCGTCGACTCCGATCACGGGCAACGGCCAGAACATCGGCAGCGACCTGAAGCGCAAGATCGTCAACGACGCCGCGGCCTCGCTTCGCAACCTCGCGAGCGCACACGGACGCAATGCGAAGTGGGCCGACCTCGCCGTTCGCAAGGCCTCGAACCTCACCGCGCAGGAGGCCTTGAAAATGAACGTCGTCGACGTCATCGCGCCGAACCTGCCGGCGCTGCTGCAGAAGATCGACGGCCGCACGCCCAAGCCGCGCAACGTCACGCTGCACACCGCCGGCGACGAGATCGTGACGAAGAACATCGGATTTCTCACGCGCCTGCTCGACACGCTGATCGACCCGAACCTCCTGTCGCTGCTCTTTCTCGCCGGCATCGGCGGCATCCTCTTCGAGGTCTTCCATCCGGGCGTCGTGCTCCCGGGGGCGCTCGGCGCGGTCGCCCTCGTGACCGCGCTGTTCGGTTTCTCGATCCTGCCGATCGACTGGGCCGGCTTCGCGCTGATCGTCCTCGCGCTCGTCCTGCTCGTCGTCGACGCGCACGTCGTCACGCACGGAGCGCTGACGTTGTCCGCACTCGTCGCGCTCGCCGTCGGGCTCCTGACGCTCTTCCACGACGCTCCTGCGCCGTACGAGGTCGACACCTGGTTCGTCGTGCTCGTCACGGCGTCCATCGGCGGCTTCATGGCGTTCGCGCTCGGCAAGGCCGTGCAGGCGCGCAGGCGTCCTTCCGCGATGCCGGCGATGGTCGGCGCGGAAGGCGTCGCGCGCATGGACGGTCTCGTCTTCGTGCGCGGCGAGTTGTGGCAGGCGACGACCGCGGACGGCGGCACGCTCGAGCCCGGCGCGCGCGTCCGCGTGGACGAGGTTCACGGGCTCCGGCTCAAGGTTCACCGGGTGTAAGGTCGCCCAATGCTCGGCGCGATCATCGGCCTCGTCGTCGTCGTCCTGCTGCTGCTGTTCTTCCTGACGTCGGCGGTGAAGGTCGCACGCGAGTACGAGCGCGGCGTCGTCTTCCGCCTCGGCCGCCTGCTCGACCCGCCGAAGGGCCCCGGCCTGTTCATCCTCATCCCGATCGTCGACCGGATGGTGAAGGTCGACCTGCGAACGATCACGCTCAACATCCCGCCGCAGGAGGTCATCACCAAGGACAACGTGCCGGCGCGCGTGAACGCGGTCGCGTACTTCCGCATCGTCGACCCTCAGGCGTCGGTCGTCGCCGTCGAGAACTTCATGGCAGCGACGTCGCAGATCGCGCAGACGACGCTGCGCTCCGTCCTCGGCCAGCACCTGCTCGACGAGCTGCTCTCGGAGCGGGACAAGATCAACTCGATCCTCCAGGAGATCATCGACGAGGCGACCGCGCCGTGGGGGATCAAGGTCTCGATCGTCGAGGTGAAGGACGTCGAGATCCCGGCGGACATGCAGCGCGCCATGGCACGCCAGGCCGAGGCGGAGCGCGAGCGGCGCGCCAAGGTGATCAGCGCGGAGGGTGAGTTTCAGGCGTCCCAGCGGCTCAGCGACGCGGCGACCGTGCTCGAGACACACCCGATCGCCCTCCAGCTCCGCTACCTGCAGACGCTGATCGAGGTGAGCTCGTCGCAGTCGACGACCATCGTCTTCCCGGCGCCGATCGACATCATCAAGCCCTTCCTCGAGCGCGCTGGCGGATCTTCGGACTGATCCGCTGACCGGCCGGCGGGTCGCGATCGCCCCGGCGCGGGCGAAGCGGCCCGGAGCGGCGCAGGCCGAGCTCGAGCCTCCGACGGAGGAGGAGCTCGCGCAGTGCCCGTTCTGCGCCGGCCGCGAGGACCGCACGCCGCCCGAGACGCTGCGAATCGGCGATCCGTGGCACGTCCGCGTCGTGCCGAACCTCTACCCCGCCTTCGAGCGGCAGGAGGTCGTCGTGCACACGCCGCGGCACGCCCGCTCTGTCGCCGAGCTGTCCGACGACGAGCTCGCCGGCGTCGCCGAGGCGTGGCGCCGCCGCCGCGAAGCCGTGCCCGACGGCTATCTGCACGCGCTCGTGAACGAGGGACGCGAGGCGGGCTCGAGCCTCCCGCACACGCATTCGCAGCTCGTGTGGCTCCCGGAGCCGCCGCCCGAGACGCAGCAGCAGGTCGACCGCGAACGCTGGATCGTCGTCGCGGAGCGCGCCGGCCTCGTCCTCGCCTGTCCGTGGGCGGGCCGCCTCGCCTACGAGGTCGTGATCGCACCCGCCGAGCCGCGCGAAGGCGCATTCTCCGACGAGTTGCTCCCCTCGGCGCTGGTGCTTCTCGGTGACGCCGTCCGCCGCGTCCGCCGCGCTGCAGGCGCCGTGCCGCTGAACGCGTGGCTCCACGACTCGGGGGACTGGCACATCGAGGTCGTCCCGCGCCTCTCGATTCTCGCCGGCGTCGAGCTCGGCGCCGGTTGGTGGATCAACGCGCTCGCGCCCGAGGACGCCGCGGCGGCGCTGCGCTAGCTCTGGACGATCGCGGGCGGGGCGGACGCCGGAAGCTCGTTCTCCTCGCGGAAACGCCGAGCCGCCTCGATTGCCGCACCGAGGTTCAGGCCCTTGTCCTTCGCCTGCTTGATCAGCATCACGGTCTGAAGGGCGTCGATGTCGTAGATCCGCTGCTTCTTGCCCTTCGTGGGGATCTGCGCCTTGTTCGTCCAGTAGTCGAGCTGCATCTTGGAGATGCCGGCGATCTGGCAGACCTGGCCCAGATACAGCTCCACCTTGCCGAGGTGGTCTGCCAGGTTTATGGGCTCAAGAAGGTCTACCTGCCTGCTAGTAGCCATACGATGCCTCGCTTCTAATCGGACTCGACCCCCCGGTAAGTACAGATATACACCCTCGGGTAGTCGTTTGAAAAGGGGTTTTGGAAGAAAATCGCGGCGAATATGCGCCGGAACGCGCGTTTCTGCGCGTCTCTAGGGCTGCTCTTCGTCCTGCGACTCCGACTCGACGACCGGCGCGAGCGTCGACACCTGCTCCCCCTCGCGGAGGCGCATGACGATGACGCCCTGGGTCGAGCGCCCGAGGCGCTTGAACTCCTCGACGGGGATGCGGATCACCGTGCCGCCGTTCGAGATCAGCATCACCTGGTAGCCCTCGCGCACGATGCGTGCGCCGGCGAGCTTGCCCTTCGCCTCGGTGAGCTGCACCGTCTTCACGCCCATCCCATTCCGGCCCTTGCGCGGGTACTCGCCGATGCGCGTCCGCTTGCCGTAGCCGTTTTCCGTCACGATGAGCAGGTCCGAGTCGTCCTGAGCGACGGCGATCGCGATCACCTCGTCGCCGGCCCGCAGGCGCATGCCCTGGACGCCCGACGCGTCCCTGCCCATCGCGCGCACGTCCTGCTCGGAGAAGCGGATCGCCTGGCCGGCGCGCGAGACCATGAGCAGATCGTCCTCGCCGCTCGAATGCCGGACGCCGACGAGCTCGTCGCCCTCGCGCATCTTGATCGCGATGATGCCGTCTGCCTTGAGCGAGGTGTTGTACGCCTCGAGCCTCGTCTTCTTGACGACGCCGTTCTTCGTCGCGAAGACGAGGAACTCGGCCTCCTTGAAGTCGCGCGTCTGCACGACCGCGCGCACCTGCTCGCCCTGCCGGAAAGGCAGCAGGTTGACGATCGCACGTCCCTTCGACTGGCGCGACCCGAGCGGCAGCTCGTGCACCTTGAGCCGGTACACCTTGCCGACGCTCGTGAAAAAGAGGATGTAGTCGTGCGTCGAGGCGACGAACAGATGCTCGATGTAGTCGTCCTCCTTCAGGTCCATGCCCATCACGCCGATGCCGCCGCGCCGCTGCTCGCGGTACGCGGTCACGGGTAGCCGCTTGATGTAGCCGGACCGCGTGATCGCGATCACCATGTCCTCTTCCGCGATCAGGTCCTCGAGCTCGAGCTCCTCCTCGGCCGCGACGATCTCGGTGCGCCGATCGTCGGTGCGGGCGTGGATCTCGCGCAGCTCGGCCAGCTCGTCCTTGATCACGCCGTCGATGCGCGCCTCGTCGGAGAGGAGCGCGCGCAGCTCGGCGATTCGCTCGGTGAGGTCGCGGTGCTCGTCCTCGACGCGCTTGCGCTCGAGCGCCGTCAGCGCGCGGAGCCGCAACTCGAGGATCGCCGACGCCTGGATCTCGGAGAGGCCGAAGCGCTCCATCAGCTGCGTGCGTGCCGCCTCGGTGTCCGCGGCCGCACGGATGAGCGCGATGACGGCGTCGAGGTTGTCGAGCGCGATGAGGTAGCCCTCGAGAACGTGCGCGCGTTCCTCGGCCTTGCGCAGCTGGAACTTCGCGCGCCGCGTGACGATCTCGCGCTGGAAGTCGATGTAGTGGCGGATCAGCTCGAGCAGCGCGAGCGTCTTCGGCACGCCGTCGACGAGCGCGACGGCGTTGTACCCGAACGTCGTCTGCAGCGACGTGTGCTTGAAGAGCTTGTTGAGCGCAACCTGCGGAATCGCGTCGCGCTTGAGCTCGACCTGGATGCGCATGCCGGTGCGGTCCGAGTGGTCGGCGAGATCGGAGATCTCCGTCAGCACCTTGTCGTTGACGAGATCCGCGATCTTCTTGATGACGCCGTTGTCGCCGCCCTTGCGGACGCCGTACGGAAGCTCGCTGACGATGATCGCGGACTTGCCGCCGCGCAACTCCTCGATGTGGGCGCGTGCGCGCATGACGATGCGGCCGCGGCCGGTGCGGTACGCGTCGCGAATACCGCTTCTGCCGACGATGATGCCGCCGGTCGGAAAGTCCGGGCCCTTGACGTGCTGCATCAGCTTGTCCGCCGACACGTCGGGGTCGTCGATCATCGCGATGATCGCGTCCGCGACCTCGCCGAGGTTGTGCGGCGGGATGTTCGTGGCCATTCCCACCGCGATGCCGGCAGATCCATTCACGAGCAGGTTCGGAAAGCGGGCCGGCAGGACGACGGGCTCCCGCTTCGACTCGTCGTAGTTGGGACCGAAGTCGACGGTGTCGCTGTCGAGCTCTTCGAGCAGCTCGGTCGCGAGGCGTGCGAGGCGCGCTTCTGTGTAGCGCATGGCGGCTGGTGGATCGTCGTCGATCGAGCCGAAGTTGCCCTGCCCGTCGACGAGCGGATAGCGCAGTGAGAACGGCTGCGCGAGGCGGACGAGCGTGTCGTAGATCGCGGTGTCGCCGTGCGGGTGGTAGTTGCCCATCACGTCGCCGACGATGCGCGCGCACTTCACGTACGGTCGCCCCGGGCGGTTGCCGGCCGTCCACATGCTGTAGAGCACGCGCCGGTGGACGGGCTTCAGGCCGTCGCGCACGTCGGGCAGCGCGCGGCTGACGATGACCGACATCGCATAGTCGAGGAAGCTCGAGCGCATCTCCTGCTCGAGCTCGCGCGGCTCGATGCGGCCCGGCCCCAGAGCGCCGGTCTCGATCTCAGACACCGGTCACCTCAGACGTCGAGGAAGCGAACGTCCTTTGCGTTCTCTTCGATGAACAGGCGGCGTGGCTCGACCTGGTCGCCCATCAGCATCGAGAACAGCCGGTCCGCCGCGGAGGCGTCCTCGACGTCGACGCGGATGAGCAGTCGGCGCGCGGGATCCATCGTCGTGTCCCAGAGCTGGGTGTCGTTCATCTCGCCGAGGCCCTTGAAGCGGCTGAGCTGGATGCCTTCCTTCGAGAGATCGAGCGAAAGCTGGCGCAGCCGGTCGTATGTCTCCGCGTCCTCGGTGCGCTTGGCGTTCGACACGGTGAACGGCGGCATGCCGACGACCTCCGCGAGCTTCGCGTAGCGCGTGCGCACGTGGTGGTACGCCGGCGACGCGATCAGCTCGACGGGCACGTTGACGTGGTGCGCGGCGCTCGTCGCGATCTCCGAGACGCGAACGCGGAACTGCGTCTCGTCCTTCTCGACGAGCTCGAGCGCGTATCCGTTCGGCGGAGCCGACTCGATCGCCTTTGCGACAGCCGCGGGCGTCTCGGTGTCGAGCTCGACAAGGCGATGGGTGACCATGAAGTCCGCGGCTGCGGGACCGAAGTCGGAGCGGAGTCGAGCGAGCCAGCCCTCGTACTCGATCAGCGCCTTCGTGAACCGCGCCCACTTCGCCTCGGTGAACTTCACCTCGGCGCCGTCACGCGACGTGACCGTGAGGCCCGGGATCCGCTCGCGTGCGAGCAGCTCCTCGAGTTGCGCGTCCTTCTCGAAGTAGAACTCCTGGTTCCCCAGCTTGATCTTGTAGAGCGGCGGCACGGCGATGTACACGTGGCCCTGCTCGATCAGCTCGCGCATCTGCCGGTAGAGGAACGTGAGGATCAGCGTGCGGATGTGCGACCCGTCGACGTCGGCGTCGGTCATCACGATCACGCGGTGGTACCGGAGCTTGCTGAGGTCGAGCTCGTCGCCGATCCCGGTGCCGAGGGCGGTGATCATCGCCTGGATCTCGTTGTTCGAGAGAACCTTGTTGATGCGGTTCTTCTCGGTGTTGATGATCTTCCCGCGGAGCGGCAGGATCGCCTGGTACGTGCGATCGCGGCCCATCTTCGCGGAGCCGCCGGCGGAGTCGCCCTCGACGATGAAGAGCTCGGCCGACTCGGGATCGTTGATCGAGCAGTCCGCCAGCTTCCCGGGGAGCGACGAGGACTCGAGCGCGCTCTTGCGCCGCGTCACCTCGCGCGCCTTGCGCGCAGCGAGCCGGGCGCGCATGGCGGCGATCGTCTTGTTGACGATCTGCCGGCCGTCCGACGGGTTCTCCTCCAGGAACTGGGCCAGCTGCTGGTTGACCGTCTGCTCGACGAGGCCGCGAACCCATGGGTTCCCGAGCTTCGTCTTCGTCTGCCCCTCGAACTGCGGGTCCTGCAGCTTCACCGAGATGACGGCCGCGAGACCTTCGCGGACGTCCTCACCCTCGAGCGACTCGTCCTTCTTCAGCACCCCTTTGTCGCGCGCGTAGCGGTTGAGCGTCGACGTCAGCGCGCCTCTGAAGCCCGAGAGGTGCGAGCCGCCCTCGTGCGTGTTGATGCTGTTGGCGAACGAGAAGACCGACTCCTGGTACGAGTTGTTCCATTGCATCGCCACCTCGACCTGGCCTTGCTCGTTGTCTCCCTCGAAGTAGACGATGTGCTTGTGGACCGGATCCTTCGCCTCGTTCGTGTAGGCGACGAAATCCTTGATCCCACCCTCGTAGTGGAAGGTGATCTCGTCGCCGCCGGCGCGCTCGTCGATCAGCACGATCGTGAGCGCCTTCGTCAGGAACGCCATCTCGCGAAGCCGCTGCTTCAGCGTGTCCGCCGAGAGCTCGAGCTCTTCGAAGACCGCTGCGTCCGGAAGGAACGCGATCGTCGTGCCCGTCTCGTTCGAGACGCCGACCTTCTTCATCTTTCCGGTCGGCTCGCCGCGCGCGAACTCCTGGCGGTAGATCGCGCCGTCACGCTGCACCTCTGCGACGAGCCACTCCGAGAGCGCGTTGACGACGGAGACGCCGACGCCGTGCAGGCCGCCGGAGACCTTGTAGCCGCCCTGGCCGAACTTGCCGCCGGCGTGCAGCTTCGTCAAGACCACCGTGAGGGCGGGAAGTCCCTGGTCCTTCATGATGTCGACCGGAATCCCCGAGCCCCAGTCGCGAACCGTGACCGAATTGTCGGGGTGAAGCCTCACCTCGACGCGGTCGTTGCGACCCGCGAGGGCCTCGTCGACGGCGTTGTTGACGACCTCGTAGACGAGGTGGTGGAGGCCTCGCGCACCGGTCGAGCCGATGTACATGCCCGGCCGTTTCCGGACCGGGTCGAGGCCTTCGAGGACCGTGATGTCCTTCGCTGTGTAAGTTGCTTCTGCCATAGAGAAAAAGCCCTGCAAATGCCAGCCTTGCGGGCTGACGAAAGTGTATCAGAACGGGCGGCTGTTTCGGCTGCTCGCCAGGCTCGCCGCGGCGGCGCGCGCAACCAAATTCCGCAGCTTTTCGTCGCCGATCGGGGCCGCCAATTCCGTGCCGCGGGCGCGGTCCGCGTCGGAAGGCTCGGGAGTCCTCGTCGCGGCCGCGTCCTCTGCGGTCGTTAGCGGCTCCGGCAACGGGCCCGGCGCGAAGCGAAGCTTCGGCGGAGCGAGCTCGCCGAGCTTGGCGCGAATCGTCGCTTCGAGTTGCGTGAGCTCGAACGCCCACGCGGACGAGCTCGTGTTCACGTGCAGCGTCCCGTCGCGCGCGATGCGCGCCGGCCAGGCATTCCGTGCGATCTGCTCCCCGACCGCGGCCGGCCACGCATCCGCGACGCGGCCGATCTCCGCCGGGCCGCCGAAGCGCGACAGCTCGCCGCGGACGGTGTCAGCGAGCCGTTCCGTGTTCCACCTCCACGAGCTGGGCCGGCTCGACCGGCAGCGCGGCGCGCTGCGTCGCCGTCACGACCGTCTGTCCGGCATTGCCCACGAGCCCGCTCAAAACCGCCCGGCGTCCCGTGTCGAGCTCCGACAGGACGTCGTCGAGGAGCAACAGAGGCGGCACGTCGCGTCGCGACGCGAGCAGGCGAGCCTCTGCCAGCAACAGCGAGAGGACCGTCAGGCGCTGCTCGCCCTGCGAGCCGAAGCCGCGCAGGTCGCGGTCGCCGGCGAGCAAGCGAACGTCGTGCAGGTGGGGCCCGAGGCTCGTGGTCGCGCGATCAAGGTCGCGATCGAGCCGGGCCTCGAGCTCGGCGAGCGTCGGAGGCTCGCCCTCGTACGCGAGCGCCGCCGCCGCGAGCCCGAGGACGCCGGCGATCTCGCGGAAGGCGGGCTCGAGCGCGGCGAGCGTCTCGAGCCGCGCGGCGACCAGCTCGTTGCCGAGGGTCGCCACCCGCTCGGTCCACGGCGCGATCGCCTCGCGCGAGGAGAGACCCGCGGCGGCACGTCGAAGCGCCGCGTTCCGTTGCGCCACGGCCGCCGCGTAGTCGGTCGGGATGTCCGCACGCGCCGGCTGGAGTCGCGCGAGCACGCGGTCGAAGTACGCGCGGCGCGTTGCAGGACCGCCCTTGACGACGGCGAGGCGATCCGGTGTGAAGACAAGCGTCTCGATCTCACGGCGAAGCTGCTCGGCAGTCGCGAGCCTCGCGCCGTTCAGCGTCCCGCGCTTCGCAGCCGAGGACGAAAGTGTGATACCGACCTCGAGCGGCGTGTCACCTCGCCGGCCGGCGAGTCCCACGCGCGAGGCCGTCGCGCCGAAGCGAATCAACTGGGCGTCGACCCGCGTTCGCGGCGAGAACCCCTGCGTGCCGACGTGCAGTGCCTCGAGCAGGTTCGTCTTGCCGGCACCGTTCGGGCCGACGACAAGGACGATCCCCGGCTGCAAGCCGAGCTCGAGCCGTGCATACGAACGGAAATCGCGCAGCGAGACCGCCGAGACGATCAGACGAGGCTCAGCCCGCGAGCCTGATCGGCATGATCAGGTACGAGTAGTCGTCGCTCTCGCCCTGGATGAGGCCGGGGCGAAGCGGCGAGATCAGCTTGAGCTGAACCTCGTCGGACTGGACGGACTCGATCCCGTCGCGGAGGAATTCCGGATTGAAGCCGATCTCGAGCGGGTCTCCCGCGAACGGCGCCGGCAGCGACTCCTTCGCCTCGCCGACGTCCTGTGTCTGCGCCGAGATGTTCAGCTCGCCGTCGGCGAAGCGGAGGCGTAGCGGCGAGTTGCGCTGCGCCATCACCGACACTCGACGGACCACCTCGAGCAGCTCGCTCCGCGGCAGCGTCACGACATGCTCGAACTGCTCAGGCAGCAGCTGCTTCACGTTCGGGAACTGACCGTCGATGCGACGCGAGGTCAGCACCGCGTCGTCGGTGCGGAACGCGACCTGGTTCTCCTGCACTCCGAGCTCGAGCCGCGTCGCGGCGCCGACGATCCGGGCGAGTTCCGAGAGAGCGCGCGCGGGGATGATCGCCTCGAGCTCGTGCGTCGAGCCGGCGAGGTCGGTCTCCTTCACGGCGAGCCGGTACGAGTCCGTCGCGGCCATCACGAGCTTCCCGGGCTCGAAGCGCGCGAGGATGCCGGTCAGCACGGGCCGCGACTCGTCGCGTGAAGCCGATCGCGACACCTGAGAGACTGTCTCGAGGAGCGCCTCCGCGTCGACGGTGAAGATCTGCGTGTCGTCGACGTCGGGCAGGCGCGGAAAGTCCTCGGCGCTGTACGTGTGCAGCCGGTAGCTCGCCGACCCGCACGCGACCGCGAGAACGCCCTCCTCGAGCCGGTGCTCGACCTGCACGTCGGAATCCGGGAGCAGACGTGCGATGTCCACGAGCAGGCGCCCGGGCACGACCACCGAGCCTTCGTTCTCGACCTGTGCGTCGAGCGATGTGCGCAGCGAGAGCTCCATGTCCGTCGCGGCGAGACGCAGCTCGCCCGCAGCGGCCTCCAACAGCACGCCGGCGAGGATCTGCACCGAGCTTCGCGTCGACACTGCGCGCGAAACGATCCCAAGCCTCCCGACGAACTCCTCGCGACTACACGTGACTTTCATGCCGGCACCGATCATTACGTCTGCTTCCATCATCTATCTAAAAACCTCGTAGTAGTACGTAGGGGCTGTTGAAGTCGGGGACGGGCCGCGGGAGCGCCCTCCTGGAGCCATTCTCGCAGGGGACGCGGATGGTGGACAGCTCGTGCGAATCCACAGTGCGCTCGCGTCGCCGACGGCGGGACCCACGGTTCAGTGCGCCTGCTTGATACGTGCCGTCAGCTCCTGCACAAGGTTGTACACAGAGCGATCTTCCTTGATCAGACGCGCGATCTTGGACGTCGCGTGGATGACGGTCGTGTGGTCGCGGCCGCCGAACTCCTTGCCGATCTTGGGCAGCGAGGAGTCGGTCAGCTCGCGTGAGAGGTACATCGCGACCTGTCTCGGATAGACGATGTTCTGGGACCGCTTGTCGCCGCAGAGCTCCTCGAGCGTCAGGCCGAAGCGGTCCGAGACGGTCTCCTGGATGCCCTTGATCGAGACCTGCGCCGGCTCGCCTTGTGGGAACAGATCTTTGAGGACGTACTGCGCGAGCTCGGTCGTCATCTCGCCGCCCGTGAGGGAGCTGTACGCGACGACCCGCGTGAGCGCGCCCTCGAGCTCGCGGATGTTCGTGGAGATGCGGCTCGCGATGAACGTCAGCACCTCGTTGTTCGCATCGAGGTCGATCTCGTCGGTCTTCACCTTCTTGCGCAGGATCGCGATGCGCGTCTCGAGGTCGGGCGGCTGGATGTCGGTGATCAGCCCCCATTCGAACCGCGAGCGCAGCCGCTCCTCGAGCGTCGAGATCTCCTTCGGCGGCCGATCCGACGAGATGACGATCTGGCTGCCCGACTCGTAGAGCGAGTTGAAGGTGTGGAAGAACTCCTCCTGGATCCGCTCCTTGTGCTCGAAGAACTGGACGTCGTCGATGAGGAGCACGTCGTAGTTGCGGTAGCGGTGCTTGAAGCCCTCGATGCGCTTGTCCCGCAGCGAGTTGATGAAGTCGTTCATGAACGTCTCGCTCGTGACGTAGCGCGCGGTCAGCGAGCCCGTGTGCTCGCTCGTGTACTGGGCGATCGCCTGGAGGAGATGGGTCTTCCCGAGCCCCGTGCTTCCGTAGATGAACAACGGGTTGTACGCCTGAGCCGGCGCCTCGGCGACGGCGAGCGCCGCGGCGTGCGCGAAACGGTTCGAGGAGCCGATCACGAACGAGTCGAACGTGTACTTCGGGTTCATCGTCTGGCCGCCGGCGGGGCTGTCGCTGTTCGGGCGCCTCGGCGGCGGTGCCACGCTCGGCCGGAGCTCGGGCTGGGGCTCGGTGACCGTGAGCACGACCCGCCGGTCGCGGCCGGTCACGTCCCGGACGGCGGCGGAGATGAAGCCGAGAAAATGCCCCTCGATCCACTCGCGCGTGAAGTCGTTCGGGACTCCGATGACGAACGCCTCGTCGGTGAGGTCGGTGCCGCCGGCCCCGCCGAACCAGGTCCTGTACGTGGTCGTGTTGAGCGTGCTCCGAAGGCGCTCTGCAACGTCGGCCCACAATGTGTCCGCGGTCACTCAGTCAACTCTCCGCTCGGTTGAAAGTTTTCCCGTCGAAACGGCGAGCGGCGAGCATAAACGGGTCCTTCGAGCCGAGTCAAAGCAGCCGTTTTGCAGGCTCTTTCTCGATTCCACACAGCTTCCCACAGGTGTGGAAACGATCTGGTGACAGGCTCCTCGCCCTGCTCACGCGGCTTTCCAGGCGTGTGGATAACTCGGTGGATGACCCGCGGCTATACTGCGCTCCCCGGCGCCGCAGGAGCGGTGCATTTTTCTCCCTCTTTGCGTCTTCCTTGAAGCGGACCTATCAGCCAAACGTGCGCCGGCGGAAGCGCCGCCACGGCTTTCGCGCGAGAATGTCGACGCGCGCGGGTCGCGCGATCCTCAAGCGGCGCCGAGCCAGAGGCCGGAAGCGCCTCTCGGCGTAGATTCACGCCGGTGCAGCGCAGAAACCGGCTCAGCCGCTCGCGCGACTTCGACGCGGTCTACCGCCACGGGCGCTCGGTGTCGACCCGCTTCCTGACGCTGTACTGGTTCCCGCGAGAGGACGGAGACGACGAGCCGCGGCTCGGGCTGGCGGTTCCGAAGGCCAACGGCACGGCCGTCGTGCGGAACCGCGTGAAGCGCCGGCTCCGCGAGGCCTGGCGGTCGCTGCTGCCGGAGGTGCAGACCGGCCGCGACTACGTCCTCGTCGTGCGGCCCGGCCTGGCCGAGGCCGCGGAGCAGCGCGGGTTCGACTGGCTCACCGAGCGCGTGGGCGAGGTTCTCCACAAGGCCGCCGCATGAAGTACCTCGGCATCGCTCTCGTCTACGTCTGGCGCTACACCGTCGGCGTGTTCCTCCCGAAGGGCCAGTGCAAGTACCACCCGAGCTGCTCCCAGTATGCGATCGACGCCATGCGGAAGCACGGCCTCCTGATCGGCGCCGCGAAGGCGGGCTGGCGCCTGCTCCGCTGTAACCCCTGGAGCCGCGGCGGAGTCGACTACGCATGATCCTCGCAAGCCCGATCACGCCGCTCGAGAACCTGCTTCGCAGCCTCCTCGACTTCTTCCACAACAGCGTCGGGCTGCCGTGGGGCTGGTCGGTCGTCGCGCTGACGATCCTCGTCCGGATCTGCCTCGTCCCGCTCGTCGTCCGCCAGATCCACTCGATGCAGAACATGCAGGCCCACGCGCCGCAGATGAAGGAGATCCAGCGGAAGTACAAGGGCGACCGCACGAAGATGAACGAGGAGTTGATGAAGTTCTACAAGGAGAACAACATCAACCCGGCCTCGTCGTGCCTGCCGCTCGTGGCGCAGTTCCCGATCTTCATCTCGCTCTTCTACGTGCTGCGCAAGTTCGCGAACAACCCGCCGGGCGGCGACCTGTCGTGGCTCGGCGTCGTCCCGTCGATCGCCGTGCCCGTCCTCGACCACTGGTCGGGCTACCTGCTGCTCTTCATCTACGCGGCGAGCCAGATCGCGTCGACGTACTTCATGTCGGCGACGATGGACAAGACCCAGCGCTGGATCATGATGGTGCTCCCCGTCGTCTTCATCCCGCTGATCGCGCACTTTCCGACGGGCCTCGTCCTCTACTGGATGACGACGAACCTGTGGACGGTGGGGCAGGGGCTCGTCACCCGGAGGCTGGCGCCGAAGCCCGGCCAGCTGCCGAAGGCCGGCGAGCCGCCGAAGAAGACGTCACGGACACCGGCGAAGGCGAACGACAAGCCGCCGGACGGCGCGAAGCCGGCTGCGGCTCCTCCCGCTCAACAGCAGCAGCCGAGCGCGCCGAAGGTCGTTCGCCGGAAGAAGCAGAAGCGCGCACGGCGGTGAGCGACGCGCTCACGGTCGAGGCGACCGGCGAGACGGTCGGTGAGGCGAAATGGGCGGCGCTGCGCGAGCTCGAGCGTCTCGATCCCGAAGTCGACAAAGCCTCGGTCCGGTTCGAGGTGGTCACCGAGGGCGAGCGCGGCCTCCTCGGTGTCGGCTACGCGCCGGCGCGGGTGATCGCGACCGCCGAGGTGGCGAGCGCCGGCATCGCGACACCCGAGCCTCGGCCGGCCGGCGAGCAGTCCGATCTCGCAGGCGACGTCCGCTCGCTCGTCGAGCGGATCGCGTACGAGCTCGGTGTGCGCTGCGACGTGGAGGTGCATGAGGACGCATCGGGTGTGCACGTGGACTGCCACGGCGGGGAGGTCGGTGCGCTGATCGGCCGCTTCGGCCAGACGATCGACGCGATCCAGTACCTCGTCAACGCGATCGTCGCCAGGCGGGAGGGCGAGCGGATCGAGGTGACGATCGACGCGGAGGGCTACCGGCAGCGGCGGCGTGAGACGCTCGAGCGCCTCGCCGATCGGTCTGCGGAGCAGGCGCGGCAGAGCGGCGAGCCGGTCGAGCTCGATCCGATGAGCGCCGTCGAGCGCAAGATCGTCCACGTCCATCTGCAGGAGGTCGAGGGCGTCGAGACGTCGAGCGCCGGCGCGGAGCCGAACCGCTACGTCGTCGTCAGTCCCGTCTGAGCGCTGGCTCCGGGCCGTCGTTGCGACGCCCGGGCTGACCGCGATCCGTGATCTCGAAGGGGCGCGGCGCGTGCTGCTGGACGACTCGCTGCGCGGGCTCGAGCTCGTGCGGCGCGAGGCGGGGCCAGTCGTAGACGTCGGCTCGGGCGGCGGCGCGCCGGGGATTCCGCTCGCCCTCGCCCTGCCGGAGCGGGAGTTCGCGCTCCTCGAGGCGCAGTCGCGCAAATGCGCCTTCCTTCGCGATCACGCACCGCCGAACGCGCGCGTCGTGTGGGGCCGCGCCGAGGAGCAGGCGGTCGACTGGGCGGGTTGCTCGCTCGCGAAGGCGCTCGCGCCCCCGCCGGTCGCGGCGGAGTGGTGCCTCCCGCTCGTGCGCCCGGGAGGCGCGGTCGTGCTCTGGGTCGGGCCGACGGTGGACCTCGAGGCTGTGCGCGCCGTCGCGGAGAAGCTCGCCGCAGCGGTCGAGCCCGCGCCGGCCGGGTTCGTCGTGTTGCGCAAGACCGGGCCGACGCCCGAGGGCTTCCCGCGGCGGCCCGGCGTGGCGAAGAAGCGTCCGCTCGCGTAGCTAGGTTCTCAGCGTGCCCGGCACGCTCTATGCGCTTGCGAACCAGAAGGGCGGCGTCGGCAAGACGACGACTGCCGTCAACCTCGCCGCGTGCCTCGCGGAGGCCGGAGCACGCTCGCTCGTGGTCGACCTCGACCCCCAGGCGAACGCCACTTCCGGTCTCGGCGTCCGCACGGACGGCGCGTCCACGTACGACCTTCTGGACGGGGCCGCCCTTTCCGAGGTCGTGACGAGAACGGCGTTCCCGAACCTCGACCTCGTGCCGTCGCGCCCGGACCTCGCCGGCGCGGCGGTCGAGCTCGCGCAGCGGTCCGACGGCGAGTCGTACCTCGCGGAGTCGCTCGCAGGAGCGCGCGCCGAGTACGAGTTCGTCTTCCTCGACTGCCCGCCCTCGCTCGGGCCGCTGACGGTCAATGCGCTCGCCGCCGCAGATCAGGTGCTCGTGCCGGTGCAGGCGGAGTACTACGCGCTCGAGGGCCTCGCGCAGCTCGTGAAGTCCGTGGAGCTCGTTCGCGCGCGGCTCAACCCGCGCCTGCGCATCGGCGGCGTCCTGCTCACGATGGTCGACGGGCGCACGAAGCTGTCCGCCGAGGTCGTCGAGGAGGTCCGTCGCCACTTCGGCGAGCGCGTCTTCCGGACGACGATTCCGCGGTCGGTGCGGCTTGCGGAGGCGCCGTCGCACGGGCTGCCGGCGATCGCGTACGACCGGCGCTCGACCGGCGCGGACGCGTACTGGCGTGCGGCGAACGAGCTCGTCGAGCGCCGGGCCGCGATGGCGGTGGCGGCATGAGCCGTAGGCTCGACGGAGGCGAACAAAGAGCGGAGCCCCCGGCTTTGCCGGCGGTGGAGCGGAAATGAGCACGCCTCAGCGGCGCGGCCTCGGGCGTGGTCTCGAGCTGCTCGTCGGCGGGGCGGACGACCGGCAGGAGCTCGCGCAGATCCGCGTCGACGACATCACGCCGAACGCGCGCCAGCCGCGCAGGCGCTTCGAGCCGGAGGCGACGGCCGGTCTGGCCGAGTCGATCCGCAGGCAGGGACTGCTGCAGCCGGTCGTCGTGCGGCCGCGACCCGGACGGCGGCTACGAGCTGATCGCCGGCGAGCGACGATGGCGCGCGGCACGCGAGGCGGGCATCGAGGAAGTCCCCGCACTCGTACGCGAGGCGGACGATCGCGACTCGCTGCTCCTCGCGCTCGTCGAGAACGTCGCGCGGGAGCAGCTCTCGGCCGTCGAGGAGGCACGGGCGTACGCCGCGCTGCTGGACGAGTTCGGCCTGTCGCTCGGCGACCTCGCCGAGCGTGTCGGTCGCTCGAAGCCGTCGGTCTCGAACAGGCTGCGGCTGCTCGAGCTTCCGGACGAGGTGTTGTGGATGCTCGCGCGCAGCGAGCTCACAGAGGGCCATGCCCGCGCTGTGCTCGCGGTGCCCGACGACGCCGAGAGAGTGCGGCTCGCAAGGCGCATCGTGCGAGGCGGCCTCTCCGTGCGCGCGGCCGAGCAGGCTGCTCGGGCCGCAGGCGCGAAGCGGAAGCGGCGCCGCGCGGACGCGCCTCTCGATCCCGCGCTCGCGTCGCGTGTCGAAACGGCGGCCACGCGCGCGACGGGAATGGCGGCGAAGGTCGTCAACGGCCGGCTCGAGATTCCCTTCGCGGACGAGACGGAGCTCGAAGAGCTCGCCGAGGCGCTCGAGCGCCTCGCGCCCCGTCAGTCGACGACCTGAATCCCGACGGCCGCGGCGAGAACGCCCGCCGCCTCGACGACGTCGGCCCACGGCATGCGAACGCCGCGCAGCTGCTCCGGATTGCCGACCGCCGTCAAGTCGCACCCGCGCAGCTCCGTGTCGACGAACGTCGCTCCGGCAAGGCTTGCGTTCGCGAGCGAGCAGTCCGAGAACGCCGCGGACTCGAGCCGCGCCTCGTAGAGGTCGGCCTCGTCGAGCCGACAGCGCTCGAACCGCACGCGTGTGAGCTTCGCGAAGCGAAACGACGCGAGGTCGAGCCGGCAATCCTCGAAGACGACGTCGTCGAGCGTCGCGTTCGCGAAGACCGCGCCGGTGAGCCGCGCGGTGCGGAAGCTCACGCGTCGAAGCGCGCTCTCGACGGCCGACGCGTTCGCCCAGCTGCCGCCGACGATCTCGACGTCGCGCAGGTCTGCGCGCCGAAGCTCCGCGCCGTCGAGCTGCACCTCGTCGAGCCGGCACTCGCGCAGCCGCAGCCCCGTCGCATCCCGTTCGGACCAGTCGCTGCGCGTCACGGCACGCTCGCTCAGCTCGAACCCGCGGAGAATGGAGGGCTCCCCCTCGAGCCGCTGAAGCTCCGGGGGCACGTCGGGAGCGAGAGGCGTCTTCATGGGCGATCGTGGATTCGAACCACGGACCTCCGCCTTATCAGAGCGGCGCTCTAACCGACTGAGCTAATCGCCCGCGCGGCGGCAGAAGTGTAGCCGAGCCGCTTCTCAGTGAATCCGGCGCGTGCGGTGGAGGTAATCCTCGAGCGCGAACAGGAAGTCGGCGTCCTGCGCGATCTCGGCGAGCGAGCCCTTCGTCTCCTCGTCGACCTCGGGGTCGTCGGCGAGCTCGACGAGGAAGTTCGGCGTCCTGCCGGCGCGCTGCAACGCGGCCATGCGCAGGAAGAGGTTCCTCGCGCCCTCGTCCTGGGAGATGGCCTCGAGCGACTCGATGTCCTGGAGCCAGGGGCTGTGCATCAGAGGTTCAACGGCCCCTGTTGCCGATTGGTTACGCCGGGTACCGCCGCCCGGCAGGGTTTGAGGAGAGACCCCGGAGCTAGAATGACGCGCACATGCCGGGGTCCTGCTGATGCAGCAGATGAGCGTCTATGGGGTCAGCTTCGATCTCGTCGGCAAACAGCCCATCGTCCTGCTGAAGACCGTGGAAGGAAACCGCTTCCTGCCGATCTGGATCGGTCATTCGGAGGCCGCGTCGATCCTCATGAAGTTGCAGAACGCTGCGACGCCCCGCCCGATGACGCACGACCTCGTCACCGACATCCTCGGCGAGCTCGGGGCGAGGGTCACGCACGTCGCCGTCACCGAGCTGCGCGAGAACACCTTCTACGCGCAGATCACGGTGCAGCAGGACGGGTCGGAGATCGAGATCGATTCGCGGCCTTCCGACGCGATTGCACTCGCCGTTCGCGCGGAGGCGCCGATCTTCGTCGCCGACGAGGTGATCGACGAGTCCGCGATCGAGTTCGAGGGCGAGGAGATCAGCGACGAGGCGCTCGAGAAGGAAGTGACGAAGTTCCGCTCCTTCCTCGAGAACGTGACGCCGGACGAGTTCGCCGCCGGCGAAGAAGACGACTAGGACACTTCGCGCTTCGTCAACTCGAGCACGCGCGTGAAGAACTCACGGACGCCGTCGGCCGACAGCGGCCCGCGGTTGGCGCGCTGCAGGTAGCTCATGATCCACTCCTCGCGCTCGGGATCGACGAAGCCGATGCCGTGCGAGTCCTTGTAGCGCTTCAGCCGCGCGACGAGCTCGAGACGCTTGTTGAGCGTCTCCATCAGCTTGCGGTCGTTGTCGGAGATCGCCTCGCGGAGCTGGCGGATGATCGGATCGTCGGGTTCGGTCACGAACGTCCCTCCCAGTGCACGTGGACGGGCTTGCCGAGGTCGCGGAACACGAGCAGACGATACGGGTACGTGATCCTCGCGCGCCCGGGCCTGTCGACTTCGCGGACGACGATCGAGATGCGACCCCGCTCGACGAGCGCGCGCGTCACCTCGATCGAGTAGCCCGTCGACGAGCGCGGGCCGGACGTGATCAGCACGTGCTCCTGGTTGCCGACGTGCGTGACCCGCACCGCCGCGCGCGGTGTCTCGAAGCCGGGCACCTTCTCGAAGCGGTACGTGAGCGGCCGCGCATCTCCGTAGCGCCAGACGTGCACGTATGCGATCCAGCCGGCCGCGAGGACCACGAGCACCGCGATGACCGACGCGCGGATCACACGAGCAGCGACGCGGCGAGCGCGAGGCCGTTGAACGTCGCGTGGATCAGCATGCCGGGGATGGTGCTGTTCTGGCGGTAGCGAATCCACGCCAGGCCGAGGCCGAGGAGCGTGATCACGGGCAGCGCTTCGAGCAGCCCGTGCGCAAGCGCCCAGAGGATGGCCGAGCCGGCGATCGGCGGCACGACGCCGAACGGGCGCAGCAGCCCGAAGCCGAGGCCGCGGAACGCGAGCTCCTCGGTCACCGGAGCGAGCACGACGACGCTGAAGGCGAACAGGGCGAAGGCGCCGGCGTGTTGCGGCTCCCACTTGCTCGGCGTCAGGCCCTGCTCGCGGCCGGGATGGAGGAACGGGTCGAGCGCCAGGTTGACGACGTCGACGACGACGAGCAGGAGGAAGCCTGCGCCGATCGCGCGCTTCCAGCTCAGCGGCCTGCGCAGGGCGAGCAGATCCCATGCGCCGCGCGCGATCAGCGCGATGATCCCGAGCAGGAACACGAACTGGAGCGCCGCCCCGACGGCGACGTCCCACTGGTAGGCGGAGTTCGGGTCCGGCGTTCCCTCCGACAGGCGCCCGGCCCAGTTCACGGCCGTGAGCAGCGCGACGAACACGAGCCACGCGATCAGGCGGGTCGGGTACGGGTACTGCCGGCGGGTCTCTACGCCACCCAGTTCCACAGCGCCCACTGCGTGACGAACACGCCGAGAAGGATCGCGCTACAGCCGACGATCGCCGCGTGCGCGCGAGCGTGGCGGCCGCCGAGCCAGGCGAGCGCGAGGAAGAACGGAAAGACGACGAGCCCGAAGCGCGGCAGCGAGAGAAGCGGCCAGCGCGAGCTGGGAACGCTGAGCGGCAGCGCGAGGCTCAGCGCCGCGAAGAGCCCGTACGGCGCGCCGAACTCCCGCCAGGCGACGACGGTGAGCGCGACGAAGAGCGCGAGGAAGGCGAAGAGCTCGAGGTTGAGCGCCGCCGTGCGGAGCGGCGCCGAGTCCGCGGCCGAGACGGCTGTCCAGTAGACGTGCGCGTTCGATCCCGACGCGAGCTGCTCGATGCCCGCCCATGCGGCGCGCGCGCCGTCCCACGCGCCGCCGAGCGGGCCGGCGGCCGAGAGGTGCCGGTGCCAGGTCCCTTCGGCATGCGCGAACGCCCACGGGTCGCCGGCGTCGCGCCAGAGAAGGAGCGGGTACGCCGCGAGGAACGGCAGCATCGTCCCGAGCCGCCACGAACGCCCGCGCGCGATGAGGATCAGCGGCGGCACGAGCGCCAGGCCGGTCGGCCGCGTCAGCACGGCGAGCCCGACGACGAGGCCGGCCCAGGCGATGCGCCCGCGCTCGGCGAGGACGAACGCGGCCAGCGACAAGAAGAGGAAGAGCGACTCCGAGTAGACGGCCTGGAGGAACAGCGCCGTCGGGAAGAGCGCGAGGTAGAGCACGGCCCTGCGGCCGCCGTCGGCGCCGAGCCGTTCTTCCGCGACACGCTCGAGAAGCACGAACGACGCGAGCGTTGCGAGGAGTGAGAAGAAGATGCCGGTGACGATGTAATGGCCGCCGAGCGCGCGGCCGCCGAGCGCGACGAGGCCCGGGTAGAGGGGGTAGAACGCCGCCTCGGCCGTCGAGTAGCCGTGCTCGGCGATTCGCAGGAAGTGCACGGAGTCCCAGCGCGCCCACACGTCGGTCACCGCGCCGAGGTCGTGCGTCAACAGCGGATCGTCCCAGCGGCCGGCCCTCGGGTTCCGCATCGGCTCGAGCGTCAGGAGCGCGAAGAGCGCAGCAGCCCAGATCGCGAGCCGCGACCAGACGAAGATCTCGATCGCCGAGCGCGCCGACCGCCACGGCGGCAACGTGTCGCCGGCCGCGGGCCGCTGCTCGAGTCGTTGACCGGCGACCACGACGTCCGGATCATAGGGGCGACATGCCACGCCGCTTCACGCCCACGGAGGCGAACGAAGAGCTCCGCGAGATCCGCCCGCTCGTCGAGGAGCTCGTCGAGCATCACCGCGGGCTCCAGCGCCTGCAGGCCGAGCGCGAGGCGCTGGCCCACCGCATCGCCGGCAACGGCGGCGGGATCGACTCCGGCGCCCTCGCCGAGCTCGCGGAAGCGGAACGGCGCGAGCGCGTGGAGATTGTCCGACGCGTGAACGCGATCCACGAGCGCGGCGCGATCGTCAAGGACCTCGGCACCGGCCTGATCGACTTTCCCGCGCGCCTCCACGGCGAGGAGGTGCTGCTCTGCTGGAGGCTCGGCGAAGACCGGGTTGAGCACTGGCACGGGCTGGAAGAAGGGTTCGCAGGACGCAAGCTCCTCGATCCCGAATAGGACCCCGCCCATGCACAGCTGGCAACGATTCCTCACCGCGGCGATCGTCGTGGTGGCAGCGCTCATCCTCGCGAAGCTCGTCGACAAGGCCCTGAGCCGGCGCGAGATGGCGCCCGAGGTGGCGACGCGCTACCGGACCGTCCGGCGCGTCGTGATGACGACCATCGTCTTCGTCGGCGTGCTCTCGGCGCTGCTCGTCATTCCGCAGGTGCGCGCGATCGCGGGCGGCATCCTCGCGTCGTCCGCGGTCATCGGCCTCGTCCTCGGCTTTGCCGCGCAGCGCACCATCGGCAACGCGGTCGCCGGGATCCTGATCGCGTTCTCGCAGCCGCTCCGCCTCGGCGACGTGGTCGTCGTCGACGACGTCGAGGGCACGGTCGAGGAGATCGGTCTGACGTACACGTTCATCCGCACCGAGGACGACGCGCGGTTCGTGATCCCGAACGAGAAGCTGGCCTCGGATACCATCCGCAACCTCACGATCCGGAGCTCGGAGAAGGCCGCGGAGATCACGGTGCAGATTCCTCTCGACCAGGACCTCGACGCGGCGCTCGAAGCGCTGCGCAACGAAACGAGCGGCGACGTCTATGTCAGCTCGCTCGGCGAGAAGACCGCGGAGGTCACCATCCGGGAGCCGACGCCCTCTCTTGGTGACGCCGACCGCCTCGCGCGCGAGCTGCGCGTGCGGGCGCACCGGCGGCTGCGCGCCGCCGGCGTGTTCGCGTGAGCCCGTCGCAGCGAGACTCGCGCCGGAGCGACGAGCTCGAGCTCGCCGTGCTCCGCGCACGGCGCTTGCGGGCACAGCGGAAGAAGCGCGGCAGGCGTGGGCGGAGGATCGGCATTCTCGTCGCCGCCCTCGGCGTGGTCATCGCGATCGCGCTGCTCGGCGTCGGCATGGGCGGCGCGATCGCGTACCACCAGGGGTGCTCGCTCGCCTCGCTCGAGCCCTTCTCGATCGGCCAGAACACGTTCGTCTACGCCGCGGACGGCTCGCGCCTCGGATCGATCCCGTCGGAAGGACGGAACCGGCAGAAGGTGCCCTGGCGGGCGATCAGCCCGTGGGTACCGAAGGCGACGGTCGCGATCGAGGACAAGCGGTTCTGGCAGCACGGCGGCATCGACCCGATCGGCATCTCGCGTGCGTTCTGGGCCGACATCAGCCAGGGCAAGGTCGTCCAGGGCGGCTCGACGATCACACAGCAGCTCGTCCGGAACCTCTACATCTCGCGCGAGCGGACGTTCACGCGCAAGCTGCGCGAAGCGTGTCTCGCCGTCAAGCTCGCCGACAAGTGGTCGAAGCGGAAGATCCTCACGACCTACCTCAACCAGATCTACTACGGCAGCCAGGCCTACGGCGTCGAGGCGGCCGCGCAGACGTACTTCTCGAAGCCGGCGAAGGAGCTGACGCTCGCGCAGGCCGCGCTCCTCGCCGGCCTGCCGCAGGCGCCGTCGCAATACGACCCGTTCGCGAACCCGCGCGCGGCACGGGCGAGACGAAAGCAGGTGCTGCGGGCCATGCTGGCGACGGGAGTCATCACGAAGCGGCAGTACCGGCACGTCGTGCGCAACCACGATCTGCACCTCAAGGCCGGCGAGCTCTACAAGCGGATCCAGCAGCCTTACTTCTTCAGCTACGTGCGCGACGAGCTCGTGCGTGTGTACGGCGAGGCGCGCGTCCGGCACGGCGGCCTGCGCGTGTACACGACGATCGATCCGTTCCTGCAGCGCGACGCGCGTCAGGCGATCAATCAGACGCTGAACGAGCCGGGCGATCCGGCGGCGGCGGTCGTCGCGATCAACCCGGCGAACGGTGCGATTCGCGCCATGACGGCCGTGTCGCCCGGGCGCAGGCACAACCAGTTCAACCTCATCGCCGACGCACATCGCCAGGCCGGCTCGACCTTCAAGCCGTTCGTCCTCGCCGCGGCGGTCGAGGAGGGCATGGACCCGGACTCGACGTACTACCTCTCGGCGCCGCTCGATTGCGCGACCGGGCCTTGCGCGGTCAAGCCCTGGCACGTCGAGACGTACGACCACACGTACAAGGGCAACACGTCGGTGACGAGTGCGACGCTCAGCTCGGACAACACCGTGTACGCGCGCCTGACGCTCGACGTCGGTGCCGAGAAGGTGGCGGACATGGCCAAGCGTCTCGGCGTGCGTACGCGTCTCGACGTGAACGGCGCGTTCGTGCCGTCGATCGGCCTCGGCTCCATCGCCGTCACGCCGCTCGACATGGCCTCGGCGTACGCGACCTTCGCCGCGGGCGGCGTCTACTCGAAGCCGATGGCGATCACGAAGGTGATCCTCGGCAAGGGGCAGGTGGACAGGAAGGCCGGCTGGGGTGTTCCCCAGCGCAAGCGCGTGATCTCCGCCGGCGTCGCGTACGAGGTGACGAAGATCCTCGAGGAGAACGTGCAGTCGGGCACCGGCGTCGGCGCGTACTTCGGCCGGCCCGCCGCCGGGAAGACGGGAACGACCGAGAATCACGCCGACGCGTGGTTCTCGGGTTACACGCCGCAGCTGGAGGCGAGCGTGTGGGTCGGCTACCAGCGCGCCGAGATCCCGATGTACGACGTGCACGGCATCTCGGTCGCGGGGGGAACGTTCCCGGCGACGATCTGGAACCTCTTCATGAGCAAGGCGCTCGAGAACAGGACTCCACAGGACTTCTCCGTCCCGTACAGGTTCCCCACGTTCCACGACTGGCACGGGGAGTGGCAGTACACGGGCGGCTCGTCCGACCAGACGACGACCGGCTACTCCTACACCCCGACGACGACGTACTACCAGCAGACGAATTAGGTCCAGTCGCGTAGCGCTCGCAGCGGGCGTCGCCGTTCTCGGCCTCACGACGGCTGCCGTTCTGCTCGCGTGGCCTGACGCATCGCCGCTCGAGCCGCGGAACGGCGGCCATCCGAACGGCGAGTCGAAGCTCGCCTGGATCTTCCTCGTGCTGCTGGCCGCGGCATTCGTGGCCTACGTGGCCGGCGTTGTGCTCGCTCGCGCGTCTGCGCCTCGTCTCGCTGCCGTCTGGGCGATCGCGTGCGCGATCCAACTCGCGCCGCTTGCCGCGCCGCTGCTTCTCTCGACCGACGCATGGACGTACTGGGACTTCGGCCGCATTGCGACGGTGCACGACGCGAATCCATACGTCGTGTCGCCGAGCACCTACCCCGACGATCCCGCGTACCCGTACGTCGGCACGGCCTGGCGTCACACGACGACGGTCTACGGCCCGGCGTTCACGCTTGCGTCCGAGCCGCTCGCGCGCGCCGCCGGGACTTCCGCAGGCGCGGCTGCCTGGATCTACAAGTCGATCGCTGCCGTCGCGGTGCTCGCGGCTGCGGCGCTCGCCTCACGCCTCTCGACCCGGCGTTCCCTCGCACTGCTCTTCGTCGGCTGGAATCCCGTGCTCGCCGTTCATTTCGGCGGCGGTGGCCACAACGACGCCTGGGTCGCGCTGCTCGTACTCGCTGCGCTCGCGGCGGCGGCATCGGGCCGGCGCCAGCTCGCCGGAGCGGCGTGGGCCACGGCCGCGCTCGTCAAGTGGGTGCCGCTCGTCCTGCTTCCGCTGCGCGCGCTCGAGGCTCGCGCGACACACCGCCGGGTCGGCCACATCGGCTTCGCAGCGGCGGCACTCGTGATCGGCGCCGCGGCGTTCGTCAGCTATGGAACCGGCTGGATCCACGCCTTCGGGCCGCTCGCGCGGAACGCGAACCACGAGACCCGCTGGTCGCTGCCGCACCGGCTTCAGCAACTGGGTGTGCCGCACGGCGCCGCGATCGCGCTCTTCGCGCTTGCGTTCATCGTGGCGTACGCATGGCTCGCGCGGGAAGCCTGGCGAGGACGCGCGCGCCTTGCACTGGCCACGTGCGCGCTGCTGCTCGCGCTGCCCTACCTCGTCGTCTGGTATGTCGTCTGGGCCGTCCCCCTCGCTGCGGCGGAGGACGATGAGCGCGCGGCACTGCTCTCGCTCGTCATCTGCGCATACCTGCTGCGACAGACGATCCCGATCTACTAGGGCGGCAGGACGCGGTGGAAGACGAGCACGCCGTCGCGATCGAACACGAGCCGCCACGCGGGGTTCGTCCGCAGCCAGACGACCTGCGCCGCCGTCGGCAGCGGCGCGAGCCGGTCGGCGTAGCCGGGCTTCGTCTCGTCGACGGCGATCCACTTCGCGTCCTGGACGTACGGAAAGCTGAGCACGCGCGAGCGTGCGGACAGATGCGCTCCGAGTGAGTTCGTCGCGCTGACCGGAGCGTGCGGCGGAATCAATGCGAGCGCCTGCGCCGTCACCCGGTCGTGCGCGGTCACGACGGCGGCCCGCGATTGCAGGGACTCGCCGTGCGGCAGCTCGTTCCAGATCGGTATCGCGCCGAGGAGGTAGTTGCCGGCGAGCGACGCCGCGAGCGCGATCGACGCCACCGGTGCGCCGACGAGTTCACGGACGCGCGCGCCGCCGAGCACGGCCGCGGCCATGAGCGGCGGGATGATCGCAGCGGTGTAGTGGAAGTGGATCGACGATTGCGCCGGCACCGCCGAGAGCAGGTTCAACGCGAGCGGAGGCAGCGCGGCGAGCGCGACCGGCGCCAGCAGGCAGAGCCCCGCGAGCGGCAGGACGAGCGTCAGCAGGTACCGCACGCCGATGTGGTCGAACGCAAGGCCGAACAGCGTCCACGGGTGGTGCAGAGCCGCGGCGCGCGCCTCGCTGTAGCGCCCGACGAACGGCGTCTGCCCGCCGCGGAACTGCGGGATCACGAGCGTGACGGCCACGAGCGTCCAGACGACGCTCGCGGCCGCGATCGTCAGGCCTTCGCGCCGGCGGCCGCGCGCGAGCGCGTACCAGAGGCCGAACCCGGCGATCACGAGCGGCATGTCCTCGCGGCAGATCGCCGCTAGAAGCGCGAAGACGGCGAACGGCACGAGGCGGTCCTCGTCGAGGTACCAGAACGCGAACAGCAGCGCGGGTGTTGCGAGCGCCCCGGGATGGAACTCGTTCAGCGCGAGCCACGTCGTCGCCGGATAGACGAGGTACGTGAGCGCGAAGCCGAGCCCGGCGCGGCGCGAACGGAGGTGCTTGCGCGCGAGCCAGTACACCGGCAGCGCGCCGAGCGAGAGCGCCGTCGCCTGCGCGACGAGCAGCAGATCGGGGCTCGGCCAGATCCACCACAGCGGCGCGAACAGCATGAGCACCGGGTCGAGGTGCGCGCCGAGCCGCAGTACCTGCTCGCCGCGGAGGTTCGTCACGCGCAGCGGATGCCCGTGCGCGGTGAACCACACCGCCTGCACCATGTTCCCGAGGTCGAAGCGTCCCGTCTCGAACGAGCGGTGGCGCAGCATCGAGAGCGCGCCGAAGCCGGCGGCGAACGCGCCGACTCCGAGCCAGAGGGCTAGAGGAGCCCTGCGATCAGCGCGCGCCATCGTTCGCCGAGTATCGCCTCGCTCGCGTGCTGCTCGTATGCGTTGCGTCCGCCGTCGGCGATGCGCCGCGCGAGCTCCGGGTCTCCTGCGAGCCGTCGCAGCGCGGCAACGAGGGCGTTCGCGTCGCCCGGCGGGACGAGCAGCGCGCTCTCTTCGTGGTTCAGGAGCTCCCGTGCGGCCGGCGTGTCCGCGGTGACGACGGGCGCGCCGCATGCGAGCGCCTGGAACACCTTGTTCGGGATGACACGCCGCGCCTTCGGCGACGTGCCGAAGATGCCGAGCGCACAGCCGCACGCGCGCAGCTCGTCGCGCAGCCGCTCGTAGTCGACCCATTCGCGCCACTCGACGTTCTCCGGCCGCGCGTCGAGCAGCGGCTCGAGTTGCCCGCTGCCGACGACGCGAAAGCGAAGCTCCGGCGCCCGCCGCGCCGCCTCGAGGATCGTCTCGAGCCCGTGCAGTGGGATCAGCTTGCCGACGAAGAGACACGTGAACTCGTCCGGTTGCCGCCACGTGGGCGTGAAGAGCCGCTCCTCGGCGCCGACGAAGCAGACCTCGACGCGGCGCGCGCCGAGCTCCTCGAAGAACGCCGCCTGGGCGGCGGTGTCCGCGACGACGAGATCCGCGGCGCGAAAGGCCCCGCGGTCGATCGCCCGCAAGATCTGCGCGGCGCGCGAGTCGGCCGCGAAGCGCCCACGGTCGGAGACGAGTGTGTCGGCGAGCGAGACGAGCGGGTTGAAGACGACCGGCCGTCCACGTGCGGCGCGCTTCGCCGCCGGAAGATCGAGGTGTCCGGGGTAGCCGACAACGAGCGCGTCGACGTCACCGTCGAGCCTGCGGAGGAGCGACGCCTCCGCGTGCGCGAGCCGAAGAGCCGAGCCGAGCCCGGCCGAGAACTTGTGCTCGCGCCCATCCCAGACCGAGACGTGCCGCTCGACGACGTCCACGCCGGCGGCGCGGAGGCACGAGATGACCTGCGCGTTGCGCGGATAGTCGCGCTCGTACGTCCCGAAGTAGAGAACGCGCAAGCGCTAGGAAAGGACTTCTTCGACGTGCACGTCCCGCCGCTCGCGGGCGAGCGCCCGCTCCTCGTGATGGCTCGTGATCATCTCGCTGATCAGGCCGAGCGAGAAGAACTGCATGCCGACGACGACGAGCAGCACGCCGAGCGTCAGCAGCGGGCGCTTGCCGATCGCGTGCCCGAGGAGCTTGTCGATCGTCAGGTAGACGAGCAGCGCCGTCCCCGTGAAGCCGAGGAGCAGCCCGAGCCCGCCGAAGAGGTGCAGCGGGCGGTGGCGGTAACGGCCCATGAACGAGACCGTGAGCAGGTCGAGGAAGCCGCGGAGGTAGCGCTCGAGCCCGTAGCGCGAGCGGCCGTGCTCGCGCGGGCGATGGTTGACGGGCAGCTCGGCGATGCGGTACCCCTGCTCGTGCGCGAGCACCGGGATGAAGCGGTGCAGCTCGCCGTAGAGCACGAGGTTGTGGACGACGTCCGCGCGGTACGCCTTCAGCCCGCAGTTCATGTCGTGCAGGCGCAGGCCGGACATCCAGCCGGCGACGCGGTTGAAGATCTTCGACGGGATGCGCCGCCTCAGCGGGTCGCGGCGCTTCGTCTTCCAGCCGGAGACGACGTCGAAGCCCTCTTCGAGCTTGGCGAGGAGCCGCGGGATCTCGGCGGGATCGTCCTGGAGGTCGCCGTCGATCGTGACGACGCGATCGCCTGCCGCCTGCGCGAACCCCGCGGCGAGCGCCGCGGCCTTGCCGAAGTTGCGGCGCAGGCGGACGACCTTCACGTTGGCGGCGCGCGAGTGCAGGCGCGTGAGCGCGGCGAAGGAGCCGTCGGTCGAGCCGTCGTCGACGTACACCGCCTCCCACCCCTCGCCGAGCGGGTCGAGCGCGGCTTCGAGCTCCTCGTGCAGCAGCGCGATGCTGCGCTCCTCGTTGTGCAGCGGGACGACGACCGAAATCACGGCTCCCTAGTATGCGTCGGCCATGGCGACCCTGCTGTCGGTCGACGAAGCGCGACGCCTGATCCTCGAGCGCGTGACGCCGCTGCCGCCGGAGCCCCTGCCGCTCGCGGAGGCTGCGGGCCGCGTCCTCGCTGAGCCTGCGCGGGCGACGGTCGACCTGCCGCCGTTCCCGAGCTCGGCGATGGACGGCTTCGCGCTGCGCGCCGCCGACGCGCCAGGGCGCCTGCTGGTCGCCGCGCGAATCGCGGCAGGACATCCGGCGCCGAGGGCGCTCGCGCCCGGCGAGGCGATGGCCATCGCGACGGGCGGCGTCGTCCCCGAAGGCGCCGACGCGGTCGTCCCGATCGAGGTGGTCACCGACGACGGCGAGACGGTCGAGGTTCCCGCCGTCGAGAGCGGTGCGCATGTACGCCCGCGCGGCGGCGACATACGTGCGGGCGACGCCGTCGTCGGCGCCGGCACGATCCTCCGTCCGGCCGAGCTCGCCGCTCTCGCCGCGGTCGGGATCGCCGAAGTCGCGTGCGCTCGGCGCCCACGTGCCGCAGTCGTCACGACCGGCAGCGAGCTCCGCCGTCCCGGCGAGGCTCTCGCTCCGGGGCAGATCTTCGAGTCGAACGGCGTCATGCTCGTCGCGGCGCTCGCGTCGGCCGGCGCGGTCGTCGAGCCGCAGGTATCGGTCGCGGACGACGAGGCCGAGCACCGCGAGGCGCTCGAGCGCGGGCTCGACGCCGACGTGCTCGTCACGTCCGGCGGCGTCTCCGTCGGGCCGCACGACCTCGTCCGGCGGATCGAGCACGAGCTCGGTGTCGAGGAGGTCTTCTGGCGCGTCGCCGTGAAGCCGGGCAAGCCGATCTCGTTCGGCGTCCGAGGCGCGACGCTCGTGTTCGGCCTGCCCGGGAACCCGGTCTCGTCGCTCGTCGGCTTCGAGTTGTTCGTGCGTCCGGCGTTGCTCGCGCTCCAGGGCGCGCGTCAACCCGGGCCGTCGTTTCAGCCGGGCGTGCTCGGCTCGAGCGTTCGCCGGAACTCCGAACGAGACGAGTTCTTGCGTGCCCGCCTGCGCGACGGGGTTCTCGAGCCGCTCGCGGGCCAGGAGTCGCACATGATCGCGAACGCGTCCGCGGCCGACGCGCTCGTGCTCGCGCCGCGTGGCGAGGGCGCGCTCGAGGCCGGCTCACGCGTCCGCTACCTCCTGCTCCGCTGAGAGGACGCGGCGACGGGCCCGTGACGACAGCACGGCGCGCCGGATCGAGCGCCTGATCGGGCCGAGCGGCGGCCGCTCCGCCGCGTCCGGGTACGGCGCGTAGCGCCCGGCGGCGAGCGCGGCAAGCTGGCCGGCCGACCCTGCCCAGACGACGAAGACCGCGAGTGCGACGAGCGGGAGGCCGTTCAACGCCGCAAGCTGCAGGAGGTACCACGGCGCGTCGAGGCCGAGCCCGAAGCGGTCGGCGAACTCCCAGACGAGGAGCAGCGGCCCGGCGAGCCCGGCCGCCCACGCCGCCATCCGCGCGGCGAGCGGGCGGTCGCCGAGCTGCGCGAGCCACAGCCATGCGTGCAGCGACGGCAGCAGGAAGACGAGCGCGAACGCGTTCAGGGCGACGACGAGCAGCGCGACCAGCGCGAGGGCGAGCAGCGCCGCGCAATGGCCTGCGAGCTCCTCCTCGCGATCGACCGCGCGGCGCGGCAGCAGCCGGTCGCGCGCGACGAGCCAGGCCGCGGCCGAGAGCCCGGTCAGGACGAGGAGCCCGACCACCGGCCAGTCCGTACCGGCGCTGTCCGTGAGCGCGGGCGGGCGCAGCGACGAGTGCGGCCACCAGCCGACGAGACCGAAGAGCTCGAAGAGCAGTGCGACGAAGAGCCAGAAGAGGACACGGCTCCTCAGGCTCCGGATCGCCGGCAGGAGCGCGACCCGGCGTCTGCGGAGGAACGCGAAGAGGTCGACCGCCGCGACGAGGAACGGCAGCAGCGCGGCGACGAGCACGATCTCGATTGCCCAGCCGCGAACGATCCGCGCGCCGAACCAGACGTACGTCGTCGTCCCCTGCGTCAGCTCGAGCCCCTCGTCGAGCGACGCGAGGAGCTGCTGCGCCGAGCGACCGATCTGTCCGACCCGCGCTCTGCTCTTCGGCGTGCCGAGGAGGCCGGGCGTGTCGCCGACCTCGCTCGGCGGACGGTCCCCGGCCGACGTGATCGTCAGGGCCGAGATGCCGCGGCCGAGCAACGGCGCCTGCTCGTATTCGCTGAACGGGAAGGCGAGATCGAGGAGCTGGCGGAGCGCGCTCGGGCGCCGCGCCGGGTCGCCTCCCTGTTCGAGCACGCGGGTCGCGGCCGTCGCCAGGAGTGCGCTGTTCGGAACCTGCGACCTGTCCCCGGCGAACTCGAGCCGCGTCGGATCGTGGCCGGCGATCGCATCGAGGCTCACGACTGAGGACACGTCACGCGCGAGCGGCGAGTGCTCCGCGAAGTGCGCCGCGCCGACGCCGCCGAGCGCGCCGCCGTCCGTCGACAGGAACACGAGCGTGTGCGCCGGCGTCACGCGGCGAGAGGTCGAAGGGCTCGTCGAGGCACCCGCCGGGCTCGCGTACGACCGCGCCAGCTCGATAAGCGCAGCGGTCCCCGAAGCGTTGTCGTTGGCGCCGGACCCGGCGCCGGTGTTGTCACGATGGGCGACAAACATGATCGCCGAAGGCGAGCGGCCCGGCACGACCGCGACGAGATTCTCGAAGCGGAGCCGTCCTCTGCCGGCGACGTCTGCCTCGAACGGGTCGCGCCTGACGACGAACCCGTACGGCCGGAGCTGGTCGACGAACCACTGCGCACCGAGCGTCGCGCCGGCCGTTCCCGGAGACCGGTCCGGCGCCGCCGTGGCGAGGTCGACCGCGAGCTGCGTCGCGCCGACGCGGTCGAAGGCGGCCGGGAGCGCCGGCCGCGGCAGAGCGGCCGGGCGCGTGACCGTGAAGGCCGCCAGCAGGAGCGGGAACGCGACGAAGAGCCAGGTCCCGCGGTAGGTCCGTCCGCTGATCGGCCGGTCGAGCGAGCCGCGCCGCGCGCGGCGCCGCCGACGCGTCGCTGGGGGAGCCGACATCCGGGGCTATAGTAGGAGGACGGACAGTTGCCCGCGTCCGGCTGGCGTGCGCGAATGCCCGAACCTCCCACCATCCTCTTGGTCGACGACGAGGACGCTGTCCAGAAGCTCCTCACGTACCCGCTCGAACGAGAGGGCTATCGAGTCGTGTCGGCACGTGATGGCGAAGAGGCCCTCGACCTGTTCGGCGACGCGAATCCGGACCTCGTAGTCCTCGACATCATGCTGCCCCGCCTCGACGGCCTCGAGGTCTGCAAGCGCTTGCGGGCGCGCAGCACCGTGCCGATCATCATGCTCACGGCGCGCGACGACGAGCTCGACAAGGTCGTCGGCCTCGAGCTCGGCGCGGACGACTACATCACGAAGCCGTTCTCGATCCGCGAGTTTCGCAGCCGCGTCCGTGCACTGCTGCGCCGCGCGAAGCTGCCGGCGTACCAGGGCGACGAGGCCGACGAGGTGATCGCGGCAGGCCCGCTGCGCATCGACCTTTCCCGCCGCAGCGTGGATCTGGACGGGTCGGCGGTGCAGCTCACGTACGTCGAGTTCGAGCTCCTGCGCATCATGGCCTCGAATCCAGGGAGGGTCTTCTCGCGGAAGATGCTCCTCGAGGAGCTTTGGGGCGGCTCCGACTACCGGGAGCCGCGGACGATCGACGTCCACGTGCGGCATCTGCGGGAGAAGCTCGAGCGCGACCCCAGCGAGCCGGAGTACATCCACACCGTGCGCGGCGTCGGCTATCGGTTCCGGGAGCGATGAACCCGTTGCGGAGCGTCGGCGCACGGCTGAGCCTCGCGCTCGTGGTGGTCGTGGCGCTTGCGCTCGTGCTCGTCTACGTGATCGTCGTGCCGTCGCTTCGCACACGCCTGATCGACGCCAAGCTCAACCGGATGGAGAAGGAGCTGCCGACGGTCGTTGCCGAGATTCCCACGACGGACGCTCGGCAGAACTGGGCCGAGAACCTCGAGCGGTGGTCCGGCCGCGCCGACGCGCGAGTCGTCGTGTTCACGATCCTCAACGCCGTGAACGGGAGGTCCACCCTGAACGTCTACGAGGACTCGAGCGGGCTGTCGTCACTCGACGTGGCCAACGACAAGACCGCGAGGGCCGCGGCCGATTCGCACGGGCGCCGGTCGGGAACGGTCAAGCACGGCGCCGACGAGTTCGCAGAGGTCGCGCAGCCCGTCGGGTTCGACTACGTCGCCCTTCTCTCCGCCCCGCTTCGGGACCCGCTCGCGAACGTCCACACGGTGCAGCGCAGGCTCGTCGAGGCGGGTGTCCTCGCACTGCTGCTTGCGCTCGGCGTGGGCTACGGGGCTGCGTTTCTGTTCGCGCGCCGCATCAGGCGGCTCGAGGCGGCGGCCGAACGGATCGCCGCCGGGAAGTTCGACGAGCCCGTCGTCGACAGGAGCACCGACGAGCTGGGGCAGCTCGCCCGCGCCTTCGACCGAATGCGGCTGCGACTCGCGCAGCTCGAGCGCGCGCGGCGGGAGTTCATCGGCAACGCCTCCCACGAGCTGCGGACGCCGCTCTTCTCGCTGCGCGGCTTCCTCGAGCTGCTCACCGACGAGGATCTCGATGAGACCACACGCGTGGAGTTCCTCGAGACGATGCGCGAGCAGGTCGACCGGCTCCAGCGGCTGGCGGAGGATCTCCTGGACCTGACGCGCCTCGACGCAGGGCGCATGCACATCGAGCGACAGCGCGTCGACCTGAGCGACGTCGCCGAGACGCTCTCGGACGAGTTCCGGGCGGTCGCCGTCGCCACGGGTCACCCGCTGGAGCTCGAGACGGACGGCGACGCGACGGCTCTCGGGGACGAAGGCCGCGTCTTGAGGATCGGCCGCGCGCTCGTCGAGAACGCGCTCGTCCACACGCCCGGCGGCACGCGCGTCGTCGTGCGCGCCGCCGGCAACTCGCTCGCAGTGCGGGACGAGGGGCCCGGAATCCCCCGCGAGCAGGTGGGCAACATCTTCGACCGCTTCTATCGCGTCGACGGCGCGAAAGCGTCAGGGAGTGGTCTCGGCCTGGCGATCGCGAAGGAGCTCGCCGAGGCGATGGGCGGCGAGCTCGAGGCGAGGTCGACACCGGGCGACACGTCGTTCACGCTGCGGCTGCCGGCGGTAGCGACCGACAGTCCCCGGGGCCGTTTCCACGGGAAAACGGATACCCGCACGGATATCGAGACCGGCGTCGTTTGACCATTGGGGTTCGATTCGGCTGCGACGGGCAGACAGGCCTCAGAGGCAAAGAGGAGCAGTCCGCATCGACGAAGGTACGTGTAGGTTTCACTAGAGAAATCTACGGGTAGGGCAACACCGTTCAACCATGGCGATCGCGAAGGACACGGCCAGGACCTTGCCGGAGATGCAACCGCCGGAGCGGCGCATCGTCCGTCTGACCATCCCCGCGCGCGCCGAGTACATCACCCTCTGCCGGCTCGCCCTCACGGGGCTTGCGCGCCTGCGGCCGATCTCCGAGGAGCTCGTCGCCGATCTGAAGCTTGCGCTCACGGAGGCGACGTCGAACTCCGTCAGGCACGCCTACGGCGAGGGCGAAGGCACCGTCGAGATCGCGTACGAGCTGCACGGCGACCGGCTCGTGATCGAGGTGAACGACGACGGCGAAGGGTTCGACCACGACGACGGCGGCGACCTCGGCGACCTCGAGAACCTGACCGAGGGCGGCCTCGGCATCGCGATCATCCGCTCGATCGCGGACGAGTTCGTGCTGACGCGCGGTCCCGGCGGACGCGGGTCGCGTCTTCGCTTCGCCAAGGTCCTCACCGCCTAACACAGCGCTTGCTGCAACTCGTCAACGTCGGCCACAAGTCGCTCCGCGACTATGCCTCGCTCGCGACGCGCGGCCTGATGGACGACATCGCCGCGCTCGCCGCGCCGGTCGCCGGAAAGCGCGTGCTGCACCTCTCTGCGACTGCCTTCGGGGGCGGAGTCGCGGAGATCAACTACACGCTCGTCCCGCTCATGCAGGACGCCGGCCTCGAGGTCGAGTGGCGGATCATCCGCGGGGCCGAGGACTTCTTCAACGTCACGAAGACGATCCACAACGCGCTGCAGGGCGACGAGCACGGGCTCGCCGAGTCGCACCGGGAGATCTTCGGGCGCTATCAGGAGCTGAACGCCCGCGAGCTCGACGACGACTACGACTTCGTGATCGTCCACGACCCGCAGCCGCTCGGCGTCATCGACCACTTTCCGGAGTCGAAGGCGCACTGGATCTGGCGCGGGCACATCGACTTCTCGGCTCCGAACCCGGACGTGCTCGCGTTTCTGCTCCCGTCGATCGCGAGGTACGACGCCACGGTGTTCCACCTGGCGGAGTACGCGCCCCGGGCGCCGGGGCTGCCCCCTGCCTACATCTGGCCGCCGGCGATCGACCCGCTCGCACCGAAGAACATGGCGCTCTCGCCGGAGGACGCTGCGTACATCGTCGACCAGTTCGGCATCGACGTCGAGCGGCCGCTCCTCACTCAGGTGTCGCGCTTCGACCCGTGGAAGGACCCGCTCGGCGTGATCGACGCCTACCGGCTCGTCAAGGCTGAGGTGCCCGAGGTGCAACTCGCGCTCGTCGGCTCGATGGCGCACGACGACCCCGAGGGCTGGCACTACTACAACCGCACGCTCGAGCACGCCGACGGCGATCCGGACATCTTCATCCTCTCCAACCTGAACAACGTCGGGTCGGTCGAGGTCAACGCCTTCCAGGTCCACTCGCGCGTCGTCTTGCAGAAGTCGACCCGGGAGGGCTTCGGCCTTACGGTCAGCGAGGCGCTCTGGAAGGGGAGGCCCACGGTCGCCGGGCGCGTCGGCGGCATCGTCGTCCAGATCAGCGACGGTGAGACGGGCCGGCTCGTGGACTCGCCCGAGGAGTGCGCCGAGGCGTGCCTCGAGGCGTTGAAGGACCCGGACCTGGCCCGCGCTCGGGCCCTGCGTGGCAAGGAGCACGTTCGCACCCACTTCCTGACGCCGCGGCTGCTCCGCGACTGGCTCGTGCTGTTCAATCGGCTCGCCGGCCTGGAGCCCGAGACCGCGCACGAGCTTGCGACCGTGACCGCTCAATAGCCTGAGCGGGGATAGGGTCCGGGGCGATGGCAGCCCGGCACAACCTGATCGTCGTCTCCAACCGTGGCCCGGTGACCTACGGCAGGAGCAGCGGCGAGCGCACCGCGCGCCGCGGCGGCGGCGGCCTCGTGACGGCCTTGCGCAGCCTCGTGCTCCATCACGACGTCACGTGGATCGCGAGCACGATGTCCGAAGAGGATCGCGTTGTCTCGAATGAAAACGACGGCGAGCCTTTCGAGGAGACGGCGCGCGACGGGACGAGCTTTCGGCTGCGCCTCGTCACGCACGACGAGCACGCATACGACTGGTACTACAACGTCGTCGCGAACCCGATGCTGTGGTTCCTCCAGCACCACCTGTGGGGTCTCGCATCGGAGCCGGTCATCGATCACGGTTTCCACCACGCGTGGGCCGAGGGCTACGTCGCCGTCAACCGCGCATTCGCCGACGCCGTCCTGGACGAGATCGATCGCGATCCGAGCGCGGCGGTCTTCTTCCACGACTATCACCTCTACGTCGCGCCGCGCATGGTTCGAGACGCGCGGCCCGGGACGCGGCTCGTGCACTTCGTCCACATCCCGTGGCCGGGAACCGACAGCTGGTCGGTGCTGCCGGTCGAGATCCGGCGCGCGATCCATGACGGGCTGCTTGCCAACGACGTCGTCGGCTTCCACACGCGACGCTGGCGCCGCAACTTCATGCGCGTCGCCGAGGACACTGTCGGCGCGGTGCCCGACTGGGCGCGCGACGTGCTCGGTTACGACGGACGCCGCGTCGCCGTCACCGCGGCTCCGATCTCCGTGGACGTCGCGGAGTTCGACGACCTCGCGCGAAGCCCCGCCGTGATCGAGGCGGGTGAGAGGCTCGCGCGCCGGCGGCCGGACAAGCTGATCCTTCGCGTCGATCGCACGGATCCGTCGAAGAACATCGTGCGTGGCTTCCGCGCGCTCGAGCTGTATCTCGACGCGCACCCGGAGATGCACGGCCGCGTCTGTTTGCTCGCGCTGCTCGACCCGTCGCGGCAGGACATCCCCGAGTACGCCGAGTACGTCGGCGCGATCCAGCGCGAGGCGCGGCGCGTCAACGATCGGTTCCAGCATCCGGGCTGGGTGCCGATCGACCTGGAGATGAGCGACAACTTCCCGCAGGCCGTCGCCGCGTACAAGGACTTCGACGTGCTGCTCGTGAATGCGATCTTCGACGGGCTGAACCTGATCGCGAAGGAGGCGCCGCTCGTGAACGAGCGCGACGGCGTGCTCATCCTCTCGGAGAACGCGGGCGCACACGAGGAGCTCGGCGACTGGGCGCTCTCCGTGAACCCGTTCGACGTCGCCGGCCAGGCGGAGGCGATCCACCGCGCACTCGAGATGCCGGCGGAGGAGCGGCGCGGGCGGCTGACTGCGATCCGCTCGTGGGTGCGCGAGCACGACCTCGCCGCCTGGATCGAGTTGCAGCTGCAGGCTCTCGACGCGGAAGAACTACAGTCTCCCGTGTGAACACCCTCGCGGTCGAGGGGAAGCTCCGGCCGGTCAACCCCGCGACACTCGAGCCGGTCGGCGTGGTGCCGGTGACGGAGGACGTGGCACACGTCGTCGCACGCGCTGCGGCGGCTCAGACGTCGTGGGCGAGATCGTCGTTCGACGAGCGGCGCTCGCTGCTGGAGCGGGTGGCCCGGGTACTCGTCGCGCGAAAGGACGAGATCGCAGCGACGGTCACCGCAGAGACCGGCAAGCCGATCGTCGAGGCGTACACGACCGAGTTGATGCTGGGCGTCGAGCAGGTCGCATGGCTCGCGAAGAACGTCGAGCGCGTGCTCGCGCCGGAGCGGATCCGCTACGGGATCCCGTATCTCGCGCACAAGCGGGCACGCGTCGTCTACGAGTCGCTCGGGGTGGTCGCGGTCATCACGCCGTGGAACTTTCCGTTCTCGATCCCTCTGAGCCAGGTCGCGGGCGCGGTTGCCGCCGGCAACGCCGTCGTGCTGAAGCCGTCGGAGCTGACGCCGCTCTCGGGCGAGTGGGTCGCGCGCGTCTTCGCCGAGGCGGGCGCGCCGCCGAGCCTCGTCGCTGTTGTGCAAGGGCGTGCAGACACGGGAGCCGCTTCTTGTCGAGGCGCCCGGGATCGCGAAGGTCGTCTTCACCGGGTCGGTCGAGACGGGGCGGCGCATCGCCACCGCGGCCGCCGAGCTCCTGCGACCGGTGATCCTCGAGCTCGGCGGCAAGGATCCGATGCTCGTGCTGCGCGACGCCGACTTCGACCGCGCGGTCGAGGGCGCGGCGTGGGGGTCGTTCGCGAACTGCGGCCAGGTGTGCGTCGGCATCGAGCGGATCTACGTCGCGCGCGAACTACACGCGCGCTTCGTCGATGCACTCGTCGAGCGGGCTCGTGCGTTGCGGATCGGCCCCGGCGACTCGCCGGACACGGACCTCGGCCCGCTGATCACGGAACGGCAGCGCGATCGCGTCGAGGATCTCGTCGCGGAGGCGCTCGAACGGGGCGCGGAGGCGCTGACCGGCGCGCGGAGGCCCGAGGTCGGACTGCCGGGCTGGTTCTACGAGCCGACGGTCCTCGTGGGCGGCGATCCGGAGGCACGGCTCGAGCGCGAGGAGGTCTTCGGTCCGGTTGTCAGCGTCCTCCCGTTCGACGACGAGGACGAGGCGGTGCGGCTCGCGAACGGAACCTCGTTCGCGCTCGGCGCGAGCATCTGGTCGCGCGACACGTCGCGTGCGGGCGCGTTGGCGGCACGCATCGACGCCGGGATGGTGTGGACGAACGACCTCGGCATCTCGTACGGCGCCGGGCCGGCGCCCTGGGGCGGCCACCGGGACTCCGGCTTCGGCAGCACGCACTCGAAGCACGGGCTGTACGAGCTCTCGAGCATCAAGCTCGTCGACTCGGACAGCGGCCGGGTGAACGTCCCGTGGTGGTACCCGTACGGGCCGCGCGCGGTCGACGGGTTCAAGGGCGTGCTCGAGTTGCTGCACGGCGAGGACGGCTTGCGCGGCGCGTGGGCGCATCGCCGCGGCCTCGCACATCTCGCGAAGCGCTACGTCCGCCGATGAGCGAGCTCTCGCACGTCGCGGAGTCCGGCGCGGTTCGCATGGTGGACGTCGGCGCGAAGCCGGTCTCGCGGCGCCGTGCCGTTGCGTCGGCGCACGTACGCATGGCCCCGGCGACCGTGCAACTCCTGGGCGAGCTGCCGAAGGGCGACGCGCTCGTCACGGCGCAGCTCGCAGGGATCATGGCCGCGAAGCGGACGGCCGAGCTCATTCCGCTCTGTCATCCGCTCCCGTTGACGCGAATCGACGTGGACGTTGCCGCGGCGCCCGAAGGGGTCGAGATCACCGCCACTGTCGAGACGACGGCCCAGACCGGGGTCGAGATGGAAGCGCTGACCGCTGCTTCCGTCGCGGCGCTCACCGTGTACGACATGGCGAAGGCCGTCGACAAGGCGATGGTCATCGACGACGTCAGGCTCCTGGAGAAGACAGGCGGCGTAGGCTCGACGGAGCCGCCCCAGCGGGCAGGGTCGTGAAAGCTGCTGTGCTCACGGTGTCCGACGGCGTTTCCGCGGGCGAGCGGGAGGACAAGAGCGGCGACGCGCTCGAAGCGCTGCTCCTCGCCGACGGCTACGAGGTCGAGCGTCGGCTCGTGCCGGACGAGCGCGAGGACATCGAGGCCGCTCTGCGCGATCTCGCCGCCGGCGCGCAGCTCGTGCTGACGACGGGAGGCACCGGCGTGGCGCCGCGAGACGTGACGCCGGAAGCGACGCTCGGCACGATCGAGCGTGAGGCCCCGGGGATAGCCGAGTCGATCCGCGCCGATTCGATCGCGAAGACGCCGCATGCGCTGCTCTCGCGCGGCGTTGCGGGGACGATCGGCTCGACGCTCGTCGTCAACCTGCCGGGATCGCCCGGCGGCTGCCGCGACGGCTATGCGGTGCTGCGGCCCGCGCTCGAGCACGCGCTGCGGCTCCTGTCCGGCGAGTCGACCGCACACCGGCAGACGTGACGAGCGCGGCCGCCGTTCTTCCGCGGCGCTTCGCGCGGCTCGTGAAGATCGAGCACACGCTGTTCGCGCTGCCGTTCGCCTACGTGGGCGCGCTGCTCGCGGTCGACGGCGTTCCTTCGGCGCATGACCTTCTCTGGATCACCGTCGCGATGGTCGGCGCACGGTCGCTCGCGATGGGGCTGAACCGGCTCATCGACGCCGAGCTCGATGCGCGCAATCCGCGCACCGCGTCGCGCGAGCTGCCGTCGGGGCTTCTGACGCGCGTGCAGGTTGCGCTCTTCTGCGTCGCGTCGTTCGTCGTCTTCCTCGTCGCGGTCTTCCAGCTGAACGACGTCGTGCGCTGGCTCTGGCCGATCCCGGTTGTGGGCTTCGTCGTCTACCCGTATCTGAAGCGCGTGACGTGGCTCTGCCATCTCTGGCTCGGGGCCGTCGACGGGCTCGCGCCGATGGGCGCGTGGGTCGCGATCACCGGGAAGTTGCCGCTCGAGGCCTGGGAGCTCGGCGGCGCCGTTGCGGCCTGGGTCGCCGGGTTCGACCTCTTCTACTCGCTGTTCGACATCGACGTCGACCGGCGCGAGGGGCTGCATTCGGTCGCGACGCGCTTCGGTGTCGGCGGCGTCTTCTGGGGCGCGCGCCTGTTGCACGGATTGACCGTTGTGCTGCTCGCGCTCGTCGGCGTCGGCCTCTCGCTCGGCGTGTGGTACTGGCTCGGCGTCCTCATGGTGGCCGTTCTGCTCGCCGTCGAGCATGCGCTCGTCTCGCCGCGCGACCTGCGTCGCCTCAACGCCGCGTTCTTCACGATGAACGGCGTCATCAGCATCGCGTTCTTCCTGTTCGTGCTCGCGGAGGCGCTCTCGTGATCCGCGCGCGCGGCCTGTCGAAGCGATACGGCCGGAAGCGCGTCTTCGACGGGCTGGAGCTCGACGTGGAGCGCGGCGGCTTCGTGCTCGTCACCGGGCCGAACGGCTCCGGCAAGACGTCGCTCCTGCGCGTCGTCGCGGGGCTTGCCTATCCGAGCGCCGGCGAGATCGAGGTGGACGTCCAACGCGGCGAGCTCGGGTTCCTCGCGCACGAGTCGCTCGTCTACCGAGAGCTGACGGCGCTCGAGAACCTCGAGCTCTACGGCCGCCTCTATCGCGTCCCCGAGCGGCGCGAGCGCTGCGGGATGCTGCTGGAGCGGTTCGGCCTCTGGGACGTTCGCAGCGAGCGTGTGTCGTCGTTCTCGCGCGGGATGGTGCAGCGGCTCGCGCTCTGCCGCGTGTTCCTCCACGAGCCGCAGTTGCTTCTCCTGGATGAGCCGTTCTCCGCGCTCGACGCGGAGGGCGTGGAGCTGCTCGAGCGCGAGCTGGCGTCGCGCAGCGGTCAGGCGACGTTCCTCGTCGCGACGCACGAGCCCGAACGGCTCGAGCCGCTCGCGAGCGCGCGACTGGCGTTCGCGTGAGGCGGTACGTCGGAGACGTCGCGGCGCTTGCGCGCAAGGACCTGCTGCTCGAGGTGCGGTCGCGCGACACGCTGCCGGCAATGCTGCTCTTCGTCGCGGCAGCGCTCGTGATCTTCCACTTCGCGCTGCCGTCGGGAACCGGTGACCTCGCGGGTCTCGGTCTCCTGTGGGTGGCGATCGTCTTCACGGCGCTGCTCGGCCTCTCGCGCGCGTTCGTCTCGGAGCGCGAGCAGGGAGTGCTCGACGGCCTCGTGCTCGCGCCCTCGGATCGGAGCGCCATCTGGCTGGGGAAGTCGCTGGCGGCGTTCGCGTTCCTCGCGCTCGCCGAGGCGATCGCGCTGCCGTTGTTCGCGATCTTCTTCTCGAGCGTCGGCGGGGCAACCGTTGCGGCCGTCGCGCTCGCGGACGTCGGCATCTGCGCGGTCGGGGTCTTCGTCTCGGCGATGGCGATTGCGACACGCGCGCGCGAGCTGCTCCTGCCCGTGCTCTTTCTGCCGCTCGCGATCCCCGTGATCGTCGGCGGTGTCGGCGCGAGCGTCGCCGGCTCGCCCGGGCGCTACCTCGGCTTTCTCGCGCTGTACGACGCGCTCTTTGCGACAATCTGTTGGGCATCTTTTGAGTACGTGGTTACGGAATAACGCACTCGTTGCGTCGGCAGCGCTCGCCGCCGTGCTGCTCACGCTTGCGATCGCCCTCGTTGCGTTCTATGCGCCCCTCGACGAGGACGGCCTGAACCAGAAGATCTTCTACTTCCACGTTCCGATCGCGTTGACGGCGTACACGTGCTTCGGGTGGGGCGCGTGGAAGGGGCTCCTGCACCTTTGGAAGCGGACCCCGGGCGCGGATCTCGAGAGCTACGTCGCGATCCACCTCGGCGTGATCTTCGGCGCAATGACGCTCGTCACGGGCTCGATCTGGGCGAAGTACCGCTGGGGCCACTGGTGGCTGTGGAGCGAGAAGCAGCTCGTGCTGTTCCTCGTGCTCTTCCTCTTCTACTCCGCGTACTTCATGCTCCGCTTCTCGGTCGAGCCGGGGCCGCGGCAGGCGAACCTGTCGGCGGTCTACTCGCTGTTCGGCGTCGTGCTGATCCCGATCAGCTTCCTCGCGATCCGGCTCGCGAACGAGTACATCCACCCGGTCGCGTTCAACAGGCACGGGCCGCAGATGTCGGCCTCGCAGTTCCTCACGTTCTGCGTCTGCCTCGCCGCGATGCTGTCGCTTTTCTCGGCGCTCTACCGGCTCGAGCTCGCGGGGAAGCGACTCGACGCGAACCTGCGCGAGCTACGGGAGCTGCTCTCATGACCACCGAGGAGAAGTACGTCGCGGCGGCGTACCTCGTCGTGTTCGTCGTGCTGCTCGTATACCTGCTGATCATCTCCGCGAAGCTGGCGCGGCTCGAGCGCACGGTCGCCGAGCTGGTCGAGCGGGCGAGGGCGCGTGGCTGAGCTCCTCTTCTGGCCGGTGCTGCTCGCGTACGGCGAGGCTGCGTTCGCGTACTTCCGCGAGACGCGCGCGCCGGGTACGCCCGGTCGGCTCGCGACGTGGGGCATTCGCGTCGGCTGGCTGCTCCAGACGGCGCTCCTCATCGCTCAGGCGGCGCGGGCGGACGGGTTTCCGTGGTCGACGTGGGCGGGGTCGTTGAACCTCTTCGTCTGGTTCGTCGTCACCGCGTACCTGATCTGGGGATGCCGCGCGCGCTTTCGGCTGCTCGGCCTCGTCGTTGCGCCGATCGCGGCGGTGCTGTTCATCGTGGCGCGGCTCGGCGGCGGCACCGACCTCGGCGTCCGCAGCCATTACTCGAACCTTTTTCTCGTCTTGCACGTCGGGCTCGTGCTCGCGGCGTTCGCCGGCTTCACGCTCGCAGCGGCACTCGCGGCGGTGTACCTCTTCCAGGAGCGGCGGCTCAAGCGGCACGACGCGACGATCCTGCGGCTGTCGGCGCCTCCGCTCGACACGCTCGACAGCCTCGAAAGCCGCACGATCCTCTTCTCGCTGCCGGCCCTGACGCTCGGCATCCTCGCCGGTGTCGTGCGGTTGACCGAGGACGGCGGCGGTCTCGACGCGCTGATGGCGGTGACGTTGGCGACCTGGGTTGCCTACGGGTCGTACCTCGCACTCCGCTACGGCTACGGGTGGCGCGGTAGGCGCACCGCATACCTCGCTCTGGGAGCGTTCGTGCTTGTCGTCGTCGTCCGGCTCGCGCTGCCCGCGACCCACTTCGCGTGAAACTCTCGCTCGTCGGAATCTCGCACCGTCACGCGCCGATCGAGGTGCGCGAGCGCGTCGCCCTCGACGTGCGTGAGTCGGCGGCGCTCGCGCGCGAGCTCGCGACCGCCGGTCGCGAGGCCGTGTGTCTGTCGACGTGCAACCGCACGGAGCTCTACGCCGTCGGCGACGGCGCCGAAGAGCGCTCGCTCGAGGCGCTGCGCGCGCTTGGTGGTGAAGAGGTCGCGGCGCTCTGCTACCGGCTCGATGACTACGCCGCGGCGCTGCACCTCTTTCGCGTGGCAGCGGGGCTCGATTCGCTCGTCCCCGGCGAAGGGGAAATCCTGGGACAGGTGCGCGCCGCATACGAGGCAGGCGCTCCGGGCTCGCTGCTCAACCGGTTGTTCCACGACGCCCTGCACGCGGGCAAGCGCGCGCGTACGCAGACGACGATCGCCGAGAGCCCGGCATCGGTCTCGTCCGCGGCGGCCGCGCTCGCGCAGCAGGTGTTCGGCGACCTGAAGGGACGCCGCGTCTTGATCGTCGGCGCCGGCAAGGTCGGCGAGCTCGCCGCGCGGAACCTGTCCACGCGCGGTGCGGAGCTCGTCGCCGTCGTCAACCGCTCGGAGGAGCGGGGCGGGAACATGGCGCGTGCGTACGGCGCGACGGCCGTCCCGATGAAGAGTCTCGCGGACGAGCTCGCGAACGCAGACGTCGCGATTTCGTGTACGAGTGCGCCGGGCTTCATGGTGCGGCTCGAGCACATCCGCGAGCGGAAGGGCCGGCCGCTGTTCCTCATCGACCTCGCCGTGCCGCGTGACGTCGATCCGGCCGTGAACGACATCGACGGGTGTTACCTCTACGACATCGACGACCTCGAGGCGGTTGTCGAGGCGACGCTCTCGGGGCGGCGGCGCGAGGCGGAGCGCGCGGAGGCGATCGTCGCGGAGGAGGCGGAGCGGTTCCGCGCGTGGCAGGCGTCGCTCGACGTGGTTCCTACGATCGCGTCATTACGGGCGCGCGCCGAGGAGATCCGCTCGGCCGAGCTGTCGAAGGCGAAGCTGAGCGACCGCGAGCGTGCGGCCGTGGATTCGATCACCACGCAGATCCTCAACAAGCTGCTGCACCTGCCCACCGTGCGCATGAAAGAGGCCGCCGCGGCCGCCGATGCGGTTCTCTATGCTGACGCGGTGCGGCACCTGTTCGGACTCGAGGAGGAGCGATGAGCCGCGAGGCTCGCGCCCTCACCGGCAAGCCACTCCCCCTTCAGGCCCCGAGCGCGTTCGTGCGTGTTCGGCCGCGTCGCACGAGGTGCGGGCAGCCGGCGCTCCGCTCGTCGAGGTGCCGTGCTCGTTCGAATCGGCTCCCGCGGCAGTAGGCTCGCGCTCACTCAGGCCGGCATCGCCGCCGAGCAGGTGCGAGTTCCCGGTGTCGAGATCGCGCTCGTTCCGATCACGACTGCCGGGGACCGCGACAGAACGCGGCCGTTCGGCGAGATCGGCTCGCGCGGCGTCTTCGTGAAGGAGCTCGAGGAGGCCCTGCTCGGCGGGCGCATCGACGTCGCGGTCCATTCGGCGAAGGACATGACGTCGACCGATGCCGCCGGCCTCGTGGTGGGCGCCTATCTCGAGCGCGAGGACCCGCGCGACGCGCTCTGCGGAGTCGCGGAGCTGCGGCCCGGATTGCGGATCGGGACGGCGTCGGTCCGGCGGCGTGTGCAGCTGCTCGCGCTCCAGCCGGCGCTTTCGATCGAGCCGCTGCGCGGCAACATCGACACGCGTTTGCGCAAGCGGGGAGAGCGTGGTCTCGACGCCGTCGTACTCGCGGCGTGCGGACTCGATCGCCTCGGGCTCGCTGCCGAGATCGACAGGCGATTCGAGCCGGACGAGCTGTTACCCGAGGCGGGGCAGGGCGCGCTCGCGTTGCAGGTTCGTGCCGGGGAGGAGCACCTCGTCGCAGCCGCAGATCACCACGGGACGCGGCGCCGCGTCGAGGCCGAGCGGCGCTGCGTCGCCGTCGTCGGTGGTGGATGTCTCGCGCCGGTGGCCGCCTTCCACGACGGCACGGTGCTCACGGGTCTCGTGGCTGCCGAGGACGGCTCGTGGACGCGGCGGGCCAGTGGCGACGATCCGGAAGCACTCGGCCGCGAGCTCGCGTCGCTCGCCGCCGCCGCTTGAGTTTCGTGACAGTTTCGGCGCAGACGGGTTTAACGCACGCCGCTACCGTTCCAGCAGGGGGACTTCGCGCCCCCTTTCCCAGGGAGAGGACGGTTCCGCCGGGGAGGGTGTTACGGCCATGCGTGTGATCGTGACGCGCCCGCGCGCCCAGGCGGGACCGCTCGTCGAGCGCCTCGAGCAGCGAGGTCACGAGGTGCTCGAATGCCCGCTGATCGAGATCGTGCGCACGTCCGACGAGGAGATCGACGCCGCCGGCTACGACTGGGTTATCGTCACGAGCCCGAACGGGGCGGACGAGATCGCTCGGCGCGGACGCAACCTCCCAAAGCTGGCGGCGGTCGGGCCGGGCACCGCGGAGCGTCTGGCCGAGCACGGCTTGACGGCGTCGTTCGTGCCCCGCGTCTCATCGCAGGACGGGTTGCTCGCGGAGTTCCCGGAGCCCGCGGGCCGGGTGCTCTTCGCCGCCGCCGAGAACTCGAGGCGCGGACCGGTCGAAGAGCTCGACGCGGACTTCGTGCCTCTCTACGCGACGCGGCTGCTCGCACCCGATCCGCCTGCCGGCGACGTCGTCGTTCTCGCGTCCGGCTCGGCTGCGCGCGCGTACGCCGCGCTCGGAGGTCACGCGCCCGTGGTGTCGATCGGCCCGCAGACGTCGCACGTCGCCGCGAGCGTCGGCCTGACCGTCCTCGCCGAGGCCGCGTCGCACGACCTCGACGGTCTCGTCGCCGCGGTGGACGCAGTAGCGTCCGCGCTGTGAAGCACCGGTTCGTCACGTTCCTCAGCGACTTCGGCCTGACGGACGACTTCGTCGGCACCTGTCACGGCGTCATCAAGCGCATCGCGCCCGACGTCGAGATCATCGACGTGACGCACGGAATTCCGCGGCAGGGCGTGCTGCCCGGCGCGCTCGTCCTGCGCAACACGCTTCCGTACATGCCCGTGGGCGTGCACCTCGCCGTCGTCGATCCCGGCGTCGGCAGCGCACGCCGGCCCGTCATCATTCGCGACACGGACGGTGATCTCTTCGTCGGCCCCGACAACGGGCTGCTCGTGCCCGCCGCGGAGCTGCGCGGGATCGAGAGCGCTCATGAACTGGCGAATCCCGCTTACGCGCTCGAGCCCGTGTCGCGAACATTCCACGGGCGCGATCTCTTCTCTCCGGCGGCCGCGCACCTTGCGCTCGGCGTCGAGCCGTCGGAGCTCGGGCCGCCGCTGTCGCCTGACGCGCTCGTGCAGCTGGATCTGCCGAAGCCGGAGATCAACGCGAACCAGATCGAGGCGCATGTGCTCTACGTCGATCGGTTCGGGAACATGCAGCTCAACATGACGCGTGAGGATCTCGACCAGGTCGGCATCGTGCCCGGCACGCGCTTCGAGCTCGAGGTCGCAGGCGAGCGCTACTACGCAACGGCGGCGCGCACGTATGCAGATGCTCGGCCTGGGGAGATCGTGCTCTACGAGGACTCGTACCGGAATGTCGCGATCGCGATCAACCGCGGCAGCGCGGCGGAGATGTTCGTCGCGCAGCCGGGTCAGCGCGTGCGCCTGCACCTGGAGCTCCCTTGACGCTCGGCCAGCGCTTCGTGCGCTTCGCGACCGATGTCGTCGTCCGACACCCAGCGCTCTGGCGTCTCTTCCGCGGCCCGGTTCGTCGCCAGTTCGATCGGCTCGCCCCGACGTGGGAGTCCTTTCGGGGGCCGGACTTCCTCGCCCCGCTCGAAGCTGCGTTCGACCGCCTTCCGGCGCCGCCGCACCGCGTGCTCGACATCGGGACGGGCACCGGTGCCGCAGCACGCCTCGCCGGGGCGCGCTACCCGGAAGCCGACGTCATCGGCGTCGACGTCGCCGAGCGGATGGTGGACGAGGCGCGACGGCTGAGCGACTCCGCGCGCGTGGCGTACCGCGTCGCCGACGCGGAACGGCTGCCGTTCGACGACGCGTCGTTCGACCTCGTCACCCTGAACAACATGATCCCGTTCTTCGACGAGCTCGCGCGCGTCACCAGGCCCGACGGCCACGTTGTCACGGCCTTCACGGGCGGAGCCGGCACGCCGATCTACGTGCCGCCGGCGCGACTGCGCCACGAGCTCGGCCGCCGGGGATTCGCCGAATTTGCGGAGGTTTCTGCCGGACGCGGAACAGCACTTCTCGCCAGAAGGCGTTAATGTCTACCTACCCGGAACGTTCACGGAGCGGTAGCACCGTCCTGGACGTGCCGAGTCGGGGCGGAGTCATCCGCCCCGTTCTTTTGCGCAGATGAAGCGGCCGCGCCGCCTCGACCGCCTGCCGGAGCAGTACTTCATACGACTGCTCGCGCGCGTGCAGGCCGCCGCCGCGGCGGGCGGCGAGCCGCTCGTCGACCTCGGCCGCGGCAACCCCGACGTGCCGCCGCCGCAGCACGTCATCGACGCGCTCACCGCGAGCGCCAACGAGCACACGTCGCGCGTGCACGGCTACTCGCCGTTCGCCGGCCTACCCGAGCTGAAGCACGCGATCGCGGCGCGCTACGCGGACGCCTATGGCGTCGAGCTCGATCCGGAACGCGAGGTCGCGATCGTTCCCGGTACGAAGTCGGCGCTCGTCGAGCTCGTGCTTCTCACAGCGGAGCGCGGCGACACCGTGCTCCTGCCCGACCCGTACTACCCCGACTATCCGTCGGGCGTCGCGCTCGCAGGCGCCGATCTCGGGCTGCTGGAACTCGATGCCGAGCGAGGCTACGCGGCGCGCTTCGACCTTGCGCCGCGCGAAGGTGTTGCGCTCGTCTTCCTGAACTACCCGTCGAACCCGACCGCCGCCGTGGTGAAGGACGGGACGTTCGGGGACGCCGTCGCGTTCGCGCGTGAGACCGGCGCGGTGATCGTGCACGACTTCGCCTACGGCGATCTCGTCTTCGACGGCCGCGAGCCGCGCAGCTTCCTCGCCGAGCCCGGCGCGCGCGAGGTCGGCGTCGAGCTGTTCTCGATGTCGAAGAGCTTCGGCATGGCCGGCTGGCGGCTCGGCTTCGTCGTCGGCAATGAGGAGCTCGTTGCGCGCATGACGACGCTGCAGGACCACGTGCGCGCGGGAATCTTCACGCCGGTCCAACGTGCCGGGCTCGCGGCGCTCACCGGCCCGCAGGAATCGGTCGACGAGCGCGTACGGCTGTACGAGCGCAGACGCGAGCGTGTTCTCCACGCGCTCGGCGAGCTGGCCGCGCCGTGCGAGGGCACGTTCTACGTCTGGCTTCGCCTGCCGGACGGCCTGACGCCGGAGCGCCTGCTCGAGGACCGGCGGCTGGTCGTCGCGCCGGGCGAAGGCTTCGGCCCGTCCGGACGGGGCTGGGCGCGCGTGTCGCTCGCAACGCCGGACGACGTGCTCGACCGCGGTCTCGAACGGCTCGTCGCCGCGGCGCTGGGTTGACCTCGTCCGGCGAGGAGGCGAGGATCGCCTCATCTATCGCCCTGGCCGGTCCGACCGGTCGGCAAGAGGCGAGGGGCTCATGCAGCACTTACTCGGTCGGCGGCCGTCGCCGGCCACAGTGATCTCGCTTGTCGCGCTGTTCGTCGCACCAGGCGGGACCGGAAATGCCGCCGTCCACCTTGCACCGAAGAACAGCGGCGGCTCCACGCGAGTGATCAACGGCTCGCTGCAGAAAGTCGACCTGTCGAAGAAGGCGGTTGCGGCGCTCAAGGGAAACCGAGGCGCGCGGGGACCGGCTGGCGCCCAAGGCGCGGCAGGTGCGGCGGGTGCGACCGGCCCGGCGGGTGCGACCGGCCCGGCAGGCGCAGCCGGGCCGGCAACCGGCCCTGCCGGTGGTCGCTTTCCGGCAACTATCCGAACCCGGGCCCTGCGCCGATCGAGGCGTGGCACGAGATCAACGCTGCGGGACAGCCCACGTTCCAGAACGGCTGGTCGAACTTCGCAGGCTTCAGCACCATGGCCTTCGCCAAGGACTCGGCCGGCTTCGTCCACCTGAAGGGGACGATCACCGGAGGTACCTTCGCGGCGCCGGTCTTCACCCTTCCGGCGGGGTACCGGCCCGGGCAAAATCTGGCGGTGCCCGCCGCGATTCAGCGCGACGCGATCATTCTCACGACGGGCGAGATCGAGGTCTTTCAGAGCGGCGCAGAGACGAATTGCGGCTTCGACGGCATCGTGTTCAAGGCCGGCGCCTGATCGCAGCTTCGTCATCGAGGGGCGCCGCCCGGCGCCCCTCGCATGGCGAGGGCCGGAATCGAACCGGCGACACCACGGTTTTCAGCCGTGTGCTCTACCAACTGAGCTACCTCGCCCTGGCGGCGAAGTGTAGCCGCGCGTCCGTTTAGCCTTTGTCGGTGGACTCGGTAGCTGTCATCGGTGCGGCGCTCGATCTCGGCGCGGGCCGCCGCGGCGTCGACATGGGCCCTTCGGCGATCCGGTACGCCGGCCTCGCCGAGCGGCTCGCGGAGCTCGGCCGCGACGTCATCGACCACGGCAACGTCCCGGCGGACATCGCCGAGGCGACCGAAGAAGGCGATGAGCACGCGCGCTTCCTCGCGCAGATCCTTCGCACGTGCGAGCGCATCGCAGGCGTCGTCCGCGACGCGCGCGAGGCGGGCTGCTTCCCGCTCGTCCTCGGCGGCGACCACTCGGTCGCACTCGGCTCGCTCGGCGGCCTCGCCTCCGTCCACGGGAGCGGCGGCGCCATCTGGATCGACGCGCACGGCGATCTCAACCGGCCGCAGACCTCGCCGACGGGCAACGTCCACGGCATGGTGCTCGCCGCGGCGCTCGGGCTCGCGGGGCCCGAGTTCGAGAGCGAGGCGTGGCCGACTCCCGCGGTCGAGCACACTCGCGTCGCGCTGATCGGCACGCGCCAGCTCGACGAAGGCGAGCGCAAGCTCATCCGCGAGCGCGGCATCCGCGTCTGGACGATGAGCACGATCGACCAGCTCGGCATGGAGCGCACGGTCCGCGAGGCGCTCGAGCACGTCGCGGGCGACGGCTTCGTGCACGTGAGCCTCGACATGGACGCGCTCGACCCCGGCGTCGCGCCCGGCGTCGGCACTCCTGTGCGCGGCGGCCTGCGCTACCGCGAGGCGCACCTCGCGCTCGAGCTGATCGCGGAGGCGAACGTGCTCACGTCGCTCGACGTCGTCGAGGTGAACCCCGTGCTCGACGTCGCGAACGAGACGGGCAAGCTCGCGGTCGAGTTGATCGCGAGCGCGCTCGGCGCGCGCATCCTCTGAGCGGCGCAACTCGGGCTAGATTGTCCGCTTCACCGCCGGAGCTGGCCTGGCCGAACTCCAGAGGAGGTTCGTCGTGCATCGGATCATCAGCCGTCGGCCCGCGCCGGCCACCGTCATCGCGCTCGCCGCGCTGTTCGTCGCCCTCGGCGGGACGGGTTACGCCGCCCTGGCGATCCCGAAGAACAGCGTCGGCTCGGCGCAGGTCGTCAATCACTCGCTGCGGACAATGGATCTCTCACGGAACGCCGTCGCCGCGCTGAAAGGCAATCGCGGGCCCGAGGGCGCGGCCGGCCCGCAGGGCGCCGCCGGCCCGCAGGGCGCCGCGGGCGCGGCGGGCACCGCACGCGCGTACGCGGAGGTGGACAACACGACTCCGAGCCTCGTCACGGGCCGGACGAAGAACATCACCGCGGTCACGCGGGTGGACGACGGCGTCTACTGCCTGACCGCGGCGACCGGCATCGATCCGCGCGCAGTGGCGCCGGCCACCGCCGAGGACTTCGGGCTGTCCGACACCGACGGCTTCGTCATGGTCGTCGGCACGGGAAGCGACTGCCCGGCCGGGCAGATCGAGGTCGAGACCGACGACCTCGACGGGACGCCGACGAACGACGTCGCGTTCAACTTGATCGTGCCGTAGTCAGCCGGCCGGATCGTCCAGGAAGCCGAGGATCGCGTCGGCGGTCTCCTCGAACGCGTCCCACATGACGATGTGACCGCCCGGCACGGTGATCGAGCGGCAGTCGCTCATCGTCTCGCACACGACGTCCTGCAGCGGCTCCGGCACGACCTCCGACTCGGCGCCGCGAACGAGCAGCGTCGGCGCCGCGACGCGGTCGAGCGGCGGCGCCTTCGCCATCTCGCCGTAGGCGGCGACGACCGCCGACGGTGCGAAGCGCGCCCTCCAGCGCCCGTCGTCGCCGAGGTGCAGATGCTGCGGCAGCTCCGCCCGGACGAGGCGCTCGTCGGTCCCCGTGCCCATCGCTAGACGCTCTGCGATCGCCTCCTCGACCGACCCAAAGCTCGCGTCCTCGCGCGCCAGCTCGGCGCGCTCGAGCGCGATATGCGGTGGAACCCAGACTGCGGGGTCGAGTAGCACCACGCGACCTACCCGCTCCGGATGGCGCGCCGCGAGCTCGAGCGCCACGCGGCCCCCGAAGCTGTGGCCGACGACGTCGACCCGCTCGAGGTGCAGTGCGTTCAGCGTGTCCACGAGATCGCCGACGTGTGCGCCCAGGCTCCACGGCGGCTCCCAGTCCGAGAGCCCGTGTCCGCGAAGGTCGGGAGCGAAGACGTGGAACCCCGTCAGGCGCGCCTCGGCGAGTCGGCGAAACCGCCCACCCCAGCTCGTGATGCCGTGAAGGCAGAGGATCGGTCGCCCGTCGCGCGGGCCCCAGTCGTGCACGTGGAGTCTCACGTGCAAGAAACTACCGGCGTGCTCGCGGTGCTCTACGACATCCACGCGAACCTGCCGGCGCTCGAAGCCGTCCTCGCGGATGCGCGTGCGAAGGGCGCGAACGCGTTCCTGCTCGGCGGCGACCTCGTCGGCTTCGGTCCGTTCCAGCGCGAGACGTTCGCAGCCGTGCGCGCGATCGACGAGCCGACGATCTTCATCCGCGGCAACGGCGAGCGCTGGCTGCGCGAGCCTCCCGTCGATCGGCCGGAGATCGTGCAGAACCTGGCGGAACACGTCGGCCGCTTCTCGGACGAGGAGATCGAGTGGCTTTACCGGCTACCGGAGCGTGCGGAGGTCGACGGCATCGCGTACGTGCACGGCTGCTGGTGGAGCGACGTCGACAGCTTCGCGCGAGAGCCGCAGGACGCCGACGAGCTCCGCGTCGGGCCGCTCACCGGGCGCACGCTGGTCTTCGGGCACTCGCATGTCCAGTTTCGCCGGCGCGGTCCGAAGGACAACGAGCTCGTGAACCCGGGCTCGGCGGGCATGCCGCTCGACGGCGACACGCGCGTGGCTTGGGCGATGTGGGACGGCGGCGACTTCACGTTCCAGCGCACCGAGTACGACGTCGACCGCGTCGTCGCGGCGGCGGACGGCTTCGGCGACATGAGCGACGTGCTCGTGCGCCGCTACCGGAACGCGTCCGACTAGCTGTCGCTCTCCTCGCCGTTGCCGCTCGGACGGTAATACGTCTTGCCCTTCAGCTCGTCAGGTAGGTAGTCCACGTCGAACCCGCTCGGGTCGTCGTGCGGATAGACGTAGCCCTGCCCGTGGCCGAGCTTCTTCGCGCCGCGGTAGCTCGCGTCGCGCAGCGGCTTCGGCGGCCGCACGTTGCCGCCCTCGCGGACGTCGACGGTCGCCTCCTTGAGCGCGACGTACGACGCGTTCGACTTCGGCGCTCGCGCGAGGTAGATCGCGGCCTGCGCGAGGTTGAGCCGCGCCTCGGGGAGGCCGACGTGCTCGACGGCATGCGCAGCCGCCACGGCGACGAGCAGCGCGCGCGGGTCGGCGTTGCCGACGTCTTCGGACGCGAGCACGATCATGCGCCGCGCGATGTAGCGCGCGTCCTCCCCGCCCTCGATCATCGCCGCGAGGTAGTAGACGGCCGCGTCGGGATCCGAGCCGCGCATCGACTTGATGAACGCCGAGATGAAGTCGTAGTGCTGGTCGCCGCCCTTGTCGTAGAGGAGCGGCCGCTTCGTCGACGCCTCCTCGACGTGGCGCACCTCGAGCGCGACGCCCTCGGCCCGAGCGGTCTGCCACGACAGCTCCAGGATGTTCAGGGCGTTGCGCGCGTCGCCGCCGGCGAGTTGCGCGATGCGCCGCGCGACGTCGTCCGGCACGCCAGCGTGCAGCTCCTCGGCGCCGCGCGCGATCACCTGCAACAGCTCCTCTTCGTCGAGCGGCTCGAGCGTGTAGATCTGCGAGCGCGAGAGCAGTGCCGAGTTGACTTCGAAGTACGGGTTCTCCGTCGTCGCGCCGATCAGCGTCACGAGCGCCTCCTCGACCGCGGGCAAGAGCGCGTCCTGCTGCGCCTTGTTGAAGCGGTGGATCTCGTCGAGGAAGAGGATCGTCCGCTGCCCGTGCGCGCCGAGCCGCTCGCGCGCCCGCGCCAGCACGTCGCGCACCATCGACACCGTCGCCGATACCGCCGACAGCTCCTCGAACGCGGCGCCGGTCATGCGCGCCACGATCCGCGCGAGCGTCGTCTTGCCGCTGCCCGGAGGGCCGTAGAGGATCATCGAGCCGACGCGGTCCTGCTCGATCGCGAGGCGCAACGCGGAACCCTCCCCGAGGACGTGTTGCTGGCCGACGAACTCGTCGAGGGATGTCGGCCGCACACGCAGGGCCAGCGGCGCGACGGTCGCGGTGCGCTCGCGCGCCGCGTCGGAGAAGAGATCGCTCATGGCGCCTCGAAAGTATGCTCAGGCACATGGCGAGCGGCGTCGAGGAGGACTATTCGCAGCCGATCCTCCCCGGAGCCGGCGCGAGCGACTACGAGCGATATCTGCGCACCGACGAGCTGCTCGCGCTGCAGAAGACGCCCGACGAGATGGCGCATCGCGACGAGCTCCTCTTCCAGACGGTGCACCAGTCGTCGGAGCTCTGGCTCAAGCTCGCGTGCTTCGAGGTGGAGACGGCGACCGCCGAGCTACGCGCGCACAATCCGGCCGCGGCGGTTCGTTTGCTCCGCCGCGCGAGCGACTGCCTGAAGATCGCGACGCAGCTCCTCGACATGCTCGAGCACATGTCGCCGTGGGAGTACCAGACCATCCGGGAGATCCTCGGCCACGGCAGCGGCTTCGACTCGCCGGGCTTCCGCAACATCCGCCGCGTGTCGCCGTCGCTCGGTGAGGCGTTCGATGCGCTGCGGCGCGAGGAGGGACTGTCGCTCGTCGAGCTGTACGTGCGCGGCCGTGAGTTCGAGGAGCTGTACCAGGTCGCCGAGGGACTGATCGAGTGGGACGAGCGCGTCTCCGTCTGGCGCTTCCGCCACTACAAGGTCGTGGCGCGCGTGATCGGCGACGAGGTCGTCGGAACACAGGGCACGCCGGTCGAGCTGCTCAGCGGGCTGATCAAGAACAAGCTCTACCCCGAACTGTGGCAGGCGCGGAACGACCTGACGGCTCGCGCGAACGAGGAAGCAGGCTGACCGCGGGAGCGGCCGCGGCGGAGGCGCTCGAGCTCTTCGCAGCGGACGGCGCCTTTCAGGCGCTCGAGGAGTACCTCGCCGACGCCGGCTTCTGGCGCGCCGAGGATCTCGTTGCCGAGCTCTATCCTCGGCTACGGCCTCTCGCAGGCGATCCGCCGCGACGCCTCGCCGCCGCCTCCCGAGCCGTGCGCGCTGCCCCTGCTGGCGTGTCGCATCGGGACATCTCCCGGGGACAATCCCTCGGACCTGTCCGGTTACGACATCGGCGCCTGGGAGGCGACCTGGTCGCCGGCGGAGTACGCGGCCGCTGTCGAGGACGTGCGCGCGGCGATTGCACGCGGCGACGTCTACCAGGTCAACCTCGTGCAGCATCTCTCGGCGCCGTTCGCCGGCGATCCGCACGCGCTTGCCGAAGCACTTGCGCCGCTGCGGCCGTTGCATCCGCGGCCGTTCGTCGGCGACGGCTGGGCGGTCGTCTCGGCTTCACCCGAGCAGTTCCTCGCGCGCCGCGGGCGCCGCGTGTGGACGAAGCCGATCAAGGGCACGCGGCCGCTCGGCAGCGAGGGCCTGACGGAGGCCGACAAGGATCGCGCCGAGCACGTGATGATCGTCGACCTCGAGCGCAACGACCTCTCGCGCGTGTGCGAGCCCGGCAGCGTCCGGTGGCCCGAGCTGATGGCCGCGCGCGAGCTCGCGGGCGTCCAGCATCTCGTCTCCACGGTCGAGGGCCGGCTGCGCGAGGACGTCGGCCTGGCCGAGCTCCTCGAGGCGACGTTTCCGGGCGGTTCGATCACGGGCGCGCCGAAGATCGCGGCAGTCGACCACATCGCCGCGCTCGAGCCCGTCGGCCGCGGCGCGTCGATGGGCGCGCTCGGCCGACTGCGGTCGAACGGCGACCTCGACCTCGCGCTCACGATCCGCACGTTCGCGATCGCCGACGACACGATCCACCTCTGGGTCGGCGGCGGCATCGTCTGGGACTCACAGCCCGAGGACGAGATCGAGGAGTCGTGGGTGAAGGCACGACCGCTGCTCGACGCGCTCGCATGACGTTGCTCGCGCTCGCGGTCGCCGGTCGCGGGCTCGTCGCTCCGGACGAGCCGTCGGTTCACGCGGACGACGAGGCGTTCCTCCGCGGCCGCGCCGCCTTCGAGACCTTGCGCGTGTACGACGGCGTGCCGTTCCGCCTCGAGTCGCACCTCGTCCGGCTGGCAGCGTCGTGCGAGCGGATCGGCGTCGAGCCGCCCGACGCGGAGGAATGCCGCGAGCTCGCGTCGCTCGCGCTGGGCGCGGCGGGCGAGCCGGATGCGGCGCTTCGCTTCTACCGGACGGCGGGCCGCGAACAGGCCGGCTCGCCGGGGTTGATCGTGCTCGTGAGCGCGCTCCCGGAGGGGCTCGAGGAGAAGCGAGCGCAGGGAACGAAGCTCGTCTCCCTGCTCGGCGTGCGCGCCGAGGTGCCCTGGCTGCTCGGCGGCGTCAAGTCGACGAGCTACGCGGTGAACATGGCGGCGGAGGCGGAGGCGCGCTCCCGCGGCGCCGACGACGCCGTCTTCGTCACGGACGACGGGCTCGTTCTCGAAGGCCCCGTGACGAACGTGTGGTGGCGGCGCGGCTCGACGCTGTTCACGCCCTCGCTCGACCTCGGGATCCTCGCCGGCGTGACGCGGGACACGGTGCTCGAGCTCGCGCCCGAGCACGGCTACGACGTCGAGCAGGGCCGTTTTCCGCTCTCGGAGCTCGCCGGCGCCGACGAGGCGTTCACGTCCTCGTCCGTGCGCGAGCTGCTGCCGGTCGTCGAGCTGGACGGCGAACCGATCGCGCGCGGCGACGCGGCGGCGGCGCTCCAGGCCGCGCTTCGAAAGACAGCTCAACGGCTACGCTGAACCCGTGTCCGAGGAAAAGCTCCGCCTGGGTGGGATGGCGTTGCGGAACGGTGTGCTCGTGCACGGCCCGACGACGTGGGCGTGCGCGGTTCGCCTCCCCGACGGATCGATCAAGGTCGCGGCCGAGCGCAAGCGGCTGATCGGCAACACGGTCGAGAGCCCGATTCTCCGCGGTCCGGCGCGCCTCCTCGAAGCGATCGCGGTCCTGCCGACGCTGAAGCGCCGGCTGCCCGAGGCGAAGCTGGCGTTCGAGCAGCCGCGGATCGTCGGCGCGATGCTTGCGAGCGCCGTCGGCGTACGCGTCGTTCGCGGCTCGCGTCTCACGCCGGTCGCGAAGGAGCTCGCGGCGGGGCTGCTCGCGCTCTCGCCGGCACTGCTCTCTCTCCGCGGGGACGATCTGGCCGCCTACCACGGCGCGGAGCACATCTCGATCGGCACCTACGAGCACGACGAGCCGCGTGCGCGCGAGCACGAGCGCTGCGGCTCGCACCTGATCGGCCCGCTGCTCGTGACGTCGGCTGCTGCGAACGCCGTCGCGTCCACGGTGCCGCGGCAGTACCGCAGCCCGGCCCGCATAGCCGCGTCGCTGGGCGGCCTCACGGCCGCGACCGAGCTCTTCGGCTGGATGGTGCGGAACCCCGAGCGCCCGCTCGCACGTGCGCTCGCCAAGCCCGGCCACGAGCTCCAGCACCGCTACGCGACGAAGGAGCCGACGCCGGAGCAGGTCGAGGTCGCCGAGGCCGCGCTCCACGCGTGCCTCGAGCTCGAAGCCGCCGCCGCCTGAGCCGGTCCTCCGGCGCTTCGAGCGGTCGCCTGCAGCTCGCGCTTGAGTCCAGGGCTGCTCCTGCCGATGGAGGGTCAGATGGGCGGCGTCCTGCACTTCTTCGAGAGCCCTCCGGACTCGCTGCTCATCTGGGTTCCGATCATCTTCTTCGGTGCGATCGTCTTCCTGCTCTGGCGCACGATTCAGCTCATGCCGAGGGTGCGGCCGGCGGCCGTCGACGCGAAATCCCGCGCGTCCGTCGGATGGGGCGACGTCGCCGGCCTCGACGAGGTGAAGGAGGAGCTCTCCGAGGTCGTCGAGTTCCTGCGCAGCCCCGAGCGGTTCGAGCGCCTCGGCGCGCGCGTGCCGAAGGGAATCTTGCTCTACGGCCCGCCGGGCACCGGCAAGACGCTGATGGCAAGGGCAGTTGCGGCGGAATCGGGCGCGAACTTCTACTCGTCGAGTGCTTCCGCGTTCGTCGAGATGTTCGCCGGCCTCGGCGCCGCGCGCATCCGCAAGCTCTTCCAGGACGCGCGCAAGAATGCGCCGTCGATCATCTTCATCGACGAGCTCGACGCGGTCGGCGCGGCGCGCAGCGGGCACGGGTTCAACCGCGAGCAGGACCAGACGCTCAACCAGCTCCTCGTGGAGCTCGACGGCTTCGAGGCGAGCGAGCGCGTCGTTGTGATGGGCGCGTCGAACCGCCTCCAGGATCTCGATCCCGCGCTGCTTCGCCCCGGGCGCTTCGACCGGCAGATGCTCGTCTCCGCTCCCGACCTCGCGGGCCGCGAGGCGATCCTCCAGGTGCACACGCGCGGCAAGCCGCTCGCCGCGGACGTCGATCTGCACCTGATCGCCAGGCAGACCGTCGGGTTGACGGGCGCCGACCTCTCGAACGTCTGCAACGAGGCGGCGATCTTCGCCGGCCGCAAGGATCTCCAGTACATCCGCCATGCCGAGTTCGACGCAGCGATGGAACGCATCGTCGCCGGCCTGCAACAGCGGCGCGTCGTGACGGAGAAGGAGAAGCGCATCCTCGCCTACCACGAGGCGGGGCACGCGGTGATGTCACACCTCACCGGTGATTTCCTCCCGGTGCAGAAGGTGACGATCGTCGCGCGCGGGCAGGCGCTCGGCTACACGCTCAACCTTCCCGCGGAGGATCGTTACCTGCACACGAAGGATGAGCTCGTCGACCTGATGAAGGTCTTCCTCGGCGGCCGCGCGGCCGAGCAGGTCGTGTTCGGGCGCGTGACGAACGGCGCCGCGAACGATCTCGAGAAGGTGACCGGGCTCGCGCGGTCGATGGTCTTCGAGTACGGCATGTCGGAGGTCGTCACCTCGCGGACGATGCGCGCCGACAACTACGCGCTGTCCGAGGAGACGAAGCGCCTCCGCGACAGCGAGCAGGCGCGGCTGACCGACCATGCGTTCGCCGAGGCGGTGCGCCTGCTGACGAAGCACCGCGCGTCGCTCGACCGTGTTGCGGGCGCCCTGCTCGAGAAGGAGACGCTCGTGCGCGACGAGGTCGAGGCGCTGCTCGCCGACGTCGCCGTCGAGTCGCAGTCGAGCGAGCTCGTCGGCGTGAAGCAGGTCGTGCCGCTCACCGCGGACTGACGCGACTACGATCGCGTGTGTGGACACGCGCGGCATCCATCATCTCGGCGTCGCGGTAGAGGATCTCGACGACGCGCTCGGGACGTACGAGCGGCTGTTCGGCGCAGCGCTCGAGCACCGCGCGACGGTGGCCGACCAGGGCGTCGAGGCGGCGGCCGTCCTCGTGGGCGGCGGTCGGGTCGAGCTGCTCTCGCCGCTCGGCGACGACTCGCCCGTCGGCCGCTTCCTGGCCTCGCGCGGGCCGGGGATGCACCACGTCGCGTTCGAGGTCTCGGACATCCGCGCGGCGCTCGCGTCGTTGAAGAGCGAGGGCGCGGACCTCGTCGACGAGGAGCCGCGCGAGGGCATGTTCGGGCTCCAGGTCGCGTTCGTCCATCCTGATTCCGTCCACGGCGTTCTCGCGGAGGTGGTGGCACATGGCTGACCGGGTGCGGATCGAGATCGGCTTCGACGGCGGGCAGTCGCTGAGCATGCTCGTGGACACGGAGTCGGCGGACGAGCTGGCGAACGGCATCGGCCAGGACGGCTCGGTGACGCTCGAGGCGGAGGACGCGCGGTACATCGTCGCGTTGCGGCGCGTCGTCTACCTGCGCCGGTTCCGCCGCGAGGCGAAGGTGGGATTCGGGGCCGCATGACGCGGGCATCCACCTTCTGATGCCTGCCGCGAACGAGACACACGCCGCGGCGAAGCCGGGCTCCCCGGATCGCGACCACATCCGCCGCCTCGTCGAGCGCGGCCAGCAGGGCGACCGCGACGCGCTCGAAGAGCTGTACCTCATCCACTTCGACCGCATCTACAGCTACCTGCACATGAGCGTCGGCAATCGACATGACGCCGAGGACCTGACGACGCAGACGTTCCTCAAGATGCTCGAGTCGATCGGCAAGTTCCGCTTTCGCGCGGCGCCCTTCTCGGCCTGGCTCTTCCGGATCGCGCACAACCTCGCAATGGATCACTTCCGCGCGGCGCGCCGCTGGCAGCCGGAGGAGGAGGTGCCCGAGCCGATCGGCTCCGAGGAGCTGTCGGCCGAGGACGAGGCGATGCACTCGATCGGGCGGCAGTCGATGCTCGAGCTGATCGACGATCTGTCGCCGGAGCAGCGCCAGGTTTTGACGCTCAAGTTCGTGTTCAACTTCGGGAACAGCGAGGTCGCGACGATCCTCGGCAAGACCGACGGCGCGGTGAAGTCGCTTCAGCACCGCGCGCTCGTCTCGTTGCAGAAGCAGATCGAGCAGCGGTAGCGCGTGTCCGTGCAAGTCGGCATCGTCGGCCTGCCGAACGCAGGCTCGACGACTCTGTTCCGCGCGCTCACGCATGCGGAGGCGAGCGGCGTCGGGAAGGAGCACGTCGGGATGGCGCCGATCCCGGACGAGCGGCTCGATCAGCTTGCGCGTGTCGTCGGGGCGAAGAAGGTGACGCCGGCTGCGGTTCGTCTCGTCGACGTGCCCGGCACCGGCGCGGCTCTGCTCGGGAACTTGCGGCAGGTCGACGCGCTGCTCGCGGTGCTCGACGGCTGGTCCGGCACGCGCGACCCCGGAGCGGATCTCGAGACGCTGAAGCTCGAGCTGCTCGTCGCCGACCGCGATCACGTCGAGCGGCGGCTCGAGCGCGTGACGAAGCAGGCGAAGTCGGGCGATGCGACGCTGAGGGCCGAGGTCACGGAGCTGGAGTCGTTGCTCGCGCATCTCGACGCGGGCGGATCGCTGGCAGATTGGTCGCGAGAGCTGCCGCCGGAGCTCGAGCCGCTCACGGCGAAGCCGCTGCTCGCGATCGAGAACGGCCCCGGCGGCGTCGACGCGCAACTCGAGACGGAGCTCGCGGAGCTGCCGGAGGAGGAGGCGGCCGCGTTTCGCGACGGCGGCTCGTCCGCGGTCGGCGAGGTCGCGCGCCGCCTGTTCGAGGTGCTCGACCTCGTCACGTTCTTCACGGCGGGCGAGAAGGAGACGCGTGCGTGGACGCTGCACCGGGGAGGCTCGGCGATCGACGCCGCCGGGACGATCCACTCAGACATCGCCCGCGGCTTCATCCGCTGCGAGGTGATCCGCTGGGACGACCTCGTCGCCGCCGGCTCCCACACCGACGCCGCCCGCGACGGCAGGCAGCGCCTCGAGGGCAAGACCTATGCCGTCCAGGACGGCGACGTCCTGAACATCCGCTTCAACGTCTGATCCGGGCATCTCCCTCGTCCAGGACTCGGGCCATGTCTGGAAGAGCCGCGCCGACTTGCCCTGGGCCGGCCGCCGGAGGTACGATCAAATCGATGGACACCGATTTGACAGACGGCGCTTGAAAGACACGGCTTGAAAGACACGGCTTGAAAGACACGGCTTAAACACTGAAAGACATCGCTTGTTGCGCCCCGCTGTCTGCGCCCGTGCTCTCCGACGAGGAGGCCGCCGCGACAGCGCGCCTGTTCGGCGCGCTCGCCGAGCCGGCCCGCGTGCGGCTCGTCAACCTGCTCGTCGACGCCGACCAGCCCGTCTGCGTCTGCGAGCTGATCGAGCCGCTCGGTCTCGCGCAGGCGACCGTGTCGCATCACCTCAAGCGGCTTCTGGATGCCGGCCTGCTCGACCGCGAGGAGCGCGGCAAGTGGGCGTACTACTCGATCAACGCGAAGGCGATGACCCGGCTCGCATCGCTCGTCGACCTGAGCGGGGAAGGATGCAAATGACCACGACCACGGCAGACGAGCTGCGCGAGGAGGTCCGGCGGCGCTACGCCGAGTCCGCGCTGGCCGTCGTCGACACGGGGACCGGTAGCTGCGGCTGCGAGTCCTGCTGCGGGCCCGACACGGGCTTCGGCGAGCAGCTCTACGGCATCGAGCAGCGTGCCGAGCTGCCCGACGCGGCGGTGCTCGCGTCGCTCGGCTGCGGCAACCCGATCGTCGTCGCGGATCTGCACGACGGCGAGACCGTCCTCGACCTCGGCTCGGGCGGCGGCATCGACGTCATCCTCTCGGCGAAGCGCGTCGGGGCGACCGGCACCGCGTTCGGTCTCGACATGACCGACGAGATGCTCGCGCTCGCCCGGCAGAACGCGCGCGACGCAGGCGTGACGAACGCGGTCTTCCTCAAGGGCATCATCGAGAACGTGCCGCTGCCCGCGGAGTCCGTCGACGTCGTGATCTCGAACTGCGTCATCAACCTCTCGACGGACAAGGCGGCCGTTCTCACCGAGATCGCGCGCGTGCTCAAGCCGGGCGGCCGCATCGGCGTCTCGGACGTCGTCGCCGAGGACCGTCTCTCACCCGCCGAGCGTGCCGAGCGCGGCTCGTACGTCGGCTGCATCGCAGGCGCGCTCGCGAAGAGCGAGTACGAGGACGGTCTACGCGCCGCCGGCTTCGACGACGTCTCGGTCGAGTTCACGCACGAGGTCGCAGACGGCATGCACGGTGCGATCGTCAAGGCGATCAAGCCCGTGTAGCCGATGAGAGGCGGCGATCCTCCCGGACCGCCGCCTCTCCCAGACCGTCAGTAGGGCCGGTCGCCGGACCGGTAGGCGCGAACGTGGAGCTGTCCGTCGAGCTCCTTTGTGCCGGTGAAGAACCGTCCCTCCGCGTACTGGGCCACCGGGACGCGGCAGAGGTTCAGCGACGACGCGGCCGCCTCGTTCTCCTGCGCGACCTGCGTCGGCGTGATCGAGTCGTTGAGGTTGCGATGAGCGTCCCACGCCTGCAGCTGCGTGCTCTCGCCCGGGATGTCGACGGCGGCCATCACGCCGCCTGTTCCCAGGGCCGCGAGCTTGATCCGATCACCCGCGATCACAGGCGTCGAGCCCTGAAACTGCGGCGTGGCGACGCCGCCGAACTCGCCGCCGCCGAGGCGGAGGAAGTCGGTCCGGAGACCACCGGGCACCGTGTGCCCGAGGGCGTAGTAGGTGGGCGTGAAGAGCTGCTCCCATGGCTGCGGCGTCACCGCGACGGGCGCGATGCTGACCTTGTGGAAGTTCGAGTTGTAATTGCGGGTGATCCCCGCCATCGCGATGAGGCCCGTCGCCGGGTCGACGGCCCACGTCGTCACGTGCAGGTCGGAGCCCTGAATCTCCGCGGTCACCGCGTTCGTGCCGCCGAAGACGTCGCTTTGCAGCGGGCCGGAGATCGCCACTTCGGAGAATGGGTTCGACGACGAGCCCTGCACGTACGAGCCGACGTTGACGAGGCTCGTTCCCTGCAGCTGCCACGACTCGAGCAGGAACGTGCCGTCCGGCGCGACTGCGGCGCTCAGGAACATGTCGTTGGCGACCGGCTGGAGGCCGACCGTCGACGCCGGTCCCGCGGGAATGTCTTTCGCGAGGAGGTGGAGCGAGCCGTTGACGATGCCCCACCGCGCGAGCGTGAGCGCGCCGCCGCGGGCGGTCGCGACCACGATGTCGCCGGACGCCAGGCGCGTCACGGCCACGTCGCTGACGCCTGCGGCTCCCAGCACCGCCGCCGACTGCACCTTGGAGATCGAGGCGCCGCCCTTCTTCCAGAGCGTGAGATTGACCGCTCCCGACGACAACAGCGTCGCGGTGACGGCGCTGTCGGAGCCGAAGCAATCGAGCGCCTGCCTGTCGACGGCGCCCCCGGCGCTCGCCCCGTCGTAGTCGGGATGGAAGATGTTTGCGAAGCCGTAGTCGAGCATCGCGTTCTCCTCCGCGCCCCGCGTTCCCTGCATCGTGGCGACGACGACGCGGCGGCCGATCCGGGTCGCGGCCCGGACGATGCAGCCCTTCGCCGACCCGCTGCAGTTCGGCGTGATGCCGTTCTTCTCGCCCTCCCAGCCGACGTACGGGTTGCCGTTGGTGAACTTGTACGTCTTCGTTCCCGTCAGGCCGAACGTGTTTGCGATGTACGTGCCTTTGAAGCCGAGGACCTGCGCAGCGAACGGGTCTTGAAGGACATGCTGGAACTCTGCGGCCAGCTCCTGAGCGGTCGTGTAGTGAGCATTGTTGTCCAGCCCCGCGGGGTTCGCGAAGTGCGTATGCACCTGTCCGAGCGACGCGGCAAACCCGTTCATCATCCCGACGAAGTCGTGCCAGTCGCTGCCGGGACCGTAGTAGGCGCGGGCGATGTGGTCGGCGATCGCGTAGGTCGCGTTGTTGCCGGACGGGTACATCATCCCGCGGATCAGGTCGCCGAACTTGACTATCTCGCCCTTCTCGAGCGGCGTGCCGTTCACGTCGGTCATCGAGCTCTCGTTCGGCGGCTGGTGGCTCGCCTCGTCGGCGTTGATCGTGACGAAGTCGTCGACGCTGACGTAGTGGTCGGCGAGCGCCTGCGCGGTGAGGTCGAGCGTCCAGATCTTCGTCGTGCTGCCCATCGCCGTCTGCTCGTTCGGCTTCTTGCCGTAGAGGAGGTCACCGCCCTGCGTGCCGGCGTAGACGGGATCGATGATTGCGGCGTGGAGCGCCGTCACCGTCGGGAGCGGGATCTTTGCGGACGCGGCGGGCGCGAGGGCGGTGAGCGCAAAGCTCGCCGCGACCGCGGCGCCCGCCAGTGCGACAAGCGCACGGCGCATTCGTGAGTCGAAGCGGTACATGGAACGTCCTTTCGTGAGGTGTCGACGGGAAGGAGCAGACGATCGCGCGCGGGGCGCGCCGCGACGAGAGTGGAGCCCGGCACGTACGCGGCGGCGTCCCGCCCGCCGCGTGTCGGTTATCCGGCGGAGATGAGCACGACGCCGGCGAGCACCGCGACGATTCCCGCGTCCTGGAGCCGGTCGACGCGCTCGTGGAGCACGACGCGCGCGAGCACGACCGTCACGACGGGATAGAGCGACGCGAGCACGGACGTCACGCTGACGAGGCCGTGCGACGCCGACGCGGCGTAGAGGACGTTGCCGAGCGTGTCGCCGATGCCGACCGCCGACACGTAGTAGGCGTCGCGGCGCGAGATGCGAACCGAGCGGCGAACCGCGAGCGCGGCAATCGCGATCAGCGCGAACGAGGTCGTGCGGAAGACGAGCGACGCCCACCAGAAGTCTGCGGCGCCGGCGGCGTGCATCGGCACGAAGTACCCGCCGAAGCCGAGCGCAGCGAGGAGCGCGAGTCCGACGCCCGCGGCCACGCGGCGGTCGCCGGCCTGGTGCTCGCGCGATGCGAGGCCGACGCCGATCAGCGCGACGAAGATCCCTGCGATCTGCGCCGCCGAGGGGTCGTCGCCCGTGGCGAGTCCGACGGTGACCGGGACGATCGCCGAGATGCCGGCGATCGGCGCGACGACGCTCATCGCGCCGACGGCCATCCCCCGGTAGTACGCCCAGAGGCCGAGCGTTCCCGAGATCGCGGCCGGAATCGCGAGCAGCACCTTCGCGTCGTGCGGCGCCTCGAAGTGAACGAGCACCGCGAGCGCGATCGCGAGCAGTCCGGCGACCTGCGCGGTGAACAGCACGCGAAGCGCGCCGAGCGTCCGGCCCTTGAGAGGCCCGAAGAAGTCGGCGAAGCCCCACGCGAGGCTCGCCGCGAGTGCGAGCGCCGGGCCTATTCGGGAATCGGCCGGGTCGCTGCGACGGCGTCGAGCTGGTTCGCGTGGTAGAGCGCCGCGGCCTCGGCGGTGCGAGCGGCACGCAGGTCGTGGTGCACCGCCACTGCGTGCAGGAGCTCGGCGGGCGCGCCGACGGCCTCGAGCGACCGGAGGCCGAGGTGCACGTGCCCGAGGAGCCGCCCCTCGTCGGTCGGGCGGAACGCCGGCGGCGGCCCGAGCTCCCGCGTGCGACCGACGTCGTGCACGAGCGCCGCTGCGAGCAGGAGATCGGCCCGCAGCCGCGGGTGGAGCTGCGCCAGCTCGTGGCAGATCGTCGCCACGCCGACCGTGTGCTCGAGCAGCCCGCCGGCGTACGAGTGGTGGCCGTCGAGCGTCGCGGGATACGCGTTCAGCGGCGTCTCTGCGAGCACGGTCGAGACGAGCGCGCGCAGCGACTCGTCGTGGATCTCCGACGTGAGCACGTCGAGGAATCCCTCGAGCTCGTTCGCGTCGCGCCGCAGCGCCGGCGCGAGCGCGGCAGGATCGGCGTCCGCAGGCTCGAGCGCGCGCACCTCGAGCTGGAGCCGGTCGCGGAACTTCTCGACGCGTCCGAGGACGTGCACGGCGTCGCCCTCGCCGAAGCGGGCGTCGAGCAGCTCGACGTCGTTCCACACGCGGCCCGAGATGCGGCCGGTCCTGTCGCCGAGCTCGAGCGCGAGGTAGGGCGCGCCGCTCCGCGTGTGAAGCTTCTGCTTCTTCAGCACCGCGTAGACGCCGTCGACGACCCGGTTCTCCGCGAGGTCGCGAACGGCGCTCACGAGGTGATCCTAAGGTACGGTCCAGCCGTGGCCGACGTCCGTCCTTTCCGCGCCGAGCGGTACTCCGAGCGCGCCGGGCGGCTCCAGGATCTCGTCGCTCCGCCGTACGACGTTATCGGCCCGGACGAGCGCCTGGACTACCTCGCGCGCAGCCCCTACAACGTCGTCCACCTGACGCTGCCGGAGTCGGACGAGCAGGCCGCGCGTGACCTCGCCGCGTGGCGCGAGGAGCAGATCCTCGCCGCCGAAGACGAGGCCGCGTACTGGGCGCTCTCCCAGTCGTACGTCGGCCCCGACGGCGTGTCGCGCACGCGGAACGGCGTGATCGTCGCGCTCCGGCTCGAGCCGTACGAGCGGCGGGTCGTGCTCCCGCACGAGCGGACGCACGCGAACGTCAAGGAGCAGCGCCTGCGCCTGCTGCGCGCGACGCGGACGCAGCTCGAGCCGATCTTCCTCCTGCACGGCGGCGAGCCGGTCGAGCTGCCGGACCGCGAGCCCGATCTCGTGCTCGACGGCGAGCGCCTCTGGCGGATCGACTCGCTGCCCGAGCTCTCGGAGCAGCTCCTGATCGCCGACGGGCACCACCGGTACGAGACGGCGCTCGCGTTTCACGACGAGGACGGCACGGAGGCCTCCGCCTGGATGATGGTCGTGCTCGTGTCGACGCGCGAGGAGGGCTTGACGATCTTCCCGACGCACCGGATCGCCGAGCGCGTCGGCGACGTCGACGGCGCCGAGATCGAGCGCCCGGCGAACGGGCTGCCCGGAGTCGTCGTCTACCGCCGCGGCGGCTACCGGCTCGTCGAGGGCGACGGCCTGGATGTCGAGCTCGTCGAGCGTCTGCGCCCCGAAGGCGTCTCGTATACGCCGCGTCGCGAGGAGGCCGAGGCGGCCGTCGACCGCGGCGACGCCGAGGCGGCGCTCCTCGTGCGGCCGGCGCCGATCGACGCGGTGTTCGAGCGCGCGCGCCGCGGCGAAGTGCTGCCGCAGAAGACGACGTACTTCTTCCCGAAGCTCACGAGCGGCCTGCTCTTTTACAAGCTTGGCGACTGACTGGCTGGCGCTCTGCCGCGGCGCGGCCGAGGACGTGCGCGCCGTGCTCGACGAGTTGCCGACTCGCGCCGAGCGCGAGCCCGTGCAGTCGCGGGGCGAGGGCGGCGACGACACGACCGCGATCGACGCCGCAGCCGAACGCGTGATCCTCGCGCGCTTCGACGGGGTCGACGCGACGATCGTCTCCGAGGAGGTCGGCGAGCTCGGGAGCGGCAGCACGCGCATCGTCATCGACCCGATCGACGGCTCGCTCAACGCGAAGCGCGGCATCCCGTTCTTCTCGCTCTCGATCGCGGTCGCCGACGGCGAGACGATGGCCGACGTCGCGTTCGCCTACGTGTTCGACTTCGGTTCGCGTGAGGAGTGGGTCGCGCATCGCGGGGAGGGCGTCTTCCTCGACGGCGAGCCGCTCGGCCCGCAGCGTCCGAAGGATCGGATCGAGCTGCTCGCGTTCGAGGCGACGCTGACTCGCGAAGTCGCGGAGAAGGCGGCGGCGTTCAACGGCATCGCGCACCGCTTCCGGATCATGGGCTCGCTCGCGCTCTCGCTCTGCCACCTCGCGGCCGGACGCCTCGACGCCGTGTGCTCGTTGAAGCCGTATCGCTCGGTCGACGTGGCGGCCGGGCAGCTGCTCGTGCGCGAGCGCGGGCTCGCCGTCGCGAACGTCGACGGCGACGCGCGATTCCTCGACGCGCCGCTCGATCTCACGCCGCGTTCACGCATCGCGGCTGCGGGAACCGACGACGTGTGTCGGCAGGTGATCAGCGCGCTATCCGCATAGGCTGCAGCGGCTGGAACTACGCGCACTGGCGTAACGGCGTCTTCTACCCGCCCCGGCTGCCGGCGTCGAAATGGCTCGACCACTACGCGCAGTTCTTCGACACCGTCGAGGTGAACGCGACGTTCTACCGGCTCCCGCGCCGCGCGTCGGTCGCGCGCTGGGTCGAGCAATCGCCGTCCGACTTCGTCTTCGCGATCAAGGCGTCGCGCTACCTGACGCACATCAAGCGGTTGAGCGACCTCGGGCCAGGACTCGACCGCTTCTACGCCTGCATCGACCCACTCGTTCGCTCGCGAAGCTCGGCCCGATCCTCTGGCAGCTCCCGCCGAACTTCAAGCGCGACGACGCGCGACTCTCGAACGCGCTCGAGCGGCTGCCGCGGGAGCAGCGCCACGCGTTCGAGTTCCGTGACGCGAGCTGGTTCCACGAGGACGTCTACGCGCTGCTGCGCGAGCATCGCGTCGCGCTCGTGATCGGCGACCGGCCCGAGGTGCACTCGTTCCAGTCGCTCGAGCTGACGACCGACTTTGCGTTCGTGCGTTTCCACGCGGGCACGCGCGGCCGGCGCGGCAACTACAGCGAGGCGGAGCTCGAGGAGTGGGCGCAGCGCATCGAGCGCTGGCCGGTCGACGTCTACGCGTACTTCAACAACGACTGGGAAGGGTTCGCGCCGAAGAACGCTCTCCGGCTCAAGAGCCTGATTGCAAAGAACGCGTCTGGGAGACCGTCTCCGGCGGCAACGCGACGATGAACACGTCGAGCTGGTACGTGACGAACAGCCCGTCGAACCAGAACATGACGAAGCAGTCGCTCGGCAACCGGTCGTTCATCAACCAGGTGAAGTACTCGCCGAAGTGGTCGAGCGTCGCCGCGGTCGGCACGAACGACGCCAACTACTGGCTCGGGTTCAACCTTGGCACAGGCGTCGCCGGACAGGCGAACTGGGTGAACGTCACCGGCGGTAACGCCGTGCTTCCGAACCGGCCGGTCCTCGGCGTCGCGGTCGATCCGTCGTCCCCCGACGTCGGCACCGAGGTCGCCTACGCGGCCGTCGGCGGCTTCAACGCCAACACGCCGAGCCAGCCCGGTCACGTCTACCAGGTGTCGTGCAGCTCGAGCTGCGCGTCGTTCAACTGGCTCGACAAGAGCGGCAACCTGCCGGACATCCCGGTCGACTCGGTGATCGTGAACCCGAACTTCCCGCAGCAGGTCTTCGCGGGAACCGACTTTGGGCTCTACTTCACGAACAACATCACGGCCTCGTCGCCGAAGTGGTGGCGCTTCGACAACGGCCTGCCCCACGCGATGATCTGGGACCTGCAGATCGACCGCGGGGCGACGACCCTGTCGATCTGGACGCGCGGACGCGGCGCCTACGCGTGGACGCTGCCGAGCGGTCCGGCTGAGGCAGACCCAGACGATCGACTTCGGCTCGCTCCCCGACAAGGTGTACGGGGATCCGGACTTCGAGGTGTCGGCAACGGCCTCCTCGGGGCTGCCGGTCTCGTTCATCGCGTCCGGCAACTGCACGATCAGCGGCACGACCGTGCACCTCACGGGGCCGGGCTCGTGCACGATCACTGCTCAGCAGTCCGGCGACATCGACTACGACCCGGCGCCCGACGTCCCGCAGACGTTCACGATCGCCATGCCGGGCGTCGTCGGGCTCGACGGCATCACGTTCGGCGGCGAGGGTGCGCTCATCGACGGCGCGTCCGTGCGAGCGTTCAGCAACGGCGCGATCTCGCTCGCCGGGACCGTCGACGGCAACGTTCGCTCGGCGCAGTCGTCGGTGGCGCTGAAGAAGGGGGCGCTCGTCACCGGTGACGTCATCGCCGGGACGACGATCACGGTCGCGCCCGGCGGTGCCATCAACGGCACGTCGACGGAGCACTCGCCGACGGAGCCGCTGGCTCCGGATGCGGTGCCGGCGTGCTCGCCGTTCAGCGACGCGTCGGGGATCAGCGGCGGGTTCACGTACGACGCCGCGAGGGGCGACCTCACGGTGAAGGGCGGCAAGACGGCCACGCTCGCAGCGGGGACGTACTGCTTCCACAACGTCACCGTGAGCGGCGGCTCTACGCTCAACGTCGGCGGTGCGGTCACGCTCGTGCTGACCGGCAAGCTCGACGCCGGCGGGGGCAGCAAGATCGTCACGGCGTCGGCGAACCCGTCCGACTTGAAGATCCGCAGCGCGTTCGCGGACGGCGCCGGCGTGAGCTTCGGTGGCGGCGGCACCATGTACGCGAACATCTACGCCCCGATGACGGATGTCGCGATCGCCGGTGGAACCGTGCTCGACGGCTCGGTGCTTGGCAAGTCGCTGAACATCTCCGGCGACTCGGCTGTGCACTACGACACGCACTGACGGCTGATCGACAGGCACTTGCGAAGGGCCGGCCCCAAGGGGCCGGCCCTTCGCGCATCATGGTGGCCTTGGCGACCGAGCTCCCCACCCGCGTCAAGCTGTCGAGCGGCGACCGCGTCCTCTTCCCGGACGACGGCGTCACGAAGGGCGACCTCTTCGCCTACTACGAGAAGGTTGCCCCGACGCTCGTGCCGCACCTGCGCGACCGGCCGTTCACGATGAAGCGGTATCCCCACGGCATCGACGGCGAGGTGTTCTTCCAGAAGCAGGCGCCGAAGCACCTGCCGAGCTGGATCCCGACGCGGCAGTTCACGACCCATCCACGCCCCGGCGGCGAGCGGCTCGTCGACTTCGCGCTCGTCAACTCGACCGACGCAGTGCTCTTCATGGTGCAGAACAACTGCATCGACATGAACGCGTGGTACTCGCGCGTCGACAAGCCGCACCGGCCGGACTTCGTGCTCTTCGACCTCGACCCGCCGGAGGAGCCGGAAGGGTTCGAGCAGGCGATCGACGTCGCGCATCTGATCCGCGAGCTGCTCGAGGAGGTCGGCCTTCCCGGCTACGTGAAGACGAGCGGAGCCGACGGCATCCACGTCGTCGCGCCGATCACGCGGCGCTCGACGTTCGAGCAGACGTACGGCTTCGCGGAGGGGGCGTCGCGGCTGCTCGAAGCACGCCATCCGGGGCTCCTCACAACCGAGTGGCTGAAGAAGAAGCGCGAGGGCGTGCTCGTCGACCACCGGCAGAACGGCTGGGGCAAGACGATCGCGTCCGTCTACTCCGTACGGCCGAAGCCCGGCGCGCCGGTGTCCACGCCGCTCCGCTGGGAGGAGCTGAGACACGGGATCGTCCCGCGCGACTTCACGATGGAGGTGGCGCTGCAGCGATGCGCCGAGCACGGCGACCTCTTTGCGCCGGTGCTCGAGGATCCGCGGCCGCTCGCCGCGGCCGCCCGCAAGCTGGAGAAGCTCTCCAGATAGGCCGCGGCCCGCCCGGGGGTCCGGGCGGGCCGCTCTTCTCCGGCTCGCGGAGGAGACTCAGGCTGCGGGAATCGGAGTCTGCTTCGTTGCCGCCGCCTCGGCCTCGCGGCGCCTCAGGACACCGAGGTAGGCGAGGACGAGGAAGCCGATGCCCGTGAGCAGCAGGGCGAATCCGACGGTGATGCTGAACATCGCGACACGCTCGGCGAAGAACGAGGTGTTGAGCGCGGTCGTGAGCGCCGTCTCGGTGACCCAGAGGTCGCGGGCGGCGTTCGTGACGGGCTGCGCGGTCTTCGGATCCGTCGCCGCGTATGCCGCGTTGTCGGTGCCGCCGCCCTCGGCGAGCTCGCTCTTCGGCGCGCTCGCGAGCGCCTGGTAGCGGCCCATCTGCGAGTACGTGAAGCCGCCGGTCGCCTCGAGCGTGTGGATGCGCATGTAGCTCGCGAAGCACTTCGCCTCGTCACCGGTGTCGATCGCGTGGCCGGCCACGTTGCAGGTCGGGAGATCGACGTTCTGGAGGCCGGCTTTCGCCACCTCTCCCTTGATTGTGCTCGGCGTCATGTCGGGCGTGCCGACGATCGCCTCGCGTGCGATGTTGTCGCGCACCTCGCCGCGGCCGGTGAAGCCGATGACGATTGCGCCGATGCCGAACAGTACGAGGAATGCGCCTGCGATGACGCCTCCCATCTGAAAGAACTTCTTCATGACCTTGTCCTCCTGTGAGCCGTGGGGGTGTTGGCCCCAGCGTGCTCGACGGGGGAGCCGGCGAAATCGGGGCACGGCCCCAAAGCTCGTGCGGGTTTGTACCGAGCCCCCTTCGGTACTCTCGCTGGACGAATGCCGAGTCGTGAAGCCGTCCTCGAGGCCCTGAGCCGCGTCATCGATCCCGAGCTGCGCCGCCCCGTGACGGAGCTCGACATGGTGCGCTCGATCGAGATCGAGGACGGGCGCGTGGACGTGACGATCGCGTTGACGGTCGCCGGCTGCCCGCTCCGCTCGAGCTTCGAAGACCAGGTTCGGCGCGAGGTCGGAACGCTCGAAGGCGTTCGGGAGGTGACGCTCGGCTTCGACGTGATGAGCGCCGACGAGCGGCAAGCGCTGACGCAGAAGCTGCGCGGCTCCGTGAGCGGGCGCGCGAAGGGCCTCTCGCTCGACGCTTCGACGCGCGTCCTCGCGGTGTGCTCCGGCAAGGGCGGCGTCGGCAAGTCGACGGTGACCGCGAGCCTTGCGGTCGCTCTGTCGCGAGCAGGGGCAGCGCGTCGGCATCCTCGACGCCGACATCTACGGCCACTCGATCCCGCACCTGCTCGGGATCGACCAGCGGCCAGTCGCGGTGGACAAGATGATCGTCCCGCCGGTCAAGGACGGCCTGAAGCTGATGTCGATCGGCTTCTTCCTCGACGACAACCAGCCGGTGATGTGGCGCGGGCCGATGCTGCATCGCGCGCTCGAGCAGTTCCTGTCGGACGTGCACTGGGGCGAGCTCGACGTGCTCGTCGTCGACATGCCGCCGGGGACCGGCGACGTCGCGATCTCGCTCGGCCAGCTGCTGCCGCGCGCGGAGGTGATCGTCGTGACGACGCCGCAGCCGGCGGCGCAGGAGGTCGCGGCGCGCGCGGCGCTGATGGCGCAGAAGACGTCGATGCGACTGCTCGGCGTCGTCGAGAACATGACCGGCGACGTCTTCGGCAGCGGCGGCGGCGAACGGCTCGCGCTCGAGCTCGGCGTGCCGATGCTCGGGTCGATCCCGCTCGACCCGCTGCTGCGCGAGGCGGGCGACGCCGGCGATCCGCTCGTGACGCCGGAGATCGCGGCGATCGCGGAGCGCGTCGGAAAGGCGCGGCCGGGCGGCATCGTGAAGCCGCTCACCGTCGTCTCGTAGCGCGTCGTCCTTGCGTCACGCTTTCGGCACACGATCCCCTTGACGAATTCGGCGTCTGACACCGCCCACTGCCGGGAACGGACGCAGGTGTCGTCCCTTCGGGAGAGCGTTTCAGCAAAGGAAACCGCTTGCCGAGCGCGTTACTTCTCCGGATCGGCGTCTGACACCGGGGATCGTCCGTAGCGGCCGTGGCGGAGCTCCATTCGGATCCGTTCGACCGGCTGCGCGCGCTCGGCTTCGACGACCGCGACGCGCGAACGCTCGCCGACCATTTCATCGATGCGGAGGCACGCGGCAAGGCCGGCCACGGGTTCTCCCGCATCGAATGGCTCGAGACGCTCGACTGGATCGATCCCTCGGCGAAGCCGCTGCGCGAGCTGCACGAGCCCGGCTTCGAGCGCTGGGACGGAAACGGCGCGCTCGGCTACCTGACGCTCGCGGCGATCGTCGACGCGACGCTCGCCGATCCGCCGGCGCACGCGCGCGTCGTCGTCGGGCGGCGGACGTTCCCGACGGGGATGCTCGGCTACTGGGTGCGCAGGCTCGCGGAGGGTGGGCTCGTCGCGGCGCTCACGGCGACGTCGCCGCGGCGGCTCGGCCATCCGGACGGCGGGCCGAAGCTCACCGGCACGAACCCGCTCGCGATCGCGATCCCTTCGAGCGACGGCAAGCCGGTCGTCGCCGACGTCTCGATGGGCAAGGTGACGTACGGCGCCGTCCTTGCGGGACTCGCCGACGAGGACGACCTCGTGCCGTTCGGCGGCGAGAGTGCGCACAAGGCCTTCGCCCTCGCGGTCGGCCTGCAGCTGCTCGTCGACGCGCTCGTCGGCGCGGAGCACGGCGTCGTCCTGCTCGTCGCGCGGCCTGAGCACGATCCCGTGCCGGCGTTCCGCGAGCTCGCCCGGGACGTGCGGCTTCCCGGCGATTGAGGGACATGGCCGAACGGATACGGCACAGGTGTACAGCTGTGTACACCGACACAGCGCTGAGCAGGGATTTTATGCCGGGTAGTCCGGCCGATCTCTGATCGAGTCGAAGTCGCTGTCACCCGCGGCGGCACTCTTCGTCGCCTCGAGATCGAGCTCGACGGATCGCTTCAAGTGCGCGATCGCCGCGTCGGCGTCGCCGAACCGCGCCTCGATGCACGCGGCGTTGTAGAAGCCCTGCCACGCGTCGGGATGCTTGCCGATCGCCTCCTGCACGAGCTCGCGCCCGCGCTCGACGTCGCCCTGCTCGGCGTACGAGTACGCGGCGAAGACATCTTCCCACGGCGACGGCTCGAAGACGACGCCCGGTTTCGCGCCGACGGCGAGGATGAACGTGTCGTCTTCCGAAGCGATCGCTCCGCGGCGCGTGCCGGGGCGCAGGAAGACGAGCGTGCCGGGGCCGGCGTCGAGCTCGTCGTCGCCGAGCTGGAACGTGGCGCGGCCGCGCAGCACGATGTACATCTCCTCGTGCCCGTCGCGCTCGAAGTGCTCCTCGATCACGCGCTGTCCCGCCTTCTCGGCGCTGTAGGCGTTCGAGCCGAAGGCGCTGATCCCGAAGCGACGGCGCACCGGTCGCCAGACGAACTCGCCTCCGTTCACCGGCATGACCTCGAGCTCGTCGACGCGCGCGGTCTCGTATCCGCTCAATTCGTCCTCCTCAGCGCCTCGAGCACGACCGGATCGACCCGCTTCGCTCCTTCGACGCGCATCTCGTAGTTCTCGGTCCCGGCCCAGTCGCTCAGAGCCTGGTCGAGCTCACCGTCGTAGCCCAGCTTCGCCAGGCGCTCCTCCAACTCCGAACGCAGCTCCGCGTCCACGTCGAGCCATTCATCCTTCGGCGTGCGGCCGAAGAGCGCGTCGTGCAGGCGGTAGATCCGCCGCAGCTCGTCGAGCGGGCGCTCGTGGTCGTCGACACGCAACTCGACGACGACGTCGGACAGTCCGGCATAGCCGGCGTCCTTCTCGACGACGAGCAATGCCGCGGACTGCTGCCCGCGCTTGTCGCCGCCGGCCGCCTGCGCAGCGTCGAGACAGTCGAGGAGCCGCTCGGCCAGCGGCCGCCCTTGCGTGCCCTCGAACGTCTCCGCGAGCGCGTCGACTGTCTCGGCCGAGACGAGGATGTTGCCCTGCGCCGCGTAGCCGTCGCCTGTGCGGCCGCCCGCCCAGTCGTGGCACTCGCCGCCGGTGTACGTCGCCGCGCCGCCGCGTTCGTCCACGATGCCGAGCTGCCGCTGCTCGCGGCCCTCGTCCGCCTCGGTGAGGCGCTTCACGACCTCCTGCGCCGGCAGCCCCTGCCGCAGCAGCGCGAGCCCGTCGGGCCCGTACTGCGGGTTGGCATAGGACTGCGTCGCGACGGCGCCGACGCGAGCCTCGGCCCACGGAACGACCGACCCGACCGCGAGGAACTTCGACTGCGTCGCGACGCCCCACTGCGCCCGATCGAGGTCACACGCCACGATCGAGTAGGTCGCGACGACCGGCACGTCTCGCGTCACAGCTCGATCGAGTCTCCCGGGTCGATCTCCGCCACGTCGACGTCCGGCGCCAGCTGCTTGAGCTCCTGCGGCGTCCCGGCGAGGATCGGGAACGTGCCGAAGTGGCACGGGACGCAACGCTTCGTCCCGAGCAGCTCGAGGGCGACGGCCGCCTCGTTCGGATCCATCGTGAAGTGCCCGCCGATCGGGAGCACCGCGACGTCGGGCGAGTAGATCCGCCCGATCAGCTGCATGTCGCCGAAGACGCACGTGTCGCCGGCGAAGTAGACCTTCTTTCCGTCCTCGAGCGTGAGCACGATGCCGCACGGCTCGCCCGTGTACGTGCCGTCGTCGGTGCTCGACGAGTGGAAGGCGTTCACGAACGTGAGCTTGACGCCGTCGAGCGCGACGGTGCCGCCCTTGTTCGGGCCGTGTGTCTTCTCGACGCCCTGCTGGTCGAGCCAGCCGGCGAGCTCGACCGGCGCGACGACGTCGCACGAGTGCTTCTTCGCGAGCTCGACCGCGTCGCCGACGTGGTCGCCGTGCCCGTGCGTGATGCCGATCATGTCGACGCGCTCGGGCTCCTGCTCGTTGTCGGGGCACTTGGGATTCCCGTTCAGGAACGGGTCGATGTACACGCGTTTTCCGCCGGGCGTGTCGACGCGAAAGCTCGCGTGGCCCAGCCAGGTGAGTGTTCCGGACATGCGCCGAGACTAACGAACGGGCGTCTCGTCGGGCAGGGACCACGTCCGCACCGGCGCCTGTCTGCCGCGCACCGCGAGCTCCCCGACGAAGACGAGCCCGTCTGCGCCGCCGTTCAGCAGCTCGCGCGTCGAGTCGGCGACGAAGAGCGAGTGCGGTGTTCCCTTCGTCATGCCTTCGAGCCGCGAGGCCGTGTTCGTCGTGTCACCGATTGCCGTGTACTCGAGCCGCCGCTCGTGGCCGACGTTCCCCGACATGAGCGAGCCGCTGTTGAGCCCGATTCCCATGCGGAGCGCGTCGCGGCCCTGCTCTACGAGCCACTCGTTCACGCGAGGCAGGCGAACGTCCAGCATCTCGCGTGCCGCGGCGAGCGCGCGGTCGGCGTGGTCCGGCTGCTCGATCGGCGCCCCGAAGACGGCCATGATCCCGTCGCCGATGTACGAGACGAGCGTGCCGCCGTGGGTGAGGATCGCGTCGCTCATCTCGCGGAGGTAGCGGTTCAGGATGTCGATCACCTCCTCCGCAGGCAGTTGCTCCGTGAAGGTCGTGAAGCCTCGGATGTCCGAGAAGAGGACGGTCGCCTCCATGCGAACGCCGCCGAGCCGGAGGTCGCCGTCCGTCCGTGCGAGCACTTCGCCGACCACTTGCTCCGGCACGAAGCGTGCGAAGAGGTCGCGGACGCGCTCGCGCTCGAACGCCGCGAAGACGTAGTACACGGCGAGGCAGCCGACCGCCGAGGCGACGAGCGCGCCGAACGGAACGACGAGCGGCAGCACGAGGCCGTGCTCGAACGCGAGCTGCACTGCGACGACGAGCAGGATCCCCGCGAGGGCCGTGATCGGGAAGAGGCTGCGCGGCCTCAGTCGCATGCTCGCGAGCGGCGGGATCAGCGAGAGGCCGAGGATCAGCGCGAGGTCGACGGGCCACGACGAGCTGTGCAGCGGCAGGCCGCGCAGGATCGTCGAGATCGCGTTCGCCTCGACCTCGACGCCCGACATCAGGTCGTCGTGCGACGCGGCCGTCGGGTGAAGGTCGTGCAGCGTCGGCGCCGACGGGCCGACGATGACGAGCTTGTCCCGGAACGCGGATGCGGGCACCTTCCCGCGCAGGACGCGTGAGAACGAGTACGTCGGAATCGTGCCCGGCGGCCCGGCGAAGTCGATCCAGGCGCTGCCGGTGCCGTAGCCCAGCGGTCGCTGGAGGTACGACTCCGCGCTCGCAACCCCGAGGCTGACGAGACCGTCGACCTCGTACGGCACGCGCCGGATCACCTCGCTCCCGGGAAACAGCGCGTCGGCCGCACGCGCGCCGAACCTCCGCACGACGTCGTCGCCCCCGAAGACGTTCGTGCTCCCGCCCGGCCCGACCTCGGTCGTCGCGAGAACGATGTGGTGGCGCATCCGCGCGACGGCCTCGATCAGGGCGTTGTCCTCACGCGGAGCGGTCGGCTCGGTGAACTGCACGTCGTAGACGACCGTCCGCGCACCGGCCTCGCGGAGCCGGTCGATCATCCTGCCGTGGAGCGACCGCCTGAACGGCCAGCGCGCGGCGAGCTCGTTGAACGTCACGTCGTCGATCTGGACGACGGCGACGTTCGGCGGCGGCGCCTCTCGTCCGCGCAGCGTGAACCGCGCGTCGTACGTCTGGAGCTCCTGCGCACGCATGAGGTGGCCGAACCACGCGACGGAGGCGACCGCGGCGACGAAGATGCCGACGCCGAGGAAGAGAAGTGCTCTGAGTCTCCGCTGCCGCGCCCGCACGACGCGCTACGGGCTTGCGAGGTGACGGTGCCCCTGGTGGACCGTGACCGTGCGGTGCTTCGGGAAGTCGAGCACCGAGACCGTGCCTCTCTTCACATACGTGAGCGTGCCGTCGCAGCGGTCGTCCGTCAACCAGTTGGTCCCGCGGACCGTCGCTGCGCTGTACCTGCCCTTCGTGCGGAACCTCCCCTTGCCGTCGCCCCACAGGTGGCGGACGGTCTTCTTCTTCGGCGGCGGGGTTTTCGCGACGCTCGCGAGCTTTCGCTTCCCGCAGACGGCGAAGTTCCCGCCCGTGAGCGTCAGCGTCGTCAGGAGCGTCTTGTCCTGCGTCGCGACGAACTTGCCGCCGGTCACGTCGAGGGTCGACTTGCCGCCCTTCCGGTCCTTGGCGACCGTGATGCGCAGCGTTCCGTTCGTCGTGTCGAAGACGAGGCCGAAGCGGAACTCCGTTGCCGCGGTCACGGGCACGAAGGCGCCGCCCGGTGTGCGCTGGACGAGCACTTTGCCCTTCACGGCCGCCGCAACGAGCTTCTGCTGCGGCGCCGGCTTCGGCTTCGGGTTCGTGGGCGTGGGGGTCGGCGGCGGCGTGAGGGAGGCGCGCACGGTGATCGAGACGGTCGCCGTGTTCGAGTCGAGTGAGCCGTCGCTCGCCTTGAACGTGAAGGAGTCGGGGCCGGAGTAGCCGGACGCCGGCGTGTAGGTGCGCGCCGCTCCCGTGCCGCTCAGGGTGCCGTGGCTCGGCGCGGTGACGATCGTGTACGTCAGCGCGTCGCCGTCCGGATCCGACGCCGAAAGCGCGACGCTCGCGGCCGTGTCCTGATCGGTGGCGACGCTGCCCGCCGAGGCCGCGGGTGCGTGGTTCACGTGGCGCACCGTGATGCTCACCGTGGCGGTGTTCGAGCTCGCCTTGCCGTCGTTCGCCGTGTACGTGAAGGAGTCGGCGCCTGAGTACCCCGGTGCCGGCGTGTACGTGCGGCTCGCGCCGCTGCCGCTGAGCGTCCCATGGGCGGGGCCGGCGGCGACGGCGTAGGTCAGCGCGTCGCCGTCCGGATCCGACGCGGCGAGCGTCACTCCCATCGGCGTGTCCTGGTCGGTGGCGACGCTGACGTCGGACGCGGCCGGCGCGCGATTGACCGCGGTGACGGTTACGTGCACCGTCGCCGAATCCGAGCCGCCGTGGCCGTCCGAGATCGTGTAGTCGAACGAGTCCGCGCCGACGTAGCCGGCACCCGGCGTGTACGTGCAGAGGCCGGTCGCGGCGCAGGCGACGATGCCGTGCGCAGCCGTCGGCGCGGGCGTCGTGACGGTGAGCGCGTCTCCGTTCGGGTCGGTGTCGTTCGCGAGCACGTTCACGGATCCAGCCGCGTTCGCCGGCGTCGTGAGCGCGTCGTCGGCCGCGTTCGGCGAGAAGATCGCGGCGCCGCCGACGCCCGCGAACGCGAAGATGAACGTGTTCGGCGTCCCGAGTGTCGGGCCGTCTGGCGTGCTCGGCTGGCCGAGCGAGAAGACCTCCGCGCCGACGGCGTTCACCGCCGCGAGCGCACCGGCCTCGGTCGCGGCGGCGCCGTAGTAGACGTGGAACGTCGTGCTCGTGCCGGCCGCGAGGGAGCCGAGCCCGAAGTCGAAGAGCGCGCCGTGGTCGGCCGGGCCTGCGTCGGTGAAGTTGCCGGTATGGCCGCGGTCGCTGCGCGGTCCGAGCGGATTCGCCGTCTCGAAGCCGTTGTCGCTGTCGAAGAGGAGCTCCGACGCGTTGCCGCCGTTGATCGTCACGAACTCGCTGAACGCCGTCGGCTCGACGTCCCAGTCCATGACCCGCCGGTAGCGCACGTCGGACAGCGCGTGGCCGCTGATGTTCTCGATCGTGACCGTGGCGTCGTAGAGGTTCGGCGTCTGAGCCGACGGGTGGTAGCTCTGCGTGACCCGGAACGTGTTCTGGATGTTCACGACCGACACGGCGGTCGACGCGGTGTGCGTGAAGCTCTCGAGAGTCATGCCCTGGACGCCGTCGACCGAGACGTTCGCGTAGCCGGTGACGGCCGAGCCGGCGTCGGCGACGCCCCAGCCCTCGCAGAGGCAGCCCGGTGAGGTCGCGTCGTTCCCGGTGGGCACGAACTCGAGCCCGACGTCGCCCGGGCCGGCGACCGAGCCGGCTCCGTCGGACGAGTTCAGGTCTCCCTCGGGCCTCACGGCGAGGAGGACGGTGCCGTTGTCGATGCACGCGGCGGGAGCGCATGGAGGCTCGACCGTGACGTTGACCGTGCCGGTGTCTGTCGCCTCCCCGTCGGAAACGGTGTAGTCGAAGCTGTCGGTGCCGAGGTAGCCGGCGTCCGGCGTGTACGTGCAGGAGCCGGACGCGTTGCAGGTCGCGGTGCCGTGCGGCGGATCGGTGTTGTCGGTGACCGTGAGCGTGTCCTCGTTCGCATCGGTGTCGTTGCCGAGCACGAACGCCGTGCCTTGCGTTTTCAGCTTCGTCGTCAGCGTGTCGTCGACGGCGACAGGGGGCGAGTTGGCGACGACGGTGACGTTGACGGTGCCCGTGTCGGTCGCGGTGCCATCGGAGACGGTGTAGTCGAAGCTGTCCGGCCCGAGGTAGCCGGCGTCCGGTGTGTACGTGCACGAGCCGGACGCGTTGCAGGTCGCGGTGCCGTGCGGCGGATCAGTGCTCCCGACGATCGTGAGCGTGTCGTCGTTCGCGTCGGTGTCGTTTTCGAGGACGAAGACGGTTTTCGCGGCGTTCTGCTTCGTCGTCAGCGCATCGTCGACGGCGACGGGCGGGGAGTTCGCGACAACCGTGACGTTGACCGTGCCCGTGTCCGAGGCGGTGCCGTCGGAGACGGTGTAGTCGAAGCTGTCGCTGCCGAGATACCCCGCGTCCGGCGTGTAGACGCAGTCGCCGAACTGATCGCACGCGGCGGTGCCGTGCGGCGGATCGGTGTTGCCGGTGACGGTCAGAACATCGAAGTCGGGGTCCGTGTCGTTGCCCAGGACGAAGGCCGTGCGCTGCGTGCCCTGCTTCGTCGTGAGCGCGTCGTCGACGGCGACGGGCGGGGAGTTCGCGACGACGGTCACGTTGACGGTGCCCGTGTCCGTGGCGGTGCCGTCGGAGACGGTGTAGTCGAAGCTGTCCGGACCGAGGTAGCCGGCGTCCGGGCGTGTACGTGCACGAGCCTGAGGCGTTGCAGGTCGCGGTGCCGTGCGGCGGATCGGTGTTGCCGGTGACCGTGAGCGTGTCGTCGTTCGCGTCGGTGTCGTTGTCGAGCACGAACGCGCTGTCCTGCGTGTTCTGTTTCGTCGTCAGCGTGTCGTCGACGGCGACCGGCGGAGAGTTCGCGACGACGCTGACATGGACCGTGCCCACGTCGGTCCCGCCGTTGCCGTCCGAGACGATGTAGTCGAAGCTGTCGCTGCCGAGGTAGCCGGCATCCGGCGTGTAGTCGCACTGGCCGAACTGGTCGCAGACGACGGTCCCGTGCGGCGGATCGGTCTTGCTCGTGACGATCAGCTCGTCCCCGTCCGGATCGGTGTCGTTGTCGAGCACGAAGACCGTCGCCTGCGTGTTCTGCTTGGTCGTCAGGTTGTCGTCGACCGCGACGGGCGGCCCGAGGAGCATCGGTGCCGCTCCCGAGTCGTGCGCCGCTCCCGCGGTGGCCAGGCCGAAGACGCCCGCGAGCGCCGTTGCCGCCACAAGCGTCAGCACGAAGGTCGAGCCGTTTGATCGCCGCATGTGCCCCGTTCCCCGTCCGCAGTGCGGAGCGGCGTACCGTCCCACCGCTGTCCGCTGAAGTGCCCTTTCGATCGGACAATTGCATGCTTTCAACGCACATGCAACCCGGGCGACATAATCGGCCGGCGTGGAATGGCGGCTTCTCAAGGACGTGCCCCCGGAGGACGTCCGGCAGGTCCTTCAGATCGCCCGCCGGCGCACGTTCTCGCGCGGCGAGGTCGTCTTCCACCACGGCGATCCCGCCGACTCGCTGCAGCTGATCGTCAAGGGCCGCTTCGCCGTGCGGATCACGACGCAGCTCGGCGACACGGCGCTGATCGCGGTGCACGGGCCGGGCGACGCGTTCGGCGAGCTGGCGCTCATCTCCGAGGAGACGGTCCGGTCGGCGACGGTCGCGGCGCTCGAGCCGAGCGAGACGCGTTCGGTGCTTCGCCGGGACTTCGCGCGCCTGCAGCGGGAGTACCCGAGCGTGAACGGCGTGCTCGTCAGCCTCCTGGCCGAGCAGCTGCGCCGCATGAACGAGCGCTTCGTCGAGGCCCACTACGTCGACGCCGACAAGCGGGTGCGGAGGCGGCTCTGCGAGCTGGCGGCGACCTACGGCGGCGGCGCCGACGTGACGATCCCGCTCACGCAGGAGGACATCGCCGAGATGGCGGGCACGTCGCGCGCGACCGTCAACCGCGTGCTCCGCGAGGAGCAGGAGCGCGGAAACGTGCAACTGCTCCGGGGCAAGACGGTCGTTCGCGACGCCGACGGCCTCGCGGCCCGCGCCGGGCGCTGACGGTCTTCAACGCCGGCTCGCCTCCTCCGGGACGAGCGAGTCGACGAGGGTGCGCCTCTCGGCGTAGGCGAACGGGTGGTGGAACGCGTCCATCGCCTCGTGCGGCCGGATGCGGAGCTCGAGCAGCTCGTCGGTCTTCGTGTCGACGACGAGGACGCTGAGGTCGTTCGTGGCCCTGCTCCAGAGGAGCGAGACCTCGATGCCGTCGCTCTCGCGGTAGTCGAGCTCTTCGAAGCTGCCGGTCGTCTGCGTGGTGGTGGTCGTCATCTTGAGCCTCCTTGGAAGTCGTCGTCGGTGTGCGTCCCAACCTACGAACCGCCCGACGCCGCGTCGTTCGCCGGCGCGACAGCGCGAATGTCAAGCCGGTGACACCCGTTCCGGGAAGGAGCGTCCGACGGGGACGCGAATCTGTGCCGCGTGAGGCGCTCCGCGATCTCGGCCGGTCTCGTCCTCGGCTCGGTACTCGCAGCAGGCGCGGGCGCGCGTGGAGCGGCGCTGTACCTCGTTCTCGCGGCGATCGTCGCGGTTGCGCTCGCGGCGCTCTCGTTCTTCGGCGAGCTCGTGGAGGGAAGCGCCGACGCCGAGGCCGGCGCGATCTACGTCGGCCTCACGACGCTGGCTCTCGTCCTGCTCGTACTGGGAGCAGCCGTTCGCTCCAAGACGCTCGCCGACCAGGCCGTGCCCGCCCTCGGCCTCTCGACGCTCGTGGGCGCGCTCGCGCTGCTGGGCGTTCAGCTCGCCGTGTGGGGCTCGTTGCGATTGTCGCGTTACCGTCTGGTGAACGCGCGACACAGACCTGCGCCAGACGTGTAGAACTGTCGCGATGGAACGCTTGGCCCGGTTGGTCATCCGGCGCCGCGGAATCGTGATCGGGGTCTGGCTCGTCCTCACGGTCTTCGGCGCGTACTCGGCGGCTCGTGTCTCGAACCGCTGGCTCGAGTCGTTCTCCATCCCCGGGTACTCCGCGTACGAGACGAACCAGCGAACGCTGCACACGTACGGCAGCGGCGAGCAGTTTCCGCTCGTCGCGGTGATCAGCACGCCGGGCCGAGACGTGACGAAGGTCGCGGGAGTCGCGGCCGCGTTCAAGGCCGCGGCGGCGAAGAACCCCGGCGGGCGCTACAGCGACTTCTTCACGACTCGCGACCCGATGTACCTGTCGAAGGACCGCGCGACGGCGTTCGCGGAGATCTTCCCGGCGGGCAACCAGGGCTTCAGCACCGTCTCGACGGAGAAGCCGACCCGCGCTGCGCTGCGGCAATCCGCGCCGCAGGGCTCGCGTGCCTACCTCACCGGCCACGACCCGCTGTACGCGGCGTCGTCGGGCGGCGACTCGGGCGGTCCGAGCGTATTGCTCGAGGCGGCGATCGGCGGACTCGGCGCGCTCGTGATCCTGCTCTTCGTCTTCGGTACGCTTCCGGCCGTCGCGATGCCGTTGCTCGTGGCGATCGCGTCGATCCTGAACACGTTCACTCTCGTCTGGGCGCTGACGTATGTCGCCGACGTCTCGATCGTCGTGCAGTTCCTGATCGCGCTCGTCGGTCTCGGCGTCGCGATCGACTATGCCCTCTTGATGATCTTCCGCTTCCGCGAGGAGCTCCGGCACGGCCAGGACTCCGACGGCGCCGTCGTCACGACGATGCAGCACGCCGGCCGCTCCGTGATCGTCTCGGGCTCGACCGTCGCCGTCGGCCTCCTGAGCATGCTCGTGATACCGCTGCCGTTCATCCGCTCGATCGGCATCGGCGGGATGCTGATTCCTGCTGTGTCGGTGATCGCCGCGATCACGCTGCTGCCCGCGATGCTGTCCCTCCTCGGACACCGCATCAACAGCGTGCGCGTGATGCCGAAGCGCATCGTCGAGGGAACGGATCGCGAGGCCGGCTTCTGGAATCGCTGGGCGACGTTCGTCGTGCGCAGGCCGCTTCCGGTCGCGATCGTCGGGCTCGTCATCGTGGGCGTCGTTCTCTCGTACGGCATCCAGCTCAACCCGAGCGAGGCGCAGGCGAAGGACCTCCCGGGCGGCGGGAACGCGGTCGACGGACGTGCGGCGCTCGTCGCGGCGGGCGTGTCGGCGGGCGTCTACAAGCCGTTCGAGATCCTCGTCGAGGGGAACGCCCCGCCGTCCGTGGCCGCGCGCATCGCGTCCAAGGTCGGCTCGGCTTCGGGCGTCATCGGCGCCGCCGCCCCGTCGCAGTGGCGCAGGCCAGGCACGGCGATCGTCGAGGCGATTCCGGCGCACGACGGCGCGGCGAAGAGCATTCGCCCGGTGATCTCGAACCTGCAGGACGACGTGCTCCCGGCGCTCGCGGACGAGACGGGTCTGCGCGTGACGCTCGGCGGATCGGCGCCCGAGGAGCGCGACTTCGTGCACGCGGTCTACGGGAACTTCGGCTACGTCCTGCTGTTCGTGATCGTGCTGACGTACATCCTGCTCGCGCGCGCGTTCCGGTCGCTGATCCTGCCGCTGAAAGCAGTCGTGCTGAACCTGATCTCGCTCGGAGCCGCCTACGGGATCATCGTGTTCATCTTCCAGAAGGGCCACGGCGCGGAGGCGATCTGGAACGTGCCGGCGACCGACGCGATCATCCCCTGGATCCCGCTGATGATCTTCGCGTTCCTCTACGGGCTCTCGATGGACTACGAGGTGTTCATGCTCACGCGCATGCGTGAGGCGTACGACGACGGCGAGTCGACGCCCGACGCGATCCGCCACGGCCTCGCACGTACCGGCAAGCTCGTGACGAGCGCGGCTCTCGTGCTCGCGATGGCGTTCTTCGTGCTGTCGACGAGCCCGGGCACCGACATCAAGCAGTTCGGCATCGGCCTCGCGGCGGGGATCCTCTTCGACGCGACCGTGATCCGGGGACTGCTCGTCCCGTCGATCATGTGCCTGCTCGGCAAGTGGAACTGGTGGATGCCGACGTCCGTCGAGCGCGTGCTGCTGATCCGCCGGCCGGCCGCGTCGCCGGGGTCGCCGGCGCACGACGTCGCCTAGCGCCGTCCGAGTCGACTCGGTCGTCCCCGACTTCGTCAGGTTCTGGGACGTCGCCGCGGGGCAGCCGCGAGACGTGCAGAGGCGACTCTGGGACGAGCTCTACGAGCGGCCGAACCGCGACCTCTTCGACCTCTACTACACGAATTGGGCGTCGCACGACTCGCTCGACGCTGCGCTCGACCGCTACCCCGCAGAGGCCCCGAGGATCGCGGGCACGGTGGAAACGCTGCCTCGGCGCGTCGCGGAGTCCGTTCGTGCGACGGCAGGTCTCCTCGACCGGCCCGTGCCGGACGTCGACGTGCAGCTTCTCGTCGGGCTCTTCAGCTCCGACGGCTGGGTCACGACGTTCCGGGAGCGGCGAACGTTGTTTCTCGCCGCCGAGTACCTCCCGGAGTACGACGACGTCTTCTTCGCGCACGAGTGCGCCCATGTCGTCCACCGCGCAGCGGGCTTCGACGGCGAGACGGTCGCCGCCGCGGTGATCGCGGAAGGCCTCGCCGTCGGCGTGTCGGCCGAGCTCGTCCCCGGCCACGACGAGCCCGTCTACCTCTGGATGCGCGAAGGTTACGACGACTGGCTCGCAGAGTGCGTCGAGCGCGAGGACGAGTTGCGCGCGCGGCTCCGCGGCGATCTCGACTCTGATGAAGGCGACGTGTGCGCGAGCTGGTTCCTCGGCCGTCCGAACAACGCCGGGCTTCCGGCTCGCTGCGGCTACTTCGTCGCGCACCGGTGGATCCGCGAGCTCGGCGTCCCCTTCAGCGAGCTCGCCGGCTGGAACTACGAGCAGGCACGCGCCGCGCTCGACGCCGTCGCCTGACCGCCTCGCGCGGCGAGTGTCGCGTGCTTGACATTCGCCGTGTCGTCCGCGCGAACGACGCGCGAGCCGCGCTGATCGACGCTCCCTCCAACGACAGATCGCACCCCGCGATCGACGACGAAGGAGGAGAAAATGTTCGCTCAGCTTCAGCACAAGTCCCGCTCGATCGCCGCCGTCGCGGCTCTCGTCTCGGCGCTCGCAACGCTCGTGTTCACCGCGTCGGCAGGCGCCGGCGTCGACTCGCGGACGGCCACGCTCGTCCCCGCGGCCGTCCGGTCTCCGGTTGCGGTCACCAACGCCGAGACGAAGAAGAAGAAGCATCTGAAGAAGCCGGGCATGGGAGCCCTGGCGCCGAAGAAGAAGGTCGCCGCCGTTGCGCCCGCCGGGGCCATCACGGCGTCGCTTCCCACGTCGGTCGACCTCTCGAACTACAGCGTGCCCGTGGGCAACCAGGGGTCGCTCGGCTCGTGCGTCACCTGGGCGATCGACTACGCGATGCTCGGCTGGTACGCGCGCCATGACGGCAAGGCCGGCCAGCCGTTCAACCCGATGTACACGTACTCGCAGATCCACCTCTCGAACGGCTCCGACGGCGGCGGCAGCTACCCGGAGGACACGATCAGCGGCGGCGTCCTGCACCACGGCGCCCTCAACATCGCGCTGTCGCAGGGCAACGACACGATGGCGCACTACTCGCACGGAACGAACGACTTCGTCAGCCAGCCGAGCAATTCGGAGCGCACGAACGCAGCCACCTACAGGATCGCCGGCTTCCAGACGCTGTTCGCGAACCCGAACAAGGCGGGCGGCGGAGCCGCCGGCGCGCAGATGCTCAAAGTCGCGCTCGCAGCCGGCAAGCCCGTCGCGATCAGCATCAGAGTCCGCCCGGGCTTCACGATGTGGAACAAGGCCGACGCGGCCTCGGCCACCGACAACGACGCGACGGGCGGCGTCACCGGCTACCACGAGATCCTCGCGACCGGCTACGACGCCGGCGGCCTCTGGATCCAGAACTCGTGGGGCACCGCGTACGGCTACAAGGGCTACTCGCGGCTGTCGTGGACGGTCGTGGCGGCCGACGTCTTCGACGCGCACACGATCTCCGGATTCGCGTCGACCCCGACTCCGAACCCGACGCCGAACCCGACCCCCAACCCGACGCCGAACCCGAGCGACACGACGCCGCCGGTGATGAGCGCGCTGACGCAGTCGATGTCGATCGACAGCCAGGCGACGAGCTCCACGGTTCCCGTGCGGTTCAACTGGTCGGCGACGGACGCGAGCGGCATCTCAGCCTACGCCGTGTACGTCAAGACCGACGGCGCCGACTGGACGCTCCAGACGGCCGTCCCCTCGAACGCAACGCAGTACACGTTCACGCTCTCATTCGGCCACACGTACCAGGTCGCCGTGAAGGCAAAGGACGCGGCCGGCAACTGGAGCGCCTACTCCTACGACACCGTCGCGCCGAGCGTCTTCGACGACACCGACTTCTCGAGCGTCAGCAGTCCGTGGACGCGCTACTCGCTCGCGGACTCGGTCGGCGGCTCGTACATCGCCGCGGGCCAGGCCGGCGCGTACATCCAGAAGACGTTCACGGGTCGCGACATCGCGCTCGTCGCGCCGAAGTTCGCGAGCGCCGGCCGCTTCACCGTCTCGTGCGACGGCGGCACGCCGGCACTCGGCGATCTCTACGGCGCGTCGACCGTCGGCCGCCAGATCGTCGCCACCTGCCATTTCGACCAGAGCGGCGCCCACACGATCAGGGTCACCGCCGATGGCACGAGCGGCAGGCCGTGGCTCGCGATGGACGCGTTCGCGATCCTCTCCTAGCCACACCGACAACGACTCGCGGGAAGGAGGCCTCCGGGCCTCCTTCTCGTTGCTGCGCTCAGAACGTCAGCGAGGCAGCAGCGTGCTTCGCGACGTCGATCAGCGGCTCCACCGCGAAGAAGGAGCCGATCGCCACGACGAGCGCAAGCGCGACGCCGATCTGGAGCGCGACCTCGCGCGGCGGTGAGCCGCCGGCCGGCAGGAGCTGCAGCTCGGCGGGTGAGCGGAAGTACATCGCCCGGACGACGCCGAGGTAGTAGTAGAGCGAGACGAGCGTCGCGACGACGCCGACGATCATCAGCCAGATCCAGCCGCGGTCGTAAGCGGCGGAGAAGACGTAGAACTTGCCCACGAAGCCGCCGGTGAGCGGGAATCCCGCGAACCCCAGCATGAACACCCACATCGACACGCCGAGGAAGGGCCGCTCCCAGCCCATTCCTGAGAGCGTGTCGAGTGTCACCGGCCCCTGCAGCTCGCGTTCACGCGCGGCGACGACCGCGAACGCGCCGACCGACATCGCGCCGTACGGGATGAGGTAGTAGAGCAACGCCCGCGCACCGAGCTCGTTGTTGGCCGCGATCGCGATGAGCATGAACCCGGCCTGCGAGATCGACGAGTAGGCGAGCATGCGCTTGACGTCTCGCTGCGCGAGCGCGGCGAGGTTCCCGACCGCGAGCGACGCGCAGGCGAGCACCGCGACGACGATCGTCCAGAGGTGCGCTTCGGCGGGGAACGCGGTTCGGAGCACGCGAAGCATCACGATCAACGCCGTCGCCTTCGTCGCGGCAGACATGAACGCGGTGACCGGTGTCGGCGCGCCCTGGTAGACGTCCGGCGTCCACTGGTGGAACGGAGCCGCCGACGCCTTGTACCCGAAACCGACGAGCATCATCGCGAGGCCCGCGACGAAGAGCGCGTCGTGCGGATCGGCGTTCGCCGCGATCGCGGTGAACTCGAGTTGTCCGGTCGCGCCGTACACGAGCGCCGAGCCGAAGAGGAGCGCCGCGGACCCGAACGAGCCGATGATCAGGTACTTGAGGCCGGACTCGAGCGACGTCTCGAGCTCCATGTCGATCGCGCAGATGACGTACAGCGCGATCGAGAACCACTCGAGGCCGAGGAAGAGCGTCATGAGGTTGTGCGCCTGCAGCAGGAAGCACATCCCGGCGCCCGCGGTTGCGAGCAGCGCGTAGTACTCCGCGACGTACGCGCGGCTCATCCGGTGCGAGTAGGCCGTGAAGACCGCGAGAACGCCGCTGCCGCACACGATGATCGCGCCGAGCGCGCCGAGCCGGTCGCGCGCGATCGCGTTGCCGACCGCGAGCGTCGCCGACCCACTGCGGTCGTAGACGACGCCGGCGAAGATACCCGCGGTCACGAAGCCGGCGAGCGCGACGAACGCACCGGTGCCGCGGCGCGCCCACGCGGGGACGAGCACCGCGGCCAGCAGGCAGATCGCGGCGGCGCCGAGGAGCGACAGCTCCGGCGAGAGCGCGAGCCAGTCGACGTGCGGCGTGACGATCTTCACGGAGTGATCCCGCCCTCGCCGGACATCGAGCCGTGCGGCACCGCGGGCGTGCGAGGCGCCCTGAAGCCTCCGGACGAAGCCGGTGCCGCTGCCTGCTGCGGCACCGTGAAGCGCGGCGGCGGGAACGAGTGCTCCGAGATCGCCGCCGGCCAGACCGAGAGCGCGAGGAGGCAGGCGACGAGCGGCACGAGCACCGCGAGTTCGCCCGGGACGAGGTCCCTCGCCGCGTCCGAGACGGCCGAACCGACCTCCCGGTGCAGGACGCCCGAGATGAGCCGCAGCATGTACATCGCCGCAAGGACGATCGCGAGGGCGCCGACAACCGCGTAGACCCAGAACTGCTGGAAGACGCCCGCGAGCACGAGGAACTCGCCGGCGAACGCACTCGAGCCGGGCACCGCGAGCGCGATCACGCCGGTCGTCATGAGCAGCGTCGCGAGCGCAGGCCGGCCGCGCGCCATGCCTCCGAGCAGCAGGAACTCTCCGGTCGCGGTCCGCCGCTCGATCGCTCCCGCGAGGAGGAACAGCGTCGCCGAGACGAGGCCGTGGTTCACCATCTGCAACACCGCCCCGTTGATGCCGAGGCTGTTCGACGCGAAGAGCCCGAGCGTGATCAGTCCCATCTGCGCCAGCGACGAGTAGGCGATCACACCGCGGACGTCCGGCGCGCGGAACGCGAGCACCGACCCGTAGACGAGGCCCACGGCCGCGAGGATCAGGATCGGCGTGCGGAAGTCGTGCGTCGGGCCGGGGAACTTGACGATCGCGATCCGCAGGAAGCCATATGCCGCCGCCTTCGACACGATCCCGCTCAGTACCGCCGACACCTCGGGCGACGCCTCGCGGTACGCGTCGGGCAGCCAGCCGTGGAACGGGAAGAGCGGCGCCTTCACGGCGAAGGCGGCAGCGAAGCCGAGGAAGATCCAGCTCGAGCCGCTCGTGCCCGAGTCGACGAGGTCGAACGTCCCCTCCGACAGCCCGAACGCGATGATCGAGACGAGCATCAGCAGCGAGCCCGCCATCGTGTACGCGACGAACTTGAACGTGGCCCCGATCCGGCCGGCTCCGCCCCAGACTCCGACGAGGACGTAGAGCGGAATCAGCATCGCCTCGAACATCACGTAGAACACGACGAGGTCCTGCGAGGTGAAGACGCCGACGATCGCGCCGGTGAGCATCAGCATCAGGCCGTAGTAGGCACGGGGCCGGTCGCGTCCGGCGAGGAGCGCGTACATGATCGCCGCCGCCATCACCACGACGGTGAGGCCCACGAGCCAGAGCGAGAACCCGTACATGCCGACGTGGTACGAGACGTTGAGGTCGCTGAACCACGACGCCTGCTGCTCGAACTGAAGGCCCTGCGAGAAGTCGAAGCGGGCCAGCGCGTCGATCCAGAAGCCGACCTCGACGAGCGCGACGAGCGCGCCGAACGAGGCGACCGCGCGACCTCCGAACGGGAAGACGAAGCAGGCGAGGCCTCCCGCGACGGGCAGGAAGATCAAGATCGTGACGATCCAGGCGTCCATCAGCGGACGGTGATGAAGACGACGACGAGGACGGCGAGGCCGCCCGCGAGCGCGAGGGCGTACGCGCGGAGCAGGCCGGTCTGCAGTCGGCCGACGGCGCGGCCGGCGTGCTGCGTCTCGAGCCCGACGTCGGTCGCGGAGCCGAGGATCACCGGTCGCTCGATCCAGCGGTTCCACGCGCGCGCCGTCCACACGGACGGCTTGTAGAAGCCGACGTCGTAGAGCTCGTCGAACCAGAACTTGTGCTCGAGCAGCCGCTGCACCTGCGGCACGCGCGGGACCGCGACGCGACGCGCCGCGTAGATCGCCCAAGCGACCGCGATGCCCACGACGCCGAAGCCGACGGCGAAGATGCTCGACACGAGCTCTTGCGTCCCGCTCGGATCCACGAGGGCGGGCGCCGAGGTCTCGAGGAACCTCGAGACCGGCGTCCAGAACGGCGCGAACTGGATCCAGCCGCCGACGATCGAGAGCACCGTGAGGATCGCGACCGGCCAGAACATCTCGTGCGGCGCTTCCCTGCCGTGGTGCTTGTGGAAGTGCTCCTGCGCGAACGCGCTCGGCTCGCCCCAGAAGACGAGGAACAGCATGCGGAACGTGTAGACGCCGGTCAGGAACGTGCCGACGACCGCGAAGACCCACAGGATCGCGCCGAACGTGCCGCGCGCGAGCGCCGCGGCGAGGATCGAGTCCTTCGAGAAGAAGCCGGCGAACGGCGGGATGCCGACGAGCGACAGCGCGCCGGCAAGGAAGCACCAGTAGGTGATCGGCGACAGCTTGCGCAGGCCGCCCATCCGCCGCATGTCCTGCTCGCCGGTGAGCGCGTGGATCACGATTCCGGCGGCGAGGAACAGAAGCGCCTTGAAGAAGGCGTGCGTCAGCAGGTGGAACATCCCGTTCGAGTAGGCGCCGACGCCGACGCCGAGGAACATGTAGCCGATCTGCGACATCGTCGAGTACGCGATCACGCGCTTGATGTCCGTCTGCACGAGCGCGATCAGCCCCGCCATCACGAGCGTGACGGTGCCGAGGATCGCGACGAGGTCGAGCGCCTTCGGCGCAAGCTCGAACACGACGTGCGTGCGCGCGACGAGGTAGACCCCCGCGGTCACCATCGTCGCCGCGTGGATGAGGGCGCTGACCGGCGTCGGGCCTTCCATCGCGTCGGGCAGCCATGTGTGCAGCGGCACCTGCGCCGACTTCGCGACGGCGCCGCCGAGCAACCCGAGCGCGACGAGGTAGACGACCGTGTCGCTCGAGCCGCCGATCGCGGTGAGCGCACCGAAGTTGATCGAGCCCGTGTGCTCGATCAGCAGAAAGAGCGCGAGCGCCATCGTTGCGTCGCCGATCGCGTTCATGATGAACGCCTTCTTCGCCGCGGCAATCGCGCTCGGCCGCTCCTGGTGGAAGCCGATCAGCAGGTACGACGAGAGGCCGACGAGCCCCCAGCCGACGAGCAGCATCAGCAGGTTGCCGCCCTGCACGAGCATCAGCATCGAGAAGACGAAGAGCGCGATGTACGCGAAGTAGCGGCGCTCCTCGGCCTCGCCGTGCATGTAGCCGACCGAGTAGGCGACGATCAGCGAGCCGACTCCGGAGACGATCAGCATCATGAAGACGCTCAGCGGGTCGACGAAGATCGTCAGTCCGAAGTGGTACGGGCCGGCGCCGAGCCACGTCCAGGCCGTCGAGTAGTGGTGGCGCTGGTCGGCGTCCTCGCCCAGGAGCTTCGCGAGCGCGACGACCGCGCCCGCGAACGAGATCGTGGTCGACGTCGTGGCGATCCAGCCGGTGAGGCGCCGCGGGATCCGCATGCCGCCGAGCGTGATCACGACCACGGCGACGAGCGGCGAGAGCAGGCAGACCCAGGCGGCGACGATCATGCCGTCACCCCCGAAGCGTGTGGAGCCGGTCGACGTCGAGTGGCAGGCGCCGCCGCGACATGGCGACGATCAGCCCGAGGCCGACAACGACCTCGGACGCCGCGACGGCCATCACCGCGATCGCGAACACCTGGCCGGAGGCCTCGCCGGTGTGCCGCGCGAAGGCGATGAGGGCGAGGTTGCCGCCGTTGAGCATGATCTCGAGTGACAGCAAGACGATCAGCGGCGACCGGCGAAGCAGCACGCCGAGCGCGCCGATCGCGAACAGCATCGCGCTGATCGCGAGGTACCAGGTGATGTCAGGCCCGAGCATCCGCCTCGGGCGCGAGCTTGCGGGAGTGGTGGCCGAGGATGACGCCGCCGACCGCGGCCGCCAGGAGCACGATCGACGTGACCTCGAATGCGAGGAGGTGGTCGGTCAGGAACAGGCGCCCGATCTGCTCCGGGCTACCGAAGGACGACGAGATGGCGGCCTCGTGCTCGAGGCTTCCGCCCGTCGTCGTCCCGACGGCGACGATGACCTCGACCAGGATCGCCGCGGTGGCGACGATCGCGCCGGTCGTCTGCCAGCCGCGCCGTCCCGCGAAGGGCGCGTCGGCCTCTCCCCCGAGGTACGCGATCACGAACAGGAACATGACCATGACTGCGCCGGCGTAGACGAGCACCTGCGCCGCGGCGACGAACTCCGCGGAGAGCAACAGGTAGAGCACCGCCAGCGAGCCGAGGTTCCCGATCAGCGCAAGCGCCGAGAGGAACGGGTTGCGCATCGTCACGACGCCGATCCCGGACGCGAGGCACGCGAAAGCCGCGGCGAACCACACCATCCACACGAGGACGTTGCTCACCGACGCGACGATCAACTGTGATCCTTGTAGTACGGGATCGGCGTGTCGAAGAGATCTGCGTCGAAGACGTCGATCTTCTTGATCGGCGCCGCGAGCAGCATGTCTTTCGTGTAGATCTGGTCGTCCCGGTTGTACTCGGAGATCTCGTACTCGTTGCCGAGCGTGATCGCGTCGAACGGGCACGCGAGCTCGCAGTAGCCGCAGAAGATGCAGCGGCTCATGTTGATCTCGTAGATGCGCGCGTAGCGCTCTCCTGGTGAGACGCGGTTGTCGGGCGTGTTCTCGGCCGGCACGACGCGGATGCAGTCGGCCGGGCACGCGGCGGCGCAGAGCGAGCAGCCGACGCACTTCTCGAGGCCGTTCTCGTGCCGGTGCAGGCGGTGCCGTCCGCGGAAGCGCGGATACACCGGCTTTTTGTACTCCGGGTACTGCTGCGTGATCGGCTTGTGGAAGAGCTGGCTGAACGTGACGGCGAAGCCCTTGAGGCTGTCCAACGGCTGCGGCATCAGACGAGGACCACCAGGAAGGCTGTGACGAGCGCGTTGATCGTCGCGACGGGCAGCAGCACCTTCCAGCCGAACCGCATGAGCTGGTCATATCGGAGCCGCGGCAGCGATGCCCGGATCCAGATGAACAGGAACAGGAACAGGAACAGCTTGAGCAGGAACCAGATCGGGCCGTACGGGTCGAGCTGCTCGAGCCACGGGAAATGCCAGCCACCGAAGAAGAGCGTCACGATCAGCGCGGAGAGCACGATCAGGTTGACGTACTCGGCCATCTGGAAGAGACCCCAGCGCATCCCCGAGTACTCGGTGTGGTAGCCGGCGACGAGCTCGCTGTCGGCCTCGGGAAGGTCGAAGGGCGCGCGCGCCGACTCCGCGATGCCGCCGATGAAGAAGATGAGGAACCCGATCGCCTGCGGGATGAAGAACCAGAGCGTCGCCTCCTGCTTCGAGACGATCTGCGTGAGCGCCAGCGACTGGCCCATCAACACGACGCCGAGGACGCTGAGCGCGAGGGAGACCTCGTACGAGACGAGCTGCGCGCACGTGCGCATCGACCCGAGCAGCGAGTACTTCGACTCCGATGCCCAGCCGCCGACGATGAAGCCGTACACGCCGATCGAGCCGAGCGCGAACACGAGGATGAGCGCGATCGACACATCCGCGACCTCGCCGTTGATGTGCCAGCCGTTCACCTCCCACCCGGGGCCGAACGGGATGACGGCGAACGCGGCGAGCGCGGTGAACGCCGAGACGACCGGCGCGATGATGTACGGGAGGTCGCTCGCGGCCGCCGGGTAGAAGGCTTCCTTGCGGATCAGCTTGACGAGGTCGGCGATCGGCTGCAGGAGGCCGAAGGGGCCGGCGCGGTTGGGGCCGTAGCGCTGCTGCAGGCGGCCGAGCACCTTGCGCTCGAGCCACGTCAGATACGCGAACGTCAGGAGCAGCAGGTTGATGATCAGAGCCGCCTCGATGAGGGCGATCCACCAGGGCTCGTGCGTCACGCGCGCGTCACCTCGACGTCGTGTGGGAGCCCGGCAACGTGCTCGTCGGCCGCGCGAACGGTCCCGCGCGGAAGCGTGCGCGAGAGTCGCGCGCGCAGGCGCGCCGAGGTGCCGTTGGAGCCGACCTCGACGTCGTCCCCCGGGCGGATCCCGCGGGCGCGGGCGTCGTCGGCGGCGATCTCGAGCACGGGCTCCGGGCGCTGGAACTGCAGCTCGGGCACGCGCTCGACCGCGGGACCGGAGAAGAGCGGCCGGTAGGCGACGAGGCGCAGGCCCCCGTTCGTGTCGGCCTTGCGCGGCTGCGGCTGCACCGGCTGCGGCTCGGGAGCGCTGCGCGCGGGGAGCGGCGAGCGCTCGCCGATCTGCGAGAAGCCGAGCCCGTCGTAGATGAGCGCGGAGAGCTCGTCGAACACGCCGGCGGCGTACGGGGACAGGTCGACGTCGAAGCGGTCGGCGAGACCGGAGATCCACGCGAGCTCGTCCGGCGCGGGAGGCACGACGGCGCGGCGCAGCCGCTGGAGCCGGCCCTCGAGGTTCACGTACGTTCCCTCGCGCTCGAGGTAGCTCGTTCCGGGAAGGACGAGGTCGGCGAGCGCGCGTGCCGGCCGCTCGAACATCGCGAAGACGAGGACGTGCTCGGCCTGCTCGGCGAGCGCGCGCACGGCCGGGTTCGCGAGCGCCTCGTCGCCGGAGATGACGAGCAGGCGCACCGGCTCCGGGTTCTCGGCCTCGTCCTCGTCGGAAGCCGCCGCCCACGCCTCGCAGACGCCGCGCGCGTTGGCGCCGCGCGGAACGTGGAAGGCGGCCCAGGCATCGAGACGCTCGGCGTCGGCCGCGAGCGACGCGTTGTCCAGCTCGCCCGAGCCGATGAGAACGAGGCGCTCGGCCGCGCGAAGCTTCTCCTCGTCGAGCTCGTAGAGCACCTCTGCGCCGTTGCGTCGCGCTGCCCGCACCCAGAGGTCGACGATCGGCGCCGACTCCGCGAGCGGCTCGCCGCCGAGGACGGCAATTATGTCGGCGTCGCGGATCGACGAGAGCGGCCGGCGGAAGCCGTCGAGCGCGCGGGCGTTCTCCGTCTCCGGGAGCACCGCGGCGTGCGCGCCGAGGCCGCGCCGCAGGAGCTTCGCGAGCGCGTACGCCTGCTCGACCGTCTCGGTGCCCGAGAGCGCGGTGACGATGCGCGTGCCGGCCTGGCGCAGCAGCCGCTCGGCGTCGTCGAGCGCCTCGTCCAGCGATACGGGCTCGAACGCCTGCGCGCCGACGCGACGGCGGGGCTCGGTGATGCGGTCGCTCGCGTAGATGTGCGAGAAGGCGAAGCGTCCCTTGTCGCAGAGCCAGCCGTCGTCGACCTCGGGATGGTTGCGCGAGAGGATGCGCTTCACCTTTCCCTCGCGCGTCGTCGCGGAGATGTTGCAGCCGACCGGGCAGAGGCCGCAGACGGTCGGCGCGTTCTGGATCTCCCACGGCCGCGCCTCGAAGCGGTACTGCGTCGACGTGAGTGCGCCGACGGGGCAGAGCTCGATGACGTTGCCGCTGAACGCGCCGACGTACGGCTCGTCCTCGAACGTCGCGATCATCGAGGACGCGCCGCGGTTGAGCGCGACGAGCTGCAGGTCCTCGGAGACGCTCTCGCTGAAGCGCGTGCAGCGGTAGCAGAGGATGCAGCGCTCGCGGTCGAGCGCGATGGTCGGCGAGATCGGAATCGGCTTCTCGAAGGTGCGCTTCGGGAAGTGCATGCGCGTCGAGCCGGGGCCGTAGCGGAACGTCAGGTCCTGCAGCGGGCACTCGCCGCCCTTGTCGCAGACGGGGCAGTCGAGCGGATGGTTGACGAGGATGAACTCGAGCGTCGAGTTCTGCGCCTCCGCGGCCTTCGGCGACGAGAGTGCGCTGCGGACGACCATGCCGTCCGTCGCGGTCATCGTGCACGCCGTCTGCATCTTCGGCATGCCCTCCACCTCGCAGAGGCACATGCGGCAGGCGCCGACGGGCGGCCCGAGGCGCGGCTCGTAGCAGAAGACCGGGATCTCGATCCCCGCCGCGAGCGCCGTCTCGACGAGGCCGGTGCCCTTCGGCACCTGCACCTCGACGTCGTCGACGGTGACGGTGACGAGCTCGGGCGCGCTCAAGGACTGTCCGTTCAAGACGGCACCGTCGCGACTGGATGGAGCCTGTGCTGATCCGAAGGCGCAAGGATCCCCTCGATCGACGACTCGCCGCCGAAGGGGCAGCCGCCCTGCTCGACGTGCGCCTCGAACTCGCTGCGGAACTTGCGCAGGTAGCTCTGCACGGGATACACGGCAAAGTCGCCGAGCGCGCACAACGATCGCCCCAGGATGCGCGAGCCGACGCTCTCGATCAGATCCAGATCCGAGTACTCGCCGCGGCCGTCCTCGATCTTCTGCAGGAGCTGCACGAGCCAGCGCGTCCCCTCACGGCACGGCGTGCACTTGCCGCACGACTCGTGCATGTAGAACTTCTCCGCTCGGAGCGCGAGCTGCACCAAGCAGCACCGCTCGTCGATCACCATCACCGCCGCCGATCCGAAGAAGGAGCCGGCCGCTGCGATCGAGTCGTAGTCCATCGGCGTGTCGAGTTGATCCGGCGTGAGGATCGGCACGGACGAACCGCCCGGGATGATCGCCTTGATCTCGTGACCGCCCGGAACACCGCCGCCGACGTCGTAGATCAGCTCGCGCAGCGTCGAGCCGAGCTCGAGCTCGTAGTTGCCCGGATTCACGACGTTGCCGGAGAGCGAGAAGATCGCGGTACCCGGCGAGGTCTCCGGCCCGATCTTCGCGAACTCGTCGGCGCCCATCCTGATGATCACCGGGATCGTCGCGATCGTCTGGACGTTGTTGATCTGCGTCGGCGACATGTAGAGACCCTGGATCGGCGGGAACGGCGGTCGCGGCCTCGGCTGGCCGCGCTTGCCCTCGAGCGAGTCGAGCAGCGCCGTCTCCTCGCCGCAGATGTACGCGCCCGCGCCGCGGTGCACGGTGATCTCGATGTCGCCGAAGAGCCCCGCCGCACGCGCCTCGTCCACGGCGCGCTGCAGCACCTCCCACTCCGTCAGGTACTCGCCGCGGATGTAGATGAAGACGCTCTTGGAGAGGATCGCCCGCGCGCCGATCAGGCAGCCCTCGATCAGCAGGTGCGGGTTGCGGCCCATGAGCTCGCGGTCCTTGAACGCCCCCGGCTCCGACTCGTCGGCGTTCACGACGAGGTACGACGGGCGCGCACCGCTGCGGTCGACGAGCGACGCCTTGCGCCCCGTGGGAAAGCCCGCGCCGCCGCGGCCGCGCAGCGTTGACGTCACGAGCGCGTCGATCAGCGCTTCGGAGTCCATCTCGTTTGCTTTCTCGAGCGCGTCGTAACCGCCGATTGCGCGGTACTCGTCGAGCTGCGTCAGGTCGCGCTCGTCCGCGTGCGCGAGGAGGACGTCAGCCTTGGGCACGCAGCTCCTCCACGAGCGAAGGTACGGCGTCCGGCGCGACCGGCTCGCGGTAGCGGCCGTCGACGACGACGACGGGTGCGTAGCCGCAGCCGCCGGCGCACTCGATCGTCCTGAAGGTCACCGCTCCGTCCTCGGTCGTCTCGCCGGCCGCTACGCCGAGCTCGGTCTCGAACGCCTCGACGACGCGCTGCGCGCCGACGAGTGCGCAGGCGAGGTTCGTGCACACCTCGACGACGTGCGTTCCGACCGGCTCCAGGTGGTACATGTCGTAGAAGGTCGCGATCGACTTGCAGTACGCAGGCGTCAGGTCGAGTGCGTCCGCCACCTCGCGCAGCGCCTCCGGCGACAGCCAGCCGTAGCGCTCCTGCGCGGCGCGAAGCGCGGGCATCACGGCCGAGCGCGAGTCCGGATACCGCGCCGCGAACGTCTGGATCTCGTCGTACAGCTCGCTCATCGGTCGACCTCGCCCATCACCGTGTCGAGCGAGCCGACGATCGCGATCATGTCCGCGATCAGCGACTCGCGCAGGCACGTCGCGGTCGCCTCGAGCGCGACGAACGACGGCGCGCGGAACTTCACACGCCACGGCTTGGGGCCTCCGTCCGAGACGACGTAGCAACCGAGCTCGCCTCGCGGCGACTCGATCGCGACGTATACCTCGCCCTCGGGGACCCGATAGCCCTCGGTGACGATCTTGAAGTGGTGGATCAGGGACTCCATCGAGGTGTGGAGCTCCTCGCGTGGCGGCAGGACGACCTTCCGGTCGTCGGCGATCCACGGCTCGCCCTCCATGTTCTCGAGCCGGTCGAGGCACTGCGCGATGATCCGCGTCGACTCGCGCATCTCGTCCATGCGCACGCGGTAGCGGTCGTAGACGTCGCCGTGCGGATAGACGACGACGTCGAAGTCGACCTGGTCGTAGGCGAGGTACGGCTCGTCGCGCCGCACGTCCCAGTCGACGCCCGACGCGCGCAGAACGGGCCCGGACTGCCCGAGCGCGAGCGCGTCCTCGACGCTCAGGAGGCCGATGTCGCGCGTGCGCTCGAGCCAGATCTGGTTCTGGTCGACGAGGCCCTCGTACTGCTCGATTGCGCCGGGCATCAGCTCGACGAACTTGCGGCACTCGGGGTAGAAGCCGGTCGGGATGTCCTCGGCGAGCCCACCGGCCTGGAAGTAGCGCGTGTGCATCCGGTAGCCGGTGACGAGCTCGAAGAGGTCGAGGATCGTCTCGCGCTCGCGGAAGCAGTACCAGAACATCGAGATCGCGCCGAGCTCGAGCCCGGACGTTCCGAGCCACACAAGATGTGAGTGCAAGCGGTTGAGCTCGGCGAGCAGCATCCGCATCCACGTCGCCTTGCGCGGCACCTCGATGCCGAGCAGCTTCTCGATCGCGAGCACGAAGACGAGCTCGTTGTTCTGGAACGACACGTAGTCCATGCGCGGCGCGTACGGGATCGCCTTCCACCACGTCTTCTGCTCCATGTTCTTCTCGAAGCCCGTGTGCAGGTAGCCGATCACGGCCTGCAGGCCGACGACCGTCTCGCCGTGCAGCTCGATCACGAGCCGCAGCACGCCGTGCGTCGAGGGGTGGTTCGGGCCGAAGTTGACCTCGAGGATGTCGCCCGTGTCGCGCAGCTCCTGCGTGACGTGGAGGATCGTCGGGACCGGCGACGGGATGCGCGACCCTTCGTAGATGCGCGCGCGTGCGGGTGGCGCGATCGTCAATGGCGTTCCCGGGGACATAGCATGGAGGATGTTCCCGGGTGCGCCATTACTCGGCGTCCGAGAATCTCACGGGCTCGCCGCCGATCGGATAGTCCTTGCGCAGCGGATGGCCTTCCCAGTCGTCGTCCATGAGGATTCGCGCGAGGTTCGGGTGGCCTTCGACCGGGATGCCCATCATGTCCCACGCCTCGCGCTCGTGCCAGTCGGCGGTCGGCCAGACGCCGACGACGCTCGGAACGCTCTCGGCGTCGTCGAGCCACACCCTCACGCGCAGGCGCCGCGGCGAGCCGCGCCGGACCGCGAGCAGGTGGTAGTTCATCGCGAAGCGCTTCGGCTTCGGCTCGGGGAGCCGCTGGTAGCCCTGCGTCATCGGTTCGTTGAGGTTGCGGCCGCTCGGCGTGCCGATGTAGCCGGACACGCCGGCCGCGCCCCAGCCGAGATAGTCGGCCGCGGTGATGTCCGAGAGGAAGTTGAAGCCCTCCTCGTCGCGCAGGTGCGTGCACGCGTCGACGAGCGCGTCGCGCTCGACGACGATCGTCGTCTCGCCGAAGGCCTCCGTCGTAGAGAGATGGCCGGGAACCTGATCCCACGTCACGAGGCAACGCTCCGCACTTCGTACGCGGGAGGAACGCCGGCCTGCACCGCCTCGTGCAGGCGCAGGATTCCTTCCATCAGCTGCTCCGGACGGGGCGGGCAGCCGGGCACGTACACGTCGACTGCGACGATCTTGTCCACGCCCTGCAACGTCGTGTAGTTGTTGAACATCCCACCGGAGCTCGCGCACGCGCCCATCGCGATCACCCACTTCGGCTCGAGCATCTGGTCGTAGATCTGACGGAGCGGCGCCGCCATCTTGTGCGCGACGCGGCCGGAGACGATCAGAAGATCGGCCTGCCGCGGCGACGCGCGAAACGCCTCCATCCCGAAGCGTGCGATGTCGTACCGCGCGGAGACGATCGACATCATCTCGATCGCGCAGCACGCGAGCCCGAACGTGTCCGGCCACATCGACTTCGTCTGCGCCCAGCGCACGGCCTTCGCGAGCGTCGTGATTCCGAGACGGCTCTCGAGGTCTCCGAGCTCCTCCTCGAACTTGCCCGGTCCCTTGCCGAGCCACATGACGCGCTCGCTGTGCAGCCCGTAGTCGGCCAGGCGCTTGTCGCGCTCTACTGCCATTCGAGGGCCCCCTTTCGCCAGACGTAGATGTACGCGAGCGCGAGGATGACGATGAAGAAGAGGAACTCGACGAAGCCGAACCACCCGAGCCCGTGGAGGATCACCGCCAGCGGGTAGAGAAAGACAATCTCGATGTCGAAGAGGATGAACAGCATCGCCGTCAAGTAGAAGCTGACGGTGAAGCGCTGCGTCTTCGGCGGTCCCTGCGACACGCCCGACTCGAACGGCACCGTCCGCGCGCGCCGCCGAGCCGCCGGGCGCTGTGCGAACGCGAAGCTCATCATCAGCATCGAAGCGGGGATGAGAAGCGCGAAAGTGGCGTAGATGAGGAAGGGCAGCCAGTTGTCGAGCATCGCGCATTCTCCCGCCTGTTGACCGGAACGAACATTGACAGAAACCGTGTAGTCAAGCGCGCATCGACTGTTACAAAGTGGCGCGATTGGGAACCGCGGGGCACGTTGCTACGATGGCCCCGGATGACCGAGATCCAGGAGCGCCTTACCGCCACGCCGCTCGTCTCGCTGACCGAGGCGGCGGCGACGAAGGTCAAGCAGCTCCTTGCGGACGAGACCGACGTCGGGGTCCTGCGGATCGCGATCCAGGGCGGCGGGTGCTCCGGGTTCCAGTACGGGCTCGGCTTCGATACCGCTGCGGCCGAGGGCGACCTCGAGTTCGAGCAGCACGGCGTCACGGTCGTCGTCGATCCGTTCAGCGCGCCGTATCTCCAGGGCGCCGAGGTCGACTACGTCGACTCGATTCAGGCCGCGGGCTTCGCGGTCAACAACCCCAACGCCGTCGCCTCGTGCGGCTGCGGCCACTCGTTCCAGGTGGCCGAAGGCGAGGAGCCCGAAGGCTCCGCCGGCGCGGGTTGCGGTTCGGGCTGCTCTCACTAAGACCTCGTTCCAAGACCTCGTTAGCATCGCCTCGATGACCGAGGCTCCCCTGCGTGTAGCCGTCGTCGGCTCGGGGCCTGCGGGCTTCTACGCCGCCGGGGCGCTCCTCGACGCCGAGGTGCCGGTGGAGGTCGACATGCTCGAGCGGCTGCCGACGCCGTGGGGGCTCGTGCGACTCGGCGTGGCCCCCGACCATCCGAAGCTGAAGACGGTCTCGCGCGCGTTCGAGCGCATCGCCGACAAGCCCGGCTTTCGCTTCGTCGGCAACGTCGAGATCGGCCGCGACCTGCACCACCGCGACCTCGCCCGCCTCTACGACGCCGTCGTCTACGCGGTCGGCGCGCAGACCGACCGGCGCCTCGGGATCCCCGGCGAGGACTTGCCGGGCTCATGGTCCGCCTTCGAGTTCGTCGCCTGGTACAACGGCCATCCCGATTACCAAGGGATTCCGTTCGAACTAGATACCGAGCGCGCCGTCGTGATCGGGAACGGGAACGTCGCATTGGACGTCGCGCGGATGCTCGCGCTCACTCCCGAGGAGCTCGCGCCGACCGACACGACCGACGCTGCGACGGACGCGATCTCGCGGTCGCGCGTCACCGACATCGTCGTGCTGGGGCGTCGCGGGCCGGCCGAGGCGGCCTTCACGCCGGTCGAGGTCGGTGAGCTGGCGGATCTCGGCGGCGCCGACGTCGTCGTCGATCCGCACGACCTCGAGGGAGTGGCCGGCGAGCAGCCGGATACCCGCGTCAGGCGCAACCTCGAGACCCTGCGCGAGCTTGCGTCACGAGAGCCGACCGGCAAGCCGAAGACTCTGCGTTTGCGCTTCCTCGTGTCGCCGGTCGCGATCCACGGCGAGGACCGCGTCGAGGCGATCGAGATCGTGCGCAACCGGCTCGAGGAGCGCGACGGGCGGCTCGTCGCGGTCCCGACCGACGAGCACGAGACGATCCCGTGCGGGCTCGTGTTCCGCAGCGTCGGCTACCGCGGCGTCGCGCTGCCGGACGTTCCGTTCGACGAGGCGCGCGGCACGATCCGGAACGACCGCGGCCGCGTCCTCGACGGCGAGGGCGAGCATGTTGCGGGAGCGTACTGCGCAGGCTGGATCAAGCGCGGCCCGACCGGCATCATCGGCACGAACAAGAAGGACGCGAGCGAGACCGTCGAGCTGCTGCTCGAGGACGTCAGTGCAGGCCGGCTCGCGCACCACGCGGGCAGGACCGCCGAGGCCGTCGACGCCCTGCTCGACGAGCGCGCTGTGCGCCGAGTCGTCTACACGGGCTGGCAGGCGATCGACGCACTCGAGCGCTCGCGCGGCGAGCCCGTCGGCAGGCCGCGCGTGAAGCTCGTCACGTGGAACGAGCTGCTCGACGCCGCCGAGGCCGTCGCCGCCGAGACGTAACCCCAACGGGGGAGGTCGGCCCACGGGCGGGTGCCGATGGACAGGACATGGCGCCGAGAATCGTGGAATGCCTCAACTGCGGCGCGACGCGGCACTTGTCGCAGCTTCCGTCGCGTCCGGGCGGGGTGCACGAGTGCGCCCGCTGCGGCTACGTCGGCTGGGCCGACACCGAGTCGTTGACCGAGGCGCTGCGGCGCGCGTTGCGCGAGCGCACGGTCGACAAGCGTCGCCGTATCGCGATCTGGTAGCCGAGCAGTAGACTCGGTCGTATGGCGAGGTCCGAGACTCGCGAGGAGCTCTGGGGCGGTGAGACGACGAAGGCGATCGCGAACTTCCCGGTCTCCGGCGAGCCGATCCCGGCTCCCGTCGCGCGCTGGCTGGGACGGATCAAGGCCGCTGCCGCGCTCGTGAACGCGGAGCTCGGGCTGCTCGACGAGGACAAGGCGCAGCGGATCGCGGACGCCGGCGCGCGCATCGCGAACGGCGAGCTCGACGAACAGTTTCCGATCGACGTCTTCCAGACCGGCTCCGGGACGTCGTCGAACATGAACGCGAACGAGGTCATCGCGACACTCGCCGGCGAAGGCGTGCACGCGAACGACGACGTGAACATGGGTCAATCGTCGAACGACGTCTTCCCGTCGGCCGTGCACCTCGCCGCGCTCGGCGAGATCGTGAACGATCTGCTGCCTGCGCTCGACCTGCTCGGCGCGTCGCTCGAGGCGAAGGCGCGTGAGTTCGACGACGTCGTCAAGTCCGGCCGCACGCACTGGATGGACGCGGTGCCGGTCACGCTCGGACAGGAGTTCGCCGGCTATGCCGCCCAGGTCCGCCAGGGAAGCGCCCGCATGCGCGACGCGCTGCCGCGCCTCGGGCAGATCCCACTCGGCGGCACCGCGGTCGGCACCGGCCTCAACACGCATCCCGACTTCGCCGCGCGTGTGCGTGAGCGCCTTTCGGCCGACACGGGGCTCACGATCGACGCCCCTGCCGATCCGTTCGAGTCGCAGGCGGCGCGCGACGCGCTCGTCGAAGCGTCGGGCGCGCTGAAGACGGTCGCCGTCTCGCTGACGAAGATCGCGAACGACCTTCGCTTCCTCGGCTCGGGCCCGCGCGCGGGGCTCGCGGAGATCTTCCTGCCTGAGCTGCAGAAGGGCAGCTCGATCATGCCCGGCAAGGTGAACCCGGTCATCCCCGAGGTCGTGACGCAGGTCGCGGCGCAGGTGATCGGCAACGACGCCGCGATCGCGATCGGCGGCATGCAGGGCCACTTCGAGCTCAACGTGTTCGTGCCGCTGATGGCGCGCAACCTTCTCGACTCGATCAAGCTCCTCGCGAGCGCCTCGCGCCTGCTTGCGGAGAAGTGCGTGGACGGCATCGAGGCGAATCGCGAGCAGTGCGAGCGCTACGCGGAGCTGACGCTCTCGGCCGCGACCGCGCTGAACCCGTACATCGGCTACGACAAGGGCGCGGAGATCGTGAAGGACGCCGCCTCGTCCGGCCGCTCGCTCCGTGAGGTCGCGCGCGACCACGGCGTCGACGACGCCACCCTCGACGAGGCGCTCGACTACCGCAAGATGGCGAAGCCGCACGGCGACTGACCGGGTTCCGGACGGCGTCGATGCGGGTAGAGATTCCGGGATGAAGATCGCCGTCGTCCTCGCCGTGCTGGCCGCAGTCGTCTCGAGCACCGCGGTCGCCGCGACGACGAAGGCGCGAGTCGCCGTCGCGTCGACGGCACCGGTGACGATCGCCGGAAGCGGGTTCCGCGCGCGCGAGCGCGTGACGGTCACGCTGGTGACGGCAGCGGTGCACCGGAAGATCGTCACGGCGGGCGCGAGAGGCGCGTTCAGGGCGCGCTACGCAGGCGTCACGGTCAAGGACTGCGTGAGCTACTTCGTCCGGGCGAAGGGCAATCTCGGCAGCCTCGCCGTCGTCAAGGTCATGCCCGAGTGTGCGCCGACGGGGCCGCCCGGCTGACCGGGATGAAGATCGCAGCCATCCTCGCCCTGCTCGCGACATTTGCCTCGAGCACTGCGGTTGCCGCGACGACGAAGGCCCGCGTGTCCGTCGTCTCGACCGCGCCGGTGAGCGTCGCCGGAAGCGGGTTCCGCTCGCGCGAGCGTGTGACGGTCACGTTGATGACGACGGGCGCGTACCGGAAGGTCGTCAGGGCGACCGCGAAGGGCGCGTTCACGGCGAGGTTCGCTGGCGTCTCGCTCCGGTACTGCGAGAGCTACGTCATCCGGGCGAAGGGCAGCCGGGGCAGCCTCGTCGTGCTCAACGTGACGCCCGAGTGCCCGTCGGGCTAGTCCCGCGCACGTAGCAGCCGTTCCGCGGATCGTCAAGGCTTAGAAACCATGGCTTTGCCTTGACAAATCCATATTTCTCGGCAACTAATACCCGCTTCGATTTCTTCTAGGGACTGGCTGCGAGGCGTCCCGCAACCAAGGGGAGAGTGGAATGCCGAAAGGAGTACTGCGCTGGCTCAGCGCGGTCGCGGTTGTTGCCGCGGGCGTGATCGGAGTAGCGACGTTTGCGATCGCGGGGAGTGGCCCCGTCAGCACCGACGGTGACACGCCGGTGCTCCAGGGGGGCATCCCGCCCCTGTCGCTGGTCGAGAACGACGAGTATCGGGACCAGTCCGACCTCGCGTTCATCAGCCGTCGCACCGCGGGAAACATCCCGCTCGACCTTCAGCAGGCAGGCGCCTTGCGCGCCGAGGCTGCGCGCGCCGCGGCCCGCCTGCGCAAGGAGGGCGCGCCGACCTCCGGGCCGTCCACCTTCACGGGCGCGTGGTCGCAGGTCGGGCCGAACCCGATCCAGCAGGTCCTCCGCACCTCGGGGACGGTCGGCCTCATGAGCGGCCGCATCGGCGCGCTCGTCGTCCGCCCGTCGACGGGGCAGTTCATCCTCGGCGCCGCTCAGGGCGGCATCTGGGTCTACGACTCGGCGGCCGGCACGTGGTCGGCGAAGACGAGCGATCAGGAGACGCAGGCCATCGGCGCCCTCGCGATCGCGCCGTCGAACGACTCGATCATCTACGCCGGCACGGGTGAGGGCGCCCTCTCGGGCGACTCGTACTTCGGCGACGGCGTCCTCAAGTCGACCGACGGCGGCAACACGTGGACGCACGTCTCGGGCGACTACTTCCGCGGCGTCGCGACGACGCGGATCGTCGTCGATCCGACCAATCCGAACCATGTGTATGCAGCCGTCTCGCGCGGCCGCGGCGGCGCACGCCGCACGTCTCCGACGATTCACTCGCGCTACGGCGTCTGGGAGTCGACGAACGGCGGCGCCGACTGGACGCTCATCCAGGAAGTGACCGACACGAACGGCGCGACCGACCTCGAGATCGATCCGCTCAACGCGCAGACCCTGTACTCGACGTTCTGGGGTGACGCGATCTACAAGAGCACGAACGGCGGCGCGAGCTGGTCGAAGGTGATGAACGGCCTCCCCGTCGCCGATTACGCGGGGAACCAGACGCGGTTCTCGATCGGGATCTCGCATCCGTCCGCGGCAAGCCCGGCGGTTCTCTACGCAGGCTTCGACTGGGCGGACGGCACCGGCTACCACAAGTCGCGCGTCTTCAGGTCCGCCGATGCGGCTGCGTCGTGGACGTTGCTGCCGGCCGGCACGGGCGCCGACGTCGTCGAGGACTACTGCGGCCAGCAGTGCACGTACGACAACGTCATCGAGGCCGACCCGACGAACCCGAACGTGGTCTTCGCGGGCGGCATGTTCGACTACAACGGCACGCACGCCGGCGGGATCTACCGCTCGGACGACGGTGGTGCGACGTGGCGCAACCTCGGCTACGACATGCACCCCGACTTCCACGCGCTCGCGTTCAATCCCGCGAACCCGCAGCAGGTCGTCGTCGGCAACGACGGCGGCGTCTGGACGAGCAACAACCAGGGCGGCCGGCAGAGCGCGGCCTCCCCGCTCAGCTCGCGGACGTGGACGAACCTGAACGGCCGCGGCCTGTCGATCGCGCAGTTCACGTCGATCGCGATCGCACCGCAGGTTCCCGCGGGCGCCAGCGGCATGCGCTTCTGGGGCGGCACGCAGGACAACGGCACGATGCGCAAGTCGACCGTCAGCAAGACGTGGTTCGACCTCGGCGGCGGCGACGGCGGCCAGGTCATCGTCGACCCGACCGTCGACTCGTGCACCCTCGCCGGCGGGTCGTGCTTCGTCTACGGCACCTACTACTCGCCGCCCGCGTCGCCCTACCGCTGGTCGGACGGCGGCGCCGGCTTCACCGGCAACGCGTACATCCGCAAGGGGCTCAACCTGAACGACCGCTCGGACTTCTACGAGCCGTTCGTCATGAACCCCTCGAACCCGAGCCAGCTCTTCATCGGCACGTACCGCCTGTACCGCACCGACAACGCGAGGGCCGAGGCTGCGAGCGACGTCCAGTGGAAGACGATCAGCGGTGACCTGACGACCGGCTGCACGGGCACCGCTCCGAACGGCGCGCGGAACTGCACGATCTCCGCGATCGGCGTCGGCGGCGGCCGCGCCGTGTACACCGGCACGCTCGACGGTCTCGTGAACCTCAGCACCGACGCGCAGGTCAGCGACAGCCCGACGTGGACTCGGGTCGGCAAGAGCGAGCTGCCGGCACGCCCGGTCTCGTCGATCGCCGTCGACCGGAGCAACTACCGGACGGCGTACGTCGCGTTCAACGGCTTCAACGCCGCGACGCCGAGCCGCCCGGGCCACGTGTTCCGGACGCTCGACGGGGGCGCCAGCTTCGCGGACGTGACCGGCGACCTGCCGGACTCGCCCGTCAACTCGCTCGTCCTCGATCCGTCGTTCCCGAACACGCTGTACGCGGGCACGGACGTCGGCGCCTTCGTCACGTACAACGGCGGCGCGCACTGGACGGCACTCGGCTCGGGCTTCCCGCTCGTCGCCGTCTGGCAGCTCGACCTCGACCCGTCGCACCGCGTGCTCGCAGCCGGAACACACGGCCGCGGCGCTTACACGGTGGCCGACGCGGTCAGCGCTCCCGCGCTCGTCCTGTCGAAGGTCGACGCCGGCAAGCCCGTCGGCCCGTCGAGCAACGTGAGCTACACGATCAAGCTGAAGAACATCGGGAACGCGCCGGCGACGAGCGCCACCATCTCGGACCCGATTCCCGCCAACACGAGCTACGTCTCGGTGCAGGACGGCGGGACGTACTCGCCGACCACGAACAAGGTCACGTGGACGGGCCTGACGCTTGCTCCCGGCGCCAGCACGACGGTGCACTTCACCGTCAGCATTGCGGCCGCGCTGAAGAACAACGTCGGCTCGATCGTCAACGACGGTCTCAAGGCGACGGCTGCCGGCGGCTTCGGCACGACCGGCTCGCCGTTCGTCACGCCGATCGCTCCGCCGTTCGCGTTCGGCATCGCCCCCGCGACTCAGCGGGACGGCGGCCGGGTCGGGACGAGCGTCCCGTACAGCCTGACGATCACGAACAACGGCTCCAACGCCGACACGTTCGAGCTGTCGTCGGCGGGCACGTGGACGACGAAGTTCTTCGACCCGACGTGCACGACGCAGCTGACGACGACGCCGTCCGTTGCATCGGGCGACTCGCTCGCCGTCTGTGTCAAGGTCGAAGTGCCGTCGACGGCCGCGAACGCCGACACGAGCACGAGCACGGTGACCGCGAAGTCGGTCGGCAACGCCGCGACCGCGACGGCGTCGATCGTCACGATCGCCATCAAGGGCGGTGACACGCTGCTCGTCGACGAGGACGGCGGCGCACCGAACGTGCAGTCGTACTACACCGACGCGCTGGCGGCGAACGGGATCTCGTACCTGACATGGGATCTCGCCGCCGACAAGGATCTGCCGCTGAACTACACGAAGTCGTTCAGGACCGTCGTCTGGTTCACGGGCAACAGCTGGCCTGCTCCGGTCACGCGCTACGAGCCCGCCCTGCAGGGGCTGCTCGACAACGGCGGCCGGCTCTTCATGGCGGGCCAGGACATCCTCGACCAGAGTGCGGGCTCGACGCCGTTCTTCCACGACTACATGCATGTCACGTGGGACGGCAGCGAGACGCAGAACGACAAGGCAACGGCCGCCGTTCACGGAGTCGCGGGCAACCCGGTCACGAACGGCATCGGCGCGGTTCCGATCGACCACAGCGTCCTCGGCGCGAACTTCGAGGACCAGATCACGCCGAACGGCGGTGCTCTGTCGGCGTTCACGGACGATTCGTCCGCCGCGGATGCCCTGTCGTACAGCGGCAGCTACAAGGTCGTGTTCCTCGCCTTCGGCCTCGAGTCGTACGGCTCGGCGGCGCAGAAGGCGGACCTGATCGGTCGCGCGTACGCGTTCTTCGGCTAAGGCCGACGGAACATACGGGACGTGGAAGGGCCGCCTCCGGGCGGCCCTTCTTGCTCCCTGCGGGCGCACTGCCCGCTTGGTATAAGACCGCCGATCAGCCGCTGTGGAACGTCCGTCGGTGGCTCCGAGGTGGTGCGGGCCCACGCGCCGGTTGTCGGCCAGCGGCGACGTGTCGACTCAAGGGAGAGAGACATGCGAATGAGAGCGGTGGCAGTGCTTGCGGGCGTTGCCGTGCTTGCGGGGATCGCGATGATCGCGATCGCATTCTCGAGCGAGGGCAAACCGCAGCCCTTCGTCTCCGAGAAACTCGGCGCCGGCGATGCTGACGCGCAGGCGTCGAACGGCCAGGCGTCACCAGGTCTGGGACCGACGAACTTCGATGCGTATCGCTCGGCCGAGCGTACGTATCCGGCCAACGTGATCCCGCCGGCAGTCGCGGCAGAGGCGAAGGTCACGTTCGGCAAGATCGCCGCGAAGGACGCCAGGGACGGCGACCCGAAGGGGAAGGGACACAACTGGCAGCTCTACGGCCCGAAGCAGGACGCCGTCCAGCCGGGTGTGATCTCCTTCTCGGGCGCGACGAACACGACCGCGAGTCGCGTGACCGTGCTCCTCGCCGATCCGGACTGCAACGCGAAGAAGTGCAAGCTCTGGGCCGGCGTCTCGGGCGGTGGAATCTGGCGGACCGACAACGCGACCGCGAAAGACCCGGACTGGCAGCAGGTCAGCCCCGAGGATCTCGACCAGAACTCGGTCGGGACGCTGACGCTCGATCCGAGCGACAAGAAGCACGACACGCTCTACCTCGGCACCGGCGAGGCGAACCGGTGCTCGTCCGGTTGCGAGGCAGGCGTCGGCATCTACAAGTCGACCGACGGCGGCAACCACTGGACGCAGCTCGCCGACACGTGCGTCAGCAATCCGACGTACCCCTGTGCGACGCCTGGCAGCGATGCCTTCCTCGGCCGCGGGATCAACTCGATCGTGATCGACCCGCGGGACTCGAGCCATATCCTGGCCGGATCCGCCCTCGGCGTTCGCGGCCTCAGCCACGTCATCGGCGCCGCCGGTGAGACGCAGCGGTTCGAGCCTGGCGCCAACGAGCCCGGCGTCTACGAGTCACACGACGGGGGCTCGACGTTCACCGAGGTGTGGAACGGCGCCAAGCCCTCCGCCGGCATCTCGTTTGGCATCACGGACCTCGGCCTCGATCCGCTCGACGCGGACGTCGTCTACGCAGCCGGCTTCGACGCCGGCGTGTGGCGGCGCGACGCCGGCGCGGCGTCCACTGCCTTCCAGCAGGTGTTCAAGCCGCAGTTCAACCAGGGCGGCAACCTGAACGCCGGCATCGACCGGGCGATGTTCGCGCTCACGGTGAAGAACGGCCACACGCGGATCTACCTCACCGACGGCACGGCCGCCGGCGGCGGCCCGACCGATCCGTTCGCGGCCAACTTCTGGCGGACGGACAACGGCCAGCTTTCGGCGGCGACGCTGCTCGCGTCGCAGGGATCGGTAACCCCGACTGGGGCGGCATGCGTCTCGCCCGATCCGGCGACGCACACGTTCCCCGCGTCGTACACCGCGGGCTGGCAGTGCCTCACTTCGCGTGACACCGCGAACCCGTACTTCCCCACCCAGGACTTCTGCTGGGCGCAGTGCTGGTACGACGAGGAGGTCTACACGCCGGCCGGCCTTCCCGACACCGTTTACGTGATCGGGGCGATGCAGTACGACGAGCAGCCGTGCGACACGAAGGGCGTCGGCTGCGGCGGCGGACACGATGCCGCCGGTCAGGGGGCGGGCATGTCCAACGGCCGCGCGGTTCTCTACTCGAACACCGCCGGCGATCCCGACGCCACGAGCGGAAACCGGACGTTCACGGATCTCACGACGGACGCCCAGGACACGGACGCGCCGTGGTGCGCTTACGCTCCGTACGGGCTGGACATCTGCCGGAGGGCGTCGAACAGCATCCACCCGGACCAGCATGCGATCGTCGTGAATCCGGGGAATCCGCTCCAGATCTTCGAGGGATCGGACGGCGGAGTCATCCGCACGAGTGGGACGTTCACGGACATCTCGTCACAGTGCGACGAGGCCGGCCGTGACGGGTTCACAGGCGGTCCGGTGACGGGGTCGGACAACGTCGGCTGCAAGCGGCTGCTCTCGCGTGTGCCGATCGAGCTCGCGCACATCAACAAGAAGCTGAGCAGCACGCTCCAGTTCATCAACGTCGCGATCAACCCGTCCGACGACAAGGAGGTCATGGGCGGCACTCAGGACAACGGCACGTGGTCGAACACCGACCGCGCGGACCGCAACACCTTCAACCAGGTGATCTACGGCGACGGCGGCAACGCCGTGTACGACGGGACCGAGCCGACGTGGCGTGCGAACGAGTTCACGAGCGGATCGGCCGACGTCAGCTTCGAGAACGGCGATCCGGAGAGCTGGGTCGTCGCGGACGCTCCCGTCCGGCGCAGCGGCGAGGGCCCGTCGTTCTACTGGCCGCAGGTCGGCGACCCGAACCCGGTTCCGGGAACGCACCCGCTCTACGAGGGTGCGCGTCACGTCTGGCGGAGCTGGGCGTTCAACGGGGGCCATTCCACGACTTCCGGCCCGCAGGACACGAGCCCCGACATCGCGTTCATGGAGTCGCACTGTCCGGAGTTCGTGATCGCATCGACCAACCCGAACTGCGGTGACGGACGCCCGCTCGGCGGCCCGATGTGCGACGCGGTGGCGTCGACGCCGCTGCCGACGTGCATCAACCAGCCCGGCGACCTCGCGGGCTCGGCCTACGGAACCGACCGCGCCGGCGGCACCGTCTCGTGGATCTCACGTGACAGCGCCGATCACGGAACGATCTGGGCCGCGACCTCGGCGGGCCGGATCTTCGTGACGCACAACGGGGACGCGACCGACCCGAGCACGGTGACGTGGCTGAGGATCGACAGCTCGGTCGCGGGCGGCTCGCCGACCCGGTTCCCGAGCGCGATCTATCCCGACCCGGAGAATCCGAACCATGCGTGGATCTCCTACTCGGGCTACAACGCGGTGACGCCGACGACGCCGGGCCACGTGTTCAGCGTCATGAACACCGGAGTCCCCGGAGCCGGCACGTTCGTGAATCTGAACGTCGAGGCAGGCAGCTCCGCCTTCCCGACGCCGACGAACGACGGCGACCTGCCGACGGCGGACGTCGTGCGCGACGACGGAACGCAGACGCTGTACGTCGCTACCGACTTCGGCGTCCTGCGCGGCGACGACGACGGCACGGGCGGCTGGCACGTCACGGACGGCATGCCTCGGTACGAGGTCATGCACCTGGCGATCCAGCCTTCCGCCCGTGAGGCGACCTGCACGGGCAAGGGGCCGTGCAAGCGCCTGCTGTACGCGGCGACGCACTCGCAGGGCATCTGGAGGATGGATCTCGGCGGCGAGGCGCACTAGCGCCCCGCACGCGAATTCCGAAAGGGGAGGGCCGCCTCGTGCGGCCCTCCCCTTTCAGTAGGCGACCGCGCCGCGGCCTGCGTTGTTGTTTGCCGCCTCCGTCGAGCCTACGGCGATCGCCGCGTGGCGCTGCTCGTCCGCGCGGTAGGAGCTGCGCACGAGCGGCCCTGCGAAGACCGAGCCGAAGCCGAGCGCCTCGCCCTGCTCGCGGAACCAGCGGAACTCGTCGGGATGCACCCAGCGGTCGATCGCCGCGTGCTTCGCGCTCGGCTGGAGGTACTGCCCGATCGTCACGACGTCGACGCCGTTCGCGCGCAGGTCGCGCAGCGTGTCGACGACCTCGTCGTTCGTCTCGCCGAGGCCGACGATGATGCCGCTCTTCGTCAGCACGCGGTAGTCGGCGATCTCCTTCGCGCGGCGGAGCAGCCAGAGGGCCTTGTCGTAGCTCGCCTTCGCGCCGCGCATCTTGCGGTGCAGGCGGCGCACGGTCTCGATGTTGTGGTTGAACACGTCCGGCCGCGCCGCGAGCACCGTCTGCAGCGCGTCCTCCTCGACGCCGAGGAAGTCCGGCGTCAGCACCTCGACGCTCGCGTCGGGCAGCTTGCGCTTCAGGGCGCGAATCGTCGCCGCGTAGTGGCCGGCGCCGCGGTCGGGGACGTCGTCGCGGTCGACCGAGGTGACGACGACGTGCTTCAAGTCCATCTGCGCTGCGGCGTTCGCGAGCCGGAGCGGCTCGAGCGGATCCGGCGGCGAGTCGGGCCTGCCCGAGTTGACGTAGCAGTAGCGACACGCGCGCGTGCACGTGTCGCCGAGGATCTGGAACGTCGCCGTCCCGCGTCCCCAGCACTCTGCGATGTTCGGACAGCGCGCCTCTTCGCAGATCGTGTTCAGGCTTGCGCCGTGGATCAGCTTCTTCACGTCGAAGTAGCGCGAGTCGGCCGACGGCGCGCGCACCTTCATCCACTCTGGGCGGCGCGGGCGTTCGGCGACGGGAAGCGACGGCTGCATCACGAGCGAGAATAGCCGCGTGTGGAGATCGCTCGCCGCGGCCCTGGTGCTCGCGATCCCCGTCGCGCTGACACTCGGATCGACAGTTCGAAAGGACGCCGACGCGATCCACGACCACTCGCGACTGGCCGCGGTCGAGGCGAACGTCGTGCCGCCGTACGACTACGGCGCGTCGCAGAACGTGCCGCTGCTGCTCGGCATCCGGCGACACGTGCCCGAGGACGCGCGCGTCTCGTTCCTGCCGCGCGGCGGTCTAGCAGAGCAACGGCTCTTCATCGCGACGGGCTGGATTCGCTGGGTGGGCTTCGTGATCGCGCCGCGCCTCGTCGACGCGGGAGTGCGCTCGCCCTGGGTCGTGCTCGTTCATCGGACGCCGCAGAGCGCAGGGATCCGGCCGCGCCGGGCGTGGCGCTTCGGCCCGGACTGGCTCGTCGAGCGGTGATCCGGGGGCTCGTCGGCATCGGTCTCGCGCTGCTCGCGCTGCTGCCGCTCGGCGGCGGCGTGCTGCTGCTGGCGCGGACACCGTTCCGCGTCGGCCTCGCCGTCTTCTCCGGCCTCGCCGCGGCGATGGTGCTGCTGCCGCCGCTGCACTACCTCGGTCTCGAGCCGTCGATCTGGCTCGTGCTTGCGCTCGGCGTGCTCGTTCTCGCGCTCGGGCTTGCGTTCGGCTCTCGCGAGCTTGCGCGGCCGCGGATCGAGTGGCTGCCGCTCGCCGTGCTGTCGACGCCGCTCGTCCTGCTCGCCGCGCGCGGAGCGGAAAAGCCCGTCGACACGTACGACGCGTTCGCGAACTGGACGCTGAAGGCGAAGCTCCTCTACTTCGACCGGAGCTTCTCGGACGCGACGATCGCGCCGCCGGTGCACCGCGAGTATCCGCTCGGGCTCCCATCACTCGAGGCGTTCGTGCTGCACGCGATCGGCAGCGCGAACGTGCGCGTGCTGCACGTGCTGTTCGCGGTGTTCCTCGGCGGGCTCGCGCTCGTCGCGTGGCACGTTCTGCGTCCGCACGTCTCGACGTTGCCGCTCGTCGCCGGCCTCAGCCTCGTGCTCTGGATGCCGGCGGCGCGGGATCAAGGACTGACGGCGCTTGCGGATCTTCCGCTCGCCTGTCTGTTCGCGAGCGCGGTCCTGCTCTTCGGCGGCGGCGAGCTCGCCCTCGGCTCCGTCTTCGCCGCGGCCGCGCTGGCGACGAAGCGCGACGCGCTCGCGTTCGTCGCCGTCCTCTACGCGGTGTCGTTCGCGGCCGTGCTCGTGCGCCGCGAGCGCGACAGGCTCGCGCCCCTTGCCGTGTCCGCGGTCTGCGTCGGGCTCACCGCCGTCCCGTGGCAGATCTACGACGCGAGGCACGACCTCCGCGATCACGATGTCGCACCGTCGCAGGCGCATCTGGACGAGCTCGGCTTCGTGCTGCACCGCGTCGGGCGGCTTCTCTTCGCGCAGGCGTACCTGTGGGCATTGCCGATCGCCGCGGTCGCGGCCGTCGTGATGCTCGTACGTCGGCGCGACCGTCAGCTGGCGCTCGCGGTGCTCGCGCTCGAGCTCGCGCTCGTTGCGGCGCTCGTCTTCGTCTATTTGAGCGGGACGACGGGCGTCCACTACCTCGTGCGCTCGACGGTGCGTCGCACGCTGCTGACGCCGACACTGGTCGCTGCGGCGCTGCTGCCGCTGCTCGTCACGCGTGCGCTAGGAGCTCGTCCGCCTGCAGCGGCTCGAGCTCGAGACGGAACACCTCCGCGATCGAGGCAGCGGCGGCTGGCGCGCACGTCGTCGACGCCGAGCGGCCGGTCGAGCTCGCGCGCCATCGTCGTGAACATCGCGTCCTCGAGCCCGCACGCCGTGATCCACTCCGTGAACGGCGCGGTGTCGAGGTCGACGTTGAGCGCGTAGCCGTGGGTCGTGACCCACCTGGAGATGTGCACGCCGATCGACGCGATCTTGCGCGGCGGCGGCGAGAGCCAGATGCCGGTGAGCCCTTCGATCCGCTTCGCCTCCAGGCCGAACGCGCCGAGGGTGCCGATGAGCGCCTGCTCGAGATCGCGGCAGTACTTCTGCACGTCCTGCCCGTGGCGCTTCAGGTCGAGGATCGGGTAGCAGACGAGCTGGCCCGGGCCGTGGAACGTCGACTTGCCGCCGCGGTCCGTCTCGCGGATCTCGACGTCTGCGTCCGGAGGAATGTGCAGCTCTCCGGGCTCGGTCCGCCGGCCGAGCGTGATCGTCGGCGGATGCTCGAGGAACAGCACCGTGTCGGGCAGCTCGCCGGCGCCGACGGCAGCGGCGACCGAGCGCTGCAACTCGAGCGCCTCCGTGTAGGGCACGAGCCCGAGGTGAACGAGGTGCCCGTTCACGCGTTGTTTCCCTCCAGCGACGCAAGTGCTTGTCGTGCCGCGTCGAGGTCGGAGGCCTTGACGAGGATCTGCTGCTGCCCCATGCCGGGGCCGAGCCACATGTTCCCGAGGCCCGGGATTCCGCCTTTGTCGTACACGGCGCGAATACCCAGCGTCTCGAGATAGCCACAGAGCTCAGCCGCCTCGACCTCGGTCGGGACGACGGTCAGCCTGACGGCGTCGTCGCTCAGTACTCGGACTCGCCCCAGCTCTCGAGCTTCTCGCGCAGGTCGCGGAGGAAGCGCCCCGCGAGGGCGCCGTCGACGAGCCGGTGGTCGTACGTCAGCGTGAGGTTCATGATCGGCCGGATCGCGATCACGTCCTGGCCCTGCTCGTCCTGGATGACCCACGGCCGCTTCACGACCGCGTACGTCCCGAGGATGGCGGCCTGCGGCTGGCTGATGACCGGCGTCCCGTGGAAGGTGCCGTAGCCGCCGGGGTTCGTGATCGTGAACGTGCCGCCCTGGACGTCGTCCGGCAGCAGCTTCTTGTCGCGTGCGCGTTGCGCGAGATCGGTGACGCCGCGCGTGATGCCGAGCAGGTTGAGGCCCTCGACGTTCTTCAGCACCGGGACGATGAGGCCCTTGCCGTCTGCGAGCTCGACCGCGTAGCCGAGGTTGACGTACTTGCGCGTGACGATCTGGTCGCCGCGGATCTCGCCGTTGATCCACGGGTAGTCGCGCAGCGTCTCGACGACCGCGCGCGAGACGAACGCGAGGTACGTCGGGTTGACGCCGTAGTCGTCCTGGAACTGCTTCTTCAGCTTCGAGCGAATCGCGACGACCTTCGACATGTCGACCTCGATCGCGCTCGTGACGTGCGCGGCCGTGTCGAGAGAGCGGCGCATGTGGTCCGCGATGCCGCGGCGCATCGCGTTCATCGGCTCCAGGGACTCGCCGGCTTGTGCGACCGCAGGTTGCGGCTGAGGCTTCCGCGCCGGTGGAGCTTCGGCTTGCGGCTGCTGCGCAGGCGGCGCCGCGGGTTCCGCGGGCGCATCGGCCGGCGCGGCTGCGCCGCCTTCGATGAACGCGAGGATGTCCTTCTTCGTGACGCGGCCGCCGCGCCCGGTGCCGGGCACCTGGCCGGGGTCGACGCCGTGCTCGGATGCGATCTTCGCGACGACGGGAGAGACGAACGTCTTGCCGTTGGTCGCGCCGTCGCTCTGCGTCGGCTCGGCGGGAGCCGCTGCCGTCGGCTGCGGGGTCTCGGCCGGTGACGGCGCCTCGCTCTCCTCCGCGGCCTGTTGCGTCGGCGGCTCGGGCGCGGGCTCCTCCTGCTTCGGAGGTGCAGCGCCTTCCGGCCCGATCGTCGCGAGCTTCGTGCCGACCTCGACCGTCTCGCCCTCCTGGACGAGGATCTCCTGCAGCACGCCGCTCCCCGGCGACGGAACCTCGGTGTCGACCTTGTCGGTCGAGATCTCGAGCAGGCTCTCGTCGGCCTCGACGGGATCGCCGACTTTCTTCAGCCACTTCGTGATCGTGCCCTCCGAGACGGAGACGCCCATCTGCGGCATGACGACGTCGACGACGGAGGTCGTGGCCATCAGTACTCCGCGAGCTCCTTGAGCCCCTTGACGACGTCCTCGACCTGCGGGATGAACGCCTTCTCGAGCGCGGGCGAGAACGGCACGGGGGTATCCGGTGCCGCGATGCGCTTGACCGGCGCGTCGAGGTCCTCGAACGCGTCCTCGGCGATCGTCGCGGCAATCTCGGCGCCGAAGCCGCCGGTGCGCGTGTCCTCGTGGAGGACGAGCACCTTCGACGTCTTGCGCGCCGACTCGACCACCGCCTTCTTGTCCCACGGCATCACGGTGCGGAGGTCGACAATCTCGACCGAGACGTCCTCGCCCTCGAGTTGCTTCGCCGCCTCGTCGGCCGTGTAGACCATCGCGCCCCACGTGATCACGGAGATGTCCTCGCCCTCGCGATGGATGCGCGCCTTGCCGAGCGGGACGGTGTAGCGCTCGTCCGGCACCTCCGCCTTGATGCGGCGGTAGAGGTGCTTGTGCTCGAAGTAGAGCACCGGGTTCGGATCCTCGATCGCGCTCACGAGCAGGCCCTTCGCGTCCTCCGGCGTCGCGGGGCACACGCACTTGAGCCCGGGGATGTGCGCGAACGACGACTCCGGGTTCTGCGAGTGGAACGGCCCGCCCGAGAAGCCGCCGCCCGACGGCAGACGCACCGTGATCGGCACCGGAGTGCCCGCGCGCCAGCGCTGCTTCGCCGCGACGGTGACGAGGTGATCCCACGCGCAGGAGATGAAGTCGGCGAACTGCATCTCGGCCACGGGCCGCATGCCCATCATCGCGGCGCCCGTCGCGCCGGCGACGATCGCCGTCTCGCTGAGCGGCGCGTCGATCACGCGCCATGGGCCGAACTCCTCCTGGAAGCCGAGCGACACCTTGAACGCGCCGCCGTAGACGCCGACGTCCTCGCCGATCAGGAACACGCGCTTGTCGCGGCGCATCTCCTCGCGGAGGCCGTCGCTGATCGCCTGGAGATACGTCTTCTCGGCCATTACTTGTGGTGCGGCGTGTCGAGGTCTTCCGGCGACGCGTACACGCCGTCGGTCAACTCGGAGGGATCCGGGAGCGGCGACTCCTCGGCGCGTTGGAGCGACTCGTTCAGGAGCCGCTTCACGCCGGCGGTGATGTCGTCCTCCTCCTCGTCCGTGAAGTCGACGTTCTCGCGCAGCCAGGTACGGAAGCGCTCGATCGGATCGGCCTTCGCCCATTCCTCGAGCATCGGCTTCGGGACGTAGAACGCGTCGTCGTGGACGGCGTGGCCTTCCATGCGCTGGGTCAGGCACTCGATCAGCGTCGGGCCGCCGCCGGCGCGCGCCTTCTCGATCGCGCGCTTCGCCTCCCGGTACACCGCGAGGACGTCGGTGCCGTCGACGACGATCCCATCGAAGCCGTAGGCCTGTGCGCGGTCGGCGACGTGATCGGTCGGAAACTCGAGATGCGTCGGCGTCGAGTACGCCCACTGGTTGTTGTCGCAGATGAAGACCACCGGCAGCTTGCGCACGCCGGCGAGGTTCATCCCCTCGTGCGTGTCGCCGCGCGCGGACGCGCCCTCGCCGAACCACGCCAGAGCGACGCGCTTCTCCTCGCGGATACGGAACGCGAGCGCGCAGCCGACCGCGACCGGCAGCATCGCCGGCAGGTGACTGACCATCGCGATCAGCCCGAGGTTCGCGTCGGCCATGTGGACGTTGCCATCCCTGCCGCGCGTCGGGCCGTCGCGGCGTCCCATGTACTGCGCGAAGATGCGCCACGGCTCGACGCCGCGCACGATGTGCACGCCCATGTCGCGATGGAGCGGCGTGCCGACGTCGTCCGATCCCATCGCCGTCGCGACGCCGACCGCGGCGGCTTCGTTCCCGCGGCCGGTGTAGAACGAACCGGGGATCTTCCCCTGGCGGTAGAGGATGTGCCCGCGCTCCTCGACCCCGCGCGTCACCAGCATGTGCCGGTAGATGCCGAGGAGGTCCTCGCGGTCGAGGCCGGCGTCCCTGATCTCGCTCAGTGAGCCGACCGGCTCCGCTCTCGTGGCGATCGCCATCGCGCCGGACACTCTAACGACGGTGAGAGATTGAGCGGGTGCTCGGTGCGCTCGCTCTCGTCGCCTCGTCCGCATGTCTGGCCGCTCCCGTGCAAGCGGAAAAGGTGCACGCGGGGCCGTTCACCGCGGCGGTCTCTCCGCGCTACGACGTGGGCAACGGGCGCTTTCGCCTTCACGTCGGGCCGCATCGCGACGCAAAGCTTCGGATCACGCAGCAGCTCGACTGGCGCGTGCCGCGGCAGTACCGCGTCGGGCGCGGCTGTCGGTCACGGCCGTGCGCCTGAGCCCGGCGCCTCGCATGGTCTTCGCGCAGTGGTTTCCGGTGTCTGCGACCGCGCAGCCGAAGGGGCACGTCTTCCCGACGCTCCTCCAGCCGTCGAGCGCCGGTTGCTTCGGCGAACGGATCGGCTCAGGCTCGCTGACGTCGATCGCTGAGAGTCAGGAACACGGGCGCGTAGACGCGCAGGTACTGGCATGCGGCGCGACCAGCCGCCGTGCCCGCCGCCGTGGAGGTGGAACTGCACGCGTTCCGTGTGCGCGGATCGCGCGCGAAGCTCCTGCTTCGGCGAACGGATCGTCTCGGCCGACGTCGATCCAGACGGGTACGCCGTAGATGCGGCGCGCTCGTGCCGCGCCGGACGGCGTCTCGCCGCCGCGGACCAGAGTGCCGCCGAGTGTGCACCGACCGCGCAGAACCTCCGCGGCCACAGCCGCCCGACGTCGAGCGCGCCGAAGCCGCCCATCGAGATGCCGCCGATCGCGACGCGCAGGGCGTCGGCGTGTGTGCGCTGCAAGGGCGCGGGGATCGCCTCTCGCGCCACCGACGATCCCCACGCGCCGTCATGCCGGTCGCGCCAGTAGCTGTGCTTGCCGCCGTCGGCGAGCAGCACGACCGGCGCTCGCTTCCCGAGTGCGTGAAGCTCGTCGAAGAACGGCTGCCGCACGATGGACGAGACGGCTGTGGAGCGTGAAGCGCGTGACGGTCGCGCCGCGCGCGCTGCGGTAGCCGCGCACGACGTCGCGCAGACCGATCCAGGCCAGGCCGCAGACCGCAAGGAAGGCTGCGAGGACGACCGCCCAGCGCATCGCGCGCGAGCGTACCGTCGCCCCCGTTACGTGAGCGAGCGGAGGAACGCGTCCTCGGCCGCGTAGTCGAAGCTGTCCGCCGCGTCCTCCGTCGCGGCCGGCTGCGTCTTCACGAGCCAGTCGATCGTGCTCCTCACGGCGGTGGCGTAGGTCGCGAGCGGCCGGTAGCCGAGCTCGATCTCGGCCGTCGTCATGTCGACGACGAACGAGCCCGGGAAGTTCCACGGATGCTCGCCGACCGATCCCTGCTCTTCGCCGGGGAGCAGGACCTCGGTCCACTCGACACCCATCGTGTTTCCGACGGTCCGGGCGATCTCGAGCGCCGTCGGCGGGTCGGGGTCTCCGCAGTTCAGGACGCGCGATGCCGGGCGAAGGGCGGCGAGGCGCACGACCTCCGCCAGATTGACGGTCGAGGTCGTGTGAAAACGGCTGGAACCGCGCCGAGCGAGCACGATCGCACTGCGGCCGTCGAGTGCTCGCTTCACGAAGTGCCACTCGCGCGCCCGCTTCGCATACGGGCCGTGGACCGCGCACGGCCGCACGATGGTGGCGCGCAGCGCGTCGTCCTCGAGCACGGCAAGCTCGATCCTTCGCTTCACCGCGTGATAGTCGTCGCCGTCGGGCTTCACCGTCGGCTGTCCTTCCGGGACGTGCCGCGGGTACGAAACGTCTGGGTCCTGGAACGAGCGGCCCTCCTCGTCGACGTAGACGCCGGCGGTCGAGATCACGACCATCGAGCCGACGACGCCGGCGAGCCCGCGCAGCTGCTCCGCGTCCTCTGCGCGCAGCGCGATGACGTCGACGAGAACGTCCGGCCCGGACGCGAGCGCTCGTTCGAGCTCGCCCTGAGCCGTCCGGTCGACACGAACGAAGCGTCCCTCGACGGGGGTCGCGGGCTCGTGGCGGGCTGCGACCGTCACGTCCCAGCCGGTCTCGTCGAGCCGCTTCGCGACGGCACGCCCGATCTGGCCCGTGCCGCCGAGGATGAATGCGTGGCGTGGCATCCGCAGGGTGGACGATATCAGGTTGATATCAAGCTGATATCATGCGGCGGTGGCAAAGCGGCCCGTGGGTTTTCGGCCGGTCGACGACACGGCGGCGGTGTTCGCCCGAGTGCCGGGCGACGCCGCGCGGAAGCTCGAGCGCACCGCGGCCGCCCTAGGGATCCCGAAAGGGCAGGTCGTCGCCTCGCTGCTGTCGACGCTCGAGACGGACGGCGAATTCGTCCTCGGTCGGGCCGATGTCCCGCTGGACGTCCCGGCGGCCGAGGTGATGACCCCCGGGGAGCTCGCGGCGCTGTTGCAGGTCGACGAAGCGACCGTGGTGGCACTGGCCGAGCGCGGCGAGCTGCCGGGCCGGCGCGTCGGCGACGAGTGGCGGTTTGCGCGCGCCGCAGTCATGGCCTGGCTCGCCGGATAGCCTCTCGCCGTGGGCAAGGCCTCGGACTGGCTGCGCGAGGAGCGCCGGAAGGTCCTCGGCGACTGGGTTGCGTTCTGTCTCGGGTGCGGCGCGGCGCTGCGCTGGTTCGAGGATTTCGAGGACGAGGTGCCCGAGCGGTGCCTGCAGTGCGGCGGCGAGCTCCTGCGGCGCTGCCCGTCATGCGACGCGCCGTTCTCGTCGGTCGCAACCGTCGACTGCGAGTCGTGTGGCGCGAAGCTGCGCGAGAACGAGCTCTTCGGCTCGAGGATCCGGCGTGACTGAGGAGGCGCGCCTCGTCGAGACGGGCGCCGGCCTCGCGCCGCAGGGCGAAGGCTGGTTCGTCGTCAACGCCGCAGACGCGACGTGGATGCGCAATGACAACTTCGGCGCGCGCTGCGGCTTCGAGGTCGACGGCCGCCTTGCGATCGAACGGCCCGAGCTCAAGGCGCAGCAGCATCCGCAAATCGGGATCAAGCTCCACGTGCTCGAGCCCGGCAAACCGAGCGCCATGTACCACCGCGAGTCGAATCAGGAGGACTTCCTCGTGCTGAGCGGCGAGTGCGTGCTGATCATCGAGGGCGAGGAGCGGCGCCTGCACGCGTGGGATCTCGTGCACTGTCCGCCCGGGACGACGCATGCATTCGTCGGCGCAGGCGACGGCCCGTGCGCGATCCTCATGGTCGGCGCGCGCAGCCGCGAAGGCACGATCCTCTACCCGCGCGACGAAACCGCACTGAAGCACGGCGCCGGCGCCGAGACCGATACCGAGCAGCCGAGCGTCGCGTACTCGCCGTTCGGGCACTGGCGCCTCGGCCGTCCCGACGCCTGGGACGAGCTTCCTTGGAGCGGTTAGAGGACGAAGAGGCCGAGCGCGAGTAGAGCCGCGCCGGGGATCCGACCCCAGAACTGCTCGGTCGGCGTGTAGGCATCGCGCGCTCGAAGGTCGAGTTACGACCGGCGCCGCCGATCAGGAGGGCGACGCAGCCGACGCCGAGGTCTCAGGAGTTCTTGATCGCCGAGAACCGGATCACGGTCACGGCGTGCGCGCCGCTCACGTCCCGGTTGTAGAGCTGGCTCAGGAAGTCGGCCATCTCCTCGGGCCGGCGGAGCGACGGGTTGTCGTGCTCGATCTCGCGCGGCGACAGGTCCTCTAGCGCCTTCACCTCGACCTTGTCGATGACTGCGTCGAAGACCTTCTCCCGTACGCCGTAGCGCGCGCCGACGAGTACCGCGACGATCTGGCCCTTCTTGTACTTGGCGGTCTTGTCGCCGAGCCGGATGGTCGCCGTCTTGCGGCCGTTCCGCAGCTGGTCGGCGACGAGCGGGTTGTAGAAGTTCAGCGCGTACAGGGCGCGCGCATCATAAGCGGGAAAGGGCTTCTCGGGCCATCTCACGCTCGCCCTTGTACGCCAGCAGGTCGACGGCGTCCGGCAGCGGCAGCCACCGTGCCTCCTCGATCTCGTGTGCGAACTCCGGCGGGACGTCGCCGATCTCGCCGTGTTCGTAGCGCACGAGGAAGAACGACACGACCTTGAAGATCCGATCGCCCTTCCACGTGTAGACGTACCGGACGTCGCCGAGCTTGCCGTCCAGGCGTCCGTGGAGGCCTGTTTCCTCGGCCACCTCGCGGAGCGCGGTGTCGTCGGCGGAGTCGCCGGGTGCGATCTGGCCCTTCGGCAGGGCCCAGACGCCGTCCGGCTTGCCGCCTGGCCGGATCGCCGCGAGCCACCAGCTCCCGTCCTGGCTCCGCACGACGACTCCGCCGGCCGAGAACTCCCGCGCCATCCCGGCTTTGTAACAGACGTCGCCCCAGAAGTTGCGACGGCGGGTCGAAAGCCACTAGAATGCCGCTGGCACTCTCGGCCAGGGAGTGCCAGACTCAGTCACAAACTCAAGTCAGGGAGGCCCTATCACATGGATCTACAGCCACTGGGTGACCGCCTGATCGTCGAGGTGCTGGAGGAGGAAGAGACGACCGTCAGCGGCATCGTCCTCCCCGACACCGCGAAGGAGAAGCCGCAGCGCGGACGCGTCCTCTCGGTCGGCCCCGGCAGCCGCAACGACAAGGGCGACATCGTCCCGATGGACGTCGCCGAGGGCGACGAGGTGATCTTCTCGAAGTACGGCGGCACGGAGATCAAGGTCGGCGCGGACGACGTGCTGATCCTGCGCGAGTCGGACGTGCTCGCCAAGGTCGTCGGAGACCGCGAGCCCGTCGGCGCATCCGCCTAACCCGGAACCGCAACAGAGGAGGAACGACACAGATATGGCTCACAAGGAGCTGAAGTTCAACGAGGATGCCCGGCGCGCGCTTGAGCGCGGCGTGAACATCCTCGCAGACGCGGTCAAGGTCACCCTTGGCCCGAAGGGGCGCTACGTCGTGCTCGACAAGAAGTTCGGCGCGCCCACGATCACGAACGACGGTGTCACCATCGCCCGCGAGATCGAGGTCGAGGACGTCTTCGAGAACCAGGGCGCGCAGCTCGTGCGCGAGGTCGCCACTGCGACGAACGACGTCGCCGGCGACGGCACGACGACCGCGACCGTCCTCGCCCAGGCCATCGTTCGCGAGGGCCTGAAGAACGTCGCCGCCGGCGCGAACCCGATGTCGCTCAAGCGCGGCATCGAGACGGCCGTCGAGGCCGTGACCGAGAACCTCAAGTCGCAGTCGAAGGAGATCTCGGGCAAGGAAGACATCGCCCGGGTCGCGAGCATCTCGTCGCGCGAGCGCGAGATCGGCGACAACATCGCCGACGCGATCGAGAAGGTCGGCAAGGACGGCGTCGTGAACGTCGAGGAGGGTCAGACGTTCGGCCTCGAGCTCGAGTTCACCGAGGGCATGCAGTTCGACAAGGGCTACCTCTCGCCGTACATGATCACTGACGCCGAGCGCATGGAGGCCGTGCTCGAGGATCCGTACATCCTCGTCGCGAACCAGAAGATCGGCGCCGTCAAGGATCTGCTCCCGATTCTCGAGCAGGTCATCCAGGCGGGCAAGCCGCTGCTGATCGTTGCGGAGGACGTCGAGGGCGAGTCGCTCGCGACGATCGTCGTCAACAAGCTGCGCGGCACGTTCCAGGCCGTCGCCGTCAAGGCGCCGGGCTTCGGCGATCGCCGCAAGCGCATGCTCGAGGACATTGCGATCCTCACGGGCGGCGAGGTGATCACCGAGGAGCTGGGCCTCAAGCTCGAGAACACGAAGGTCACGCAGCTCGGCCGCGCCCGTCGCGTCGTCGTCGACAAGGACTCGTCGACGATCATCGACGGCAACGGCGACTCCGAGGCCATCAAGGCCCGGATCAAGCAGCTCAAGGGCGAGATCGAGGACACCGACTCCGACTTCGACCGCGAGAAGCTCCAGGAGCGCCTCGCGAAGCTGTCGGGCGGCGTCGCGGTGATCAAGGTCGGCGCTGCGACCGAGACCGAGATGAAGGAGAAGAAGCACCGTGTCGAGGACGCCGTGCAGGCGACCCGGGCGGCGCTCGAGGAGGGCATCGTCCCGGGCGGCGGTGTCGCGCTCCTGAACGCGGTCGAGGCGATCAAGCTCGACGAGATCGCGATCCCGGACGAGAAGACGGGCGCGCAGATCATCAAGCGCGCGCTCGAGGAGCCGATCCGCCAGCTCGCGCACAATGCGGGCCTGGAGGCTTCGGTCGTCGTCGACAAGGTGCGCAACGCAGGCGCCGGGATGGGCCTGAACGTCGACACGGGCGAGGTCGAGGACCTGATCAAGGCCGGGATCATCGACCCGACGATGGTCACGCGCTCGGCGCTGCAGAACGCGGCGTCGATCGCGAAGAACATCCTCACGACCGAGGCGGTCGTCGCCGAGGCGCCGGAGAAGCAGCCGGTCGGCGCGGGCGGCGGCGGCATGCCCGACATGGGCGGGATGATGTAAGGAGCACGGGGAAGAACACGGGGGAGACCATGTTTCCCCCGTGAGCCCCGTCTTTCTGCCGTGGTCGCCGATTGTGGTGGATACGGACGGGACTGCGGGAAACTGTCTGTCCTAGCGAAGGAGCCGGCCGAGCCGGCTCCTTCGTCTTTGGGGCTAGAACGAGAAGAGCCGCCTGGGGAAGCGGCTCTTCGGGGGAATGGGGGAGGTGGATCTGGCTTAGTTATCGACGGTCTGTCCGGACGGCCGATCCCTCGAACGGGTGATCTTCGTTCGGCCCCTCGCTCAAGGCGCGGCTAAAAGCCGTAGCGCTGCTCTTTCCAGTAGTCGGCTTCGTTGTGGTAGCCGTAGCGCTCCCAGAAGCCGGGGCGGTCGTTCGGGAGCAGCTCGAGACCGCGGAGCCACTTGGCGCTCTTCCAGAAATAGCGCGACGGTACGACCAGGCGCAGCGGCCAGCCGTGGTCCGGCGTCAACCGCTCGCCGTCTGCCTCCCACGCGATGAGCGCGTCCTCGTCCTCGAGCGCGGCGAGCGGGACGTTCGACGTGAAGCCCTGCTCGGCGTGCGCGACGACGAAGCGCGCCTCGGGAGCCGGCTTGACGAGCTTCGCGAGCTCGTGCCAGTGCACGCCGCGGAAGGTGGCGTCGAAGCGGCTCCACCGCGTCACGCAGTGGATGTCGGCCGTGATCTCCGTCTGCGGCAACGCCTGGAGCTCGTCATATGACAGCGACACTTCGTCCTCGACGGAGCCGAACACGTGGAAGTCCCACGTCGCGAGGTCCGTGTGCGGTACCGAGCCGGCGTGAAGAACCGGCCACTTGTCGGTGATGTACTGGCCGGGCGGGAGGCGCTTCGGGTCGTATCCCGCGTCCGCAACCTTGCGCTCGGCTCTCGAACGGAACACGCTGCCTAGACTAGTTGCGATGCCGATCGTTACGCATCGCGCCGCGGCTCGACCCCGTTCGTACGTCGCCGTCCACGGTCCTGACGCCGTCGACTTCCTGCAGCGGATGCTGTCGAACGACGTCGAGCAGGACGCGGACGTCTTCCCGGCGCTGCTGCTCACCGCGAAGGGCCGGATCGTCGCGCCGCTCCGGGTCTGGCGTCGAGGCGCGAACGACTTTCTGCTCCTGACCGAGCCCGAGCTCGGCGACATCGTGCGCTCGACCCTCATGCGCGCGCGCTTCGCCGCGAAGTGCGAGGTCGAGCCCGAGGAGCACAGGTCGACGCTCGTGTTCGGCGTCGCGGACGGCCTGCCGGGTGAGCTGCCTGGCACGGTCGAAGTGCTCGACGGCGATCTCGACGTGACGCTCGACGACGAGGAGCTCGAGCGCGCGCGAATCGAGACGCGCGTTCCCGCGTGGGGTAGGGAGCTCGACGAGACGATCCTCCCCGCCGAGGCCGGGCTCGACCGCACGCACATCTCGTTCACGAAGGGATGCTTTCCCGGGCAGGAGCCGATCGCGCGCCTGCACTACCGCGGCCACGCGAACCGCGGTTTGCGCGTGCTCGAGGTCGAAGCCGCGCGACCCGGCGACGACGTGCGCTTCGGCGACAAGGTCGTCGGACGCGTGACGAGCACCGTCGAGGGCCTGGCGCTCGCGTACGTTCGGACGGAGGTGCCCGACGGCGCCGAGGTCGACGTCGCCGGTCGGCCCGCTACGAGCCGCCCCCGCCCTTTTTGATGAACGAGATCTGGCCGCTCGTCTCGAGCACGGCCCACTTGATGTCGTTCAGCGACTCGATCTGCTGAATCCGCGCCTGCGCGGCGATCTCCTCGATGGTCAGGCGCTCGCGACGCAGGTTCCGTTCGATCGGCTGCCCGTCCTCGACGACGATCACGGGCTCTCCTTCGAGCACCGGCCGCAGCCGCGGAACCTTGAAGCTGAGGAAGGACGTGAAGACCTGCAGCAGTGCGAGGGTTCCGATCACGAGCACCGCGCCGGTCACCGAGTAGTCGTCCTGTGTGAGCCCCTGCTGGATCGCGTCGCCGAGCACGATCAGCAGGATGAGGTCGAAGGGCTCGAGCGAAGACAGCTCGCGCCTGCCCATCAGCCGCGTCAGCGCGTAGATGAACCCGAACATGAAGACTGCGCGGAGTACGAGATCCATCAGGGGTACACCGTCAGCGTGCGCTCGATGGTCGTGATGTGCGTGTCGCCGTCGCGAAGCTCGACGTCCTGCGAGCCGCGGCCGACGTTCGTCGGGTTGACCTGGAATTCCATGTAGAGCACAAAGGTCGCGCCGGCCTTGATCTGTCCGAGCTCGAGCGTCAGCAGGCCGTTGTCGCTCGTCTCGTTGGTCGGCGAAGGCTCGATCGTGTTGATGGTCATGTCCTCGGTCCAGCCCGGCGCGAGGACGAGGGTCGCGTTCTTCAGGTCCTGCTTCGCCGTGATCGTGAAGCGCGCCATGAAGAGCAGGCCGCCGCGTAGGTGCGACGGAGCGAAGAGGTCGAGCCGGGCCGCCCCGGCGTCCTCGGTCGTCGTCGACGGGCGCTGGCCGAACACGCCGAGCAAGCCGAGGATCGCCACCGCGCCGATCAGCGCGTAGGCGATCCAGCGGACGACGAGGCCGGTGTTGTAGACGCCCTCGAGCTCGCGGTGACGCTTGAGCGTGAGGAACTGGGGCGGTTGCGCCATTGGGCATCGCTTCGGCGCGGACGTTCGGAAGCCTCCGTGTTCATACTCGCGGCGTGGACGAGACGCCGGTGACGCCGGCCCTGCGCGCGTCCGACGCCGAGCGCGAGGAGGTTGCTCGCTCGCTCCGCGCTCACCTCGCTGCAGGCCGGCTGACCGTCGACGAGTTCTCGGAGCGGATCGAGCGGGCCTTTGGCGCGACCGGCGTCGATGAGCTGAAGACGCTCGTCGCCGACCTCCCGGCTTCGCATGCGGCGCCCGCCGCGGCGCCGCGGCCGCTGCGCCGTTTGTGGCCGGGGAACCTCCCGTTCAAGACGCGGATCAGGACCACGAAGGACGTTACGGCGGTGCGCGACGCCGCGATGCGCACCGTCGTTGCGGAGCTGATCGCCGACGGGTATCGACTGAGCTCGCCGTCGCCCACTTCGTTGATCCTGGAGCGGACGTACCGCCCGGCGTGGACGTTCCTCCTCGCCGTGTTCGCCTTCCCCGTCGGGCTGGTCGCGCTCCTGCACACGGACAGCTCGCAGGTCGTCATCCACCTGGAGCCGTTGGGGAGCGGAACGCTCGTCCAGGTGAGCGGCACCGCCCGTCGGCCTGTTCGCCGTGCCGTTCGCGAGCTCGGCACCTGACGGCGCGGCACGCCGAAGTGCGCCCGGCATGATTCGAACATACGACCTCAAGGTGCCGCCGTTGCCGCGCAAGCGTCCGGCGTGGCTCGCGTCGACGCGCGCGTGGTGGGCGAGCGTTTGGCACTCGCCAATGGCGGCCGAGTACCTCGACGTCGATCGCTTCGCGCTTGAGCGGCTCGCCCGGCTTATCGACGAGGGCGGCCGTCGCCCGTTGAAGGTCGGCGAGCTAGCCGCGATCGTGTCGCTTGAAGATCGCTTCGGCTTAACGCCGCGCTCGCGCAGGATGCTCGGGTGGGCCGTGCTCGACGCTGCTGACGTCGCAACTCGCGAGCCGCCGGTCGTCGGGCGAGGCTCGAACGTGCGTCGTCTGCGCGCGGTTGATCCCGGCGACGCCGGGGCTTAGCCTTCGCGGATCGCCGAACGCGTTGTTATGCCGCGCGCGAGTGTCGACGTGCGAGGATTGCGCCGTGCCTCGCCTTCGGACGCTCGCAATCGCCGCCGTAATCGTCGTGATGACCGACGTGACGTGGGACGGTGAGTCGCTTCACCTCTCATTCGGCTTGCCGGGGCGAAAGCGCCTCGTCCAATTCGTGATCCCGTAGAGCTTTGCCTTAGCGCCCGCCGCCGTTCGCGAGTTGGCCTGCGCAGCGCAAGAGGTCGGCGAGTAGCTCGCGCGCCTGCCGGTGCGTCATCGCCGCAAACGAATCGGCGGCGAGCCATCGCAGCGCGAAGTCGAGCCAATCGCGTTCGGGGTCGAGCGACGCGAGCCGTGCAACTCGTTACCGACCGATTGCACCTCTTGCGGTGAGGCAGGCTCGGCGTCGCGCCACGAGGCTTCGGCGAGTTCGAGTTCGTCCGACGACGTCATACGCGGGCATCATGGCGAGTAATGGACCCGCTGCGAAGTCTCGTGCGAGCCGCTCCCCGTTAGTACTTGAGCCCCGTCCTCTCAATCCACACGGCGAAGACGACGATGGCGACGAGGACGGCGAGGGCGAAGAGCTTGAAGCCATAGCCGCCCGCGATAGGCGCTCCTCCGTGTTCGGGGTGGCGCTCTAACTCCAACGCGAGGCGCTCGCGCATCTCCTCGCGCCGCTTCTCGCGCCACGTTCGCCACCGAGTGACGAGTGTCCCCATCTGTGCGCTCCTTTCGGGCGGGATGATACGCCGAAAAAAGTGTCCGATTCTTAGAAAAGTGTCCGATTCTTAGAAAGCCCGAAGCGGCTGACCCTCGGGCAATGAGCCGCAAGCCGAGCGCGTCCAACCTCGGACGTTTGTGGCACTACTGCGGCACGACATTCGGCGTCCCGATCGTGCGGCCGCTCCAGAAACGTAGTAGTAGTGCGGGCTTGCGAGGATGCGCCCGGCAAGATTCGAACTTGCGACCTCTGCCTCCGCAGGGCAGCGCTCTATCCCCTGAGCTACGGGCGCCTGGGGCCTCCAGTGTAGCCGCGCGGGCGCCGAGGTCTCACGGCGCGCGCGGCGACGAACGACGAGACGGCACGTGCGCGGAGCCGCCGGGCGTGCGCGGCTCCGCGCCGACGAGCGCGTCATGAATAGACGAGCAGATCCGTCGCCGCGCCGTAAGCGTGCACGAAGTTGTCGACGCGACCGAGGTCGGACGGCGTCGGCCGCCTCGCGAGCTTCACGCAGCCGAGCGAGTAGTAGTCGTGGTCGCTCTCCCAGCAGAAGGGATAGTCGGTGCCGCTCGGGCCGCACGACTGCCCTTGGCCGGACGTCTCCTCGGAGTGGACGAACAGATCCGTGCGACGAACGCCGTTCGAGCACTGGTAGTCCGACAGGCGCCACACGCGCCCCTGGATCTTGCTGCCGGGGTAGTTGTCGTCGTGCCAGAGCACGTCGTAATCGCCGAGCGGGATCCAGTTGTTGTACTGGCACGCGTCCGTGCCGCTGCCCGACCCGGCGCGGATGTTCCCGGTCCAGTACCCGGACGACGACAGCACGTCGAAGACGGAGTTCGTCAACGACGTCCGTTGGTAGTAGAAGCTCGAGGCCGCCGGGGCAGGCGCCGCGCACGCAAGCGCGACGAGTGCGACCACGAGCAGATGCCTGATCTTCATCGTGTACCTCCTCAGCGGCTCGGGTTGGTGATCCAGCGCGCCCACTTGCGCGCCGGATTTGCGGCGCCGATCGTGCACCGGCCCGTGGCCAGATCGCAATCGACGAGCGCGTTGTCGTAGGCGGGCTCGCCGACGTCGCTTGCCGTCGGCGTCGGGTCGGGCAGGTCGGCCCAACCCTGGATGTGCGTGTCGTCGGTGAACGCGGGCTCATTGATGCCGTGCGGCAGCGAGGGCGTTGCGAATTGCGACTCGAGGCGGAGCCCGCCGCGTACGTTGAGGACGACGAGGCCCCGATCGGAGTTGGCCGCGACGCGGTCGCCACGCCAGCTCCCCGAGTACATGATCGCGTGGAGGCCCGGCGAGCCCAAGCTGTCGAGCGGGAGGCTGTCCTGGACGGCGCCGTCCGAGACGCGGATCCGCTCGAGCATTCTCGTACCAACCGACGCGAGCAGCTCCGTGCCGTCCGGCGAGACGGCGATGACGTACGCATCCGTTGCGAGCAACCTCGATGCGTCGGGTCCCGTGAACGCGTAGAGATCGGAACCCTCCGAGTCGGGCACTCCGCGGTAGGCGAGGAGCGTGCTGCCGGCCCACGCGTACGGCAGGTAGCGACCGGGCCGGCTCGTCCAGACGCGAGGCTTCGCGTCAGGCGAGTCCGCGACGACGATGCGGCCCGTGTACTCGACGTTCTGGCGCACGACCGTGCTCTCGCCTGCGAGGTACGCGACTGCGGCCGTGCTCGAGACCGCGGGTGACGCGGCTCCGGTCGCCAGGAGCGAGTCCTTGCCGGAGCGCACGTCGAACAGACGAACGCTCGGGATGCCGACGGCATCGCCCGTCGACAGGCCCTGCCCCCGCGCATCGGGCTTGATCGGTGTCAGCTGTCGCCACGACGAGTAGACGACGTACGCGCCGTCGGGCGTCGTCACCCCGACGGGCGTGAGGGAGCCGGTGAGGGCTCCGATCACCTCGTCGCCGCCTCCGAGCTTTCCGAGCTGACGCGTTGTGCCGGCGCGCGTCTGCACGACGGCCGCGCCGTCGAGCGAGAGACCCGGCCCGACCTCGCCGCGCGACGAGGCGAGGCTTGACGCTCTCGCAAAGACCGGGGTGCTACGAGCACCGTTGCCGGTGGCGATCGAGACCGTGACGGCCGCCACCGTGGCTGCTGCGCCGAGGGCAAGAGCGGCGAGCGCCGCGGCACGCCGGTGTTCACGACGGTGTACGCGAAGGTGTTCGCGCATCGCGCCTCCTTCCGTTTGACTGGGCTACTGCCGGATGAGTCGCGGCGGGCGCGGCGGAGGCAACCGCGCCGGCACCGATGTCACGGTTTCGTCACATGTCGAGCTCGTGTCGCAACCGCCGCGCGGCACGGGAGACGCGCATCTTCGACGCAGCCGCGCTGCACCCGAGGATCGCTCCGATCTCGCCGTGCGTCCGCTCTGCGACGAAGCGGAGGAAGAGGAGCTCACGATCCTCCGGCGACAAACCTTCGAGCGCGCCCGCGAGGACGCGCTCGGCAGGCGCATCTTCATGAACGTCCGCGTGGACGGGTAGGACGCGCCGCCCACGCCTGCGCAACTCGTCGGCGATGCGCCGCTGGGCCACGGAGAAGAGCCACGGCCGCATCTCGCGCGGCGCCGCGCCGCGCGCGAGAGCCGCCGCGGCGTCGACGAACGTCTGCTGCGTCAGCTCCTCGGCGTCGTCTCGGTCGCGCAGCCGGCTGAGTACGAAGGCGTAGACGTCGCTCCGGTGGCGCGCGAAGGCGTACTCGAGAGCCGCTGAGTCGGTTGACAGCATCGACAACGACAGGGTGCCATCAGCGTCGGTCGATCGAGTCGTCCCGCATCTACGCTTCGGCCGTGCCGCTCTATCTGACCGAGGCGGACGTCGAGGCGCTCTTCGTGCCCGCCGATGCCGTCCCGATCGTGGAGGACTCGTTCCGCCGGCTCGCGGCGGGAGAGGTCGTGAACCAGCCGCGGCTGCGCCTGCAGCTGAACGGCCCCGCGCTCGCGCTCATGGGGGCAGTCGACAACGGGCTCGGTATCGCCGGCAGCAAGACGTACGTGCGCGCCTTCGTCGTGTCGCTGTTCGACGCAGCGTCCGGGGAGTGCCTCGGCGTCATCGAGGCGAACCGTCTGGGGCAGCTGCGGACCGGTGCGGCGAGCGGCGTCGCGGCGAAGTACCTGGCGCGCTCGGGAGCGCGGCGGCTCGGCATCATCGGCTGCGGCTTCCAGGCGGAGACGCAGGTGCAGTGCGTTCGCGCCGCCGTCCCGACGATCGACGAGGTCGTCGCGTACTGCCGGACGGAGTCGGCCCTCGAGGAGTTCTGCGCACGCGTCGGAGCCGAGCCGGCCGAGTCGAACCACGACGCGGCGAGCGAGTCCGACATCGTCGTCACCGCGACGACGTCGAAGGATCCCGTTCTGCGCGGAGACTGGCTGCGCGACGGCGCGCTCGTCTGCGCGGTAGGCGCGAACCAACCGTCGCGCCGTGAGCTCGACGACGCCGTTCTCGATCGCGCGACGTTCGTCTGCTGCGACTCCGTCGACGACGCGCGGCTCGAGTCGGGCGACCTGATCGAGCCGGTCGAGCACGGCGTGCTGGACTGGCTCGAGGTGCACGAGCTGCACGAGGTCGTCGCCGGCGAGGTGCGCGGCCGTCAATCCGACGGCGACGTCGTCGTCTTCAAGTCGAACGGCCTGGCCGCCTGGGACGTCGCCATCGGCGCCGCGGCGCTCGAGCGTGCGCGCGAGCGCGGCATCGGAACGACTGTCTAGACGCTCGGCAGCGAGTGTCGCGCGGCTGCGACGGTGTCCTGACCGATCGCGCGGATGATGTCCGGGCGGTCGAGCAGCCTGGCGCGCTGCTCGGGCGAGAGGCGGTTGCGCACGTAGGGATCCTCGAGGATCTCCTGCAGCGATCGGCCGCGCTCGTGCTCGCGGATGATGTAGGCGGCGACCCGCTCCTCGGCCGACGACCGCGCGAAGAGGAACGAGAACGGGTTCCTGAGGACGCTGGAAAGCTTGAGCATCGCGCCCGTATTCTTGCCGAATGCGCCGCAGCTCGAAGGCAGGCAGGTTCGCGGAGCGCACGATCGACGCTGTGGACGACGCCGGCAACGAGGAACGGATCGTGATCTGGATCGAGCGGAAGCCGGGCGCCGTCTGGGCGGTCGGGCGGTCGGTGAACCCGCAGCTGCGCAGCTCGGACGAGCCTCGGGCGGACGAGTACCTGTTCGAGGGCTACGAGCTCGACGACGCGCTCGAACGCGCGAACGACTGTCTCGAGGACGATGTCCGCGTGTCGGAGCGCGACGGCCGCGCGGTCGACGCGAAGCCGTTCGTCCGCAAGGAGCTGCTCGGCCCGCTCGAGCGCTGGTTCTTCGGGCGAGCGCCGAAGAACTAAAAACAGCGGGCCTATTTTCCGGGCCAGTTCAGATTCGCGTCGGGGATCGGGTCCCCGTGCGGATCGTGCGTCGGATAGCCGAGCGCCTTGTCGATGCGTTCCTCGAGCTCCTCCGACAGCGCGTGCTCGAGCCGGTCCGCCTCGTCGTGCACCTCGTCGACGCGCAGGCCGAGCGTCTCCGCGAGGTAGAGCTCGAGCAGCCGGTGGTGACGGATCACCTCGAGCGCGACGCGCTCGCCGGCATCCGTGAGCTCGACGCCGCGATAGCGCTCGTGCTGCGCGAGCTCGAGCGCCGTGAGCTTCTTCACCATCGCGCTCGCCGAGGGGTCGGAGACGTTGAGCCGCCGAGCGAGGGCGGTCACCGCCACCTTGCCGTCCTCCTCGCGAAGCTTGTAGATCTCGCGCAGGTAGTGCTGGATCGACTCGCTTAACGGCTCGGACACGAGGCCAGTGTAGGTACGTTCCCGCGCACATGTTGATCCGCCTCGGCCACAGTCCCGACCCCGACGACGCCTTCATGTTCTGGGCGCTCGCGGCCGGCGCGATCGACACGCGCGGCTTCGAGTTCGAGCACGTGCTGCAGGACATCCAGACGTTGAGCGAGTGGGCGCTCGAAGGGCGTCTCGAGACGACGGCGATGTCCCTTGCGTCGTATCCGCTCGTACAGGAGCTCTACGCGATCCTGCCGCACGGCGCATCCATGGGCTCCGGGTACGGGCCCGTCGTCGTCGGGCCGCGCGCGTTGTCGCGCGACGAGTTGCTGAACACGGAGATCGTCGTTCCCGGCGAGATGACGACGGCCTTTCTCACACTGCGTCTCTATCTCGGCGAGGAGTTCGGGCATCGGTCGCTGCCGTTCGATCAGATCCTCGACGAGGTCCGCTCGGGCCGCGCAGACGGCGGGCTTGCTCATTCACGAGGGACAGCTGACGTACGCCTCGCTCGGGCTCGAGAAGTCGGTCGACCTCGGCGAGTGGTGGCTGCTCGAGACAGGGCTGCCGCTGCCGCTCGGGATCAACGTCGCGCGGCGCGATCTCGGCGAGGAGACGTTGCACGACCTCTCGGAGGTGCTGCGCGAGTCGATTCGCGCCGGCCTCGACAACCGCGAGGAGGCGATGCAGTACGCGATGCGGTTCGGGCGCGGGCTCGACGAGCGGCTCGCGGACCGGTTCGTCGGCATGTACGTCAACGAGCTGACCGAGGACTACGGCGACGAGGGTCGCAAGGCGGTCGAGGAGCTGCTGCGCCGCGCGGAGGCGATCGGCTTCTACGGGCGTCCGGTCGAGCTCAGCTTCATCAGCTGAGTGCCGCGCGCGGTCGTCATCTCGGCGGTGCGCACGCCGGTCGGCCGTTACGGCGGCGCTCTCTCAGGTGTGCGTCCCGACGACCTCGCGGCCGTCGCGATCTCGGCGGCGGTCGAGCGAGCGGGCGTCGCGGCCGACGAGATCGAGGACGTCTACTTCGGCTGCGCGAACCAGGCGGGAGAGGACAACCGAAACGTGGCGCGCATGGCCGTGCTCCTCGCGGGCCTGCCGCAGTCGGTCGCCGGCGTCACCGTCAACCGGCTTTGCGCGTCGGGTCTCTCGGCGGTCGTCTCGGCGTGTCACGCCGTGGCCGCTGGGGATGGAGACCTCTTCGTCGCCGGCGGCGTCGAGTCGATGTCGCGGGCGCCGCTCGCGATGGCCAAGCCGGACAAGGCTTTCCCGCGCGGCAACGCGACGGCCTGGGACACGACGCTCGGCTGGCGCTTTCCGAATCCGAAGCTCGAGGCCATGTTCCCGCTCGAGACGATGGGCGAGACCGGCGAGAACGTGGCCGAGCGGTGGAGCGTCTCGCGCGAGGAGCAGGACGAGTTCGCGCTCGAGTCGCAGCGTCGCTGGGCGGCGGCTGCGGAGGCCGGCCGGTTCGACGACGAGCTCGTCCCGGTGGCGGACGTCGCGCGCGACGAGCATCCGCGGCCGGAGACGAGCGCGGAGAAGCTCGCGACGCTGAAGCCGGCGTTCCGCGCCGGCGGCACCGTCACTGCCGGCAACTCGTCAGGGCTCAACGACGGCGCCGCGGCGCTCGTCGTCGCATCGGAGGAGAAGGCGCGAGGGCTCGGCGTCGAGCCGTTCGGCACGTTCGTCGGCAGCGCCGTCGCCGGCGTCGATCCGCGCGTGATGGGCATCGGCCCGGTGCCGGCCGTGCGCAAGCTGCTCGACCGTGTCGGCGTCGACGTCGGCGATGTCGACCTCGTCGAATTGAACGAAGCCTTCGCTTCGCAGTCGCTCGCCGTGATCCGCGAGCTCGGTCTCGATCCGGCGAGGGTCAACGTGAACGGCGGCGCGATCGCGATCGGCCATCCGCTCGGCATGTCGGGCGCGCGGCTTCTCGTGACGCTGCTGCACGAGCTCCGCCGCCGCGGCGGCCGGTACGGCCTTGCGACTCTCTGCGTCGGCGTCGGCCAGGGCCAGGCTGCGCTCTTCGAGCGCGCGCCTCAGCTGATCGGCGGACGGACGTAGATCACGCCCTCGTGCTCGATCGGCACGAAGGGCGCGCCGAGCGACATGATCATCCCCTCGACGCGCGAGTACACGTCGCGGCTGTCGCCGGCGTGCACCTCGATGTCGATCTCGCCGACCGCCTTTGCCTCGAGCCCCGCCTCCTGAAGCTCCTTCAGGAGCCGGTCGCGGTCGGGGATCCGCGCCGCGTGCACGTCGATGTGGTCCTCCGACATAGGCGCAGGACTCTAATCGCTATGGTCCCCGCCGTGGCGACGGCGACGCAGGAGTACGGGCTCTGGATCGGCGGCGAGTACGTCGAAGCCGCCGAGACGCGTGAGCTGATCGAGCCTGCGACGGGCGAGACGCTCGCCCGCGCGGCCGTCGCGACGACCGAGGACGTCGACCGTGCGGTCGAAGCCGCGCGCGGTGCGCTGCAGGGCGACTGGCTGAAGACGCCGCCGACGGAACGCTCGCGCCTGTTGCACGCGCTCGCCGACGCGATCGTCGCCGACCGCAAGAACCTCGCCGAGCTCGAGTCGCGCAACGTCGGCAAGGCGATCTCGTCGGTCAAGGCTGAGCTCAACCAGGCCGTCGAGAACTTCCGCTTCTACGCCTCGGGGATCGCGACGATCGCCGGTCGCTCGAATCCGATGGGCGGCTCGCTTCTCTTCTACTCGCTGAAGGAGCCGATCGGCGTCGCCGGGCAGATCGTGCCCTGGAACTACCCGCTGACGATGACGACCTGGAAGCTCGCGCCCGCGCTCGCCGCCGGCTGCACCGTCGTGCTGAAGCCGGACGCGGCGACGCCGCTCTCCGCGTTGCGGCTTGCCGAGCTCGCTGCAGAGGTCGGGTTCCCCGCGGGTGTGATCAACATCGTTGCGGGGGACGGGCCGACGACCGGCGCACATCTCGTCAAGCATCCCGGCATCGACAAGGTCGCGTTCACGGGCTCGACCGCGACGGGCGCGCTGATCATGAAGATGGCCGCCGACGGGATCAAGCGCGTCACGCTCGAGCTCGGCGGCAAGAGCCCGAACATCGTCTTCGCGGACGCCGACCTCGCGAGCGCGGTGCCGAGCTCGGTCTGGTCGATCTACTACTCGGCGGGACAGAGCTGCGAGGCGCGCTCGCGCGTGCTCGTCGAGCGCTCGATCTACGACGACTTCGTCGCGCAGTTCGCGGAGAAGGCGCGTGCGCTGAAGGTCGGCGATCCGCTCGATCCCGAGACGCAGATCGGGTCGCTCATCTCGCAGGAGCACCGCAGCAAGGTGCACGGCTACGTCGAGCAGGGCGTCGACGAGGGCGCCGAGGTCGTGACCGGCGGCGAGCCGGTCGACGGCGCCGGCGCGTTCTACCCGCCGACGGTGCTCGCCCAGGTCGACAACGAGATGGCGGTCGCGCAGGAGGAGATCTTCGGCCCGGTCGTCACGGTCATCCCGTTCGAGGACGAGAAGGACGCGATTCGCATCGCCAACGACGTCAAGTACGGGCTGATGGCGACCGTCTGGACGGGCGACCCCGCCCGTGGTCACCGCGTTGCGGCGCGCATCAAGTCGGGCACGGTCGGCATCAACATGCCGTACACCGCGTTCCCGGGGATCCCGTTCGGCGGCTACAAGCAGTCGGGCTTCGGCCGCGAGCTCGGGCTCGAGGCGCTCGAGCTCTACCTCGAGACGAAGAGCGTCATCGTCAACACGAGCCCCAAGCCGATCAACCCCTTCAGGCTCTAAGACTTACGTTGCGGGTAGGGGGCGCGCATGCGCTTCTACCCCGACCTCCCCGCGCGGCGCCTGCGCTCGCTCGTCCGCGACGTGCTGATCGTCGCCGCGCTCGTCGCCTTCGCGCTGCTCGGCCTTTGGATCCACGACCTGATCGACAAGCTCGCGGTGCTTGGAGAAGGCGTGCGCAAGGTCGGCTCCGGCGTCCCGTTCGCGGGCGACCCGATCGAGAACCTCGGCGAGCGGGGCGAGAACGACGTCCACCACTTCGCGAACGTCATGGGCGCCCTCTTCTTCGTGCTGCCGGCCGCCGCGCGCCGCGTTCTCGCTGCCGTACGGACGACTCGTCGCGTACACGCGTGATCCCTTCGGCGACCTCGCGCCGGAGCACTACGGCCCTCTCGTCGACGCTGCGCTCGCGGAGGTCGGCCTCTCGCGCAGCGACCGAGCGCGCCCCCGCCGCATCCGGGGCGCGCTCGAACGCTTCAGCCGCCCCTAACGCGACACGGCGCAGGGGTCCTTGCCGGCGTCGAAGGCCTCGTTGCTCCACGTCGGCTGAACCGCGAACTTGTGCCCGGCGAGCGTGATGTTCTGCGTCTCCGTCCACGCGCACTTGTCCGCGTTCTCGCTCGTCTGGTCGTCGTTCCAGCCGTCCTGGATCGCGAAGATGTTGTCGGGATCCGTCACGGCCTCCGAGTACTCGTGGCCGACGACGATGCTCCAGCTGTCGAAGATGCCGTTGCCGAAGGAGTTGCTCGTCGCGTTGACGTTGTGCAGCCCGCAGCCCTGGCCGAGGACGGGCCAGTCCGTGTTCTGCCAGGGAATGAACGAGTACTCGAGGCGGAACGGATTGCCGAGCCCGTCGATGCTCGTCGTCTGCGAGTGGTAGCCGCAGTAGGCGGGCTGGCCGGTCCCGATCGGGCGCGGCGGCGTCATGATGATGTACGTCGCGTACGGGTCGTACTTGAAGTGCGCAGCCGCGCGCTGCGCCTCCATGGCGAGCGGATCGTCGACGAGGTTCTCGGCGAGGCCGAGCGTGACGATCTCGTCCGGCACCGGCGTCGGGTCCGTCCAGACGCCCTTGAGCTGGTTCCTCGGGTTCGTGATGTACTCGGCGCCCGGGATCCCGGCGCAGCTCGTCGTCCCGATCGGCACGTTGCGGCAGTACTGCGTCTGCACGGCCGCCCACGAGCTGCCGCCGAGGTTCGCCATGAACGTGTTCAGATAGGTCTGGAGCGCTTTGCTCGAGTAGAGCTTCCCGTCCACGTCGGGCGTCAAGAGGGTGTCAAGTCTGGTGAAAGCGCACCCTCCGGCAGCCGAATCTGCGCAATTCCTCCGCGCACCGCCCGCCGCAGCGCCCTCGCGACCCGGCGCTGACGGCGGTGGCGGTGCGAGTGGCCGACGACTACTGCGCGGGCGGCGCGACGGACTCGTCCGACTGGAACAAGCTGAAGCCATTCCCTTCGGTGTCCGTGCAGCGCGCGAACCAGCCGACGTGCGGGATCGGCTGCTTCTGCTCGGCCTCGCCGCCGAGGTCGCGCACCTTCGCCAGGTCCGCGTCGATGTCGGCGGTGTCGAAGTAGATGATCGGCCCCTGCTCGCTCTCCTGCTGCGGATAGACGGCGCCGCCCCAGCCGTCGTCCTGGAACATCCGGTAGTCGATCCCCTCCATGCCGGAGTCTCCGATTTCCCAGCCGGCGAAGCCTTCCCAGAAGCTCTCCGCGCGGTCCGCGTTCTTCGCCGGGAACTCGACGTGCACGATCTTCTTTCCCATCTCGCCTCCTTTTGCGCGGACGCTATACGCTCACGCTATGGTCAGAGCAATTGTTCTTTATGACGAGGCGCCGGATCCCGATCGCTACGAAGCCCACGCCGAGCTGTGCCGCAAGGTCGAGGGCGCGACGTTCCGCCACGGGCCCGTTTTCGGGTCGCCGATGGGCGAGCCGAAGTACGGCTACTACGCGGAATGGGAGTTCCCGGACAAGGAGACGTTCAAGTCCGCGTCGCGGAGCGAGGAATTCATGGCGACCGGCAAGGACGCCATGGAGATGGGCGGCCGCTTCACCGTTCTGTTCGCCGAGCTTGACTGAGCCCTCGTCTCCTCGCCCGCTGAGCCCCGACGCGCTCGGCTTCGAGACGATCGTCTACGAGAAGGCACCGCCGCGCGCGACGATCACGCTCGACCGGCCGGACGTGCTCAACGCGTTCGACTTCAGGATGCTGCGCGAGATCACCCGCGCGTGCGAGGACGTCTCGTGGGACGACGACATTCGCGTGCTCGTCGTGACGGGCGCCGGCCGGGCTTTCTGCGTCGGCGCCGATCTCCGCTCGTGGGGCGAGGATCTGCTCGGCAACTCGAAGGAGTACTGGAAGTGGTTCGGCGCGTTCAAGCGCATGCACGAGGGGTTCCTCGAGATCGGCAAGCCGACGATCGCCCGCATCAACGGCATCTGCGTCGGCGGCGGGAACGAGTTGCAGATGGCGTGCGACCTCTCGGTCATCGTCGACGACGCGTACATCCGGCACGTCGGGCTCGAGCACGGCTCCGTTCCCGCCGGCGGCGCGACGCAGTGGCTCGCGCTGATGGTCGGCGAGCGGCGCGCGCGCGAGATCATCCTGTTGTGCGAGGAGATCCCGGCCGCGCGCGCGGCCGAATGGGGTCTCGTGAACGCCGCGGTTCCGGCGGCGGAGCTCGACGCGCACGTCGACCGCTGGGTCGAGTCGCTGCTGCGCAAGCTGCCGGAGACGACTCGTTACGCGAAGGCGCAGCTCAACGTCTGGCGCGACCTCGCCTGGCACACGACGACGACGCACGCGCGCGACTGGCTCGCGATGTCGATGCTCGGCGAGGAGGCGCAGGGCGCGGTGCGCGCGTTCCTCGAGCGGGGCAAGTGAGCGTCGTCGAGGTCGAGCGCGACGGCGCGGTCGCCGTCGTGCTGCTGAACCGGCCGGAGGCGCTGAACGCGCTGTCCGGCGAGGTCATGGACGCGCTCGTCTCGGCGCTCGAGGAGCTCGACGCCGACGCGGCGGTCCGCTGCATCGTGCTCGGCGGCAGCGAGCGCGTGTTCGCGGCGGGAGCGGATGTTGCCGAGCTTGCGGCAGCGACGCCGATCGAGCTCTACGAGAACCGCCGCATCGACCGCTGGGACGCGATCCGCGCGTTGCGCACGCCGCTCGTGGCCGCGGTGTCCGGCTACTGCCTCGGCGGCGGCTGCGAGCTCGCGATGCTGTGCGACATCGTCGTCGCGTCGGAGACGGCGCAGTTCGGCCAGCCGGAGATCAACCTCGGCGTCCTCCCCGGCGCCGGCGGCACGCAGCGGCTGACGCACGCAGTCGGCAAGGCCGTCGCGATGGACGTGATCCTCACCGGGCGCTTCCTCTCGGCGACCGAGGCGCTGCGGGCGGGGCTCGTCGCGCGCGTCGTTGCGCGCGAGGCGTGGCTCGAGGAGGCGAAGCGCGTAGCGCGTGCGATTGCCGCGAAGAGCCCGGTGTCGGTCCGCCTCGCGAAGGAGTCGGTCGACCGCGCGTTCGACGTTCCTCTGACGGCAGGGCTCGAGCTCGAGCGGCGCTCGTTCTACCTCGCGCGCGCGTCCGACGACGCGACCGAGGGCCTGACCGCGTTCGTGGAGAAACGGAAGCCGGACTTCAAGGGCCGCTAGCTCCGTATACCGAGTGTGAACCGTCGTCAGTTCGTCGTCGGCGCGGCGTCGCTCGTGCTCGCTCCGGGCGCACTCGCGCGCGTGTCCTTGCGGAAGGTGCTCGTCACCGCGGATGAGGAGTCACATGTGGTTGTCAGTGGACCTCGCGCGCGGTCGCGTTCTCCGGCAGATCCCGACGCTCGCCGGGCCGCGCAGTATCGAGACGGTCGGCGAGACGGCGGTCGTCGCGCACACGGACGTCGGCGCGCTCTCGCTCGTGCGCAGCGGAACCGTGCGCGTCGTGCGCGGCTTCGTCGAGCCGCGCTACACCGCTGCGCATCCGGACGGACGACAGGCGTTCGTCACCGACGCGGCTACGGGCGACGTCGTCCTCGTCGACGTCGTCCGCGGGCGTGTGCTGACGCGGGTGCATGTAGGTCAACACGCGAGGCATGTGACGATCTCGCCGAGCGGGCGCACGCTCTGGGTCGCGCTCGGCTCGCAGGCGGAGGAGATCGCCGTCGTCGACGTGTCTGCTCGGCCGCGCCTCGTGCGGACGTTTCGTCCTCCGTTCCTCGCGCACGACGTCGGCTGGTCGCCCGACGGGCGCCTCGCGTGGGTGAGCTCGGGCGATCGACGCGAGCTCGCGGTGTACGACGCGCGTAGCGGGCGCGTGGTCGCAAGCCCCGAGGGCGACTGGCCTCCGCAGCACGTGACCTTCGCGGGCGGGCTCGCCTACGTGACGAGCGGTTGGAGCGGCACCGTGCGCGTCCATCGCGTCGGCGGCGCGGAGCTGCGCAGCAACCCCGTGCCGGTCGGCTCGTACAACGTGCAGGCCGCGGACGGGCGCGTTGTCACGCCTTCGCTCGGGCACGGCACGCTTACCGTGCTCGGTGCGTCGGGCGACACGCTCTACCGGCTACAGGTCGCGAGCTCCTCGCACGACGCGTGCATCCTCTGACGTTCCCTCGACAGGGTGATTGACGACAACCCTTTAGAGGGATCCGGCGCGGGCCTCGAAACGCCAATATCACGACGTATGGAATCGGTACTCGAAGAGCTCACCGCCGACGGCTACGACGACGCGGAGGCAGTCGTGCTGGACTGGCGTGTCGAGACGCTCAGGCGCGCCGGCTTCGACGCAGACGCGGCGCTCGACCTCGCCTTCACCAAGCATGTCGATCTTCACGACGCGGTCGGTCTCGTGGAACGCGGCTGCCCGCCGCTGACCGCGCTTCGCATCCTCCTCTGAGCTCTTAGATCTGCAGCTCGACGGGGATGACCTCGATGGCGCGCGCGGCGCCGTCGCGGATCACGTCGAGACGCACCTTCGAGCCGATCAGGTCGCCAGCCATGACGCGCATCAGGTCGTCCACGCCTTCGACCGCCGAACCGTCCACCGCGACGATCAAGTCCTCGGCGCGCAGACCTGCGCGCGACGCGGGGCTGTCGGCGACGACCTCGACGATCTCGACGCCGCCGCGCCGGCCGAGCGCCGCCGCGAGCCTCGGCGGCAACGGCCTCGGGCCGCCGGCGATCCCGATCCACGCGCGCCGATAGCGACCTTCGGACATCAACGCACCCACGATCTTCCGCGTCGCGGCGTTGATCGGGACGGCGAGCCCGAGCCCGACGCCCGCGACGGCCGTGTTGATCCCGACGACGCGGCCGAGGCCGTCGGCCAGCGCGCCGCCCGAGTTGCCGGGATTCAGAGCCGCATCCGTCTGGATGACGTTGTCGACCCAGCGCGACGCGGCGCCCGAGCGCGTCGGCAGTGAGCGCCCGAGCGCCGAGACGACGCCGGCGGTGACGGAGCCGCTGAACCCGTGCGGATTGCCGATCGCGACGACGAGCTGCCCGACGCGCAGCTTCTCGGCGTCGCCGAGCGTCGCTGCGCGCAGCGCGTCGTCGGTCGTGCGCAGCACCGCGAGGTCGGAGAGCGGATCCGCGCCGACGATCTCGGCCATCAGCTCGCGCCCGTCCGTGAACGACGCGCGCACCCGGCGCGCGCGCTGGACGACGTGCGCCGACGTCAACAGGAAGCCGTCGGGCGTGATCGCGACCGCGCTGCCGCCGCCGCGCCGCGCGCGCACGCTCGCGACCGACGGGCTGAGCCGCTCCGCGACGCGTATCACGGCCCGCGAGTACGCGTCGAACGCCTCGTCGTCCGGGAGTTGCTCCGACACGAACGTGAGCTCCACGCGCTGACGGTAGCTCCTGTGCCAAGGTCTGCGACGTGCTCGAGATCGACGCCGTCGACTACCACACCGCAGGCGAGCCGTTCCGCATCGTCACCGGACAGGAGCTCCACGGAAGGACGATCCTGGAGAAGCGCCGCGATGCCGCCGAACGGCTGGACCACCTGCGCCGGCTGCTCGTCAACGAGCCCCGCGGACACGCCGACATGTACGGCTGCTTCGTCACCGAGCCGGAGGACGACGGGGCCGATCTCGGCGTCGTCTTCTTCCACAACGCGGGCTATTCGACGGCGTGCGGGCACGGGACGATCGCGCTCGTCACCTGGGCGCTCGACTCGGGCCTCGTCGCAGGTCCGCGGGTCGTCGTCGACGTGCCTTCGGGCAGGCTCGAGACGCACGCGCGCATGGACGACGGACGCGTGCGCTCGGTGCGCTTCCGCAACGTGCCCGCTTACGTCTGGGGTACCGGCGTCCTGCCCGGCGTCGACGTCGCGTTCGGCGGCGCGTTCTACGCGTCGGTCGAGGAACGAGTCGCGCCGGCGGAGCTGCCGAGGCTGATCGAGCGCGGCCGCGAGCTCAAGCGCGAGCTCGAAGCGCGGCACGAGATCGTCCATCCGCTCGAGCCCGAGTTGCGCGACGTGTACGGCGTCATCTTCTGGCAGCGCGAGGGCGACGCCGTTCAGCGCAACGTCACCGTCTTCGCCGACGGCGAGGTGGATCGCTCACCGTGCGGCAGCGGGACCTCCGCGCGCCTGGCGCTGCTCGACGCGTCAGGGGAGCTGCCGCGCGGCGCCGAGCTGACGCACCTCAGCATCGTCGGCACGGAGTTCCGCGCGCGCGTCGTCGGTGAAGCGGACGTCGCGGGAAAGCCGGCCGTCATCACCGAGGTCGAAGGCTCCGCGCACCGCACGGGCGAGCACCGCTTCGTGCTCGAGGACGCGGACGAGCTGGGCACCGGCTTCCTCCTGCGCTGACGCGGTACTAGAGTCGCTCCATGGCAGAGGTCGAGACGCAACGCGACGGCGCCGTCCTCACGATCACGCTCAACCGCCCCGACGTCCTGAACGCGTTCAACGGCGCGATGCACAAGGCGCTCAACGCCGCGCTGAAGGAGGCCCGCGCCGACGAGGTGCGCGCCGTCGTCGTCACGGGCGCCGGCCGCGGCTTCTGCGTCGGGCAGGACCTGACGGAGTTTCGCGACGCGGCGGGCGATATCGGCGACCGGCTGCGCTCCACCTACCACCCGAACATCCTCGCGATCAGAGCGCTCGAAAAGCCGGTCATCGCCGCGGTGAACGGTGCCGCCGCCGGCGCGGGAATGTCGTTCGCGTGCGCGTGCGACATCCGCATCGCTTCCGACGCAGCGGTCTTCGTTCCCGCGTTCGTGAACATCGGCCTCGTGCCGGACTCGGGAGGCACCTTCTTCGTCACACGCCTGCTCGGCTACGCGCGCGCGTTCGAGTGGCTCTCCAGCGGCCGCCGGCTGAGCGCGGCCGAGGCGCACGCGTGGGGCCTCGTCTCGGAGGTCGTGGACGCCGAAGCCCTCCCCGCCCGCGCGGCCGAGCTCGCCGCGACCCTCGCGGCGCTCCCGACGAAGGCGATCGGCATGACGAAGCGCTTGCTCGATCGCGCCGGCGGTTCTACGCTCGACGAGCAGCTGGAGTGGGAGGCGCAGCTGCAGGCAGCGGCGACGCAGTCCGAGGACTTCAGGGAGGGAGTGCAGGCATTTCTGGAGAAGCGGAAGCCGAGCTTCAAGGGGCGGTAGCCGACGTACCCGAGCCGCATCCGGTTCGGATGCTCGTCGACGACGATCTGCACCGCTCGAGGCTGACGGTCTTCTTCCGGCTCCTCCTCGTCATCCCACACCTCATCTGGCTGTACTTCTGGGCGTGGGCGTTCTTCGCCGTCCTCGTGTTCAACTGGTTCGCGACGCTGTTCGCCGGCCGCAGCGAGGCCGACGTCCAGAGCTTCAGCGGGCGCTGGGTCCGGTACACGGTGCACGTCTACGCGTACATGCTGCTCGCCGCGAACCCGTGGCCGCGGTTCTCCGGCCGGCCCGGCACGTACCCGATCGATCTCGAGATCGATCCGCCCGAGCCGCAGCGACGGCTCGTGACGCTGTTCCGCATCGTGCTCGTCATTCCGGCGTACGTCTTCGCCGCGGTTCTCGGCACCGTCGCACAGGTGATCGCATTCGCCGGCTGGTTCGTGTGCCTCGCGCTCGGCCGGATGCCCAAAGGAATGCGTGACCTGATCGCGTACTGCCTTCGGTACCAGGCGCAGACCTACGCGTACCTGTTCCTACTCACCAGCCGCTACCCGAGTCTTGCGAGCGGCAGCGGCTTCCAGTTCGAGGAGGCTTAGATTGTCCGATGTGCTCTCAACACCTGCGGCCGCGGGCGCCGAGCATCATCCGGTCGGGCTGATCGTCACCGACGACCTGCACCGCAGCCGGCTCACCGTCTTCTTCCGCCTGCTGCTCGCCATCCCCCACTTCATCGTGGTCGGGCTGTGGGGAATCATCGTGTACCTCGCCGTCATCGTGGCGTGGTTCATCGCGATCTTCACGGGCCGCGTGCCCGACGGCCTGCACGACTTCATGGCGACGTGGTTGCGCTACGCGACCCGCGTCACGGCGTACACCTTCCTGCTCGCGAATCCGTTCCCGCCGTTCGGCGCGAGCGGGTCGTATCCGGTCGATGCGCGCATCGACTCGGCGGAGCAGCAGAGCCGGCTCACGGTGTTCTTTCGCACGCTGCTCGCGATCCCGGCGTTCCTGCTCACGTACGTCTTCCGCCTGGTCAACCAGATCGTCGCGGTGCTCGGCTGGTTCTACTGCCTCTTCACCGGGCACATGCACGAGGGGATGCGCGACATCAGCGCGTGGCTCTTGCGCTACGAGACGCAGACGTGGGCGTACGTGCTCCTGCTCACCGGCCGGTACCCGAGCCTCTCGGGAGCGCCTACCGCTTAGCGTCTACGCATTTCCACAGGCCGCGCAATACGCGGTCCCGACTCGGCGCGGCGCCGAGCACTTCGCGCACGCGGCGACGACGTCGCGCCCGCAGCCCTCGCAGTGCGTCGCGTGGGGGCGAACGGGATAGCCGCAGAACGGGCACTCGTTCCTGCGCACGCGGCTGCGGGGAATGCGCCGGACGAGGTAGCGCTGCAGGCTCCAGAAGGCGAGGAGGGAGAGCGCCACTCCAACGGCTGAGAGCACGAGCGGCCCGATGTCTCGCCAGCCGACGTAGTCCGTGACGTAGTCGACCGCCATCGCGAACGCGAGGATCGTCACCGCGCCGAGTAGTGCGGACGCGACCGGTAGGTAACGCGACCTCCGCAGCCGCGCGAACGCGAGGAACGACAGGGTCATGAGCACGAGCAGGAAGCCGAGGCGGAGGAGGAAGGTGTTGCGCGCATCGTGGTTCGAGCGCGCCTCGGCTGCAGCAGACGCGCGGTCTTGGGCGGCCGTCGCGGCAGGCGCGGCTCGTCGCACTGCTGCACTCGCCGATCGCCTCGCCGCCTGTGCCGCCCTGAACCGCGCCGAGTCGGCGCGGTAGCGCGCGCCGAGCTTCGAGCTCGGCTCGTGCGCCTCGATCGCCGTCCTGTACGCCTCGCGGGACAGCTCGAGCTGGTTCTGCGCCCTGCCGACGGCCGTTCGAGTCGAGTACAGCCGCTGCTGAGCGGCGTCGTACGTCGAGATCGCAGACTTCTCCGCCGGCGTGTACGAAGGCGCGACGTAGCCGTTGCCGATCTCGAGCTTCTGGTAGGCCCAGACGCCGCCGATCAGCAGGAAGACCGTCAGCACGACGGCGAGCACCTTCTCCCCGCGCGTCGTCTCGATGTCCTCGGTGTCAACGTGGATCGCCACTGTCGCCCCCTCCCTCCGAGCTCACGATCACATAGCAACCATGCTATGGCGAGTTATAGCACGCTTGCTATGCGATCGTCGCGGCTCAGGCGAGCGCGACGAGAATCTCGTCGACTTCGGGGAAGCGGTGCTCCCGCTCCTTCGAGAAGACGACACTCCCGTCGGCGACGACGTCGAACTGGGAACGCCTGCCTTCGATCGCCTCGGCCTCGTGCCCGCGTTCTCCCAGGTCCCGGGCGAGGCTCACGGCCCGCCTGTCGTACCCGCTTCAGACGGGGCAGTAGAAGATCTCGACCCGCGCCACTGCCGAAGACGTTACACACCCGAGCGGAACGTCCGCCGGTACGCGCGCGGTGAGGTCCTGAGGCGCGTCGCGAACTGCGCGCGCATCGTCACGCTCGAGTCGTAGCCGGCGCCGCGCGCGACCCGCTCGATCGGCTCGTCGGTCGACTCGAGCAGGCGCTGCGCCAGGCGCAGGCGCTCGCGTTGCAGCCATTCGCCGGGTGGTACGCCGGCCGTCGCTCGGAACCTCCTCGTCAGCGTCCGCGGGCTCATCTGACCGGGAGGCGCGCTTCGTCGACACCGGCGAGGTCGTCACCGCCGCGGGCGTGTCAGCGGGGATCGACATGGCGCTGCACCTGGTCGCGAAACTCGAGTCGGTCGAGCGCGCGCAGGAGGTACGCCGCTACATCCAGTACGACCCGCAGCCGCCGGTGAAGAGCAGTCCCGTCGCGTCCCCGCGTGTGACACTTTCGTGGAGGTGCGCCGTATCAATGGTGTGACACGACTCCTCGTGCCGATTCTGACGGCGCTGGCCGTCTGCGCCGCGGCCGGCGCGGCTGCCACGCGGGACGAGGCGAAGCCGCTGGTCGTCGTCGTCAGGCACGGCGGGCTATGCCTGAGCGGCAGCGAGTGCCGTTTCGTGTTCCGGATCACCGATACGACGATCTCGGGCGACGGGTATCGCTCGCGCGCGCTGAGCCCGGCGCTGCGACGCTTGCTGCTCTCTGCGATCCACGAGTTGGATCCGGCGTACCTGCGGAGGCATCCATTCACGGGCATTTGCCCGATCGCCTCTGACGGGCAGGAGTCGATCTACCGCTTCCGCGGCTTCGTTCCGAGCATCCCGTCGTGCAGGTACGACGTGAGCGGCATCCCCGCCGTTCGGCTCACGGAACGGCTTCTCGCGACGCTGAAGCACAAGCCGCGCTAATCGTCCGAGTGCGGCCGATCTGAGACCGCCTAGAATCCGCCTGTCCGCAGGCCGATCAAGGGGAGCGGCGCCTTCGAGCGCCGTTGGGGTATCAGCGAAAGGAGAGGAACGTGAGTGCACGCGTAGCTGCACGTTGGGCTCGTTTCCGGGGCCGACGCTTTGTGTTGGTGGGAGCCCTCGTCGCGTTCGGTGTCGTTGCCGGCGCGCTGGCGCTGCCGTCGTCGAGCGGGCTTCTCGCGGGGGCGGTCGCTCCTGTCGATCCTGACGCTGCGGCGCAGGGCCCGAACGGCGCGCCGCACGACAAGACGCTCGGCGGGGCGCCGACGGTGAGCCGCGAGGCGTTGGAGCAGGCAGCCGCGCAGGCGCAAGCGATTCACTCTGCGGGCGGCTCGTGGGAGTACCTCGGCGCCAACAACATCGGCGGTCGCGTCACCGACGTCGTCGTCGACCCAACACAGGCGAACACGATTTACGTCGCGTCCGCAGGCGGCGGCGTGTGGAAGAGCACCGACGCCGGAGCGACCTACACCACGGCTTGGCCGAACGACTACCCGCAGGCGATCGGCTCGCTCGCGCGCGGCTCGGACGGAACGCTGTGGGCCGGAACCGGCGAGGCGAACGCCTCCGGCGGCGGGATCACGTACGTCGGCGACGGCGTCTACCGCTCCACCGACGGCGGCCAGACGTGGACGAACGTCGGCCTCGAGCACGCGGGCATGATCGGCCGTATCGCCGTCGATCCCGCCGACCCGGACGTCGTCCTCGTCGCCGCGAGCGGAAGCATCTACTCGACGGGCGGCACGCGCGGCCTCTACCGCACGGTCGACGGCGGCAAGCACTGGAAGGCCGTCCTCGTTCCCGACCTCGACGCAGCGCCGTACACGGGCGCCGTCGACGTCGCGTTCGACCCGGTGAATCCGAACCGCGTCTACGCGACGCTCTGGGACCATCACCGCAGCTCGTACCTGCGTCCGTACGGTGGCATCGGGTCCGGCCTCTACGTCACGGACAACGCGCTCGAGAAGAAGGCGGACGACGTGGCGTGGGAGCGCATCGGCAATTCCCACGTGAGCGGGCCGCTGCCGAGCTACGATGCGTCCGGGAGCGGGCTCGACGTCTCGACGACGCTCGGCCGCATGGGCGTCGCGGTTGCACCGAGCGACCACACGCGCGTCTACCTGATCACCGGCGAGTCGCTCGGCAACGACAAGGGCTTCTACTACTCCGACAACGGCGACCGCGCACTCGCGGACGGCGGCCCGACCTTCGTCGCCGGCGGCCACGCGGGCGGCAATCCTCGCTTCGAGTGGTGGTTCGGCCGGCTCTTCGTCGATCCGGTCAACAAGAACCATCTGTTCAAGACGGACGTCAGCCTGCGCCGCTCCTCCGACGGGGGCCTCACGTGGGTGAACGTCGGCGGGCCCCACGCGGACCAGCACAGCATGGCGTGGGATCCGAACGTGCCGAACCGCGTGTACCTCGGCAACGACGGCGGCATGTACCGCTCCGAAGCGAACGGCGACAGCGGCTGGGTGCACGGCACGAACATGCCGTGGCTCCAGGAGTACCACGTTGCGGTCTCGCAGACGCGGCCGAATCGCATCGCGATCGGGCTCCAGGACAACGGCTCCAACCGCAGCTGGACGAACCTGAACGACCCGGTCCCCGATCCTGTGGCCGCGAATTGGCAGTCCTACGGCGGCGGCGACGGCCACTACGTCGTCATCGACTGGTCCGACGACACGTACTACTACTCGTGCAGCCAGAACGCCGGCTGCAGCGGCGTGCACGACGTCGCGTCGACCACGACGACGCTCTCGGCGGCGGCGGCTGCGGGAGCGATGAACGTGAAGGTCGCGAGCGTCGCGGGCCTCGTCGTCGGCAACACGATCACGATCGACTCGACCGGTGCGAATCCGGAGACCGTCACGATGACGGCCGTCGGAACGCAGGGTGCGGCCGGCACGGGCGTGACGTTCACGCCGGCGCTCGCGTTCGCGCACGCTTCGGGCGCGACCGTCGTGAAGAACGGCGTGACGGGGACACAGAGCCTCGGCTTCGGCTCGCGGGGCAGCGGCCTTCGGTGCACCACCGATGCGCCGCTCGTCCAGGATCCGTCGTCGTCGACGACGCTGTACCTCGGCTGCAACAACCTCTCGAGGTCGACGAACCGCGGTGCGAGCTGGACGCAGATCGCGCCGCCGGACCTGCTCACGGGCCCGGCTCCGGCCGACGACTCGGCGGCGAACAACCCGCTGTACGCCGGCCAGTTCCCGTCCGTCTCGACGATCGCACCGTCGAAGTCCGACCCGAACACGATCTACGTCGGCACCGACAACGGGCGGCTCTGGCGGACGACGACGCTCGGCGTCTCGTGGCAGGAGTTCCCGAATCCGTTCGCGCCCGATCCGCCCCGCTGGGTGACGTCGGTGATCGTCGACCCGGCGGACTCCGGGCACGCGTACGCGTCGTACGGCGGCTTCCGTGAGGGCTACACGTCGGCGAACGTCTACGAGTCCTCGGCCGACGCCGACAGCAACGTCACGTGGAAGAACGTGAGCGGCAACATGCCGAATGCACCCGTCAACTTCCTCGCATACGACCGGCAGGCCGACGTGGTCTACGCGGCCACCGACCTCGGCGTCTTCTTCATGGCCGGGGACAGCGAGCACTGGAAGCGCCTCGGCGACAACCTGCCGAACACGGCGACCGAGGATCTGAAGATCCAGGCGTCGAGCGGCTCGCTCTACGTCGGCACGTTCGGCCGCGGCACGTGGCGGATCCCGCTGATCCCGGGCACGCCGCGGTACGACCCGGCCGTGGTCTCCGGCCTCGACGACCTGTCCGACACGATCGAGGGAATGACCCTCGACGCCGACACGTCGAAGCACCTCCTCCACTCGGTGGCGGAGATCCGCGAGAAGGTGCTCGAGGGCGAGAACCAGTGCAAGAAGCTCGACGAGCTCCAGAAGCACATCGCGTCGCTCGTGCCGAAGAAGCTCACGACGGCGCAGCGGGACCAGCTCAACGCCGACATCGCCTCGATCGAGGCGCAGGCGGCCTGCTAGCAGACGTCTCTCCGGGCCCTCCTACCACGCGGTGGGAGAGCCCGGAGGTACCGCGTCAGATCGTCTTGAACTGCTCGAACGGCTGGCGGCAGGCGTTGCAGTAGCGGACGCTGCGGCACGGCGTCGGGCCGAAGAGGTTCTCGAGCTTCGTGTCGGTCGAGCCGCAGTACGGGCAGCGGAAGCCGCGTTGCAGCTCGACGAGCTGCAGGGGTTGCGCGCGGCGCGGCGACGGCGGCGCGAAGCCGGACACGCGCAACTTCTCGCGGCCTTCCGGCGTGATGCGGTCGGTCGACCACGAGTCGTCGAGGACGACTTCGACGTACGGCTCCGCGCCGAGGGCGCGCACCTTCTCCGCCATTGCGTCGCGCATCACCTCGAGCGCGGGGCAGCCGAGGAACGTCGGCGTGAACTCGATGCGCACGGCGTCGCCGTCGACGTGCACGTCCTTGACGACGCCGAGATCGACGAGCGAGACGACCGGGATCTCCGGGTCGGGGATCTCGGCGAGAGCCTTCCAGACCTGCGCCTCGCTCACCGGGACATGTCCCGAGTCCTGGACGCGGGACATGTCTCTCACCACGTGGCGCCCGGAACGCTGCGGCGGACGACCGTCATCTCTTCCCAGAGCTCGCGCAGTTCGTCGGAGTGCGCGCCTCGCTCGATCGGCCCTGTCCCGAGTCCTGGACTCGGGACACGTTCGGAAAAGGCAGGGCGCAGCTCCTCCGGGAGGACGCCGAGGGCGTACGGCAACAGTTCCTCGACCGCTTCCAGAAAGCGCGGCTCGTCGCGCAGGCGGCCCGCCCACATCCGCGCGTGGAGCCGGTGGTACACCTCCTCGCGGTCCATTTTCCCCGCGAGGCCTGCGACCTCGTCGTCGTCGGACTCCTTCAGCGCGGCGAGGCGCAGCTCGTCGGCCGTCTCGTAGAGCCAGTGACGCGCGATCGTGTGCGCCCAGTCGAGTCGGCGCAGCTCCACCAAGGGCGCGCAGCGATACTCGTCCGGCGACCGATCGAAGGCGAGCTCGTCCGCAGTCGTGCCGAGCTCGCGCGCCGCGAGCTCGTACAGCGCGCGCGCGTGACCGATCTCGTTCTGCGCGATCGACGAGAACGCGACGTCCTCCTCGAGCGACGGCGCGATGCCCGTCCACTCCGAGTCGCGCCAGCCGAGGATCAACTCGTCGTCCGCGTACTCAACGAGAAGCTGAGCTCGCGCGTTCACGTGCCTCCTTCAGCTTCGCCTTGAGCGAGTAACCGTCGACGCGGTGGTACGTCTTCTCGAGCTCGTCGTGGAAGTCCGTCACCTCGTGCACCGCATCGCGCGGCACGACCCACAGCGCAACCGACTCCTGCCGCCGCCCGTACTGCTCGTGCGCGAACGCCTCCGCGAACGTGGCGTCGGGCGCGACGACCGAGCCCGCGTGCGTGAACGGCGAGCCCTTCTTCTCCTGGCGGAAGACCTCGAAGATCACGCGGCTTCGGCCAAAACGACGGACCGAACCCACGACTCTTGCTCGAACATCTGCCGGCGCAGCTCGAGCCGCTCCTGCGTCTTCGGCCCGTGCCCCGTGACGACGTGCCGCAGCTCCTCCCAGTCCGGCTCGCTGTACTCCCAGACGCCGTCGTCGTTCTTGCGCAGCTTCGGGTCGGGAACCGTGAGGCCGAGCTCCCAGATCTGCGGCACGTACCCGTCGAGGAACTGCTGCCGTGCCTCCTCGTTCCCCTGCGACTTGATCCGCCAGACGAACATCGGATCCTCTTCGCGCGGGATCGGGTTGCCGTGGAACTGCATGAGCGGTCCCCACCAGCGCGTGAGCGCCTCCTGCACGAGCTCGCGCTGCTCGTCCGTGCCGTTCATCAGCGTCAGGATCACGTCGCGCCCGTGGAGGATGTGGAACGACTCCTCCCAGCAGATCTTCTTCATGATCCGCGCGTACGGCGCGTACGAGCACTTGAGCAGGGCCTTCTGCGAGATGATCGCCGCCGCGTCCACGAGCCAGGCGATCACGCCGACGTCGCCCCAGGTCTTCGTGGGGTAGTGGAAGACGTTGTGGAACTTCGACTTGCCGGAGATCAGGTCGGCGAGGCACTGCGAGCGCGGCTTGCCGAGATCCTCGACGACGCGGTAGATGAGCTGCGCGTGCCCGACCTCGTCCTGCACCTTCGCGGTGAGCGCGAGCTTGCGCTGCAGCGTCGGCGCACGAAGGATCCACTCGCGCTCGGGGAGCACGCCCATCAGCTCCGAGTTGCCGTGCATCTCGATGAACTTGACGAGCTTCGCGCGGTAGTCGTCCGGCATCCAGTCGCCGGTCTCGACCTGGCCGCCCGACTGCACGTATTCGAGGAAAGTCGCTTCGTCCATGACCCTACCGATCGGTAGGGTACCCGACGTGCCGACCCGGCGAAACGAGCTGACGCGCCAGGCGGCCCGGCTCTTCGCCGAGCGGGGGTACCACGGCACCTCGATGGAAGACCTCGCAGCCGCGATGGGCGTCCAGAAGGGCTCGCTGTACGCGCACGTCCGCTCGAAGGCCGACCTCCTGCACGAGATCACGTGGGACGGCGCGCAGGCGTTCCACGCTGCGCTGGACGCGATCGACGAGCGGCTGCCGGCGATCGAGAAGCTGCGGCTCGCGCTGCGCGCCCACCTGGGTGTCGTGGCGGAGCAGCTCGACATCGCGACCGTGTTCGTCCGCGAGTGGCGCTACCTCGACGGCGAGCGGCGCGACGAGTTCGTCGCCGAGCGCCGGCGTTACGAGGAGCGGATCCGCGCGCTCTTCCGCGAGGGCGTCGAGCAAAGCGAGCTCCGCACCGACCTCGACGTGACGGTGGCCGCCCTCGTGTTCCTCTCGGCCGCGAACTGGGCCTACACGTGGCTCCAGCCCGGCTCGCGACACGGACGACCTCGCGGATCGCTTCTTCGCGCTGCTCGTGGACGGCATGCGCGGGTACGCGACGCCCGCCGGCTGACCGATCCGTCAATCACACGAGGTGTTCCGTAGGTCGACGTCGACCCCACGCCGACAAGTTCCCGCTCAAGGCGGCGTTCAAGTCCGTGAGCGTCAGCCCGGCGGCGACCTGCACGAAGGCGACTGCCGGCAACGTCACGACGGTCACCTGCAAGCTCGGCACGCTCGCTCCGTCCGCGAAGGCCACGATCACGCTCCAGGCCAAGCTGACGGGGACGGTGGGCCAGGTGCTCACCGACATCCGCCTCGGCGACCGAGGCCGGCCCCGGCGACCCCCACGCCGGAACGACACGAGCACCGTGTCGACGACCGTCGTGCGCTGAGACGCGGGGGGCGAAGGGGCTCCGCCGGGCGGGCGGAGCCCCTTCCCGCGCTCGCGTGACACCACAAATGGTGGTATATCGTGAGTTCTCGGTATGGCCACCGCCGACCAACTCACCCGACTCGGCCTCACGAGCTACGAGGCGAAGGCGTACCTCGCGCTGCTCCGCCGCGACTCTTCGACGGCCGCGCAGGCGGCGCGTCTCGCGAATGTTCCGAGGCAACGCATCTATGACGTGCTTGCGAGCCTCGTCGACAAGGGGCTCGCATCGACGCGTCCGGGACAGGTGGTCAAGTACGCCGCGGTCGCGCCCGAGCTCGCGCTCGAACGGCTCGTCTCGGATCACCGCGAGAAGCTCGCCGAGCTCGAGCGCGAGACGACGGCTCTGATCGAGGAGCTCCGGCCGGCGTTCCACGCGGGGAAGGAGCAGGCGAACCCGCTCGAGTACATCGAGGTGCTGCGCGACCGGCGCGCGATCAACGAGCGCTTCGAGGAGCTCCAGGCCGGGATCAAGAACGAGATCCTCGTCTTCACGAAGAAGCCGTACGCGACGCCGCCGCAGGAGGAGACGGTCGGGCTCGAGGTATCGAAGACGCACGAGGCGCGGAGCATCTACGAGTTCGACGTCTTCGACGACGCCGACGTGACCGAGGGCGTGCGTCGTTTCATCGAGGCGGGCGAGAAGGCTCGCTTCGTGCCGGAGCTGCCGCTGAAGCTCGTGATCATCGACGAGTCGATCGTGATGTTCGGCATGGAGGATCCCGTCGCCGGCGCCTCCGAGCTGACGATCATGGTCGTCGAGCATCCATCGCTCGCCGGCGTGCTGAAGATCGCGTTCGACACGACGTGGGAGCAGGGCCTCACCTTCGACGACGCGTACGACCGCCTCGTCGCGCGGCGCAAGCAGACCGCCTAGTCCCCTGTCCCTTTACGCGGGCTCGAGGAGCTCGTTCTCGACGACGAGGTCGACCGACAGGTCTTGTAGCCGACAGCGTCTTGTAGCCGACGTCGCGATCTGAATCAGACACTTGACGATATTGTCGGCCTCGATACGCCCCGCGATCGAACCCGGTGCCTGCTCGAGTCCATCGAGGATGTCCTCTCGATAGCGGATCTGTCCGTTGCGTCACCCAGTCTCGAGTTCCCGCAGTGCCTCGGGATGGCGCTGGACATGGTCAAAGATCAGAAAGCCCTGCATTCGCGCGCGTTTGACGAGAAGATGACGTTCGACCCGCGGTCCCTGGGGTGGCGGGTCCCAGCTCGCGATGGATGCCGTGCCGCAGATGACCACCCGTGCTCCGACATTGAGACGTCGCATGATGGAATCGCTGATTGAGCCGGCCGTGTTGTCGAAGTAGACGTCAACGCCTTCTGGGCAGGCGACATCGAGTGCTGCCTCGAGATCGTCAGCCTTGTAATCCACCGCAGAGTCGTAGCGAAAGTCCTCGCGACACATACGCACCTTGTCGGGCCCACCGGCAATGCCGACGGTACGGCACCCCTTGATCTTGGCGATTTGGCCGACGCATGACCCGACCGCTCCCGCTGCCGTCGATACGACCACAGTCTCGCCCGCCCTGGGCTGACCGACCTCGAGCAAGGCGAAATAGGCCGTCAGACCATTGAGGCCGAGGACGCCAAGCGATGTGGAGATCGGCAAACCCGAGCCGTCGACCTTGCGCTCGATCGCCTCGGCGGCCACGACAGCGAAGTCCTGCCAGCCGACATGCCAAGCACGCAGTCACCTGCGTGGAAGTCGGCACTTCGAGACTCTTCGACGCGCCCGACTGCACCCGAGCGCATGACCGCACCAAGCGCTACAGGCTCGGAGTAGTTGGCGACCGCGCTGACCCAACCGCGCATCGCGGGATCCACCGACAGGTAGATGTTGCGCACCAGAACCTGGCCATCCGCGGGTCCGGCACAGGCGCCTCGACGATCTCGAAGTGCTCCGCCTGGGGAATGCCGGACGGCCTCGACTTCAGTCTGACCTGCCGGTTCACTCGTTGGCGCATAGCCGGTACTCCCGGTCAGTCCAGAGCTCGCGTCGCGCCGCGTTCTAATGCGAACCCCTAAGCAGCCTCGCCGCTGCGCCGCTCTCCTCGATCGCCTCACGCGCAGTCCGGTTCGCCGAGCTCATCGCCGCCGCGTACCCCGGCGGCGCCGACGGAAACGCGCGTGACCGGGGCGTTACTTCTTCGCGTCGTAGCCGCGGACGACGTCGATCAGGTTGAACGGCACCCCGAGGATGCCGCTGCCCGCGAAGAAGATCGTGTTCGCCGGCTGCGGCAGCGTCATCGTGCTCGCCGTCACGCTGTAGAGCTTCGTGCTGAACGGCGCGACGCCGGGGTCGAGGCTCACCTGCGACAGCGGGACGTCGATCGTGATCGTGCCGTTCGAGCCGGGAACGCTCGCGCACGCGCCCGGCGCCGTGAGCTGCGCTGCGGCCGGGTAGACGATCGTCAGCCCGCCGCCGCCGTTGAAGGGAAGCAGCGAGCTCTGGCCGACGTAGCACTGGATCGCGCCGCCGTCGTACGACTCCGCGTAGACCATGAAATTCGCGCCGCCGTTCGCGCACGAGGGCGCGCTCGACGTGCAGCTGGCCGCGGCCGGCACGGCCCACTGCGTCAGCCAGACGAGGTCCTTGTCGGTGTCCGGTGACGCGGGTGCTGCGGGCGACAGGTTCGAGATCTTCGTCCAGACGCGCAGGCAGGGCGTGTTCGCCGGATGGCACGAGCCCGCGCTGGGCCAGCTCACCTTCGACGCCACGACGTCGAGGTTCGGCATGTTGGCGCTCGTCAGCCCGGCCGCGTCGTAGGTCGCGTCCTTCGCAGGGTCGGTCGCCTGGTTGTTCAGGATCGCGTCGCCCTTCGGCGAGAGGCTCGCGTACACGCCGGTGCCGCCGTTCTGGCGGACGTACATCGCGTGCGAGCCGAGCAGCGAGTTGAGCAGGCTCGTCGAGTCGGCGTAGGAGATCTGCGCCTCGCCCTTGCTGCCGATCCGGAGCTGGAAGAAGTCGCCGAGCGTGCGGTTCGTCGCGGTCTGGTTGTTCGGAGCGCCGCCGCACTGGTTGCCGAGGATCGTCTGGATGCTCCCGTGGCGAATCGGGTGCTCGCTCGCCACGACCGGCGTGCCGAAGGTCACCGTGCTCGAGTGGCCGTTCAGCGTCTGCGTGAAGTAGACGCTCCAGAAGCCGTCCACCGAGTCGGGGCCGCCGTTCGTGCACGCGTTGGCGCCGCCGTTGACGAGGTCGACGTGCTTCGACGTTCCGTACCACGCGATGTCGACGCGCCCGTCGTCGCCCGCGGCTGCCCACGCGAAGACGTTGTTCGCGAGGCCCGGTGTCGGGATCTGCACCGGCGTCGACCAGTGGTTCCCCTCGTCGGTGGAGTACGAGTACATCAGCGCGGTGTCGCCGGCCTTCTGCGCCACCGGGTCGTACGGCGCCTGCTCCCAGACCGCGTAGAGGTTCCCGGCCTTGTCGATCGCGAGCGAGGGGAAGTTGCCGCCGGTGCGAGCGTTGATCCCGAGATCCGCGACGGGAAGGTCGACGCAGTTGAGCCCGCTCGGGTCGCTGACGTTCGCGATCGGCGCACCGAACGTGACCGGGAAGCAGCGTGCGATGCGGATCTTCGTGAGGCTGCCGTCGTCGTGGACGACGTAGACGTGCTTGACGGCGGTCGTGAGGGTCGCCCCGTTCACGCCGGTCTTCGTCGCGACCGGACTGACCTCGTTGTTGCCCATGATCCCCTCGTCGCAGGTGCCCGGCGCCGTGACGTGGTTCGCCGGTCCGAACGCGAGGCCGGCCGTCGCTCCGGCGCCGCCTGCAGGTGAGCGATACATGACGAGCGTGTTGTTGAGCTGCGTGTTGCCGCACTGGACGTTCCCGTTGAACACCTCGTCGTTCGTGAGGTAGACCGAGCCGCCGTTCAACGGATCGCCGTCCACGGCGTACCACTGTCGGTCGACGATCGTGTCCGGGACGCCGATGTCGTTGCACGTGAACGTGCGGCCCTGGTCGTCCGAGCGCGCGACGCTGAAGTTCGCGAGCGTCAGGTCGTTGAAGTAGAGGCGGCCCTTCGTGTCCACCGCGAGCTCGGTGTCGCCGCCGCCGTGGCACGTCGTGACCTTGCCGCCGAGCGGCGCCGCTCCGGGCACCCACTTGAACGTCCTGCCTCCGTCGAGCGAGCGCCAGACGAAGCTCGAGTCGGAGTTCGCCGAGTCGGGCGAGCTCATGTAGACGCGATCCGCGTTCGACGGGTCGAGCCGCAGGTTCGCCTCGAAGCCCCAGCCGCCGATGCCGGCGATCGTCGGCTGTCCGAAGGTCGACGTCGCCGTGGCCGCCGCAAGCTTTGCCGTCGCGCGCGTGCCTCGCTTGTAGTCGCGCGTCAGCGCGCCTTTCGCGGCATCCGTGCGGGCGGCCGCATGCTCCGTCTCACCGCCGAGCAGCGCGAGACGCACGGCCGCCGTTCCGCCGGCCGGGCGCGCATCGCGCGACAGGACGCCGGCGAGCATGCCGCCGCCCACCACTGCGATGGCCGCCGCCGCAGTCGCGATGTGCCGGAGGTTCAACCCTGGTGACCGCACTCGCCCGCACAGACTGCCCGATTTCCGCGAGAAGTGCAACCCCTCGTAATGGTGGCCGATTGCGAAAGGTTCTCGCAGCTTTCGCGGGCTTCCACGCGACCGAATTTCGGAGACTTGACACCCCGTAAAGTGGTGAGGTTTAATCCGATCTTCACCACTTCGAGTGGTACCGGGATCTCCAGCGAAAGGAACGACGAATGATTGGCCAGCTTTGCAGGCGGTTTGCCCTCATCCTCACTGTCTCTGCGGTGCTTCCGGCAGCCCCGGCCTTTGCGATCGCGAACGTTCGCGATTCGCAGCAGGGGCTGCCGGAGGTCGACGAGTCGAACGAGGCCAACAACGCTCGGAGCACGACCTTCAAGTCCTGACCGACTCAAGAGCCTGTCGCTCTTCCCGGTAGCGACAGCGAGGGGGGGCCGGACTTACCGGCCCCCTCCACCACCTCATCTGAAAGGACGATCATGCGGAGCACAAGGGGATTGAGATCGAAGCCGGCGAGGCTGATCGCCGCCGCGCTCGTGACGGGGCTCACCGCCGCTTCTCTCGCCGTCATCTACGGCGGTGCGGAGCAGCGGGCGAGCGCGCGCGCGCTGCGGCAGGCGCTGGCGACACCGGGCGGCGGCACCGAGCCCGGCGAGGTGTCACTGAAGAAGGTCGAGCAGTTCTGGCAGACGCGGCTGACGTACCCGACCGGGCGCTTCGACCAGCGCTGGGTCAACGCGGCGGCGAAGCAGGCGAAGCGTGTGAAGGTCGGGATCCCGAGGGGGCTCTACCGCACCCGGCACGGCAAGCTCGTCCGCTCGTTCGGTGTGCGCTCCGGCGCGCAGGCAGTCGAGGCCCTCACTGCGGCGAGGGCCCTCGGCCCGCAGCCGCAGGCGAGCACGGGCTGCCAGGCGCCGTGTTTCACGTTCGGGCTCGTGTCCGGTCGCATCAACGCGATCGCTTTCGACCCGAAGAGCCCGAGCGTCGCGTACGTCGCGCAGGACGGCGGCGGCATCTGGAAGTCGACGAACTGCTGCACCCCGTTCACGACGTGGACGGTGACGACCGACGCGCCGAACGTGCCGACGACGGCGACCGACGACGTGACGGTCGACCCGAACAACTCGAACGTCGTGTACGCCGCCACCGGGGACCTGAGCTTTGGCTCCTTCGCCTTCGGCAGCGCGGGCGTGCTCAAGAGCACGAACGCGGGCGCGACGTGGCAGACGCTCGGCGCGAACGTCTTTACGCCGGCTTACCCGGCTGCTGCGGGCGGCTCGTATCCGCAGTACCAGGCGGTGTCGAAGGTGCGTGTCGACCCGAACAACAGCAAGAAGGTCGTGGTCGGGACGAAGACCGGCCTCTACTTCTCGTACGACGCCGGCGTCAACTGGAGCGGGCCGTGCCTGACGAACAAGTACTCGACGCAGCGTCAGGACATCACCGGCCTGATCCTCCGCGACGACGGTGCGACGACGTCGATCTACGCGGCGATCGGCGCCCGCGGCTACGGAACGTTCGTCCAGCAGAACCTCGGCCTGAACGGCGCGAACGCGATCTACAGGCTCGGCGCCATGCCGGCGAGCGGCTGTCCGGCAGCGACGAGCTGGACCGCGCTCACGAACGGCTGGCCCGTCGGGACCGCGAGCGGCGTGCCCTGCGATCCGCCGCTCGGCGACACGGTCACGCCGTGCGCCGCGACCGCGGACAAGCTCGGCCGCATCGAGCTCGCGATCGCGCCGAGCGACCCGCAGGTGCTCTACGCCGAGGTGCAGAAGATCGACCCGCAGTCGACCTGCGGCGCGCTGCAGCTCGTCAGTGCCACGACGGCGCGCGGCTGCTTCCTCGGGCTGTGGCGAACTTCGGACGGCGGCGCCACGTGGACGAAGGTCGCCGACCACTCGACGATGAGCTTCCCCGAGGGGACGACGACCGCCGGCCCGTGCGGTGAGGACACGCCGCAGATGTGGTACGACATGGCGCTCGCCGTCGACCCGAACAACCCCGACGCGCTCTTCCTCGACGCGATCGACATCTGGAAGTCGACGGACGGCGGCAAGACTCTCACCGACATCAGCTGCGGCTACCACGTCGGCCTGAACCCGATCGGCTCGCCGGTGCACGTCGACCAGCACGCGCTCGCGTATCAGCCCGGCTCCTCGACGAACCTCATGGCGGGCAGCGACGGCGGCATCTACGTGTCGAACAACGCGGCGAACGCGCCGCAGGGAACCGCGACCGGGATCGTCAACCCGCCGACGTTCAAGGACGTCAACCTGACGATGAACACCATCGAGTTCTACGGCGGCGACATCAGCTCCAACTTCGCCACGGCGACGAATCCGTTCATCGTCGGCGGCGCGCAGGACAACGGCTCGTCGTACGGGCAGTTCGGCCCCGGCGCGACGTGCCCCGACACCGGCTGCCAGTGGTCGCAGCGGATCGGCGGCGACGGCTTCTACGCGCGCATCGAGCCGAAGGGGGGACAGCGCGTCTTCATGGAGAGCCAGAACGGCAACCTCCAGCGCTCGACGACCGGGCCCGCCGGCCCGTACCAGTCCGCCGTCGGCGGCTGGGCCGGCGACCGGCTGTCGTTCGTCTTCCCGTACAAGATCGACAAGTTCGCGTGCCCGACGACGACGTGCGACCACATGATCGCCGGCTCGTACCGCGTGTTCGAGTCGATCGACGGCGCAACGAGCTGGTACGTGAACAGCCCCGACCTGACGAAGGGCAACCTCGGCGACCGGTCGTACATCAACCAGCTCGACTACGCGCCGACCACGAACGGCAACGCGATCGTCGGCACGAACGACGGCAACGTGCAGTACGGCTTCGGGCTCGGCACCGGAACGGCGAACACGGCGACGTGGGTGAACGTCACCGGTGCGAACAAGGTGCTGCCGAACCGGCCGATCCAGGACGTCGCGATCAGCCCGCAGAACGCGCTCGTCGGCTACGCGGCGGTCGGCGGCTTCGACGAGAACACGAGCAAGACGAAGGGCCACGTGTTCGGGCTGACGTGCACGACCTTCTGCAACACGTTCACGTGGGTGAACAAGACGGGCAACCTGCCAAACATCCCGGTCAACGCGATCGCCGTGAACCCGAACGCTCCCAAGCAGGTGTTCGCGGGCACCGACTGGGGCCTCTACTACACCGACAACATCACCGCGACGACGCCGGTCTGGAACCACTTCCAGAACGGGCTCCCGAACACGATGATCTGGAGCTTCTCGATCGACCGCGGCGCCACGACGCTCGCGGTGTTCACGCGCTCGCGCGGAGCCTGGGCGATCCCGCTGCCGGCGTCCTCGGGGCAGCAGTTCACCGTCTTCTCGGACGACTTCGAGACGAACAAGGGCTGGACGCCGTCGCCGAGCAACTGCACGCAGTGGACGAAGACGACCGACGCGAACAGCCCGTCGACCGCATGGACGACGGCGCCGTACGCCGACGCGTGCGACGTGAACCTCGACAGCCCGTCGATCACGGTGCCGAGCGGCTCGGACACGATCCGGCTGTCGTTCTCCGAGAAGCACAACACGGAGGACTACGGACCGGCGGGCGGCGCCGGCGGCTGCCCGTGCGACTACGGCGTGGTGCAGCTCTCGACCGACGGCGGCGCCACCTACGCGAGCGTCGGCAACGTCTACGCCGGAGCGGCGCCTGCGTACTCGCAGACGACGATCCCGTTGCCGGACAGCGTGGCGGGCACGACGGTCAAGCTCCGCTTCCACTTTCACTCCGACGCGAACACCTCGGTGCCGAACGGAGGCTGGTGGGTCGACGACCCGGTGCTGACGGCAGAGCACTAGCTCGTCCAACGAGCGTGTCGCTCTTCCCGGTAGCGACATGACGAGGGGGCCGGACTTACCGGCCCCCTCCCCTCTACCATCGCGGCGTGCCGCACGTGCTGCTGATCGCGAACCCGTTCGCGTCGCGCGTGAGCGAGTCCACGCTCCGCGAGGTCGCGGCGGTGCTCGGCCGCGCGGGCGACGTCGAGACGGTGCGCACCGAGCGTCCACGTCACGCGAGCGAGCTCGCGGCACGCACGGCCGACGCGGTCGTGGCGTTCGGAGGCGACGGCGTCGTCAACGAGGTGCTGAACGGCATCCCGGAGGGCGTCCCGCTCGGCGCGCTGCCGGGCGGCGGGACGAACGTCTTCGCACGCGCGCTCGGGCTGCCGCGTGATCCGGTCGGCGCCGCGGCGCGCGTCGCGGATGCGATCGTGTCGGGACGCACGCGGCGAATCGGGCTCGGACGCGTGCAGGGTCGCCGCTTCGGCTTCGCCGTCGGCATCGGCTTCGACGCGGAAACGGTTCGTCGCGTCGACGCGCTCGGTCGTGCCGCCGACGGACGCAGGCCCGGCGACTTGACGTTCACGTACGAGCTCCTGCGCGTGCTCGGCGGGACGCGCTTCACGCTCGAGCCTTCGCTCCAGCTCGTCGGCCTCGGCCGCGCCGCCGCGGCGATCGTCGTGAACTGCGATCCCTATACCTACGCGGGGCCCGTTCCGTTGCACGCGTCCCGGGCCGCGAGGTTCGAGCTCGGCCTCGACGTCGCCGCGCCTGCGCGCATCACGCCGCGCTCGCTGCCCCGCCTCGCGTCGTACCTCGTCCGCGGCACCGGCGCGCCGCCGGGCCTGCTCCACGGGCACGACCTCGACCGGGTCGAGATCGCGTGCGACCGGCCGCTGCCGCTGCAGGCCGACGGCGAGGATCTCGGCGACGTCGAGCACGTCGTCATCGAGGCGGAGCGGGACGCGGTCGGCGTTCTCGTCTGACCTGTGGCTCGACGGCAACGGTCGCAATGGCCCGCGGACCGCGAGCCGTGCACCGTCACCGGCCGACCCACGCTAGATTCCCTGCAATGGCGCAGGTTCTTCCTGCCGAGCGTGATCTGCGGCGCGTGATCGGCGACGGCGAGACCCCGGATCGGGAGCTCGACGGCGTCGACCCACGATTTCTGCTCGACCTCTACCGCTCGCTGATCCTGCTCCGCACGTACGACGAGCGCTCGGTCGTGTACCACCGGCAGGGGCGCATCGGCACGTACGCGATCTTCTGGAACCACGAGGCGATGCAGGCGGGCTCGGTGCACGCGCTCGCCGACGACGACTGGATCTTCCCGAGCTACCGCGAGTCCGCGATCGGGCTGCTGCGCGGAATGCCGGCGGCGACCGTGCTGTCGTGGTGGCGCGGCCATCCGGCCGGCTGGTGGAACCCGGCCGACTACAACGTCGCGTCGATCTGCGTGCCCATCGCGACGCACGTGCCGCACGCCGCGGGGCTCGCGTGGGGGAAGAAGCTGCGCGGCGAGTCGACCGTTTCGATCGCGTACTTCGGTGACGGCGCGACGTCCGAGGGCGCGTTCCACGAAGGCGCGAACTTCGCGGCGGTCACGCGGGCGCCCCTCATCCTCTTCTGCAACAACAACCAGTGGGCGATCTCGACGCCCCTGTCCGCGCAGACGCGCGCGGAGACGCTGGCCGACAAGGCTGCCGGTTACGGGATGCCCGGCGTTCGCGTCGACGGCGGCGATGTGCTCGCCGTGTACGAGGCGACGTGCGAGGCGGTCGAGCGTGCGCGCTCCGGCGGGGGGCCGACGTTCATCGAGGCGGTGACGTACCGTGCCGCGCCGCACGCGACGGCGGACGACCCGAGGGCGTACATCGACCTCGACCGCGTCGAGGAGGAGAAGCAGAACGAGTGCGTCGGCCGCTACGAGCGCTACCTGGAGCGGCTCGGCGTGCTAGACGACACGATCGCGGCGGAGATCAAGGACTGGGCCGCGGCGCTCATGCGCGAGGCGATTGCCGCGGCCGAGGCCGAAGCGCCTGCCGATCCGGCGTTGCTCTTCGAGCACGCGTTCGTCGATCCGCCCGCGTCGTTCGGCTCCGACCTCGCCGAGCTGCGGAGAGTTCTCGATGGCTGAGCTGAGCATCGTCGAGGCGATCAACGACGCGTTCCACGTCGAGCTCGAGCGCGATTCCGACGTGATGGTGATCGGTGAGGACGTCGGCCGTGCAGGCGGCGTGTTCCGAGCGACCGCGGGGCTCCGCGACCGCTTCGGCGCCGAACGCTGCTTCGACACGCCGCTCGCCGAGGCCGGGATCCTGGGCGCCGCGGTCGGGCTCTGCATGGCCGGCTGGCGTCCCGTCTGCGAGATGCAGTACGACGCGTTCTCGTACCCGTGCCTCGACCAGCTGATCAACCACGTCGGCCGCTACCGCTGGCGCACCGGGGGGAAGATGCAGTTCCCGCTCGTCGTGCGCATGCCGTACGGCGGCGGCGTCCGCGCGCCCGAGCTGCACGACGACTCGCCGGAGACGTACTACGTGCACACCCCCGGGCTGAAGGTGGCGATCCCGTCGACGCCGGCGGACGCCAAGGGCATCATCGCCGCCGCGATTCGCGATCCCGATCCCGTCGTCGTCCTCGAGCCCAAGCTCCACTACCGCACGATGCGCGGCGAGGTGCCGGAGGGCGAGCACGTCGTTCCGCTCGGGAAGGCACGGCTCGCGCGCGAGGGCACCGACGTGACGCTCGTCGCCTACGGCTCGATGGTGCCGCTGTGCGAGAAGGCGGCCGACGCGCTCGAAGGCGAGGCGTCGGTGGAAGTGCTCGACGTCCGCACGCTGAAGCCGCTCGACGAGGAGATGCTGCTCGCCTCCGCCGCGAAGACGGGCCGCGTCGTGATCGTGCAGGAGGCGCCGCGCACGCTGGGCTACGGAGCGGAGCTGGCGGCGATCCTCGCGGAGAAGGCGATCCTCGACCTGCACGGCCCGGTGTTGCGCGTCACCGGCTACGACGTGCCGTACCCGTACTGGCAGATCGAGGACGCGTACATGCCGTCGGTCGAGCGCGTGCTCGACGCGGCACGCAAGCTGCTCGCGTTCTAGTGGTTCACGAGCTCGCGCTCGAGCGTCGGAACCTGCACGGCCACTTCTCTCGCGACCTGGCTCCCGTGCTCGCGATCGACCCGGGCGACTCCGTGCGGATCGCCGTGCCGAACGCCGGCTGGCTGCTTGACTCAGGTGAACGGTTCGAGCCTCTGGACGCACGGCTCGACGGCGGGCACGCGCTCGCCGGGCCGATCGAGGTGCGCGGCGCGCGAGCAGGACAGACGCTCGCCGTGCGCATCGACGAGGTGCGACCGGGGCCGTGGGGCGTGACCTTCGGCAACGAGCACGAGGTGCGCTGGAAGCTCGCGGACGGCGTCGCGCGCTCGGGCCGGTTCGCGCTCGCGATGCAGCCGTTCCTCGGCGTGCTCGGGATGCCGCCGCCCGACGGCGACTTCTACACGACGATGCCGCCGCGCCGCTGGGGCGGCAACGTCGACTGCAAGGAGCTCGTCGCCGGCACGACGCTCTTCCTGCCGATCCCCGTCGACGGCGCTCGCTTCTCTGCCGGCGACCCGCATGCGGCGCAGGGCGACGGCGAGGTCTCGAGCACCGCGATCGAGTGCCCGGCGCAGGCGACACTGACCCTGGACGTGCGGGGCGAGTCGCTCGAGTGGCCGCGAGCGCGGACGAGCGACGCATGGCTGACGTTCGGCTTCGAGGCCGACCTGGACAAAGCGGCGACGATCGCGACGGAGGAGATGCTCGGGCTGATGCAGGAGCTGCATGGGGTCTCGCGCGACGAGGCGCTCGCGCTGGCGAGCGTCGTCGTCGACTTGCGCCTGACGCAGGTCGTGAACGGCGTGCTCGGCGTGCACGCCGTCCTCCGCGACGACGCGCTCGGATGAGCGAGCGGCTGCGTCTCTGGCTCGAGCGCGGCGCTTCGGGCTTCCACCTTCGCGACGCGTCGACCGACGAGCCCGTACGGTGGAGCGATCCGCGCGTGCGCGTCATCCATGTCGCCGGCGTCTCGTTCCGCGGGGATGCGCTCCCGGACGCATCGTTCGATCCCGGCCGGCGGCTGGTGCTCGTGCCCGAGCCTGAGAACGAGCACGATCCGAATGCCATGTCGATCTGGAACGAGGAACGGACGCTGCAGGTCGGCTACGTGCCGCGCGACGTCGCGCCCGAGCTTCACGGCGACGAGCAGGCCGTCTCGCTCTGGCGGGTCGACGGTGGTCTGCGCGTGCTGATCGCGCCCGCCGAGGCGTGGATCGGGACACCGAGATGAAGGTCTACGCGTGGCAAGGCCCCGACCTCTTCGAGCTTGCATTCGTCGAGCTCGGCGACGACCGACTCACGGCGCGCGGCACGCAGCTCCGGTCGTCGTACCGGCTCACGTACGTCGTGGAGACGTCGCACATGTTCGTGAGCGAGTTGCTGCGCGCGGAGGTCGAGACCGTGCACGGGATCGGCACGCTCGACCTGAGACGCGGCACGAAGCCGCTGCGCGACGACGTCCTCGACCTCGACCTCGCGAGCTCGCCGCTCTTCAACTCGTTGCCCGTTCTGCGCGACCGTCTGCACGAGGGCGCCGGCGACTCGCGCGAGTACACGATGGCGTTCGTGAACGTGCCCGAGCTGTCGGTCGAGCGCTCGGCGCAGCGGTACGTGGCGCTCGGACGCGGGCTCGTCCGCTTCCGCAGCGGCTCGTTCACCGCGGACCTGGAGTTCGACCGGGACGGCTTCGTCGTCCGCTACCCCGGCCTCGCTGACAGAGTTCGGTAGTCGTGGCGTACGAGTTCAAGCTGCCTGACCTCGGAGAAGGCCTCACGGAGGGCGAGGTCGCGCGCTGGCTCGTCAGCCAGGGCCAGGAGGTCGCGGAGGACGAGCCCCTCGTCGAGATCCAGACGGACAAGACGACGGTCGAGATCCCGTCGCCTGCCGCCGGGGTCGTCGCGCGGATCCTCGTCGCCGAGGGCGAGGTCGTCCCGGTCGGAACGGTGCTCGTTGTCATCGGCGCCGACGGCGCCGAGCCCGTGCCGTCGTCTGCACCGGACGTCTCCCGAGTCCAGGACTCGGGACGTGTCCAGGCGACGCCCCTCGTGAAGCGGATCGCGAGGGAACTGAGCGTCGACCTCGGAGCTGTTGCGGGGACAGGCCCGGGCGGCCGGATCACCGAGGAGGACGTGCGGGCCGCTGCGGGCGTGTCCGCAGTCCAGGACTCGGAACAGGGCCCGGAAGGACGCCGCGAGCCGCTCCGGGGCGTACGCCGGGTGATCGCCGAGCACATGACGCGTGCTCACCGCGAGGTTCCGGCCGTGACCTGGGTCGAGGAGTGCGACTTCTCGCACGTCGATCTCTCGCTCCTCGTGCCGACGGTGCTCAAGGCCTGTGCCGAGTCGCTCCAGGAGTTCCCCGAGCTGAACGCGCGCCTCGACCGCGACGCGATCGTCTACCTCGACCGGTACGACCTCGGGTTCGCCGTGCAAACCGAGCAGGGGCTCGTCGTCCCCGTCGTCCGCGATTGCGCATCACGCACGATCGACGAGCTCGACGCCGACGTGAAGCGCCTCGCGGAAGGCGCGCGCGCCCGAACGCTCAAGCCCGAGGAGCTGCGCGGCTCGACGTTCTCCGTCACGAGCGCCGGCAAGCTCGCCGGCCTCTTCCAGACGCCGATCGTCAACCACCCGGAGGTCGCGATCCTCAGCGTCGGCCGCATCGCGGAGCGGCCCGTCGTGCGCGACGGCGCGGTGACGACGGCGAAGACCGGCTACGTCTCGGTCACGTTCGACCACCGCGTGGTCGACGGAGCCCGAGCCGCCGAATTCGGACTGGCCGTGATCCGGCGGCTCGAGCGATCGACATAGAGGGTTAGCCCTCGAACTGCCTCTGGTCGTTGTCGTTGATCTGGCCGCGGATCTCGCCGCCGGGCCAGCGCGTCGTGTGGATGTTCGCGTACGCGTTGCCGGTCTGCATGGCCTTGAGGATCTCGGCGAACGAGCCGGGCTCGATCCCCTGCCCAGCCGGTCCGACCACGTCCGCCGGGCCAACGTCGCCCTCGACCTCGCCCGCCACGTTCGGGCACGGTGTCGGCTTCGTGTTTCCCCCGCAGAGGAAGAACGAGACGCCGCCCGCGACCGCACGCTGACCGAAGTGCACGTGCGCGAAGAGCGAGTTACCGCCTTCGAGCCCGGAGTAACGGAACACGAAGTGGAGCTTGTCGGGCGCGACGAGCTTCGCGCGGAACTCGCCGACCCCGGTCGACGAGATCGGCCCCGGCCCAGTTGTTTCCTGGTAGCCGTTCAGCCGCGCGTGGAACTCCTTCGAGTTCGGCGGCTGGCCGTGCTTCAGCGGGCCGATTCCCTTCGATGCCACCGCGTACGAGCCCGCCGTGAGACCCACCACCAGCGCCGCGACGAAGACGTACCTCCGTCGGATCCGAACCATCCTGCCTCCCTCCATCGATTGCCCCTAGCGGGAACTATCTACGAGATTGCCCTCTGAATGGTTCTCGCGGCCTAAACCGCGACGAACTCGGCCAGGTGGGCTTCGAGCAGCTGCTCGATCTGCGGCATATTGGCGCGCCCGTCGATGCGGTCGACGACGCGCTGGTCGATCACGAGCACGAGCGACGGAACCTCTTCCACGGCGAACTTCTCGAGCAGGCGCGGATGCTCGTCCGCATCGACGCGTCGAACTCGGAGGCGATCGCGCTCCTTGCGCTGGACGTGCGCGAGGAGGCTCTCCATGCGCCGCGCCGGGCCTGAGGTCGAGCGCGTAAAGAAGACGAGCATGGGGAGCGGGGGCGATCCCACCGAGTCGTCTTCCCCGCTTCGCGAGCGCACGAAACTACACTCCGCACCTCATGTACGAGCTCTGGCTGATCGGAATCGCCGCGGGAATCGGCGTCGCGCTCGGTCTCGTCGCGGCGGGAGCGTTCGCGCGCTCGACCCGCGCGCCGCTCCTGGCGGCGGCCGTCGGGCTCGTCGGCGGCGGCGTGATCGGCTGGCTCGTCTTCGACTGGAAGGCCGGTGTCGTCGGCGCCGTCGCCGGTGCGCTCAGCGGCTTCGGCGCGGGAACGTTTGCGCGCGGCGCGGTCAGGCGAGGCGGCACTGCCGGAGGAACGGCCGCGATCCTGGTCGGCGCCGCGGTGCTCGCTCTCGCGCTGTCCTTCATCCCGGTCGTCGGCTTCATCGAGGCAATTGCGATCCCCGTGGTCGGATTGCGATCTCGGCAACGCGCGGGCGAGAAGTATGCCGGGCTCCGCACGCTTGCGAAGTAAGCGCGCCGCGATCCTGATCGTCATCGACGGCTTGACGCCGTCGACCTTCGAGAACGCCGTCGGCGACCGTTCCGCGCCGACGCTCTCGGCGCTCGCCGACGCGGGCTCCTACCGCCGCGCGGTCACGACGTTCCCGTCGCTGACGCCTGTCTGCCTGACGTCGATCGCGACGGGCGCACACCCGGACGTGCACCACATCCCGCATCTCGTCTGGTGGCACCGCGACGAGAAGCGCCTCGTCGAGTACGGCTCGTCGTTCGGCGCGATTCGCGCGGCCGGGACGCGCCGCTCGCTCCGCGACACGATCGTCGGGATGAACCGCGATCACCTCGCGAAGGACGCCGAGACGATCTACGAGGCGGGCGAGAGCGCCGGGCTCACGGTCGCGGCGGTGAACATCACCTGCTATCGAGGGCCGCACCGCTACGTCCCGACGGTGCCGGGATTCGCGCAGACGACGTTCGGGCCGCGGCGCTTCTTCTTCTACAACCTCTACGAGTCGGACCCGATCGGCGCGCCGCTCGCGGTGCGAAACCGCGGCGGCGGCAGCATCGACGAGTACGCGGCCGCGGCGGGCCGCTGGCTCGTCACCCGCGACGGGTTCGACCTCCTCGTCTACTACCTCTCCGATCTCGACTTCGCCTCGCACCTGCACGGGCCGGACGGCGTTCGCGAGCAGCTCGTGAAGACGGACGGCAGCGTCCGCGCGCTCGTCGATGCGGCCGGAGGCCTCGACGCATTCCTCGAGCGGTACTCCGTCCTCGTGTGCTCGGACCACGGGCAGACGAACGTGCAGGACGCCGTGCGGCTCCAGGAGCACGTGTGCGCGCCGGCGATCGTCACCGCATCCAACCGCGCGGGGATGATCTACACCGACGAGCCGCGCGCCGCCGCAGCGAGCCTCGCCGGCGTCGGTGCAGTCGACGCCGTGTTCTTCGTCGAGGACGGCGCCGTTGTCGCACTCAAGGACGGAGACGAGGACGCGGCGATCCTCGACGCCTACCCGCTCGGCCGCGAACGCGTCGAGGCTGCGTTGCGCAATCCGAACGCGGGCGAGGTGCTCGTCTCCGCCGCACCGGGCTGGGAGTTCGCCGACCTCGCCGGCATGCATCACGCGGGCGGCGGGAGCCACGGTTCCCTCGACGCCGGCGACTCCGAGGTGCCGATGCTCGGCATCGGCATCGAGCCGCCGGCGCGAACGGTCGAGGTCAAGGACGCCATGCTCGCGGGCGTGCTCTCGCCTGTGCCGTGATCGACGCGCGGCGACGCATGGTCGAACGGCAGCTCGCCGGCCGAGACATCCGCGACGAGCGCGTGCTCCGTGCAATGGAGCGCGTGCCCCGCGAGCTCTTCGTGCCGGAGGAGCTGCGCGGCCGCGCGTACGACGACGCCGCGCTCCCGATCGGCAGCGGGCAGACGATCTCTCAGCCGGCGATGGTGGCGCTGATCTGCGAGCTGCTCGCGCTTCGCGGTGACGAGCGCGTCCTCGACGTCGGCACCGGCTCGGGCTATCAGGCGGCGGTGCTCGCGGAGCTCGCGGGTGAGGTGCACACGGTCGAGCGCCTGCCCGAGCTCGCGGAAGGGGCGCGCGCCGCGCTCGCAGACGCCGGCTATGCGGAACGCGTCGTCGTGCACGTCGGTGACGGCACGCTCGGCGATCCCGAGCATGCGCCCTTCGCCGCGATCGCCGTCGCCGCCGCGGCGCCTGACGTGCCGTCCACGCTCTACGCGCAGCTCGAACCGTATGGACGCCTCGTGATTCCAATCGGCAACCGCCACGACCAGCTGCTCGAGCGCGTCGTTCGGGAGGCCGACAGGCCGAAGGTGACCCGCTCCGTCCCGTGCCGCTTCGTCCCGCTTGTCGGCCGCGAAGGATTCTCCCGTGGCTAAGCGCGTGCATCTCACGATCAACGGACGAGTCCAGGGCGTCGGCTTTCGCTACGCGACGCGCCGCCGGGCGGAGTCACGTGGCGTCGGCGGCTGGGTGCGCAACAACGCGGACGGCACCGTGGAAGCGGTGTTCGAGGGCGAGCCGGAGCAGGTGGACGCGTTGGTAGCCTGGTGTCGCCGCGGGCCGAGCGGCGCGCGGGTCGACGAAGTCAAGGTCGAGTTGGAGGCGCCGAGTGGCGAACGCGGTTTCCGCGCAGGCTGAGAGGAGAAGGATTCACGCGTGAAGAGACGCCTCGCGGGCGAGTTGCTCCGCCTCCCAGTCAGAACGCGTGACATCACGATCGGCCGCCCGGTCGACGTGATCGTCGACCCGGTTCAGAACCGCGCGGTCGGGTTCGACGTCCTGTGCCGCGACGAGGAGCACCGGTTTCTCCCGTGGACGGCCGCGGTGATCGAGGAGAGCACGATCACGGTCGATTCGCCGATCGTGATGCTCGCCGAAGAACAGCTCGCGTTCTATCGAGACCGCGCACGGTCGCTGCGCGCGCTCGTTCCGGTACTCGAGAACGTGCTGATCGGACCCGACGGAACGCTCGAGGTCGTCTCGGACGACGCGGCCTGACGCGTAGTGGACGCGGTCATCCGCGCGCTGCGCGCGCCGCACAACTGGGTTCAGCTCGCGAAGTTCTGCGCCGTCGGCGCGAGCGGTTACATCATCAACCTCGCCGTCTACACGGCGCTGCTGAAATGGGCGGGGCTTCACTATCTCGGCGCCGCGGCCGTTTCCTTCTGCGCCGCCGTGTCGAACAACTACTGGTGGAACCGTCACTGGACGTTCCGCGGCCAGCGCGGGCACTTCGCCTACCAGGGGATGCGCTTCGTCGTCGTCTCGGTCGTCGCGCTCGTCGCGAACCTCATCATCCTGCGCGTGCTCGTCGGCTTCGGCATGGACAAGGTGCTCGCCCAGGCGATCGCGATCGTGCTCGTGACGCCGCTCAATTTCGTCGGCAACAAGCTCTGGAGCTTCGCGCGCTAGCAACACGAAACGCGCCGCTAGGCTGACTCGGTGCGCCGCGTCGCCGTCGTGCTGTTGCTCTTCTTCGCGGTGACGGGGATCGCCCACGCGGCCGACGACCCGATCGGCCCGGTCTACGACTCGAAGGGGCGCATCATCGAGACGCCGCTCGCGCCGCCCGATCAGCCGAAGCGGCTCACGCCGGGCAAGGCGGTCGACGTCTTCCTCGTCTATCCGAAGGTCAAGGACTGGCTGTCGCGCTACCCGAAGAAGGGCCGGACGACCGCGGCCGACTGGAAGGCGGACACTCGCTCGTGGCAGGTGAACGTCTGGTGGGACAAGGCGGGCGAGATCGCGACGGGACGCGTCGACGACGCGACGTCGCAGGTGACCGAGGCGTGGACGGGCCCGCAGGTCGCGTGGGGGATGGCGCGCGGCAGTCCCGGCGCGTTCGGCGGCAAGAAGCTGAACAGCTATCCCGTCTGGCTCACGTTCTGCGCCGTCTTCCTGCTCGGGCTCGTCGACTGGCGCCGGCCGCTGTCCCTGCGCACGCTCGATCTCGTCGCGCTGCTGTCGTTCTCGGTGTCGCTGTGGTTCTTCAACCGCGGCAACATCTTCGCGAGCGCGCCGCTCGCCTATCCGCCGATGGTGTACCTGATCGGGCGCGGCCTCTGGATCGGGTTCACGGGACGCGCAACTCCGGGGCGCACGGTGTGGCCGGTGTGGCTCCTGCTCGCGCTCGCCGCGTTCGGCGCCGGCTTTCGCGCGACGGAGTACAACCACCGCAACTCGAGCGTGATCGACGTCGGCTACTCCGGCGTGATCGGCGCCCAGCGCATCGTGAACGGCGAATGGCCGTACGGCCACATGCCGGTGGAGGAGGACCTGAAGCCCTGCGGGCCTTCGGACGCGAACGGCGAGACGCGGGAGCGTATCCAGACGAACGGGCGCTGCGAGTCCGCGAACCCCCGCGGCGACACGTACGGCCCCGTCGCGTACGAGTCGTACATCCCCGCGTATCTCGCGCTGGGCTGGAGCGGCAAGTGGGACAAGCTGCCCGCGGCGCACGCGACGACGATCGCTTTCGACCTGATCTGCATCCTCGGGCTCGCGCTCCTAGGCCTGCGCTTCGGTGGGCCGCTGCTCGCGGCGACGCTTGCGTTCGCGTGGACCGCCTACCCCTTCACGCAGTACGCGTCGAGCGCGAACACGAACGACACGCTGCTGCCCGCGTTTCTCATCTGGGGCTTCTGGCTCGTCTCGTCACCGTGGGCGCGCGGCATCTTCTCGGCGCTCGCGGGCTGGACGAAGTTCGCCGCGCTGCTCGTCGCTCCCATGTGGATCACGTACCGGATGACGCGCGAGCAGATCGTGCGCGCGGCGGCCGGGTTCGCGCTCGCGACGCTTGCCGCGTTCTCGATCATCTTGCTCGAGCCGAATCTCGGACATGCGCTGCGCGTCTTCTGGGAGCGGACGGTCTCGTGGCAGGTCACGCGCGAGTCGCCGTTCTCGATCTGGGACTGGCGCCAGTACCACGCGAAGGGGCTGCCGGATCTCCACGTCCTGCAGCGCTTCCTCGAAGCGCTGCTCGTCGTTGCGGTGTTCGCGTTCGCTTACGTTCCGAAGCGCAAGACGCCGCTGCAGCTGGCCGCGCTGACGGGTGTGCTGCTGCTCGGCTTCCAGTTCGTGCTGACACACTGGTTCTATCTCTACATCCCGTGGTTCTTCCCCTTCGTCGCCTACGCGACCCTGGCGCCGGCGGCTCCGGAGCCGCGCGTCGAGCCAGTTGAGCAGCCGGTCCGAGAGCTGGTCGCAACCGGCTGACTACCGCATCGCCGCGCTCGGCGCGCTGGCGATTGCGGTGTTCATCGGTGGGTGGATCGCGCTCCACCACGGGTGGCTCGCGCGCGGGCAGATCATGGACACGCCGGTGTACCAGAGCTACGGAGACGCAATCGTCCACGGCGAGGCGCCCTACCGCGACTTCAGCGTCGAGTATCCACCCGGCGCGCTGCCGGCCTTCGCGGCGCCGTCGCTCTTCAGCCGGGAGGGCGACTCGACCGGGTACACGCGCCACTTCAGCACGCTCATGGCCGCGTGCGGCCTGGCGCTCCTGGTGGGAGTTGCGTTGTCGATCATGTCGCTCGGATTCGGGACGTCCGCGGCTGCGGGGGCTTTGGCTCTTGCGGCGCTGGCACCGCTGCTGCTCGGCTCTGTCGTTTTGACGCGGTTCGATTACTGGCCCGCGGCGCTCGTCGCCGGAGGGATGGCGGGCGTCTTGTGGGGGCGGGTGCGGCTCGGCCATGCACTGCTGGGCGCGGGCATCGCGGCGAAGATCTGGCCGGGCGTACTCCTTCCGCTGACGGTCGCATACGTGTGGCGGACGCGCGGCCGGCGCGAGGCGCTCGTCTGTCTCGCCGTGTCGGTCGGCGTCGTGGTCGCGGTCGTGCTGCCGTTCTTCGTGGTGTCGCCGCACGGAGTCTGGACCAGCTTCTCGCGCCAGCTTTCGCGGCCGCTGCAGATCGAGAGCATCGGCGCCGCGTTGATCGTCGCGTCCCACCACGTCTTCGGCACCGGCGCGACGATGGTCTCCAGCCGCGGCTCGCAGAACATCAGCGGCGCGTTCGCGAGCGCGGTCGGCGTGCTGCAGAGCCTCGTTCAGCTCGGCGTGCTCGTCGGGATCTGGTTCACGTTCGCGCGGCGCGACCGCTCGCGGGAGGAGCTCGTGCGCTACGCGGCGGCGGCGGTCGTCGCGTTCATCGCGCTGGGAAAGGTGCTGTCGCCGCAGTTCCTGATCTGGCTGATCCCGCTCGTGCCCCTCGTCAGGCGGTGGAGCGTCGCGATCCTCTATGCCGCCGCGCTCGTGCTGACCCAGGCGTGGTTCCCGAAGCACTACTGGAGCTATGCGCTCCACTTCAGCGAGGCGGTGACGTGGCTCGTGCTCCTGCGCGACGCCGTGCTGATCGCGCTGCTCGTCGCGCTCCTGTTACCGAACCGGCACAGATTTGTGACAGCTGACACGGCCGCTTAGGACATGGCCGGGGTCAGACCCCGGACATGTTCCGTCAGGACGCCGGGGAGAGCTCCGGCGGCAGCGGGAGTGCGTGCACGACCACGAGCGTCTTCGTCGCACGCGTCAGCGCTACGTAGAGCGCACGCAGGCCCTCGATGCGCTCGGCGCCCTCCGCGGCGATCGCGGCTGGCTCGACGAGGACGACGCGGTCGAACTCAAGGCCTTTCGCGGCCCGCGGCGTCAGCGTCTGGAACGGCGCGGCCAGCTCGTCGAACGCGCCGTCGGCCTGTGTCGGCAGCGCAGGCAGCAGCTTCGCCGGTGCGATCAGCGCCGCGCGTCCGTCGCGCGCCGCCTCGATCGACGCCTCGCGCACGGCCGCCGAGGCGAGCTCCGCCGCAGGCACCTGAACGAAGCGCGGCGGCTCGTCCCCGTCACGGTACGCGATCGGCGCCGCGACGTCGGGCGCAATCAGCGGCAGCAGAGGCAGCGCGAGCTCCATCACGTCGCGCGGTACGCGATACGCGAGGCGGAGCTCGGCGACCGACACCTCACGCCCGTCAGCGAGGTGCGGCAGCAGGTCCTCCCAGCGGTGGTACTCGACCGGGCCCGCGGCCTGCGCGATGTCGCCGAGGATCGTCATCGCACCCGAGCTCCGCCGCGCGAGCATGCGGAGCTGCATCGGCGTCAAGTCCTGAGCCTCGTCGACGATCACGTGCCCGTGTTGCTGCGGCGGCCCGTCGAGCAACGCGCGCGCCTCGTCGATGAGCGGCAGGTCGGCCTCGCTCCAGCCGCGGCCGCCGAGCTTCTCCTCCGCGAGGACGCGACGGACGAGCTGCTCGGCCTTGACGCGCGGCCACGTGCGGTCGACGAGCTTGCCGAGGAACGTTCGGGTCGCGCGCTCGAGCTCGTCGAACGACCGGAACGCGAGGTCGTCGAGCTTGCGCCCGTACTGCTCGTACAGCCGCCGCGCCGCGAGCATGCGGAAGCGGTCGCGCCGCTCCGCGTGAGACCCGCCGCCGGCCCTCGCCTCTTCGATCAGCGCCGAGACGTCATTCGGCTCGAGGTAGAGAAACGCGCCGTCCACGCGGATGCCGACGAGCTCGCCGGGCGGCACCGGCAACTCGTGCACGGCCTGCGCGAGCCGCTGCGCGATCGCGACGTCGGCCTTGCGCCGCGCGAGCTCCGGCTTCTCGCGCCGCGTCGCTGCGATCCCGGCGAGCGCGTCGATCGCACGCTGCTCGACGCGCTCCTCGCCGAGCGTCGGCAGCACGTGCGAGATGTAGTCCATGAACACGGGGTTCGGCCCGACGACGAGCACGCCGGAGCGCTCGAGCTCGCGGCGGTACGTGTAGAGGAGCCACGACGCCCGGTGCAGGCCGACCGCCGTCTTGCCCGTCCCTGGCCCTCCCTGGACGATGAAGACGCCCTCCGGCTCGCGCGTGATCAGCGCGAACTGGTCGGCCTGGATCGTCGCGACGATGTCGCGCATGTGCTCGTCGCGGCTGCGCTCGAGCTCCTCGAGCAGGATGTCCGCGACGCCGTGCACGACGTCGCCTGCGGTGCCGTCGAGCGGCTCGTCGTAGAGGTCGAGCAGCCGCCGGCCGTCCACGCGGAAGCGGCGTCGGAGCGTGACCCCCTGCGGCTCGGCGACCGTCGCCGTGTAGAACGGCCGCGCGGCCGGCGCCTGCCAGTTCACGACGACCGGCGCGTCGTCCTCGTGCACCCAGCGGCGGCCGACGTAGAGCGACGCCGCCGCGCCGTCGACGTCGAGCTTGCCGAAGCAGAGCCCCCGGTCGACGTCCTCGAAGGTCGCGAGCCGGCTCCGCGCGTACTCCTCGAACCATCCCGCCTGGTACTCGGGCGCGTCCACGGCCTCGCCGAGCCGCTCGAGCTGCCGCTTGATGCGTTCGACGCAGTCGTAGGCGTAGTCGACGTAAGCCTGTTCGTGTTCGAGCTCGGGATGTGCCATTGCTCCCGAGAGGCTAATGACGCTCGACAGTCCAACCAAGGCGCGGCTTCGCCGCGCCGACGTCAACCCCGACCGGAGAAGCGCGCTTCCAACAGCAGCCTCAGGTCACGCGCGCCGCAGGCGCGCCTGACGGACGCGCGTCAAGCGACCTGTACGCGAACCGTCGTGCACGACGACGCGCGTCCGTCACCGTTGCACTCGACGAGCGCGCCTTCGAGGCGGACGTCGCCCGCGGCGGTCTCGAACCGCACCGGCAATCCCGTGCGCATGCGCTTGATCGCGAGGTCGCTCTGCACGCCGATCACGCTGTTGTGCGGCCCTGTCATTCCCGCATCACTCAACGCGGCCGTGCCGCCGGGCAGAACACGGGCGTCGTTCGTCTGCACGTGCGTGTGCGTTCCCACGACCGCGGTGACCTTGCCGTCGAGCCACTGCGCGAGCGCGACCTTCTCGCTCGTCGCCTCGCCGTGGACGTCGACCCACACGACCGGCGTGTGACGCCTCGCCTCCTCGACGAGCGCGTCGACGACCTCCCACATGCTCACCGGCGTGTCCATGAACAGCGAGCCCATGACGTTGATCACGGCCACCCGCGTGTCGTTCCGTCCCATGGCGTAGACGAGCCCCTTGCCGGGCGCGGTCGCCGCGAGGTTCGCGGGCCGCGCGACGCGGTCGGTGCCGTTCAGGTACGGAACGATCTCCATCCGGCGCCACGTGTGGTTTCCGAGCGTGATCGCGTCGACGCCGCTGGCGAGCACCCGGTCGGCGAGCTTCGGCGTGATGCCGACGCCGTCCGCGAGGTTCTCGCCGTTCGCGATGCAGAAGTCGACGTCGAGCTCTTCGCGCAGCGACGGCAGACGGTCCGCAACCGCCTCCCTGCCGGGAGTCCCGACGATGTCCGCAAGGAAAAGGATCCGCAACTACTGAAGCGCGCCTGCCGCCGGCCTGACCTCGAGCGCGACGTGGTTGCCCGCGTCGTTCGTGTAGCGCGCGAGCGCCTGTTCCTCGACGGCGCTCAGGTCCTTCACCGTTGCGAGGCGCGTCTGCGACGCCTGCACGGCCGCGCCGACGACGAGCGGCGCGAGCGCCTCGACGTGCGTCAGCGAGACGACGACCGACGGATCCTGCGCCGGCTGGACGTCGATGCGATCGCCGTACTTGCGTCCGTTCACGACGTACGGCGTGACACCGACGACGCGTCCGTCGACGGGTGCGTACACCGCGGTGCCCGCGTGCGCGCCGACGTCGAGGCCGCTCGTGTGCGGTCCCTCGCCGCCGGAGATCTGGTACCACGCCGGCCCCTGAGCGACGCCGCCGAAGAGCTTGTGGCCGAGGCGCGCGAGCAGTCCCTCGTTCGCCTGGCGGCCGACGGGCTGCAGCGCGCGCGCGCCGTCGCCGGCGGCGTGGAAGCCGATCGCGGTGACGCGGCTCGGGGAGATCGGCAACTGCAGGCGCAGGTCGCCGAGCTTCGCGATCACCTGCGGCTGCGGGCTCTTCGCGGGAAGCAACCGCTGCGCGGGCGCGGGCGTGATCGCAGAGACCCGCTGCGCGGAGGAGCCGTCGAACGCCGTGAGCGCGAGGGTGACGACCGCGACGACGGCGACGAGCGTCAGCAGCGCAAAGCGCCGAAGCCGGTGCTCACGGCGCCGGACCCGGCGCACACCGCGACGCCGCAGAGCCTCGCGCTGGGCGCGGGTCGGACGCCGACTCGTTGCCGTCCGTCGCCGCGGCATCCGCGGGACCGTAACGAACGAAGTCGAGTCGTTCAAATCGGGAGGCACCTTAGCTTGTAACAGCCGCAAGCGGGACGGCGGCTCGACATCCGTCCAGAGTTCGTGACGCTCGAGCGCCAGCGCGCCATCCTCCAGGAAGGACCAGTCCCAATCGGCGCTCTTGGGGCGGCGCCGTGCGGCGGTACGATCGTCGGCATGGACCCTGGAGGGACGACGAACCTGGTTGTCCCGCGGTGGATTCAGCTCGTCGGGCTGCCGCTCGTGCTGATCGTGGCGTGGTCGATCGCCGGCGCGGTGCGTCACGTCGTCTTCCTCTTCATCGTCGCCGGCCTGATCGCACTGCTCCTCAATCCGATCGTTCGCGGTCTCGGGAGGGCCTGGATCCCGCGCGGCTTCGCCGTCGCCCTCGTGTATCTCACGTTCGCGGCTCTCGTGGTCCTTGCCGGCATCGCGCTCGCGACCGTCGTCGTCGACCAGACCAAGTCGGCCTCGACGCGGGTCGACAACTACTTTACGAAGACGCGCGGACAGCCTCCGCGTTCACAGGCCGAGCGCGACGTGATCCGGTTCCAGACCTGGTTGAACGACCACCACCTGGAGCACGTGAAGGTGCAGAAGCCGGCGCTCGACTTCCTGAACAACTCGGGCTCGAAGGACGTCTCGCGCTACTCGTCCAAGGCGATCAAGTGGGCCGAGGGAGCGGCGGTCTCCATCGTGTCACTGCTCTTCTCGACGGTGCTGATCATCGTCGTGTCGATCTACATGCTGCTCGACATGCAGCGCCTCGCGCGCGTGATCGACAGGAGGTTCCCGCCTCGACCGGGAACGCGGCCGCTCATGTGGCGCGTCGAGCACTCGCTCGTCTCGTACGTGAAAGGGCAGGTGCTCCTGTCGCTCATCATCGGCACGAGCGCCGGTGTCGGGATGTGGGTGCTCGGCGTCACGGGGCTCGTTCCCGGCGCCGACACGTACGCGCTGCTCTTCGGTCTCTGGGTCGCGTTCACGGAGTTGATCCCGTATCTCGGCCCGTGGCTCGGCGCAGTTCCGCCGCTCGTGTACGCGCTCGCTGTGCACCCCGTGTCGGCCCTCTGGGTCGCCGCGCTGTTCCTCTTCATCCACCAGGTCGAGGGGCACGTGGTCGTTCCCAACGTGATGGGCTCGGCGCTGCGGCTGCACCCGCTGCTCGTCATCTTCGGCCTGCTCGCCGGCGGCGAGATCTACGGGCTGCCGGGGATCTTCGTCGCGTTGCCGCTGCTCGCAGTCCTGCGCGCCGTGTGGGAGTTCTTCAGCGAGCGGATCGAGCTCGAGAAGTGGGAGGACGGCGCGAAGCTGCCCGTCGAGGTCGACGTGGAGCCCGAGGCGCGCACGGAGGTGCCGCGGGCGATCGGGCGCGGCTAGCGCGTGTAACTCGCCTCGACGAACACGTTGCCGGTCAGGCCGCTGAGGTCGATCGTCTGCGTCCCGGCGTCGAACCGGGACGGCTGCCCCTCGACGTTCACGTGCGCGAGTCGCTGGCCGCGCGGCAGGCGCAGTCGAAGCTCCAGCGTCTTCAGCGAGCCGGAGTCGGGAACGTCGACCCACGCGTCGATCACGCCCGCCTTCGCCGCGACGGTGTAGGAGAGCCGGCCGAAGCTCGTCGGCGCGTCGCGCACGGCGATCTGCTTCCCCGTCTGCAGCCAGGAGCGGGGCGTCGCGAACGCGAGCTCGAGGCCGCGCGGCGCGCCGCTCGGCCCGCGCACCTCGTGGACGAGCATCAGCCTGAGCGTCTCGAGGAACGCGGAGTTGCTCGCGGAGTTCGGCGGGCGGAACATCGCGCGGTAGTAGTCGCCGCGGAACGGCGCGACGCTCGCGGCCTCGCCGGAGACGTACGTCCCGTGCGTCATCCCGGCCGCGAGCTGCCCGTACAGGCTGAGCACGAGCTGATCGGGTCTGTCGTTGTCCGCGAAGAAGCGCGCGAGGTTCAGCCCGTAGACCTGATCGGTCCCGGACTTCTTCGTGCCGCTGTTCCCGTAGAGCGTGTACGCGCCCGAACGGACGAGACCGAGGATGCGCGAGCCGTGCGCGTGGAGGTACTGGAACACGCCCTTCGCCCTCGTCCCGTGCGGCGGGAAGATCCCCGACGCCAGCGCGTACGGCATCACGAGGTTCCAGTAGCTGCCCGGCCGCGACGCCGTGAGGTACCGGTACGGACGCTCGCCGTCGAGGAGGCGGATCGGGACGAACAGCGTGCCGTCGCGCATCCGTCGCGCCGACCTCTGCGCCGCGCGCTGCAGCCCTCGTCCCAGCTCGTAGGCGAGGGCGCGCGCCCGCGCCGCGAGCCCGGGCCGTCCCGTCTCGGCCCAGACCGACGCCATCTCGCGCAGGCCCTGCCAGGCGACCGCCTGCGAGTGGAGCCCGTAGACCTTCAGCCAGACGTCTGCCGAGAAGCGCTCACGGTTCAACAGGTGGCGCCTCCCCCAGAGCTGCGTGCGCAGCCGTGTGACGTAGGAGGCGAGCCTGCCCGTGTGCTCGTCGACGTACGCGTCGTCGTGGAACAGCCTGTAGTAGCGGGCGGTGCCGAGTAGCCGCGCGCCCATCCGCCAGTTCGCCGTCCACACGAGCTTCCGCCACGACGCGACGTCGAGGCTCGCGCGGTTGACGTCCTGGAAGCCGTACTCGCCCATCACACCGGCCGTGTCGACGACCTCCGGTGTGAAGACGTGTGAGTGGTAGCCGTTGCCGGCGCTGTACCGCCACGCGAGCGCGAGGTTCTGGATGACAAGGCTGCGCGCGGCGTCCTCGACCCGCCGCTCTGGCACCTCGAACGACGCGCTGCTCGCGAGCTTGCGCGCCCAGAACGTCGCGAGCGCCTGCCGCGCGGCGACGTAGCTCTCCTCGTTCAGGACGAACGGGCGGGTCGGCGCCGGGTCGATCAGCCACGCGACGTAGACCGACTGCGCCTCGCCGGCGGGAACGACGTACGACACGGTCGAGCCCCGGACCCGCGCTCCCTCGCTGACGAAGAGGTGCGTGTTGAGGCCGCGCGAGATCGTCCCGTCGCCCGCAACCGCGAGGTGGCGTGCCGACGTCGAAAAGGCGATTCGCACGGGGTGATCGGCGTTCGTCGCGTCCGCGGTCAGGCGGACGAAGCTGACGAGCGAACGCGTGACGCCGATCCGCGCGGCGAAGGACTCCTGTGAGTAGTGCACTCCGCCGCCGTCGACGTACTTCGTCTCGAGCGCCGGGAGATATCCGCTGAGTAGTTGCGGCGTCGCGAGGCGTGCGAGGCAGCTCCCGTACCGCTCGCGCGCGCCCGAGCCGACGGAGATCGTCAGCTTCGGGCCGTTCGTGCGGCTGGCATAGATCGTGCCGCCGTCGGCGACGTGCAATGCGATCGCCTGTGCGCCGAAGAGCGTCGGCCACGCGAAGGGGAGGTAGTACACGCCGGAGTCGCCGATGCGATAGCCGTGCGGCCCTGCGGCGTAGAAGAGCGGGGTGAGGCGTCGGGCGACCGCGTTGTACGTCGGCCCATCGCGCGACCTGAGCAACTGCTCGCCCCAGACGTCGTGCCCGGCGCGGAGTGCGTGGCGGACCGAAGCCGCGTACGTGCCGCTGACGCGGCCGAGCTGGCACTTCGTCGCCGCGTCGCGCGCACCCGCAGGCGAGCCGCAAGCGAGAACGAGCGCCACGATCCCTGCCGCAAGGGCTGTCCGGACCCGACCCACCGGCGTAGTCTGGATGACCCGGGCGTAAGCTTCCAGCGTGAGCACGTTCCCGGTCACGCGTCTCCGCCGGTTGCGCCGGACCGCACCGTTGCGCGACCTCGTGCGCGAGACGCGCCTCGACCTCGACCAGTTCGTCATGCCGCTCTTTATCGGCCCCGACACGCGACGCAATGAGCACCTGCCGCCGCTCGGCCGCTTCTCGGTCGACGACGTCGTGCGCGAAGCGGAGGAGCTCGTCCGCCTCGGCGTCAAGGCGGTGATCCTCTTCGGCATTCCCGACGACAAGGACGACGAGGGCTCCGGCGCGTGGGCGGACGACGGCGTCGTGCAGCGCGCGCTGCACGAGCTGCGCGGGCGCTTCCCCGAGCTGCTGCTGCTGACGGACGTGTGCCTCTGCGAGTACACCTCGCACGGGCATTGCGGCGTCCTGCGCGACGACGAGGTGGACAACGACGCGACGCTGGAGATCCTCGCGCGCACCGCCGTCTCCCACGTCGAAGCGGGTGCCGACGCCGTGTGCCCGAGCGACATGATGGACGGACGCGTCGCCGCGATCCGCGCCGAGCTGCCCGACACGCCGATCGTCGCTTACTCGGCGAAGTACGCGTCCGCGTTCTACGGGCCGTTCCGCGAGGCGGCCGAGTCGGCGCCCGCGTTCGGCGACCGCCGCGGCTACCAGATGGATCCGGGCAACGTGCGCGAGGCGCTGCGCGAGTGCGAGCTCGACCTCGCCGAGGGCGCGGACGTGCTCATGGTCAAGCCGGCGCTTCCGTGTCTCGACGTCATTCGCGCGGTGCGCGAGCGCTTCGACGCGCCGCTCGCCGCGTACAACGTGAGCGGCGAGTACGCGATGGTGAAGGACGCGGCGCGCGCGGGTCACCTCGACGAGCGCGCGGCCGCGGTCGAGAGCCTCGTCGCGATCAAGCGCGCGGGCGCCGACCTCGTCATCTCGTACTGGACGAAGGAGCTGGCCGGCTGGCTGTAGGGACCCGCTCGGAGCTCTGGAAGCGCGCGCAGGAGCTCATCCCGGGCGGGGTGAACTCGCCCGTGCGCGCGATGCGCGCCGTCGGGCTCGACGAGCCGCTCTTCGTTCGCCGCGCCTCCGGCTCGCGCCTCGAGACGACAGACGGTCGCAGCTATCTCGACTGGGTGATGTCGTGGGGGCCGCTGCTCTTCGGGCACGCGGATCCCGAGACCGTGGACGCGGTCGTCGCAGCCGCGCGGGAGGGCACGTCGTTCGGTGCGGCGACCGAGCGCGAGGTCGCGTTGGCCGAAGAGATCGTGAACGCGGTTCCATCGGTCGAGCGGGTGCGGCTCGTCTCGTCCGGCACGGAGGCGTCGATGAGCGCGATCCGGCTCGCGCGCGGCTTCACCCGGCGCGATCGCATCCTCAAGTTCGCCGGCTGTTACCACGGCCACGTCGACGCGCTCCTCGCCGAGGCGGGCTCGGGGCTCGCGACGCTCGGCATCCCGTCGTCGGCGGGCGTGCCGGGCTCTGTGACGGAGCACACGATCGTCGCCCCGTACAACGACGCAATCGCCGCCGCTGCAGCGGTCGCGGAATTCGGCGAAGGGCTCGCATGCATCGTGGTCGAGCCCATCGCAGGGAACATGGGAGTCGTCCCGCCGGCGCCCGGCTTTCTCCAGGTTCTCCGCGACCTCTGCGACGCGTCGGGCGCGCTGCTCGTCTTCGACGAGGTGATCACGGGCTTCCGCGTGGCGCGCGGCGGCGCACAGGAGCTGTACGGCGTGACGCCGGACCTGACGATCCTCGGGAAGATTCTCGGCGGCGGCCTGCCGCTCGCGGCGTTCGGCGGCCGCGCCGACGTGATGTCCGAGCTCGCGCCGTCCGGCCCCGTCTACCAGGCCGGCACGCTGAGCGGCAATCCGCTCGCCACCGCCGCAGGCCTGTCGGTGCTCAGGCGACTGCGCGACCGGCTGGTGTACGAACGGCTCGAGACGCGCGCGGCGCGGCTCGAGCAAGGCCTCGCACCGTTCGGAGCCGTGCAGCGCGTCGGCGCGATGCTGACGCTGTTCGACCGGCCCGTGCGCAACTACGACGACGCGCGCGCGTGCGACACCGATCGCTACGCCGCGCTCTTCCGGCACCTGCTCGAGCGCGGGATCTACGTCGCGCCGTCGCAATTCGAGGCGATGTTCGTCTCCCTCGCGCATTCCGACGAGGACGTGGACGCGACCGTGGAGGCCGTCGCTGACTTCTTCCGCGACTGACCTCTGGACGTCGATCGCGGAAGGGGCAGGCGGCGAAAGCCCGCTCTGGGCGGCGGCCACGCGCGACGATCCCGACCGGGAGCCCGTCTTCTCGCCGCTCTGCGACGACGTCTACGCCATCGGGGTCGAGACGATCTACGAGGGCTATCTCTGCCACTACGGCCGGCCGCGCCTGTTCGCGCCCGCAGACGCGGAGCTCGGCCTGCTGCTCGGCGACTACCTGTACGCGCACGGCCTCGTGCGGATCGCCGACACGGGCAGCGTCGGCGCGGTCGCCGAGCTCGCGGAGCTGATCTCCGTGTGCTCGCGTCTCCGTGCGGAGGAGGAGGACGGTGACGCCGAGGCGTGGCTTGCCGCGGCGGTCGCGCTCGGCCCGCGTCCGCCCGACGGCGAGGCCGTGGAGCGGGCGCTCGCCGCGCATCGGACGCGGGCGGCGCGCTAGAGTCGCCCCATGCTCGCGGTGTTGTGGTGGCTCGCGGAGGACGCGGCGACCGAAGGCAAGAAGGTCATTCTCGGCATGCTCATCGTCGGGCTCACGTTCGTCGGCGTCATCGCGCTCGGCGAGTCGACGAAGGCCTGGAACCACCGCCGCCGCGCGCGCAAGCCGCGGCGTTACTGACGCTCGCGAGTCGGTGGCGCTTGTGACGGGTTCGATACCGCCGACCGCGGGAGAACAAGCATTTGATGCGCTGGCCTTCGGCGGTCGTCACCGTCGCCTATCTCGCGCTCGCGGGGCTGACCGCGGCAGCGCTTGATGCATACGGCGCTTTCGGCTGCTACGAGGAGTGTCGTCCCAACGTCGACTGGCCGGGCTGGAGGCACGACCGCTCCGCTTGGCAATGGGACGCGATGTCCTGGCTCGGCATCGGCAGCCTCGTCGCCGCGATCGTGTTCGTCGTGACTGCGTGGCGCGCTCGATCGAGGATTGCGGTGGTCGCACTCACCGTGCAGTTGGCGGCCGTGACCGCCGGGGGCGTGCTCGTGCACGCCGCCGATCAGGGAAGCGTCGTGGGTGCGGCCCTCGTCCTCGCCGGCCTCGCGGCGCTCGGGTCTGCGCTGATCGTGATTCGGCGAAGGCTGAACGCCCAGCCCGGCTGAAGTCTGTTCGGATGTAGCGCTTCAGACTCACCGGAAATCGTCGATGCCGCGGCCGCCGGCGTGCCCCCAGCCGTAGGCGGCGAGATGTCCCCAGCAGTCCGGCCGGCTCCCGTCGGTGTCCGTGAAGTCGTACGCGTCGGCGAGCTGTCGAGCGCTGACGATCGTGCCCGCCCAGCGGACGGCGTCCGCGGCGCCGGCAAGCGCCGCAACGCCTCTCGCCACGTAGGCCGGCGACTCGGAGATACCGAAGCCGGGACGGTCGTTCACGGCATCGCGCCAGTTGGCCTCGGTGACGCCGAAGTTCTCGAGCATCCGTTCCGAGCGGAGCCAGCCGGGTGTGACGCCCACGACCGTGACCGGGCTGTTCTCCAGCTCGGCGTCGAGGCCCTTCACGATCCGCTCGACGTTGGCCTTGACGAGGTCGTAGTAGAAGCCGACGTCCCGCCGGAACTCGGCATTCGCCGCCGACGTGCCGTCGGTCATCTCCACGACGAGACCTCGCGTGCCGTGAGCCGCGGCGGTCCGCAGCACGAGGGGGATGGCGTAGCGGCACGTGATCAGGTGCGTGTGCACGCCCATCTGCAACATCCGCAGTCCGCCGGCCCAGTCGTGCTCCCAGAGCGGCTTGTCCCATTCCATGTACCGGTCGCCGCCGAAGATGTCGTTGACCAGGACGTCGAGCCGGCCCCGGTCGCGCTCGATGCCCGCGACGAGCTCGGCAACCGAGGCAGGGTCTTCGTGGTCGAGCACGAGCGCCGCGCCGGCTCCGCCTGCGGTCGCCATGAGCTCGCCGGTCTCCTCGATCGTCTCGGGCCTCCCGATCTCCGAAGGCCCTGACTCACGGCTGCTGCGGCCGGTCGCGTAGACGTAGAAGCCCGCCCGGGCGAGCTCGACCGCGATCGCGCGGCCGGCGCCGCGCGTCGCGCCCGCGACGAGCGCCACTGCCCGCGGTTCGGTCACTTGCCCGACTGCAGCTCCCAGGCGCCGATCACCGCGTCCTCCACGGCATCAGTGTTCCCGTTCTCGAGGTCGGCGACGATCATCATGTGCCTGGCGAAGCGCTCGGGGACTGAAAACGTCTCCGGGAACGACCGGAGCAGGAAGTCCCTGGACTCGAACGACGCACGAACGACGATGCGGCTCTCGTCGAGCTGCCGTGCGACCAGTCGCCCGCGATACCGCCAGTCGAGCAGATCACCTCGACGCCGCTCGGAGACACCGTCGAGCTGAGCGGCCAGGCGGCTGACGTCCGCAAGTTTCACCAGGGCATGGTCGCAGGCCCTTGGAGCTTGCGCGTCATGGCAACGCGTACATGCGCCGCGCGTGCTTGCGGCCGGCCACTAAATTGGCTTAGGGTCGGCGGCCGCTTGCAGGTCGCAACCGCCTGGGAGGTGTTGGTGCAGGACACCACGTGCCATATGTCGATTTCGCTCGACGGCTTCGTCGCCGGGCCAGAGCAGAGTCGCGAGAACCCGCTGGGCAAGCGCGGGAGGGAACTGCACGCCTGGCACCTGGGCGACGAGCGCGCCAACGAGGCCGACGAGACGGCGGCCGGCTGGCTCATGCGTCCGCGTGGCGCCTACCTGATGGGTCGCAACATGTTCGGGCCGATCCGCGGTGAGTGGGACGAGGACTGGCGGGGGTGGTGGGGACCTGAGCCGCCTTACCACGCTCCGGTGTTCGTGCTCACCCATCACGCTCGCGAGCCGATCGAGATGGAAGGCGGGACGACCTTCCATTTCGTCACCGGCGGGTTCGACGCCGCCTACGCGCTGGCGCGCGAAACCGCCGGCGACGACGGTGTGGACATCGCGGGGGGCGCCTCGACCGTGCGGCAGGCGCTTGTCGCCGGGGTCGTCGACGAGCTCACGCTCGACATCGCCCCGGTGCTGCTCGGGTCCGGCGAGCGGATCTTCGACGGCGTCGAGTCCCTCGGCATGGAGCCGGTCGAGGTGCTGCATTCGCCGCTGGCCACGCACATCCGGTATCGCCGGGCGGGCTAGAGCCGGCGGTCTGACGCCTGACGAGTCACAGGCAGCACGGACGACACGACCCTGGCACTGGATCTCACCGAGGCCGATGAATTCTCGGTGGACTGTCAGTCTCTACGCCGTACGGATTTGTAGGCACCTAGAACGTTCTCGCCCTGCAGGAAACGACTCCCGGAGGCCGCATGAAGCTCTTGCTCACGTCCGCTGGCATCAAGAACCCGAGCATCCACGACGCACTCGTCGACCTGCTGGGCAAGCCCATCGCCGAGTCCAATGCTCTTTGCATACCGACCGCGGCGTACGGGAGCTCCTACAGCACGCCGGCCGGGCCGTGGCGGTTCATCAGCGGACGGTCCGACCAGCCGATGACCGAGCTCGGTTGGAAATCGCTCGGCGTGCTCGAGCTGACGGCGCTTCCCAGCGTGGGTTCGGACCGCTGGGTCCAGTGGGTCCGGGAGACCGACGCCCTGTTGGTGAACGGCGGCGACGCGCTGTATCTGTGTCATTGGATGCGTGAGTCCGGTCTCGCGGATCTCCTGCCGTCGCTGTCCGACAGCGTCTGGGTGGGGTTCAGCGCCGGGAGCATGGTGCTGACCCCGCGGATCGGCGAGGACTTCGTCGGCTGGAAGTCGCCGAGCGGCAGCGACGAAACGCTCGGCGTCGTCGACTTCTCGATCTTCCCGCACGTGGATCACCCGGATCTGCCGGAGAACACCATGGCCGAGGCAGAACGATGGGCTTCCGGCCTGTCGAATCCGGCGTACGCAATCGACGACGACACCGCCATCAAAGTGGTCGAGGACACCGTCGAAGTCATCTCCCAGGGGCACTGGAAGCTGTTCGCCCACAGCCCGGTAGCAAGCGAATTCGGCTAGGAGACGAGTCGCGCTCGCTTGCGCGAGCCTTGCGTCACGAGCGACTGCTCAGTCGCGAACGGGGCCGGGCGCAGGAGCCGGCTCTGGCTGCGGCGTCGGCGTCGGCGGCTGGGGATCGGGGCCGGGATCCGGTGGGAACGTCGGCTCGGGCGGCGTCGGCGGAAACGTCGGCTCCGGTGGCGTCGGCGGGAAGGTCGGCTCCGGCGGTGTCGGCTCCATCTCGTCGGTGTCACCTTTCGCGGCGATTCGGAAACAGGCCGAGCGTCTCGGCGACTGCGGCGACCGACCGCTCGTCGATCGGATCGAGCACGAGGATCGCCTCGTCGGCGCCGGCCTCGGCGAGCGCGTCGAGATGCTGGGCGAGCGCTGCGGGCTCTACGGGCGGCGCGGCTTCCTCGTGAGGCCGCTCGCCCGCGCCTCCGTCGATCGCCACGAGCACGCACGCGCTGCGGCGGAAGTCGCCTTCGAACCGTGCACTCAACTCCGCGAAGCCGTCGGGCGTGTTGCCGTACCACGAGTACCAGCAGTTCCACCAGTCGGCGTGCGGTGACGCGATGCCGACGACGCGCGGGCCGGCGCTGCCGACCATGAGCGGCACACGGCGCTGCGGACGCGGGAGGAGCACGGTGTCCTCGACGCGGTGATAGCGACCCTCGAACGTGACGCGCTCGCCCGCGAGCAGACGGCGGATGATCGCGAACGCCTCTTCGAAGCGCGAGACCTTGTTGTCGAACGGGATCCCGAAGGCACGGAACTCCGTTTCGTTCCAGCCGGCGCCGAGGCCGAGCACGAAGCGGCCGCCCGAGACCTCGTCGATCGCCGCCGCCATCCTCGCGACGAGTCCCGGCGGGTGGAACGCCGTCGACGCGACGAGCGGGCCGAGCCGGACACGCTCGGTCGACGCGGCGAGCGCGGCCAGCGTCGTCCACACGTCCCACGGCCCGCGCTCGCCGCGCTCGTCGTCTCGGTAGAGCATGTGGTCGCCGAGCCAGATCGAGTCGAAGCCGGACACCTCCGCGGCACGCGCGATCGTCAGCAGCTCCGGCCACCTGACCTCCCGCTCGACCTCGGGCAGTTGCACGCCGATCGGGAGCTCCCGCGTCACGTGCCGTCTAGCTGTATCGCAAGGGCGAGGCGCGTGCGTAGGATGGACGCGATGGCGGTTCCCGCCGACCTACGGGCGTGGATCGCGCTCCTCGAGCGCGAGGGCGAGCTCGTTCGCATTGCCGCCGAGGTCGACGCCGACCTCGAGATCACCGAGATCAACGACCGCGTCGTCCGCTCCGGCGGCCCGGCGCTCCTCTTCGAGAACGTCAAGGGCGCGCGCCACCCGCTGCTGATCAACCAGTTCGGGACGGAGCGTCGGATGTGCCTCGCTTCGGCGCATCGTCGCTCGACGACGTCGGGCGCAGGCTCGGCGACGTGCTCGAGATGCAGCCGCCCGAGGGTCTCGTCGCGAAGGTTCGCGGCCTGCAGAAGCTGAAGTCGATCGCCGACTCGCGCCCGAAGACCGTACGCGGCGGCCCCGTGCATGACGTCGTCCTCACGGGCGACGACGTCGACCTCGACCTCTTGCCGATCCAGCGCTGCTGGCCGGGTGACCCGGCGCCGTTCATCACGCTCCCGGCGGTGATCACGCACGACCCGCGCGACGGCACGCGCAACGTCGGCATGTACCGCATGCAGAAAGTCGACAGGCGTACGACGCTGATGCACTGGCAGATCCACAAGGACGGCCGCGCGGACTATCTGTTCGCGAACGGGAGGCTCGAGGTCGCCGTCGCGCTCGGGCTCGATCCCGTGAGCGCGTACTCGGCTTCGGCGCCGTTGCCGAAGCACGTGGACGAGTTCATGCTCGCCGGCTTCCTCAAGGGCTCGCCGGTCGAGCTCGTACGCGCGAAGACCGTCGCCGTCGACGTGCCCGCCAACGCGGAGATCGTGCTCGAGGGCTATGTCGAGCAGGGCGATCTCGCGCCGGAGGGCCCGTTCGGCGACCACACCGGCTATTACACGCCCGTCGAGCCGTTCCCCGTCTTCCACGTCACGGCGATCACGATGCGGCGGGACGCGATCTATCCGTCGATCGTCGTCGGCAAGCCGCCGCAGGAGGACGCCTGGCTCGGCAAGGCGACCGAGCGCATCTTCCTTCCGGCGATCCGCATGAGCGTGCCGGAGCTCGTCGACTACGACCTCCCCGTCGCGGGCGCCTTCCACAACTGCGCGATCGTCTCGATCCGCAAGCGGTTCCCCGGCCACGCGCAGAAGGTGATGCACGCGATCTGGGGGCTCGGCCTGCTGTCGCTCACGAAGGCGGTCGTCGTCGTCGACGAGTGGGTCGACGTGCACGACTACGAGGAGGTGTTCTTCCGTGTCGGCGCGAACGTCGATCCGGCGAGAGACGTGATGCTGACCGAAGGCCCGCTCGACCACCTCGACCACGCGCCGACGCGGCAGTTCTACGGCGGCAAGCTCGGCATCGACGCGACACACAAGGGCCCCGAGGAAGGGACGCGCGAATGGCCTCCGGAGATCGAGATGAGCCCCGAGGTACGCGACCTCGTGTCGGGCCGCTGGGCCGAGTACGGGATCGCGCTCGATCCCGCTGCACGGAACGGGCAAATGCGGCAGAGTTCGGCGACGCGTCGACTGGTGCGTCGTTGACCGCGGAACCGAGTCGTTGACCATGGAACCGAAGCGCGACCAACATCTTCCCGGGGCGAGCCTCTGGCCGATCGGCTTCGCGATCGGCATCGCATGCGTCCTCGTCGGGATCGTCATCAGCTGGATCGTGGCCGTGGTCGGAGCGGCGATCGCGGTCTTCTGCGCGACGCTCTGGATCCGCGACGCGACGCGCGGCTACTCGACGCCTCCGGCCGACGTGCAGCCCGAGACTCGGCCGCCGGCGCCGACCGACGGGGCCCCGCCCGCGGACGAGCTCGGGCCCGCGATGCCGGTGATGTCGGACGAGGAGGTCGAGAAGTACCCGCGCTCGGTCTTCCTCGAGGCGTCGACGCTCGGCATCGGCGCGCTGATCGGCGGCATCGTGACCGTCCCCGCGATCGGCTTCATGGTGGCGCCGGCGTTCGTGAACCAGCACCCGAAGAAGGTCGACCTCGGGCCGATCACGAACTTCCCCGAGAACCAGTTCGTGATCGCGACGTTCTTCCGCGATCCGGCTGCGGGCGAAGTGTCTCGCCGTACCGCCTACATCCGCAACAACGGCGCAACGGACAAGGGACCGAGCTTCACGATCCTGTCGAACCGTTGTGCCCACCTGGGCTGTCCGGTGCAGCCGAACGGGCCGGTGCTCGACGACAAGAAGAAGAACCAGAAGACCGCGGGCGGCAAGAACGTGACGATCATCCCGATGATCCCCGCCGGCGGCTTCGGCTGCCCGTGCCACGGCGGTCAGTACGACCAGGAAGGGAACCGCACCGCCGGCCCGCCCGTGCGCGCGCTCGATCGCTTCGAGTACGAGATCAACCACGGTCGGCTCGTGCTGCTCGGCGCGTACAGCGTCTCCCACGTCGACGGCACCGGCGCCGCGGCGGAGATCCACGCGTATCCGCTCACCGGCCCCGGCCAGCACGTCGACGGGCCCGAAGGCTGGCTCTACCCGGTGCAGCCGCCCCACTGATGGCGACCGTCGCGCCCAAGAAGCGCAAGCAGCAGCCGCGCGTCGTTCAGGTCGCGAGCTACCCGATCGACTGGCTCGAGGAGCGGTCGGGCCTCGTCGGCGGCATCAAGTACTTCCTCTTCCGGAAGGTGCCGCACGACATCGGGTGGTGGCACACGCTGGGCTCCGCGACGCTGACGGCGTTCATCGTGCAAACGCTCACCGGCACGATCCTCGCGATGTACTACAAGCCGGATCCGGACAAGGCGTACGAGTCCATCCAGCAGATCACGAACGACCTCACGCTCGGCTGGCTCGTGCGCGGCATGCACCGCTGGGGCGCGAGCGTCTTCATCATCCTCATGTTCTTCCACATGGCGCGCGTCTTCCTGTTCGGCGCCTACAAGTATCCGCGCGAGCTGAACTGGATCATCGGCGTGCTCATTCTCGCGACGGGGATGTTCGAGGGGTTCACCGGTTACCTGCTGCCGTGGGATCAGACCGCGTACTGGGCGAGCGTCGTCGGGATCAACATCAACGGCACCGGGCCGTTCGTCGGGCCGTTCCTCGCGTCGTTCCTCCGGGGAGGCGCAGAGATCGGTCCGGACACGCTCAGCCGCTTCTACGCGCTGCACATGCTGCTCATCCCAGGCGCGCTGATCGCGATGATCGGCCTTCACCTGTACCTCGTCGTGCGCCTCGGCGTCTCGCCGAACCCCTGGTCGAAGCAAGGCGCAGGAGCGGAGCGCGAAGAGGTCCCGCCGCGCGCCGGGCTCACGCGGCCGCGCCGCAGAGGCATTCGGTAATGGCCTCGATCGACGAACGCCGCGCGGGGTTCAAGCGCTACAAGGACGACGTCGACCGGCGCGGCAAGCCGTTCTTCCCGTTCGCGATGTTCCACGACACGGTGATGAGCCTCGTCGTGGTGCTGGTGATCATCGCGCTGGCGTGCATCTGGAAGCTGACGGCCGACCAGACGGCGAGCGACTTCACCGGCTGGCTCGGCGCCGTGTACACCGACAAGGCCGACCCCGGCACGACGAACTTCGTGCCGCGGCCCGACTGGTACTTCTACTTCCTCTTCTATCTGCTGCGGATCTTCAAGTGGCCCGAGTCGGTGATTCTCGGGACGGTCGGCATCCCGACGATCTGCCTCATACTGCTGATCGCGCTTCCGTTCGTCGATCTGCGGACAGAGCGGCGGATCTCTCGGCGCCCGGTCGCGCTCGTCGCCGCGATCCTCGTCGTGCTCTCGATGGGCGTGCTCACGTACAAGGGGGCGACGGCGAAGGAGGCGCTCGCGAGCGAGGTCGTTCAGGCGGTTCCGGTGTGGGCGGATCGACAGGGCTTCAAGAACGACGCGAAGGCGGTCGCCGGCGCGAAGATCTTCGCGCAGTCCGGCTGTACGTCGTGCCACACCTATCTCGGTACCGGCTCCTCGAACCTCGGCGCACCGGATCTGAGCGCGATCGGCGCGAGCGGCCAGGGCGCGGAGTTCTTCTCGTCCTACGTCAGCAACCCGCGCAAGTACAACAACACCGTCATGCCGGTGTTCGGCAACCTCGGCAGCGCGGAGAACATCCGCAACATCGGCATCTTCCTCGCCGCGTCAAAGGGAGCGAAATAGCATGGCGGGCGAGTGCGTATCTTCCTCGGCATAACCGGCGCCTCGGGCGCGCCCTACGCGGTCCGGCTGTTGCAGGCGCTCGTCGCCGCGGAGTGCGAGGTCGGCGTGTGCGCCTCGAGCTCCGGCATCGAGGTCATCGGCACCGAGGTCTACGGCGATCCACGACTGCCGCGCGACGAGGTGCTCGCGCGAATGACCGAGGGCGCCGGCGACGCCGTGACGGTGTACGACCCGGGCGACTGGGGCTCTCCGTACGCGAGCGGCTCGGCAAAGGTCGACGGGTACGTCGTCTGCCCGTGCTCGATGTCGACGCTCGCGACGATCGCCTCCGGCGCGATGCAGAACCTCGTCCATCGTGCGGCTTCGGTGGCGCTGAAGGAGGAGCGCAAGCTCGTGCTGATGCCGCGGGAGACGCCGCTTTCGACGATCCACCTCGAGACGATGCTCGCGGCGAAGCGGGCCGGCGCGACGATCCTCTTCCTCGCGCCGGGCTTCTACCACGGAGCCGAGTCCGTGGAGGACCTCGTCGATTTCATCGTCGGCCGTGCGCTCGACCAGCTCGGGCTCGACAACGCGCTCGTCAAGCGCTGGGGGACATGACCTTGGCCTTGTCCATACAAGGCCAAGATCGTCCGAACGGGAGCGTGGAAACCGGCACGCTGCCGCCCGAGCGCGTGCAGACCATGTTCGACCGGATCGCGCCCGTCTACGACGTGATGAACCGGGTCATGACCGCCGGGCTCGACCAGCGCTGGCGTCGCGCGACCGTTCGCGCGGTCGTAAAGCCCGGCGACCGCGTGCTCGACGCGGCCTGCGGCACCGGCGATCTCGCGATCATCGCCGCAAAGGCCGGCGCGAACGTGACGGGCCTCGACTTCTCGGAGGCGATGCTCGAGCGCGCGCGTCGCAAGGCGCCGGACCTCGAGTGGACGCGCGGCGACCTGCTCGCGCTGCCGTTCGGCGACGAGTCGTTCGACGCCGCGACGGTCGGCTTCGGCGTCCGCAACGTGGCCGATCTTCCCGGAGCGATCGAGGAGCTGCGCCGCGTGCTCCGGCCGGGCGGTCGCCTCGGCATCCTCGAGATCACCCGCCCGCGCGGCCTGCTGCGCGTCTTCTACTCGCTGTGGTTCGACCGCATCGTGCCGCTGCTCGGCAAGGTGCTGCCCGGCGGCGAGGCTTACACGTACCTCCCCGCGAGCGTGCGCCGCTTCCCGGGGCCGGACGACCTCGCCGCGCAGATGGCAGGCTTTCGCGAAGTCGAGTACCGGCTGTTCGCAGGGGGGATCGTGGCGCTGCACACGGGGGTGAGGGAATGACGTCCGCGCTGGCCGACATCCGCGCGGCGCGCGGGCTCGACGCGTATCTCGACGTTCTCGAGGCGCGCCTGGAACGCGCCGTCGAGGCGCACCCCGGCGTCGTCGCCGCGGTCGGGAAGGAGTCGCTCGCCGCGGGCGGCAAGCGTCTCCGTCCGGTTCTCGTCTTCCTCAGCGCGCCCGAGAACGGCGAACCTCCTTTCGCTGCCGGCATCGCGGTCGAGCTCTTGCACATGGCGACGCTCGTGCACGACGACCTGATCGACCGCGCGGAGGTGCGCCGCGGCAACGCGTCGGTCTGGTCCGCGCACGGGGTGGACGTCGCGCGCGCGACGGGCGACTACCTCTTCGCGCGTGCGTTCGCCGAGCTCTCGGCGGCCGGTGACCTTCGTGCCGTCGAGATCCTCGCCGACGCGGCGCTCGGTCTGGTCCGCGGCGAGACGATTCAGCGCCGCCAGCGGCACGACGCGGACACGAGCGTCGAGGCGTATCTCGAGCGCTGCGCGCTCAAGACGGCGAAGCTCTTCGAAGCCGCGTGCGTCCTCGGCGGCGGCGAGTCGCTGCGCGAGTTCGGCGCGAACCTCGGCATCGTGTTCCAGATCGTGGACGACATCCTCGACTGCACGGGACAGACGATCGAGACGGGCAAGGTCGCCGGCACGGACCTCCGCGACGGCACGCCGACGCTGCCGCTGATCCTCGCCGCGCAGGAGGACGAGGTCGTCCACGGCGCGCTCGCCGGCGGGCCGCAGGAGGGAGCGCTCGTTCGCGTTGCACAGACCGGCGCGCTCGAGCGCTCGCGCGTGCTCGCGATCGAGTACGCGGAGCGCGCACGGACGGCGCTCGACGGCTCGCACCGCAAGGAGCTCGAGGCGATCGTGGCCGCAGTGCTGGAGCGCAGGTCGTGACGGCGCTCAGCCAGACGATTCCGGCGCTGCCCGTGCGCGACGCTGCGCGGGCCGTCAAGTTCTATCGCGACCGACTCGGCTTCGATGTCCTCCACCAGGACGCAGGCTTTGCGGTGATGAGCCGCGACGCCGCCGTCCTTCATCTGTGGGAAGCCTCGGACGAGAGCTGGCGAGATCGTGACCTGCTCGAGCGTCCCGTCAGCTCCGGCGCCGAGTCGTTCATCGCGGGAACGGCGAGCTGCCGCATTCTCGTCGACGGCGTCGACGATCTCTTCGGCGAGCTCGGCCGGGGCGACGTCCTGCACCCGGTCTCGCGGGAGGGCGTGGCGACGACGGATTTCGGCACGCGCGAGTTCGCCACACTCGACCTCGACGGCAACCTCATGACGTTCTTCGAGTGGCAACGCGAATGATCCGCCTCGGACGCATCTCGTACGTGAACATGGCGCCGGTCTTCTTCCGCCTCGACGCGGAAGCGCACGAGGTGCAGGGCGTCCCGACCGCGCTCAACCGCCAGTTGATCTCCGGCGAGCTCGACATCGCGCCGATCTCGTCGATCGAGTACGCACGCCACGCCGACCGGCTGCGCATGCTGCCGCGGCTCTGCGTGTCGTCGGAGGGCGCCGTCGACTCGATCCAGCTCGTCTCGAAGAAGCCGCTCGAGCACGTGCGCACGGTCGCCGTGACGCCCGAGTCGGCGACGTCGGTCGTCCTGACGAAGGTGTTGCTGCCCGAGGCGAGTCTCGTGGGCTTCGACGATCCCGCCGACGCGCGGCTCCTCATCGGCGACGCTGCGCTCAAGTCGGCGTTCGAGGATCCGACGCCGCACTACGACCTCGGCCGTCTCTGGCTCGAGCGAACGGGCCTGCCGATGGTGTTCGCCGTCTGGGCCGCGCCGGAGCCTGCCGCCGATGGCCTGCTCGAGCTGCAGGACGCGCTCGTCGCGTCCGTGCGTGCGGCGCGCACGGAGCCCGAGACGCTCGCGTTCGAGGCCGCGGAGCGCTACGGCTATCCGGCCGGGTTCCTCGCGCGCTACTTCGAGAAGCTGCGCTACTCGTTCGGCCCCCGCGAGCGCGCCGGCCTGTTGACGTTCCTCGAGCTCGCGCACGAGGTCGGCGAGCTGGAGCGCGTGCCCGAGTTGCGCTTCGTCTCGTCTGCGGCCGCTGATAGCGTCGTCTCCCGATGAGGAGCGCGACGCTCGCGGCAGGCACCGCGATCGCTGCTTTGGCGCTGGCGGGCGCGGTCACGGCCGCGACCTCGTTGACCGTCGCGCCGTCCCCGGTTCATCGCGGCCACCGCGTGATCGTCCGCGGCAACGCCGACGGGTGCCCGGTCGGCGACGCGGTGACGATCATCTCGAAAGCCTTCGCGCACACGCACGACTTCGCCGGCCTGCCCGCGGTCCTCGCGCGGGTTCGCGCCGGAGGGAAGTTCGGGATCCGCCCGCGCATCCCGAGCACGAAGGCGGTGGGCAACTACGGCGTTAGCGCCCGCTGCGGCGGCGGGAACCTCGGCGTCTCCGCGACGATCCACGTCGTCGCCTGAGCCGGCCGTGCTGTGGCTCATCGTGCTCGGGATCGTCGTGCTGCTGGCAATCTGGCTCGCGATCGCCGTCTTCAAGTGGCTCTTCATCCTCGCGATCGTGGCGGCGCTCGTCTGGTTCGTGTTCTACCGCGGCCGCGAACGGACCTAGCCTTCGGTCGAACCGGCGCTATCCCATGAGCGCCGCGGGCCGCTCGGCCCGCCGGTACTCGACCGTGTAGCCGAGCGAGCGGGGAACCTCGAGCAGTGCCTCGAGGTCGAGGTCGATCGTCGCGCCTGCCTTCTGCGTCACCTCGTCCTCGATCGGCAGATCGAAGTCGTCGGCGCCGTAGTCGAGCGCCTGGAACGCGTCCTCGTTCTGCGTCAGCACCGAGGTGCGCACGTGCCTGACGTTGTCGAGGAAGATGCGCGACAGGGCGATGTGCCGCCGGTACTCGCGCGCCGAGATCTCCGTGCCGCCGAACGCCGTGCCGTACGGCTTGTACGTCCAGCACAGAAATGAAAAAAGGCCGTCGGTCTCGTCCTGAAAGTCTCGTGTCCGCTGGAGGTGCTCGAGCCGTTCGTCGAGTGTCTCGTCGAACCCGATCACCATCGTCGCCGTCGTCTTCATGCCCGACTCCACGATCGCGCGTTGCGCGTCGAAGTAGTCGCGCACGGTGTACTTCCACTTCGCGTGGCGTCTGCGGAAGTCCTCGGTGAGGATCTCGCTGCCGCCGCCGGTCACCCAGTGCACGCCGGCGTCGCGCAGGCGGGCGGCAGCGTCGGCGTAGCTCAGCCGCGCGCGGTCGGCGAGGAACACGAACTCGGCGATCGTCAGCGCATAGAACTCGACGCGGTCGCCGTAGCGGTCGCGCACGGATGCGAACAGGTCGCAGTAGTAGTCGAGCGGGAGCTTCGGGTTGAAGCCGCCGTTGAAGCCGACGAGGTCGCCGCCGACCTCGAGCAGGTCGTCGATCTTCGCGAACACCTCGTCGCGCGAGAGCACGTACCCGCCGGGACGGTTCGGCAGCACGTAGAACGCGCAGTAGTCGCACTGCGCGACGCACACGTTCGTGTAGTTGATGATCCGCATCACCATGTACGTCGCGTGCTTCGGATCGTGGTAGCGCGCGCGAACGTCGCCGGCCATCCGCTTCAGCTCGTCGTCGGACGCGTGCAGCCACAGCTCCCGCGCCTCGTCGACGGAGATGCGGCCGTCTGCGCTCACAGCACGTCCATGAACGAGCTCACGGAGAACACCGCGTTGCCCGCGCCCGGCTTGCCGTAGCCGGGCGGCGGCTCGAGGCCGTTGCGCCGCAGCGCGTCGCGGTACGCGCCGAGCAGCCGCACGTGGTACTCGAGCGGCGCGCCGTCGGGGTTGTCGCGGCCGAGCGGCGTCGTCGGCTCGGGGCACCACGTCGTGAAGCGCGGCGTGATCCCGCGGCTCATGAAGTAGTCGAGCCCCTCGACGGTGCTCGCGATCGCCTCGTCGATCGACTCGAAGCCGAACGGCTTCGCCATCTCGACGCCTGCGACGAAGTTCGGGATCACGTGCCGCGCGCCGAAGATCTCGGCCGCGTCGAAGATCCTGCGATGCCACTCCTCGCGGCCGACGTAGCGCTCCTTGCCCGGCGAGATGATCGAGAACAGCCGCTTGTCCCAGACCTCGTAGTTCGGGTGGTAGATCGTGATGCCGTGATCCTTGAAGCGCTGCGCCTCCGCCTTCGGCAGCGCCTGCGCCACGACCTTGCCGATCCAGCGGCCGGGGAAGCGTTCCTCGATCGCCTGCGCGTAGCGGCCGTAGAAGTCCGCCTCGCGTAACCCGTCGACGGTCGACGTGACCGAGCCGCCGGTGAGCGTGTACGCGTGACTCGCCTTCGTCGTGTCGTAGCGGTCGATGATCTCGAGCGCCTCGAGCACGTCCTCGACCGGCTTCACGCCCGTGTACGGACGGCCCTCGCGCTTGTGCTGGCGCCAGTTGTGGTTGATGTCGCAGAACTGGCACTCCTCCTTCGCGCCGAAGTACTGGCAGAGCCGCAGCACGGTCAGATAGATGAGGTAGCCCCACTCGATCGTCGGCGCCGTCTCCATCACCGTCTTGCCGTTCGCGAGCGTGTGGCGGTAGTACTCGGGCATCGGCGGCAGCTCCACGGCAGCGAGGTCGCGTGCATCGAGCGACAGCCGGAGCGCGCCGCTCTCGTCTCGCGCGATGCGGTACGGCGACTCGGGGTTGACGCGCACGGAGACGATCGTCCGGCGCAGCTCGTACGGCCCGCCGGTGAGGGCGATCTCCTCCGGCGGCCTGCGCAGCTTCGCCTCGCCGAGCTGCGCGAGCGGCTTCTGGTCGAACGAGAAGATGAAGTACGACTTCGGCTTGACGTCGCCGTCGAGGTTGTCGCTGAGCGCAGACTCGTCGAAGGAGATGCCGGTGCGCAGCAGGTCCTCCTTCAGCACCGCCTCCGGCGGGATGTCGGGGTACCGCGAGACGAGGCTCTCGACGAGCGCAGTCCGATCCGCGGTCGGCGCGACGGTCATACGAGCACGTTAGACGACGCGGAGCGGAAAGCGCATTACGGCGCTCGAGGAGCAGACGGCGCGCCGTCAGTTCCGCGCTCACCGACGAAGTCGAGGATCAGGCGCGCGACCGCTTCCGGGCGTTCGAGCGTCGGCAGGTGCGCGCAGCCGTCGATCACGACCTCGCGCGCATTCGGCATCTCCTCGACGAACCGCTGTGCCGCGACGGCGACGTCCGGCCAGTCGAGGGCGCCGCGAACGACGAGCGTCGGGGCGGTGATGCGCGACGGCTCGACCTCCACGCGACGCAGCGTCGACTCGTTTCCAGCCTGCTGCTCGTAGCCGCGAAGCACCATCCTCTTCACGCGCTCGGACAGGCCGGCGTCGACCTGATCCGGCTCGCGCTCGGGACCGGCGAGCCACGACCGCGCCATCAGTTCGGCCGCGTCGTCGAATCGCCCGGCGTCGAACATTTCCTCCTCCTGCGACTGCACGCGCTGGACGTCGTCCGACCAGCCGAATGGATTCGCACCGATCAGGACGAGATGCGTCACGCGCTCCGGTGCGGCCAACGCAGTCTCGAGCACGGCGCGCCCGCCGAACGACGTTCCCACGAGCGCGGCCGGCCCGTCGAACGCGGAGAGCAGGTACTCCGCGAGGGACAGCTCGCCCTGGACGTCCGGCGTCGAGCCGAAGCCCGGCAGCTCCGGCGTGAACACGAGGTGCTCCTGCTCGAGCAGCGGCCGGACGGCGTCCCATTCGCCGGAATCGGTGACGCCTGAGTGGACGAGGACGATCTCGATAACAGCATCATCACGGGTTGCGGGTACGCTGCGCGCGGGTCGTGCGTCGCAGCCTCTGGATCTTCCTGCTCCTGGCGCTTTTCTGCGCGCCGAACGCGATGGCGCAGGACAGCGTCCCGCTGCTGCTCATGCCCGGCGTGACGTACACGAAGCGCGTGCAGTTCACGCCGCACGGTCCCGTCGTCCTCAACGTCGTCACGGCTCCGAAGCCCGGAGGGCTCTACTCGCTCGCGCCCGTGCTCTCGAACGAGACGCTCGTCGGCCGCGAGAAGCTGACCGACATGCAGAAGCGCCTGAGCGCGACGGCGACGACCGTCGGCGTGAACGGCGACTACTTCAACGTCAACGACGGACGGCCGAGCGGCGTGCTCGTCCGGAACGGCGTGATCGAGCATCCGCCCGAGCCCGACCGCACGAGCGTCGGCATCACCGCGGACGGCACGCTGCACACGGACCGCGTGACGATGCTCGGGTTCTGGCGCGGCACCGGTGCGCGGCTCCGCGTCGGATTGAACGACCCGCCGAACGAGAACGGCTACGCGCTCTTCACGCGCGCGTACGGTGCGACGACGCCTCCGGCCGACAGCGCGGCCGAGATCGTCTTCCAGCAGTTCCCGACGGTCGCGCCGAACAGCGACCTCTCCGCGGTCGTGACGAGCGCCGTCTCGCCGAGCACCGGCAGGACGCCGATCCCCACCGGCGGCGCCGTGCTGCAGGCGACGGGGTCGAACGCGTTCGGTCTCGTCGGCGGGGCTCCGGTCGGCAGCACCGTGACCGCGCGCTTCACCCTCAACCCCGCGTGGGACGGCATCGTGAGCGCGATCGGCGGCGGACCGACGATCGTCGCGGACGGCAAGGCCGTGTTCCGCGCCGGCGAGGCGTTCACGTCGGCGCAGCTCTCCCCGCACGACCCGCGCACGGCCGTCGGGCAGCGCGCGGACGGGAAGATCCTGCTCGTCGCCGTCGACGGAAGCCAGCCGGGGTACAGCGTCGGGATGACGAACTTCGACCTTGCCCTCGCGCTCGTGCAGCTCGGCGCCGTGACGGCGTCGGCTCTCGACTCCGGCCCCTCGACCGCGATGGCGTTCGACGGGCAGCTGCTCAGCAGGCCGGCGAGCGACGGCCGTGAGATCGCCGTCAGCGACGCGCTGATGCTCGGCTACACCGGTGTCTACGTGCCGCCGCCGGCAGAGCCCGTGCTCTCGCCGAACGGGGACGGCGTCGACGAGACGCAGGCCCTGGCGTACCGGATCGTCCGCCCCGCGACGGTGCAGGCGTCGCTCGTCGGCCCGGACGGCACGACGATCCCGCTCGACTCGGGCGCGCGGACGCCCGGGACGTACCGCTTCACCTGGACGGGCACCACCGCGACGTCGACGCCTGCGGCAGAAGGTCCGTGGCGCTTCGCGGTGACGGCGACCGACGACAAGGGTCAGGTGTCGCAGGCCGACCGCACGTTCGCGCTCAACAACACGCTCGCGTCGCTCCGCGTTCGCCCGGCGACCGTCAAGGTCCGCAAGAGGGGCACACGCCTTGCGGCGTCGTTCACGCTCACGCGCGCTGCAAAGGTCACCGCGACGGTCGAGACGCCGAGAGGCGTCGTCGTCCGTGTGCTCGCGCGCAAGTCGCTCGCCTCCGGCCGGCGCGGGCTGACGTGGAACGGCCGCACCGCCGCCGGCACGCTCGCGTACGCCGGCGCGTACCGCATCCACGTCGCCGCGGCGAACTCGCTCGGCAACGCGGACCTGTACGCGTCGTTCACAGCGCGTCGGTAGGCTCGCGCAGCGTGCTGCTCGCGAGCCTCTCCAGCTCGCTGACGGACGAGATCCGCAACCACGGCCTCTACGCCGTCTTCGTCCTGATGGCGATCGACGCCGTCCTTCCGGCGGCGAGCGAGCTCGTGATGGTCGTCGGCGGGGCGGTGGCGGCGGGCGCCTTCGGAGCGTCGTTCTCGCTCTTCGGCACCGACCTGGCGCACGGCTTCCGCTCGTATCTCGCAGTCGCGCTCGCCGGCACGCTCGGCTACCTCGTCGGCGCGATCGTCGGCTGGTGGATCGGCTTCTACGGTGGCCGGCCGCTGCTCGACCGCTACGGCGGCTGGCTCCACCTCGGGCCGGAGCAACTCGGGCGAGCGGAGGCGTGGTTCGACCGCTACGACGACTGGGCCGTGCTCGTCGGCCGAGTCACGCCCGTCGTGCGCTCGTTCGTCTCGATCCCCGCGGGGATCTTCCGAGTCGCGTTCGGGCGCTACGTCGTGTTGACGCTGATCGGCTCGGCGATCTGGTGCTTCGCGCTCGCGGGCATCGGCTGGGCGCTCGGCTCGAGCTACGAGAGCTTCCACCACAAGTTCGGGTACGTCGAAATCGCCGTCGTTGCAGGAGTTCTCATCGGAATCGCCTACTTGGTCCTGCGGAGAAGAAGGGCCAATAGACTGGAGCGGAGTGCCTCGGATCCCACTCGTTGACGTCAAGGCGCAGTACGCGCCGCTGATCCCGCAGCTGAAGGACGCGTTCGCCGACGTCCTCGACTCGGGCACGACGTTCATCCTCGGCCCGAACGTGAAGGCGTTCGAGCGCGAGGCCGCCGAGTACCTCGGCGTACCCGACACGATCGGCGTCGCCAACGGCACGGATGCGATCGTGCTCGTGCTCGACGGGCTCGGCATCGGGCCCGGCGACGAGGTGATCTGCCCGGCGTTCACGTTCTACGCCACGGCCGAGTCGATCGCCCGGCGCGGCGCGACGCCCGTCTTCGCCGACATCGATCCGGAGACGTTCAACCTCGACCCCGAGGACGTCGGCGCGCGGATCACGCCGCGTACGCGCGCGATCATGCCCGTGCACCTGTTCGGGCGGCCGGCGCCGCTCGACGAGCTCGAGGCATTCGACTTGCCGCTGATCGAGGACGCGGCGCAGGCCTTCGGCGCGCCGGGCATCGCGCAGAAGGGCATCGCGTCGACGTTCAGCTTCTACCCGACGAAGAACCTCTTCGCGCTCGGCGACGGCGGCCTGATTGCGGTCAACGACGAGGAGCTCGGCGAGCGACTGCGGCTGCTGCGCTTCCACGGCTCCAAGGCGAAGGTCAGGTTCGAGTTCGTCGGCTACAACTCGCGCCTCGACGAGATCCACGCCGCCGCGCTCCGCATCTTCCTGCCGCATCTCGACGAGTGGACGGTGCTGCGCCGCGAGGCGGCGGAGCGCTACCGCGAGCTCGGGCTCGGCGAGGTCGTCACGACGCCTGACGACGAGCCCGGCCACGTCTACCACCTCTTCGTCAGCCGCTCGTCCGAGCGCGACCGTATCGTCGAGGCGTTGCGCGAGGCCGAGATCGGCTGTGCCACGTACTACCTCCCGCCGCTGCACCTCCAGCCGGCGCTGGCCTACCTCGGCTACGAGGCGGGCTCGCTGCCGGAGACGGAGAAGCTCGCGCGCGAGAACTTCTCCGTGCCGCTCTGGGCGGGCATCGCGCCCGAGCAGCAGGAACAGGTTGTCGAGGTCGTACGCTCTGCCGTCGGGGCGCCGGTCGCATGACGCTTCCCATTTCGCGGCACCGGATCCTCAATCTCGCCGCCGACGCGGTCCTGATCCTCGTCGCGTGGCGGCTGACGTTCTGGATCCGCTTCGACCAGTCGATTCCGCAGTTCTACAAGCACCTGCTCGACTGGCAGGTCTGCCTGCTCGTCGTCGCGATCCAGCTCGCGGTGTTCGTGCTCTTCGGCTTCTACAACCGGTGGTGGCGTTACGTCTCGACTCGCGACATGTGGGGCGCCGCGCGTGGCGTCGTCGTCGCGTGCCTGCTCGTCGACCTCGTGCTGTACGCGTTCCCGCCGGAGCACACGGCGCGGCTGCCGCGCGGCATCGCTCTGATCAACTTGCTCCTGCTGCTCGCGTTCGTCGCAGGGTCGCGCCTCCTCGCGCGCTCGCTGATCGAGCGCCCGGCGCCGGGCGGCCTGATGGCGCGTGGGCGCGAGGTCGTCATCGTCGGCGCCGGCGACGCGGGACAGCTGATCCTGCGCGAGCTCCAGCGTTCGCCTCACCTCGGCTACACGCCGATCGGGTTGCTCGACGACGACCCTCGCAAGAAGAACCTCCGGGTGCACGGCGTCCGCGTGCTCGGGCCGACCTCGGAGCTGCGCCGCGTGCTGCGAGACGGCGAGCCCGACGAGGTGCTGATCGCGATGCCGTCCGCCTCGGGAGAGCTGCGCCAGCGAATCGTCGACATCGCCCAGGAGGAGCGCGTCCCGGTCAAGACGCTGCCGGGCCTGAACGAGCTCATCTCCGGCGACGTGAACCTCGCCGGCCAGCTGCGTCCCGTGCAGGTCGAGGACGTCCTCGGCCGCGAGCCGGTCGAGGTCGATCTCGACGAGGTCGCCGGCTACCTCGCGCGCAAGACCGTTCTCGTCACGGGCGCGGGCGGGTCGATCGGCGCGGAGCTCTGCCGTCAGATCGCGCGTGTCGGCGCGGGGCGGATCGTCCTCGTCGACCACTCCGAGCCGGCGCTGTTCGAGATCGAGCGCGAGCTCGTCGGCGAGCGCGGCTTTCCGGCCGCGCTGCCCGTGCTCGCGGACGTCGGCAACCGCACCAAGATCCGCCAGGTCTTCGAGAAGTTCCGTCCGGACGTCGTCTTCCACGCTGCCGCGTACAAGCACGTGCCGCTGCTCGAGGCGAACCCGCTCGAGGCGGTGCGCAACAACGTCCTCGCCACGAGGACCCTCGCGGACGTCGCCGTGGAGTTCGAGACGAAGCGCTTCGTGCTCGTCTCGACGGACAAGGCCGCGCAGCCGAAGAACCTGCTCGGCCAGTCGAAGGCAATCGGCGAGTGGATCGTCCAGGCGTACGGCTCGCGCGACGACGTCTCGACGCGCTTCGTCGCGGTTCGGTTCGGCAACGTGCTCGGCTCATCCGGCAGCGTGATCCCGATCTTCCGCCGTCAGATCGAGCGCGGCGGTCCGGTGACCGTCACGCACAAGGACATGACGCGCTACTTCATGACGATCCCGGAGGCCGTGTCGCTCATCGTCCAGGCTGGCGCCATCGGCGAGCAGGCGCACGTGTACGTGCTCGACATGGGCGAGCCGGTGTCGATCTACGAGCTGGCCGAGAACATGATCCGGCTCTCGGGCAAGGTGCCCGAGCGCGACGTCGCGATCCGCGTCACGGGCGTGCGCGCGGGCGAGAAGCTGCACGAGGTGCTGTGGAACGAGGACGAGGCCGCCGAGCCGACGGCGCATCCGAAGATCCTCGCCGCGTCGCAGGAGCCGATCGATCCCGCCTGGCTCGACGGCGAACTGAGCGAGCTCGAGCGGCTGGTCGGCGACGGCGAGACGCTGGAGCTCGTCTCCCGCTTGAACGCGATGGCCCGTGCGCCGCAGCGCGTTCACACGCGCGCGCTCGAAGACACGCTGCACTGACCGATTAGCGGTAGACGAGCTGGAGGCCGCGTACGACCTGGTCTAGGCGAGCGCGGTCACGACGAGCGCGATCACGGCGACGATGGGAATCTCTCCGGCCAGCGAGCAGCAGCCACGCTACGGCGATCAGCGCGATCGCCGCCGCGACGGCCCTCGCGCGGGAGGACGACCTCCACCTCGCGAGGATCACAGCCGAAGCGGATCCGTCACGCTTCCGGCACGCCTTCCGTCGGAGGCCGCCTCTAGGGTTGCTCGGGTGGAGCTGAACGCCGAACAACGGCGCGCGGTCGACGCCGTCCGCGGACCGGTCTGCATCCTGGCGGGTGCCGGAACCGGCAAGACGACGACGATCGCGCACCGGATCGCGAACCAGGTGGCGACGGGTGCGTTTCGCGCCGACGAGATCCTCGCCGTCACGTTCACCGACAAGGCGGCGGGCGAGTTGCGCGCCCGTGTCGAGGCGCTCGGCGCCCCGGGCGTCACCGTCCGCACGTTCCACGCGGCGGCGCTCGGCCAGCTGCACCAGTACGCGCCCGAGCGCGTCGGCAAGATCGTCGCCTCGAAGGCGCTGCCGCTGCGCCGGATCGCGAACTCGCTGCCGGGCGCCTACCGCTTCCGCCCCGCCGGCGATCTTGCGACCGAGATCGAGTGGGCGAAGAACCGCCGGATCACGCCGGATCGCTACCTCGCGGAGCTCGGCGACCACGAGCCGCCGATCCCGCCGGACCTCATGCGCCGCGTCTACCGGCAGTACGAGGAGCGCAAGACCGCGGCGGGCTACGTCGACTTCGAGGACCTGCTGGAGCTCGCGATCGGCATGTACTCGGAAGACGACGTCGCGCTCGGAATGCTCCGCGAGCGCTTCGGCGCGTTCACCGTCGACGAGTACCAGGACGTGAACCTCCTCCAGCAGACGCTGCTCGAGCTCTGGCTCGGAGCTCGCGACGAGCTCTGCGTCGTCGGGGACGACTACCAGTCGATCTACGCCTTCACCGGCGCTTCGCCCGACCATCTCCTCGCGATGCCGCGCCGGTTCCCGCACGCGAGCGTGATCCGGCTCGAGGACAACTACCGCTCGTCGCCGCAGGTGCTCGCGCTTGCAAACCGGCTCGTCCCCGAGCTCGGCGGCGCGGAGAAGACGCTGCGCGCGACCCGTGACGATGGGCCGGAGCCCGTGCTGCGCCCGTGCGAGGACGAGGCGCAGTTCGCGGTCGAGCAGATTCGCGCGCTCGGCATCGCGTACGACGAGGCCGCGATCCTCTGCCGGACGAACGCGCGCCTCGTCGACTTCGAGGAGGCGCTGAACGAGGCCGGCATCCCCGCGCAGGGCGCGTCGTTCCTCGGCCGTGAAAGCGCACGCTTCGTCCTGCGGCGGCTGGAGTCGCCGGCGGACGTGCGGCGGCTTGCGGCCGAGCGCGGCTGGCTCGAGAGCCCCCCGGACAAGCTCGGCGAGCGCGAGGCCGTTCGTCAGAGCGACCTCACGCGGCTCGTCCGGCTCGCCGGGGAGCTCGAGCACCTCGACGGTCCCGGCTTCGTCGCCGAGCTCGAGCGCCGCTACGGTGACCGCGGCGAGGCGCGCCGCGGCGTCCACCTGCTGACGCTGCACGGCGCGAAGGGGCTCGAGTTCGAGGCGGTGTTCGTCGCGCGCGTCGAGGAGAAGGAGCTGCCGACGCGGCTGGCCAAGACCGACGACGAGATCGCGGAGGAGCGCCGCCTGTTCTACGTCGGCCTCACGCGGGCGAAGCGGGACCTCTTCGTGACGTGGTCGGGGAAGCCGTCGCGCTTCCTCCGCGAGCTCGGAGTCGTCGCGCGGCCGGCGCCGCGGCGCGAGCCCGAGCCCGACGATCCGATCTTCGCCGCGCTCAAGCAGTGGCGACTCGAGCGCGCGCGTGCGGACGACGTGCCGGCATACGTCGTCTTCCACAACTCGACGCTCGCGGAGATCGCGGGCCGGAAGCCGCAGTCGCTCGGCGATCTCGCGCGTGTCCCCGGCGTCGGCCCGGCGAAGCTCGAGCGCTACGGCGACGACGTTCTCGGCGCCCTGGTGCGCGCCGGTCGACCGGAAGGTTGATCCAAGCGCAACAGTAAGGTTGCTCGCGAAGCAACCACCGTGCTAGCGTGAAGCGCGGTGATCACCGACGCCAACCCGTTCGTCTACTCGCGGCCGATCCCTCCGGAGGACCTGATCGACCGGGATGCGGAGGCGGCCGAGCTGCTGCGGGCGGCCGTCGGCGGGCACTACGTGAGGCTCTACGCGCCGCGGAAGTACGGGAAGACGAGCCTGCTCCGCCGCGTCCTCCAGGAGGCGGAACGCAGCGAGGGAATGGCCGCGGTCCTCGTCGACCTCTTCGGCGTGTTGTCTCTTGCGGACATCGCCGTGCGGCTCGAGCGCGCGTACGCGGCGCAGCTTCGCGGCGGCGTCCGCGCGCGCATCGAAGAGTTCCTGCAGCGAACCGGTCTCGGCCTCTCGCTCACGGCGCTCGGGATCGGCGTGAAGCTCCAGCTCGAGCCGCGCGCCGACCCGCTGCCCGCGCTGCACGCGCTGCTCGACCTGCCGCTGCGGCTCGAGAAGGAGGGCGGTTACCGCGCGCTGATCACGTTCGACGAGTTCCAGGACCTCGGCAAGGTGCAGTCCGCCGACGCGATCCTGCGAAGTCACATCCAGCACCAGGGCGAGGTCGCCTCGTACGTCTTCGCGGGCTCGGAGCAGGGGCTCATGCAGGAGCTGTTCGGCGCGAAGGAGCGCCCGCTCTACGGGCAGGCGGTGCCGATGAGACTCGGCCGCCTCGCCGACTCCGACATCGCCGCGTACATCGTCGACCGCTTTCGAGCAGACGAACCGCTCCGCGGGCGAATGCGTCGGGCCGCTCGTCGCGACCGCCGCCGGCCATCCGCAGCGCGCGATGCTCCTCGCGTACCGCCTCTGGGACGAGATTCCGGCGGGCGGCACCGGCACGCTGCCCGACTGGGATGCGGCGCTCGACAAGACGCTGCTCGAGCTCGAACCGGAGTTCGAGGCGCGGTGGCAGCGCTACTCCGCGGTCGAGCACAAGAGCCTGCGAGCCGTCGTCGAGGGACGCGGCGCGCGCCTGCGGACGAACGTGCTCGCGCGACTCGACGCGGACAAGACGTCCGTGAGTCGTGCGCTCCGCCGGCTCGAGAGCCAGGGCGAGGTCGACGTGGTGGACGGCGGGACGGCGCTCGTCGACCCGCTGTTCTCGCTCTGGATCGACCGCGTCGCATCAGGCGCCTTCGCGGGCGGACAGGAGTAGGTCGAGCATCTGCTGCGGCTCCCGGCGGAGGCGCGGCCGGGTAGTCGCGTCGCGCTTGACGAGCTGCAGGGCGCGTGGGTCGCTCAGCGGCACCAGCCGTCCGTCACGGATCAGCGCCTCGTCGACGCCGCCGAGGCGGCCGCCGTACGTCGTGTACACCGGCACGCCGAGTGCCGCAGCCTCGCGGTTCATCGTCCCGCCCGCCGACACGACGAGGTCGGAGAGCGCGATCAGGCTCTGCGCGTCCACGGCCTCCTCCGGTACGAAAACCGACGGCAACGCGAGCCCGCGGACGAACTCCCGCTGCTCCTCCGTGCGCGGCAAGACGATCGCGCGCACGTCCTCGCGGCGCCCGACGAGCTCGAGCGTTTGCGGAAAGAGCGGGTTCGAATGCCGGTGGTAGAGGGACACGTCGGGTGGCGGCCGCAGAACGACGAGCACGTGCGAGGGATCCACGCCGAACGGCTCGAGCACACGCGGGTCGGGCTCGAAGTCCGCGAGGTAGTACTCCTCCTTCAAGCCCTCGTACTGCACGAGCTTCGGCGGCTCCGCGCCGTAGCGCGCGAGGCGGTCCGCGGGAATCGCGTCCGGCACGACGACGCGGGTCGCCGCGCGGCAGCCGAGCTGGTGCTGCAGCCACGCCCACTCGTAGTCGAACGTCGTCGCGCTCGGGATGTCGAGGCGGCGCGCGGACATCGTCAGCTCGTGCGACCCGTGCGCGAGCGCGACGTCGAAGTCCCGTCCGCGCGCCCAGGTGCGCAGCGAGCGGAGGCGCGACCACATCGCGCGAGCCTTGCCCGTACGCGAGCGGCCGCCATGGCGTCCGATCACCGCGTCCGCCTCGAGCCCGTGCAGCTTCAGTAGCTGGAGCGTCTGCGCGTAGTCACGCGCGGTGATCTGCACCTCGTCGCTGCGCCCGCGCATGATCTGGATCAGCGGCCGGAACACGAGCACGTGCGCGCTCGCCGTCATGTCGATCCAGACCTTCAAGCGAGCACGCCTCGTGACACGGTGTCACTCGGCGGAGCGGGTGCGCGCTCGACGTGGCGCTCGTACCAGAGCGTGAACGCGAGCAGGCCCCAGATGTTGCGACTCCAGTCCTGTGCACCTGTGACGTGCTCGTCGAGGATCCGGTGCACGGGCTCGGGCTGGAAGAAGCCCTGGCGCCGGAGCACGTCGGCCGCGAGCGTCTCGCGCGCGAACGGCACGAGCTCGCCGCGCAGCCACGCCGCAGCGGGAATGGAAAAGCCGCGTTTCTTTCCGTTCACGATCCGCTCCGGCAGCAGCGGCGCGGCGGCCTTCCGCAGCAGCCGCTTCTTCGACAGGCCCCGAACCTTGTGCCGAGCCGGCAGCGCGAGCGCGAAGCCGCTCACGACGGTGTCGAGGAACGGGACGCGCGCCTCGAGCGAGTTCGCCATCGACGCGCGGTCTGTCTTCACGAGCAGGTCGTCGACGAGGTACGTGCCGATGTCGACGTCCTGGAGCCGGACGAGCAGGTCGGCGCCCTCGGTTTCGGCGAAGCGCGCACGCAGCAGATCGACGGGGTCGAACGCAGACCGCCGCCCCGTCAGCTCGGCGCGCACGTCGGCTGAGAAGATCTCCTTCCAGCCGTGGTGCCGCTCGAGGGCCGGCAGCTTCGCCGCGCGGACGAACCGCTTCGCGCGGTAGTCGAGGCTCGCCTTGCGCGTCGATGTCGGCATCCGCTCGACGAGCGGGCGGATCAGCGCCGCCGGCCGTCCGAATCGCTCCGCGAGCAGCGATGCCGGGTACGTGTAGTAGCCGCCGAAGAGCTCGTCGCCGCCCTCGCCCGACAGCGCGACCTTGACGTCCTCGGCCGCAAGGCGCGACACGAGGTACGTCGGCAGTGCGGACGAATCGGCGAACGGCTCGTCGAACGCAGCCGCGAGCTCGGGCAGCAGCAGCGCGGCGTCGGGACGGAGCACGAGCTCCCGGTGGACGGTGCCGTAGCGCTCCGCGACGAGCCGCGCGTCTGCCAGCTCGTCGTACGACCGCTCTTCGAATCCGATCGAGAACGTCCTCAGCGGCTCGCTCGTCTCCTCCGCAGCGAGCGCGGCGAGCGTGCACGAGTCGACGCCGCCCGACAGGAGCACGCCGACCGGCACGTCGCTCACGAGGTGCGCGCGCACGGAGTCGCGCAGGCGCGCGCGCAGTTCCTCGATCAGCTCCGCCTCGTCGTCCTCGCGGGTCTCGAGCGCGGGCGCCGGCCGTGCGTAGCGCTGCAGCTCGAGCGTGCCGTTCCAGGTGAGGACGTGCCCCGGCGGCAGCTTCCGGGTGTCGCGGAAGATCGAGTACGGCGCCGGCACGCAGTTGAACGCGAGGAACCCTTCGAGCGCGTCGAGGTCGATCTCCCCGCGCGGGAGTGCACGCAACTCGGACGCGAAGTCGATCGAGTCGCCGTCGACGCGGTAGTACAGCGGCTTGATGCCGTAGCGGTCGCGGGCGAGCACGAGCCGTCGCACGCGCGCGTCCCAGATCGCGACGGCGAACATCCCGCGCAGACGCTCGGCGAAGCCCGTGCCCCACTCCTCGTATGCGTGGACGAGCACCTCGGTGTCGCCGTGCGTTCGGAAGCGGTGCCCCGCGCGTACGAGCTCCCGCGTGAGCTCGTCGTAGTTGTAGATCTCCCCGTTCTGCACGACGACGACGCTGCCGTCCTCGTTCGCGATCGGCTGGTCGCCCGTTTCGAGGTCGATGATCGAGAGCCGCCGTGCGGCGAGGCCGACGGGGCCGTCGACGTGCATGCCGTCGGAGTCCGGCCCGCGGTGCACGAGCGTCGCGCTCATCGCAGCGAGCCGGTCGGGATCAACTGCACGGCCTGTCGAGGCTGTCCCGCAGATCCCGCACATGCCGGATTACCTTACTCACGTGCCGCTCGCGGAGTTCGGTACCCACGAAGAGCTTCAGCTCCTGGTGCTGCTCGTGTCTGCTGCGGCGCTGCTCCTGCTCGCCGAGCCGCTGCGGATCCCGTATCCGATCCTGCTCGTGCTCGGCGGCCTCGTGCTCGGGTTCGGACCGGGGGCGCCGCACATCACGCTGCCGCCCGACGTCGTGCTCGTGGGCATCCTCCCGCCGCTCCTCTACTCGGCCGCGTACAACACGGGACTGCGCGAGCTGCGGCAGAACCTACGCCCGATCTCGCTGCTCGCGATCGGCCTGGTCGCCGCCACGACGATCTCGGTCGGTGCTGTCGCGCATTACGGGATCGGGCTCTCGTGGCCGGCGTCGCTCGTGCTCGGCGCGATCGTCTCGCCGACGGATCCGCTGGCCGCGACGGAGATCGGCCGCCGCCTCGGAGCGCCGCGGAGACCGCTCGCGATCATCGAGGGCGAGAGCCTCGTCAACGACGGCACGGCGCTCGTGCTGTTCAAGTTCACCGTCGCGGCGGTCGTCACCGGCACGTTCTCGCTCCTGCATGCGAGCCTGCTCTTCGTCTGGACGGTGCTCGGCGGCGTGGCGATCGGGCTCGTGATCGGCCACGCGATTCGGCTGCTTCGCCGCCGGATCGACAATCCGCCCCTCGAGGTCATGATCGCGTTCCTCACCGGCTACTTCGCGTTCCTGCCGGCGTCCGCGCTCGGCGCCTCGGGGGTCCTCGCCGTCGTCACCGCCGGCGTCTACATGGGCTGGCACACGCCGGAGCTCACGACGGTCGAGACGCGGCTTCAGGGGCGCGCGTTCTGGTCGATCTTCACGTTCCTCATGAACGCGCTCTTGTTCGGGCTCGTCGGGCTGCAGCTGCAGCCGATCCTCGACCGCCTCTCGGGCTACTCGCCGTCGCAGCTCATCGGCTACGCCGTCGCGGTGTCGGGCGTCGTCATCTTGACGCGCATCGTGTGGGTCATCCCGCTGACGTACCTGCCGCGGCTCCTGTTCCGGAGCATCCGGAGGCGCGATCCTTACCCACCCTGGCAGCAGCCCGCCTTCGTCTGCTGGACGGGGATGCGCGGCGCCGTCACGCTCGCCGCTGCGCTGGCGATCCCGCTCACGACCGATGCCGGCAGCGCGTTCGCCGGGCGCGACCTGATCGTCTTCCTTGCCTTCTGCGTCGTGTTCGCGACGCTCGTCCTCCAGGGTCTCTCGATGCCGCTCGTGATCCGCGCGCTCGGCCTCGAGGACGACGGGCTCAACGTCAAGGAGGAGGCGAAGGCGCGCATCCACGCCGCCGATGCGGCGATCGCGCGCCTCGACGAGTTGATCGCGGACGGCACGGTCCGCACCGACACGGCCGAACGGCTGCGCGCCGGATACCAGTTCCGGCAGCGCCGCTTCAGCGCGCGCTTCGACGACGGCGACGACGGCGGCATCGAGGAGCGCTCGCAGCAGTACCAGCGCGCCCGGCGCGAGCTGCTCGATGCGGAGCGAAGCGCGATCGTCGCGCTACGCAACGAGGGACGCATCGCGGAGGAGGTCATGCATCGCCTCCAGCGGGACCTCGACCTCGAGGACTCGCGCCTAGATGTGTAGCGATTGCCGAAGGACGCGCCAGGCAGTCGCGAAGAGCGTCCGCACGTACAGCCGCACCGAACGGTCGGCGATCCACTCGACGTCGTGGGCGAGCTTCTCCGCCATCGACGTCTCGTAGCCGCGCCGGACCTGCGCGAACCCCGTCAGCCCCGGCCGCACGACGAGCCGCTGCCAGTACCCGGGCAGCTCGCGCGCGAGCGCTTCGAAGAATCGCGGGCGGATCGGGCGCGGACCGACGAACGACATGTCACCGCGCAGGACGTTCCACAGCTGCGGCAGCTCGTCGAGCTGCGTCGCCTTCAACCAGCGGCCGACCTTCGTGTACTCGAGCTCCGTGCGGCCGACGAGCTCCTCGCCGAGGTAGGGGCCGAGCCGTGTCTCGGCGTCGCGCTTGAGCGTGCGGAACTTGTTGATCGTGAACATGCGGCCGCCGCGGCCGACGCGTTCGCCCCGGTAGAGCACGGGGAGCCCGCACGTCGCGGCGACGACGGCCGCGATGACGAGCCCGAGCGGCACGGCGACGATGCCGAAGAGGAGCGCGAATGCGATGTCGAGGATCCGCAGCTCGACGTCGACGCGCCGCTTCGTCGACGACCCCGCCAGCGCCTCGAAGCGCGCGACGAAGGACTGCGACGGCCGCGTCGGCGACTCCACGGCCCGATGCTAATGCGCCTGCGGAGTTCCACGGATGCGCGATCTGCCGGTCACGAGGCAGGTTGAGACCATGAGCAGAAAGACGATGTACATCCTCGCCTTCAGCGGTGCTGCGATGCTGGCCGCGGCGCTGATCGGCGGAACCGTTCTCCTGACGCGCGATTCGTCGCAGCCCGCTGCCGAGTCGGTCACGTCCGGTGTGACGGTCACTGGAGCGGCGGCGGTGAACGGCCTTCTGGCCGGGATCCCGCAGGAGGGAGCGATGCTCGGCAATCGAGACGCGCCCGTGACGCTCGTCGAGTACGCGGACCTGCAGTGTCCGTACTGCGCCCGCGTCGCAACCGGCGACTTTCCGTCGATCGTCCGCGACTACGTGCGCAGCGGCAACGTTCGCGTGATCTTCAACGGCCTGTCGTTCGTCGGGCCGGACTCGGTCACGGCGCTCGAAACGGCGCTGTCGGCGGGCAAGCAGAACCGTCTCTGGCACGTCGTCCAGCTGTTGTACGCGAACCAGGGCACGGAGAACTCCGGTTGGGTCTCGGAAGAGCTCTTGCGCGGCGTCGGCAAGGCGGTGCCCGGCTTGGACGGCGAGGCGATGCTCGCCGGGCGTTCGGCCGGGAGCATCGCGTCCGCACGCGACGAGGCCCAGCGGTCGGCGGCGACCGCGGGAGTCACAGGCACTCCGAGCTTTGCGGTCGGCCCGACGGACGGCGTGCTCACGCTGCTGCAGTCGAACGACGCGCAGACGGTTCGCGGCGCGATCGAAGCAGCGCTCGAGGAGTGAGGCTTCGCATCGCGATCGGCGCGCTCGCGCTGCTCGGCGCGGGCATCGCGTCGTACCTGACGGCGGTCAAGCTCTCGCACACGAGCCCGATCTGCCCGACCGGCGGCTGCGCGACGGTCGAGCGCTCGAAGTACGCGAGCCTCGCAGGGATCCCCACGGCGTTGTTCGGCCTGCTCGCGTATCTCGCCATCTTCACGACGGCGCTGCGTCGCGAGCAGATTGCGCTCGCCGCCGGCGCGGCGATCGCGCTCGGGGGTTTCGCGTACGCGGCCTACCTCCTCGTCGTGCAATTCGTGGTGATCGACGCCGTGTGCATGTGGTGCGTTGCCAGCGACGTGGTCTTGACGGTGCTCGCGGTGCTCGCGGTCGCGCGGCTCCAGCAGTCGCTGCCATAATCATTCCTTATGGACACGCGGCAGCTGGCGGCCTTCGTCGCTGTGGTCGAGAAGAAGAGCTTCTCCCAGGCGGCCGAGCGGCTCGGCGTCACGCAACCGGCCGTCAGCCTTCAGATCCAGGCGCTCGAGAAGCGCCTCGGGGTGCAGCTCGTCGACCGCTCCGGGCGCCGCGTCGAGCCGACCGAGGCGGGCCAGCGCCTCTACCGCAACGCGCAGCGCGTCCTCGCAGCCGAGCAGCAACTCTACGACGAGCTCGCCGAGGGCGAGCGGATCGCGGGCCGGCTCGAGCTCGGAGCATCGACCGGCCCCGGCGGATCCGTTGTCCCGGTCATCCTCGGTGAGCTTGCGCGCACGAATCCGGAGCTGAGTGTCGCGCTGACGGTTGCGGACACGCATCGCATCGTCGAGCTCGTCGCCGACCGCGCGCTCGAGCTCGGGATCGTCGGCTTCGCACGGCGCCACCGATCGGTCGTCTTCGAGCCGCTCTTCCGCGACCAGGTCGTCCTTGCGTGCCCGCCGGATCACCGGTTCGCGGGGGAGACGATCTCGCTCGACGACCTGCGCGGCGAGAGCCTGATCTTCATGCAGGACGGCGCCGGAGTGCGCGAGGCGATCGAGGACGCGCTTCGGAGCGCGGGCGTGCGAACGCGCGATTTCGACACGCGGCTCGAGCTGGGGTTGCAGGAGTCGGTCCGCACGGCCGTCGAGGCGGGGTACGGCGTGACGTTCATCTCGCGCTCCGCGATCGAGGCTGCGCTCGCTTCGGGGACGCTCGCCGAGGCACGCGTCGAGGGGCTCGAGCCTGCGCGCGACATCTTCCTCGCGCGCTCCCCGGGCCGGTCGCTCACGCGCGCGGCGCAGGCGTTTCTCGATCTCGCCAGGGAGCGGCTCACTTGATCGTTCGCTGGGGGCTCGATGCGCTGCCCGAGGTGGTCGGCGGCCGGCGCGCGTTCCTGCTCGCGACCGAACGCTGGGACGCTCCCGTCGAAGTCGTCGGCCGCTGGAGCGAGCTTCCGACTGAACGCGAGATCGACGTCGGCGACGCGCAGGTCGTGCTCGCGCTCGGCGGCGGTTCGACGATCGACACGGGCAAGCGCGTCTCCGCCGAGACGGGATGCCCGCTCGTCTCCGTCCCGACGACGTACTCCGGCTCGGAATGGACGCGGTACTACGGCGTCCGCGACGCGGACCGGCGCATGCGAGGCGGAGGCGGCGGCGCGCACAACGAAGCGATCGTCTACGACGTCGAGCTCACGCTCGGCATGCCGCGGAGCGTGTCCGGCGGCACGGCGCTGAACGGGCTCGCGCACGCGTGCGAGGCCCTGTACGTGAGGGGACGCGACGTCGCGGCGGATCCGCTCGCGCTCGAAGCGGCGCGCCTCATCTCCGACGCCCTTCCGCGCGTGCTCGAGGACGGCTCCGATCGTGTTGCACGCGAGGCGCTGCTCGAGTGGCGCCGCCAAGGCCGGAGAGGCGCTCGCACGTTCCGGGCTCGCGCTCGCGCACGCGATGGCGCAGGCGATCGGCGGTCGCTACGGGTTGCCGCACGGCGCGCTGAACGCGATCTGCCTGCCGCCCGCGCCTGCGGTTCAACGAGGAGTTCGTGCCGAGCGAGTTGCTCGGCGCGCGCGCGGCCGAGCGTGCGCAGGAGCTCGCGCGAACTCGCCGGCTTCACGACGCTGTCGGCGCTCGGCGTGCCCGAGCAGGACCTGCCGGAGCTCGCCGCCACGGCTGCCGGCCGTGCGGGTGCGCAGGCCAATCCGCGCCCGGCGGCGGCCGGCGACGTGCTCGCACTGCTCACGTCGGTCTTCTAGCGATGCGCAATCAGTGATTCACCTGATGTAGCCGGAGCGCGTCCCGGCTGACAATCGACACATGGCGGGACGGACGAACCTCGCCGGGCGGGCCGGCGCTTGGTCAGCCGCTCACTGGAAGACGGCGACGTTCGGCTGGTTCGCGTTCGCCATCGTCTGCGTCATCCTCGGCGCGAGGGCCGGCACCGTCGAGCTCAGGTCCGACGAGTACGCATCGGGTCAGGCGGCGAAGGCGGAGCAGATGCTCCAGCAGGCGGGCTTCGACGTCCCCGCGACCGAGAGCGTGCTCATCCAGTCGAAGAAGATGATCTACGAGCAGCTGCTGCCGACGGTCGCCGTCGCGCACGTCGTCGAGGCCCTCAGCGAGCAGCCGAACGTCGCGAACGTCGTCTCGCCGATCGGCAATCCCAATGCCGGGCTCATCTCGAAGGACCACCACTCGGTGCTCGTCCAGTTCGACATCAAGGGTAAGGCGGACGACGCGCACGGGAAGGTCGCGCCGGTGCTGAAGGCGATCGACCGCGTCAAGAAGCAGAACCCGAAGGTCACGATCGAGGAGTTCGGGCGCGCGAGCTCCGACTACGCCATGAACAAGGCGTTCAGCCAGGACATGGCGCGCGCGGAGTACACGTCGCTGCCGCTGACGCTGCTCATCCTCCTCGTCGCGTTCGGGTCGCTCGTCGCAGCCGGTCTGCCCGTCCTGCTCGCGTTCTCGGCAGTGCTCGCCGCCATGGGCCTGAACGCGTTCGTGAGCAACCTCGTCCACTCGTTCGACGCGACGGAGTCCGTGATCCTCATGGTCGGGATGGCCGTGGGCGTCGACTACTCGCTCTTCTACCTCCAGCGGGAGCGGGAGGAGCGCCGGTCGGGCAAGTCGCCGCATGAAGCGCTCCTGCGGACGTCGTCGACGTCGGGACAGGCAGTCCTGATCTCCGGCGCGACCGTGCTGATCGCGATGGCCGGAATGCTGTTCGCCGGGAACGCGATCTTCTCGACGATGGGCGCCGGCACGATGATCGTCGTCCTCTGCGCGCTGATCGGCTCGCTCAGCGTGCTCCCGGCGCTGCTCCACAAGCTCGGCGACCACGTGAACTCCGGCAAGGTGCCCTACCTGCACAGGCGCCGCGGCCAGGATCGGTTCTGGACGGCAATCGTGCGGGCCGTGCTGCGCCGGCCGGTGATCTCCGTCGTGCTCTCGACCGGACTGCTGATCGCGCTCGCGCTGCCCGCGCTGCAGCTCCATACGAAGCTGCCGAGCTTCACCGACTTTCCGCGCGACCTGCCGATCGTGAAGGCGTACGAGGACGTGCAGCACGCCTTCCCCGGATCGCAGACGCCCGTCGTCCTCGTCGTGCGCGGCGACAACGTCAGAACGCCGCAGTTCCGGAAGGCGTACGCCGCGTTCCGCAGCCGCGCGGTCGCCACGCACGAGTTCTTCCCGCCGTTCCACGTGTTCGTGAATCCCGACAAGACGGTGGCGCGAGTCGAGTTCTCGATCGCCGGCAAGGGCGACGACAAAACGTCGAACCACGCGCTGGCGACTCTGCGGAACGACGTGATCCCGCCGATCGCCGACAGGCTCCCCGACGCAGCCTGGGCCGTCACGGGCGTGACCGCGGGATCCCATGACTTCAACCAGCGGATGAAGGACCGGATGCCGATCGTCTTCGCGTTCGTGCTCGGGCTCGCGTTCCTGCTGATGCTGCTCGCGTTCCGCTCGATCGTCATCCCGATCAAGACCGTGCTGCTGAACCTGCTCTCCGTGTGGGCGTCGTACGGGGTTCTCGTCGCGATCTTCCAGCACACGTGGGCGCAGGGCTTGCTCGGCTTCACGTCGAACGGCGCGATCACGTCGTGGCTGCCGCTCTTCCTCTTCGTGATCCTCTTCGGGCTGTCGATGGACTACCACGTGTTCATCCTCAGCCGGGTCAAGGAGCGCGTCGATGCAGGCGAGTCGACGGAGGACGCCGTCGCACACGCGATCTCGAAGACGGCGGGCACGATCACGAGCGCGGCTCTCGTGATGGTCGGCGTCTTCGCGCTCTTCGCGACGATCCGGCTCCTGCCGGTCAAGCAGCTCGGCCTCGGGCTCGCCGTCGCCGTGTTCCTCGATGCGACGATCGTTCGCGCGGTGCTGCTCCCGGCGGCGATGAAACTGCTCGGCGACTGGAACTGGTACCTGCCGCGCAGCCTCGAGTGGCTACCGTCGCTCGAGGCCGGCGAGCGCGAGCCGCCGCAACGTGGGCGTCCGCCGCGTGTGGCGACCCACGGATAACTGATCCTTATCGGTTGAATTAGGTAGCATGGCGTGGCGTGGCCGCGCTCCCGTCCTTCGACGTGCTCGTGATCGGCAGCGGCGCCTCCGGCCTGGCGGCCGCTGTGTCCGCCGCGCGTGCCGGCGCGCGCGTGGCGCTCGCGGCGAAAGGATCGCTCCAGTCGTGCAACTCCGCGAAGGCGCAGGGCGGGATCCAGGCGGCGTTCAGCGAGGACGATTCGCCCGAGCTCCACGCGGAAGACGTCTGGAAGTCGAGCCACGAGACCGCCGACCGGAGCCTCGTGACGGTGCTCACGTCGGAGGCGCCGACCGCGATCCACTGGCTCGAGGAGCTCGGCGTCGAGTTCACCCGCGAAAACGGGGGCTACCGTCTCGCGCGGTGCGGCGGCGCTTCGCGGAAGCGCCTGCTCCAGGTCGGCGACCGCACGGGCCACGCGATCACGAAGGCGCTGCGCGAGGCGTTCGAGGCGAGCACCGCTACGGCGCTCGCGAAGAGCCCGCTCCGCTCGCTCGAGCGGCGCGAGCACGGCTGGCGTGCAGTTTGCGGCGAGCACGTCGTCGACGCCGGCACCGTCGTCCTCGCAGCCGGCGGCCGCTGCTTCAAGGAGGCGGAGGAGCGCGGCGAGCTGTCCACGAACCATCCCGGCGCGACGGGCGAGGTGACGCAGATCGCGCTCGAGCTCGGCGCCGACGGCGCGCGACCTCGACGCGCTGCAGTACCACCCGAACGGCGGTGCGTGGCCGCCGAACATGCAGGGCTACTCGATCCCGGAGACCACGCGCGCGTACGGCGCCGTGCTGCTGAACGCCGAGCGCGCGGAGTTCACCGACTCGCTCGCGCCGCGCGACACCGTCTCGCAGGCGATCTTCGACGAGGTCGCGGAGGGTCGCGGTGTGGAGACGCCCGACGGGAGGCCGGCGGTGTACCTCGACACGACGCGCATTGCAGAGCACGACGCCGAGATCTCGCTGCCGTACATGCTGCGGCGCTACCGCGGCGGCGGGATCGACCCGCTGCGCGAGCCGATCCTCACGTACCCCGTGCTCCACTACCAGAACGGCGGGCTCGTCATCGACGAGGACGCCGAGACGACGCTCGAGGGGCTGTACGCTTGCGGCGAGATCGCCGGCGGCACTCACGGGCGCAATCGGATGATGGGCAACTCACTCCTCGAGTGCTGCGTGTTCGGCCGTCGTGCCGGACGTGCCGCGGCTGAGAAAGCGAAGGCTGCATGACATCGATCGAAACGGATCTCGCGGGCACCGTCGAGGACGCGGCGGCGCACCTTTACGTCTGGGCGTTGAAGGACATCCCGCAGGACCTGCGCGACGCGCTTGACGCTGCTCGTTCGAAGGAGACGTCCGTGCCCGGCAAGCGCGTCCTCGAGACGATCCACCGTAACGTCAACATCGCGGACGCGCAGAACAACCTCGTTTGCCAGGACACCGGCATCGCCTTCTACTCGTGCCGCGTCGGCGAGCACTTTCCGTTGCATCCCGCGCGCATCTACGAGTCGCTGAAGGCCGGTACCGCGCGCGCGACGCTCGAGCATCCGTTGCGCTCGAATGCAGTGCACACGATCACGCGCGAGAACACGGGCCCGAACATCGGCTATCGCCTGCCGATCGTGCACTGGGAGTTCATCGAGGACTGGGACGGGCTCGACGTGAAGTGTGTGCCGAAAGGCTCGGGCTCCGAGAACATGAGCTTCCTGAAGATGTGCGTCCCTGCCGACGGAGTGAAGGGGATCAAGCAGTTCGTGCTCGAGTCGATCGTCGGCGCCGGCGGCAAGCCGTGCCCGCCGGGGATCGTCGGCGTGGGCATCGGCGGCTCCGCCGACTACGCGATGTACCTCGCGAAGGAGGCGATCGCTCGGCCGGTCGGCACGCGGAACGCAGATCCGATCGTCGCGGAGCTCGAGGACGAGCTCTTCGAGCTCTTGAACGAGACGGGCATCGGGCCGATGGGCCTCGGCGGCGACGTGACCGTGCTGCAGTGCCACATCGAGCATGCCGACACGCACATGACGCTGAATCCCGTCGCGGTGAACTACCAATGCTGGGCCGCGCGCCGCGCCTCCGCCCACGTGTCCGCAGACGGCACGGTCGACTACGACAGGGAGTTCTGAGGATGATTCGTCACGCTTTCGGCACCGGCGCACGCTTGACAGATCCGGCGTCTGACACCGCAGGGACCGTCCTTAATGGCCGTGCACGAGGTGACGTTCCCGATCACGGATCCGCAGGAGATCCTCAAGCTCCACGCGGGCGACGAGGTGACCGTGCAGGGTCACATCATCGGCATCCGCGACCGGACGCAGATCCGCATCTTCGACCAGGGCGTGGTGCCGCCGATGGATCTCCGCGGCGCGTTCCTTCTCCACACGGCCCCCGGCGTGCGCAAGATCGCCCCGGGTCCAGACGGCAAAGCGAAGTACGAGAAGGTCTGCATCGGCACGACGACGAGCGCGCGCATGGTGCGCTTCACCGAGCCGCTCGGTGCGCAGTACGGCGTGCGCGCGATCTGCGGCAAGGGCGGCTTCCCCGACGACGCGATCGAGCCGATGCGCAAGCACGGGATGGTCTACTTCGCGATCGTTGGCGGCGCGGCCGCGCTCGAGACGACGCAGATCGAGGAGATCGAGGAGGTCGCCTGGGAGGAGCTGATGCCGGAGTGCCTCTGGAAGTTCCGCGTGAAGGACTTCGGCCCGCTCACCGTCGGCATCGACGCGCACGGCAACAGCCTCTATCACGACGTGCAGGCCGCCGCACAGAAGAAACTGGAGGACATCTTTGCCCGGCTTTAACGACGGATTCCTGAATCTCCCGCAACGCGGCGGCAAGCCGCGCACAGAAGGCCTGACGCACGTCATCGACAAGGGCCTGAACATGCGCGACGTCGAAGGGCTCTTCGATACCGCCGGCCAGTTCGTCGACATCGTGAAGCTCGGCTGGGGCACGAGCTACGTCACGAACAACCTCGAGAAGAAGATCGCGCTCTACCGCTACTTCGAGACCCCGATCGTCTGCGGCGGCACGCTCTTCGAGGTCGTCTACGCGCGCGACCGCATCGACGAGTTCAAGAGCTGGCTGACGGAGCACCGCTTCTCGCACGTCGAGATCTCCGACGGCTCGCTCGACATCCCCCGCGAGCGAAAGCTCGAGCTGATCGAGGACTTCGCGCGCGACTTCAGCGTCCTCTCCGAGGTCGGATCGAAGGACCCCGACGTCGTCTTCGCTCCCTATCAATGGGTGCAGTGGATCAAGGAGGAGCTCGACGCCGGCGCCGTCAAGGTGATCACCGAAGCGCGCGAGGGTGGCACGGCCGGCATCTTCCGCAAGGACGGCGACATGCGGACGGGCCTGCTCGAGGAGATCGCGCACGAGATCTCGACCAACGACCTCATCTTCGAGGCGCCGACGAAGTCATCGCAGGCGTGGTTCGTGAAGAACTTCGGCCCGAACGTGAACCTCGGCAACATTCCGCCCGACGAGGTGATCCCGCTCGAGACGCTTCGCCTCGGCCTGCGCGGCGACACCCTCAAGGAGATCCTGCTTGGCGACGCCCAGCCTGCAACTACCTGACGTCGAGGCGATGCAGGCGGAGGACGTCCTCCGCTGGGCGTACCAGGAGTTCGGCGACAAGCTCTGCCTCACGTGCTCGTGGCAGAAGCAGTCGAGCGTCCTCGTGCACATGGTCAGCGAGCTCGGCCTCGAGATTCCGATCGTCGAGCTCGACACGCAGCTCTTCTTCCGCGAGACGTACCAGACGCGGGATGCACTCGTCGAGCGCTACGGCCTCGAGCTGATCACGCCGCACGTGATCACCGTCGCGGAGCAGCACAAGCAGGAGGGCCCGAACCTGTGGGAGCGCGACCCCGACCGCTGCTGTCACATCCGCAAGGTCGAGCCGCTCTTCGAAGCTCTCGAGCCGTACAGCGCGTGGATCTCCGGCATCCGCCGCGACCAGTCGCCGAGCCGTGCCGAGACCGCGAAGGTCCAGTGGTCGGAGCGCTACGGCGTGTGGAAGCTCCACCCGCTCGCGGACTGGGACGAGAAGCGCGTCTGGGCGTACGTCACCGTCAACGAGATCCCGTACAACCCGCTGCACGACGTCGGCTACCGCTCGATCGGCTGCATCCCGTGCACGCGTCCGACCGCACCCGACGAGGAGGAGCGCGCGGGCCGCTGGGCCGGCTCCGACAAGCTCGAGTGCGGCATCCACGTCGACACACCACAAGGAGTTGCATGACCGACCACAACCCTGCTGATTTGATCTATGCGCACGAGCATCCCGAGTCCGACGTCGTCCGCGGCGGTGGTTTTACGTTGTGGTTCACGGGCCTGAGCGGCGCCGGCAAGACAACGATCGCGCACCTCGTCGGCCCCGAGCTCGACCGCCGCGGCCACATCGTCGAGTACCTCGACGGCGACACCGTGCGCACGCATCTTTCGAAGGGCCTCGGCTTCTCGAAGGAGGACCGCGACACGAACATCGAGCGCATCGGCTGGGTCGCGGCGCGGCTGACGCGGCACGGCGCCGCCGTGATCGCCGCGGCGATCTCGCCGTACGACGAGACGCGCCGTCATGCCCGCGAGCTCGTCCAGGAGTTCGGACCGTTCGTCGAGGTCTTCGTCAAGGCGTCGGTCGAGGAGTGCGCGCGCCGCGACGTCAAGGGCCTCTACGCGAAGGCGTTCGCCGGCGAGATCAAGGGCTTCACGGGCGTCGACGATCCGTACGAGGTTCCGGACGACGCGGAGATCGTGATCGACACGGAGCAGCACGACCCCGAGGAGAGCGCGCGCCTCATCGTGACGCGACTCGAGGAGCTCGGTCTCGTCGGCACCGAGGTGGCCGCATGACGAACGTCGCGGTCGCCGCCCAACACCTGATCAAGCCGCACGGCGGCACGCTCGTCGATCGCAGCGGCTACCGCCCGGACGGCGTCGATTCGCTCGAGAAGGTCGAGCTCGCCTCGCGCGAGCTCTCGGACCTGGACATGATCGCCTGCGGCGCGCTCTCCCCGCTCGAGGGCTTCATGGGAAGCGAGGACTACGCGTCCGTGGTCGAGGACATGCACCTCGCGAACGGCCTGCCGTGGGCGCTGCCCGTCTGCCTGGCGGTGGACGACGCGCCGAGCGGTGACGCGGTGGCGCTCGCAGACTGGACGGGCAAGGTCCTCGCGACGCTCGAGGTGCACGAGGTCTACGACTACGACAAGAACGTCGAGGCGGAGCGGTGCTTCCGCACGACCGACGACGTGCATCCCGGCGTCGCGCGCTTGTTCGGGCAGAAGCCGAAGTACCTCGCCGGCAAGGTCACCGTCTTCCAGCGCCCCGAGCCCGCGTTCCCGGAGCTCGCCTTCGATCCCGCCGACACGCGGTTCGCATTCGCGAAGCGGGGCTGGAAGCGCGTCGTTGGATTCCAAACTCGCAATCCAATACACAGGGCGCACGAGTACCTGACGAAGGTTGCGCTCGAGACCGTGGACGGCCTCTTGATCCATCCGCTCGTCGGCGACACGAAGTCGGACGACGTGCCCGCCGCGACGCGCGTCGAGTGCTACAGCGTGCTGGTCAACAACTACTACCCGCACGAACGGGTGCTCGTCGCGGCATTCCCGGCGGCGATGCGGTACGCGGGCCCGCGCGAGGCTGTGTGGCACGCGATCTGCCGCAAGAACTACGGCTGCTCGCACTTCATCGTCGGCCGCGACCACGCCGGCGTCGGCGACTTCTACGGCTCGTACGACGCGCAGCTGATCTTCGACGAGTTCGACGCGCACGAGCTCGACATCGAGCCGATGTTCTTCGAGCACTCGTTCTGGTGCACGCAATGCGGCTCGATGGCGAGCGCGAAGACGTGCCCTCACCATCCGTCCGACCATGTGTTCCTCAGCGGGACGAAGGTGCGGGAGATGCTCGCCGCGGGCGAGTTGCCGCCGGTCGAGTTCTCGCGGCCCGAGGTTGCGGAGGTCCTGATCCAGGCATACCGGGGCGGATGACGCAACGCCTCGCGGAACCGTACCGCGACACCGACGTGATCGACTCGCGCGCGCCGCGCTTCAACCAGGCGGTGATCGGCGCGCTCGCGCTCGTCGCCGCGCTGCTCGGCTGGGGTTGGCTCGCGGGGTTGCTCGGGCTGCAGCTTGTCGTCGGGCTCGTGTTCGGGCGGCGCTTCTGCCTCCCGTGCCTCGCGTACTTCGAGCTCGTGCAGCCGCGCCTCGGTGAAGGGCCGCTCGAAGACAGCCGGCCGCCGCGTGCCGCCAACATCGTCGGCGCGGTCGTGCTCTCCGCGTCGGCGCTCGCGTACGCGCTCGGCTGGGAAGTCGCCGGCACGGCGCTCGCCCTCCTCGTCGCCGCGCTCGCGCTCCTCGCCGCGGTCACAGGCTTCTGCACCGGCTGCGAGGCGTACAAGCTCGGCTGCAGGCTCAGCGGCAGGCCGTTCGTCTCCTGCCCCGTGCCTGGCGCTCGCGTCTCGTGACCTGGCAGTTCGTCCTCGCGGGCGCGCTCGTCGGGATCCTCGTCGGGATGACGGGCATGGGGGGCGGCAGCCTCATGACGCCGATCCTCATCCTCCTCTTCGGCTTCGACGCGAAGGTCGCCGTCGGCACGGACATCCTCCACGGCGCGATCTTCAAGTCGTTCGGCGCCGCGCGCCACCGGATGCTGGGCACCGTGCACGGGCATCTCGCGCTCTGGATGCTCCTCGGATCGGCGCCGCTGTCGCTCGTCGGCGTGCAGATCGCGAGCGGCTTCGGCGAGGGGACGAACTCCACGATGCAGAAGATCGTCGGTGCCGCGCTGATCCTCGGCGGCCTCGGGTTCGCGGCGAAGACGTTCGTCAAGGGACGCGCCGACGACGCGCCGTTCCTGCTGACCAACCGCGACAAGGTGATCGCGGTCGCGATCGGCGCGGTCGGGGGCTTCGTCGTCGGCCTGACGTCCGTCGGCTCGGGCACGTTCTTCGGCCTCGCGATGCTGCTCGTCTTCCCGCTGACCGCGCCGAAGGTCGTCGGCACCGACATCACGCATGCCGCGGCGCTGCTGTGGGTCGCCGGCGTCGGGCATCTCGTGCACGGCAACGTCGACCTGCACGCGATGGCGTGGCTGCTCGTCGGCTCGATCCCCGGTGTCCTGCTCGGCAGCCAGATGTCGATCAAGGTGCCGGAGAAGTCCCTCCGCTTCTCCTTCGCGCTCGTGCTCGTGCTGAGCGGGCTGAAGCTCCTCGGCGTCCCGCACGCGACGATCATCATCGTCGCCTCGCTCACGGCAGCGGCGCTGTTGCTCGCCGTGTGGGTCGTGCGGCAGTGGCTCACGCGCGACGTCCCCGCGCCCGCGACCAACCGCTAGCTACCACCTCACTACACTCGCAGTCGTCGTGGCGCGCACACTCTCGACGGCTGTCGTCCTCGTGCTGCTCGCGGCCACCGCGGTCGCCTTCGTCGAGACGGAGCGGCTGAAGCTCAAGCCGAGCCCGGTGACGAAGGTCTCGGTGACGAAAGTCTTCTCGCCGACGTGCGAGTGCGACAACAAGACGGCCGTCATCGCGTTTCGCCTGCGCAAGGCGGGGAGGCTGACGGTCTCGATCGTGGACGCCGACGGCCATCGAGTGCAGACGCTCGTCGGGCCTGTGGCGGCGAAGAAGGGGCCGGTCGTCGCGACGTGGGACGGGCAGTCCGGCGGAGACGGTTCGGCTTCCGACGGCTCGTATCGCGCGCGGATCCAGCTCGGTTACCGCACCATCGACATGCCGAACCGCATCCACATCGACACGACGCCCCCCGTCGTCAAGCTGCGCGACGTCGCGCCGCGGATCCTGCAGCCGCGCAGCCGCCTCAAGGTGCGCTACCTGCTGAACGAACCGGCGCGCGTGTCCGTCTACCTCGACGGTAGGCGCGTAGTGCTCGGCAGGTCGTCCCGACTGAAGTGGAAGGTCGACTGGCCGGTGCAAGCTCGTCCCGGCAAGTATCGGGTGACCGTGACGGCGCGCGATGCCGCGGGCAACCTCTCCAACGCGACGCGGCCCGTCGTCGTCGTCGTGCCGCTCCAAGTGCTCACGAAGCACGTGACAGTGCGCCCGCGCCAGCGTTTCGCGGTGCGCATCCGGGATGACGCCCGCGCGTATTTTTGGCGACTCGGGCGCGACTCGGGCTTTGCAAGCTCCAAAACGCTCCGGCTCCGGGCGCCGAAGCGCGCCGGCCACTACCGGCTCGTGATCAGGCAGGACCACGTGGCGCACGTCGTCCCCGTCGTCGTGAGGCGGCGCCAGCCGGCCTAGGCGTCTCGCATCATGTGACCGATCAGGTTCCGCACGAGCCGGCTCACGGGCGACTTCCAGTTCGAGCAGGTCAGGGCGAACGCGCCGGCGGCAAACACCCTCGCGCCTTTCGGCGTCTCGTAGTAGGTCATCTGCGCGTTGCGTCCGTCGCCGAAGAGGTCGACGATCTCCGCAACGACCTCGGTTCCCGGCGGTGACGCTGCGGTGACGTCGTCGGCCTCGATCCCGCCGCTGGAAAACGTGTCCCCGGGCTTCAGCCCGGTCCCCGCGAAAAGCCAGCGGCCGGCGACGCTCGGACGAATCGTCCACGGGCCGCGATGCTGGCCGTTGTCGTGGAAGTAGTACTGCACGCCGATAACCGCCGACTCCGGCTCGCCGAGGTTGCGGTACCAGCCGACCCGGTGCATGACGCCGTCGCGAATCTCGATCTTCGCGTAGAAGTTGTCGGCCGAGAGGAAGACCAGGTCGCCGCCGAGGTCCCGGTATCGGGTGACCGTTGAGAATTCGTGTTGCGTGACGTATTCGTGGTGGCCCGGGAAGATGACGACGTGGTATGCGCGCGCGAGCGTCTCGCCGCTCGTCGCCTTCAGTTCCGCGTCGGAGATGACGTCGAAATGGATTCTCTCGTGCACGAGCCAACGTAGGAAGGGCTCGTCGTAGAACTTGTAGTGCCGCGGGACGCCGCGGTTCTCGAAGGGTCGGTACAGCCGCGCCGTCGTGAGGTGGTCGGGGTCTGCGTACCACGTGTCGGGCTTTCCGTCGCCGTTGTCGTCCCGAAAGTTGTAGGCCTGCCACGTCTGTGTGGGCATGACGACGGCAATGCGATGCTCGCCGAGACGGGTCGGCGCCAGCACGAACGGTGCGTAACCGACGCGGCCCCCGCGCGAGCGCAACAACGCGAAGTAGAGCCCGCTCGGCCAGTCACCGATCCGTATCCGGAGACGTGATCCGGGATGAACGGCAGCGACGTGCTGCTCGACGCCGATGGGCATTCCGCGCATCGCATCCTTTCGCACGAGCGGCCGGTCGCCCACCTTGTCGGTGCCCGCGGCGACCTCGTACAAGCGAAGCGAGAGCCCGCGGGCCGAGTCGAAGAACCGAAGAGTCGCGACGCTGTTCGGCCGGTAGCTCTCCGAGCTGAATGCAGCCTGCACGGTCGGCCGGTGCGAGCCGGGCAGCGGACCGTCCCCCCTCTCGCGGCGCCCGGGCACGCTGAGCCTGCGCAGAAGAGCTGCCAGCGGGACGAGCAGCAACAGTCCGCGCAGAATGCTCGCAACAGCAGGTTCATGCCGGCTAGGGCCGGCGCTTGTGCTTCTTGGCCTGCTTGGCCGCTGTCGCCCGCTGCCGCTTGTGCTCGTTGCGCGACTCGACGGCGTAGACGCGCGTCGACCCGATGAGGTACGTCCGCTCATCGTCGGCCACGACGGGCGCGTACATGCCGATCCCGAGGTGCTGCCAGACGGGCTTCCCCGTCAGCGCGTTGAGGGCGTAGATGCCGCGCGGACCACGCTTGATGTAGCGCGAAGGGTGCGCGCCCGGAAAGGTGGAGGCGGTGCTGAAGTAGACGAGCCCGGCCATGATCGTCGACGCGGCGTGCACCTTCGCGGGTGCGCTCCAGCTCCAGATCTCATCTCCCGTCGCCGCGTTGTAGGCCTTGAAGTAGCCGTCGTACGTGCCGATGTAGACCCGACGGCGCCACACCGTCGCCGCGGTATAGACGTACGTCCCCGCGTGCTGCGCCCAGAGCAGGTCGCCTGTCTTCGCGCCGAAGGCGTAGAGCGTCCCGTCGGTGTTGCCGATGTACACGCGGCCGTAAGCAACGGCCGGCGTTGCGTAGAAGTACTCGCGACGTCCGAACCGGGAGAACGAGCTCGCCCGCCACATCAGGTTGCCGTTCCACGCGTTGAACGCGAAGACGTGCCCGTCGTTCCCGCCGATGTACACCATGCCGTCCGCGTAGGCCGCGGAGCTGTCGATCTCCTCGCCGGTGTCGTACGTCCAGCGGGTCTTGCCGTTGTCGAGGTCGAGCGCGTACACGTGGTGATCCCAGGACCCGACGTAGACGAGGTCGCGAACGACGAGCGGCGACGACTCGGTCACGCCCATGGGGTGGCGCCAGAGCTGGCGGCCCGTGATCGCGTCCATGGCGACGACGAAGCCGCGCTGTGACGTGCGGCTGTCGTGTCCCAGGCACGGGTACGGGTTCGTCAGCGCCACGACGACGGTGCGGCCTTTGACAGCCGGGCCCGAGGCGATACAGCGCCCGAACTCCTTGCGCCACGCGACCTTCCCGGTGTCGGCGTGGATCGCGAGGAAGCGACCTTTCAGGTTCCCGACGAAGACCAGGCCGTCGCCGATCGCAGGCGGAAACTCGACCAGCCAGCCGGTCTCGACCGTCCAGACCCTCCTGAACGGCGGCCGGTGGTGAAAGTCGGCCGCGACGTGAGTGCGGGCCTCGTCGTAGCCGTACTGCGGCCAGGGCGTCTTCAGCACGACCCGGTGCGACCGCTTCTTCCTGCCCGGCGCCTGGGTCGTGACGAACTCGACCGACGACGAGCCGCGCACGGTTCTCGTCTTCGTCTGGTCGTGGTAGTAGAGCCCGGCGGCGGCGCCGAGCGCGAGCAGGACGAGGGCGGTCACGCCGACGAGAATCCACTTGTTCCGCTTGTTCATGAGTCGTGAGCGCAGTGGACGCCGAACGTGGACGGTCGAAGCCCTGGGCCGGCCGACCGTGCGCCCCTTCGCGGTACGTTACCCCACGTGTCGGGCACCGACGTCGCGGCGGTCATCGGGGCGGTCGGCGCGCTCGGATGCCTGCTCGGCCGGTCGCGCGCGGTCGTCGCCGGCGGTCTGGTCGCCATCGGCCTGGCGGAGGCGGTGCTCTCCCGCACGTTCGCTCCGAGCGCGTTCGACCGGCTTACTTCGCCGACCGGAGGCGTCTTGCTCGTGTTCGGAGCGGCGGCGTTCGCGGCTCTCGCCGCAGGCTTCGTCCGCTTCGCCTGGGCGGTGCCGGTCGTCACGGTCGCGCTGGCCCCGATCCGCCTCCCGTTCGACTTCAACACGAGCAAGCGGTTCTTCATCGGCCTTCCCGAGGCGGGTGCGCTCGGGCGCTTACTGCCGTTGTACACGGCGCTCGCGGCCGCGGCAGGCGCGCTCGTCTGGCGTCTCGTGCGGGGGGAAGACGCGCGTGCGGTGCCGCCGCTCCTCGCTGCGCCGGCCGCCCTGCTCATCGCGCTGATGAGCCTGTCACTCCTCTGGGCTCGCGACCCGTCCGCCGCAGCGAACCGGCTCGGCTTCTTCGTGCTCCCGTTTGCGGTGCTCTTCACGGTCATCGCCTACACGCCGTTCAGGGACTGGCTGCCGCGCATCCTCGCGATCGAGGCGGTCGCCCTCGGCTGTCTCTTCGCCGTCATCGGCATCGCCGAGGAATGGACTCACCACCTCTTGTTCTACGAGCCGAAGCTCAACGTGGCGAACAGCTACACGAGCTACTTCCGTGTGACGTCGTTGTTCTCCGACCCGTCGATCTACGCGCGCCACGTCGTCGTCGCGCTCACCGTCCTCATCGTCGCGCTGCTGCTCGGGCGCGTGTCGCTGGCCGTTTGCGTTCCGTGCCTCGCGGTGATGTGGATCGGCCTCTACTTCTCGTACTCGCAGTCCGCGATGGTGTCGCTCGCCGCGGCCACGGTGCTCGTCACCGCGCTGGCCGGCGGCCGTCGCGTCCGTCAGTTGATGGCAGCTTCGGTGCTCGCGCTGGTCGTTCTCGGGTCCGCCGCGTTCGTCACCCTCGTCTCGGATCACTCGCCGGACCGGTTGCTGAGCGGCCGCTGGACGCTGGTCAAGGACACGTGGGCGGTCTACGAGAATCACCCGCTCGTGGGCGTCGGCGTCGCCTCGCAGCCCGCGGCGAGCCGTGACGAGACCTCGGGCGCACGGTCGAAGCGCCTCAGGACGTCGCACACGGCGCCGCTCACCGTCGCGGCCGAGCTCGGAATCGCCGGCATCGTCGCGTACGTCGCGTTCCTCGTCGGCGCCGCGCTCTTCTTCTGGCGTCTGCGTGCGGACGACGACGCTCTGGGGCTCGCGCTGCTCGGAGTCCTCACCGTCCTGTTCACGCACTCGCTCTCCTACGGTGTGTTCTTCGAGGACCCGGTTCTCTGGGCCGCGCTCGGGGTCGGCGCCGCGGCGGTGCTCGGCCGCGAGCGGAGGCCCGCATCGGCTCCTCCCGTGCGGCCGCGAGCCGCATCGGAGCCCGCACCGGCCGCGCGTTAGTGCAGGCTGGCCTCGTGGTCTCACGGCGGGACGTCTGGCTGCTGCTCGGCGCGCTCGGCGCGCTCGTGCTCGTGACGGCGACGAGTCTCGGTTCCGACCCCTGGGCGTTCCGGCCCGGAACGGTGCACGCGACCGGCCCCTTCGCCGCGCTGGTGCGCGGCGCCGACGGCTCCTGGGACACCGAGGCCGTGCGTGCGCCGGCGCTTCTGGCCGGGCTGCTCGTCGCGCTGGCCGCCGTCGTCGCTCCCCTGCGACCCTCGTGGCCTCGCTGGTCGGCCGTCGCCCTGACGGCTGTCGTCGTCTGCCTGCTCGTCGTGCCGGCGGTCGTGCTCCAGGCGGGATTGCGGCAATCGAGCGCACCGTGGTTCTTCACGAACGACTCGACGTATCAGATCGAGCTCGCGGGCGGCCTCCTTCGGGACGGCGAGAATCCGTACGGCCACGACTACTCGCACTCGGGGCTCGAGCGTTTCTACTCGCTCGACGGCAGCGTGACGGAGGCCACGCGGGAGCACCAGGTCGCCCTCCGGCACTTCGCGTACTTCCCGGGGACGGCGATCACCGCAGCGGGTTGGTCGGTGCTTCCGCGGCCCTGGGACGACTACCGGTTCTTCGTGCTCCTGACGACGCTCGGCGGGCTCGCGGCCGCGCTGTTGTTCCCCGGGCCGCTCGTCCGGCGGCTCGTGTTGGGCGCGGTCATCGCGGCGAGCCCGCTCGCGGTACGCGCGGTGTGGTTCGGGACGGCGGACGCCCCGAGCGTTCTCTGCACGGTGCTCGCGTTCGCGTTCGTCGCGCGTCGGCGGCTCTTCTGGGCCGCAGCCGCGCTCGCCGCTGCCGTGGTGCTGAAGCAGTTCGCGCTCGTCGCGCTGCCGTTCCTTGCGCTCGCCGCCCTGCAACGCCATCCGCGACGCGACGTGTGGCGTGCGGCGATGCTGTTCGCCGCGCTCGTGGCGGTCGGCGTGCTGCCGTTCGTCGTGTGGGACCCGGGCGCGTTCTGGGCGGACACGATCGAGTACGGCGGCAAGACGTACCGGATCGTGGGCTACGGCCTCTCGGGGCTCCTCGTGAAGGCGGGCCTGATCGACCACCGTACGGATCCGTACCCCTTCCTGCCGCTGCTCGCCGTCGTGTGGCTTCCGATCACGGTGTGGCTGCTGTGGATCCAGCGACGCGTGCAGGATCTCTGGTTCGCTTCGGCGGGCTTCGCGGTGTCGATCTTCATGCTCGTCTTCCTGGGGCGCGTCTTCCAGCCGTCGTACCTCGTGTGGCCGCTCGTCGGGATCGCCATGGCGTTCGCGCTCACCGGGCGGAGAGCGCGTCTGCCATCCGCGTGGACGACTGAGCGCGAGGCGTGCGTGGCGCGCGGGTTCGGCAGCGGCGTGAGCAGCGGCTCGACGCGCTCGCGCAGATGCTCGAAGTCCGGCGGCAGCGACAGCCGCTCGCCGAGGTGCTCGAGCGGCTCGTCCGTCGTGAAGCCCGGCCCGAGCGTCGCGATCTCGAACAGCACGCCGCTCGGCTCGCGGAAGTAGATCGAGCGGAAGTAGAAGCGGTCGATCACCGGCGTCGGCCGGGCGCCCGCGCGCTCGACCGCCGTGCGCCACGCCTCGTGATCCTCCATCGTCGACGCCCACGCGACGTGATGCACCGTGCCCGCGCCCTGGACGCCGCGGCGCTCCGCTCGTCGTAGACGTAGAAGCCGCTGCGCCGGTCGCCGCGTGCGACGAAGCCCGGCTCGAAGCCGAGTGTGCCCTCGAGCAGCGGGCGGCTCGCCTCGGAGTCGCGCGTGTACGCACGAACGCCTGCGAACCCTCGCAGCGCGTGCTCCTCGGGAATCTCCGGATGCGTCGCGACGAGTGGCTCGTCGCCGCTGTCGTCGATCACGAGCTCGAGCGACAGTCCCTCGGGATCGGCGAAGACGAGCGATTCGTCGTGCAGCTCGCCGCCGACGCGGTCGTGCCAGAAGTCGAGCGACTCCGCCGACGTCACGCGAAATGCAATGCGGTGCACCATGCCCGCGCCCGCGCGACCCGGCGGTGCATCGGGGTACTCGAAGAACGTGATGTCGCTGCCGGCGGAGCCGCGCTCGTCGGCGTAGAAGAGGTGGTACACCGTCGGGTCGTCCTGGTTGACCGTCTTCTTGACGAGACGGAGCCCGAGCGTCCCCGCGTAGAACTCGACGTTGCCCGGCGCGTCGCCGGTGATGCATGTGACGTGGTGGACGCCCTCGAGCTTCACACGGCCATTCTACGAACGCGCCAGCGGTAACCGTGCTTCGCGAAGAGCGCCTTCAGCTCACGCTGATAGGTCGGCGATCCGGGGAGCGTCGAGAGGCCCGCGACGCGCCAGCCTCGGCGCTCGGCGAGCGCCAGCGCCTCGTCGACGGGTGTCAGCCGCTCGAACGCGAACGCGCGTGACGCCGCTGGTTGCGGCGCCTGCGCCGTGAACGTCCCGTCGGGGCGGAACGCGGGCTTGGGCGAGCCGCGGTCGACGACGCACCTGCGGCCGGGCTGCTCCTTCTGCCAGCCGGTGAACGCGAGCGTGCGCGACTCGCGCATGAGGTCGAGCGTCGAGCCGAGCGTCCACGGGCTCAGGACGTAGGCGAGCTTCGAAAGGCCGGACTCGTCGAAGTCCTTGCTCGGCGTCTTCGGGTCGAACCACGCCGGCTCGGTGACGATCGCGACGCGCAGCTTGCGGCCCTCCGGGAGCGCGTCCGCGAGGTAGCGCATCGTCGTCAGGGTCTCGTTCGGGCCGAACATCGGGAAGCCGAGCTCGAGGCCCGGGCGTGCGACTCCATCCGAGGACATGACCACGCGCGTCGGTCGCTTGCGCTCGAAGAGGTCCCGCTTGAGCTCCGGGTACGAGCGCTCGGCGACGTCGAACGCGAGCAGGCAGTTGGACGCGAGGGCGGCCGAGAGCGCGTCCCCGGAGTAGAACTCGTCCTTCGGATCGACGACGGCGTTGAGCGCGCCGATCGCCGCGAGGATCAGCGCGATGACGCCGGCGACAAGCAACAGGCGCCGCACGACTAGCTGAGTCGCAGTCGGCGGAGCTCTGCGGGCAGGTAGAAGCGGAAGGGCAGCAACGCGATCGGGTACACGAGGCAGAGCGCGATCGCAAGCGGCAGCGGCGCGTCCACGGCCTTGCCGATCACGAGCAGCCCGACTGCGACGAGCGAGAGCGTGAGCACGCGCCGCCACTGGTACGGCACCGGCCAGACGCGCTGTGCGTTGAGCGACATCCCGACGAACATCGCGAGGTACGCGGCGGCGGTCGAGATCGCGGCGCCCATCATCCCGTAGGGCGGGATCAGCGCGAAGTTGAGCCCGACGTTCAGCAGGGCAGCGGCGCCGGTGACGATCCAGTTGAACTGCGTGCGGCGCGCGCGCCCGATCCCGATCGCCAGCACCGTGTAGCCGGCGTATGCGGTTCCCGCGAACGCCAGGATGCCGACCGCCTCCGACGCGCGCCAGAACGCCTCGTTCCTCGGCGCGAGGATCTGCACGATCCAAGGTGACAGCAGCCCGAGCACGAGCGAGATCCACGAGCAGACGAGCAGCAGGTACGTGAGCACGAACGCGTACGTCCGCTTCGCGACGTGTTCCTCCTCGATCGAGTACGCGAATGCCGGCCACGCGAGCTGGAAGGCGACCATGAGGAAGGCGATCACCGAGGCGATCCGGATCGCGAGCGAGTAGACGCCGACCTCGCCCTGGCCCTTGAACACTGCGACGAAGAAGCGGTCGATGAACGTGATCGCCCAGAGCGCGAGCGCCGACGGGACGAGCGGCATGCCGAACTTGTTCATCGCGCGCAGGAGCGGCCGGTCGAACTGGAGACCGAGCTGGTAACGGCGGTGGCCGAGCAGCACGAAATACACGGCGAGCGTGCCGACGAAGTTGCCCACGACGGCGCCCGTCGCACCCTTGTCCAGGCCGACGACGAGCAGGACGGTCGCGCCGACGGTGATGATCACGTTCGCGATCGTCGCTCCGACGAAGGCGACCGGACGCTCCTCCACGCGAAAGAGCGACGTGAGCTGCTGGTAGTTCATCTGCGCCCACAGGCCGACGAACCCCGCACGGACGAGCCATGGGTCGTCCCCGAAGCGCAGTACGTGGGCGATCGGCGTCGCAAGGGTGAAGCCGACGACGAGGCCGAGCGTCGCCATCGCCATCGTGAACCAGAACGAGGTGCGCACGACCAGCGTGCGACGAGCCTGATCGGTCGAGTCGAAGTAGAAGCGGAAGAACGCGCTCGAGATGCCCATACGAAGGACGACGACCAGCACCGCCGACAGCGCGACGATCGTCTCGATCTTGCCGAAGCCGTCGGTGCCGAGGTAGGTCGTGTAGAGCGGCAGCAGGAAGATCGCGATCAGGCGCGAGACGATGCCGCCGAGGCCGTAGATCGCCGACTGCCTGACGAGCCGCTTGATCTGAGTCGCGAGCAAGCTAGAGCCGAGAGTAGATGTCGATCAGGCGATCGGCGATCCGGTCGATGTCGTGGACGCGCTCGACGTAGGCGCGGCTCGCGGCGCCGATCTCGCGTCTGAGCGCCGGCGACTCGACGAGCGGGCGCAGCGCGTCCACGAGTGTGTCTTTCGTCGCGGGAACGAGCGGCACCTTCGTTCCGTATGCGCGCTCCGCCCGTGCGACGACGTCCGGCTTGAGGTTGACGACGACGGGCTTGCCGAGCGCCATCGCCTCGAGCGCGAAGACGCCGTGCCAGCCGGCGTTGAGCTGGTCGACGACGATGTCCGCTCGCTCGTAGCGCTCCTGCGCCTGGTCGTGCGGCAGGTTCTCGACGATGTCGAGCTCGACCGGAAGCCGGGCGCACGCGTCGATGACGTACTGCGTGCCCTTCTTCCGACGGTTCGACGGCGCGTGAACGACGATCGGCCGCTCGCGGTCGGTCGGCGGCACGGGGGTGAACGGCCGCAGGTCGAGGCCGGGCGGGATCATCTCCGCGTCCGGCACCCAGCGGAGCGCATCGAACGAGCCGACGATCTGCACGTCGGCGCGGCGGCCGTACGCGAGCTCGTCGGGTGTCTTGCCGCGGATGTCGGAGCCGAGGTAGTGGAAGACGGACTTCTTGTGTGTCGCGTGCAGGATCGGGAACTGCAACGACTTCGGCACGAGTGTGAGGCCGAAGTAGAAGTGGAAGACGTCGGTGCGCGGAAGCAGGCGCGCGAGCGCGCGCCACTGCGTGAGCTGCTTGCGCGCGAAGCCGCCGCTGCGGTCGAGCGACCAGTCCGCTTCCGGGTGCCGCAGCTCGCGGTTGAAGACGACGAGCCGGGCGTCGACGTCCTTGCGCCGCAACGCGAGCACGTTCTGCCACGGGATTCCGGCGAAGTTGACCGGGCAGTGCGTGACTCGAAGCGCCATGTCTCAGGGACAGACCCTGGGGCGTGTCCGCCGCGTCCCTGTCCGAGGGACTGTCCCTCGAACGTGGCTGTTCGTCACGCGTCCCATTCGAGCTGGTCGAAATAGCGCAGCGCTGTCCGGCCGGGACGGATTCGGGCGGCGTACGTCGCGAGCTCCTCGTCCGAGATCTCGCCGAGCGCGCGCTTCACGCCGAGGTAGGGGATGTTCAGGTCCTCCTGATAGACGATCGTCGAGATGCGCGGATTGACCTCGATCACGTGGTCGCCCACGAGCTGGATGTTGAAGAAGTGCTCGATCTCCAGCGCCTCGACGAGCCGCTCGGCGAGCTCCATCAGCGCGTCGTCGTCGATCGTGACGAAGTACATCGCGAGCCCGGCGCGCAGCGACTCGCGTGTCTTCGGGTGGCCGAGGACGATGCGGCGTCCGTCCGCGATGCCGTCGATCGTGCGCTCGCCGCCGACGGCGAGCTCCATCACGAGCCACTCCGTCGCCTCGCCGTCGCCGAGCAATTCGACGAGCTCCTCGAGGCGCAGCGACTCCGCAACTCCGGGACGGTTCGTCAGGAGCTGCGTGTGGCGATCCGCGCCGGCCGAGATGATCCTGAACCCGCGCGACCCGGACGAGAACGTCGGCTTCACGGAGACATCGCGATCCGGGTAGCCGAGCTGTCGTGCCGCCTTCGCGACGGCGTCCGCGCCCGAGGCGCGACGGAAGTCGGGCGCCGGCAAGCCGAGCCCGCGCAGCAGCGAGTACGTCTCCGCCTTGTCGTTCGACCGGCGCACGGTCTCCGCCGACGCGACGAGGACCGGAACGGGAAGCGCGTCGCGCGCCGCGGCGAGCGGCGGGAGGTCGTACGACGACTGGGGTAGAACGACGTCGACGCCCTCGCGCTCGACGAGCGCCTGCACGGCAGCGACAAAGCCGGGATCGTCGCCGGGCGGGACGAGCTCGAACGCGTCACAGAGGTGGCGTCCGATCGATCGCTCGCTCATGTCGGCGCCGACGACGCGTACGTCGCGCTCGCCGTTCTCGCGCAGCGCCCGCACGAGCGCCGCCGTGCCCGGCGAGCCCGAGGCAGTGAGCAGAATCGTGATCGGCTTCACGAGAGGTCGATCCGGTCTTCGGCCAGCTGGCGCAGGCGCGCTTCGCGCTCGGCGTCCAGCATCGACTCCATCGTCTCGCGCATCCGCGCGCCGTCGAATCCCCAGATCTCCGGATGGATCAAGAGCTGCAGCCAATCGAGCTCGCCGCGCGCGAGCGCGTCCGTCGGGTCGCCGCTTCGAAAATGCTGATTCGAGTCGGAGCGGTAGTGGTCGCGGTCGAACCATGGCGGCGTCATCACGTTGACGAGCCCGTCGACCGGATCGTTCACGTACTCGGGGTCGGGGTTGTGCCACGCGAGCACGGGATCGAAGCGGCCGTCGAAGTCGATGCGTGGATAAATGGCGTGCAGCCCGACGCGATGCCCGAGCTCGCGAAGCCGTTCGAGCGTCGCCTCTCCCTCGCGTGAGTCGAGGTTGTAGAAGACGCTGCGCGTCATGAGGAAGTACGTCGCCGAGACTCCGCGCCCGGCCTCGAGCTCGGCCATCCGCACGGCCGCGTCGAGAAACAGGTCGACGTCGTGCCGCAGAAAGACCTCACCCGGCTGCGGCTCGTGGTCGAAGTGCACGAACCGGTAGCCGCCGCGCGCAGCGGCGTCGAGCATGGCGCCGTAGGCGTCGAAGTCCCAGCTCACTCGACGAATACTCCCCGCTCTACCGCGGGAAACCCGCGGTAGAGCGCAAGGGGGAACCTCTCGGTTCCCCCGAGTCCCCCTCCCCGTCGAGCGAGCAAGCTCACTCGACGATCACGTCCACGAGCCTCGCCGCCGCCTCGGCCCGCTCGAGCGCCTCGACGTTCGTGTCCGCGACCGCGATCACATAGCCGCGCCGGTCGCCGTCGAGCCGCACCGGCCGGATCGTCTCGCCGCGCTGCAGGTAGAGCTCGGCCTGCACGACGCCGGGGAACGCGAGCACCTTCTCCAACGAACCGACGCTCTGGACGCGGCCGGTCGGCAGCGGCCCGGGCGACGCCGTCAGGAACTTGATCGCCAAAGGCTGAACGAAGCGCGGCCGCGCGAGCTCGTCGGGAACCTCGATCCCGAGCGCCTGCCGCAACGCGATCTCGACGAGATCGACGCCGACGGCGTGCCGCGCGAGATCGGCCATCTGGCCGCCCGGGATCCGCGCCGCGACCTCGACGACGCGGCACTCCCCGTCCGGCGAGACGATCACCTGCGGGAACGCGATGCCGTCGCGCAGGCCGAGGGCGTGGATCGCGGCCACGGTCGTCTCCTCCGCGCGCGCGAGCGCGTCGCCGAAGAGCGTCGACGGGTAGAGGTGCGTCCACCCGACGCCGAAGCCGATGCCAGGCGGGCGCAGCCTGTCGGAGAGCGTCAAAAGCTCGACCTCGCCGCCCCGCGCGACCGCGAGCCCGTTCAGCTCGAGCCCGTCGTGGAACGACTCGACGATCGCCTCGCCCGTCGCCGACTCCACGAGTGCCGCGTGCAGGTGCGCCTCGAGGTCGTCGAGCGAAGCGATCTGAAAGACGCCGCGCTGCCCACCCGAGTCCGCGGGCTTCAGCACGGCGGGCACGCCGACGGCCTCGAGCGCGGCACGTCGCTCCGCGATCGAGCGCAGAGCGGCGAAGCGCGGTTGAGAGACGCCGTGCTCGGCGAGCCGCCGCCGCATCGCCACCTTGTGCGTCATCGCGTGAGCCGTCCCGATGCCGATCCCTGGAAGACCCAGCGACTCCGCGACGGCCGCGACGACCGGCACTGCGCGGTCGGCCGACACGGTCAAGACGCCGTCCACATCGTTGCGCCGCCCGACCTCCGTGACCGCTGCGACGTCGGTGAAGTCGACCACCTCGCCGACGTCCGCGACGGCGAGCCCCGGCGCGTCGGGGTTGCGGTCGACGCCGACGACGCGCAGCCCGAGCTCGCGCGCTCGCTCGATCGCACGCCGCTGGTGCCGCCCGGAGCCGACCATCAAGACCGTTCCCTTCACTCCGCGGCGATGCTATCCGCGTCGAATGGCTAGGCTCGCCCGGTGCCACTGCAGGGCAAGCGGATCTTCATCACCGGCGGCGCCGGCTTCATCGGTACGACGCTCGCGACGCGCCTCGTCGACGACAACGAGGTGGTCGCTCTCGACAACCTCCACCGCGACGCGCTGAGCGGCACCGCCCTCGCGGAGCATCCGAACTTCCACTTCCACCAGGCGGACGTCCTCGACGCCGACGCCGTGAGGGAGCTCGCCGCGGGCGTCACGCACATGGTCCACTGCGCGGCGATCGCGGGCGTCGACACCGTGCGAGAGAGCCCGGTGCGCACCATGCGCGTCAACGTCGTCGGAACCTACAACGCCCTCGAGGCCGCGCTCGCGACGCTGCCGACGCTCGAGCGTTTCGTCGACTTCTCGACGAGCGAGGTCTTCGGCACGCACGCGTTCAACGTGAGTGAGGGGCAGGTCTCGACGATCGGCAGCGTCGGCGAGGCGCGCTGGACCTACGCCGTGTCGAAGCTCGCCGGCGAGCACATGGCGCATGCCTATCACGAGGAGCTCGGCCTGCCGACCGTGACCGTGCACCCGTTCAACGTCTACGGGCCCGGGCAGATCGGCGGCGGCGCGATCCGCGCGTTCATCGAGGCGGCGCTCGCCGGCCGCGACCTCGTCATCCACGGCGACGGGTCGCAGATCCGAGCCTGGTGCTACGTCGACGACATGGTCGAGGCCGTGCTGGTCTGTCTCGAGCGCGACGAGGCGGTCGGCCACGCGTTCAACGTCGGCAACCCGCGCTCGACCGTCACGATCAACGAGCTCGCGCAGCGCATCAAGCGGCTGACGGGGTGCCCCGGCGAGCTCGTGTTCCAGCCGCTCCACTACGCGGACGTCGAGCTGCGGATCCCGAACGTGGCGAAGGCGCGCGAGCTGCTCGGCTTCGAGGCGAAGGTCGACCTCGACGAGGGCCTCGCCAGGACGATCGCCTGGTATCGCGAGCTCGTCGCAGATCCGGCTTGACAAGTTTGTGAGTAACCACTAACCTCTCGCGCCATGGTGGTGCAAGCGCAACGGACAGCTTCAAATCGAAAGAGCGCCGACGAGCGCCGGGACGACATCCTCGAGGCGGCCCTCGTCGAGTTCGCCGAGCGCGGGCTCCACGGCGCGTCGACCGAGGAGATCGCCAGGCGTGCGGGCATCTCGCAGCCGTACGTCTTCCGGCTCTTCGGCTCCAAGAAAGACCTGTTCAAGGCGACCGTGTGCCGCTGCCTCCGCGAGACGCTCGAGCTCTTCCAGCGCGCGGCCGAAGGCAAGCGCGGCGAGGAGGCGCTCGAGGCGATGGGAGAGGCCTACCAGCAGCTGCTCGTCGACCGCACGCGGCTCCGCGCGCAGATGCAGGCCTACGCCTCGTGTGACGACCCCGAGATCCGCGAGGTCGTCCGGGACGGCTTCGGCGACATCGCCGCCTACGTGGAACGGGTCTCCGGGCTGCCGCCCGAGGAGGTCACGCGCTTCTTCGCGGTGGGGATGCTCATGAACGTCATGGCCTCGATGGACCTGTACGAGAAGCCGGAGGCGTGGTCGGAGCGCCTGCTCGCCGGCTGCAAGAAAGAAAGCTGACGGCTCTTTTTTTCGGGAGGGAGTAAGTGATGAGTCACAAAGCAAAGATGTGGTGGACGTTCGCGATCACCTCGGTCGGCGTCTTCATGGTCACGCTCGACAACCTCGTCGTCACGACCGCGCTGCCGGTGATCCGCGAGGACCTGCACGCGTCGATCGAGAACCTCGAGTGGACGGTCAACGCGTACACGCTGACCTTCGCAGTGCTGCTGCTCACCGGTGCGGCGCTCGGCGACCGGTTCGGTCGCCGGCGGATGTTCGCCGTCGGGCTGGCCATCTTCACCCTCGCGTCCGCAGGCGCAGCGCTCGCGCCGACCGCCGGCGCGCTGATCGCCGCGCGCGCGCTCCAGGGCGTCGGCGGCGCAATCGTCACTCCGTTGACGCTCACGATCCTCAGCGCAGGAGTGCCGAGGGAGCGCCGCGGCGCATTCATCGGCGCGTGGAGCGGGATCGCCGGGCTCGCCGTCGCGTTCGGGCCGCTCTTCGGCGGTGCGGTCGTGAGCGGGATCTCGTGGCACTGGATCTTCTGGCTGAACGTGCCGGTCGGGCTCGTGCTGATCCCGCTGGCGCTCGTGCGGCTCGAGGAGACGTACGGGCCGAAGGCGAAGCTCGACCTGCCGGGGCTCGCACTGGTCAGCGCAGGTCTCTTCGGCATCGTCTGGGGCCTCGTGCGCGGAAACGGTCAGGGTTGGACGAGCCCGGAGATCGTCTTCTCGCTCGCCGCCGGTGCGGTGCTCGTCGCGCTCTTCGTCCTCTGGGAGCTGCGCGCCGAGGCGCCGATGCTGCCGATGCGCTTCTTCAAGAACCGCACGTTCGCGCTGGCGAACGTCGCGTCGCTGCTGATGTTCTTCGGGATGTTCGGCTCGATCTTCCTGCTCTCGCAGTTCTTCCAGACGGTGCAGGGCTACTCGCCGTTCGGCTCCGGCCTTCGCATCCTCCCGTGGACGCTGATGCCGATGTTCGTGGCGCCGATCGCGGGCGCGCTGTCCGACAGGATCGGCGGGTCGCGGCTCATGGGCACCGGCCTGGTGCTGCAGGCGATCGGCCTATCGTGGATCGCGGCGGTGACGTCGCCGACGGTCCCGTACGCGGAGCTCGTCGGCCCGTTCATCATCTCGGGCGTCGGGATGGCGCTCTTCTGGGCGCCGGTCGCGAACGTCGTGCTGAGCGCGGTGAGCCGTGTCGAGGAGGGCAAGGCCTCGGGGACGCAGAACTCGATCCGTGAGCTCGGCGGCGTGTTCGGCGTCGCGGTGCTCGCGTCGGTGTGGTCGCACTACGGCAGCTACGCGAACGGGCAGTCGTTCGTGGACGGGATGGTCCCCGCGGTGTGGATCGGCGCGGCGGTCGTCGGATCCGGCGCGGTCGCAGCGTTCCTCATCCCGAAGCGCGCGCGGCGGCAGGAGGCCGAGGAGCTCGAGGCGGTGTTCGACCCGGCGTAGGCGCCGTCCACAAGAGTCTGTTCCGGACATGGCCGGGGTCTGACCCGGCCATGTCCGTTTCGGACGCGTCACTGCTCGCGAGATCGTCCAGCCGCGTCTCGCGCGCGAAGCTCTTCCGGTCCGGAGTCCTGCCGGCGTCGGCCCGCGATCGCGGCCTTCGGGCTCGTCGTGGTCGGCCGCCGCGACGTGGACGCTCTCGATGCGCGTGATGGAGACCTTCGGCTTCGGCGGGGCAAGCCGCTTGAAGAGGTTCCAGCCCACGCCGTGAGTCTCGCACCTGTGCGCGCGGTCAGCGGTCTCGGACCACGTCCCAGCCGTCGGGCAGGGCCGACGTCTCCCATGCGGGATCCGCGGTCCAACCCTCCCACCCGGTCGGCCACGGCTTCGCTTCGACGACACGCTCGCCCTCGGCGCGCACTGCGGCCGCCTCCTCGGGCGTGAAGATGCCGAGCGCCTGCGCCTCGGCGAAGTCGTCCTCGTCCTTCCAGCGCCAGCTCCCGTCCGGCTCCACGAGGACGTCGAGCGCCTGGTCGGTCAGCTCGAAGCCGCCGTTCGCCTCGACGACCGGCGTGTGCAGCTGCACGTACCAGCAGACGAAGTTCCACTCCTCGTCCCAGAAGTGCCAGAGCGAGTGCGCGTCGCCGCGCCGCGTGAGGGAGAGGATGTGATGTCGCTGCCAGACGTGCGGGCGCGGCGGCTCGTCGGACATCCAGCGCTCGAGATAGCGGCCGTCGGGATCGCGACCCATCGACACGCCTGCGGTTCCCGGAGCGAGGTAGAGCGCGAAGCGGTCGCCGTCGTCCGCGACCACGCGATGTGGAAACGCCCAGCGCACCCGGCCGCGATACGTACTGCGAACCGCGATCAATTCACCGGGGAGCATCGGAGGCGAGTCTAGGATTCGGGCGTGGAACCGGAGCTTTCGATCGTCGTGACGGTGCTCAACGAGGAGACGACGATCGACGAGCTCTACGAACGGACGGTCGCGGCGGTGAACGGGCGCCCGTTCGAGCTGCTCTTCGTCGACGACGGATCGACGGACCACACCTTCGACGCGCTTCAGCGGCTGCACGATCGAGATCCGCGCGTGCACGCGATCCGGTTCACGCGCAACTTCGGCCAGCACCCCGCGATGCATGCCGGGTTCACGCGTGCGCGCGGCGACATCCTCGTGACGATGGACGGCGACCTGCAGAACCAGCCCGAGGACATCCCGAAGCTCGTCGCGGCGGTCGAGGGCGGCGCCGACGTCGCGAGCGGCCGCCGGAACGCGCGCCGCGACTCGTGGGGGCGGACGCTGCCGTCGCGCATGATCAACGGCATGCTGCGGCGCTTCACCGGCGTCGCGATCTCCGACTTCGGCTGCGCGTTCAACGCGTATCGCCGCCGTGCGGTCGAGCCCATGCTCGGCTCGATCGGAAGACAGAAGTTCACGAAGGCGCTCGTCCTCTCCGGCGGCGCGTCGGTCGTCGAGGTGGACGTCGCGCACGCGGCGCGCCGGGATCCGTCGCGCTACTCGCCGCTCCGCTTGACCAGGCTTGCCTTACATGTGCTCGCCGGCTTCTGGCCGCAGCCCATCCAGTGGATCGGCATCGCCCTCGGCGTCGCCTGCTCGCTCGCCGCGACCGGGCTCGGCATCTACGGCGTCGTCTTCTGGATCACCGAGTCGAACTTCCCGGGGCCGCTCTTCGGCGGCACGCTGATCCTCTTCGTGCTCGGCATCCAGGGATTCATCCTCGCGCTCGTCGGCGAGTACCTCGGCAGAATCCAGCGGCAGGTCGAAGGCAGCCCCCTGTACACGATCGCGGAGGAGATTTGAGCAAGCGAGTTCTCGTCACCGGCGGCGCCGGCTTCATCCCGTCGAACTTCATCCGCCACCTGCTGGCGAACACGCCGTACGACGTCGTCTCGCTCGACGCCCTCACGTATGCGGGCAACGTCGAGAACCTCGCGGACGTCATGTCGCACGAGCGGCTCTCGTTCGTGCACGGCGACATCCGCGACGCGTCGCTCGTGCGCGACGTCGTCGAGCACGTCGACGTGATCGTCAACGCGGCCGCGGAGTCGCACGTCGAGAAGTCGATCCAGGACGGCGGCTCGGAGTTCGTGCGCACGAACGTCGAAGGGACGCAGATCCTGCTCGACGCGATCCGCGAAGCGCCGGTCGAGCGCTTCATCCTCATCTCGTCGTCCGAGGTCTACGGCACCGCCGAGAGCGCGCCGATGGACGAGGAACACCCGCTCAACCCGCGGAGCCCGTACGCCGGCACGAAGGCCGGCGCCGACCGCCTTGCGTACTCGTACTTCGTCACCTACGAGCTGCCGATCGTGATCGTGCGGCCGTTCAACAACTACGGCCCGCGGCAGCATCCGGAGAAGGTCATTCCGCGCTTCATCACGCAGGCGCTGCTCGACGAGCCGCTGACCGTGCACGGCGACGGCCACGCGAGCCGCGACTGGCTCTACGTGGACGACGACGCCGAGGCGATCGAGGCGGTTATCGAGGCGCCAATCGATGCTGTGGCCGGGGAAGTGCTCAACGTCGCGACCGGCATCGACATCTCGGTGAGCGAGATCGCCGACAAGGTGCTCGACGCGCTCGGCAAGGAGCGGGCGTTGAAGCTCCACGTTCCGGAGCGGCCCGGCCAGGTCGACCGGCACATCGGCTCGACGGACAAGGCGGCGCGGCTCGTCGGCTGGCGCGCACGGACCGCCTTCGACGACGGGCTCGCGCGGACCGTCGCGTGGTACCGCGAGAATGAGGCGTGGTGGAAGGCCCTACTCCGGACCGGCGCACCCGTCTCCTCGTCCTAGGCGCAGGCCCCGCGCAGCTCGGCCTCCTCGCGGCCGCGCACAAGCGCGACCTGCACGTCATCGCCGTCGACCGCGATCCCGACGCGCCCGGGTTCCGTTACGCGGACCGGCGCGCGATCATCTCGACCGAGGACGAGCTCGGGATCGAGCGGCTGGCGGAGGCCGAGCGGGTGGACGGCATCATCGCGCCCGGAATCGACTGGCCCGTCGGCATCGCGGCACGCGTCGCGGCCAAGCTCGGGCTGCCTCATCCGCTGTCGCCCGAGTCAGGCGTGCTCGCAACGTCGAAGACTCGCCAGCGCGAGCGGTTCGCGGCCGCAGGCGTGCCTCAGGCCGAGTACCAGGCGTGCCGGAGCGTCGACGAGGCGCGCTGGGCCGCGGAGGAGCTCGGATATCCGTGCGTCGTCAAGGCGCCGGACCGGCAGGGACAGCGCGGACTCTCGGTGGTGAAGAGCCCGGGGGAGCTCGAGGCCGCGGTCACCGCCGCGCTCGAGCAGTCACGCAGCGGAACGCTGCTCGTGGAGTCATTCGTCGCGGGCCGCGAGGTGACGGTGAACGCATTCCTGCTCGGCGGCCGGTTCCACGCGCTGACCGTGACCGACCGCCATCTCGCGGAGCCGCCCGCGTTCGGCGTGGCGCTCGCGCACACATGGCCGTCCGCGCAGCCGACGCCGCAGATCGCAAAGGCGATCGACGTCGCGCGGAAGGCGGCGGCCGCGCTCGGGATCGCCGAGGGGCCGACATACACGCAGGTGCTCGTCTCCGAGGACGGCGCGTTCGTCGGAGAGCTCGCGGCGCGTCTCGGCGGCGGTCATGACGCCGAGCTCTGCCGAGCCGCGCTGCGCGTCAACCTCAACCAGCTTGCGATCGCGGCCGCGCTCGGAGAGCACGTCCCGCCCAACCGCGTCGCGCCGCTGGCGCGCGTCGGCGGCGCGTGCGTGCGCTTCCTCGTCGCGCCGCCGGGCGAGCTGCGCGCGATCCGCGGGTTGAAGGAGGCATACGAGGCCGAGGGCGTGCGCGGGATTCGCGTCTACCGCAAGCCGGGTCACGTGTTCGGCCCGCTTCGCAGCGGCTCCGACCGCGCGGGCGCGATCCTCGCCGTCGGCGGGTCGTCCGAAGAGGCGCTGGCACGGGCCGACCGGGCGCGAGACCTCGTCCGCTTCGAGGTCGAGGCCTCGCGAGTTGTCGCGTAGAACCACGCGGCTGGGCTTCCAGCCGCCCGCGATCGGCGAGGAGGAGATCGCGGCCGTCGCGCAGACCCTGCGCTCGGGCTGGCTGACGACCGGGCCGAAGGCCGCCGAGCTCGAGGCGCGCGCCGCGCAGGTGCTCGAGGCCGAGCACGTGCTCGCGGTCGCCTCGGGCACCGCTGCGATGCACCTGGCGCTCGTCGCGCTCGGCATCGGCGCCGGCGACGAGGTGATCACGACGCCGATCACCTGGCCGGCGACGGCGAACGTGATCGTGCACACCGGCGCGACTCCGGTGTTCGCCGACGTCCACGACGAGGACCTGAACATCGATCCCGCGCGCGTGGCCGACCTCGTCACCGAGCGGACGAAGGCGATCATGCCCGTGCACCTCGCGGGACAGCCGTGCGATCTCGAGCCGTTGTGGCAGCTCGGCGTGCCGGTCATCGAGGACGCCGCGCACGCGTTCGAGAGCGCGTACCGCGGCCGCAAGATCGGCGGTCTCTCCGACGCGACGTGCTTCTCGCTCTACGCGACGAAGAACGTCGCCGCGGGCGAGGGCGGGCTGATCGCGACGAACCGCGCCGACATCGCCGACGCCGTGGCCGACCTGCGGCTCATGCGCCGCGGCGACGGCTCGCTGTACGACCTCGCGGTGCCGGGCTACAAGGCGAACCTCTCGGACGTCCTCGCTGCGATCGCGCTCGTCCAGCTCGACAAGCTCGAGCGCCATCGCGCGATCCGCGAGCGGCAGTTCGCGCTCTACGACGACGCCGTCGCCGAGCTCGACGGGATCACGCCGCTCGCGCGCGACGCGCACGACGTGCACGCGCTGCATCTCTACATCGTCCGCATCGACGCGGAACGAGCCGGCGCGCCGCGCGACGACTACCAGCGCGCGCTCTCGGACGAGCTCATCTCGACGAGCATCCACTTCCTGCCCGTGCACCGGCTCGCCTGGTACCGCGAGCGCTTCGCCGCCGAGTGCCCGGTCGCCGAGCGTGCGGGCGGCGAGGTTCTGTCGCTGCCGCTCTCGCCCGCGCACTCGGACGACGACATCCGCGACGCGATCGACGCGCTGTGCCGAGTGCACGCGCGCTTCACACGCTCGTAGCGTTAGTGGCTCGTGACCTGGATCGACCGCGAGACCGTTGCGACGAGCGCGCCGCCGACGGTCACCCTGATGACGACGTCGTATGCGCCGGGCGCCGTCGTCCGCGTCGTCCGCAGCTGCGCGAGGAACGCGTCCGCGATCGGGTCGTAGGTCGCGCAGTCGGACGCGCCCGCGAACGTCACCTGAACGGCACACGAGCTCGCGAGCGCCTGCGCCAGGTCGTCCGGCATCGGCGCACCTGACGAGTCGCCGAATGCGAAGCGAACGACGGTCTGCTGGCCAACCTTGATCGGGTCCTTCAGCGGCTGCAGGAAGCCGAGGAAGCGCAGACCGACGACGTACGGGCACGACACCGTCGTCGTGTTCCCCGCGACGTCGCCGCCCGTGAGCTGCGCGCTGTGCGCGCCGAGCGTCGACGTGTCGGCGGGCGCGCTCACCGTCGCGTTCGCCGGTCCCGAAGACGTGTCGGCGACCGACGCGGAGACATTCCCGGTTCCGCCCAGTGTGAACGTCGGCGCTGCGCCGCACGTCACGGTCGGCGCGGTCGCGTCGCGTTTGATCGTGACGGACTTGGTCGAGGTTCCGCCGGCGCTCGTCGCGCTGCACGTCAGCACGCGGCCGGCGGACGTCGTGTCGGCCGAGACGGTCACCGGGTCGCAGCCGTCCGTCGACTGGATCGCGGACTCGTCGTCCTCGACGGCGAACGAGACCGTCGGCGAGCCGTGGTACCAGCCGTTCGACCCGTCCGGAGTCGGCGGCGCGACGGACGGGGTGATCACCGGCGGCGTGGTATCGACGAGGGGCATGCCGATGCCGCTGAAGTCGAACGCGAACGACTGAGCGTTGATCGAGCCCGATGTGCTCCCGCTCGTGGGACCGAGCGCCGACGGAGTGAACTGGTAGGTGATGTGGCAGGTGTCGCCGACGGCGAGCGTCTTGCCCTGGCAGTCCTGGAAGCCGCCGAAGTCGCCGGCTGCACCGCCGGCCATCGACACGTCCACCGACGCGAGGCCGACGTTCATCACGGAGACCTGCTGGTTCGGCGACGTCGTCCCGACGATCACCTCTCCGAAGTCGAACCGTGTCGGCGTGATGAGGAACTTCGGCGCAACGCCGGTGCCGCTGAAGTCGAACGCGAACGACTGGCCGTTGATCGAGCCGCCGGTCGAGCCGGTGTCGGGCCCGGCCGACGGGGGCGAGAACTGGTAAGTGATGTGGCAGGAGTCGCCGGGCGCGAGCGTCTTGCCCTGGCAGTCCTGGAAGCCGCCGAAGTCGCCGCCCGCGCCGCCGGCCATCGAGACGACGACGGACGTCGCGCTCACGTTCGTCACGGTCACCTGCTGGTCGGCCGAGGTGTGTCCCACCTGCACCTTCCCGAACTCGAGGCGCGTCGGCGAGACGAGGAACTCGGGCCTGACGCCGTTGCCCTCGAAGTCGAAGGTGAACGGCTGGCCGTTGATCGAGCCGGAGGTCGAGCCGGTGTCGGGTCCGGCCGACGGCGGTGAGAACTGGTAGGTGATGTGGCAGGTGTCGCCGACGGCGAGCGTCTTGCCCTGGCAGTCCTGGAAGCCGCCGAAGTCGCCGCCGGCGCCTCCGGCCATCGAGACCGCGACAGGCGCGACTCCGATATTCGTCACTGCGATCTGCTGGCCCGGCGAGGTCTCGCCGACCTGGACGTCGCCGAAGTCGAGCCGGGTCGGCGAGATGCGGAACTTCGGGTCGACGCCGGTGCCGCTGAAGTCGAACGCGAACGACTGGCCGTTGATCGTCCCGGAGGTCGAGCCCGTGTCGGGGCCGGCCGAGGGCGGTGTGAACTGGTAGGTGATGTGGCAGGAATCGCCGGGCTGGAGCGTGTTGCCCTGGCAGTCCTGGAAACCGCCGAAGTCGCCGGCGGCGCCGCCGGCCATCGAGACCGTCGCGGGTGACGAGCTGACGTTCGTAACCGTCACCTGCTGGTCTGCCGACGTCGTCCCGGTCTGCACCCGGCCGAACTCGAACCGCGTCGGCGAGACGAGGAACGTCGATCTCGGAGTCGTGCCGAACTCGATCCCGGTCCCGCTGAAGTCGAACGCGAACGGCTGGCCGTTGATCGAGCCCGACGTGCTGCCCGTGACCGCGCCGGTGCCGAGCGGCGTGAACTGGTAGGTCACGTGGCAGCTTGCGCCGACCGCGAGCAGCTTCCCCTGGCAGTCCTGGAAGCCGCCGAAGACGCCGCCCGCGCCGCCGGCCATCGAGACCGTGACCGGTGCGAGGCCGACGTTCGTGACGGTCACCTGCTGGTTCGGCGAGGTCGTCCCGACCGGAACCTCGCCGAAGTCGAAGCGTGTCGCGGAGACGAGGAAGCGAGGCGCGACGCCGCTGCCCTTGAAGTCGAAGCCGAACGGCTGGCCGTTGATCGAGCCTGAGGTCGTGCCGGTGTCGGGCCCGGCGGACGGCGGCGTGAACTGGTAGGTGATGTGGCAGGTGTCGCCGACGGCGAGCGTCTTGCCCTGGCAGTCCTGGAAGCCGCCGAAGTCGCCGGCGGCGCCGCCGGCCATCGAGACGGTCACCGGCGCAAGGCCGATGTTCGTCACCGCAACCTGCTGGCCCGGCGAGGTCTCGCCGACCTGGACGTCGCCGAAGTCGAGCCGGGTCGGCGAGATGCGGAACTTGGGGTCGACGCCGGTGCCGCTGAAGGCGAACGAGAACGGCTGGCCGTTGATCGAGCCGGACGTCGAGCCGGTGTCGGGCCCGGCCGCTGGCGGTGTGAACTGGTAGGTGATGTGGCAGGTGTCGCCGACGGCGAGCGTCTTGCCCTGGCAGTCCTGGAAGCCGCCGAAGTCGCCGCCTGCGCCTCCGGCCATCGAGACGACGACCGGACCGGATCCGACGTTCTTCACGGTCACCTGCTGGTCCGGCGACGTCTTGCCGACCTGCACCCGGCCGAAGTCGAGGCGCGTCGGCGTGATCAGGAACTCAGGATTGTCGGCGACCCCGGTGCCGCTGAACGCGAACGAGAACGCCTGACCGTTGATCGAGCCGGACGTCGAGCCGGTGTCGGGACCCACCGCGGGCGGCGTGAACTGATACGTGATGTGGCATGACGCGGCGGGTGCGAGGGTCTTGCCCTGGCAGTCCTGGAAGCCGCCGAAGTCGCCGCCTGCGCCGCCGGCCATCGAGACGACGATCGGCGACGACGTCGCGTTCGTCACCGTCACCTGCTGGTCGGGCGACGTCTTTCCGACCTTCACGTCGCCGAAGTCGAAGCGCGTCGGCGTGATCAGGAACTGCGTCTGCGTCGTGTGCGACGCGCCGGCTGCGCCGGCGAGCACCGCGAACGCGAGCGCCGTGGCGAGGACGCCACCGCACCTCCGAAGACCTCCGCGACGAACCATCTCCCCTCCCGGCCCTGCCCGCCGTGAGTGTGATACCACTCGGACGCGCTTCGTACAAGGGCTCCCTGCGCTCGACCGTCTCCACGTGCCGAGCGGAGTGCCCACCCGCCGCCGCTCTTTTCCGGCGGCCGCACTACGCTGAGTGCCCGATGCGCCGCCTGACCCGTCTCGTCCTGACGCTCGTCATCACGGGGCTCGCGCTCTCCTACCTCCTCTCGAAGATCGACCTCTCCGAGACGTGGGACGTCCTGTCGCACGCGAGCCTCGGCTGGTACCTCCTCGCGGTCGCGATCATGGCCGGCACCGTGTGGCCGATGGCGTGGCGGTGGCAGCAGTTGCTGCTCGCGCAGTCGATCCCGGACCGGCTCGCCTGGCTCGCGCGCGCGTACTTCGTCGCCTACACCGCCGGGCAGATCCTGCCGACGTCCATCGGCGGCGACGCGATGCGCATCTTCGAGACCTCGCGACGGCATCCCGGGAAGACAGGCCCCGTCACCGGGACGGTGCTGCTCGAGCGCGCGCTCGGCGGGGCCGCGACCGTCACGCTCGCGGCGGTCGGCTTCGCGCTGGCCGTCGGGAGCTACGACATCGGGCCGTACATCTGGGTCGAGCTCGGCTTCGTCCTCGCGACCGTCGTGCTCGGGATCCTGCTCTTCTCTCGACGCGCGCGAAGGCTGCTCGCGTGGTTCGTGCCGCTGCTGCGCAAGGTACGCCTGGAGCGAATCACGCGCTCCGTGTACGAGGCGATCCATGCGTACCGCGACAAGCCGCGACTACTGGTGGGCGTCTTCGCGCTCACCGTCGTCGTGCAGGCCGTTCGCGTGCTCGCGATCTGGGCGGCGGCCAAGGCGGTCGGGGTCGACCTTTCGCCGCGCGTCTACTACGTGATGGGGCCGTTGCTCTTCCTCGTGCTGCTCGTGCCGTTCACGATCAACGGCATCGCCGTCCGCGAGTCGTTCTTCGTCAGCTTCCTCGGCGGTCTCGGCGTCGACGCCGACCGCGCGTTCGCCACCGGCTTCCTGTTCTTCGTCGTCACGATCACGATCTCGATCCCGGGAGCGCTCATCCTCGGCTGGGAGAGCGTTCGCCGCCGTACGCCCCGGCCGACCGAAGCGCACACGTGACGATCGACCCGGAGCTCGCGGCGATCCTTGTCGCGCTCGCCGCCGGGTTGCTGGTCGGCGCGCCGCGTTTCCAGCGGTCGCTTCTCCGCCGCCGCCGCGCGCTGCGCGAGTGCCTCGTGTGCGGCCGCAGCATCGTCTTCGGCGAGCGCACGTGCGACTGCGAGGTCGCCGAGTGAAGCGACCGGATCGCCGCCAGCTCGCGACGCTCGGCGGCTACGCGGCGGCTGCGACGCTGTACGTCGCGGTCGGCGTCACGGTGACGGACTTCCTGCTGTCCGTCTTCGTCGCGACGGCGTACCTGCTGCTCGCGGTGTGGCTCGTGCCGACGATCGTGCGGAGGATCGTTTGAGCCGGGTCCCGAAGCGCCTCCTGTGGTGGCAGCCGCCGTCACGGGAGTGTGACGGGCCTCGCGCGGAAGACAGCGTTCGCGCTCGTGGAGCCGCGAAATCGCGGCCATGTCCGGTGGCTGCCACCGTGACGGGCATGCGCCGGAACTGTCACGGAAATGTGGAGCCGGAGCCGGCGGCGGCATGAGCTGGGCGGCGCACGACCTCGAGCCGTACGCGATCCAGAAGCACTCGCGGCTGAAGATCGCGTTCGTGCCGCTGCTGATCGGGTCGTATGCGCCCGACCTCTTCACCAAGTGGTACGTCTACGGCATCCACCTCGGCGGGTGGAAGCTGAAGGCGACCGACCCCGCGCAGTTCCACCGCGGCTGGCCCGGCTTCGGCTTCACGCACTCGTTCCTCTACGGCGCCGTGGTCTGCCTCATCTTCTGGAAGGGCTTCGGCAGCAAGAACTGGGGCGTCAGCTTCATGATCGGCCAGTGGGCGCACGCGCTGACCGACGCGGGCGACACGGTCGGCACGATGCTGCTCTTCCCGTGGACGCATCACTTCTCGGTCGGCGCCTGGGCGTACGCAGGCCAGACGGGACGCACGACGGACGCAGCCGCCTACTTCAGCGGGCTCGGCGGAATGTGGGACCTCGTGTGGATCGTCTACGGGTTCTTCGCCTGGCAGGTGCTGACCCGTTCGTACTTCGAGCAGCACGTCTTCACGGCCGACGGTTTCTGGCGGTATCACGAACAAGGCGATGCCGATCACCGCGCTGCTCGTCCTCTACCGTGCGGCGTTCTTCTACGGGACGAGCCGCTGGATCGCGTGGACGGTCTGGGCGCACGTCGTCCACCACTATCCGTACGACCTCTCGTGGGGCGGACCGCACTGGGTGCACGCGGCGCACTCGTGACCCGCGACGACGTCTCGGTCGTCGTCGTCACGTACAACGCGATGCCGTGGATCGAGCGCTGTCTCGAGTCGGTCGCGGCCTACGACGCCGTCGTCGTCGACCACGGTTCGACCGACGGGACGCTCGAGCTCGTGCGCGCGAGGTTTCCGGAGGTGCGCGTGTTCGAGCAGGAGAACCTCGGGCTCGGCGCGGGCTGGAACCGCGGGATCCGCGAGACCGGGCGCGACTACGTCCTGATCCTCAACGCCGACGCGTGGGCGCTCGACGGCGCCGTCGACCGGCTCGCCGAGTTCGCCGACGCGCATCCGCGCGCCGCCGCCGTCGGCCCGCGCCTGCGCCATCCCGACGGGCGGCTGCAGCCGTCGGTGCGCGGCTTCCCGACACCGTGGCGCATCGCGACCGAGTACCTGTTCCTGCGCAAGCTCGCGCCGCGCTCGCGCGCGCTCAACGCGTTCTACGCGGAGGCGTTCGAGCACGACGAGGCGCGCACGGCCGAGTTCGTCATGGGCGCGGTGATGCTCGTGCGGCGCGCCGCGATCGAGGAGGTCGGGCCGGTCGACGAGGACTTCTTCCTCTTCAGCGAGGAGACCGACTGGTGCTTTCGCATGGGGCAGGCCGGCTGGCAGGTGTGGTTCACGCCCGACGCGGAGTTCGTGCACGTCTACGGCGCCGCGCACGGCGGCCGGATGTTCCGCGAGAACGTGCGCGGACACCTGCGCTTCCTCGTGAAGCACCAGGGGATGCGGGCGGCGTCCCGCGCACGCTGGATCATGTGCGCCGGATGTCTGCTCCGCGCCCCGCGAGACCGTCAGTACCTGCGTATCGCCCGCTGGCTCTCGTCGAGACCGGTCCCGGAGCTGTTGGCGTCGGAGTGATGCGGAGCGCCGCATACGTCGCGGCGGTGCTCCTCGCGGTCGGGCTTTCACGGTTCCTGCCGGGTCACGGCGTCGGCCTGTACCTGCGGCTCGCGGCCGCGACGGCCGCGGTGCTCCTGCCCGGGCACGTGCTCGCGCGGGCGCTCGGCCTGCGCACTATGGCCGCGACCCTCGCGTGGACGCTGGCCGTCCTCGGGGCTGCGCTCGGCGTCGTCTTCGTCGTGCATACGTCGTTCTCGCTCGTTCTGGCGCTGCTGCTCGTCGTGACGATCGGCGCGCTCTTCGTGCCGGGCCGCGAGCTCGAGGCGCCGATCCCGCGTCACTGGATCGCGCTCGCGGCGGGTCTCGTGCTCGGCGTGCTGCTCTGGCACGTCGCGCCGGCGGTGCTCGCCGGCGACAGTCCCTTCCACCTCGCGCGCGTTCGCAAGCTCACGGACCTCGGGTCGCTGTCGCTCTGGCGGATGGACGAGCTCGTCGACGGCGGGCTGCATCCGGGCTATGCGTTCCCGCTCTGGCACGCCTTCCTCGCGGCCGTGTCGAAGCTCGCGGGCGTCGATCCGGCCCTCGTCTTCCAGCATGAGAGCGCGGTGCTCCTGCCGATCGCAGTAGTCGTCGCCTACGAGGCCGGGTACGCGCTCTTCGACTCGGCGGCGCTCGCGGGAGCGGCGGCCGCGGCGCAGGTGGCGCTCGTCGGCTTCGCCGCGGGGCACGGCGGCGCGTATCCGCTCCTCGTGCGTCCCGCGCCGACGGCGCGGCAGCTGCTCGTGCCGGCGGTGCTGGCACTCGTGATCGCGTACGTGCGCGCGCCTGCGCTGCCGCTGCTCGTCACCGCGACCGTCGCGTCCACCGCGCTCGCGCTCGTGCACCCGACGTATGCGGCGTTCCTCTGCATTCCGTTCGCAGGCTGGCTCGTGGCGGAGCTGCTCGCCGAGCCGCGCACGGCCTGGCGCGTCGCCGCGGGGCTCGGCGCGGTTGGCGTGCCGACGGCTGCCGTCTCGCTCGCGCTGCTGCCGATCGCGCGTGAGACCGTCTCGCACGAGCCGTCGTCGATGGAGCTGCAGCGCGCGCTGAGGCACTACCGCGACCAGCTCGTCGAGCACGGATCGAGCTACCACCTCGCGCCCGGCGTGTTCGCGCGGAGCGGCGCCGTCGCGGTCGCGGGGCTCGTCCTCATGCCGCTCGCGGTGCTCGCATGGCGGCGGATGTGGGCGGCGCTCGTGCTCGGCGGCTCGCTCGCCGTGCTCGCCGTGATGCTCGTGCCGTTCCTCTTCGAGCACCTGTCCGACGCGATGTCGTTGTCGCAGTCGCGTCGCGCCGCGGGGTTCCTGCCGTTCGCCTTCGCGTTCGCAGGCGGTGTCTCGGTGCTCAGCTTCGTGCTCGGCTTCTTCGTGCTGCCGGTTGCGTTGCTCGCGGGAGCGGTGTTCCAGGCGCTGTGGCCGGGCGACTTCGGCTTCAGGCTCGAGAACGGCGGCCCCGGCGAGGTCGTCTGGTTCGCGGCGGCCGCCGGGCTCGTCGCGCTCGTCCTCTCGCCGCTCCTGCGCCGACTGTCGCTCGACCGCGAGGGCTGGCTTCCCGGGCTCGCGGCCGGCCTGTTCCTGCTGCCGGTGTTCGCGCACGGATTCGCGCGCTGGAACACGGTCGCGTCGATCGACCCGCACGCGCTGACGCCCGGGCTCGTGCAAGCGCTGCGCGACGACGTGCCGAAGAGCGGCGTCGTCTTCTCCGACCTCTCGACGAGCTACCGGATCGCGGCTGCGGCGCCGGTGCTGATCGTCGCCGCGCCGCCCGAGCACGTTGCGGACACGAAGCAGAACCGCCCGTACGAGCGGCGCAAGGACGTGCTCGCCTTCTACCGCAGCGGCGACCTCGCGATCCCGCGGCGCTACGGCGCACAGTGGCTCGTCGTCGCGCGCACGGAGCCGCACCCGGCGATCGCGCTGCGCCCGGTATACAGGGACGCGCGCTTCAGCCTGTTCAAGCTCCCGTGACCCTGCCTCCGTGACTCTGCTTTCGTGATCAAGGTTCTCCTCGTAACGCTCTACTTCCCGCCGGCGGGCGGCGGCGGCGTGCAGCGTCCGCTCAAGTTCGCGACGCACCTGCCGTCGCTCGGGATCGAGACGCACGTGCTCGCGCCGGACAACCCGCGCTGGGTGCACATGGATCACGAGCTGCTGCCGCCGACGCAGGCGTGGGTGCACCGCGTGCGCTACCTCGGGCCGCGCGGGCGCCTGCCGTCGGAGGAGCTGCACGGCAAGACGGGGCTCGAGCGCATCGCGACGAAGGCGCGGCTGCTGCCGCGGCGGCTGATCGTCCCCGACGAGGCGGCGACGTGGAACCTCACGGCGATCCCCGCGGCGCTCAAGATCGCGCGCCAGGAGAGCATCGACGTCGTGATCACGACATCACCGCCCGGCTCCGTGCACCTCGTCGGCGCGGCGGTGCGGCGTGCGACGGGCGCGCGCTGGATCGCCGACCTCCGCGACTCGCTGCTCGCGCACCAGGACCGGCGCTCCGACACCGTCACGGTGCGGCTGAAGGGCCAGACCGTCCGCGCCGTCGGCGGGGTCGTCGCGCGTCACGCCGACGCGATCGTGGCGGCGTTCGACGCGATCGCGGAGGAGATGCGCGCGCTCTCGCCTGTCGGCCGCGTCGTGACGATCCCGAACGGCAGCGACTTCGACGACTTCAACGGCCTCGAGTACACGCCGAGCGAGCGCTTCCGCATCACGCACACCGGCGCGTTCTTCGGCAAGCGCGATCCGAAGCCGTTCCTGCAAGCGCTTGCCGATTCGCAGCTCGAGGACGTCGTCGTCCGCTTCGTCGGCGGGTTCCGCGCGGCCGACCAGGAGTTCGCCGACTCGCTCGGGCTCGGCGACCGCGTCGAGGTGATTCCGTTCGTGCCGCGCCGCCGCTCGCTCGAGCTGCAGCGCGACTCCGAAGCGCTGCTCCTCATCGCCGCCGACGCGGGCGGGCGCGGCACGGGCGTCATCCCCGGCAAGGTCTTCGAGTACGTCGCCGCCGGGCGGCCGATCCTCGCCGCCGTTCCCGCGGACGGCGCCGCGGGCCGGCTGATCGAGGAGATCGGCGCCGGCATCGTCGCTCCGGCCGACGACGTCGAGGCGCTGCGCGCCGCGCTCGTCGATCTGCACAACCGGTGGAAGCGCGGCGAGCTGCGCGTGGAGCTCGGCGACGAGGCGCGCGAACGGGTCGACCGGCGCGCGCGTGTCGCCGAGCTCGCCGCGCTCGTGCACGAGCTCGCGTGAAAGTCGTCGTCCTGACGACCTCGTACCCGCGCTTCGCGGGCGACGCTGCAGGGCGGTTCGTCGCCGACGCCGTCGAGCGTCTGCGCGAGCGCGGCGTCGCAGTGGAGGTCGTCTCGCCGGCGTCGTTTCGTCACTTCGGCCTCGCGTACGGCGCCGGCGTCGCCGGGAACCTGCGCAGGCGGCCGTGGCTGGCACTCGTGCTGCCGCTCTTTCTCGCCGCGTTTCGCGCGCGCGGCCCGTCGCGCGGCGCGCGACGCGAACGTGGTGCACGCGCACTGGCTCCCCGCCGGCGCGGTGGCGCTCGCGGCGCGGCGCCCGATCGTGCTGACGGTGCACGGAACGGACCTGGAGCTCGCGCGGCGGGCGCGTCCGCTCGCGCGCGCGATCCTCGCGTCGCATGAGCGTTGTGCTCGCGGTGTCCAACGCTCTCGCGGACGACGTGCGCGGTCTCGGCGCGCTCGATGTCCGCGTCGTCCCGAACGGCGTCGAGCTGCCCGGACTCGGTCGGCGAGGAGGCGGAGCCGCCGGAGATCCTCTTCGCGGGGCGCCTGTCGCGCGAGAAGGGAATCCTCGAGCTCGTCGAGGCTGCGCGCGGCCACAAGCTCGTCGTCGCCGGCGACGGGCCGCTCCGCGCTCGTGTCCCGGGATCGCTCGGCTGGTTGCCGCCGGACGAGCTCGCGTCGCTGTACGCGCGCGCCGCGGTCGTCGCGTGCCCGTCGCATCGCGAGGGCTTCGGCGTTGCGTGCGCCGAGGCGATGGCGCACGGCCGCGCCGTCGTCGCGAGCGACGTCGGCGGCCTGCGCGACCTCGTCGTGGACGGCGAGACGGGACTGCTCGGTCCCGCCCGCGCGACGTCGAGGCGCTGCGCGACGCGCTCGAGCGGCTGCTCGCAGACCGGGAGCTCCGACATGAGCTCGGCCCGAACGCGCGGGAGCGCGTGCGCGAGCTCTGCTCCTGGCCGCGCGTGACGGACGCGACGGTTGCCGCCTACGACGATGCGGTCGAACGTGCGTCGCGTCCGAGGACGCGGTCGTAGACGTCCTCGATGCGGCGCGTGTTCTCGACGGGGTCGAACGCCCGTAACGCGTGCTCGCGCGCGGCCGCGCCGATCGCTGCACGACGCTCCGGGTCCTCGAGCAGCTCGGCCGTGGCCGCGGCGAGCACGTCGGCGCCGACGTTGTCGACGACGAGTGCCGTTCGACCGGGCTCGACGATGGCGCCTCCCGTCGTCGTCCCGGTGGCGACGACGGCGACGCCGCTCGCCGCTCCCTCGAGCACGGGCCGTCCGATCTCCGGGCCCTGCGACGGCGCAATCACGACGGCGCTCGCACGGTAGAGCTCGGCGATGTCGGGCGTGAACGGAACGAAGCGGAAGCGGTCTTCGAGCCGGTGCTCGCGCACGAGCTCGCGCGCTTCCGCCTCGTAGTCGTGCGCGAGCCCGAGCAGCTGGAGCGTCCGGCCGAAGGGGCTGCGGAAGAACGCGGCGCTGCGCACGCCGCCGCCGACGACGAGGAACGTCGCGTCGAGGCCGCGCTCGTGCGTGAGCGAAGCGGCCGCGAGGATGAACTCGCGAAAGCCCTTGTACGGGTAGACGAAGCCGAAATACGAGACGACCGGACGCGACGGCGGCAGACCGAGAGCTGCGGCCGCCGCAGCCGCGTCGCCCGGACGGAAGCGGTCGAGCGCCACCGCGTTCGGGATCACGTCCGCCGGCACGTCCCAGAGCTCCGCGACGTCGGTGTTGATCGCGATGCGCGCTTCGGCGAATCGCAGCAGCGCCTTCCGCACGAGCCGCGAGCGGCGGTCACGTCCACCGGCCGGAGGCGCTGAGCGCAGATGCCAGACGACGGGGATGCGCGCGCGGCGCGCGAGCCACGCCGCGGGGAGTCATCGGCGAGTCGTTGAGGTGGACGAGGTCGAAGCGCTCCGCGCGCAGCACGCGTCGCAGCTCGACGACGTGCACGCGGCAGCCTCGCCAGCTCGCGCGCGAGCAGCAGCCAGCGGCGCCCGCGATACGTGCTCGCCCAGATGTGCGTGAACGCCGCGACCGTTCCCTCGTGCACGGTCGCGCCGGCGTCGCGGAACAGCTGCGCGGCGCGCCCGGGCGGGCAGAAGACGTGCGGCTCGAACCGCTCGCGGTCGAGGTTCGCGATCACGAACGAGAGGCTCGTGGGTGCGCCGCCGGGCTCGCTGCGGTGGTGCACGTAGAGGATGCGGGTGATCGAGGCGTCCGGCACGTCCCGCGGCCAAGGCTAACGTTCGGCTCTCGTGGCGAGGCCGCTACGCGTCCATCTCTCCGTGCCTGCGTACTGGCCCGCACATTCGTTCGGCGGGCCGATCGCGGTGATGATGCGCCTCGCCGAGGGCCTCACGGCGCGCGGCCACACGGTCGAGGTGTTCACGACGAGCCTCACGTCGCACGACGCGCACGGTTCGACGCGCACGCGTGTCGAGGACGTCAACGGCGTGCGCGTGCACTACCTCGCGACGCCGCTGCACTTCCGCTGGATGGGGCTGACGCCGACGCTGCCGCGGATCCTCGAGCGCGCGCCGCGTCCGGACGTCGTGCACCTGTTCGGCTTCCGCGACCCGATCGGGACCGGCGTCGCGGCGTGGTGCAGGCTCCGCCGCGTGCCGTACGTCTTCGAGGGGATGGGCATGGTCGCGCCGAAGCACCGCAAGGTGCTCCTCAAGCGCGCTCTCGATGCGACTGCCTTTCGCGGCGTCATGCCCGGCGCGACGCTGCTCGTCGCGTCGTCCGAGGTCGAGGCGCGCGAGTACCGCGCCGCCGGCATCGCGGACGAGCGGATCGTCGTGCGCCCGCACGGCTTCCCGGAGGTGGAGCGCGGGATCGGCGCTGCCGCGGCAGTCTGCGCGAGCGCGCCGGCCTCGACGAGTCGGCACGCGTCGTCCTCAACGTCGGCCGCATCGCTCACGGCAAAGGCCTCGAGCTGCTCGTGCACATCGCGACGCAGCTGCCGGACGTCCACGTCGTGATCGTCGGCCCCGACGGCGGGCACGGCGTCGACCGGGAGCTGCTCGCGCTTCGCGACCGGCTCGGCGTCACCGACCGCGTTCACTTCGTCGGGCCGCTGCCGCGTGAGGAGCTGCCGGCGGTGTACGCGGACGCGGACGTCTTCGTGCTGCCGTCGGGCTACGAGAACTTCGGCATGGTCGCGGCCGAGGCGGCGGCGGCCGGCGCCGCGATCGTGCTCACCGACCGCTGCGGCGTCGCCGAGTGCTTCGCCGGGCCGAGGGGCGATCGTCGTGCCGTACGGCGAGGCGAAGCTCCGCGAAGCGCTCGAGCGGTTGCTCGCCGACCCCGAGCTGCGGCGGAAGCTCGGCGAGGAGGCGCGCGAGGTGGCCGAGGAGTGGTCGTGGCCGCGCGTGCTCGAGCTCCAGGAGAGCATCTACCGCCGAGCCCTCGACTCTGCTTTCGACCATGCGTGACCTCGCGATCGTCGCGCCGGACCCCGGGTTCGGCGGCGGCGGGCGCGCGCTGACCGAGGCGCTGTGGCGCGCCGCCGAGGAGGTGGGGCGCGAGCCGCAGCTGCACTTCCTCAGCAACCCGCGCCTCCCGGGCGACGACGACGATCCGGTCTTCACGCGCTCGCGTCCCGTTCGCTCGTGGCTCCCGCTGCCCGACCTGGAGGCCCACAAGCTCTGGCTCGCCGCGCCGCGGGTCGCCGACCGGCTGCGCCGCGCGAAGACGTGCTTCGTCTGCGCGCCCGCCGCTTCGTACGGCTACGGCGCGGTGCTCTCGCGCCGCCCGTACGGCTGCTGGGCGGGGACGACGGTCGACGACGAATGGGCGGCGCGGCGCGACGGCGTCGACGGCCTTCGGCGGACCGCGCACGCCGCCGGCGCGCCGCGTCATGCACCGGCTGGAGCGCGAGACGCTGCGCCGCGCGCGCGTGCTGTGGGCGATCTCGGCTGCGTCGCGGCGGTCGCTCGCCGCGCTCGCGCGCGTGCCCGAGGATCGGATCCGTGCTCGTGCACATCCCGGTCGACGCCGAGCGCTTCTCCCCGCTCCCCGACGACGAGTGGGAGCGCGGGCTCGACGCGCCGCGGCTCGTCTTCGTCGGCCGCGCGTCCGATCCGCGCAAGAACGTCGCGCTGCTGCTCGACGCCTTCGTGCGGTTGCGCGAACGCGGCTGCCGCGAGCGCGGCTGTCCCTCGTCGGCGCACCTCCGGCGCAGGCGGTGCCCGACGGCGTCGAGGTGCTCGGCGAGGTCGCGTCCGTCGCCGAGCCGCTTCGAAGCGCGACGCTGTTCGTGCTGCCGTCGCTGCAGGAGGGCTTCGGCCTGGTCGTCGCGGAGGCGCTCGCGGCAGGCGTGCCGGCGCTCGTCGACGCCGTCGGGCGGCCCGGAGGAGCTCGTGCGCGAGTCCGGCGGCGGCGAAGTGCTCGAGAGCTTCGACGCCGGACGAGCTCGCCGACCGCGCAGAGGCGTTGCTCGGCGACGGCGATAGGCTCCGCGAGATGCGCCGGCGAGGTCGCGCCTACGTCGTCCGCGAGCACGATCCCGCGCGCCTGCGCGAGGCGTTGCGCGAGGCGCTCGACGAGCTCGATGCCGGCTGACGATCGCCGTCGTCGTCGGAAACCACCAGGGCGAGCGGCTCCTCCGCGACTGCCTCGAGAGCGTGCGCGCGCAGACGCGCCCGCCGAGCGCGGTCGTCGTCGTCGACGGCGGATCGACGGACCGCAGCGTCGAGGTCGCCGAGGAGCTCGGCGCGATCGGTGCTTCGCGCGCCGAACCGCGGACTGGGCTTCCTCTACAACCTCGGCGCGCGCGCCGTCGACGCCGACTACGTCCTCTGCTCGAACAACGACGTCGCGTACGAGCCCGACTGCCTCGCGCATCTCGCCGAGGCGCTCGACGCCGATGCGAGACGCTTCGCGGCCGACCCGACGCAGCTCGGCTGGGACGACGGCCGCGTGATCCACGCGCGCACGCGGCTCGCGCGCGGCCGGCTGTGGCACGAGTACATACCCGGCCTCCATCTCGAGGACGACGCGCCCGCGGAGGGCGTCGTGCCGACGGTGAGCGCGCACGGCGCGGCGATGCTGGTCAGGCGCAGCATGCTGCTCGAGCTCGGCTGCTTCGACGAGTCGTTCTTCATGGAGTGGGAGGACCTCGACCTCTGCTGGCGCGCGTGGTCGCGCGGCTGGGCGAGCGTCTACGTGCCCGAGGCGCGGCTGCGCCACCGCGTCGGCGGCGTGACGACGACGGACGTGCACGCGCGGCGCAGCGCGTCGTCGCACCACAACCTGATGCGCTTCGCGCTCAAGTGCCTTCCCGCGTCGGCTCTCGCGCGCGTCGTCGCGGGTGAGCTGCTCCGCCTGCCGAAGCACCCGCGCGCGATCGCCACAGCGTTCGTGCAGCTGTGCGCGCGAGGCGCCGGAGATCGCGCGCGCGCGGCGTGAGCTCCGGCCGCGGCGCGAGCTGCTCGACGTGGATGCTCGCGGGACAACCCGCATGAGCTCCGCGCGCCGGATCGTCGTCGTCGTCGAACGACCACGTCGGCTCGAGCATGGCCGGGCCGGGGATTCGCTACCTCAACTTCGCCCGCGAGCTTCGCGACGACGGTGAGGTCACGCTCGTCGTTCCGTTCGAGACGGACCTCGAGCCCGACGGCTTCGACCTCGTCGTCGCCGATGTCTGGGATCCGGCGCTCATGACGCCGCTGACGGACGGCGCCGACTGCGTCGTCGCGCAACGCCTGCCCGTCCCGACGATGCGCCGGCTCGCGCGCACCCGAACGCGCCGCATCTACGACCTCTACGCGCCGCTGCACATCGAGAACCTCGCGCTCGACGCGCGCCAGGGGACGGATCGCCAGCCGGCCGAGGCCGCGGAGCTGAACCGGCTTGCGGACGCGGTCGTCCTGCGAACCGGCGACGCGTTCATCTGCGCGAGCGAGATGCCAGCGCGATCTCTGGCTCGGCGCGCTGATGCAGTCGGGTCGCATCGACCACGAGCGCTTCGCGGCCGACCCGTCGCTGCGAGGGCTGATCGACGTGGTGCCGTTCGGCATCTCGGCCGAGCCGCCGGTGGCGAGCGAACCCGTACTGAAGGGCGTCGTCCCCGGGATCGGCAACACGACCGCTTGCTGCTCTGGCCCGGAGGGATCTGGAACTGGTTCGACCCGCTGACCGTCATCGACGCCGTCGCCGAGCTCGCGCGCCGACGCGACGACGTCCGGCTCTTCTTCCTCGGCCTGCGCCATCCGAACCCGCACGTGCCCGAGATGCGGATGGCGGCGCGCGCGGCCGCACGCGCGGAGGAGCTCGGCCTGCGCGACCGCGTCGTGTTCTTCCACGAGGGCTGGATCCCGTACGAGCAGCGCGGCGCGTACCTGCTCGAGGCGGACCTCGGCGTCTCGGCGCACTTCGACGACATCGAGAGCCGCTTCGCGTTCCGCACGCGGCTGCTCGACTGCTTCTGGGCCGGCCTGCCCGTCGTGACGACGACGGGCGACGTCCTCGGCGATCTCGTCGAGCGGCGGGGTCTCGGCAGACGCGTTGCCGCCGCGCGACGTCGAGCGCCTGGGTCGAACGCGCTCGAGACGCTGCTCGACGACGCGGAGCACGTACGAACGCGGCGCGCCGCGCAATCGCCGACGTTCGGGAGGAGTTCCTGTGGCCGCGCGTCGTCGAGCCGCTGCGCCGACTAGGTCAGGCTGGGGGCAGCCGGTCCCGCGGCGGCGCACGCGTCGGCCACGGCGCAAGCTGGATCGAATGGCGCCTTCGGCATGCGGTCGCCGACCGCGGCGTACGCGGCGCGGCCGGCGCGCGGCGCAGCTCGCAGGGCGGCGCCTGTCGAGGCGATCGCTACGCTAGGCGCCCGTGAGCGCCGGACGTCGCGATCTTTGCCGACCGTCCGGGACGCTCGGCGCAGACGGCTCGCTGCATCAGCTCCGCATCCTGCGCGTGATCGCGGGCACCGAGTACAAGCTCAAGTACGCGGAGTCCGCGCTCGGCTACGTCTGGTCGATCGCGAAGCCGCTGGCGATGTTCGCCGTCCTCTACACCGTGTTCGGCCGCTTCTTCAAGCTCAACGTCGGCTTCGAGCACTACCCGCTCTACCTGCTGATCGGAATCGTGCTCTGGACCTTCTTCGTCGACGCGACGAACCTCGCGATGCCGTCGCTCGTCGCGCGCGCTTCGCTGCTGCGCAAGCTCTCGTTCCCGCACCTCGTGATCCCGCTCTCGGTGACGATCTCCGCGGCGATCACGTTGCTCGTCAACCTCTCGTCGTCGCGCGTCTTCGTCGGCCTCAACCGGTCTCGACCGAAGGCCCGAGTGGCTGTGGCTTCCGTTCCTGCTCGTCGAGCTGCATCGTGTTCACGGTCGCCGTCGGCCTCGTCCTATGCGGCGGCGTTCGTTCGGCTGCGCGACGTCGCACCAGCTCTGGGAGCTCGTCATCCAGCTGCTGTTCTTCGCCTCGCCGATCATCTACCCGGTCGGCTTCCTGCCGCCGTGGGCGAAGCCGATCGCGTTCATCAGCCCCGTCGTGCAGGTCATGCAGGACATGCGCGCGATCGTCATCGGCGGACCCCAGGCGATCACCGCCGCCGACGTCTACGGCACCGCGTGGGGATACCTCGTGCCGCGTCGGCTTCTGCCTGCTCACGCTCGCGTTCGGGCTCTGGCTCTTCCGGCGCGAGTCGCCGTGGTTCGCGGAGCGCGTTGATGACGCGAACGCGATCGAGCGTCGAGCGGCGTCTCGAAGGCCTTCCGGCTGCCGCACCAGCGGCAGACGTCGATCAAGGAGTCTTCCTGCACCCGCTGCGGAAGATGGACTACGAGCTGAACCAGGCGCTGCAGGACGTGAGCGTTCACGATCGAGCAGGGCGAGTGCTTCGGCGTCATCGGGCCGAACGGAAGCGGCAAGAGCACGCTGCTGAAGATCTTCGCCGGCATCTACCGCGCGGACTCCGGCTCGGTCGCGTCGCCGGACGGCTGTCGCCGTTCATCGAGCTCGGCGTCGGCTTCCATCCGGACCTGAACGCGCGCGACAACATCCGCATCAACGGCACGCTCCTCGGGCTGACGCGCAAGGAGCTGGACGAGCGCTTCGACGAGATCCTCGCGCTTCGCCGAGCTCGAGCGGTTCGTCGACCAGAAGCTGAAGAACTACTCGTCCGGGATGCAGGTTCGTCTCGCGTTCTCGATCGCGATCCAGGTGCCGTTCGACGTGCTCGTGCTCGACGAGGTGCTCGCCGTCGGCGACCAGTCGTTCCAGGAGAAGTGCTTCGCGACGTTCGAGCGCTTCCGCGACGAGGGCAAGACGATCCTGTTCGTCAGCCACGACCTCGGCGCGGTCTCGAGCTACTGCGACCGGGCGCTCCTGCTCGAGAACGGACGTCCGGTGGCGCTCGGACCCGCGGACGAGGTCGTCGAGCGCTACGAGCACTACGACAGCGTCGGCGCCTGAGCCGGTGAACCTCCGCGAGCAGTTTGCCGTACGGCTGAGCGGCGAGGGGCTTGAGCTCGGCCCGCTCCACAATCCGTTTCCGCTCCTCGCGAACGCGAACGCGCACGCGCTCGCGGCGGACAAGTTCGATTTCGAGACGCTCGTCGACCGGAACCCCGACATCGCACCGGACGCGATCGGTCGGCCGGACTTCGTCTGCGATGCGCAGACGCTCGACGGCATCGAGGACTCGCGGTTCGACTTCCTCGTCGCGAGCCACGTGATCGAGCACCTCGACAATCCGATCAAGGCGCTGCACACCTGGTGTCGCGTCCTCGCGCCGGGAGCCGCGATCGTCTGCGTCGTGCCGGACGCGCGCTTCACGTTCGACCGCGGACGGCCGATCACGACGCTCGAGCACCTGCTCTGGGATCAGGCGAACGACGGGACCGAGCTGAAGCGGCTCTCGGACCTCTTCCACATCGCCGAGTGCGAGCTCAGCATGCACGACGACCTCTCGCCCGAGGAGGCGGTGCAGCGTGCATGGGAGATCCTGCGCGACAGCTACGACACCCACTTCCACGTCTGGACGTACGAGACGTTCCATGCGCAGCTCGTCGAGCTTGCAAAGCGGCACGGGCTGCCGGTTCGGATCGTCGAGTCGGCCTCCGACGGAAAGGTCGAGTCGCTCTTTCTGGTCGAGCGGCTATGAGGCGCGAGCGCGGAGGCGCACGAAGCAGGTGTCGCGCAGCACCCGCTCGAGCTGTTCTGCGTCGGCGACTTCGATTGCGTCAGCGTTCTTGCCGGTCTGGGCGGCGAGCTCCTCCGCGAGCGCGGCGCTACTGCAGACGTGTCGCAGCGGGAGCGCGTACGCGTCCGCTGCCGACGCTCCCTCCACTGCCTGGACGAAGAGGAGCTTGAAGAGGGAGCGGGTGTGTGCGTCGACGACGCGCGCGGTGCGCGCGTCCGTGGCGATCGTCGCGTCCGCGGGCGCGAGCGCGTCGTGGCCTGTCGTGTGCAGCTCGGCGTTGACCGCGGTTGGCGGCGTCGCGCCCTGTTCTGCGTAGATGCGCACCGTATGGCCGCGGGCGGCGAGGTCGTCCGCGAGCCGAACGATCGCCTGCTCCTCGTCCCAGTTCGCCGGACGCAAGACCCAGTTGACGGCGAGCGCGGCGCGACCGTCCGGCCGCACGAGCCCGGCGATCGTTTCGCGAAGCCGCCGCGAGCGCGCACGGACGGTGTGGTTGCGGCGCACGTCCTCGAAGGCTTGGCGGCCGAGCGCACGCCGGCGCGTGGGCGACTCGACGAGCGCCCGGATCGCGTTCCGCCATTCGTCGGGCGACTCGGCGAGGAGGCCGTTCCGCCCGTGCTCGATCGCGCGGGCGAAATCGCTGCGAGGGCTGGCGATCGTCGGCGTCCCCACGAGCCCGGCCTCGACGTACTTGATGCAGCTCTTGGAGTCGGTGAAGGGGTTGTCGGGCTGGAGCGGCGCCAGGTTGACGTCCGTCTGCACGAGCAGCTCGGGAAGGCTCTGCCACGGCTGCAGCGGCAGTCGCCTGACACGCTCGCCGTACGCGTCGAAGCGGGGGTCGAGCTTCAGTTGCCCGACAACGAGGAAGGCGACGTTGGCGTATGTCTCGAGCGCCCACAGGATCGCGTCAGCGACCTCCAGGAAGTCCACGTTGTGCGTGTGCGTGCCGCTGAAGTAGCCGATCGTGATCGCATCGCCGGACTCGCGCCGGGCGTGCGCCGCGACCGCGGCGTCCGCCTGCCGGGTCATCTCGTCGCTCGCCGCGTTGTACGTGACCTCGACCCGCTCGTGGAATCGTGAAGCAGCAGCGCGCAGCGGCTCGGTGCTGACGGTCACACCGTCGCAGGCGCGCAGCGTGCGCTGGAACCGCCGGAAGGCCTGGACGTGACGCCGCTGCTCCTCCTCGTCGAGCTCGGCGAGTGCCGCTACGTGCTTCCGCGCCTCCGGATCGAACTCGAGGTCGTCGGTGTCGAAGAGCACCGCCTTCTGCCGCAGGCTCGCTTCCTCGATGAAGCGGCGTACGTCGCGTCCCCACGGCACCCGGTGCAGGACGAACGCGCCGTAGCGGTCGAGCACCTCTTCGAGGTCGACCTCCGCGTGGTCGGCAATGTCGACCGTCGCTCCCTCGAGCGCGAGCTGGTCAGCCTGGTGGAAGCAGCGATACCGCCTCGCGTCGCCCGGACAGGCCGAGACGAAGAGCACGGCACGAAGAGCCGCCGGTCCCGATCGCGCACGACCGGTGCTTCGGACATCGGCGAGATCGGCCACCCGGCGCAGCGACCGGCGCACGACGCGGTCGCGCATGGTGCCGCGCGGCGCGAGCAGCAGCCGGAGGTTCGCGAGCCGGAGGAAGATGCGGTAGCCGCTTCGTCCGCGGAACGCCTCCCATTCCGCGAGCTCGGCCGCCGCGACCTGCGCCTCGTCGCGCCACCAGTCGCGTTCCTCCGCCATCTGCTCGGCCTCGTCCTGTCCGCGTGCCGCCGCCTCGCGCAGCCGTTGAAGCTCCTCGGCCTCTTCTCGCAGGCGCGTCAGCTCCTCGTGCTCGCTCCAGTGCCAGCGCTCGTAGTCGCGCGCCACGGAGCCGGCCGCCTTGTCCGAGCGCGCGAACGGCACCGCGTGCGGAGCGACGAACCCGGCGTCGACGTCGACGTTCCGGAAGAAGCCGTGCCGTCCGAAGAGGTCGATCCAGTCCTCGATCGGCCTGATGCCCAGATGGGACGCGTCGGAGAAGTCCGTCGACGTGGACGAGAAGAGGATCTGCTCGGCGTGCCGCGCGAGGTTCTCGATCGCGCGCTCGCCCAGGTCGGGAGGCAGGTGCTCGAGCACCTCGAGGCACACGATCAGGTCGTAGTCTCGCTCGAGCTCCTCGGTGACCGAGGCGAGGCGGCAGTACGGCCGAATCTCGTCCGGCACCTGTGAGATCGCGTACTCGGACAGGTCGAGTCCGTACGCTTCGACGCCGCGGTCGCGAAGCGCCCCGACGAGGAAGCCGATCCCGCAGCCGGCGTCGAGGACGCTCTTCGGCCGTAGCTCGGCCACGATCGCGTCGGCGACGCGGCCGAAGAAGTCGTGCCACACGCGTTCGCCCCAGCGGTACGGCGCGCCTCCGTACCGCGCGTAGTAGGACTCGTCGTAGTGGTCTGCGAGCGCGCGGGCGCGCCGGTCGTGCCGAGCGTCCCCTGTGCCGGTCGCGACGTCCACGATCCTGCGGACCCTAGCCATGCGCTCGTGCTCGCCCGGCGGCGAGGAGCAGCCCGGTACCGAGCAGCGCGATGCTCGCCGTAAGGCAGACGAGCAGGACGATCGGCGACGCGAGCGCCGGCCTCGTCACGCCGACCCGCTCACGCAGGGCTGCCAGGCGCGCGCCGAGGCCCGAGTAACGATGCCGCTGGACGAGCGAGCCGGTGACGAGCTTTCCACCTTCGCTGACCGCGTACACCGCGAACGGCGCCGATCCTCCAACCGCGACGCGGACTCGCCGCACGCGATCCGGCCGGTCGACGGGACACGCGACCGTCCCGTTGTCCGTGTACTCCGAGGGCGCGATCCGGCAAGACCGAAGACGCTCGCCGTCGGCCCCCTCGAGCTCGAGCACCACCGTCTGCGACGGAAGCCGCCCGTACGTTGCGACCTCGACGTCCACCTGCGCGTCGCGCAGGTTGGGAAAGCGTGGCGTCTCGACCGTCCGGCGCCGCGCTCCGCGAGCGGGGAGGGCGACCGGCATCCGTGTTCCGGACTCCGAGACGACGACGCGCGAATCCGTCGCCGGCGGAAGCGCCCGCCAGACGAGCAGCGCCGACACGGCGAGAGCCGCGAACGCGATCACGGCCACGGCCACGGCGGCTGCGCTTGAATTACGTCGCATAGAAAGCGAGCACCGTGTTGACGGCTGCGATGGAGATCCCGAACCAGACGACGAGCAGAACGGCCAGCATCGCGACGGTGGCGCGCCGCGACCAAGCGTGCACGGCCGCGATGACGGCTGTGAGCGCGAGCGGCGCTGCCGGAATCAGGTAGCGGCCCTGGAGGATCCGTCCCTGCAGCGGCTGCGCGCTGCCGCGTGCCTGCAGCATGTTGATCGCCTCGGCGACGTGCAGCCCGACGACGTACACCAGGACGGCGACCGCGCACGAGCCGACGAAGACGCCGTTCCAGCGCGGGCTCGAACGGCGGCCAAGAACACACGCGACCACGGCCATCACGATCGCCGAAGCGATCGTCAGCACGCCGAGCTCGACGAACTGGATCCTCAGGCGCGCGGAGAGCCAGCCGAACGAGCCGACGCCCGTGGCGCCCCAGATCGACCATGCCGGCACGGGATCGGTGAGCGGAAACCCGGACGGGAACACGTCGCTCCTCCCCGGCAGGCGCGGCAGGTAGAACTGCCACAGGTAGTCCACGAAGAAGCGGACGTTCGTCGCCACGAGGAGTCCGTACCGCTCGAGGCCGACGAGCAACACGCCTGCGGCGCCGGCGATCGCGACGACGGCCGTGGCGAGCAGCGGTCTGTGGGTACGCCGCGACAGGAGCGGAACGGCGAGCAGCGGGATACCGAGCGAGGCGGCGGCGACGATTCCGAACGGCTTCGTGAGAGCGGCGGCGGCCGCAAGCACGGCTACGGCCATCACGCGCCGCGCGGTGACGCCTCGTCGCGCGACGCGGAGCGCCGCTAGCGCGAGCCCGGTGCACGCGACCGCCAGCCCGATGTCCGGATTGCAGATCGCAGAGGCCTGCGACATCATCGGCGGCAGGCCGATGAGTGCGGCGCCTGCGAGCGCGACGACGTCGTCCGGCACGAGCTCGCGGATCAGGAAGAACGTGAGTACCACGAGCACTCCGCCGAGGATCGCGGAGCCAAAACGGAGCGCATAGAGCCTGCTCGTGGCCGTGTGCAGACCGGGGAGCCGAAAGAACGGGACGAGGGCCGCGTAGTACAGCGGCGGGTAGTTGTCCGTCGTCAGCGACCCCGGCGCCGACTGCGACAGCCCCGGCGGCTCCGGCGGAAGCTCCCGGCGAAGGCCGACCGTGAACGGCCTCCTCTCGTCATGAACGAGGAAGTAGCTGAACGCCGAATGCTCGATTGACGCCTCGAGCGCCGCCGACGCGTGGTCGCGCGGGTCCCCCTTATTAGGATATGACCAGTTGGCGAGCCGTTCGACGAACGCGTAGTGCGACGGCTCGTCGGGGCCTTGCCACGGCGGCAGCAGGCCGATCCACACGATCCCGCGCAACACCGTGGCGAGCGTGAGGAGGCCGAGCGCGAGCCCTATGCGGCGACTCACCGGGGGGCTCGGGTTCGCCACGCGGGAAGTCTTACTTCTTCTTCGTTCCAGCAGACTCGGCAGGCCAAATGGGTTGAAGAAAGGTCCCGATCGGGCATCAGCGAGACCCGCAGCTACGCGTCTCCCCCTGCGAGGCGAGCGCGGATCCAGCCGGTCTTCTGCGCGCGGAAGTCGTGCTCGAAGACGCGGAAGCGGGTCGTGTCGGGAAAGAGCCAGCTGACAAGCGCGAGCACGGCGACGGCGACGGCGACGATGCCGAATGCGATGCGGTCGCACCACGCGAACAGATCGCGGCGCCGGATGAGGAGGGAGCAGAGCGCGAAGACGCCCAGGCAGAGCGAGACACGTCGAACCTCGAGAAGGCCGGCGCGGCGTCGGACGCCCACACGGTCGACGCGAGCGTCCAGAAGGCGAGCGCTGCAAGCCCTGCGGCGACGGCGACCGTCGTCACGAGCGCACATGGTCTCGCAACTCAGGCGACCACCGCGACGATGACTCCCCGCCACACTGCATCGCGATCTCGTGACGTGTCGGCTCGGCGTAGCTTCCGTTCTCGTATGCCAGCCAGAACGTGAGGGCTCCCGCGAGCACGCCGACCAGCCGCTGCGGCACCGCGAGCGCGCGCGTACCCGAGTTGCGCGCACGTCCACCGTCTCTTGGTGCGCGGCCATCGAGGCTGTTACCGTACGCGCGCGGACTATGGCGAAAGCGATCCTCCGGTCTGCCGTGTTCCCGATGCTCCTCGTAGACGCTTAGACGGCGTCGGCCTCGCAGAACCCGCCGCCGAATCCGGCTATTGCTCAGTACATCGAGGTCGTGCGACGAGTAGCGGCGCCGCCGTTCGCGACGGTCGCTTTCGGTGTCGGGCGCTGCTGTTGCCCAGGCGCGCAAATTAGCGGCCCGCTAACCGGTCGCCGAGGCTGCGAGCTGCAGCAGCTTGTCGATCCTTGCACGTGGGAAGCGGATCGTGCTCAGTGACGGCTCGTACTCGAGGCTCGAGTAGCGCGGCTGCTCCGCGCCGCCGGTCGACGCACTGGATGAGGCGTCCCTCGGAGTCGAAGCAGAGCTGGAGCGCGAGCAGCATCGTCTTGTCGTGGTACGCGAGGCAGTCCGGCGGCCCGTAGCGGTAGCCCGACAGCCGCGGCGAGTCGATGTCGCCGCCGATCGCCGCGAGCACGCTGCGCATCCCTGCCATCTCCTTGCGCGCCGCGCGGTGCTCCTCCCAGCGGCCGACGGCGACGAGCAGCGCCAGCGTCACGACGACCGCGACGCCGATGCCGAGGACGCGCCGCGTCACGCGATCCCCTCCCGCGCGGCGGCACGGATCCGCGCGCGCGCGGCACGCGGTGCGAGCGCGATCGGCGACAGCACGAACATCGAGATCCACACCGTCGCGCTCGCGATGTTCCCGACCGAGTAGAGGTACGACTGGATCAGCATGATCGCCGCCGCCGCGACGATCACGCCGAGGCTCGCGACGACGAGGATGCGGTCGTCGCCGTCGACGATGCGCAACGCCCTGAAGCCGCCGACGACGAGCGCGAGGCCCATCGCGAGCACGAGCGCGAGCCCGAGCGGCGCCGACCTGCATCAGGAGGCCGAGGTACGAGTTCTCGGCCGAGCCGCCCTGGAAGTAGTACCAGCGGTCGAGAAAGACCTTCTGCTCGGTGCCGAAGCCGTAGCCGAGGATCGGCCGGTCGCCGATCTGCTCGAGCGCGCCCTCCCACGCGGCGATCCGGCCGCTCGCGACCGTCGTCGTCGCCGCCTTGCTCAGCGCGGGGTGGCCGATCTCGTCCTGCTCCTGCGGCAGCAGGCCGTCCTCACCTTCGGCCGGACGATCGGCGGCGCGGGCTTCGGCTTCGGCTGATGCTGCGTGCCGCCGGACTTCTTCTTCGTCGGCTTCGTCGCTTCGGCGTGCCGTCTTCGGCTGTCGGCGGTCGTCGGTGCGGCTGCTGCACCGGCGGCGGCAGGCTGCGGCGCCGCGATCTGCGACGTGAACGTCGGCGGCGGCGGCTGCACGGCCTGGCGCAACGCGAGGCCGCCGCCGAAGACGAGCACGAGCGCGGTCACGGCGACGAGCTGGCGCCGCAGCCCGCGCACGCCGAAGACGGTGACGACGAGCGTGCCGGCGCACGCGGCGAGCAGGCCGCCGCGCGACTCCGACGCGACGATCGATCCGACCAGCACGAGCGAGCCTGCGAGCCAGCCCGCCTGCCGGCGTCGCGCTGTCGCACGGATGGCGAGCGCGGCGAGGATCGGCAGCGACGCGCCCGCGAGAATCGCGATCGTGTTCGGGTTCTCCGTGAAGCCGCGGTAGCGCCACGGGCTCGTCGACGTCGACTGGATCGCCGACGCGTCGTAGTCGAACACGAGCACGCCGACGCCGAGCAGGCCGACGGCGACGGCACCGGCGGCGAGCCCCTGGAACAGGCGCACACGCGCGGCGGTGTCCTCCGCCGTCGACGTCGCGAGCGCCGCGCCGAGGAGGAACAGGATCCCGATCGTCCCCGCGCGCTCGAACGTCAGGCGCGGCGCCACCGACCATGCCGTCGACACGACCGCGACGGCGAGGAACGAGCCGGCGAGCGCGCTGAATGCGAGCACGCCTCGCGGCGGCAGGCTGCGCGTCGGCCAGAGACGCCGGACCGCGTCGAAAACGGCGCGCGCCGCACACCGCGAGCAGCACGATCCAGCGGATGTCGAGCGCGTAGTGCTTCAGGCGCGGGTAGAACGCCGAGCCCGCCGCGAACGCGACGACCATGCAAGCGATGCCGAACGGGATACCCCACTCGGCGAGGGCGCGGCGCAGCGGCATCGGCCCGAGGATACCCTCGACCCGTCGTGGCCTACCCCGAGCGGATCGTCCCCGACACGACTCCGGCAGGCATCGTCGCGCTGCACCTCAAGCGATACGACTTCGCGCGCGCGTACTGCGACGGCTCGGCCGTCCTCGATGCGGGCTGCGGCGTCGGGTACGGCACCGCGTACCTCGCGGAGGTCGCGGCGAGGGTCGTCGGCATCGACGTGAGCGCCGAGACGGTCTCGTACGCGGAGGAGCGCTACGCGGGGCCGCGCACGTCGTTTCGCGTGATGGACGTGACTGCGCTCGACTTCGCCGACGCGAGCTTCGACGTTGTGTGCTCGTTCGAGACGCTCGAGCACGTGCGCGATCCGCGCGCGGCGGTGCGCGAAGCGGCGCGCGTGTTGCGTCCCGACGGCGTCTACGTCGTCTCGACGCCGCACGTCGAGCGGACGTGCGCCTCGCCCGAGAACCCGTTCCACGAGACCGAGTACGCGCCCGACGACTTCGCGTCGCTCCTGCGCGAGAGCTTCGAGCACGTGCAGCTCTTCGGCCAGCGCCGGCTCGAGACGCGGCGGCATCGCGCGCTCCGGCGGCTGGACGTGCTCGGCCTGCGGCGGCGGTCGGCGATTCTGCGGCGCGCGGCGGTCGTCACGGGCACCGCGCCGACGACGGACGTGACGCTCGACGGCGTCGTGATCGAGGCCGGCGCTCTCGACGGCGCCTCCGAGGTCGTCGCCGTCTGCCGGCTCGCCTGATGAAGCTGCTGATCGTGACCGAGATCCCCGCGCCGTTCCGGGTCCCGCTCTTCAACGCGCTCGCTGCGGAGCCGGACGTCGAGCTCTGCGTGGCATTCCTCGCCGAGCACGACCCGCGCCGGAGCTACCGCGTTTACCGCGAGGAGTTCGCGTTTCGCGACGTCGTGCTGCCGGGCCGGAGCCTGCGCCACGGCGCGCGCTGGGTGATGCTCACGCGCGGCCTGCGCGGCCTGCTGCGGAGCTTCCGGCCCGACGTCGTGATCGTCGGCGGTTGGAACCAGCCGGCGTTCTGGCAGGCGCTCGTCGCCGCGCCCGCGTCGCTGCTCTGGGTGGAGAGCAACGCGTCCGATGCGCGCAGCGCGCCGGATGTCGTGCGCCGTCTCGCACTGTCACGCGCGAGCGGATTCCTCGTTCCAGGGCGTGCTTCGCGGGCCTACCTGGAGGAGCTGGGCGCGTCGGCCGCCCGGATCTTCGTGGCGCCGAACGCGATCGACTTCGGCGTCTTTGCCGAGCGCGTCGAGGCGGAGCGCGCGGATCGCCCGGGGCTGCGCGAGCGCCTCGGGCTCGAGGGCTGCGTCTTCCTCTACGTCGGCAGGCTCGAGCGCGAGAAGGGACTCGACGTGCTCGTCGAGGCGATGGACGGCGTTCGCGGGGAGGTCGTGCTCGTCGGCTCGGGACCGCTCGAGCTCGAGCTGCGAAGCCGTGCACGCGTCGTCGGGCAGCTGGGCCGCGACGAGCTCGTGCCCTGGTACGCCGCCGCCGACGTGCTCGTGCTGCCGTCGCGCTCCGAGCCCTGGGGGATGACGCTCAACGAGGGCGCTGCCGCGGGCCTGCCGCTCGTCGCGACCGACGCGGTCGGGGCCGCGCACGACCTGATCGAGCCCGGCGTCAACGGCTTCCGCGTTCCGGCGGAGAACGTCGCGGCACTGCGTGAGGCGCTGCGGGCGCTCGCGTCGGACGAGGAGCTTCGACGGCGCGCGGGTCTGCGGTCGCGCGAGACGGCCGAGCGCTTCCGGCCCGAGACGTGGGCGGCAGGTGTCGTCAGCGCAGCTCGAGCAGTAGCTCGATGAAGCGGCGGCTGATCGCCTTCGCGTCGTAGCGCGCGAGCGCCTCCTCGTCCGGCATCCAGAGCGACTCGCCGGCGCGACGCCGCTCGTACGCCTGCACGAGCGCCGCGACGACTGCACCCTCGTCGTAGGGCACCGTCCAGCCGCTGCGCGTCTCGCGCACGATCTTCGCGGCGTCGCACTCCGGGTTCGCGACGACGAGGACCGGCGTGCGCGACGCGAGGTAGTCCCAGAGCTTCGTCGTGACCCAGATCGTCGACGGGTGCTTGCGCACGAGCAGCGCGACGTCGGCGGACGCAGCTGCGCGCTGCGCGTCCTGCCGCGAGACGTTGCCCTTCACGTCCACGAGCCCGAGCGCCTCCGCGCGGTCGAGCTCGGGCGGGCGGTACTCGAGCGGTCCGAAGAGCCTCAGCCGTGCCGGCATGTCGAGCTCGCGCAGCCTGAGCAGCGCCCGCGCGATCGGAGTCAGATCGGCGAAGGGCTCATTCGCCGTGCCGGCGTGCACGAGCTCGAGCCGCTTGCCGTCGCGCGGCGCCGCGTCGACGCGCTCGAGGGGAATGCCGTGCGGCAGGACGACGACCTCGCGGCCGGCACGCTCCGCCAGCTCCTCTCCGAGCGACTGGCCGATCGTCGTGAGGGCGGACGCGTGGCGGAGCACCGCGCGTTCCGTCGCGGCCGCGCCGCGCCGGTCCGCCGACCAGTTGTAGCCGTGCCGGTCGCGCCAGGTCCACGGATCGCGAAAGTCGGCGATCCACGGCACGCCGGTCGCCCGGTGCAGTGCGAGCGCGGCGACGTGCGACGCCGTCGGCGGGAACGACGAGAGCACGGCGACCGGCCCCTCGCGCCGCGCGACCGCGATCCCGCGCGCGACGGCAAACGGCACCCAGCCGGCCCAGGGGTACGGCCAGACGCGGTGCAGCGCCGCCTTCGCCCTGCTCTCGACGCCGCCCGCCGGCGCACCCAGCGGCGGCTCGGCGCCGTGCGGGGTCGGCGTGACCGTGCTCCCGCTCCGGCGCCGCTTCAGCCGCACCCCGAGCGTCCACGGGTCGAGCGCGAACGTCCGGTGCAGGACGAACGACTCGGGCCAGCGCGCGTGCGACGAGAGGTAGTCCCGCGCCGGAGGCGTGATTCCGATCAGCCGCCAGCCTTCGTCGTCGAACGCGGCCGTGAGCTTGCGCAGCCGCTCTCCCGCGATCGTGTCGAGGCCGACGTCCGGGGAGACGACGAGGAGGGCCGGGCGGCGGTCAGGCATGGAGCAGCGCTGCGGGCGGAGCCGGCCGGGCGGGCCGCTCGTCCACGAAGCGCCGCAGCCACAGCTCGAGGTTCACGCAACGCCAGAGCGCGCCGGTCGCCGCGATGTCTCCACGCTCGTGCGCCTGCAGCAACGGAGCGAGGCGCTGCGGTCGAACGTAGCCGCGCTCCTCGAACGACCGCGTCGACAGGACCTCCGGGATCAGGTCGCGCAGCCACGCCGACTCGGGTGTTGCGAACCCGATCTTGTCGCGCCGCGCAAGAATCTCGGGCGGGATCCGGTCGCGGAGCGCGTTCCGCAGCAGCGCCTTCGTCACGCCGTTCTCGATCCGCGTCTCCGGCGGCAGCGAGATGCAGAGCTCGACGAGGCGGTGGTCGAGAAACGGCAGTCGCGCCTCGATCGAGTGCGCCATCGAGTTGCGGTCGCAGTAGCGCAAGAGCGACGGGAGGCCGACGGTGAGGTCGTGCAGCATCTGCGCCGCGAACTTGTCTCCCGGCCGCGCCGTCGCCAGCGACGAGGCGAACCGCGGCGCAACCTCGGCGCGGCCGTTCAGCCAGTCGGGATAGCGGCGCACCGCCTTCGCCTGCTGCAGCGGTCGCTGCACGGCGCCGGGCAGCGACCATAGCCCCGCGCGCAGCGCCGTCCTCGCGAGCGCGCCGATCGAGGCGTCGCCGCCGGACGCGCGCATCTCCTTCGCCCAGTCGCGCACGCGCCCGCTCCGGATCAGCTGCGTGAGGAACGGCGAGAGCTGCTGGGGGTAGCCGCCGACCACCTCGTCGCCGCCCTGCCCGTCGAGCGTCACCGTCACGCCCTCCGACCGCGCGAGGCGGTACACGCACCACTGCGCGTAGATGCTCGTGCTGCCGAACGGCTCCTCCTGGTGCCACAGCAGCCGGTCGAGGTCGGCGACGAGCTCGGCGCCGGAGGGGACGACGTCGTGAGGCTCCGCGCCGCTCTCGCGAACGACTGCGGCGATGTACGGCCCCTCGTCGACGCGCGGATCTTCGGGGTAGCGCGCCGAGAACGTCTTCTGAACCGAGGCGCCGCCGAGCGTCGCGCCGCCGCGCATCAGCTCCGCGACGGTGCAGGCGATCGCCGACGAGTCGAGACCGCCGCTGAGGCACGTGCCGACCGGGACGTCGCTGACGAGGCGCAGGCTCGTCGCGTCGGTGAAGAGCTCCGCGAACCGCTCCTCCGCACCTGCGGCGCTCGCGTGTCCGACGGGCACGTCGTACCACCGCACCTCGGCCGACGCGCTTCCGGGGGTGATGCGCAGCAGATGGCCGGGCGGCAGCGAGCGGACGCCGCGGAAGAACGTCTCCGCGCTGCGGTCGACGAAGCCGTGCGCGAGGTAGTCGTAGACGATGTCGTCGTTCGCCGCCGGCTCGACCGCGCCGAGCGCGAGCAGCGCCTTGATCTCCGAGGCGAACGCGAAGGCGCGGCCGGTTTCCGTGTAGACGAGCGGCTTGATCCCGTAGCGGTCGCGGCTGCAGACGAGGAGCCTGCGCCTCGCGTCCCAGAGCGCGAGCGCCCACATGCCGTTGAAGCGGTGGAAGCACTCCTCGCCCCACTCCTCGTACGCGTGCACGATCACCTCGGTGTCCGTGTGCGAGCGGAACGCGTGTCCGCGCGCCTCGAGCTCACGCCGCAGCTCGACGAAGTTGTGGATCTCGCCGTTGTGGACGACCCAGACGCTGCCGTCCTCGTTGCACAGCGGTTGATGCCCCGCGGGTGAGAGGTCCTGGATCGCCAGCCGCCGCGCTGCCAGCGCAAGGTCGCACGCGTCGGCCGGGCCCGGCGAAGGCGCGTACGGCGCGCCGAGGCGCCGCACCTGCGCGGGCGTGTCCGGCCCACCGTGCGGCGTGGCGCGGCCGCTGCCGGTAGAGATCGCGACGTAGCCCTCGTCGTCCGGCCCGCGGTGTCGGAGGGACGTCAGCGCCGCCGAGAAGGCCGCGATGTCGACGGGCGATCCGTCACGCGAGAGGTGTCCGACGATCCCGCACACGGCGCGGCCACCTTACCCCGCAGGTACGTTTACCGGCGCTGTGCCGGACCTCGACAACGCGCGCATACTCGTGATCGGCGGCGCGGGCTTCCTCGGCTCGCACGTCGTCGACCAGCTGTTCGACGAGCCCGTTGCGAAGATCGTCGTGCTCGACAACTTCGTTCGCGGCACGCGCGCGAACCTCGAGGAAGCCGCGAAGGACGACCGCGTCGAGATCGTCGAGGGCTCGGTCACCGACGTCGAGCAGCTTCAGGCGCTCATGCGCGACGCCGACTACGTGTTCCACCTCGCCGCGCTCTGGCTGCACGAGTGCGTGCACGAGCCCCGCTCGGCGATCGACGTCAACGTCGTCGGCACGTGGAACGTCGTCGAGGCTGCGAAGGAGACCGGCGTCAAGCGCGTCGTCTACTCGTCGTCTGCCTCGGTGTACGGCAACGCGCTCGAGTCGCCGATGACCGAGGAGCACCCGTTCAACAACCGCACGCTCTACGGCGCGACGAAGATCGCCGGCGAGCAGTTCTTCCGCGCGTTCAACGAGCAGCACGGCCTCGACTACGTCGGCCTGCGCTACATGAACATCTACGGCCCGCGGATGGACTACAAGGGCACGTACGTCAGCGTGATCATGAAGGTCCTCGACAAGATCGAGGCGGGCGAGGCGCCGGTCATCTTCGGCGACGGCTCGCAGGCCTACGACTTCGTCCACGTCGCGGACGTCGCACGGGCGAACATCCTCGCTCTGAAGAGCGACGCCACCGACGAGTTCTTCAACGTCGGCATGGGCGTGCGAACGACGATCGGCGAGCTCGTCGAGCTGCTGCTCAAGCTGACCGGCTCGGAGCTCGAGCCCGAGTACCGGCCCGAGGAGCAGTCGTTCGTGACGGAGCGCGTCGGCAGCACCGGGAAGGCCGAGGAGCTCCTCGGTTTCCGCGCGAGCGTCCCGCTCGAGGAGGGCCTCGAGTCGGTCATCGCGTGGCGGCGCAGCGACCAGCGCGTCGCCGCCGGCTCGTGAAGATCCCGATCGCGCGGCCGCTGTTCGGTCCGGAGGAGCTGCGCGCGGTCCAGCAGCCGCTCGAGAGCGGTTACGTGCTCCAGGGGCCGTTCGTCGAGGAGTTCGAGCGCCGGCTCGCGTCGTACACCGGCGTGCCGCACGCGGTCGCGTCCACGTCCTGCACGAGCGCGCTGCATCTGATCGTCGCCGCACTCGGCGTCAAGCCGGGCGACGAGGTGATCGTCCCCGCGTTCACGTGGGTCTCGACGGCGAACGTCGTCGAGCACATGGGGGCGACGCCGGTGTTCTGCGACGTCGACCTGCAGACGTTCAACGTCGACGTCGAGCAGCTCGAGTCGCTCGTGACCGAGCGCACCGTCGGCGTCATCGCCGTGCACCTCTTCGGCCTCTCGGCGGACCTCGATCCCATCCTCGAGCTCACACGGCGGCGCGGGCTCTGGCTCGTCGAGGATGCGGCCTGCGCGCTCGGCTCGTGGTACCACGACCGCCACGTCGGCGGCTTCGGCGTCGCCGGCGCTTTCAGCTTCCACCCGCGCAAGTCGATCACGACCGGCGAGGGCGGGATGGTCACGACGACGGACGACGGCATCGCGTCGCTCGTGCGCTCGCTCCGCGATCACGGCTCCCAACGTGCTGACGCGGTCGCCGACGAGGAGGACGCGTTCCTGCTCACCGACTTTCCGCGCGTGGGCTTCAACTACCGGATGACCGACATCCAGGGCGCGCTCGGCTGCGCGCAGATGGACCGTCTGGACGAGATCCTCACGCGCCGTCGCGAGCTCGCCGCGCGATACGACGAGCTGCTGGCCGGTCTCGACGCGTTCGCGACGCCGCACGTGCCGGACGGCTACGTGCACGGCTACCAGGCGTACGTCTGCCTCTTCCGTCCCGAGGAGCCCGCGCCCGACAACGTCGAGCGGCTCCACCGCGCGCGCAACGACCTCATGCGCGAGCTCGAGCGCGCCGGGATCCAGACGCGCCAGGGAACGCACGCGCCGATCCTCACGGCCTTCTACGCGCGCAAGTACGGCCTTCGGCCGGAGCAGTTCCCGAACGCGCACGTGGCCGATCGCCTGTCACTCGCGCTGCCGCTCTACCCGCAGATGACCGAGGACGACCAGGCGACGGTCTTCACAGAGCTCTCACGGGCGTTCGCTACCGTCTGACCCGCCATGTGCGGCATCGCAGGCGTAGTCAACCTGGACGGCTCGCCCGTCGACCGCGAGGTCGTCGAGCGCATGACCGCGGCGATCGCGCATCGCGGCCCCGACGGCACCGGCACGCACGTCGACGGCGGCGTCGGCCTCGGCAACCGGCGCCTTGCGATCATCGACCTCTCACCGCACGGCGCGATGCCGATGCCCGCCGACGACGGCGCCTTCGTCATCACGTACAACGGCGAGCTCTACAACTTCCTCGAGTTGCGGCACGAGCTCGAGCAGCTCGGACACAGCTTCCGCTCGCGCACCGACACCGAGGTCGTGCTGCGCTCGTACATCGAATGGGGCGAACGCTGCGTCGAGCGCTTCAACGGCATGTTCGCGTTCGCGATCCACGACCGGCGGCGGGGCGAGCTCTTCCTCGCGCGCGACCGCTACGGGATCAAGCCGCTCTACGTCACCGACGTCGGCAAGACGTTCCTCTTCGCGTCCGAGATCAAGAGCTTCCTCGTGCACCCCGACTTCCGCGCGAAGCCGAGCCTGCCGCACCTCGCTCGAGTACTTCACGTTCCAGAACATCTTCTCGGACGGCACGCTCTTCGACGGCGTTCGCCTCGTGCCGCCGGGCCGCACGCTGACGATCGCCTTACGCGACGGCTCGCGCCGCGAGCGCACGTACTGGGACTTCGACTTCACCGAGCACGAAGACGGCAGCTCCGACGAGGAGTACGCCGAGGAGCTCGACCGCCTGTTCCGGCAGGCCGTCGAGCGGCAGCTCGTCGCGGACGTCCCGCTCGGCGCCTACCTGAGCGGCGGCATGGACTCGGGCAGCATCACGGCGCTCGCCGCGCAGTACCTGCCGTACCTCTCGACGTTCACCGGCGGCTTCGACCTCACGACGGCGACCGGGCCTCGAGCTCGGCTTCGACGAGCGGCGGAAGGCCGAGCGCATGTCGTACCGGTTCAAGACCGAGCACTACGAGACGGTGCTCAAGGCCGGCGACATGGAGCGGTGCCTGCCCGCGCTCGTCTGGCACCTCGAGGACCCGCGCGTCGGCCAGAGCTACCCGAACTACTACATCTCGCGGCTCGCGAGCAAGTTCGTGAAGGTCGTGCTGTCGGGAGCGGGCGGCGACGAGCTCTTCGCCGGCTACCCGTGGCGCTACTACCGCGCCGTCGTCAACGACGACTTCGACCACTACGTCGAGAAGTACTACGCGTTCTGGCATCGGCTCCTGCCGAACGGCGTGCTCAGCGAGTTCTTCCGGCCGGACGTCTCGAAGCAGGTCGAGGACGTGCGGACGATCGACATCTTCCGCGACGCGATGCCCGACCGGCAGGCACCGGAGTCGCCCGAGGAGTACGTCAACCACTCGCTCTACCTCGAGGCGAAGACGTTCCTCCACGGGCTGCTGCTCGTGGACGACAAGCTGAGCATGGCGCACGGCCTCGAGACGCGCGTCCCGTTCCTCGACAACGACCTCGTCGACTTCGCGCAGCGGCTGCCGGTACGCCTGAAGCTGCGCGACCTCGAGCACGTCGTGCGGCTGAACGAGAACCTGCCCGCGCCGAAGACCGACCGCTACTTCGACCAGACGCGAGACGGAAAGCTCATCCTCAGGAAGGTGCTGTCGAGCTACGTCTCCGACGACGTCGCCGACCAGATCAAGCAGGGCTTCTCCGGGCCGGACGCGAGCTGGTTCCGCGGCGAGAGCATCCGCTACGTGAACGAGGTGATCGGCGACGACGACTCGTTGATCTACGAGTTCCTCGAGCCGCGCACGGTGCGCCGCCTCGTCGACGACCACATCGCCGGCCGCGACAACCGGCGCCTGCTTCTGTGGTCGCTGCTCAACTTCGAGCACTGGTGCCGCACGTTCCTGCAGGACGGGCGTCCGGCCGAGCCGGCGGGTGCGCTGGCGGCGTCGGCGCGGACGCCGGCGGGCTGACGGCCCTGCGGGCTCTCCGCCGCTTCGTCTCGGCCGTCGTCGCCTACGCGACGCTCGCCGTGCTGATCGTCGTCGCGCATGTCGAGCGGCGCCGGCCGCGTCGCGAGGCCCCGCGCGTACTGTGGTACGTCGACCCCGACGTCGAGTCGCTGCGCGCGCACTGGGATGCGCTGCGACGACTCGACTACCCTGTCGCCCGGCTGACGGCCGACGGAGGCATCGAGGCCGGCGCTCCGTTTCCGAAGCCGCCGACGCGGGCGTATGCGAGGTTCCTGTGGGCGCTTCGAAACTGCGACATCGTCGTGCTCTCGCCCGACCGGGCGCTCCTCCGCGAGACGCCGCTCGCGTACCACGAGCTGCAGCTCGTGCGGAAGGCCCGGCGCAAGGTCGTCGTCCTGCCCCACGGCTCGGAGGTTCGCCTGCCCAGCCGCGCGCGCGACCTGCTCTTCAAGCACGCGCTCTCGACGGAGCAGCCGGCGTACGCGCGTGAGGAAGGCGCGCGCCTGCGCGATCTCGAGTACGTCCTCGGGAACGCGGACGTGATCGTGTCGGGCGCCGACTGGGTCGACTCGATGCCGTGGTGGGACCGGCTCAGCGCACTGCCCTACGCCGTCGACGTCGAGGAGTGGCAGCCCATCGCGGCCGAGGGGCACGAAGGCCCGCCGGTCGTGCTCCACGTTCGGGACGGCGAGCCGCGCGGCACCGAGTTCCTCGTCCGTGCGTGCGACGGCGTCGCGGTCGACCTGCGGATCGTCGAGGAGCCGAGCGTCGAGGAGCGACGGCAACTCGTCGCCGGCGCGGACGTCGTCGCCGAGCAGTTCGTGAGCGGCTGGTACGGCCCGCTCGCGGTCGAGGCGATGAGCATGGAGAAGCCCGTGCTGTCGTACCTCCGCGACGACCTTCGCGAGCTCTACGTCCTGTTCTCGTTCGCCGAGGACTGCCCGGTCGTGAGCGCCGCGCCCGAGGAGATCGAGAGCGAGCTGCGCCAGCTTCTCGCAGACCCGGCGCGCCGCGACGAGCTCGGCAGGCGCGGTCGCGAATATGTGCGCGAGCACCACTCGGTCGAGGCGGCGGCCGCGACGCTCGACGAGATGTTCAAGACCGTGTGGGAGGCGCCGGCGTGAGAGCGTGGCAGGCCGGCTTCAAGGTGCTCACGCTCCGCGGCAACCGCGGCGCACACTTCCGCCACCTGTTCACCGAGACGCTTCTCCTGAGCGTGCTCTACCCGTGGATCCTCCTGACGATCCGGCGCGAGCGGCGCAGGACGCGCGAGACGCCGCGCGTCTTCTGGGGAACGATCCCGCTGATCAGCATCAAGTACCACCAGCAGGCTCTCGGGCTGTACGGCTACGACAGCGTGAGCGTCGTGGACGAGCTGTACTTCCTCACGGCCCGCACCGACTTCGACCACACGAGCTGGGAGCTGCTCGACGGCTCGAAGCTCGGAAAGCGGCTGCCGAAGGGGCTCAAGCGGCGCGTGCTCTCCTACTACACGTTCATCTGGGCGCTCCAGCGCTGCGACGTCTTCGTCTTCTACGCGTCGTCGATGATCATGCGCTACACGCGGTTGAAGTACCGCGAGCTCGAGTTGCTCCACCGCGCGGGGAAGAAGGTGGTGATGCTCGCGTACGGCGGCGACGTCCAGGTGGCGAACCGCGTGCGGAACCTCATCTACAAGCACGCGCTCGCGCAGGACTACCCTGAATACGTTCGCGGCGAGAAGCGCACGCTCGAGGAGCTCGAATACCTCTCGAAGCATGCGGATCACATCGTGAGCGGGGTCGACTGGGTCGACTACATGCCGTGGTGGGACCGGATCAACGTCGGGCACTTCGCGATCGACATGAAGCAATGGCAGCCTCTACAGACCCGGCAACGACGCAACAAGGTCGTCGTCCTGCACGCGCCGAACCATCGCGAGATCAAGGGCACGCGTTTTCTCATCCGCGCCTGCGAAGAGCTCGCGGCCGAGGGCGTGCCGGTCGAGCTCGAGCTCCTCGAACGCGTGCCGAACACGAAGGTGCACGAGCGAATGGCGTATGCGGACATCGTCGCCGACCAGTTCATCATCGGGTGGTATGCGATGTTCGCGATCGAGGCGATGAGCATGGGAAAGCCGGTTCTGTGCTACCTCAGGCCGGATCTCCTCGAGCTCCACACGCTCTACGCGACGGCCGGCGACTGCCCGCTCGTGAACACGCCGCCGCTCCGGATCAAGGACGTCCTCCGCGAGCTCGTCGCCGATCCCGAGCGGCGCGAGGAGCTCGGGCGCAGAGGGCGCGAGTACGTCGAGGCGAATCACTCACTCGAAGCGGTGGGTGAGATGTTCGACTCGATCTTCCGCGGTTTCGGGATGCCTCCGCGCGAAGCGGAGGTGCGCCCGTGACCGATCCCGCCGTGCTCGTGCTCGAGCACGTGAGAAAGGTCTATCCGATCTTCCGCACGCCGCTCGACCTCGTGCGCCCGCACCACCGCGAGCACGTCGTCGCGCTCGACGACGTCTCGCTCGAGCTCGAGCGCGGCCAGGTGATCGGCCTGATCGGGCGGAACGGCGCCGGCAAGAGCACGCTCCTGCGCGTCGCCGCCGGCATCGCCGCTCCGACGGCCGGGCGCGTCGAGCGGCGTGGCTCGGTCTACCCGCTGATCGAGCTGTCCGCCGGGCTGAGCCCGTTCCTGAGCGCGCGCGAGAACGCGCGCCAGAAGCTCAAGCTCGTCGGCTTCCCGAAGCACCAGATCGAGGACCGCATCGACAGCGTGATCGAGTTCGCGGAGCTGTGGGACGTCGACGAGGAGCCCATCCAGGGCTACTCGAGCGGCATGCGGATCAGGCTCGCGTTCTCGATCGCGACGTCGTTCCAGCCCGAGGTGCTGCTCGTGGACGAGGTGCTCGCGGTCGGCGACGAGTTCTTCGCCGCGAAGTCGTTCCGGCGAATCGCCGAGCTCGTCCAGGGCGGCCGCGCAGCTCTCGTCGCCTCGCACAACGCGGTGCACACCTTCCGGCTCTGCAACCACATCGTGTGGCTCGAGCACGGTCGCGTCCGCCGGGCGGGCGAGCCGACCGACCTGATGAACGAGTACTTCGCCGAGCTCAACGCGTTCCAGCTGAACAAGCGGCTGCGCGTCACGTCGCTCGAGTTCGTCGGCGCCGACGGCGTCGAGACGAGGTCGCTGCAGCCCGGCGAGCCCTTCACGATCCGCTTCCGCTGGGAGGGCGACGGCGCACCCACGTTCGCGCTGATCACGGGGTGGATGAACGCCGACAACGGCGAGACGGTGTTCTCCGCGTGGAGCGGCGACGACGGCCAGTTCTTCGAGACGACGGGCGGCGGCGGTGTCATCGAGCTCCGCTACGGCGAGGTTCCGCTCGCGCCGGGCCGCTACCAGTACTGGGTCTGCCTGGCCGATCCCGCGCAGGGGCCGTTCCCCGTCGACTACTTCGACATGTGGAGCGCGCAGACGGGTCACGACACCGACGTCTTCGTCGAGGGCGCGCGTGACGGCGCGCTCGTCAGGCTGCCGGTGCGCTGGGACGTCGAGGCGGCGTGAGCGCTCCGGTCGCGATCCGCACGCACGAGCTCCGCAAGGAGTACTCGCTCGCCCGTCACCGCGTCAGCGCGATGGTCGGCAACACGCTCGGAGCGATCGGCCGCCGACCGACGACCGAACGTTCGCATGCGCGCGGCTTCCGCGGACGCGTCGTCGCGCTCGACAGCGTGTCGTTCGAGATTCCGCGCGGGCAGGTCGTCGGCGTGATCGGCGCGAACGGCGCGGGGAAGAGCACGCTCCTACGCATCGTCGCCGGCCTGTCGAAGCCGACGCGCGGCGTCGTCGAGGTCTCGGGGAAGGTGACCGCGATCCTCGAGATCGCGACCGGCCTCGCGATCGACCGCTCCGGCCGCGACAACGTCCGCTACATGGGCCGTCTCTACGGGATGTCCGAGGAGGAGGTCGACGCGAAGCTCGAGGAGATCCTCGCGTTCGCCGACATCGGGCGGTTCGTCGACCTGCCGGTGCGCTCGTACTCCACGGGCATGCGCGCGCGGCTCGCGTTCAGCATCGTCACGAGCGTCGATCCGGACATCCTGCTCATCGACGAGGCGCTCTCGGTTGGCGACGTCGGCTTCGCGCTCAAGTGCCGCGTGCGCGTGCGCGAGCTGTGCGCACGAGGCGCCACCGTCGTCATCGTCTCGCACGACCTGAGCGCGATCCGCGAGATGTGCGAGCGCGCAATCTGGATCCACGAGGGACGCGTCGGCGCAGACGGAGACCCGGCTTCGGTCGCCGAGGCGTATCGCGAGGTCGCCCACGAGCTCGCCGAGGTGGAGCTGACGAGGCGCTTCGGCCGGCGCGAGCGGCTGCAGGCGCTCGACGACCGGGTCGTCATCGACTCGCTGCGTTGCGAGTCGGACGGCGAGGAGCGCTTCCTCTACAGGCTGGAGGAGCCGTTCGAGGTCACCGCACACCTGACGGCGGGCGAGTCGGTGGACGACGTTCACGCGACCCTCGAGGTCGTACGCTTCGACGGCGTGCGTGCGCTCGTCGACGAGAGACACGGCCTCGACCTGCCGGCGGGCGAGTCCGTGCTTCGCGCGCGGGTCGATCCGCTTCGCCTCGGCCGCTTCACCTACGAGGTGCAGCTGCAGCTCCGCGACGGCTCCGGAGCGGCGCTGGCGGAGGCACGGCGCGTCTTCGCCGTGCACGACGACCTGCACGCCTATCCCGCCGGCTACCACCAGCCGGTCGAGTGGCGCGCGCTCCCGGCGGTTGTCGCCACGTGACGACGACGACGCCCACGACGGCGGCCCCGCCGCAGGCGCGCAGCCAGTGGCGTACGGGCATGCAGCTCCTGCGTGCGCAGCTGCGGCACGAGCTTCAGATGCGGTACGTCGGCTCCCTCGCGGGCGCGTACTGGGCGCTGATCAACCCGCTCGTGCAGGTCGGCGTCTACGTCGTGCTCGTCACCGTGATCTTCAAGGCGCGTCTGCACGGCATCGGCCCGAGCCGTTTCGACTACGTCATCTTCGTGCTCGCCGGGATGAGCGGTTGGCTCGCGATGCAGGAGGGCATCGTCATGAGCTCGAGCTCGCTCACGCGGCACGCGGACATCGTCAAGAACGTCATCTTTCCGCTCGAGCTGCTGCCGCTGACAGCGGTGCTCGTGAGCCTCATCAGCATGGGCGTGAGCATGACGGTGCTCGCGTTCTTCGTCGCGATCTCCGGCTTCTCCGTCGGCTGGAGCCTCGTCTGCTTTCCGCTCTTGCTCTTGCTCCAGGTGGCGCTGACGCTCGGAGCGGGCCTCGTCTTATCGATCGTCACCGCGTTCGTGCGAGACATGGGTCTGATCCTTCCGATCCTGCTCCAGTTCGTCACGCTGATGACGCCGATCCTGTACTCGATCGCGAGCATGCCGCCGTTCCTCCGCACGCTCACGCGGCTGAACCCGATCTACCACCTCGTCCAGTCCTACCGCGCGATCTTCGTCGCGGGCGTGTGGCCGAACGCCGGCGGCTTGCTCTACGTGGCGATCGTCGCGGCGTTGCTGCTCGCCCTCGGTCTCACCGTCTTCCGTGCGGCGAAGGGCTACGTCGAGGCGCTCGTCTGATGCGGGTCCTCGTCACGGGCGCGAACGGCTTCGTCGGTCGGCGGCTGCTGGAGATGCATTCGGGCGACCACGAGCTCGTTGCGCTCGCGCGGACGCGCGGACCGGAGCTCTCGGGCGTCGCCTGGATCGAGCACGATCTCGTCGACCCGCTCGCGGATGCGCAGTTGCCCGAGCGCATCGACGCCGTGATCCACCTCGCACAGTCGCGGCGCTACCGCGAGTTCCCGGAGGGCGCGCGGGACGTCTTCGAGGTGAACACCCGGAGCACGTTCGAGCTGCTCGAGTACGCGCGGCGGGCCGGCGCGGGGAGCTTCGTCTTCGCGTCGACCGGCGGCGTGTATGCGTCGCGGCGCGAGCCTCTCGTCGAGACCGATCCCGTGCAGCCATCGAGCTTCTACTCCGCGTCCAAGTACGCCGGCGAGCTGTTCGTCGAGAGTTACGGCGAGTTCTTCTCGACCGCGATCTTGCGGCCGTTCGCCGTCTACGGGCCCGGGCAGGAACGCATGCTCGTGCCGACCTTGATCGAGCGCGTCGCCGCCGGCGGCGTTCTGACCGTCCAGGGTGATCCCGGCCTCCGCATCAACCCGATCTACGTCGATGACGCTGCGCGCGTGTTCGAGAGAGCCTTGACGTTTTCCGGCTCGGCCGTGTTCAACGTCGCGGGCGACGAGGCGGTCACGGTGACGGAGCTCGTCGGGCTGATCGGCGACGTCGCCGACGTGCGACCCGTCGTCGAGCACACCGAAGGCGAGTCCGGCCACCTCGTCGGCGACAACACGCGGATGCGAGAGACCCTCGGCGTCGTGCCGCAGGTCTCGCTGCGCGAGGGCCTCGGCCGCACCGTCGGCAGCCGGCTGTCGACTGCATGAGGCCGATCAGGGTGCTGCACTGCCCCGAGCTCGTCGGAGGCAACGCGCAGCAGCTGGCAAGGGCGGAGCGGGCGCTCGGGCTCGAGAGCGTGGCGGTCGCGTTCGACCAGACCGTGTTCGCGTACGACACCGACGAGGTCCTGTTCGCGCCGTCGGACCGGCTGCTGCAGCGCGAGTCGAAGCGTCTTCGGCTCCTGCGTCGTGCCTTGCGCGACTTCGACGTGATCCACTTCAACTTCGGCCGGACGATGATGCCGGTGCCGCCCGACGAGCCGCCGCCGACGTGGCGCAGCCGCGCCTTCGCCATGTACGCGCGCCTCCTCGAGCTCCGCGACCTGCCGCTGCTCAAGCGCGCCGGCAAGGCGATCGTCGTGACCTACCAGGGCGACGACGCGCGCCAGGGCGACTTCTCGCGCGCGCACTTCGACATCTCGATCGCGAGCCACGCGGAGCCGGGCTACTACACCGCGACCGGAGACGCGCACCGCCGCCGTCGCATCGGGGTCGTCGACCGCTATGCCGACGCGATCTTCGCCCTCAATCCGGATCTGCTGCGCGTGCTCCCGCCGCGCGCCGAGTTCCTGCCGTACACGAGCATCGACCCCGCGGTGTGGCGACCGGTGCCGCCGGCGCCCGGACCGCCGCTCGTTCTCCACGCGCCGACGCATCGTGAGGGCAAGGGCACGCGCTTCGTCCTCGAGGCCGTAGACCGTCTGCGCCGGGAGGGCGTCGAATTCGAGTTCGAGCTGGTCGAGGGCCTGCCGCGCGCCGAGGCGAGGCGGGCGTACGAGCGCGCGCACCTGCTCGTCGATCAGGTGCTCGCAGGCTGGTACGGCGGAGTGGCCGTCGAGCTGATGGCGCTCGGCAAACCGGTGATCGCGTACATCCGGGCGGACGATCTGGACCGCATTCCTCGCGAGATGCGCGAGGAGCTTCCGGTCGTCGACGCGTCGCCGGACACGGTTGCCGACGTCCTGCGGCGACTGTTGACCGTCGACCGCGAACGCCTCTCGGAGCTGGGTGAGCGCTCGCGCGCGTTCGTCGAGCGTTGGCACGACCCGCTTGCTGTCGCGGCGCGCACGCGGGAGACGTACGAGCGCGTCTTGCGGCGCTGACCGATGCGCATCGTGATGCTGAACCACAACGTCGAGCGCGCCGGGACGTACTGGCGCTGCTTCCATCTCGGGCGCGGGCTCGCCGCCCGCGGCCACGACGTCACGCTCTTCACGAAGCACGCGACCGCGCGCTTCCGCATCCACCGCCGGCGTGTGGAGGGCGTCGACGTCGTCGCGACCCCGCGAGGCGTCCTCGGCCGCGTGCACCTCGGGGAGATCGGCGTGCTCGACATCGTTCCGCGCGTCCTGCACGTCACGCTGCGACGGCCGCATGTGCTCATGGCGTTCGGCGCGCAGCCAGACGCCGCGATTCCGTTCTTCGTCAGCAGAAGGCTGCGCAGCGCGCGGCTGCACCACGCGGACCGCGACGACCTCAAGCGCGGCGCCCTGCTCGAGACGGCGTTCCGCGGCACGCGGCTCGAGTGGTGGATCGAGTACGGCGAACGGTGGGAGCGCGAGCTGCCCGAGCGCGCGGACGCGGTGACGACGATCAGCCGCGTGCTCGAGGAGGACACGCTCGCGTGGGGGCTCGATCGGCGGAAGGTGCTCTTCCTGCCGTCGGGCGCCGACGTGGAGCGCATCCAGGTGAGGGCCAAGGAGGAGGCGCGTGCGCGCGTCGGCCTGCCGCACGGCGCGCCGGTGTGCGTGTTCGTGTCGGCCGGCGGCGGGCCGGAGGCGAACCTGCTCCTACCGGTGATCGAACGCGTGACAGCCGAGCTGACCGACGCGCGCTTCGTCTTCGTCGGTCCTCGCGACGTGGCCCGGGCGGACGTGGCCGCAGTCCTGGACACGGGACCTGTCCCGCCGGACGAGGTGCAATGGTGGGTCGCGGCGGCGGACGTGGCCCTCGTCCCGTACTTCGACACGCCGTTCAACCGCGCGCGCTGGCCGATCAAGCTCGGCGACTACATGGCCGCCGGGCGCCCCGTCGTGGCCTGCGACGTCGGCGAGCTCGGCCGCGTCGTCCGCGAGCACGGGATCGGGCTGCTCGCCGGCGCGGACATGAGCGGCTTCGCGGAGCGCGTGCTCGAGCTTCTCGGCGATCCCGCTCGTGCGCAGCGAGCTCGGTGCCCGCGCGCGCCGCGTCGCGGAGGAGCACTACGACTGGCGCGTGCTCGCGGAGCGGCTCGAGGCGTTCCTCTACGCGTCAGGCGCGACCGACGACTGAGATCCCGCTGAGGCTCTCGTCGACGCGCTCGATCTCGAGCGCCAGCTCGTCGAACCAGCCCCGAACCTCGTCGGTCGTGTGGCGGTACGCAAAGTGCGGGTGGTACCAGTCGAAGTTGACGACGACGTTCGTCTCGAAGTCGTAGTCGTCGTTCCAGAAGCACTTCATGACGTTCCAGTAGACGAAGCGCTGGACGTCCTGCGGGCCGGCGTCGATCCCGAGCATCGGGATCGCTTCGGGGACGTCGACCTCGGCATGCACGTTCGTGAGCGCGCGGCCGAGCTCGGTGACGCTGCGGCAGAACGCGTAGCAGTCCTCGGCGCTCATCTTCGTCGTTCGCTCGCGAATGAAGTCGTCCGCGAACTCCCGGATCGCGCCCTTCTCGCGGTACACGTAGATCGCCACGCGCGCGCCGGGCTTGGCGAGCCGGCGGATCGCCGCGAACGAGGTGAACGTGTCCGGCGTGTGGTGGAGCACCTGGTCGGACGACACGTAGTCGAACGTCTCCGGCGCGAACGGAAGCCGTTGCACGTCCCCCTGGATGACGTGCACGTTGTCGCGGCCGCCCGCCTGCCTGTACGTCGCGCCCGCCGCCTCTCGGCTCAGGTCGACGGCGACGACCTGCGCGCCGCAGTCGGCGAACATGCTCGTGTCGACGCCGCTGCCGCAACCCGCGTCGAGGACGAGCTTCCCTCGCACTGCCTCCGCGAGCGTCTCCTCGTCGCCGTAGCCGAAGCGCTCGAGGTACCACGCGCGCCGCGTCGCCCGCGTCGCCTGCTCGTGGCCGTACGTGTCGCCGATGATCGACCACTTGAACGCGAACGTCGGGTCGTCCGCTCCGTCGGCGGCGAAGAGCGGCAGTCCGTCCTCGACCGGGAACTCGCGACCGCCCGCGTCGACGAGGCGCCCGCCCGTGATCTCGTCGCCGGTCAGCCGCTCGTCGACGAGGCGAAGCTCGGATCCGTCGTCCGGGGAGCGCAGCAACTGGAGGAGCGAGCGTTTCACGGGCGCCTAGGCTACGTGAGCCGCGCGCGGAGCCCGCGCAGTCGTCGCAGCGGCGGCAGGACGAGCGGCCACGCGCGAGAGCTCTTGAAGCCGATCCGCACCGGCCCGTCGTCGGGCGACGCGTCGACGCGCGGGATTCCGAACCGTCCACCGAGGTTGCCGACGCCGACGAGGCCCACCGCCGCGTCGTAGCCCGCGCGCTCGGCGGCGAGCTGGACGCGCCGGTCGAACTGCCCGTAGGGATACGCGAGGAAGCGGCATCGCCGTCCCAGCTCGCTTTCGATCTGCTCGCGCGACGTCGCGAGCTCGTCCTGCAGCGCGTCGTCGGAAAGGCCGCGCAGGTCGAAGTGCCGCCGCGTGTGCGACCCGACCTCGAGACCGCGCTCCGCTGCCTCGCGAAGCTCGTCCCACGAGAGCGTCGCCAGCTCGTGCCGGTGCTCGGGCGCGACGGATCGCAGCTGCGGTAGGTCGAGCGTGCGGCCGGCGAAGTCCGTGCACGCGAACACCGTTCCGGGGACGCCGAGGCCCTCGAGCACGGGCAGTGCCGCCAGGACACTCCGGAATGCGTCGTCGAACGTGACGTGGAGCGCGCGACGGCGCCCGCCCACGACACCGGCGAGCGTCGTCGGCTGCCAGCCGAGCCGCCGTGCCGCGCCGACCTGGCGCGCCAGCGTCCGCGGTGCGACCGACAACGGGTCGTCCCAGTCGCCCGACACGGCGTGGTAGCAGAGGACGAAGCTCACTCGGCGAGTACGCGCGCGTACAGGCGCTCGGTTGCCGTCGCCATCTCCGAGAGGTCGTACAACTCCTCGACGCGCCGGCGCCCTGCGCGGCCGAGGCGGGTCGCCTCGTAGCCGTCGTCCACGAGGCGCTCGATCGCGTCGGCGAGCGCAGCCGGGTCGCGCGGCGGGACGAGCAGCCCGGTCTCGCCGTCGACGACGCTCTGGCTCACGCCGCCCACGTCGGTCGCGACCACGGGAACCTCGACCGCGAGCGCCTCGGCGACGGCGAAGCACATCCCCTCGAAGTTCGAAGAGAGCACGAAGACGTCGAGCGCGGCGAGGATCTCGGGCACGTCGCTGCGGTGGCCGAGGAAGCGCACGTGCCGCTCGAGGCCGCGGAGCCGCGCCTCAGCTTCGAGCCGCGCCCGTACCTCGCCGTCGCCCGCGATCACCCACTCGATGTCGGCGCGACGCTCCGCCAGCCGCTCCGCCGCCTGCAGCAGGTACGTGTGTCCCTTCTGCGCGTTCAGCCGGCCGGCCGTCCCGACGACGTGCCTCTCGGCGTCGAGACCGAGCGCGGCACGAGCTCTCGCCCGGTCGCGCGGTGCGAAGCGCGCCGTGTCGACGCCGTAGGGAACGACCTCGGTGCGCTCACGGGGGATCGGATCGAGCGCGATACCGGTCTCGCGGTCGCGCTCCGACGTGAAGACGACCCACGGCCTCGTGGCCCACGCCGCGCGCGTGACGGCGCGGCCCGCGGCGTTGTAGCGGGGACGCAGCTCGGGTGTGTTGTACGTCACGACGCAGCGACGGCGCGCGGCGGCGAGCATGCCCGGCGCGTCGAAGTCGGCGCAGTGCACGAGCTTCGGATCGATCGAGCGCAGCGCGCGCGCACGCGTCGCCAGGAAGCGCGGCAGCGAGGCTCCGCCCGGAACGACGACGACGCGCCCCTCGAGGCTCGCGGCCTGCTGCAGGCGTTCGAGCGACGGGTGATCCGAGCACACGAGCCACGGCTCGAAACGCTCGCGGTCGATCCGGTCGAGGAGCGAACGGAGGTACTCCTCGACCGACCCATACGAGAGGTGCGACTGCACGTATGCAACGCGGATCGGCGTCATCGAAGAGGCTGCACCGCGTTCTGCCGCTCGCAGCGCGCCCGTAGACTAGTCCGACCGCGCATGTCGAGCGGCGTCAGCGTCATCATTCCCACGCGCGACCGCGGGCGGCTCCTGGTCGACGCGGTGCGCTCGGCGTTGACGGCGCCGGAGCCGCCGCTCGAGGTGATCGTCGTCGACGCCGGCTCGACGGACGGGTCCATCGACGCGCTCGCGGAGCTCGGCGACGCGGTGCGGGTCGTCGGCGGAGGACGGAACGCCGGCGCGGGTCGCAACGCCGGCGCCGCGGCCGCGCGCGGCGAGTACCTCGGCTTCCTCGACTCGGACGACCTGATGCTCCCCGGCAAGACGACCTGCCTCGTCGACGCCCTGGCCGCCGATCCGGACGCGGCGCTCGTCCACGGAACGACGGAGGTGGTCGACGAGCGGGGCGCGCCGCTTCCCGAGCAGACCGCGGCGCAGCGCGCGTCGTTCGCGCACGGGCAGCGGCTCGGGACGTCGTACGCGGCGCTCGCCGGGTACTGCGCGATGTTCACGTCGGCGACGCTGATCCGGCGCAGCGCGTTCGAGAGCGTCGGCGGCTTCGACGAGTCGCTCGACGCGTACGAGGACTGGGACCTCTACCTGCGCCTCTCGCTTCGCCGGCGACTCCTCTACGCGGACTGCCCCGCCGCGAGGTACCGCATCTGGCCCGGCAACGTCGGCTGGCGGCGCACGGCCGAGTGGACGATTCGCGTCGCGGAGAAGCATCTTGCGGCGCTGCCCGACCTCCCCGAGGCGGAGCGGGAGCAGGCGCGCTACGGCTTCCTGCGCCGGCTTGCGTCGTCGCACCACGTGCTCGTCGAGCGGTCGCCCGCTCGGCGGAGTGCGCTGGCGGCCGTGCGGCTCGCGCCGAGGCGGGCCTTGCGCGACTCGGACGTCCGCCGCCCGCTCGTCCGCTCGTTCCTGCCCGCGCGGATCCTCAGCCGCCGCCGCCCGGCATGAGGGTGCTCTTCAACCTGCTCGACGCCGGCGTCGGCGGAGGCCAGCAGGTCGCCCTCGACATCGCGTCCGAGCTCGTCCGGCGCGGGCACTCGATCGGCGTCGTGGTGCCGGCGCCCGGCCCTGCCACGAGCCGTTTCGCCGAGCTCGGCGCGTCGACGCACACCGCGCACCTCGTCTCCCTGCGGCGCCCGGGCTTCATCCCCGGTGCGCGCATCGCACGCGCCTACGACCTCGTCTACTCCCACACGTCGGTGCCCGGCGAGATCCTCGGCGGGCTGGCCGCGGGGCTCGCCGGCCGACCCCACGCCGTTCACCGGCACGTCTATCCGCACTTCAGCCCGAAGCCGTCGATCCGCGCGGTCCAGCATTTCCTGTACCGGCACGTGGAGCGGCGCGCACGCTCCGTCGCCGTCGCAAAGCACGTGGCCGACTCGATGGTGGAGGTGGGGATCCCGCGCGAGCGCATCGAGGTCATTCCGAACGGCGTCGAGTTCCCGGCCGAGCCTGCGCCGATCCGGCTCGGCGACGGTCCGGTTCGGTTCGGGCTACTCGGGCGCCTCGACCCGCAGAAGGGCGGCGACCTCTTCGTGCAGGCCGCGAGCAGGATCGGTGCGGAGGCCGAGTTTCTCCTCGGCGCGCCCGGGCTGAGCGACGACTACGGCAACGCGCTGCTCGCTGCCGCGCGGAAGGCGAACGTTCGCATGGTGATGCCGGCGGGACGAGATTTTCTTCGGGAGGTGGACGTCGTCGTGCTGCCTTCGCGCTACGAGGGGCACCCGCTCACGCTGCTCGAGGCGATGGCGCTCGGCAAGCCCGTCGTCGCCGCGGCAGTGCCCGGCGTCCGCGAGGTGCTCGAGCCCGACGTCGCATTGCTGATCCCACCGGAAGACGCGGAGGCGCTCGAGGCTGCGATGCGGCGCATCGCGGCCGATCCGGAGCTGCGCGCGGAGCTCGGCGCGAGGGGGCGGCGGGTCGTCGCCGAGCGGTACACGCTCGCGCACGTGCACGACCGCATCGTCAGGTTCCTCGAGGAGACGGCGGCAGGGCGAGAGCCTTCCTGAACGCGACCGCGAAGCCGGCCGCGGACGCCTCCCACGTCAAGGTCTCGGCGTGCGCACGTCCACGCGCGGACAGCTCCCCCCGCAGCGCGGGATCGTCGCGCAGGCGCGCGAACGCCTCTGCCAGCAGTCGCGGATCCTCCTTCGGGACGACGATGCCGAGCCCGTCGACGGCCTCGGTCGCGCCCGGCGCGTCGAGCACGACGGCGGGTGTGCCGAGCGCCATCGCCTCGAGGACCGGCAACCCCGCGTACGCCTCGTACTTCGTCGGGTGGGCGAGCGCCACGGCGCCGCGGTACAGCTCGCGCAATCGCTCGTCGCCGACCCAGCCCGTCAGCTCGAGGTCGACGCCGAGCGCGGCGGACTGCCTTGCGATTCGCTCACGCAAGTGCTCGGGCGCACCCGCCACGACGAGCCGCATTCCCCGAGCCGCCCGGAGCACGAGGTCGGTGTTGTCGCGCGGGTCGCCCGACGCGAGGTGGAACACGTACGGCGGATCGTCCGGCGGGCGCGGCTCCGTCTCGAGGAAGACCGGGTCGATCCCCGGCAGCACGACGTCGGCCTCGACGCCTGCGCGCGCACGGAGCCACGCGGCGGTCGTCCGCGAGCCTGCCGTGACGAGCCGAGCCCGCCTCAGCGAGCGGCCGAACGCGAGGTGCAGCACCACGTCCTTCGCGTAGCGGCGAGCCTCGGCGGCGCTGGGAGTACCTCGTGCGCGCAGGCGGTAAGCGGGAGGCTCGAACACGTGCACGAGCGTCGGAGGCCCGCCGAGCGGCACGAGCTCGCGCACGCTGAACAGGAGGTCGACGCCTTCCGCAGCTGCCGCACGTCCGGCACCGCGGAGCTCCCAGGCGAGCCCCGAGCGCGGCGCGACCGTGCGGAGGCGCACATCCGGCGCCCGGGCCCGGATCGTCTCCTTGCCCGCCTCCGTGACGAAGGCGACGTACTCGAGCTCGCGATCCGCCGCGGGCAGGCGCGCGAGCAGGTTCACGAGCACGCGCGCCGCGCCGGTGACACGGGCGCCGACCGCGACGGCATCGACGCCGACGAGCGTCATCTGCCGGGGACGCTCACGTGGACGGGAGGCGAGAGGAGCATGAGCCCGCTGCCGCCGCTGTCGGCCGCGGAGTTGGCCGCGAGCCCGATCCGGTACGTCCACGCGCCCGCGGGGACGGGCGGAGCGATGTCCGAGTACGAGAGGCCGGGCGTGCTCCCCAGCCGCTGCATCACGAGCGCGCAGCGCGCCGCCCCGTCGTGGGAGCACGCGATGCCGTCCGGAACGCTCGCCGGGCTGCGGTAGACGACGTAGAACGGCGTCGCCCCGGCCGGCGCCTTCGCGGCGGGCCACTGCAGGTACACGGTGCCCGGCTTCGTGCCCGTGGCAGGCGTGAAGCCGCCGACGACGGGCACGAGCGCGCGATCCGCCGCCGAGGCGACGAGGGCGGGCTGCTTCTGGAGGGGCAGTGCGGCGACGACGAGGATCGTGACGACGGCGACGGCGACCGCACCGGCCGCGACCCACCGCTCCGGACGCACGGGAGGGGCGAGCTCGCGCACGCGCGAGAGCCGCTCGCCCAGGCGCGGGACGAGCAGCGGCAACCCGCAGACGCCGATCACGAACGCCGGAAACGCAGGCATGAGCGCCCCGAACCAGCCGCCGGTGCCGAAGCTCGCGCTCGCGGCCGAGCCGCGCACGAGCAGGTACGGCAGGAACCAGCCCGCGACGAAGGCGCTCTTCGGCCACGAGCGCCGCGCGATGCCGACGACGCCGGCCGCGAAGGCGGCCTCGGCGAGTCGGTCGCTGTAGAACGCGTCACGGAACCCCTGGCGCAGGAGCTCCAGGCGATGCGGGTCGATCGCCGCCTCGACGTGCGGCACGTGACCGAGGCCGCGGTACTGCCAGAGCGCGACGGCGACGACCGCCGGCAGCGTCGCGGCGGCGAAGACGAGCGCAGTCCTGCCGCGACGTGCGACTGCATACGCGGCTGCCGGTGCGAAGAGGAACAGCGCGTTCGCGGCGTCGAACGCGATCGCAAGGCCGGCCAGCACGCCGCCGATCGCCGCGTGACCGTCATCGCGGCTGTCGAGCGCGGCGACGGCGAAGTAGGCCGCCGCCAGCACGCAGGCCGTTCCCGGAAGCGCGCCCGCTCCGGTCAGCCCGAGCCCCTGCGGCAGGAGGATCCCCTCGAACGCGGGCCGGTAGCCGCCGCTCGAGATCGCGACCGCGGCGTACGGGATGAGGATCCAGCCGACGGCGCCGAGGTAGCCGAGCCAGCGCCCGCCGATCCGGCTCGCGACGCCGTACATCGTCACGACCATGAGCGGCAGGACGACGAGCGTCTGCAGCAGGACGAGCACCGGCAGGGCGTCGAGGTAGTTCGCTCCACGGACGGCCGCGAGCGGCGTCAGCAGCAGCGGCCAGGCGAAGCCGACGAGAGGCGGCGGCAGGTGGCCGTGCGCGAACGACCAGGCCGTCGACCAGAAGTACGTTCCGGCGCCGTCCTGCGTGAAGAGCCACCGGTCGTGCTCGATCCGGCGCGTCAGCAGCAGCAACAGCAGCCACTGCAGGAAGACGAGCGGCACGAGCACGTTCCACGGTTGGCGCACGAGGACTGAGGCTCCGCTACGCGCGCGCATCCCGTGGATTCTCGCCCACGCCCGCGTCGTGACTAACATCAACCGCCCGTGACGGCGATCCTCGGTCTCAACGCCTATCACGGTGACGCGTCTGCCGCTCTCGTCGTCGACGGAGAGCTCGTCGCAGCCGCCGAGGAGGAGCGCTTCAACCGGCTCAAGCACGTGGCCGGGTTCCCGACGCTTGCGGCCGCGTGGTGTCTCGAGGACGCCGGCCTCACCGTTGCCGACCTCGATCACGTGGCGATCGGGCGCGACCCGCGCGCGAACCTCGGCGCGAAGGTCGTCCAGACCCTCGGCCGGCTCCGCAACCCGCGCTACGTCGCCGACCGGATGCGCAGCATGAGCCGCATCCGCGGCGCGAAGGACGATCTCGCCGAGGCGCTCGGCACCTCGCGCGAGGGAATGCGTGCCACCTTCCACAACGTCGAGCACCACCTGGCACACGCGGCGTCCGCGTTCTTCGTCTCACCGTTCGACGAGGCGGCCGTGCTGACGCTCGACGGCTTCGGGGACTTCGCGTCGGCGCTCGTCGCGATCGGTCGCGGCAACCGGCTGGAGGTGCTCGACCGTGTCACGTTTCCGCACTCGCTCGGGATCTACTACACGGCAGTCACGCAGTGGCTCGGCTTTCCGAAGTACGGCGACGAGGGGAAGGTGATGGGGCTCGCGCCGTACGGCGAGCCCGACGTGCACCGCGCGCAGATGCGCGACCTCGTGAAGCTGGACGGCGAGCTCTTCGAGCTCAACCTCGACTACTTCACGCACCACGACAGAGGCGTCGACATGACGTGGACGGAAGGGCCGCCGTCGATCGGCCGCGTCTTCTCGCCTCGCCTCGAGGAGGTCTTCGGGCCGGCGCGCGATCCTGCCGGCGAGCTGACGAAGCACCACGAGGACGTCGCGGGCGCCCTGCAGGCCGTGCTCGAGGACGCGTACCTGCACGTGGTCAAGGAGACGCAGCGTCGCACGGGGTCGACGAACCTGTGCCTTGCCGGCGGCGTCGCTCTGAACGCCGTCGCGAACGGTCGCATCCGTCGCGAGACGCCGTTCGACGGGCTGTACATCCAGCCCGCGGCCGGCGACAGCGGCATCGCCGTCGGCGCCGCGTACCACGTCTGGCACAGCGAGCTCGGGCGGGAGCGCTCCTTCGTCATGGATCACGCGTACACCGGGCCGGAGTACTCGGATGCGCGCTGCAGCCGTGCGCTTCGCGCCGCCGGGCTCGAGTCGGAGCTCCTCGACGACGACGCGCTCTTCGGCCGCGTCGCAGAGTGCATCGCCGCCGGCGACGTCGTCGGCTGGTTCCAGGGACGCATGGAGTTCGGCCCGCGCGCGCTCGGCAACCGCTCGATCGTCACCGACCCGCGCCGTCACGACATGAAGGACATCCTCAACGCCCGGATCAAGCACCGCGAGCCGTTCCGCCCGTTCGCGCCGTCGATCCTCGCCGAGCGCACCGGCCAGTGGTACGAGCAGGACTACACGTCGCCGTTCATGATCCTCGTCTACAAGACGAAGGCGGACAAGCGCGACGCGATCCCCGCCGTCAACCACGTCGACGACACGGGCCGTCTCCAGACCGTCGAGCGGCACGTGAACCCGCGCTACTACCGGCTGATCGAGGAGTTCGAGAAGCTGACGGGCGTGCCGGTGCTGCTCAACACGTCGTTCAACGAGAACGAGCCGATCGTGATGACGCCCGAGCACGCCGTCGAGACGTTCCAAAAGACGCACATGGACGTGCTCGTCCTCGGCAACCACGTCGTGCGACGGGCGTGACGCGCCGCCCGCGGCTGCTCGTCCTGAACCAGTACTACGCGCCGGGCGTCGAGGCCACCGGCCAGCTGCTCGCACAGCTCTGCAGCGACCTCGCGCGCGACCTGGACGTGACGGTCGTCGCCGGGAGCCTCGCGAACGAGCCCACCGGTCGCGCGACGCGGGACGGCGTCGACGTGATCCGCGTGCGCTCGACGACGTTCGAGCGGCGCCGGCTCTCGTTGCGCGCGCTGAACTACGCGACGTTCCTCGTTCAGGCGCTGCGCGCCGCGCTCGCGCAGGAGCGGCCCGACGTCGTCCTCGCGATGACGGACCCGCCGGTGATCGGCGACCTCGCGTGGATCGTCGCGCGCCGCTTCGGCGTGCCGCTCGTCGTCGTGTCGCAGGACGTCTTCCCCGAGACGGCGGTGCGCCTCGGGCGGATCGACAACCGCGCGGTGGTCACGGCGCTTCGCGTGCTCGTGAACGCCTATCTGCGTCGTGCCGACCGCGTCGTCGCGATCGGAGAGACGATGCGCGAGCGCCTTGTCGACAAGGGCGCGCGCGCGGACCGAGTCACCGTCATCCCCAACTGGGTCGACACGACCGTCCTCACGCCCGCGCCGCGCGACAACGGCTGGGCAAGGGCGAACGGCTTCGACGGCAGGTTCGTCGTCATGCATTCCGGCAACGTCGGGCACGCGCAGGATCTCGACTCGCTCATCAGGGCGTCGACGCTGCTGGACGATCTCGACGACCTCAGCATCGCGATCGTGGGCGGCGGCGTACGGCACGCAGAGCTCGTCGCGCTCGCCCGCGAGCTGGGGGCAGACCGCGTCCGCTTTCTGCCGTACCAGCCGCGCGAGACGCTCGCCGAGTCGCTCTCGGCGGCGGACGTCCACGTCGTCGGGCTCGCGCGCGGGCTCGCGGGCTACGTCGTACCGAGCCGGCTCTACGGAGTCCTCGCGGTCGCACGCCCGGTCATCTGCGCCGCGGACGCCGAGAGCGAGACCGCGCAGCTCGTCGAGCGCGTCGGCTGCGGGATCGTCGTCGAGCCCGGGCGCCCGGAGCTGCTCGCGGACGCCATCCGCCGCACGCACTCCGGCGAGCTCGACCTCGCGGAGCTGGGCGGCCGCGGTCGCGACTACGTCACGCGGGAGGCCGATCGTCGCGTTGCCGTCCAGCGCTACCGCGCGCTCCTCGACGAGCTCCTCTCATGACGCGCTGAACGGCGTCGAGCGCATCGAACGCGAGGCCGCCGAAGCGGCCGTAGAACGTGCGGTAGTACAGGCGCATCGCCTCCTGGAACGAGCGCTCGGCGTCCGCGCCGGCGACCTGCTCCGTCCCGCCCTTTCGCCAGTGGTGGAAGAGGAAGGCATCGGCGCGATACCAGCCGTGCAGCCCGAGGCGGCCGAGCTTTCGCGCGAGCTCGTGCTCCTCCCAGTACATGCGCGTCCGCTCGTCGAAGCCGCCGACGGCGAGGAACTCGTCGCGGCGCACGAGCACGGCGGCAGCGCTCACCGTGTCGGCCGGCCCCGAGAGCTCGCGGGACAGCCCCACGCGGGAGTGCCGGCGCGCGATCGGGTTGCCCGGCCACGCGGCGTTCGCGTACGTCTTGACCCCGAGCAGATACGCGAGCCCGGCGACGCGCTCGCCCTGCGGAGCGAGGTTGCCGTCGTCGCCGCGAAGCTTCGGCGCGACGAAGCCGATCGCCGGCTCGCGGTCGAGCGTCTCGGCGAGCTTCGCGATCGAGTCCGAGTCGGTGAGGTACGTGTCGGGGTTCAGCACGAAGACGTACGGCAGGCTCGCGCGGCGCACGCCCTGGTTCACGCCGCCGCGGAAGTGCACGTTCTCCGCGTTCCGCTCGTAGACGATCCAGGGGAACTCCGGCGGCTCCGATCCGTCGGCGCTGTTGTCGACGACGACCACTTCGCCGACGCGCCGCGGACGGTGCCGCTCGAACGAGCGCAGACACTCCGCGAGGACATCGGGCGTGCGGTAGACGACGATGACGACAGAGACGTCGCCGGACGGATCGAGGGGCGACGTACCATCGCCGCGTGCGGCTGCTCTTCCTCGCAGGGCGCGACCCAGACTATCTGCAGGATGCCGTCTATCACGGTCTCGTCATGCTGCTCGGGCCCGAGAACGTCGTCGAGCACCCGGAGAACGAGCGCTATCACGGCGCACTCCCGCCCGACCCGCGCGTCCCGATGCTCTCGTTCGCCTTCCCGCGCGCGCCGACGCGCGATCTCGCGGAGCTCACTCGCTGGGCGGACGCGATCGTGATCGCGTCCCTGCGCGACAGCGTCATCGAGCACGTGCACCGCGTCCTCGACCTGAAGCCGCGCAAGCCGGTCGTCGTCGTCGACGGCGAGGATCACCCGTACGTCCGCGGGATCGCGCCGCGCGTCGACGTGTACTTCAAGCGCGAGACGCTGCGGCGCGCGTTCCGCTTGCGCGCCCGGATGCCGCTGCGCCGTGCGTACCACCGGCGGAACTACCCGGACCGCTGGACCGATCCGCTGCGCCGCGAGATCGACGTGGCCACCGCAGGCTCGCGCAAGGTCGTCCCGCTCCCGTTCGGCCTCATCGACACGGGGTTCGAGCCCGTCGCCGAGAAAGACGTCGACGTGACGTTCCTCGCACGCCCGACGAGCCCCGAGCGCGCGGCGGTGACCGACGCGCTGCGCGCGCTCGGACGCGACGGTGCCGTCGTGCAGAGCGCGCCCGAGTCCGCGTTGCCGTGGGCCGACTACATGCGCCTGCTCTCGCGGAGCAGGATCGGCGTCAGCGTGCGCGGGCTCGGCTACGACACGTACCGCTACTGGGAGATCCCGTACGCCGGCACGCTCCTCCTCGCGGAGACGCCGCAGACGGTGATCCCCGACAACTTCGTCGACGGGCGCGAGGCCGTGTTCGCGCCGGTCGAGCGACTTGCCGAGCGTGCGCGGGAGCTGCTCGACGGAGACACGCGCGAGATCGCGGAAGCAGGCCGGCGCAAGCTGCTCGCGAGCCACACGAGCGTGCAGCGGGCCGGAACCGTGCTGAGGCGGATCGAGGCGCTCGCGTGACCAGGCGCGAGAGCGGCGTCGTCAGCGGGCTCTTCCTCGCCGCGGTGTTCTGCGCGAGCTTCGACAAGGTGCACTGGGCGGCCGCCGGCACCGTCTACCTCGCGGACGTCGTGTCGATCCTGTTCCTGGCAGCGTGGTCGATCGACCGGCTCGGGATGCCCGCACACCGGGTGACGCGAACGGTCGCCGTGTTGATCGTCTTCTTCTTCGCGTTCCTGCTCGTCTATCTCGTCGGCTTCTTCAACCTCGACACGGCGGACGCCGCGAGCCAGTTCGGCAAGGGCATCGTCAAGTGGGCAATCCACTTCGCGTTCCTGATCGTCGCCGTCTCGTACCTCGCGCGGCGTTCGCGGCGCTACTACTGGCGAACGCTCACGTGGTTCTTCGGGGGCATCACGTTCAACGGCGCGTACGGCCTCCTGCAGCTCGTCGTCGCGCAGGGCGGCGGCAACCTCGACTCGCTCTTCGTCAAGCCGCTCACCCGCGGCGCGAGCGCGATCAACGTCTACGGATCGATCGAGGGGACGAGCGTGTACCGGCCGAACGCGCTCACGGGCGACCCGAACCACCTCGGGATCATGCTGCTCCTGCCGCTCCTCGTCGTCTCGCCGATCTACCTGCGCCTCGAGCCGGGGCACCGGCTGCGCAGGAAGCTCGCGGTGCTGATCGCGTTCCTGCTTCTCACCGAGCTCGCGACGCTCTCGCGGAGCGGCGCGCTCGGGCTGATCGTCGGCGCGCTCGTGCTCGTCGCGCCGTACCGCCGCCTGCTGTGGACGCGCGCCGCGGCGCTGCCGCTCGTGCTCGTCGCGATCCCGGTCACGCTCGTCGTGGTACGCAGGCTGAACTTCTTCGAGACCGTGATCCGCTCGCGGGTCTCGACGAGCGGCAGAGGCACGTCGACGCACTTCGGCATCTACGGCTTCATCCCGGACGTGCTGCACCTGCACCCGTTCTTCGGGCTCGGCTACAACAACTTCTCCGTCTACTACGAGTTCGTCACCGGGAAGACGAACTGGGGCCCGCACTCGTACTACGTCGCGCTGCTCGTCGAGGGCGGCGTCGTCGGGACGGCGCTCTTCCTCGGCTTCCTCGGGTACGTGCTCCACCGGCTCGGCGTTGCGCGCCGGATCGGCCGCGCACTCGCGGCGGTCGGCAATCCGCTCGCCGCGCGCGTGCGGCCGCTCGCGTGGGGGATGACCGCGGCGCTGCTCGGGACGATGGCCGCGAACGCCTTCTACCTCACGCTGTCGTTCTTCTACTTCTTCGTCTTCTGCGCGATCGCGCTCGCGACGCCGATCGTCTTCGGGCGGTCGATCACTTCGTCCTGACGCGGGTACAGCGCGGAGAAGGCGGGTCATCCCGTTCGGGTGACGCCTGGCCCTAGTCCGGCCGTCATCCTCGGCGTCGTAGCCGCGCCGGGCGGGCCGTCGGCGGCGGTCGTCGCGTCTACGGCGGGGTCGGTCGTCGACGGGAAGGGGGCTGTCGTGGGACAGAGCCGCGTGTGGTGGATCGGCGGTGTCGTCGCCGGGGCCGTGATGATTGCGTTCGGGATCGTCGTGATCGTGCTTGCGCTCAACGGGCAGAGCACCGTCAAGAGCGAGCTGAAGAATCAGCAGATCACCGGCACGCCGGACATGACGCCGTCGGCCATCAAAGCGGAGGCGGACAAGGCCGGGCTGGAGAACGTCGATCTCCCAACCTGCAGCGTCGCGGGAGAGGCGATCGACAACGGAACGAAGGCGCGTTGTTTCGCGCAGTACATGAACGTCCACGCGCTCGAAGCGACGGGCGGCCACGTGTACTCGCAGATGGGTCAGTACCAGGCGAAGCCGGACACGCCGAAGTCGGAGCTGTCGCCGGGCGGAGGCACGAGCAACACCGAGTGGGCGGTCATCGACCCGAAGACGAGCCAGCCGGTGTCGAACGGCGCACGGAACATCTGGGTGACGGAGACGGCGCTCGCGACCGCGTTGAACATGAGCTACATGGCGACGAACCTGGCGCTGTTCAGCCTCGTCGTCGGGATTGCGCTCCTGCTTTCCGGCGTCGGGTTCATCGTGCTCGCGCTCGCAGCGTTGCGCTCGAAGACGGCGACGGATGCGTCCTCAGCCCGCACCAGCAGTCGCTTGACAGACATCGAGCGCGTCAGCGCTGCGCCTTGGCGCGCTCGATGTTCATCTCGTCGACGACCGGCTCGGGACGATCGCCGAAGAGCTGCCGCACCGTCATGCCGACGATCTTCCAGTCGAGGCCGAACGTCCAGTTGTCGACGTACCACGCGTCGAGCTCGAAGCGCTTCGGCCACGGGATCGAGTCGCGGCCGTTCACCTGCGCCCAGCCCGTGATGCCGGGCTTCACCGCGAGGCGTCGCTTGTCCGCCTCGCTGTAGTTGGCGACCTGCTCGACGATGTCGGCCCGCGGGCCGACGAGGCTCATCTCGCCGCGCACGACGTTGAAGAGCTGCGGCAGCTCGTCGAGGCTCGTGCGGCGGAGGAAGCGGCCGCTGCGCGTGATGCGCGGGTCGTCCGGGACGAACCCGTACGGATCGTCCGTGATCCCGAGCTGCTTGTTCAGCTCGACGGCGTTCGGCACCATCGTCCGGAACTTGTACATCCGGAAGACGCGTCCGTCCTTGCCGACGCGCGGGTGCGCGAACAGGATCGGCCGGCCGGTCTCGACGAGGATCCAGAGCGCGTCTGCCGCGAGCACCGGGCTGAAGACGACGAGCGCCGACGCGGCGAGCACGCGGTCGAGCGCGTGCTTCAACCGCGCGGCGGGCGTGTTCCGGACGAGCGCGCTCACGGACGTATCATCGCCGCAGTGCGTGTAGCGATCGTCGATCCCGCGAGCGCCACGCCGCCGTACGACCACAGCCTTGCGTCCGCGCTCACCCGTCGCGGCCACAGCGTCGATCTGCTCACGTCGCCCTTTCCGTTCGGTGCCGTTCCGGAGCCCGTCGGCTATCGGCGCGACGAGCTCTTCCTGCCGGTCAGCGGCAGGATACTCGCGCGCAATCCGCGCTCGGGTGCGCGGTTCGCGCTCAAGGGCGCCGAATACCTGCCGAGCGTGCGGCGGCTGTTGCGCCGTTTGCGCGAGCTCGAGCCGGACGTCGTGCACGTGCAGTGGCTCGCGCTGCCGTGGCTCGACGTGCGCTGGCTCCGTCGCGTCGCCACCGGCCTGCCCACGGTGTACACCGCGCATCACGCGTTGCCGCGCGACGCCGGCGCGCGGGTCGATGCGCGGCGTCAGGTCTACGACATCGTGCGGCGCGTGGTCGTGCACTCGCGGCAGCGCGTCGACGACCTCGCCGCGATGGGCGTCGCGCGGAAGCGCATCGCGTACATCCCGCACCCCGTCTTCGAGCTCGGCGCGCCGGTGGAGCCCGCGCCGCCTGCCGGGTCGACGCTGCTCTTCTTCGGGCTGATCCGCGCGTACAAGGGACTCGACGTGCTGGTACGTGCGCTCGCGGAGCTGCCGGAGGCGCGGCTCGTCGTCGCCGGCGACCCGCTCGATCCCGTCGAGCCGGCGAAGGAGCTGGCGCGCGAGCTCGGAGTCGACGCGCGCATCGAGTGGCGACTCGGATTCCTGCCCGACGACGAGGTTGCGCGGCTGATGGCTGATGCGACGCTCGTCGTGCTGCCGTACCTGCGGACCGACGCGTCGGGCGTGCTCGCGACGGCGATCGGACACGGTCGCCCGGTCGTCGTCAGCGACGTCGGCTCGCTCGGTGAGACGGTCCGGGAGTTCGGGCTCGGCGAGGTCGCGACGCCCGGCGACGCGCACGGTCTCGCGCGCGCTTGCCTGCGGCTGCTCTCCGATCCCGCGCACCTCCGCGCGGCGTTCGAGGGGACGCGGGCGGCGCGCGAAGCGCTGACGTGGGACGCGGCCGCCGCCGAGCACGAGCGCGTCTACGCGGACGCGCAGTTACCGTGAGCGACGTGGCAGACCGCCCTGCCGTCGTGCTCGGCCTGCTCTGGGCGGGCCTCTCGTTCGCCCGCAGCCTCGGCCGCGCGGGCGTCTCCGTGACGGGCATCTCCATGCACCCGCACGAGTTCGGCGCCCGCTCGCGCTATCTGCGCCGGGTGAGGCATGCATACGGCGACGAGGCCGTGCTCGACGAGTTGCGGGCGTCGCTCGACGGCACACGGCCGGTGCTGCTTCCGGAGCGCGACGACCACGTCGAGCTGCTTCTCCGTCACTGGGACGCGGTGAGCGAGCTCTTCGAGCTGCCGTTGCCGGCGGATCCCGACGTGACGCAGCGGCTGCGCAGCAAGGCGCGGCTGCCCGAGGAGGCGCTGCGTGCGGGCGTGCCCGTGCCGCCGACGGTTTCGGCGAACTCGGAGGAAACGCTCCGCGCGCTCGAGCTGCGGCCGCCGTACCTGCTGAAGCCGGTCGAAGGCCAGCACTTCGCGAGCTCGTTCGGGCAGAAGGTGATCGTCGCGCACACGCTCGACGACCTCGTCGCCGCGTGGCGCGAGGCAAAGGCGCGCGGCTTCGACACGGTCGTGCAGGAGCTCGTGCCGAACGCGCACAACAGGATCTCTTCGCTCTTCGTGTACATCGGCCGCAGCGGCAGGCCGCTTGCAACGGTGACGGGCATCAAGGTGCGGCAGGGCCCGATCCGCTTCGGCACGAGCGCCGTGTTCCGCACGCGGCCGGAGCCGCGCGTGCGCGAGCTCGGACTGCAGCTGCTCGAGAGCTCCGGCTACCGCGGCTTCGCGCAGACGGAGTTCGCCTACGACGAGCGCGACGACGACTTCAAGCTGCTCGAGGTCAACACGCGCCCGCCGGTGTGGGCGGGCATCGCGATGAGCAGCTACTTCGACGTCGCGCGCATTGCATACGACGACCTCTGCGGCCGACCCGAGCCCGAGCGACGTGACTTCGAGGACGACGTCTCGTGGAGCTTCCTCGCGAAGGACGTCTACGTGTCGCTCGCGCTTGCGCGCCGTCGCGAGTTGTCGGCGCGCGCGTTCCTCTCGCCCTACCTGCGGCGGAAGAAGGTGCGCGCCGTGCTCGCCGCCGACGACCCGCTGCCGGCGCTCGGCGTGCTCGGCTACCTCGGCTCGAAGCTCTGAGGGAAGTCGGCGCAGCGGAGTGGGACGACACGCTCGACGGGCTCGGGCTCGTCGACGCGTACCTGCGCCGCGCGTATGTCGAGAGCGCGTGCGTGCTCGAGCCCGGCGAGCCGGTGCTCCTCGAGCACGACGGCGCGGCCTTCGCGCTGATCCGCCGGTCGGATCCGGTGGACGCGATCACGCCGTACGGCTACGGCGGCCCCGTCGGGCGTGACGTGCCTGGGTTTTGGCGCGCGTACGACGAGTGGTGCCGCGAGCAGGGCGTCGTGACGACCTTCGTCCGCTTCCATCCGCTGTACGGGAACGCGCGCGAGGCGCCGATCCACGTGGAGGCTCTCGCGCCGACCGTCGCGTGGCGGCTCGACGGGGACGATCTCGCGGCGGGCATGCACCTCAACCACCGCCGGGCCGTCCGCAAGGCGCAGAAGGCGGGCGTATCGGTGTCCGCCGGCGCCGGCGTGCGCGACTTCGTGCCGCTCTACGAGGAGACGATGCGCCGCGCAGGCGCGTCGGCGTTCTACTTCTTTGCGCCTGCGTACTGGGAGGCGGTCGCGCGGACGGATCTCGTCCGCTTCGAGGCGCGTCTCGGCGACGACGTGGTGGCGAGCGCGCTGTGCCTCGCGTCGCCGCCGTGGCTGCACTACCACCTCGGCGCGAGCTCCGACGAGGGGCGCAAGGTGGGCGCGATGCACTTGCTCTTCCTCGAGACGGCGATGTGGGCGCGCGAGCGCGGGTACGAGCGCCTCCACCTCGGCGGCGGCGTCGGTGGCCGCGAGGACTCGCTGCACGAGTTCAAGCGGCGCTTCGACCCCGGCGGGCTGGTCGAGGCAGACGTCGGCAAGGTCGTGCACGACGAGGCGGCGTACGCGCGCCTCAGCGGCGGGCAGAAAGGCCTCGACGGTTTCTTCCCCGCGTACCGCGCTACGGTGGCGCGATGATCGCCGTCGAGGTCCTCTTCTGGATGAGCCTCGCCGGCATCCTCTGGACTCACGTCGGCTACCCGCTTCGCAGCCGCGCTGCTCGCGCGCGTGCACACGCGTCACGTGCGCAAGGCCGACGTCACGCCGAGCGTCACCGTCATCATTCCCGCGCACGACGAGGAGGACGTCATCGCGGCGCGGCTCGACAACCTGCTCGCGCTCGACTACCCGCACGAGCAACTCGAGATCGTCGTCGCGTCGGACGCCTCCACCGACGGCACCGACGCGATCGTCACCGAGTACGCAAGCCGCGACCCGCGCATCGGCCTGCTGCCGCTCCCGCGCGGCGGCAAGCTCGCCGCCCTCAACCACGCCGTCGGCGAGAGCACGCGCGACGTCGTCGCGTTCTCGGACGCCAACTCGAAGTGGGCGCCGGACGCACTGCGCAAGCTCGTCCGAAACCTCGCGGACGAAAGCGTGGCGTACGTCTGCGGCAAGCTGCGCCTCGAGCGCCCCGAGGGCACGAACCGCGAGGGCGTCTACTGGCGCTACGAGCTCTGGCTGCGCGAGAGCGAGTCGAGGCTCGGCTCGATCACGGGAGGCAACGGCTCGATCTTCGCCGTTCGCCGCACGGAGTACGTGGCGCATCGCTTCGGGCTCGACCTCGGCCTTCCCGACGCGATGGTCAAGAAGGGGCTGCGCGCCGTCTACGAGCCCGAGGCCGTCGCCAGCGAGAAGCCGCCGGGCAACGTCGAGGAGGAGTACCGGCGCAAGGTGCGGATGTTCCCGTGGGCGTGGCAGCACATGTTCCAGGGACGGATGCTCGCCGGCGTCGGGCCGCTCTACCTCTTCGAGCTGATCTCGCACCGCGTCCTCCGCTACGCGAGCGGGCTCCTGCACATCGTGCTCCTCGCGACGAGCATCGCGCTCGCGTCGCACGGCCTCGTCTACGCGATCGTGCTCGCGGGACAACTCGCGTGGCTCGCGCTCGCCGCGCTCGGCCGCCTGCGCGTGCCGATCCCCGGCGCCGGGCTTGCCTACTACTACTTCCTCGTCACGTGGGCGACGATCGCGGCGCTCGTCAACTACCTGCGCTTCGGCGTCTCGCCCCACTGGGAGCGCGCCGAGGGCGCGCGCTAGCCGTTCGCATAGAGTTCGCGAGGATGTCGAGCCGGGTCGGGCGCATCGCCGCGTTGCTCGCAGTCGCGTTCGTGTGCGCGTGCGGCGCGAGCTCGGGACGCACCGCGGGCGACCGCGACCTCTCCGCATACATGGGGCTCGGGACGTGGGTCGACCTGTACGACCACCAGGTCCTCGCGAAGCCCGAGACCGAGGTCGCGAAGATGGCGAAGCGCGGCGTCGCGACGCTCTACTTCGAGACGTCGAACTACCAGATGCGCCAGGACATCGTGAAGCCCTCGCGCGTCGCGCGCTTCGTGGAGGCGGCGCACGCCAACGGGATGCAGATCGTCGCGTGGTACCTGCCGTCGTTCCGCGATCTCGCGCTCGACAAGCGCCGCTCTCTCGCGGCAATGAGGTTCACGACGCCCGGCGGCGAGCAGTTCGACTCGTTCGCGCTCGACATCGAGTCGAGCGTTGTGAAGCCCGCGGCTGCGCGGAGTGCACGGCTCGTGACGCTGTCCCGCCAACTGCGCGCCGCCGAGCCCGACCTGACCCTCGGCGCGATCGTGCCCGCGCCGCGCGGGATGCAGCGGCTGCCGTGGTACTGGCCCGGCTTTCCGTTCGTGGAGCTCGCGAAGACGTATGACGTGTTTCTGCCGATGGGCTACTTCACCTACCGCTCGAAACTCCCCGGCTTCACCGGCGTCTACACGCAGCTCAACATCACGCTGCTGCGCAGCTGGACCGGCAATCCCGCGTTGCCCGTGCATCCGATCGGCGGGATCGCCGACGCGGCCTCGGCGGCTCAAGTGCGCGCGTTCACGCGCGCCGCACGGGACGGCAAGTCCCTCGGCGCGAGCATGTACGACTACGCCACGACGACGCCGGGACAGTGGCGCGAGCTCCAAGCGGCGGACGCCCTGCCGCTGAGCACTCCTAGCGGCTGACCGGCAGCAGCTCGCTCGTCGTGCGCCACACCTCGCCGGGGTTGACGCGGTCGACGATCCGCACGTCGAAGCGGTAGCTCGAGGCCGAGAGCTTCACCTTCGGCAGCTCGAGCGTGATCGGGCGGCTGCCGCCGGTGAGCGTCCCGCGCCGCGCCGAGACCGGGTGGCCGCTGCCGTCCGTCAGCGTGATCACGTAGAGGCAGTCGCGGACGCAGCCGAGCACGACCGACGCGGAAGCCGAGGCGTCGAGCTCCGTCGGGAACACGAGCGTGCTGGCGCCGGAGCGCGACGCGAGCCCGGGACAGACGACGGTTCCGCGCTGCGGCGGCCCCGCCGCGGCGGAGACGAGCGGCGCCGACGGCTTCGGCTCGCCGCTCGCGTAGACGATGCCGCTCGTCGGCTCCGGAAACGAGTTGTCGTCGACGAGCCGGTCGAGGACGATCGCGCTGATCGTCGTCGAGCACACGGTCGAGCTGATCAGCCGTGCGTAGGCCTCTCCCTGCTCCTTCGCCGAGACCGCCGACGGGTCGGGTTGCTGGGTCGTCGGGTACCACGCGAGCTGGTCGGACGGGATCGTCGTCGACGTTGCGAGGCCGTCGATCAACAGCGGCGGCGCGCGGCCGAAGAGGTCGCCGAGCGCCGAGAGGAGCTGCGGCACGTCGTCCGCCGTCCAGCCTGCGGCCGTCACGCCGGCGGGACGGAAGGCGAACACGTCGACGTCCTCCGCCGGCAGGGCCCGCGCGAGCGCCGTGAGCGTCGTCTTCGGGGACGAGCTCCCTTCGACGAGAGGCGCGAGCGCGACGCCCGGGAGCGCGGCCTTCACCGCGTGGTACACGGCGACGTACGCTGCCGTGTAGTCCTCGGCGGTCGTCGCGGTGACCGCGGGCGCGAGCGTCAGGTAGTGCATGCCCGGAACCTGCTGCACGAGAGCGGCCGCGTACTGCGCCAGCGCAGTCCTCGTCGAGTCGTCGGCCGGCGGCGCGGTCGTCCGGAGCTCGAGCAGCACCTGGCTTCCCGTCAGCTGGCGAAGCGCCGCCACGAGCGCGAGCTCCGGCGTCGTCGCGCCTGTCGGCCAGTCGACGACGATGCGAACGAGGTGCAGACCGAGCTTCTGCGCGCGCGCCGCCTGAACGGGATCGTCGAGGCCGGCGCCGATGAAGAGCGGCACGCGCTTCGCCGGGCTCGAGGCGGCTGCCCGCGCGACCCCGTCGACTCCGCCCGTGCCGACGCGAACGATCGGCGGTGCATCGAACGACGAGCGGTTGCCGGCCCAGTCGACCGCGTTCACGTGGATCGGGTAGATCCCCGGGCCGTTCGGCTCGGCCCAGCCGATCGTGTGCCAGCCGTCGTGCATGCTGTAGCGCTGCGTCGGGCCTGCCGCCGAGTACGCCGTCACCGTCGCAGGCTTCGAGAGCCAGAAGCGAAGCGCGCCCAGCGGCCCCTGCTCGAGCCGGAAGGCCGGCGGCTGTCGCAGGTAGGCCCCGAAGCGCTTGGCGGCGTCGGCGAAGCGGGCGTCGGCGGTCGAGAGCGAGTTGAGGAGATCGACGACGTACTTCTGGTACTCGAGCGGCGAGAGGTTCCCGCCGAGCGAGTAGTAGCTCCAGTAGCCCGTGTCGAAGCGCGGGAGCATCGTGATCGCCGTCGTCTGCATGCGCGTCGCGAGCGCATCGGCGCGCGTGTCGCGTGCCCGCGCGGCGTACGTCTTCAGCGAGTAGATCGTCTGCAACTGCGCGTTCAGCACCACGGTCGAGTCGAACGAGTAGAGACGGACCCACGGTCCGGCGGAGACGTTGGTCACGAGCCGAGCGGGGATCACCCGATACGCGGCGCGCGCGGACGCGACGTATTTCGACGCCGAGTCGGGGACGAGGTCCGCCGCCCGTGTGAATCCCATCGCTGCAACCGCCTGCGCCATGCCGGAGAGCCACGGCGCGCTTCCGCCCCCGTAGTCGAAGTAGTACTCCCAGGCAACGCCGCCGTACTGATGCGAGCCGCGGGCCGCGAGGGCGTCGGCGAGTCGCCTCGTTCCGCGGACGTCCTTCGCCCAGACGCGCGCGTTGAGCTCGACGAACTCGGCGAGCGGGTGGAACTCGAAGCAGCGTCCCGCGAAGAAGCGGTAGACGAGGCCGTCGGCGTCCTTGATGTCGGTGTGGGCTTTCGGCACTCCACGACGCGCGAACCAGTCGTTGTTCGCTTTCAGCTGGCCGGTCAGCGCAAGTGCCCGCGGTCTCGTGAGACGGCCCGACATCGCGGCGATCTCCGACAGCGCGACGTCGATCGGATCCGCGCGCTCGCTCGGCAAGCGGCGGATCAGCCGCGCGGCGCGGTCGATCGCGGCGCGGCTGCGCGAGGCGGTTGCGTTGTCGATCCAGCCCGATTGCACCGCCCGCTTCACGGCGACCCGCGCCTGCAGCTGCACGGGAAGCATCCGCGTCTGCGCTGCAGGAGCCGAGCCCGCCGCGAGGAAGCCGGCGAAGGCAACCGCGATCCAGGCAACCCCCCTCATGCCCTGCAACAGGCTATCGTCGTTCTCCTCGATGTCCAGGCGAGCGACCTTCCTCGCCGTCGCGCTGCTCCTCTTCTCGGGCGCCGTCGCCGCATTCCTCCCCGTCGCGCGTCCCGCGTCGGCGCAGCCTCTCGTCGCTCATCCGCGCCCGGTGCTCAGGCTGCCCGCGACGCTGCCGCAGCGGACGATCACGCTGCCGATCCTCATGTACCACCTGATCGGCCCGATCAGAGTCGACCAGCCGGCGATCACGCAGCGGCTGACCGTCGCGCCCGACGACTTCGCCGCGCAGATGCGCTGGCTGAAGCGCACCGGCTTCCACGCCGTGTCGCAGCAGCAGGCGTTCGCGGCGCTCGAGCACGGAGCGAAGCTCCCGCCGCATCCGATCATGATCACGTTCGACGACGGCTATCGCGACGTCTGGGCGAACGCGCTCCCGGTCCTGGCGCGGTTGCACATGCCCGCGACCGCGTACGTGATCACGAGCCGCATCTCGGACTTCGATCCACGCACCCTCACGTGGGGACAGCTCCACGCCCTCGAGCGAAACGGCGTGACGATCGGCTCGCACACCGTCACGCATCCCGATTTGACGACGCTCTCGGACGCAGACGCCCTCGCCGAGCTGCGGAACTCGCGTCGCCGGCTCGAGCGGCATCTGCACAAGCCCGTGCAGTGGTTCGCCTACCCCGCAGGCGCCCACGACGCGCGAATCGTGGATCTCGTGCGGCGCGCGGGTTACGTCCTCGCGGTCACGACGCAGCCGGGCGCGGTGCAGTCTGCGCAGACGCCGCTCGAGTTGCACCGGTACGAGATCCTCGACTCGACGCACGTGAGCGGCCTCGCCGCGCTGCTCGCGGGCGCGCGTGGGTAGAGTCGGCGCGCGATGGCGACGACACGGACCCGCCCGCCCGCGCCACCCGATCTCGACGCCGAGGCGGAGGTCGATCTCGGGCACTACGGGCACGCGCTGCTCGCCCGCTGGTGGCTCCTGCTCGCCGGGCTCGTCGTCGGCGCGATCCTCGGGTACCTGAGCACGCTCGGCGGCGCGCAGACCTACAGGGCGCAGGCGATCACGTACATGGGGCAGCCGCTCGGCTCCGGCCTTTCCCAGGTCCAGGCGGTGAACACGAACCCGTCCTCGGCCAAGGCGATCCTGACGTCCGAGCAGGTCCTGCGCCGGATCGCGCGCCGAACGGGCATTCCGGAGGGACAGCTCCGCTCTGGCTTCTCGGTGACGGCGGTGCAGGGATTCAACGCGCGGCTGAACCAGACGCCGCTGATCGCAGTGACGGTGAAAGCGCCGGAGCCGGGAAAGGCCGCGCGCGCGGCCGATCTCCTCGCGAGCGTGCTCGTCTCGGCGCTCTCGAACATCTCGGCGCCGAAGATCAAGGTCTTCGAGCAGCAGATCGCGACCGATAACAGCTGCATCAAGACGGTCAACGCGGCGCTCAACGCATCGAGCCTGTCGACGACCGACAAGATCCTCCTCCAGGGCCGTCTGCAGGGCTGCCAGACCGACCTCACGACGACGACGCAGCTCTACCTACTTGCGAAGAACGTCGAGGCGCCGCGCATTATCACCCATGCGCTCGCCGAGAAGACCGCCGCGCGCAGCCATCGCAACGCCACCGCCGTCGGCGCGCTGATCGGGCTGATCATCGGCGGCATCGCGGCGCTCGTCTGGGATCCGATCACGCGTCGGCGCACGCGCCACGCGTGAGAGTCAGCTTCATCGTCCCGGCGTACAACGAGGCGGCGACTCTCGGTGAGGTGCTCCGGCGAGTCGAGGCGCTCGACCTCGACAAGCAGATCGTCGTCGTCGACGACGGCTCGACCGACGACACGCCGCGCCTGCTCGAGGAGTGGTCGGGGCGCAACGGCTTCCACGTGATCCGGCAGGAGAACCGCGGCAAGGGCGCGGCGATCCGCGCGGCCATCCCGCATCTCGACGGCGACATCGCGGTGATCCAGGACGCCGACATGGAGTACGACCCGAACGAGGTGCCCGAGCTGATCGAGCCGATCCGCCGCGGCGCGGCGGACGTCGTCTTCGGCTCGCGCCTCTCGGGCGGACGGCCGCAGCGCGCGTATCTCTTCTGGCACCTCGTCGGCAACCGCTTCCTGTCGCTTCTGACGAACGTCCTGTACAACACGACGCTCTCCGACATGGAGACCGGCTACAAGGCGTTTCGCACCGATGTGCTTCGCTCGCTCGACCTGCGCGAGGACGACTTCGCGATCGAGCCGGAGATCACGGCGAAGGTCTGCAAGCGCAAGCTGCGCGTCTACGAGCTGCCGATCTCGTACTACGGACGTTCGTACGCGGAAGGCAAGAAGATCACGTGGCGCGACGGCTTCAAGGCGATGTTCGTGCTCGTGCGCGTCCGCTTCTCCGACTGATGCTCGAGGGAAAGTCGATCGCAGTCGTCGTGCCCGCGTACCGCGAGGAGGAACTGATCGGCGCGACGCTCGGCGGCATCCCGGGCTTCGTCGACCGCATCTACGTCGTCGACGACGCGTCGCCGGATGCGACGGGCGACCGCGCGCGAACGTTCGGCGACTCGCGTGTCTCGGTCCTGACGCACGAGCGTAACGAGGGAGTCGGGGCGGCGATCGTGACGGGCTACGACCGCGCGCTCGCCGACGGCGTCGACGTCGTCTGCGTGATGGCCGGCGACAACCAGATGGATCCCGGCGAGCTCGAGACGCTCGTGCGCCCGGTCGCTCGCGGCGAGGTCGACTACGCGAAGGCGAACCGCCTCTTCACCGGCGAGGCGTGGCGCGTGATTCCGCGCCATCGCTATGTCGGCAACGCGATCCTCTCGCTGCTGACGAAGATCGCGAGCGGCTACTGGCACGTCGCGGACTCGCAGTCCGGGTACACGGCGATCTCGCGAGCGATGCTCGCGCAGCTCGACCGCCGGCGCATCTATCGCGGCTACGGCTTCCCGAACGACATGCTCGTGCACCTCAACGTGTGGAACGCGCGCGTGCGCGACTTCCCCTCGCGACCGGTGTACGGCGTCGGTGAGCGCTCCGGGATCAAGATTCGCAGCGTCGTGCCGCGCATCTCGTGGCTGCTGCTCAAGGGATTCCTCTGGCGGCTGCGCGAGAAATACGTGATCCGCGACTTCCACCCGCTCGTGTTCTTCTACGCGCTGGGGCTCGTGATGACGCTCGCCGGGCTCGTCCTCGGCGTCGTCGAGACGGCGCTGCGCATCGCCGGTAATGCCGTCTCGGTAGGAACAGTCGTTCTCGTCGCGCTGCTGCTCATCGCGGGATCGCAGTTCACGCTCTTCGCCATGTGGTTCGACATGGAGTCGAACAAGGACCTGCGCTAAACACGCGCCGCCGTAAGGAGTTCGTTAGGACCGGCGCGTTGTCCGGAACCCCTCGCTACCCTCGCTTGCAGATGCCGACCGCTGTGGTGACGGGAGGCGCGGGCTTCCTCGGCTCGCACCTCTGCGACAAGCTTCTGGCGCGCGACTATCGGGTTATCTGTCTCGACAATCTCGAGACCGGCAGCCTCGAGAACATCGCGCACATCGGGCGCGGGCCCGAGTTCGAGTTCCGCTACCAGGACGTCGTCGAGCACATCCACATCGACGAGGCCGTCGACGTCGTGTACCACCTCGCCGCGCTCGCGAGCCCCATCGACTACATGCGGCTGCCGCTGCACTCGCTGAAGACGGGCTCGTACGGCACTCACAACTCGCTCGGGCTCGCGAAGCACAAGCGCGCGCGCTTCCTGCTCGCCTCGACGAGCGAGGTCTACGGCGATCCGCTGCAGAGCCCGCAGCCCGAGTCGTACTGGGGGAACGTGAACCCGGTCGGCCCGCGCGGCGTGTACGACGAGGCGAAGCGCTACGCGGAGGCGCTGACGATGGCGTACCACCACCAGCAGGGCGTCGACACGTGCATCGCGCGGATCTTCAACACGTACGGGCCGCGCATGCGCCGCAACGACGGTCGCGCGTCCGTGACGTTCATCCAGCAGGCCGCCGCGGGAACGCCGCTGACGGTGTTCGGCGACGGCTCCCAGACGCGGAGCCTCTGCTACGTCGACGACACGGTTCGCGGGCTCATCGCGCTCGCGGAGTCGGGCGAGCACCTGCCGGTGAACATCGGCAACCCGGATCGCGAGATCACGATTCTTCAGCTCGCCCAGACGGTCGTCCGCGTCACCGGGTCGTCGAGCGAGATCACGTTCGAGGCGGCTCCGTACGACCTGACGGACGATCCGCAGGTCCGGCGTCCCGACATCACGCGCGCAAGGGAATTGCTCGGCTGGCAGCCCGAGGTCGATCTCGAGGAGGGGCTGCGGCGTTGGCTGACAGCGATCGGAATGGAGGTTTCACGTGTTTAGGGGTTTGCTTGCTCTCGTCGCCGTGGCGTGCGCCGCGGTCGTCATCGCGGTGCCGTCGGCATCCGCGCGGCCGCACATGATGGTCGGCTTCCTCGACCAGGCGAGCACGTTCTACAGCGCCGAGGCGGCGTTCCCGATCGTGAAGAAGCTTCGCGCGCAGGTGGTGCGCGCGGACCTCTACTGGGGCGGGATGCCTCTCGCAGTCGCCCGGCACAAGCCGACGGACGCGAAGGACCCGGCGGATCCCGCGTACAACTGGACGCCGTACGACCACCTCGTCCAGGTCGCGGCGAAGTACAACGTCAAGATCCTGTTCACGATCTGGGGTACCCCACGGTGGGCGAACGGCGGCCATTCGGCCCGCTATGCACCGACGAAGGGGAGCGACCTCACCAACTTTGCATACGCCGCCGCGACGCATTTCAGCGGCCAGGAAGTCGACGAGAACGACGTGGAGATCCCCGCCGTGCGCCTCTGGACCGCATGGAACGAGCCGAACCAGCTCTTCCAGCTCTATCCCCAGTACAAGCGGATCAAGGGCAAGTACGTGATGGTGAGCGCGATCAACTACGCGAAGATCTGCAAGGCCGTGTACGCCGGCGTGCATGCGACGCACTTCGCCGGCGAGAAGGTCGCGTGCGGCGTCACTGCTCCGCGAGGCAACGACAACGCGCGGGGCAGGCGCGGAACGCCGACACCGATGTCGTTCATGAACGCGGTGAAGAAGGCCGGGCTCAAGACGTTCGACGCCTACGCGCACAACCCGTACAACGGTCCGCGCGAGCTGCCGACGACGAAGCCGCACACGAAGGGCGCCTACACGCTCGGCAACATCGGCGACATGATCAAGCAGGTGACGAAGCTCTGGGGCCGCAAACGCATCTGGCTGACCGAATACGCGTACCAGACGAACCCGCCGGACCGCGCGTTCGGCGTGTCCTACGCGAAGCAGGCGCTCTACCTGAAGCAGGCGTTCGCGATCGCACGCAAGCAGCCGCGCGTCGACATGATGCTCTGGTTCCAGCTCAAGGACGAGCCCGGCATCGGGGGGTGGCAATCAGGGCTGATGACCGCGAAGGGAAAGCGGAAGCCCGCCTACCTCGCCTTCGCGCGACTCCCGCACTGACCATGCCTCGCCGGCGAGCAGCGGCGCCAGTGCCGCTGCTCCGATGACGAGGGACGCAACGGTGCGGTACGCGGCCCAGCGCAGGGTGAGCTCGACCGGGACGACGGAGATCCAGAACACGAGGACGATTCCGGCGTAGGAGAGTCCCGCCCAGGCGGCGGCGAAGCCGGCGAGACGCCAGCGGCGGGCGGCGAGCGCGCCCGCGAACGCGATCAGCGCGAACGGGACGAGCCAGCCCCAGCCGCTCGACCAGACCTGGTGCCAAACGCCCCAGAATGCAGGGCCCGCACGCGACGAACGGTCGGCGAGGTAGCCGGGATTGACGGCGTCGCCGAGGCTGTACTCCGGGTTCTTGAGGCCGTGCGCGGCGGTGAAGATGCGCCAGGGCAACAGGATCAGCGCAACGGCGACGGCCGTCCAGGCTGCGGCGCGGGTGCGGGCGATCGCGACGAACGGGACGAGCGCCGCCGCGGCGAACAGGAGTCCCTCCGGCTTCGTCAGCGTGGCGGCGCCGAGCATCACCGCGGCGAACGGGAGAAGCGCGGCGTCCGCGTCGAGCAGCATCCGCGCGAGCGCGACGAGGCCAAGCGCGACGAAGAACGCGAGCGGGATGTCGGCGAGGTTGCCTGCGAGCTGGCGAAGCGTCGAATCGGCCGCAACGATCGCGAGGATCGCCGCTCCCGCGAGCGCCGCCGGCACGCGCTCGCGCAGCAGCGTCCACAGCGCCGCCGCGAAGCCGAAAGCGAGCAGCGCGAGCTGGACGTGGATCAGCGTGCCGTCGAAGGTGGACATGGCACGAAAGCCGGTCGCCTCGAGCGACGGCAGGAGCAGCGGGTGCTGGAGCGGCCCGTACGGCTGCGTCGTGAAGACGCCATGTGCGACGCCGCCGAAGTCGTAGAGCGCGCGCGCCTTCATCGCCCAGATAGCCCAGCCGTCCCACTCGACGAGGGGCCGCACGGCGAACGTCCGCATCGCGTGCGCGAGCAGGACGAGCGCAGCGAGGAAGGCGGTGACGCCGATGACGACCGAGGTACGCTCGACGCGTCCTACGCTTCGTAACGCAGCGTCGCGCGGCGCGGCCCGCAAGTCGCGAAAGCGGCGCCAGCCGAGGACGCCGAGCACGGCCGCAAGAACGACGAGCTCGCCCCAAGCCATCGGAAGGCCGATCAGCGCGAGGTGCGCGGCGAGCCCCGCCGTCGTCGCGAGCCCGAGGATGTATGCGAGCCCGAGCCGGTGGTACAGCTCGTCGCGCGTGCGTGCGATGCGAAGAAGCATCAGCAGCGCGACGCCGATGACGAGATAGAGCGCGTTCGCGAGCAGGAGCCCGACGAGGGATCCGGTCAATCTCTCACCCGAGCCGCGTAGTAGTTGCCGCCGCTGAACTTCTGCAGCCGCCCGAGCGGCACGCCGAGCGACTTCGGGTCGACGCCGACCGTGAAGACGACGTCCGCCTCGTCGGGCGCGTCGACCTGGATCGCCGGCAGCAGGTAGTAGCGCGCGAAGATGCGGCTCGCGGTCGCACGGTCGACGCCGGCCTCGAACCCGCCGCGCTTCGCCGCGATGTAGTAGCGGTCGCCGTCGTGCAGCTTCGACCGGAAGAAGTCGAACGCCTCGACGGGGAGCAGTTGCGCCGTGCCCGGTTCCTGCCTTCGCTCGGCCGGCGACAGGTGCGCGAAGTCCGCGCGCTGGCTCGAGAGCCAGTCCCACGTCACGGGGAAGTCGTTGATGCCCGAGCCGAGCGCCACGAGGAGTGCCGCGACCGCCGACGCGGCGGCCACGGTGCGCGCTCTGCCCGTCACGACGCTCAAGTCTGACCACGGCGGCGGAGGCGCGCTTCGAAAGGCGTTCATATGCGCCGCGTACAATCGAGACCCTGCCCGCGAAGCTGCACACGACGCCGCGCGAGACGCGCCTGCCGCTGCCGGAGGACGTACGCGCGCGCAGGCCGTTCTTCCTCTCCGGCGGTTCGCTGAAGGCGCTGGCGCGCCGGATCGCGAGCGTCGGCGCCCTCCTCGTTCTCGACCTCTGCGGCCTCGCGCTCGGTGTCTACGCTGCGCTCGCGCTGCGGGAGATCGTCAGCGGCGCGCGCCCGATCCTCTGGGGGCTGATCTGGCGCGACGCGGAAGCGGACTGGCTGCCGTTCCTCGCACTCGTCCTCGTCCTCGTGTTCTGGCAAAAGGGCTTGTACGCCGAACGCGAACGGCGGAGCGGCCTCGGGCAGATCGTTTCCGGGCTCGTCGTCGTCGCGGTCCTTGCGCTCGCGTTCGGCGTCGGCACCGGCTACCACTTCTCGACGTTCGCGATCTTCCCGACCGCGGTTGTCTTGACGACGCTGCTCATCGGAACGCTGCGCGCGAGCTACGACCTCGTGACGCGCGACATCTTCCGCATGACCGGCCTCACGCGACGTGCGGTGCTCGTCGGCGCCGGCGGCAACGTCTCGGACCTGCATCGCATGCTCGGCCGTGCGCGCGGCGGCGTCGACTATCGCTTCCTCGGTGCGATCGCGCCGGAGCAGGAGGGCGTCGACGTACCCGTGCTCGGTCCGCTCGACGAGCTTTCGCGCGTGCTCGACACGTACGACGTCGACGAGCTGATCGTCACCGACTCGGACCTCGACTCGACGCAGCTGCTCAGGCTCAGCGACGAGGCGTACCGCAGCGGCGTGACGGTGCGCATCGCGGCGAAGACGACGGAGGTGCTGACGCAGCGGGTCGAGTTCGTCCCCGGCCAGGGCGTGCCGCTGTTCGAGCTCCGGCCGCCGGTCTTCGCGGGAACGGACTGGATCGTCAAGCGCGGCTTCGACCTCGCCGTCAGCGCCGTCGTCCTCGTCGTCGGGCTGCCTCTGTGGATCGCGATCGCGATCGCCGTGAAGCTCTCGTCGCCGGGGCCGGTCTTCTACCGCGACCGGCGCGTCGGCCTCGGGGAGCGCGAGTTCGACATGCTCAAGTTCCGGACGATGGTCGCCGACGCCGCGGAGCGTCAGCGAGAGCTCGAGCGCGCGAACGAAGTAGGCGGAGCGTTGTTCAAGATCCGCGACGATCCGCGCGTCACGCGCGTCGGCCGTGCTTTGCGACGCCTTTCGCTCGACGAGATCCCGCAGGTGCTCAACGTGCTGCGCGGGGAGATGAGCCTCGTCGGCCCGCGGCCGCTGCCCGTGCGCGACTACCTGCTGCTCGAGGAGTGGCACCGCCGCCGGTATCGCGTGCTCCCGGGCATGACGGGGCTGTGGCAGATCTCGGGCCGGTCGAAGCTGACGTTCGACGACCTCGTTCGCCTCGACTTCTACTACCTCGAGCACTGGTCCGTGTGGCTCGACATCACGATCCTCGCGAAGACCGTGCCCGCGGTGGTCAGCCGACGCGGTGCCTACTAAGACGCCGAAGATCGTCGCCGTCGCGTCGGCGGCCGACCTCGGCTTCCGGTACGGCTGCACGCCGGCGTGGTGGCAGTTGTGGAAGGGGTTGCACGACGTCGGCGTCGACCTCATCGTCACGACGTATCGCGGCAAGGCGATCGAGTCGCCGTGGTGGCGGACGGCGCCGAACCCGCTGTACCGCGAGGCGGAGACGTTCGCCCGCGCACGCGACGCGGTGGCGCGGCTGAAGGGCGACCAGTACCTGCGGCGCGCGGAGGAGAGCCCGGACGACACGCGGGCAGACCGCGCCGTCCGCGAGATCGTCTGGCGCTACGTCACGCCGCGTTGGCGCAGGCATCTCGAGTCGCTGCTCGAGCGCGAGCGCGACGTCGACGCGGTGATCTTCTTCACCGTCCCGATGTCTCACTTCCGCGGCATCCCGTCGGCGCTGCGCGAGCGCTTCGACGTTCCCGTCGTGTTCTACGACGGCGACGTGCCGATGAGCCTGCCCGAGTTCGGCGGCATGGACACCGGCTTCAACTACTACCACGGCGCCCAGCCCGAGGAGTACGACCTCGTGCTCTCGAACTCCGAGGGTGGGCTCGAGCGGCTGCGCGAGCTCGGCGCCCGGCGGGCGGAGGCCGTGTCCTGGGCCGCCGACCCCGAGCTGTTCCACCCGTACGACGTCGACAAGGAGTACGACGTGTTCTTCTACGGCTACGGCGACAAGTTCAGGCGCGAGTGGATGGCGACGCTCGTCGGCGAGCCGTCACGACGTTTGCCGGACACGGACTTCGCGCTCGGCGGCCGCGACTTCCGCGGCGACGTCGGCTCGGCGCGCGTGATCGGCGACGTGCCGTTCAACGTGTTCGCGCGCACGATCTCGGCTGCGCGCGTCAACCTCAACGTCACGCGTCGCTCGCACGCGACCGTCTACGCGTCGGCGACGAGCAGGCCGTTCGAGCTCGCGGCGTCGGGCGCGGCGATCGTCTCGAACCCGGTCGAGGGGATGGAACAGTGGTTCGAGCCCGGCAGAGAGCTGCTCGTCGTGTCGACGGCAGAGGAGGCCGTCGACGCGTATCGCGAGCTGCTCTCGGATCCCGCGCAGGCGGAGGCTCTCGGCAACGCCGCGCGCGAGCGTGCGCTCGACGAGCACACGTACTCGCATCGGGCACGGCGCGTGCTCGAGCTCGTCGGAGCGTCGCGCCGGCGGCGGCGGCGAGCGTCTAGATGCGCGCGCATCGCGCTCGTCCCTGCGTTCAACGAGGAGGGCACGATCGCGACCGTCGTCGACGAGTTGCGCGCGTTCGACGCCGAGCTCGAGATCCTCGTCGATCGACGACGGCTCGCACGACCGGACGGCGGAGGTCGCGCGCGCGCGCCGGCGCGCGCGTGCTGCGTCTGCCGTTCAACCTCGGCATCGGCGGCGCCGTGCAGACGGGCTTCCGCTACGCGTTCGAGAACGGCTTCGACCTGGCCGTTCGCGTCGACGGCGACGGCCAGCACGACCCGTCGCAGCTCGCCGCGGTCGTCGAGCCCGTCGTCCGCGGCGAGACCGACATCGCGGTCGGCTCGCGGTACCTCGGCGCAGCGGCGGACGGCTACCGCTCGTCGGTGACGCGCCGTATCGGCATTCGCCTCCTCGCGCGTGTCGTGTCGCTTCTGACGCGCCAGCGGATCACGGATCCGACGTCGGGCTTCCAGGCACTGAACCGGAAGGCGATCATGCTCTTCGCCGCGGATTACCCGCACGACTATCCCGAGGTCGAGGCGATCGTGCTCGTCGAGCGTCACCGCCTGCGGCTTGTCGAGGTGCCGATCGCGATGCGGCCGCGTACAGCGGGGCGCTCGTCGATCCGCACGCTCTCGTCCGTCTACTACATGGTCAAGGTGCTGCTCGCGCTCTTCGTCGGCTCGTTTCGTCGCTACTCGACGCCACTGGAGGAGAAATGACCCCGCTCAAGAGTCTCGATCGCCGCCTCGATCGCGTCCGTGATCCTGCTGCTCGTCGTCTTCGAGCTGATTCGCAGCCGCCGGCTGCGCGAGCGCTACGCGTTGCTCTGGCTGCTCACGGGCGTGGTGCTGCTCGTGCTGTCGGCTTGGCGCGGTGGCCTGAACACGATCGCGGACTGGGTCGGCGTCGAGACGTACCCGCCGGCGATCCTCTTCGCAGTCGCGTCGCTCTTCATCCTCGCAGTGCTGCTGCACTACTCGACCGTGATCTCGAAGCTGTCCGACCAGAACTCGATCCTCGCGCAGCGCCTCGCGCTGCTCGAGGAACGTGTCACCGGCTCCGGTTAGGCGTACGCGGCAGCCTGCTCGCGGTACCACGCGACGGTCCGCTCGAGGCCGTCGCGCAACGGCGTCTGCGCCTCGAAGCCGAAGAGCTCGCGCGCGCGAGTGCCGTCGACGCTCCGCCGAGGCTGTCCGTTCGGCTTCGACGTGTCCCACGTGATGCGTCCCTCGAAGCCCGTCACGCTCGCCACGAGCTCGGCAAGATCGCGGATCGAGATCTCCTTGCTCGCGCCGAGGTTCACCGGGTCGGGCCCGTCGTAGCGGTTCGCGGCGAGCACCAGGCCCTCGACGCAGTCGTCGACGTAGAGGAACTCGCGCGTCGGCGAGCCGTCGCCCCAGAGCACGACCTCCTCCGGCGAGTCGACCATCTTGCGGATCAGGTCGGGGATCACGTGCGCGTTCGTCGGGTGGAAGCTGTCGCGCGGGCCGTAGAGATTCGTCGGCAGCAGGAAGATCGCGTCCAGGCCGTACTGCTCCCGGTACGCCTGCGCGCCGACGAGGACGGACTTCTTCGCGACGCCGTACGGGGCGTTCGTCTCCTCGGGATATCCGTCCCAGAGGTCCTGTTCGCGAAACGGCACGGGTGTGAACTTGGGATAGGCGCAAACGGTGCCGACGACGATCAGCTTTTCCACGTTCCGGATCCGGCTCAGCTCCAGGACGTGCGCTCCCATGATCACGTTCGCGTACCAGTAGCGGCCCGGGTTCGCCAGGTTCGCGCCGATTCCGCCGACCTCCGCGGCGAGGTGGAAGACGCGCTCCGGGCGAGCCTCGTCGAAGAGGCGCTCGGCGTCGTCCTGGCGCGTCAGGTCGTACTCGCTGCGGCGCGGGACGAAGACCTCGTCGCCCTCCGCCTCGAGCCGCTCGACGAGGTGCGAGCCGAGGAAACCGCCGCCTCCCGTGACGAGGGTTCTCATTTCGTCGCGGCCGCGACCGTGGGCCTGCCGGTCGAGAGCCAGTCCACGCGGCCGATCCAGCGCTCCCGGTTCCGCGCGTACCAGTCGATCGTCTTCGCGACGCCGTCCTCCCACGATACGACGGGCTCCCAGCCCGTCTCGCGGTTCAGCTTGTCGTAGCCGACGCGAAGCGCCATCACCTCGCTCGCGCCGGGACGCACGCGCATCTGCGTCGTCACGATCTCGCGGTCGCCCCAGTAACCCCGCTCGCGGCCGATGCGAAGGATGAGGTCGGCCCAGTCGCGCATCGAGATGTTCTTGCCCTGGCCGTAGACGTACAGATCTCCGGGGATGCCGCGTGCGGCAACGGTCAGGTGGCCGCGGACGCCGTCGGTACAGAAGCAGAAGTCGCGCAGCGGCTCGAGCGAGCCCAGCTCCACGTTCTCGCGCTCGAGGGCTTGCGTGATGATCGTCCCCGTGACGTAGCGCGGGTTCTGGCGCGGCCCGTAGTTGTTGAACATTCGCGTCACGACGCCGGGCACGCCGAACGCGTCGTGGTAGTTCATCGTCAGGAAATCCGCTGCGACCTTCGCCGTCGCGTAGATCGATTTCGGGTTGATGGGCGAGCGCTCGTGCAGGATGAGGCTGCCTTCCGCGTCGAAGTCGTGATGATGCGCGACGGCCTCGTGGACGTTGCCGTACTCCTCCGACGTGCCGGCCGTGTCGAACTTCTCGAGCTCGAGGCCGTTGTCGACGATCGACTGGAGCAGGTTGAGCGTGCCGAGCGTGTTCGCCATGACGGTCTCGTACGGCCTGTGCCACGACTCACCGACGTGAGCCTGCGCACCGAGGTGGAAGACGTACGGCTTGTCCGGCGCCTCGCGAAGCTCGCGCACGAGGTAGTCGATCGACGTCTTGTCCGTCAGGTCGGCGAAGTGCACCTTCAGCCGTTTGCGCAGGTGCGCGATGTTGTTCAGCGCGCCGCTCGACGTTGCGCGGACGAAGGCGTGCACATGAGCGCCCAGCTCGACGAGCGCGTCCGTGAGATGCGAGCCCATGAAGCCGTCCGCGCCGGTCACGAGCACGGTCCGGTCCTCGTAGTACTCGGCGAACTGCCCGCGGAGCTGCGCGAGCGCTTCGTCGGACCACACCGCAAGCTCTCTGTTTGAGTTCGCCGAGTCCATGAGCGTCGAGAGCGGAAAGCCTAGCCTGCCCCTCCGCACGAGCGCGGTTCGGAGCGGCGCCGCCACGAGCGCCTCGAGCCTCGCGGTCAGCGCCGCGGCGGCGATCGCAGGCGCGTACCTGGCGCACAAGTTCGGCCGCAACGCCGAGACCGACGGATTCCTCGCCGCGTACAGCGTCTACTTCGTGATCGTGCTGACGGCGCAGGCCTCGCGCCTCGTGATCGTGCCCGACCTGACGCGCGCGGCGCTGGAGGGGCGGCTGACTGCGGAGTTCTTCTCGTTCGCCGTGGCGCTGCTGACGGTTGCGATCCCGGCCACGGTCTTGACCGTCGTGCTCGCGGGGCCGATCGGCGAGGTCTTGACCGGGAGGCTTCCGGAGACCTCCGCGTCGATCGCCTCGCGTGCGATCGTCTGGCTCGTTCCCGCTGCGCTCGCGCAGATGCTCGCCGCGCTCGCGTCGAGTGCGCTCGCCGCGGGCGACAGCTACGTGGTCGCGGCGGTCGGCTATGCCCTTGGCGCGATTGCAGGCGTCGTCGTGTTCGTCGCGCTCGCGGACGCCCACGGGATGATCGCGCTCGCGTGGGGGCTGGCGCTGAACGGCGCGATCGCAGCGGGCCTGCCGCTCCTTGCGCTGAGGCGATCCGGACGATTGCACGGAGAGCGCGGCGGAGGCGCCGCCGTGCGCGTGCGACCGCCTGCGGAAGCTCTTCTACGCGGCCGTGATTCCGCTCGCGCTGCAGGGGATGTACGTCGTCGCGCTGCGCGGAGCCTCGGGGCTCGGCGAAGGCAACCAGACGACACTGACCTACGCATACCTCTTCGGGTCCATGCTCGTCGCGGCGACGGCGACGAGCATGGCGCTCGTCTCGTCTGCGCCGCTCACGCGCCGTGAGGTGGACGTGGACGGAGCCTCCGAGCACGTCCTGCACGCGGCGTGGCTCTGCCTCGTGCTGATCGGCGCGGCCGCGGGCGTCTTCGCGCTCGTCGGCGGGCGCGTCGTCGGCTTCGTCCTCGGCAGCGCGTACTCGGGGCAGGTCGGGACCGACCTCGGGCACCTCGTCATCTATCTGTCGCCGTGGGTCGTCGCGTCGGTCGCGTTCTGGGTCACGTTCCCGCTGCTGTTCGTGCTCGAGACGCCGCGCAGACTGCTGCCGCTCGCGATCGTCGCGCTCGCCGTGGACGTCGGGCTGTCGTTCGCGCTGCGCGCCGCCTTCGACCTCGTCGGACTCGTACTCGCGCTCGGCGGCTCCGTCTTTCTCGTCGTCGCGCGCGCTGATGGCGTTCGTCTCGACACGCATGCTCGAGTCGACGATGCTGGGGCTCGTGAGGATCGCGCTCCTCGTAGGCGCGATCGCGATCACGTCGTTCGGGCTGGGCGAGCTGGTGCTCGACGGGTTCGCCGCCGCGTGCCTCGGCCTCGCGCTGTACGTCGGCACGCTTGCGGTGCTCCGCCCGCGCGGGCTCGTCGAGGCGTGGCGCTACGTCCGCGTGCTCCACCACTGACGTCTCTTCGGCTCCTGCCGGGACACCGAGCCGCGCTCCGTATGATCCAGCGCGGTGGCTCGGCGCGCACTGATCACCGGGGCCGGCGGGCAGGACGGCTCCCTCCTCGCCGAGCTACTGCTCGACCACGGCTACGAGGTGCTCGGAGTCGTGCGTCGCAGTGCAACGACCTACACGAACCTCGCCGACGTGCGCGACCGCATCGAGGTCATCCAGGCTGACGTGAACGACGAGCTCGCGCTCGTTCGCGCGCTGCGCTCGTTCCGCCCGCACGAGGTCTACAACCTCGCGTCCGTGTCGTTCGTGCCGATGTCGTGGGAGCAGCCCGTCCTGACCGCGCAGCTCGCCGCGGTCGGCGCGACGGCGTTGCTCGAGGCGATCCGCGAGGTCGACCCGGCCATCCACTTCTACCAGGCCTCGTCGTCCGAGATCTTCGGCGAGCCGATCGAGACGCCGCAGGACGAGCAGACGCCGCTCTCGCCGCTCACGCCGTACGGCGTCGCGAAGGCGTACGCGCACTTCATCACGCGCTCGTACCGGCGGCGCTACGGGCTGCACGCGTGCGCGGGGATCCTCTACAACCACGAGTCGCCGCGGCGGCCGCTCGAGTTCCTCCCGAGCAAGGTCGCGAATGCCGCTGCGTCGATCAGCCTCGGGCTCACCTCGGATCTGTGGCTCGGCAGCCTCGAGGCACGCCGCGACTGGGGCTACGCCGGCGACTACGTGCGCGCGATGTGGCTCATGCTGCAGGAGGACGAGCCTGAGGACTACGTGATCGCGACCGGCATGCTGCACAGCGTCGAGGAGCTCGTGGCAGGCGCGTTCGAGCACGTCGGTCTCGACTGGCACGAGTACGTGCACATCGACGAGTCGCTCAAGCGCGGCAAGTCGGAGCTGCACAACCTTGTCGGCAACCCCGCGAAGGCGCGCGAGCGCCTCGGCTGGTCGCCGGAGGTCTCGTTCGACGAGCTCGTCGCGCTGCTCGTCGACTCGGAGCTCGAGCGCCTCAGGCGCGAGCTTCAGCCGGAGCAGAGCTCGCGGTAGACCTCGTCGTGCGCGCGTGCGCACGCGTCCCACGTGAACGCCTTGGCGCGCTCGAGGCCGCGCGCGATCCATGCGTCCGGGTGCTCGAGCACTTCCTCGAGCGCCGCCGCGATGTCGTCCACGTCTCTCGGATCGAAGAGCCGCGCCGCGTCTCCGGCGACCTCGGGCAGCGACGTGACGTTCGAGCACGCGACCGGGCAGCCGCACGCCATGGCCTCGAGCACCGGCATGCCGAACCCCTCGTACAGCGACGGGAAGGCGAGCGCCGCTGCGCCCTGGTAGAGACGGACGAGCTCGTCGCGGGACACGCGTCCGCGCGCCTCGACGCCCGGCGGCAGCGGCCCGTAGTCGCCCTCGCCGGTGAGAACGAGCCGGAGGCCCGGCCGGCGTTCCCGTAGCCGTGCGAACGCTTCGAAGAGGCGGGCGTGGTTCTTGTGCCGCCACGGCCGCGCCGGGTAGAGCAGGTACGAGCCGCGTGACGCGGTGTCATCCGGCCTGAACGCGTCGTGGTCGACGGCGAGCGGGATCGCGCGCACGCGCTCCGGCGCGAGCCCGTAGCGATCGATGAGCGTCGACCGTGCATGCTCGGAGATCGCGACGACGAAGCGCGAGCGGCGGATCGTCCGCCCGTACACGACCTTGCGATAGGCGAGCTCCGCGCGGCCGAAGAGCTCCGGCAGCTCCTCGTGCTGGAGGTCCAGGACGCTCGTCGCTGCGGGCGTCGAGGAGACGGGAGGCAACATCACGCTGAGCGGGAAGTGCACCGCGTCGAGCGCGTCGAGCTCGAGCTCGCGTCGCAACGGCTCCGGGCGAAACGCGGCGAGCGACATCGCGGCGATGCGGCCGGGCATCGTCCGCGACGCGGCGTAGCGCGCGACGACCGACGACGGCAGCCCCTCGGCGGCGTCGATCGCAATCGTCGGGACGAAGACGCGATAGCTCAACGAGCCGACGCGTGCCAGTGCGCGGCAGAGCTCTCGCGCGTACGTCTCGGATCCTCCGCTCAGCCCCGGGACGAGCGTCAGCAGGCTGATGCCGATCACGCGGCAGGCGGGGTGTCTTACGGCTCGGCGCGCGCGGCCCGGTTGGAACGCGCCTGCGCCTCGGACGCGAGCCCGTCGAGCTCCGCGGCGCGAGCGTGATCCCCGAGCAGCGTGAGCACCTCGGACGCGGCTGCGAAGCCGTGCGCCGCGTCGGCCGGCTGAGCATTGCGGAGCGCGGCCGCCGCCTCGCGGGCGAGCGACGCGGCTTCGTCCTGGCGGTCGAGCCGCGCCAGTACGCGGGCCTGCTCGATCCGGAGCATCGCGATCTCGAAGGCGTCGCCCGTCCGTTCGACGGCGGGATACGCGGCATCGAGCAACTCGAGTGCGCGTTCGGCATCCGGCCCGTCCGTCGCGACGCGCGCGAGGAGCTTGTGGGCGCGCGTCACGTACTTCGCGTGGTTCCCGAGCGCCACCGCCTCGAGCGCACGGTGCGCGTAGCGGTCTGCGGTCTGCCGGTCGCCGCGCTCCTCGCACAGCAGCGCTTGCGCGCGCCACAGCCGTGCGCGCGCGAACGGGTTGTCGAGCTCGTCGTCCGAATCCACGACCGCGCGCAGAACCTCGGCGGCGCGCTGCGGCTCGGCCGTGTCGATGAGCACGTCCGCGAGCAGAACGGCGTACCGAAGCCGCTCGAACGAGTCGCCGCGCCGCTCGGCGTCTGCGAGTGCCGCCTCGAACACGCGTACAGCGGCCTGCAGGTCGCTCAGCTGCGCGTAGGCGCGACCGAGCGGATCCGCGACCGCGAACGTTCCTTGCGGGTGCGTCTCGGCGGCCTCCTCGAGGAGCGCCACGGCTCCGCGGGCGTCGCCGATCGAGTACGCGATCTCGCCCAGGCCGGCGAGCGCGCGCGCCCGCAGCGTCCGATCGTCCGGATCGAGGGCCGCGGTGAACAGCCTCTCGGCCTCCATCGTGTCGCCGAGGCCGAGCGCGACCTCCGCGTCGAGCAACCGATCCTGCGTGAGAGCCGGATGCCCGGAGGCGAGCTCGTCGGCATCGGCGCCGAGACGGCTCGCGAGCCGGCGCAGGAGCTGGAGCGACGGAATCCGCTCGCCCTTCTCGAGCCGCGACACGTATGCGGCCGTGCAGATGCCCCGCGCGAGCGCACGCTGGCTCAGTCCTGCGCGTTGTCGAGCTTCGCGGAGCCGGCGGGCCAACCCCGCCGCAGAGTCGACATGGTCAGACTTCTGGCGAGGCACTTCGCCACTATAGGTACGTCGCCGCGAGGGCGCTAACGGTGCCGTAACGGGCGACCACTAGAATCGCGCCGAATGCCCGCCCCGGAGGACACGAGGGCCTCCGCGCAGGCCGACCTCGACATCGGAGCGCTGTACGCCCGCCTGCAACGCGAGGTCGCGAGAACGACGGGAACTGAAGGCGCAACCTGGGCGGAGCTGCGCGACCTCGCGGAGCGCTATCGAGCGATCGGCGCGCGTGGTTCGCTCAGTCGCACGCCGGGCCTGCGCGGGGCGCTGGTGCACTCGGCAAAGCAGGCGCTCCGGCCGTTGCTCGCGTGGTACGTCGAGCCCATCGCACGCGAGCAGCGCATGTTCAACGACGCGGCGCTGAAGCTGATCGACGCGCTGGCCGAACGGCTTGACGAGCGGACGTCACGGTGAGGGTCGCGTACTACAGCCCGATGCCTCCCGAGCGCTCGGGCATCGCGGACTACTCGGCGCTCCTCGTCCCCGCGCTCAGCAAGCGCATCGACGTCGACGTCGCGCAACGCGACGCCACCGCGAGCGGCGAGGTCGCGCTCTACCACGTCGGGAACGACCCTGAGGTGCACGGCTGGATACTCGAGCGGCTGCGACTGCGTCCGGGCGTCGTCGTCCTCCACGACCTCGTGCTCCATCACCTCGTCGTCTCGCTCACGCTCGGGCGCAAGAACCCGAAGGCCTACCTCGCGGCGCTCGAGCGCGACGGCGGCATCGCCGCGAGGCTGCTCGGGCTCGGTGTGATCGACGGTTGCATCCCGCCGCTGTGGGAGGTGCGGCCGCAGGACTTTCCCCTGTGCGGGGAGGTGCTCGACCTTGCGACGGGCGTGGTCGTCCACTCGCGTTACGTCGAGGAGCGGTTGCGCGAACGCGGCTACGAGGGGCCGCTGTGGCGGATCCCCATGGCCGCGTGGCCGTCGCCGCCGGCCGAGGTTGCCGCCGTCGAGGGCTCGCCGCTCTTGGGCGCGTTCGGGCACATGAACGCGTCGAAGCGCGTGCCGCAACTCCTTCGCGCATTCGCGCGCTATCGCGACGCGCATCCAGGCGCGCGCCTCTTGCTCGCCGGATCCGCCGACCCGTCGCTCGAGCTCGCGTGGCGAATCGAGCAGGCGGGGCTCGCCGATGCGGTCGTGCGCGAGGACTACGTCACGGAGGAGCGGCTGTGGGCGCTGCTGAGAAGCGTCGATGCAGCCGTCGCGCTGCGGGCGCCGACGATGGGAGAGACGTCCGCAGTCGTGATCCGCGCGCTCTCCGTCGGCACGCCGGTCGTCGTCTCCGACGTCGGCTGGTTCTCCGAGTTGCCCGACGACGTCGCGCTGAAGGCCGCGCCGGACGAGCACGAGATCGAGACGCTCGTCGCCGCGCTCGAGACGCTCTCGACGCCGGGCGTGCGCGAGGCGATGGGCGTTCGCGCACGCGAGCTCGCGGAGAGCGAGCACGACCTCGAGCGCGTCGCGGATCTCTACGCGGCGGCGCTCGAGGAGGCCGCGCGCGTGCCGGCGGCGAGCGGCGCACGCTCTTGACCGATGCGAGCGTGACGCACGCGGAGGTCGGCGTGCGTGCGTTCGCGCGCGCGGTGCCGGTGTGGGCGTGGCTCGCGGCGATCGTCGCGGTGTCGGCGGCGATTCGCTTCGTCCTCGCGCGCGGGATGGTCGCGCCGTGGATCATGGTCGACGAGCTCGTCTACTCCGAGCTGGCGAAGAGCTTCGCTGCGAGCGGCCACTTCGAGATTCGCGGCGTGGCCGCCGGCGGCTCGTACGGCTTCGTCTACCCGCTGCTGATCAGCCCGGCGTACCGGCTGTTCGACTCGGTGCCGGACGCCTATGCCGCCGCGAAGGCGATCAACTCGGTGATCATGTCGCTCGCCGCGGTGCCCGCGTACTTCCTCGCGCGTCGCGTGCTGAACCGGCCGTTCTCCCTCGCCGCGGCGGCGCTGTCGGTTGCGATCCCGTCGCTGCTCTACACGGGGACGCTGATGACCGAGAACGCGTTCTACCCCGTCTTCCTCTGCGTCGCGCTCGTCCTCGTGCGCATGCTGGAGAGGCCCACGACCGCGAACCAGCTCGGCGCTCTCGCGCTCTGCGCGCTCGCCTACGGGACGCGGCAGCAGGCGCTCGCGCTGTTCGCGGCGGTGCTGACGGCGCCGCTCCTGCTCGGGTTGCGACGGCTTGGACGGTTTCGCACGCTTTACGTCACCGCGGGCGCGCTCGTGGCGCTTGCGCTCGTCGTCGAGGCGGCGCGCGGAAGGTCGCCTCTGTCGCTGCTCGGCGCCTACGAGAGCGCGGGGCGGCACGGCTACTCCGTCGGCGCCGTCGCCAAGTGGCTGCTCTGGCACGTCGCGGAGCTCGACCTGTATCTCGGCGTCGTTCCCGTCGCGGCGTTCGTCGTGCTCGCGTTCGCGTGGCGGAGCCTCGACGCGCCGCAGCGTGCGTTCACGGCCGGCGCCGCGGCACTCACGGGCTGGCTCCTCCTCGAGGTCGCCGCGTTCGCGACGCTTCCCGGCGTCGCGCGGGTGGAGGAGCGCAACACGTTCTACGTCGCGCCGCTCTTTCTCGTCGCGCTGCTGCTGTGGGTACAGCTCGGCGCTCCGCGGCCACGCCCCGTTGCAGCGGCGTCGGCCGTCGCTGCCGCGCTGCTCGTCGGGACGCTGCCGTTCCCGAGGCTGATCGGGCCGGAGATCACATCGGACACGCTCGCCCTCGTGCCGTGGTGGAAGGTGAACGAGCAAGGACTTGCGCTGCACGACGTGCGGCTCGTCGTGACGCTGTGCGCGCTCGGCGCAGCGACGTTGTTCCTCGTCGTGCCGCAGCGGTGGGCGCTCGCGCTGCCGCTGCTCGTGCTCGCGTACTTCTCCGTCGTGCAGCAGCCGGTGCAGGCGCGGGCCGAGCTCGCCTCGCACAACGCGCGCGCCGCCGGCATCGGAGGCCGGCTGGACTGGATCGACCGTGCGGTTCGCGGCGACGACACCGTGGGCGTCCTGTGGGCGGGCAGGACCGACCCGCACGTCGTCTGGGAGAACGAGTTCTTCAACCGCAGCGTCGGGGCCGTGTACGACGTCGGCCGGCCGGTGCCGGGCAACCTCGGGTCGACGCCGCTCGACGTTGGCGAGGTCGGAGTCCTGCGGCCCCAGCCTTCGGAGCGGTTGCTGCTCAGCGACGGGACGCTCGACCTGCGCGGCGCGCGCCGTGCGTCCGACGGCAAAGCGGGCGTCGGCGTGTGGGCCGTGGTGCGACCGGTTCGTGCGGTGACGAACGTCACCGGCCTCTACCCCGACGACAACTGGTCGGGAAGAGTCGTCGTCTATCGCCGCAGCGAGTGCGCCGGCGGCTCGGTGCGCGTCGACCTGCTCGGCGATCCGAGCCTGTTCCACCGCCCGCAAACGGTGAGCGCGAACGGCGTGACGCGTGTCGTCTTCCCCGGCGTGCGCACCGGCCTGACCGTTCCGCTTCGGAACTGCGCGGCCCGGTTCGTGGTCTCGCCGACGAAGGTGGCCGGCGGCGCGGCGGCTCGGCATCCGCTTTCTCACGTTCGCGTACACGCACCGGTGAGGATCGCGTTCGACGTCTCGCCGCTCTCGCACGCGCGCGCGGGAATCGGCAACTACATGCTCGCGGCGCTGCGGGGCCTGCGCGAGAACGGCGCCGACGTCGTCGCCTTCGCGCCCGTCTCCGTGCAGGGTCGCCGCAACGTCGAGCGGGCGCTCGCGGGCATCGACGTCGAGCGCCGGCTGCTCGTGCTGCCGCTCGCGCACGGCTGGCGCACCGCGTGGTCTCGGGTCGGGCATCCCGCGACCGAGCGCTGGCTCGGCCGCTTCGACGTGCTGCACTTCTCGGACTGGATGTTCCCGCCGCAGCGGGCCGGCGTGCGCGCGACGACGATCCACGATCTCGTTCCGCTGCGTTTTCCCGAATGGACGCACGGGCGCACGGTGCGCATGCACGGCGCGAAGTACCGGCACGCGGCAGAAACGGCTCACGTCCTCGTCTGCAACTCGGAGTTCACGGCGCGCGACGTGCGCGAGCTGCTGGACGTCGAGCCGGAGCGCGTGCGCGTCGCACATCCCGCCGCGGCGCCCGTCTTCACGCGCGAGGGCGAGCGCGCCGAGCTCGGGCGGCCTTACGCCCTCACCGTTGCGACGCTCGAGCCGAGGAAGAACCTCGAGACGCTGCTCGCCGCGCACGAGCTGCTCGACGGAGAGCTCGCGCTCGCAGTCGTCGGCGCGGCGGGTTGGGGGACGCAGCCGCGCCTCGACCGGCCCGGCGTCATCCGGCTCGGCTACGTCGGCGACGACGAGCTTGCGCGCCTCTACCGCGGCGCCTCCGTCTTCGTCTATCCGTCGCGCTTCGAGGGCTTCGGGATCCCCGTGCTCGAGGCGATGGCGGCCGGCGTGCCCGTGGCGGCGTCGGCGCACGAGTCTCTCGACGAGGCGTGCGGCGACGCGGCCGTCCGCGCCGATGTCGACGACGCGCAGGCGATCGCGGGGGCGATCCGAGAGGCACTCGAGCGGAGGGACGAGCTCGTCGCCCGCGGACTCGCGCACGTGTCGCGCTTCACGACGCGCGCGATGGGCGAGGCGCTGCTCGCGGCGTACGCGGATGCGGCTGCGAGACTTTGAGCGTGCGCGTCGCGATCGACGTCTCGCCGCTTCGCCAGACCCGCGCCGGCACGGCTCGGCACCTGCGCGCGCTGCTGCCGGAGCTCGAGCGGCTCGTGGAGGTCGAGCCGCTCGCGTGGGGCGGTTCGGGCAGGGCGGCGACGGTGGCGCGCGACCTCTGGTGGTATCCGCTCGCGTTGTCGCGGCGCGCGCGAGCCGCGGACGTGCTGCACTGCCCGAGCTTCCGCGGCCCTCTGTCGTCGCGCATTCCGTTCGTCGTCACCGTGCACGACGTCGGCGTTCTCCGCAGGCCGGCCGCCTTCAACCGCTGGACGCGCGGCTACAGCCGCCTCTTCGTGCCGCGCGTCGTGCGTGCGGCCGACCGCGTGATCGCCGTCTCCGAGTTCACGAAGCAGGAGCTGATCGAGGTGCTCGGAGTGCGCGAGGAGCGCGTGCGGGTCGTGCCGAACGGGGTCGGAGCGCCGTTCGTCGCCGACGGTGAACGCGCGCCGGGCGAGTACGTGCTCGCCGTCGGGACCGTCGAGCCGCGGAAGAACCTGCCGCGGCTCGCGGAGGCGGCGCGCGCGGCCGGCGTCGAGCTGCGCGTCGCCGGTGCGCGCGGCTGGGGCGACGTTCGCGTGAACGGCGACGGTGTGCGCTTCCTCGGCTTCGTCCCCGACGAGGAGCTCGCGTCGCTCTACCGCGGCGCGCTCTGCTTCGCGTACCCGTCGCTGTACGAGGGCTTCGGCATCCCCGTGCTCGAGGCGCTCGCGTGCGGCGCGCCCGTCGTGACGAGCAGCGCGACCGCGATGGCCGAGGTCGCCGACGGCGCCGCCGTGCTCGTCGATCCGACGCGACGCAGACGCGATCGCCGCCGGAATTGTCGAGGCGATCCGGCGGCGGGACGAGCTTGCGCCGCTCGGGCCTGCACGTGCGGCGGCCTTCTCGTGGCGCTCGGCGGCCGAGGCGACCGCGTCCGTGTACCGGGAGCTGGTGTGACGCCGCTCGTCGTCCTGGACGCCGATGTGCTCGGGCGCGAGCGCACGGGCGACGAGACGCACGTGGAGAACGTGTTGCGTCGGCTGCCGGCCGCCGCCGAAGGAGCGTTCCGCTTCGCCGCCGTCACGCGTCATCCCGAGCTCGTCCCGGACGGGGTCGAGCCGCTCGCGCTCGGGACGCGCAGTCAGGAGCTGCGCATGGCGTGGTCGCTGCCCCGGCTGCTTCGCCGCAGACGACCGGCGCTCGCGCACTTCCAGCATTCGCTGCCGCTCGCGTGCCCGTGCCCCGCGGTCGTCACCGTCCACGATCTCTCCTTCGAGCGCGACCCCGGGCTGATGAGCCGCCGCGACCGGGCGGTCTTTCGCATCGTCGTGCCACGGGCGGTGCGGCGGGCTCGCGTCGTCTTCGCCGTCTCCGAGCGGACGCGTCGCGATCTGATCGAGCTCTACGACGTGCCCTCCGGGAAGATCGTCGTGACTCCGAACGCCGTCGATCCTGCGTTCACTCCGGCCGGCGAGCCGGACGGATACCTGCTCTTCGTCGGCGCCGTACAGCGTCGCAAGAACCCGCTGGCGGCAGCGAACGCGGCGAAGGAGCTCGACTTGCCGCTCGTCGTCGTCGGCCCCGAGAAGGAGCCCGAGCTGGCGCGTGAGCTCGAGCGACGCGGTGCGGACCTGCGCGGCTACGTCGAGAAGACGGAGCTCGCTTCGCTCTACCGCCGCGCGCTGTGCGTCGTGCTGCCGTCGCGCTTCGAAGGGTTCGGCCTGCCCGTGCTCGAAGCCATGGCGTGCGGGACGCCGGTCGTCGCGGCGGACGAGCCGGCGCTGCGCGAGGTCGGCGGCGATGCGGCCGTCTACGCCGACGATGCCGGCTTCGCGGACGCGGTGCGCCGCACGCTTGCGGACCGCGACGCGTGGTCGCGCGCGGGGATCGAGCGCGCGCGGCTGTTCTCCTGGGACGAGACGGCGCGGCGGGTCGTCGACGGCTATCGCCGGGCGCTCGCGACGTGACGGTCTCGGCCGTCGTCGTCTCGCACGGCGATGCTGCCGACCTCGCCGTGTCGCTGCCGGTGCTCGTCGAGCAGGTCGACGAGGTCGTCGTGATCGCGGACGTGCCCGGGAGCGTCGGCGAGGTCCCGCCGGGCGTTCGAGTGCTCGAGAACGCGCGGTCGGTGGGCTTCGCGGCGAACGCCAACCGAGGAATCGCGGAGACCGGCGGCGAGCTCGTGCTGCTCGCGAACCCGGACGCTGTCCCGCAGCCCGGCGCCGTCGCCGTGCTGCGCGACTTCGTCGAGTCGCATCCCCGCTGTGGAGTCGCCGGCCCGCGCATGCTCGGCGTCAACGGCGAGCTCGTGCCGTCGCGCCGCCGCTTCCCGACGGTTCGCGGCACGCTCGTCCGCCGCACGCCGCTGCGCCGTCTACGGCCGCCGCTCGAGCGGCAGCGCGACCACTACCACCTCGATGACGAGCCCGAGGAGCCCGTGCAGGCGGACTGGCTCCTCGGCGGCTTCGTGCTCCTCCGCCGCGCGATGCTCGACGAGCTCGGCGGGCTCGACGCCGGGTTTCGCCTCTACGGCGAGGACATCGATCTCTCCTACCGGGCCGCGAAGGCCGGCTGGGAGCGCTGGTACGTCCCCGGCGCCGTCGTGCACCACGAATGGAAGCGCGAGACCGACGCGCGCTTCCTCACGCGGCGGACGCTCTGGCACTGGCGCGGCATCGCGCGCTTCGTGCGCAAGCACCCCGAGACGCTCTCGCGCCTATGACGCCCGCGTCACCGAATACTGGACGTTTGCGCCGAGGTCGCGCGGGTCGCCGATCCTCGGGTCTCGGTCGTGCGGAAACGGCGTCACCGACGTCTCGACGCGGAAAGGGGCGGGCGGCGCGTCGAAGACGAACTCGTGGTCGAGGCTGTCGGGCACGCGTATCGTCTTCGTCGCGACGACCGGGCCCATCACCGGCTTGTCTCCCGCGAGCGCGAGCTTGCCGACCGTCACGCGAACCGTCGCCGGATAGTGCTGCGCGGCGCCCCTCCGGTAGACGTGCACCTTGACGACGCGCGGCGCGCCGTTCGCCACGGAGAACTGGTCGAGCGCAGTCACCGGGCTGCCCCAGCCATCGGGGTAGACGCCCTCTATCGACCGGTGCAGTCGCAACGGCGGCGCGACCCGAACGAGGGTCCACGTGCGAACGCCGCGGCCGCCGCGATGAACCTTTCGCTCGAGAACTCGCCCCACGGGCGTGACGCCGGAGTCGGCCACGACGTAGTCGACGCCGGCACCGGGCTCGAGACGTCCGCTCGGGGACACGAGCTGCGGGACGACCGTCGGCCCGGGCCGCGGTGCCGTGCCGTCGGTGCTCCACACGTGCTGGAGCCTGCGGTTCCAGAACTCGAGCTGCAGCACGTCGAACGGATCGTCGATCGACTGTCCGAGGTAGGTGACCTCGGCGTCGCCCGGCACCGCACGGTCGACCCAGTCGAGCGGACGCGGCATGTTGTCGATCTGCGCCCTCGCGACCTTGTGCGCCTCGCGCGCGAAGCTGATCTCGCCGTAGGCGTTCCACGCGAGGATCGCGCCCGCGACGACTGCAGCGACGGGCACGGCTACGCGGGCGGAAGAGAAGCGCAGAAACAACACGAGCGCTGCCGATGCGAGCGCGAGGCCGACGAGCAGCGCCGTGACGCCTCCGGTAGTGAGACCGACGGCGGGAAGCACGGCGAGCCCGGGCGCGTCGAAGAAGACCGGAATGTCGAGGTGGTAAGGCGTGACCGTCACGAGCAGGAGCACGAGGCCCGTCGCCGCGAGCAGCGGGATCAGCGCCGGCCGCCGGCGCTCGAGCATCAGCGCCGTCCCGACGAAGAGGAGCGGCGCGACGTAGATGAGGTTCCGCTCGCTGAGCTCGTTGAGACCGAGCGTCGAGACGTATGCCGACTTCCCCGCGACGTACACGACGAACGTCGAGACCATCGCGACGGTCAATGCCGTGTACGCGCGTCGCTCGCGTGACCATTCGTCGCGCCGGAAGCCGGGGAGCACCGCCAGCGCGGCGATCGTCGGGAACACGCCAAGCCCGATCGTCAGCGCGCCCGCGGCCCACGCCGCGTCTCTGAACATGCGCCCCGGCTCGTTCTGCGTGACCGCCGCCCAGACTCCCGAACGATGTGAGGCGGCTGCGTTGACGAGTACCGCAGCGCAGATCGCGAGCACGACGAACCCGACCCAGTCCCAGTGGCTCCAGTTGCGCCGCAGCCTCCGCCCGCCTTCGCCGATGAACCAAAAGAGGACGGTTGCGGCGACCGCGCCGGCGACGAGCACGTCGAGCTGCGAGCGGATCAGCGGCGCGACGAGGCATGCGGCGATGGCGCCCGCGATCCAGGCCGGGCGCCGCGTGACGAACGCGCGGGCGAGCGCGTAGAAGCAGAGCGCCGCCCACGGGTAAGCGAGCGGCTCGACGAGCAGCATCGACGAGTACGCGAGCGCCGGGATCATCGCCGCGCCCGCGGCCGCGAAGAGCGCCCAGCGCCGCGAGACGAGCGTGCGCGCGAGCAGGTACACGGGGAAGACGACGGCCGTCATCGTCGCCACGCCGATCGCCTTCGCCACGCCGTACGCCTGCGACGTGTCGTGGATCCACCACGCGGGCGCGATCAGGTACGCGGAGAGCGAGTCGAACGCGTGTGGCACCGTTCGCGATGCCTCGTGCCCGGTGGAGGCGACGGCGCGCGAAAGCTGCGCGCGCTCGAACTCGTCGCTGTTGAGCCACGGCGCGAAGTTGCCCCATGCCTCCCAGCCGTAGAGGAGGCAGAGCCACACGAAGACCGTGACGATCGGAAGGGCGGACGCGAGGCCGACCCTCCAGCGGGGACGAGCGGCGGGCGCCACGGCCGGCGTGCGGCCGGGCTCAGCGACCTCCACGGCTGCGGATGGACGTCACGTTGGAGGGCTCGGGCTCGACGAACGGCCGCGTCTCGATCTCGCGGCGCACGATCTTGCAGTCGACGCTCGCGTCGGCGCATGCGTCGAAGACGAGGTTGAGTCGCGCGCTCGGGGCGTCGGGAATCGCGACGAAGACGAGGTCGGGCCGCGCCGCGGCGACGATCTCCGGCATGTCGTCGGTTGCACCGAGCACCGGCACGCCGATCAGGCGGCGGCGCCAGAGGCGCGGGTCGTCGTCCACGAAGCCGACGATCTGCTCGCCCGGCGTCTCACGCAGCTCGCGCGCGAAGCTGCGGCCGCTGCGACCGGCACCGACGACGAGCACCCGCCGGCGCGGACCCGAGCTTCGCAGCGTCGTGACGCCGCGGTAGGCGGCGCGCTCCCAGAAGCGCGACGCGCCGATCAGCACCGTGCAGAGCAGCACGTCGATCACGAAGATCGCGCGTGGGAAGTCGCCACGAAAGCGCGTCGCCGACATGAATGCGAAGGCGAGCACCTCCGACGTAAACACGGCGATCGCGATGCGGATGGCGTCGCGCACGTCGACGTACCGCCAGACGCCGCGGTACAGCCCCAGCGGGATGAAGACGAGGTACCGCGCGAACAGCAGCACGGGCAGCGTGGCGATGAAGAACGACTGCTGGGACGGCGTTCCGTTCGATCCGATCCGAAGGACGTATGCGCCGTAGAACGCGGCGGTGATCACGACGCCGTCGACGACCACTTCGACGAAGCGCCGCCTGTGGACGATGAGCGCGCGCAGGAACCCTTCGCGCGGCTCCGCGCCCGGTGTCTCACTGCGGTCGACGTCGGCGAGGAAGCTCGCGAACTGCACGATGAGCGCGAACGTGAGCAGCACGCCGATGACCGTGACCTTCGCGTCGTCGATCACGGTGTACGTCAGGCTCGTTGCGCCGAGCGCGGCGGAGATGCCCGCGAGCAGGATCACGGCGCGCCGGTCGGTGAGGCCGTGGTAGACGAGCCGGTGCGACGTGTGGTCGCGCCCACCCTGATAGACGGGCCGGCCCTCGAACAGCCGTACGACCGTGACGAGCGTCGTGTCGAGGATCGGCACGGCGAGGATCAGTAGCGGCAGAATCAACGTCGCGACCGTCGTCTGCGCAACCCTGAGCGTCGACGCAATCCCGCACGCGGCGAGCGCGAAGCCGAGCACCTGGCTGCCGGAGTCGCCCATGAACATCCGAGCCGCGCCGTCGCGGCGCAGGTTGAACGGGAGGAATGCGAGGCATGCGCTGAACAGCGCGAGCGCGAGGACGAGGACGGTGTCGTTGCGATGGAACGTCGCGGCATCGATCGCGAAGAAGAGAGCAGCGATCGCGGCGAGCGTCGCCGCGAGCCCGTCCATGTTGTCGAGCATGTTGAACGCGTTCGTCAATCCGACGAGCCAGAGCGTCGCGAGCGCGAGCCCGAGCCAGTGGTTCGAGACGATCGTGACCTTGAGGCCGCTCGAGAGGACGACTGCGACCGCGGCGAACTGCGCCGCGAGCTTTGCGATTGGAGGCAATCCAAAGACGTCGTCGAACAGGCCTGCCACGAAGAGCACCGCGCAGCCCGCGAGGATTCCAAGCACCTCTTCGTGCGAGCCCGCGACCGCGCCCACGGCGACCGCTGCGAGGATCCCCGCGGCGAAACCGGCGAAGATCCCGACGCCGCCGAAGTACGGCGTCGCGCGCTTGTGCCAGCGATCCTCGCGCGGGCGGGCGACGAAGCGCTCCGCGATCGAAGAGCGAAGGAGGACGTAGAGCACGAGCGCGGCAACCGGATACGCGATGAGTGCCGCGGCAGCGCTCATGTGCGGGAGGTTAAAGCGTGGGTGTTAGGCAGATGTTTGGTCGCGGGTGCCCCGCAGGCTCGCTCGTACACTAGGTGGGGTATTTGAGCGTCTACTCGGAACTCTTCTCCTACCGCGAGCTGTTCGCAAACCTCTTCCGCAGGGATCTGCAGAAGCGGTACAAGGGCTCGGCCCTCGGCGTCGTCTGGGTCCTGCTCCCGCCGCTGATCCTGATGGCGATCTACCTGCTCGTGTTCCACGTGCTGTGGAGGCCGTCGTCGGTCGACCGCTACCCGCTGTATCTCCTGGCCGGCCTCGCGACGTGGGTGTTCTTCGCGACCACGGTGCAGATCGGCTCGCGCGCGATGCTCGACAACGCGGAGTTGATCCGCAAGACGCGCTTTCCCCGTCAGCTCGTCGCCTTCTCCGTCGTCGGCGCGAATGTCGTGACGTATGCCGTGACGCTCGTGATCCTGCTCGTTGGAGTGTTCGTGTTCGTGCCGGAGTCGCGCGCGACGGAACTGCTGGCGGTGCCGCTCGCCGCCGGCTTCGTCTGTTTCGTCGCCGGTTTCACGCTGATCATCGCGTGCCTCGACGTCGTCTACCGCGACGTCGAGCATCTCGTCGGCGCGCTGCTCTTGCCGTGGTTCTTCGTGACGCCGGTGTTCTGGGACTGGAGCCTGTTCACGCGCCACGAGACGATCGTGCAGATCGTGCGCTACGGGAACCCCGTGTCGCCGCCGCTCTCCGCAATTCGCGATCCGCTCTGGGCGGGCAAGGCGCCGCGCCTGGTCGACGTCGTGTACCTCGTGTGCGCGGCGGTCGTCGCGCTCGCGCTCGGCGCGTTCACGTTCAGGCGGCTCGACGACCGGATCGCCGTGGAGCTGTGACCGAGCCCCTGCTCGTGCGCGCCGCGAGGCGCGAGCCGGTCGAGCGGACGCCGGTGTGGTTCATGCGCCAGGCGGGTCGCTCGCTTCCCGGAGTACCGGGCGCTGCGCGAGCGGCACGACTTCTTCGAGCTCGGCCGCACGCCCGAGTTGTGCGCAGAGGTCACGCTGCAGCCGGTGCGAAGACACGGTGTCGACGCGGCGGTGATCTTCGCGGACATCATGACCCCGGTCGTCGCGATGGGCGTGGACGTGCAGCTCGTGGAGGGCGTCGGCCCGATGGTCGACTCGTTCGCGCCGGAGCAGCTGCACGTTCCCGACGAGGTCGCGCCCGAGGTCTGCGAGGCGATTGGGATCGTGCGCGCCGAGCTCGACGACGATCGCGCCGTCGTCGGCTTCTGCGGGGCACCGTTCACAGTGGCGGGCTATCTGATCGAAGGCAAGCCGAGCCGCGACTTCGCGAAGGTGAAGGCATTCATGTACGGCGAGCCTCGTGCGTGGCACGGGTTGATGGCGACGCTCGCGAACGGCTTCGCGCGCTACGTCCGCGAGCAGGTGGACGCAGGAGCGGACGTGATCCAGCTCTTCGACTCGTGGGTCGGCGTCCTCTCGCCCGCGGACTACCGCGAGTTCGTCGCGCCGTACAGCACGCGCATCCTCGAAGCGGTCGACGTCCCGACGATCCATTTCGGGACCGGGACTGCGACGCTGCTCGACCAGATGGACGGAGACGTCATAGGGCTCGACTGGCGCATCGCTCTCGACGACGGCTGGGAGCTCGTCGGCGACCGGGGCGTGCAGGGCAACCTCGAACCTGCCGCGCTGCTCGCGCCGTGGGATCGCCTCGAGGCCGCGGCTCTCGACGTGCTCGAACGTGCGCGCGGGCGCAGCGGGCACATCTTCAACCTCGGCCACGGGATCCTGCCGCAGACGGATCCCGACGCCGTGACGCGTCTCACCGAGCTCGTGCAAACCCGCACCGTCGAGGCGCGCGTATGACCCCGGCCGTCGTGCTCATGGCGTACGGGTCACCCGAGCGGCTCGCGGACGTCCCCGCGTACTACGCGGACATCCGCGGCGGCCGGCCGATCTCGCCCGAGAACCTCGAAGACCTCGTCGAGCGGTACCGCCGGCTCGGCGTCGAGGAGCACAACCCGCTGAACGCGATCACCGAGGAGACTCGCGCCGCGCTCGAACGCGAGCTTGGGTTGCCGGTCTTCACCGGCATGAAGCACTGGACGCCGCGAATCGCCGAGGCGGCGGAGTCGTCACTCGCGGGCGGCGCCGACGTCGTCGTCGGCCTCGTGCTCGCGCCGCACTACTCGCGCCTGTCGATCGCGGGCTACCGCGCCCAGCTCGACGAGGCGCTGGCCGGCCGTGCGGAGCTGCGCATGATCGAGAGCTGGCACGACTTCGAGCCGTTCCTCGACGTCCTGGCCGCGCGCATCCGCGGCACGAACGCGCACGTCGTGTTCACGGCGCACTCGCTGCCCGCGCGAATCCTCGCCGACGGCGATCCGTACCAGGAGCAACTCTTCGAGACCGCGCGCCTCGTGGCGGAGCGCGCCGACGTCCGAGACTGGTCGTTCAGCTATCAGAGCGAGTCGCCGACCGGAGAGCCGTGGCTCGGCCCCGACATCCTCGACCACCTGGCGGATCTGCACTCGCGCGCCGTCCGCGACGTGCTCGTGTGTCCGGTCGGCTTCGTGTCGGACCACCTCGAGATCCGCTGGGACATCGACGTCGAGGCGCAGGAGCGTGCGGGGACGCTGGGAATGACGCTCAGACGGATCGAGATGCCGAACGCAGATCGCGAATTCGTGCGCGCGCTCGCGTCACTCGTCGAACAGGAGCTCGGTGCTCGTGCGGCCGGGTGAGATCCATGTCGACGGCCTGTCGCGGCGCTTCCGCGTTCGCGTGCGCGGCACGAACTCGCTGAAGAGCATCGCACTGCTTCGTTCGCAGAGCCGCCCCGCGGACGTCTGGGCGCTCCGCGACATCTCGTTCACCGTCGAGCCCGGTAGCGGCCTAGCGCTGATCGGCCGCAACGGCTCGGGTAAGAGCACGCTGCTCCGCATCGTCGCCGGGATCATCAAGCCGACGCAGGGAAGCGTCGACGTCGGCGGCAGGATCGGCACGCTGCTCGAGCTCGGCGCGGGCTTCCACCCGGACTTCACCGGACGCGAGAACGTCTACCTCAACGGCTCGATCCTCGGGCTGAAGCGCGCGTACATTCGCGAGCGGTTCGACGAGATCGTCGCGTTCGCCGAGCTCGAGGACTTCATCGACGTCCCGGTGCGCACGTACTCGTCGGGGATGTTCATGCGCCTCGGCTTTGCGGTCGCGTCGCACCTGAATGCGGACGTGCTGCTGCTCGACGAGGTGTTCGCGGTCGGCGACGGCGCATTCCAGCGCAAATGCCTCGACCGGATCCTCGAGTTCAAACGAGACGGCGGCACGATCGTGTTCGTGTCGCACGACTCCTCGGCAGTCGAGCGCCTGTGTGAGCGCGCGATCCTGCTGCGCGAGGGACGCATGACTTTCGACGGTCCGACGGACGTGGCGTTGACGGAATATCACGGCCTGCTTGCGGACGAGCGCGATCCCGCGGAGCGCGCGGGCGGTCTGACCGAGTGGGGGAGCGGAGAGGCGCGGATCAGGAGCGCGCGCATCTGCGGCCCCGGCGGCGAGGAGCGCGAGCATCTCGACGCGGGCGACCCCTTCTCGCTCCGGCTCACGCTCGAGGCCGGGCGCGCGGTTCCGCCGCCGCGGCTCTCCTACGAGCTGCGGGACGAGGCCGACCGGCTCCTCGCGGGCGGAGCGCTCGACACGGCCGACGTCGGCTGGCCCGAGGCCGCCGGCGAGGTCGCCGTGCGTTTCGACGTGCCGTCGCTGCCGCTGGCGCACGGGCGCTTTCACTTCGCGCTGTCGCTCGCCCGCCCGGACTCCGGTCACGTCTACCATCGTCTCGAACACGCAGCGCCGTTCGCGGTCTACCCAGGCGGCGGCGAGCGGGGCGCTGTTCTGCTCGACGGCACCTGGTCAGGAGGGGAAATCACCGCCGCCGCAGAAGTGAAGACGTCATGAGCTCACGCACTTGCCCAGACTGGCCCCGGCTGATGGAGATCGCGCCGGAGCTGCAGTTCAAGCACTACACCGTCGCGGAGGCGAAGCTGCCCGCGGACGCGCTCGTGCACGTGAAGGGCGTCTCGCTCTCGGAGGTCGCCGTCTGCTGCGACCTCGAACGGCACGTCTTCTACGCGGCGCACACGGATCCGCGCGTGGTCGACGCGCTCCGGCAGTCGCACTGGTTCGACCTCGCTGAGTGGTCGACGAGCGGGCAAGGAAATAGGGTCGGCCCATGAGCTTCCTTCACTCTCTGCGTCGGAAGCTGCGACTCCGCTCGCTCGAGCGCGGCGACTACTCGCAGGAGGGCGAACGGCCGGAGTCCAACATCGATGCCGGTGCGGCCGCCGCCGCACAGAGCATGCAGTCGGCGATCTCGGACAGCGCGGGGCCCGGATACCCGCCGGGGTACGTCAAGGACTACGACGACGGCCGCCCGCGCCGCTAAGCGGTAGCTCCGCGAGCGCGCGGGTATTGACGACGTCCGCGGCGGTCGCGCTGCCGCGACGCGCCGTCGCCACCGCGAGCTGCATGTTCCCGAGCCCGCGCGTCGAGTGCGCGTCCGTCGAGCAGACGATTGGCACCCCCGACTCGACGGCCAGTCGCACGTGCACGTCGCGTAGGTCGAGCCGGTCGGGAAGGCCGTTCACCTCGACGGCCTTGCCCTCCTCGAGCGCGACCTCGAACGCCCGCTCGAGGTCGAGGGCGTTCTCCGGGCGGTGGTTGATGATCCTCCCCTTCGGGTGGCTGAGGCAGGAGACGCTCGGATGGCGGAGAGCCTCGATCACCCGCTTCGTCATCGCGTCCTTCGTCGCACGCTGGCCGGCGTGCACGCTCGCCTGCACCCACTCGAGCTCCGCGAGGACGTCGTCGGGAAGATCGAGCGTGCCGTCGGGGAGGATGTCGCACTCGATCCCTCGCAGCACGCGGAACGGCGCGAGCCTGTCGTTCGCCTTCGCGATCTCCTCGCCCTGTCGGCGCACGTCGTCGGCGTCGAGGCCGGGAACGACGCGGACGTTGCGCGTGTGGTCGCAGATCGCGATGTAGTCGTAGCCGCGCTCGAGCGCCGCCTCGCCCATCTCGAGCACGCTCGCCTTCCCGTCCGACCACGTCGAGTGCACGTGCAGGTCGCCGCGGATCTGGACGAGCTCGAGGAGCGCCGGCGGCGGTGCGGCGTACGGCCCTTCGCGAAGCTCCGGCGGGACGAAGGCGAGGCCGAGCCGGGCGAACAGCGCCTCCTCGTCGGCTGCGTCCGGCAGCGGCCCGAGCGAGTCGACGAACGCGCGCGAGCCCGTCGCGCGCACGAGCTCGGTGCCGAAGCGCGACGGCTCCGGAACGACGAGCTCGACGGGAACGCCCTCGACCGTCACGCCCACCGCTCGCCCGGCCCCGCGCTCCACGACGGACACGATCTGCGGCAGCTCCGCGAAGCGGTCGAGCGCGTGCGAAGAGGCCGACACGACCGCGAAGTGGTTCGAGACGTCCGCCCACCGGCGCGGATCGCCGGCAGCGACTCCTTCGAGCTGCGCCGCGAGCGTCTCGACGAGGTCGCGCGCGCGATTGAGGGTCAAGCCGCGCCGCGCGCGCGGCTCGGCCTCGCGCTCGAGCGCCTCGCGCAGCTTCGCGGCCGTCTTCGGCCCCATTCCCGGGACGTCCTGGAGCCGCCCGCTCTCGACCGCCTCGCGCAGCTCTGCCGCGGTGCGTGCATTGAGCGCGCGGCCGACCTCGACGGCGCGCTTCGGCGAGAGCCCGAGAAACCGCGCGAGGCCGACGAGTTCCGGCTCGACCTCCGACTCGAGCTCCCGCGCGTGCGCGATCTCGCCGGTCTCGACGAGCTCGCGGAGCCGAGCCTCGAGCCCCGGCCCGATGCCGCGCAGCTCGCGCACCCTGCCGGTGCGCACGAGCTCGGCGACGGACGTCGGCAGCGGCCTGATCAGCTCCGCGGCGCGGCGGTAGGCGCGCACGACGTAGTACGACGAGCCCGCGAGGTCGAGCAGCGACGCGTACCGCTCCAGTGCATCCGCGACGGCCTGGTTGTCGGTGTTTATGGTCTCACCCATGGCGTTGTTCGTCGTTCCCTTCCGTTACGACGGGAAGACGCGGCTCGGTGATCCCGAGCTCGCGCTCGCGATGTTCATGGATGTGCGCGCCGCGTGCGAGCAGGTGGGAGACGTGATCGTCTGCGACGCGCCCGGCGGACAGGGCCCCGCGGTTGCCGCGACGCTCGCGGGGCTCGAAGGCGCGGTCGCGATCGTGAACGCGGACCTGCCGTGTGTGACGCCCTACGAGCTGATCGAGCTCGTCGAGGCCGCGCCCGCGCTCGTCGCCGCTCCGGACGGGACGACAAATGCGCTCGCGCTCGCCGACGCGCGCGACTTCCGGCCGGTCTACGGCCCGGGCAGCGCCGAGCGCTTCGGCCTGCAGCGCCTGGATCTGCGCGGCTTGCGGGAGGACGTCGACACGCGCGAGGACCTCGTGCGGGTCGCGCCGTACGTCGGGCCGAGCACGCGCAGCGCCATGCTGGTCAGCGCGTGAACGTCGTCGCGCTCAGCGGCGGCTTCGGCGGCGCGAAGTTCGTACGGGCCCTCGTCGAGACGCTCGGCGCCGAGAGCGTTACGGCGGTCGTCAACGTCGGCGACGACCTCGAGTTCCTCGGCCTGCGCGTCTCTCCGGATCTCGACAGCGTGCTCTACGCGCTCGCAGGAGTTGCCGACGAGCAGCGGGGCTGGGGCCGCGCCGGCGAGACGTGGAACGCGCTCGACACCGTGTCGCTGCTCGGCGCGGCCGACTGGTTCAAGCTCGGCGACCGCGATCTCGGTCTTCACGTCGTACGAACCGAAGCGTTGGGCTCGGGCGAGCCGCTGTCGTCGTTCACGCGGCGCGCAGCGCGAGCCTTCGGCGTGGACGCGACGCTCCTCCCGGCGACGGACGACGAGCTGCGGACGTTCGTGGTGACGCCTGCGGGAACGTTCTCGTTCCAGGAGTGGTTCGTCGAACGCGGACACCGCGACGACGTCGACGGCGTGGACGTGCGCGGCGACGGGCGGGCAGCGCCGGGCGTGCTCGACGCGATCGACGCGGCAGACCTCTTGCTGATCGGGCCGAGCAATCCCTACGTCAGCGTCGGCCCGATCCTCGCCGTCGCGCAGATCCGAGCCGCGATCGCGTCCCGGCGCGTGCCGTGCGTCGCCGTGAGCCCGCTGGTCGGCGGCCGCGCCGTCAAGGGGCCTGCCGACCGGATGCTCGCGCGGCTCGCCGGCGGGACGACGCCGGCGCACGTCGCGTCGGTCTACGCCGGGCTGATCGACGCGCTCGTCGTCGACGAGAACGACGACGTGTCGGACCTCGACGTCCAGCCGATCGTGACGCGCACGCTGATGCAGGACGGGGAATCGCGGCGCCGCGTCGCCGAGGCGGCGCTGTCGGTGCCCGTTTGAGGGTCGCGATCGTCGGCGGCACCGGGCCCTTCGGCCGCGCGCTCGCCGTGCGTTTGCGCGAGGCGGGCGACGAGGTGGTTCTCGGCTCGCGCGACCGCGTGCGGGCGGACGAGGCGGCGGCAGAGCTCGGCGTCGAAGGCGCGGCGAACGACGAGGCGGTTCGCGGCGTCGACCTGGTCGTCCTCGCGACGAATGCGAGCGCGATGCTCGAGACGGCGCGCTCGTTGCCGCTCGCGTCACCGGCGCTGAGCGTGGCGAGCGAGCTCCGCTCCGACGAGTCGCGCTCGCTGGCCGAACGCCTTGCGGAGGTCGTCGAGGTGCCCGTCGTCGCGGGCCTCCATTCCCTCGCCGCCGGCAAGCTGAGCGGCGAGCCGCCGGACGAGGATGCGTTCGTCTGCGGCGACGACGCGGACGCGAAGGGCATGGCGCTCGAGCTCGCGCAGAAGCTCGTGCGGGGACGCGCGGTCGACGCTGGGCCGCTGCGCTCGGCGCGGGGGCTCGAGGCGATGACCGGCGTGCTCGTCTCGATCAACCGCGGCTACAAGATCCACGCGGGCCTGCGCGTCACCGGACTGCCGTGAGCCTCACGATCCTGCCGCTCGAGGGCCTGCCCGAGGTCGGCCCCGGCGCGGACCTCGCCGAGCTCGTGACGCAGAGTCGCGCGCTCGAGGACGGCGACGTCGTCGTGCTCGCGCAGAAGATCGTCTCGAAGGCGGAAGGCCGCGTCGTTCGCCTCGACGACGTCGACCCGTCGACGCGTGCGCTCGAGCTCGCCGGCCCGGACGGCGACGCGCGGCACGTCGAGGTGATCCTGCGCGAAGCCGTCCGCATCGTGCGCACGCGCGGCCCGCTCGTCATCGCGCAGACGCGGCACGGCTTCGTCTGCGCGTCCGCCGGCGTGGACGCGTCGAACGCGCCGGAGCGCGGCACGCTCGTGCTCCTGCCCGTCGACCCCGACGCGTCGGCCCGGCGCATCCGCGGTCGAATCGGCGAGCTGACCGGCCGCAGCGTCGCGGTCGTCGTCAGCGACTCGTTCGGACGCCCGTGGCGGCAGGGAACGACCGACGTCGCGATCGGCGTCGCCGGGCTCGCGCCGCTGCTCGATCTCCGCGGCACGAAGGACGCGACGGGCTACGAGCTCCGCTCGACGCAGATCGCCGTCGCAGACGAGCTCGCGGGCGCAGCGGAGCTCGTGATGGGCAAGGCGGCCGGCGTGCCGGGCGCCGTGATCCGCGGCTACGGCGCCGCCGGCGACGGCTCGGCCCGCGAGCTCGTCATGCCCGAGGACCGGGACTTGTTCCGCTAGGCGTGAAGCTGCAGCTGCCGGACGAGCGCCACGGCACGCGAGGCGGCGTCGACGATCTCGCCCGCGTCCTGCTGTGCGTCGGCCGGGACTTCGTCGTTCATCGCGAGGAGGCTCCCGTAGCCGGAGATGGCGGTCAGCAGGTTGTTCAGGTCGTGCGCGATCGCGCGGAGCGGCGGCGGGTCGTGCGCTTCCCGGACTGCGAAGAGATGGGCCACGTCGCTTGCTTCGGCAGAACCCGGTCCGGCCTTTAGGCTTGGCCGCGTGAACGAGCGGGAGCGCGAGCTGCGGCGCGGGCAGCTTCTGGACGATCCGATCGCGCAGTTCGTGCGCTGGTACGAGGAGGCGCGCGGCGAGGGCCTGCCCCTGCCGCAGGCGTGCGCGCTTGCGACCGCGTCGGCCGACGGCCGCCCGTCCGCGCGCATGGTGCTCATGAAGGACGTCGACGAGCGCGGCTTCACGTTCGCGACGAGCTACACGAGCCGCAAGGGTCGGGAGCTCGCGGAGAACTCGCGCGCGGCGCTGCTGTTCTACTGGCATCCGCTCGGCCGGCAGGTGCGCGTCGAGGGAACGGTCGAGCGCGTCGCGTCCGAGGAGTCCGACGAGATCTTCCTCGCGCGGCCGCGCGACAGCCGGATCAGCGCGCTCGCGTCACGCCAGAGCGAGCCGGTCGCCTCGCGCGACGAGCTCGAGGCGCGGGTGCGCGAGCTGACCGCGCAGCTGGAGGGCGAGGAGGTCGAGCGGCCGGAGTTCTGGGGCGGCTACCGCCTCGCACCCGAGGCGCTCGAGTTCTGGCAGCACCGCGAGAACCGCCTCCACATCCGCTTCGCGTACCGGCGCTCAGGCGACGGCTGGGCGATCGACGAGCTCCAGCCCTAGCTGTCCCTGCCCCCGGGTCTCGAGCCCCTTCACGCCGACACCCACGAGCCGCAGCGCGCCGGGACGGTCCTCGAGCGCACGGTCGAGGAGCCGGCACGCCACGTCGCCGATCGTCACCGCGTCGGCGACTGCGACGTCGAGCGTCAGCGACCGCGTGCGGATCGAGAAGTCCGGATAGCGCACCTTCGTCGTGACGGTTCGCCCGGCCTGGCCGTTGCGACGAAGATGATCCGCGAGGCCTGTCGCCATCCGCCGCAGCTCGTCGTGGAGTCGCTCGCGGTCGGAGATGTCCTGCGGGAACGTCTCCTCCTGCGAGACGGAGATCCGGACGACGTCCGTGTCGAGCCGGCGCGGATCGATGCCGCGCGCCCGGTCGCGCAGCATCCGGCCGACCTTGCCGGGCAAGAGCGTGCGCAACGTGTCGTCGTCGAGATCGCCGAGTGCGTCCACCGTCTCGATCCCGACGCGCGCGAGGCGCTCGGCGCTGCGCGGCCCGACTCCGGGTAGCTTGCGGACGGCAAGCGGGCCGAGGAACTCGCGCTCGCGTCCCGGCGACACGACCGTGATCCCGCCGGGCTTGCGCCGGTCGGACGCGACCTTCGCGACGACCTTCGACGACGCGACGCCGAGCGAGCACGTCAGGCGCGTCGTCCCGCGCACTGCCGTCTGCACCGCCTCCGCGAGCTCGCGCGCTCGCAGGAAGTCCGGCACCACCTCTCCGAGGTCGAGATAGCCCTCGTCGAGACCGGTTCGCTCGACGGTCGGCACGATCGCGCGCACGCTGTCCCAGACGCTCCGCGAGTACTCCCGGTAGAGCGAGTGCCGCGGGCGCACGAATACGGCCTGCGGACAGCGGCGCAGCGCCTCGGCGCAGCTCATCGCCGACTGGATGCCGTACTCGCGCGCGACGTAGTTCGCCGTCGCGACGACACCGCGGCCGTGCGGATCGCCGCCGACGATGAGCGGCCGCGCGCGCAGCGACGGATCCTCGAGCTCCTCGACCGCTGCGAAGAAGGCGTCGAGATCGAGGTGCGCCACGAGCATGCCGAAAGGCTATGCACCGGCCGGGACGGGGTTGCTGGTGTTGAAGCGGACACCGGTGGGTATGAGTTCAAGGACATGACGACACTTGCAGAGCAACTCACGAAGTACCTCGAAGACGCGCATTCGATCGAAGCGCAGGCGCTCGCCCAGCTGCGCAAGGCGCCGGACATCGCCGGCGATCCGGAGCTCTCGGCGATCTACCGGGAGCACCTCGTCGAGACGGAGGGGCACGAGCGTTCGACGAGGGTCGCGCTCGAGGCGCGCGACGCGAAGCCGGCCCGTACGAAGGACGCGGTGATGGCGCTCGGCGGCAAGGGATTCGTGCTCTTTGCGCGGCTCCAGCCGGACACTCCGGGCAAGCTGCACGCCCATTCGCTCTCCTACGAGGCGCTCGAGCTGTCCTCGTACCAGCTGCTGCGCGCAGTCGCGGTGCGTGCGGACGACGAGACCGTCATCGAGACGGCCGATCGCATCGCCGCCGACGAGAGCGCGATGATGAAGCGCCTCGAGGCGACGTTCGAGGTCGCGGTCGACGCGTCGCTACGGGCGGTCGGCCGGGACGATCTGACGGAACAGCTGCGGAAGTATCTCGCCGACGCGCATGCGATCGAGGCGCAGGGCATCGCCCTCCTCGAACGTGGCCCGAAGCTCGGAGGGAGCGAGCGGCTCGAGGGCATCTACGAGGAGCACCTTGCGGAGTCGCGCGACCACTGCGAGCTGATCGAGGGGCGGCTGAACGCTCTCGGCGGCGATCCCTCGAGGCTGAAGGACTCGGCGCTGCGCCTGGGCGGGCTCAACTGGGCCGCCTTCTTCCGCGGGCATCCGGACACGCCCGGCAAGCTCGCCGCCTTCATCCGGGCGTTCGAGCACCTGGAGATCGGCGGGTACGAGCAGCTGAAGCGCGTCGCCGAGCGTGCGGACGATCACGAGACGGCCACGCTCGTGGGGAAGATCCTCGAGGAGGAGCGGACCGCGTCGGAGCGCGTCGCCGAGGCGTTCGACGACGCGGTGGACGCGTCGCTCGAGGCCGCGGGGGTGACCTCGGCCGGCGCCTGACCCCTCCCGAGGCTTAGACGATTGGGCATCCGGGGACGCGCGTCTTCTGGCCGTGGAACGTTCTGATCGCCACCGGCGACACGCGGCTGATGGATCCGACGACGGGCGGCCCGCTGCCCACCCGCACGGCCGCTCTTCATCCGGCAGAAAGGCGGCCCGCGCCTCATCGGCTCGGGCAGAATGCTCGTAGGTTCTAACCACCGCAGGGGCGTCGATCGGCGCCCCTTCGCCTTTCGCGCGTCGCGGAGCGACTACGCCTTGGCCGGCGCGGTGAGCTCGACCTCGGCGGGCTCGCCGCGCCGAAGCTCACGGCTCCGCTCGGTCTCCGCGTTGATCTCCGCGCCGAGCAGGAGTGCGACGCCGCTCAGCCAGAACCACGTCATGAGGATCACGACCGCCGACAGCGAGCCCCACGCCTTGTTGTACGAGCCGAACATGCTGACGTAGAGCGCGAACGCTCCCGAGGCGAGCAGCCAGAGGACGACGGCGAAGGTCGCGCCGAAGCTGAGGAACTTCCAGCGCGGCTGCTCGATGTTCGGCCCCAGGTAGAGGATCCCGGCGAAGGAGAGCAGCAGGCCGCCGACGAGCACCGGCCACTGCGCAACCCACCAAATCGGCCTTCACGAGCCCCGGCTCGCCGATTGCATTGCCGACCCATGTCGACAGCACCGGGCCGAGGACGAGCAGCCCGAAAGCGAGCGCGAAGCCGAGCAGCGCGAAGCCGAGCATCGCCCAGGCCGTCAGGCGCCGCTTCACGAAGCCGCGAGTCTCGTCGCGCTTGTACGCGGCGTTGAGCGCCCACATCACGTTCTGCATCGCGCCGCCGAGCGACCACACGGCGAGCAGGCCGCCGAGCCCGAGCAGAACGACGCCCCCGGCGTCCTTCTCCGTCATCTGGGTCAGGCTGTCGTGGATGAGGCTCGTCGCCTGCGACGGCATGATCGTTCCGAGCTTGTCGACGAGCACCGAGACGTCCTGCGGGCTCGCGAAGATGCCGAAGAGGCCGATCGCGATGAGGAGCGCGGACGGAATCGCGAGGAACGCGTAGTACGCGAGCGCGGCGGCGAGATTCGTGATGTGGTCCTCGTTCGCGCGCTTGAACGCCCGCTTGAGGATTGCGAGGTAGTCGCGCTTCGAGAGGTCGGTCGGCTCCGGGTCCGCGAGCTTCGGCTCTGCGGTGCTCCGGCTGCGGCTGCGGTGCCTCGTCGGGGATCGGGCGACCGCGGGGACCGCCCCCGTTGTGCGTGTCGCTCCCGGAATCGCTCGAGCAGTCTCACGTGGGTACAACGGACGTGAGCGTCCTACGGTCACTCCCTCAGCGGCCTGGCGGCTCGGTCGTCGCGCTGGTGCGCCGCCCAGTGCGTCCACGGATGGATGAGGGGCACGGTGGCGCCGGCGACCACGACGCCCGCGACGACGGCTCCCGCGACGAGGAGGCGCTGCCCGCGGGCGCTGACGCGGGCGAGACCCGGCACGCGCAGCACGTGCCCGAGGACGTGGACGACCATCGCGCCGAACCACACCACGAAGCTCGCCGTGTGGAGGCCGATCAGTCCCTGCGAGCGCGGCCCCAGCGCGAGCATCGTGACGCCGGTCGCGAAGACGCCTATCGTTGCGAGCACGAGGAACGGCGCGGTCATCCTCAGGAGGAGCTTCGGCGGTCCGGCGACGACGAAGTCGGGGTCGCGGCGGTAGTAGCGCGCGAAGCGCCAGCCCGTGCTCGCGAGCTTCAGCAGCACGGGCGGGACGAGCATCATCCCGACGAACTCGTGCACCGACAGGAGCGGGCGGATGAAGAGGATCGTCACGCCCTCGAGCGCGAGCAGGCAGAAGAGGATCACCGCAGTCGATCCGGTCAGCCGCGCGTTGCGTTCGCTGCGCTCCGTCACCGTCCGACCGTAGGCCGCTGCGCGTTCGCCGGAGGCTAAATCTTGGCCAGAACTCGGTTCATGCCAGGCGGCCGAGCGCGAGGCCGAAAAGCGCATGGCGCCAGGTCGCCTGCGCATACGCGCGAGGGTTCGTCAGCAGCGGCGGGATGCCCTCCTCGCCGCGGGCGGGATGGTGACGGTCGACGAAGTAGCAGAGGGGGTAGAGCGTCCCGTGCTCGGCGAGCGCCATCCCGACTGCGAGCTTCCGCGGGTGAACGTTCAGTAGCCGACGCGCCTCGTGGAAGACGAGGCCGAAGACGGCTCCGTTCACGGCGTGAACGGCGAAACCCGCCGCGCGCCAGTGCCGGCCGCGCGTGACGAACTTGCCGAGCAGCGCGATGTCCGAGTAGTCGCAGCGCAGGAGCCGCTGGTCGAGCGGCTCCGCGAGACCCCACAGCGTCGCTGCGGCGGCGCCTGCGAGGACGGATCGGCGACGGTCGGTCACGAGTCGTCGCTGAACTTCCGCAGCAGCGGCAGCGCAAACCACAGGCCGCCGATGGTGCCCGCGGCGATCGCGGTCACGAACGCCGCGGCGCGATCGCTGAACACGAAGCCGGTGACGAAGAACGCGGACGCGGACAGCGCCGTCGCGAGGAACCCGAGCCCGACGACGGCGAGCCGCGTCGCGGTCGTCACGAGCCGCTCCTTGTCGAAGTCGCGGAAGCGAATGCGGTGGTATGCGGTCGGCGCGATGAAGCACGCCACCGCGCCGAGCGCGAGCAGCAACGCCGCGAACCAGACGTTCCGTTGCAGGTCGTCGGTCTCGGCGAAGCGGTTGTTGAACGGGACGACGAGCAGGAACGCGAAGAGGATCTGCACGCCCGGGAGCGCGATGCGGAGCTCCTGCAGCAGCTCCTCGAGCTCGCGGTTGAGCCGTTCGTCCTTCGTCTCCTCCTCCGGCACGCCGCGACCCTAGCGACTCTTACGGAGGTCTTAGGGCGGGTTCATGCGCGTCTTAGCCGCGGCCGGTGTCATGGAGATCGACCACGACGCCCAGGAGGTCGAGATGCCCAGCAGGAGAATCAGATTCCCTTTCGTCCTCGTGCTCGCCGCAGCGATCCTCGCGGTTGCGGGCACGACCACCTACGCGGTCCTCGCGGCCCGCCCGAGCGCCACGGTCGTGCGGCAGGTGAACGCGTCCGGCTCGCCGGTCTCGTCCTCGACGAGCTCCCTCACGGTGGGGCAGGTCTACAAGCGCGCGTACCGCGGCGTCGTGCAGATCACCGTTCGATCGACGCAGACCGTGCCGACGCCGTGGGGCGGCGACGCGCAGACGTCCCAGGCGCAGGGCTCCGGCTTCGTCGTGAGCGCCGACGGCCGGATCGTGACGAACGAGCACGTCGTCGAAGGCGCGAGCTCGATCACGGTCAAGCTCTGGAACGGCAAGACGTACGCGGCACGCGTCGTCGACAGCGACCCGTCGCTCGATCTCGCGGTGCTGAAGGTCGACGCGCCGGGCTCGGTGCTCCATCCGCTGACGCTCGCCGACTCGAGCGACGTGCAGGTCGGCGACGAGGTCGTCGCGATCGGGAGCCCGTTCGGCCTGAGCGAGACGGTGACGAGCGGAATCGTGAGCGCCCTTCATCGCCACATCAGCGGGACGAACAACGCGACGATCACGAACGCGATCCAGACGGACGCCGCGATCAACCACGGCAACTCCGGCGGCCCGCTCCTGAACGCGCAAGGTCAGGTGATCGGCGTCAACTCGCAGATCGAGAGCGACTCCGGCGGCAACGACGGCGTCGGCTTCGCCGTCTCGTCCAACGACGTGAAGCAGCTACTCTCGCGCGTCTGATGCGACATGGACGCGGGCGGGGTGACGTGCCCCGCCTGCGTCAGTCTCCGGCCTCGTACTTGAACGAGATCCCGAGGCGCACGCGGTACTCCGCGACCTTGCCGTCCTGAATCGTGACGTCGAAGCGGGTCGCCTCGGCGATGCGCAGGTCGCGGATCGACTTCGCCGCCGTCTCCACAGCGTTGCTCGCCGCGGCCTCCCACGAGTCGATGCTCGTGCCGATCACCTCGGTTACGCGGTACACGCTGTCACTCATCTCTGCTCCTCTCGACGCTGACGCGGAAAGCCGGATCTTCGTCGAAGAATCGTTTCGGCGCGTTATGACCTGCGCGAGTCCTAGACGACGAAGGGCGCCTCGCGAGGCGCCCTTCGTCGTCAGGACAGCTAGCGCGTTCGGCTAGCTGCAACCGGTGTTCGTGCCGCAGTCGCGGCACGTGTAGCACGAGCCGGTGCGGATCATGCGGCCGCCGCAGCGGGCGCACTCGACCGCGTCCTCCCAGCTGTTGAAGAGAGCCGTCTGTCCGGGCGGCGGCGCCTCGACCGGCGCGGCCGTGGCCTGGGCATCCGCCGCGGCGTACGCCGACGCCATCTTGGCGCGCACCTCCGGCGACAGGATCCCGATCTCCTCCTGCTGCTCGACGGTGAGGAACTTCTTGCCCATCCAGCGGAAGACGTAGTCGACGATCGACTTCGCGACGCGGATGTCGGCGTCGTTCGTCATCCCGCTCGGCTCGAAGCGCATGTGCGCGAACTTCGAGACGTACACCTCGAGCGGCACGCCGTACTGCAGGCCGAGCGAGACGGAGATCATGAACGAGTTCATGAGGCCGGCGAGCGTCGTGCCCTCCTTCGCGATGTCGACGAAGATGTCGCCGGGCGTGCCGTCGTCGTAGAGGCCGACGTGGATGTAGCCCTCGTAGTCGCCGACGCGGAACTTGCGGCCGACCTCGGTGCGATCGTCCGGCAGGCGCTTGCGCTCGCGGATCGGCACCGGCGGGGTCGCAGCGGCGTCCTTCTTGCCGGAGAGCGGCTGCGCGACCTTGCAGTTGTCGCGGTAGATCGCGATCGCCTTGACGCCGAGCTTCCACGCGTCGATCCAGAGCTGCGCGACCTCGTCGACCGTCGCGGTCTCGGGCAGGTTCACCGTCTTCGAGATCGCGCCGGAGATGAACGGCTGGACGGCGCCCATCATCTTCACGTGGCCGCGAGTAGTGGATCGCGCGCTCGCCGACCGCGCAGTCGAACACGGGGTAGTGCTCGGCCTTCACGTACGGCGCGCCGACGATCGAGTTGCGCTCGTCGATCCACGCGACGACCTCGTCCACCTCGGTCGGCGCGTAGCCGAGCTTCTCGAGCCCGAGCGGCACCGTGCGGTTGACGATCGTGATCTCGCCGCCGCCGACGAGCTTCTTCGACTTGACGAGCGAGAAGTCCGGCTCCACGCCCGTCGTGTCGCAATCCATCATGAAGCTGATCGTCCCCGTCGGCGCGAGCACGGTCGATTGCGCGTTGCGGTAGCCGTGCACCTCGCCGAGGTCGAGCACGTCGTCCCACGCCTTGCGGCAGGCCGACAGCAGGTCGGTCGGAACGGACGACGAGTTCTCGATGTTCGCGACGGCCGCGCGGTGCATCGACATCACGCCGAGCATCGCCGCGGCGTTCTTGCGGTAGCCGGCGAACGCGCCCATGCGCGCCGCGATCTCCGAGGACTTGCGGTAGGCGCGTCCCGTCATCAGCGACGTGATCGCCGCCGCGTACGCGCGTCCCTCGTCGGAGTCGTACGGAAGCCCGCGCGCCATCAGCAGCGCGCCGAGGTTCGCGTAGCCGAGGCCGAGCTGGCGGTACGCCTTCGCGTTCCGCTCGATCTCGGGCGTCGGGTACGACGAGCAGCCGACGAGGATCTCCTGCGCGAGGAAGACGGTGTCGACGGCGTGCTCGTACGCCTCGACGTCGAGCTCGCCGTCCTCGCGGCGGAACTTCATCAGGTTCAGCGACGCGAGGTTGCACGCCGAGTCGTCGATCGACATGTACTCGCTGCAGGGGTTCGACGCGTTGATGCGCGACGTGTTCGGCAGCGTGTGCCACTTGTTGATCGTCGTGTCGTACTGCACGCCCGGGTCGGCGCACTTCCACGCAGCCTCGGCGATCTGGCGCAGCAGCTTCTTCGCGTCGACGGTGTCGACGACGGCGCCGTCCGTGCGCGCGGTGAGGTTCCACTCGCCGTCGGCGGCTGCCGCGTCCATGAACGTGTCGGTGACGCGCACCGAGTTGTTCGCGTTCTGGTACTGGATCGAAGCCCAGTCAGGGCTGTCGAGCGACATGTCGTAGCCGGCGGCCTCGAGGACGCGCGCCTTCTCCTCCTCGTGCGCCTTGCACCAGATGAACTCCTCGACGTCCGGATGGTCGACGTCGAGCACGACCATCTTCGCCGCGCGGCGCGTCTTGCCGCCCGACTTGATCGTCCCCGCCGACGCATCGGCGCCGCGCATGAACGACACCGGCCCGGAGGCGTAGCCGCCCTTCGACAGCTGCTCCTTCGACGAGCGCAGCTTCGACAGGTTGACGCCGGAGCCCGAGCCGCCGCGGAAGATCACTCCCTCGCGCCGGATCCAGTCGAGGATCGACTCCATCGAGTCGTCGATCGAGAGGATGAAGCACGCGCTGCACTGCGGCTTCTCCTCGAAGCCGACGTTGAACCACACCGGCGAGTTGAACGCGGCGAGCTGGTACACGAGGATGAACTTCAGCTCGTCCTCGAACGTCTTCGCCTCGTCCTCGTCCGCGAAGTAGCCGCCCGCGCGGCCCCACGTGCCGATCGTCGTGACGACGCGGCCGATCATCTGCTTGACGCTGCGCTCGCGGTCGGGCGAGCTCATCCGGCCGCGGAAGTACTTCTGGGCCACGATGTTCGTCGCCGTCTGCGACCAGGTCTTCGGGAACTCGACGCCCTTCTGGTCGAACGCGGGCTTCTCCTTGCCCGGGATGAACGCGTCGCGCGTCTCCCACTCGACCTCGTCGAACGGGTCGCGCCCGGGGATCGTGAAGTAGCGGCGAACGCCGAGCTGCGAACCGCCGTCCAATACGGCATTTGCAGCGGTTTCAGCCGCGCCCTCGAGTGGTTGCGCGGTGGTCTCCGTGGTCTCGTCGGCGGTTGCCATCTGTTCCCTCCAGGCTAGTCACTCCGGGTCATTGCGGGTCCGGGAGGCTACTGCCGCCGCCGGATGGACAACGCCCGGGAGGCCCGGTCCGCCGAGAGCCTCTAGGCCCGGGGAGGAGGCGGCAGCCGGCGCTCTTGCAGGCGCCGGTTGACGAGGCTCCCGCCGGCCGCGGCGAGGAGCAGGAACGCAACGCCCGCCAGGATCAGGAGCGGCAGCGGCACCGCGCCCGCATCCGACGGGCCGAGCCACTCGATCGCGCGCACGATCACGCCCTGCTTCGGCTCGTCCGCCTTCGGTGCGGCGGCCGAGGCCGAGGGAGTCGTGCTGTTGGACGACGGGCTATGTGCGTTCCCGCCGGATGTCTGCTGCGATCCGCCCGAGGATGCGCCCCCGCCCTTGTTGAACGCCGCGAGCATCGCGGCGCGGATGTCATCGGCCGCGTTCGAGTACGTGTGGATGTCGCGCGGAAGGTGCTGGATCGCCTCCGTGTAGCAGTGCTGCGGATACGTCTTGTCGACCTTGCCGTCGTCGAACCAGTCGTTGATGACGCTCTGCGAGCACGGCGTCGACGCCGATGCAGGTGCGGCGGTTCCGGCGGCGAGGGCGAGCCCGCCCGCAACGACGACCACGAGAGACGCCACGACGACGGCAAGGGTAGCGGGGTCTCTGTGGGCGGGGCGATAGCTGCATGCGGCATCCGGAGAGGAAGTTCTCCGTTCGCGGGAGTCTCCCCCTATGCGGTGAGTTTCTAATCATCGCGCTGTAAGGGGTTTGTAAACGGTGGTAGCGTCGCGCACGATGCCGGCGCTTTCGTTGCGCGACCGCGGGCTCGCGCCGGTTGCCGCGGCTACGTTCGTCGTCGCCTGTGCGCTCCTCGTGTGGGCGCTCTTCTTCGGCGGCGCGGACTCTCCTACGCGGCTCGCGTGGATCGGCGGCGCCGCCGTGCTCGCGGCGTCCGTGCTCGTGGCCGCCGGCTTTGCCGGGCTCATCGTACGTCCGCGCCTGGAGCGCGCCGCAATGTGGTGCATCGGCATGTCTCGCTGGGTTGGTCGTTTGGCAGGGCGCGTCGATCGTGTGGTCGGTCCTGCCCGACAACTCGTGGGACTACCTCAATCGCGGCCTCGCATATCTCGCGTTCCTCGTCGTCGGCCTCTTCGTCGCGGCGATCGTGCCGCGCGCGCCGCGCGCCACCGCGGTGGCGTTTGCAGTGCTCGTCGCGGGCGTCATCGCGTACGCGCTGCTCGCGAAGGGGATCCCGTCGCTCTATCCGGACTACGGCCGCCTTGCCCGGCTGCGCTCGCCGGTTGGATTCTGGAACGCGCTCGCCCTGCTCGGCGACTTCGCCGTCGTGCTCGGCCTCTGGCGCGCGGCCGAGCGTCGCTTCGACGGCGCGCTGCTCGTCTTCGGCGGCGTGCTGACGGTGCTGCTGGCGTACTCGCGCGGCGGGATTCTCGTAGGCGTCGTCGCAGCCGCCGCATGGCTGTGGCTCGATGCGCGGCGGCTCGAGGCGCTTGCGGCGCTCGTCGTCGGCGGCGGTGCGGCCGTTGCGGTGTTCGGCGTCTCGCTCGCGTTGCACGGCGTCAGCGACGACGGACAGCCGCACTCGTCGCGGGCGCACGACGGGCGGCTCTTCCTGCTTGCGGTTGTCGTCGCCGCCCTCTTCGTGCTCGTCGTTGCGCGCCGGCTTGCACGGGTCGAGGTCGAGCGCGAGCGCCGCCGGCGCGCGACGCTTGCGCTCTTCGCCGTCGTCGGCGTCGCGTGTGTCGCGGGCGTTGTCGTCGCAGCGCTGAACTCGAGCGGCGCGACGAGCGCGAGCGCTGCCGGCGCGCATTGCACGCAGGGCGCCGCCCGCTTCGGCTGCGGAAGCTCGGACGAGCGGCTCGACTGGTGGGGCCAGGCGTGGGCGATGTTCGAGCGCCGGCCGATCGGTGGAACAGGCGCGGCGTCGTTCGTGCTCGCGCACCGCCTACGACGCGCCGAATTCGTCAGACCGACGACGGAGCCACACGACTTCGCGCTCCAGTCGCTCGGCGAGACCGGCATCGTCGGTTTCGCGCTCTTTGCCGCTGCCGTCGTCCTGGCGTCGATCGCCGTGCGCCGCCGCCTGGGGGACGCCCCCGCGGCTGCGCTTGCCGTCTGCCTGCTGGCGTATCTCGGAAACATCCTCATCGACATCGGCTGGGACTACGTCGCCGTGAGTGCGCCTGCGTTCCTGGCGCTCGGCGTCCTGCTCGCGGAACCGGGGACGACCTCCGCGCGGCGCGAGCCGGTCTGGGCGCTCGGCGCGCTCGCGCTCGGCGTGACGGCGTGCTTCTCGCTCGCAGCGCCGGCCGTCGCCCGGCACAAGGTCGACGAGGCCGTGGCGACCGCGAATCCCGAGGTTGCAGCGCAGGCGCACTCGTGGAATCCGCTCGCCGTCGACCCGCTCCTCACCGAGGCGGCGCTCGAGGGCTTCGACGGCCACCCCCTCAGGGCGCTGCGGCTGTACCGCCGGGCGACGGACACGCAGCCGGAGAATCCGCAGGCGTGGGCCGAGCGCGGCGTGTTCGAGCTCGACTCTCTCGGCGACCCGTGCGCCGCCTACCGCTCGCTCAGCCGTGCGTACGCGCTCGACCGGTACAACCGCGCGGTCGCGTTCGACGGCGGGCCCCTCGACGTCGCGCGTGCGCGCGCCAAGCGGCGGAACTGCGCTTGAGTACGATCCGCGGCATCGAGGTCGAGAAGGCGATCAGCCGCGAGCAGCTCCAGATGGCCGCGCGGAATCACGGGATGCCGCTGGAGGCGCTCGCCTACCCGGTCACGCCGCTCGGTCTGCACTACCTGCTGATCCACTACGACATTCCCGCCGTCGACCCCGCGACGTGGCGGCTTCTCGTCGAGGGCGACGTCGAGCGGCCGTTGACGCTGTCGCTCGACGAGCTGCGCGCGCGTCCTTCGGTCGAGGTCGTGGCGACGATGGAGTGCGCCGGCAACGGGCGCGCGAGCCTCGCGCCGCACGTCGACAGCCAGCCGTGGCTGCACGAGGCCGTCGGCACGGGCGCGTGGCGGGGCGTCCGCCTGCGCGACGTGCTCGACGAAGCCGGCGTGCGCGACGGCGCGGCGGAGGTCGTCTTCACCGGCCTCGACCGTGGCCTCGAGGAAGAGGTCGAGCAGAACTACCAGCGCAGCCTGCCGCTGTCGGAGGCGATGCGAGACGAGGTGCTCCTCGCGTTCGAGTTGAGCGGCGTCCCGCTGCCGCCGCAGCACGGCTTCCCGCTGCGCCTGCTCGTGCCCGGCTGGTACGGCATGACGAGCGTCAAGTGGCTCGCGCGGATCGACGTCGTCGACCGGCCGTTCGAGGGCTTTCAGATGGCGAAGCGCTACCGGCTGCAACGCGACGAGGACGACGAGGGCGAGCCGCTGACACGGATGGCGCCGCACGCGCTCGTCGTGCCGCCGGGCGTGCCGGACTTCCACTCGCGCGAGCGGTTCCTCGAGCCGGGCCGGTGCGTGGTGCGCGGCCGCGCGTGGTCCGGTTGGGCGCGGGTGGCGGCGGTCGAGGTGAGCGTCGACGGCGGCGAGACGTGGGAGCCGGCTCGCGTCGACCACGACGTGGACTCGCCGTGGGCGTGGTCGGCGTGGACGTACGAGTGGGACGCGGCGGCCGGGCGACACGAGCTCTGCGTCCGCGCGCGAGACGAGGCCGGAAACGAGCAGCCGCTCGACGGCGAGTGGAACGTCGGCGGCTACGCCAACAACGCCGTGCAGCGTGTCGTCGTCAACGTGTCCTAACCGGCGACGTCCCGAGTCCTGGACTCGGGCCACGGCCCAAGCAGGCGATGCGTCTGCGGCGCGACCCGCCGAGATGCAGCGCATTTCACCGAAACAAGCGCCCTCTCGAGACACGCCCCGAGTCCTGGACTCAGTGCATGTCCGAAAGGGCTAGTGCCCGACGACGAGGACGATCTGCGCGCCCATGAGCGCGGCGGGTCGCATCCCGTCGAGCGGCGCGACGATCGTCGTGTGCACGTCCCGCGCCAGGCGCGCGGCCTCGGCCCGGTAGCCGGGCCGGTACATCACGAGCGTCCGCGTCGCGCTCGACTGCTTCCTCGCGTTGCCGACCGACGTGATCCGGTACCCGCGCGCCTGCAACGCGTCCGCGGCGATGCCGGCCGCGCCGGTGACGCCGCCGCCGTTCAGCACGAGGACGTCCGTGTTGCTGCGCATGAGCCGAGGCTTCCCCGCCGGCCCGGGCTTCGTGACCGGCTGCACGCCCGCCGCCCTGGCGAGCGCCGCGCCCTGCACGCGATGCGCGACGGACTTGCCGAGCAGCGTCACCCCGATCGCCAGCAGCACCGCCAGCTCGAGCGCCGCCACCGCGGAAACGACGATGGTCGCCGTGCGCCAGCGGGCAGCGTCGAAGGTCGGGGCGTACGACGATTCCACGGACCGAAATCGTTCGCCGGACGACGTCCTTATCCTCCCGAACAGTGTTCGTGACGTTCGAGGGAATCGACGGCAGCGGCAAGACGACGCAGGCGGAACTGCTCGTCGCGGCACTTCGCGCGGACGGCCGGAACGTCGTGGCAACCCGCGAGCCGGGAGGGACGCAGCTCGGCGAGCGTGTTCGCGCGCTGCTCCTCGAGCACGACGTCGACATCGCGCCGTGGGCCGAAGCCGCGCTCTTCGCCGCCGCGCGCGCGCAACTCGTCGACGAGGTCATTCGCCCCGCCGTAGCCTCCGGCGCCGACGTCGTGTGCGACCGCTACGTCGACTCGTCGCTCGCGTACCAGGGCATCGCGCGAGGGCTCGGCGTCGAGCACGTGCTCGAGCTCAACCTGCAGGCGACGCAGGGACTGCTCCCCGACCGGACGTTCCTCGTCGTGCTCGCTGCCGGCGAGGCGGCTCGACGTTCGGAGGGCGACGCCGACCGCATCGAGCGCGAGGGAATCGAGTTCCAGGCGGCCGTCGGCGCCGCGTACGAGGAGGTCGCCGGCATGTTCCCGGAACGGATCACGAAGCTGGACGGCTCGCGTCCGGCGGCCGACCTCGCGAGAATCGTCAGGGATGGCGTTCGAGACCTTTCCTGAGCAGGAGGAGGCCAAGCGCCTGCTCGCGGCCGCGCTCGCGGAGGGGCCGGCGCACGCGTACCTCTTCCATGGTCCTCCCGGGGTGGGCAAACGCCGCGCGGCGACGGCGTTCGCCGGCGAGCTGATCGGCGACCGCGGCCGCGTCGAGCGCGGGACGCACCCGGACCTCTACGTGCTCGAGCCCGTCGGCGACCAGGTGCTGATCGACGAGATCCGCAGGCTTCGCCGCGACCTGCACATGCGCCCGTTCGAAGCGTCGCGGCGCGTGTACGTGATCCTCGACGCGCACACGATGAACGAGGCCGCCGCCGACGCGCTGCTCAAGGATCTCGAGGAGCCGCCCGCGTACGCGGTCATCGTCCTCGTCGCCGACGACCTCGGGCCGCTGCCGGAGACGATCCTCTCGCGCTGCCAGCTCGTGCCGTTCCGGCGCCTGTCGGAGGCGGCGGTGCGAGCCGACCTGCTCGAGCGTGCGCCCGGTCTCGCGGCCGACGATCTCAACGCGATCGCCCGGCTCGCCGCCGGGCGCCTCGATCGCGCCGAGCGGTTGCTCGACCCCGATGGCCGCGCCCGTCGCGAGCGGTTGCTCGACGTTGCCCGCAGCGTCTACGGCGCCGACCGCTTCGACTCCGGCGAGGCGGCGCGCGCGCTCCTCGAAGGGATCAAGCAGCGCGGCACGGACGCGCGCACCGAGGCCGAGGAGTACGTCCAGGCGATGGAGCTCACCGGCCGCGAGGCGGAGCAGCGAGTTCGCCGCGCTCAGCGGCGGGCCGAGCGCGACGAGCTGCTCGCCTCCCTCGAGGAGCTCGCGTGGTGGTATCGCGACCTGATCGCCGTCGCGGTCGGCGCGCGCGACGCCGTCGTGCACTCCGACCGGCTCGGGACGCTGGACGAGGACGCGTCGCGCGATCGCATCGAGGGCGCCGAGGCCGCGTGCGAGCACGTGCGCGAGACGTGGCGCGCGTTCGAGGAGTTCAACATCGCGCCGCAGCTCGCGCTCGACTCGCTGTTCGTGCGCATCCACGGCGAGCTCGGCGGCGCGCCGGCGCCCGCGCCGGCGTAGCCGCCAATGCGCCTCTCTGCGAAGGCGGACTACGCGCTCCGGGCGTCGCTCGAGCTCGCGACCGGCGGCGAAGGCCACGTGAAGGCGGAGGCGCTCGCCCGCGCGCAGGGCATCCCGCTCCGGTTCCTCGAGCAGATCCTGCTCGACCTCAAGCACGCCGGCCTCGTCGCGAGCCAGCGCGGCGCGGAAGGCGGCTACTGGCTCGCGAAGCCGCCGGGCGAGATCTCCCTCGCCGACGTCATCCGCGCGGTCGAAGGCCCGCTTGCGAACGTGCGCGGCGTCCGTCCCGAGGAGCTCGAGTACGAGGGCGCGGCAACCGCGCTTCGCGACGTCTTCGTCGCGCTGCGGGCGAACATCCGCGCCGTGCTCGAGGACGTGACGCTCGCAGACGTCGCTGCGGACGAGCTACCCGACCGCGTTCGCGACCTCGTCCGCGACCCCGAGGCCTGGTCGCCCCACTAGCCGCGCGTAGACGATTTGCCCGGGCGCCAGCTCGAGCCGCTCGGCCTCGTCGTGCGTGAGCTGCGCGTCGAAGCGCTGTCCCTCGCCGAGGACGAGCTGCGCCCGCACCTCGAAGCCGAGGTACGCGATCCGTTCGACGAGCGCCTCGTGCGCGTCGGGTTCCGGCAGCGTCGAGAGCACGACGTCGTGCGGGCGCACGAGCTCGCCGCGGAAGCCCGTCGCCTCGCCGACGAACGTGAGCACGAACTCGTTCGCCGGCCGCTCGTAGAGGTCCTGCGGCGAGCCGATCTGCTCGATCGTCCCGCGGTTGAGCAGCACGATCTCGTCGGCGATCTGCATCGCCTCCTCCTGGTCGTGCGTGACGAAGACCGTCGTTACGTGCACCTCGTCGTGGAGGCGGCGCAGCCACTCGCGGAGCTCCTGCCGAACGCGCGCGTCGAGCGCACCGAACGGCTCGTCGAGCAAGAGCACCTCAGGCTCGACGGCGAGGGCGCGTGCGAGCGCCATGCGCTGCCGCTGACCGCCGGACAGCTGTGCGGGGTACCGCTTGCCGAGACCCTCGAGCTGGACGAGCTCGAGCAGCTCGTGCACGCGCGCCGAGATCTCCGCCTTCGGCCGCTTGCGCACCGTCAGGCCGAACGCGACGTTGTCGGCGACCGTCATGTGCTTGAACGGCGCGTAGTGCTGGAAGACGAAGCCGACCCCTCGCTCCTGCGGCCTCAACCGGGTCGCTTCGCGCCCGGAGATGAACACGTCGCCGGTGTCCGGCCGCTCGAGCCCGGCGATCACACGCAGCAGCGTCGACTTGCCGGAGCCGCTCGGGCCGAGCAGCGCGAGCAGCGCGCCGCTTTCGACGTCGACCGAAACGCCGTCGAGTGCCACGAACTCGCCGAACCTCTTCGTGACGTTGCGAACCGAGATCACGCGCGCTCCTCCTTGGGCTTGAAGATCGTCAACAACACGAGCGTCGCGACCGCGATCATCGCGAGCACGACGGACGCGGCGTACGCGCCCGTCACGTCGAACGACTCGTAGCGGTCCTGCACGAGCAGCGTCAGCGTCTCCGTCCTGCCGCTGATGCGACCGGAGACGACGCTCACGGCGCCGAACTCGCCGATCGACCGCGCGGTCGTGAGGACGACGCCGTACGCGACGGCCCAGCGGATCGCCGGCAGCGTCACGCGGCGGAACGTCGCGATCGGACCGGCGCCGAGGGTCGCCGCGGCCTGCTCCTGGTCGGTGCCGATCTCGCGCAGCACGGGCACGACCTCGCGCACGACGAACGGCAGCGAGACGAACATCGTCGCGAGCACCATCCCGGGCAGCGAGAACAGCACCTGGAACGGCAGCGACTCGAGCCAGCCGTTGCGGCCGTAGAGCAGGAAGAGCGCGAGCCCGATCACGACCGGCGAGAGCGCGAGCGGGAGGTCGACGACCGCGTTCAGCACGCCCTTCCCCGGGAACCTGTGACGGACGATCGCGAGCGCGCAGACGATGCCGAAGATCGTGTTGAGCGGCACGACGATCGCCGCGATCTTCAGCGTCAGCCAGAACGCGTGGCGCGCGTCGGGCGTCGACACGGAGTCCCACGCCGGTCCGACGCCGTGCTCGAACGTCCGCCAGAAGACGAGCCCGACCGGCACGAGCAGGATCGCCGCGATGTAGAACAAGACGGCGAAGCGGAGGCTAAGCCTGGCGATCATGCCTCGTCGCCCAGCGTCGAATAGCACCGATGAGGAGGAGCGCGGCGAACGAGATCGCGAGCAGCACGAGCGACAGCGACGCCGCTCCCGCCGCGTCGTTCGACTGGATCCTCCCGAAGATGTAGACGGACGAGACCTCGGTCTTGAACGGCAGGTTGCCCGAGATCAACACGACGGAGCCGAACTCTCCGACCGCACGCGCGAACGCAAGTGCGACGCCCGACAGCACCGCCGGCAGCAGGTTCGGAAAGACGATCCGCCTGAAAATCCCGGCCGGCCGCGCGCCGAGCGACGCGGCCGCCTCCTCCATCTCTGCGTCGAGCTCGAGCAGCACCGGCTGCACGCTCCGCACGACGAACGGCAGCGTCACGAACAACAGCGCGAGCAGCACGCCCGCGCGCGTGAACGCGAGGTTGAGGCCGGTCCAGCCGCGCGGCCCGTACAAGGCGAGCAGCGTCAGCCCCGCGACGATCGTCGGCAGCGCGAAGGGGAGGTCGATGACGGCGTTGACCAAGGTCTTGCCGCGGAAGTCGTCCCGGACGAGCACCCACGCGGTCGCGGTGCCGATCACGGCGTTGATCAGCGCCACGGCGACCGCGAGCACGAGCGTCAGCTCGAGCGCCGCGACCGCCTCGTGATTCGTCACCGCGTGCCGGAAGTTCCCCGCCTCGGCGACGAGCGCCGCGAGCGGGAGCAGGACGACGAGGCTCAGGTAGCCGACGATGAAGCCGCCGCCCAGCACCTCCGTGACGGGGAGGCGCCGGGCGGCGGCAGGCGCGCGGACGGCGGCCGCGTCAGCCGCCAAGGCCCTGCTCGATCTTCGTCATCAGCCCCGTGTTCGGGTCGAAGAACTTCTTCTGGATCTTCGTCCAGCCGCCGAGGTAGTCGACCGTGAACTGCTGCGGGCGGACCGGGAAGCTGTAGCCCTTCGTGGCGACCTTCATGACGGGGCGGTAGCCGCTCTGCGCGAAGAGCTTCTGCGCCGCCGGCGTGTAGAGGTACTTGAGGAACGCCTGCGCCTCGGGCTTGCTCTTCGACGTCACCGCGATCGGGTTGTCGATGCGGATCGTCGCCTTCGGGATGTTGAAGTACACGGGCTGGCCGCTGTGCTGTGCGAGCAGCGCCTCGTTCTCGTACGTGAGCAGCGCGTCGCCCTTGCCGGCGAGGAACGTGTTGAGCGCGTCGCGGGCCGACTTGTCCTGCACGACGACGTGCTTGAACAGCGTCTTCAGGTACTGCTCGGCCTGCTTCGGAGTCTTGCCGAGCTTCAGCTGCGCACCGTAAGCAGCGAGGACGTTCCAGCGCGCGCCGCCCGACGTGACCGGGTTCGGCGTCAGCACCTGCACGCCCGGCTTGACCAGGTCGTTCCAGCTTCGGATGTGCTTCGGGTTTCCCGGGCGGAAGACGATCACGACGACGGAGCGCGTGACGATGCCCTTGTACTTGTTCGCGTTCCACGACGGCGCGACGAGGCCGGCCTTGACGAGCGTCCGCATGTCCGGCTCGAGCGAGAGGTCGACGACGTCGGCGGGCAGGCCGTTGACGATCGCCTGCGCCTGGTCGGCGGAGGGGCCGTAGGACTGCGTGAACGACACGTCCTTCCCTGCGGCCGTCTGGTTGAAGGCGGGGATGATCGTCGAGAAGGCCGCCTTGGGCGTCGAATATGCGACGAGCGAGATCGATCCGCCCGTCGAGCGGGCGCCGGCGACCGGCACGACCAGCGCGGCGAGCAGGGCGATGAGGGCGATGCGATACACGTGTCTCCTTTGTCGATCGGATTAGTCGGCTATCAAGGAAGGTAATCGACGGCATAAGACGTCGTCAAATCGGAACCGTGGGCGGCGCGTAAAACCCCTAGGCCGATGGCCGTCATGAAGGCGTTCGAGCGTGCCGAGCTGGCCCGCACCGGGTGGCTCTTCGACGATGCGCTACGGGTACGAGCGCTAGCTCGAGGTGGGCGCTGACGGCTCCGCGGCGCCGCCTCGCGACGTACGTTCGAGCTCGAGCAGCACGCCTAGCAGCTCATAGTCCTCGGCGACTGAGAACGGGTACCGATCAGCCCCGTGCTCGACTGCGTGCATGAACGCTCGCATCTCGTCGATGTACATGTTCTCCGCGACCCAGGCGCCGCCAGGCCCCTCGATCGGCGGCGGGTCGACGAACTCACGCCACGTGGGGTCGGCTGCCCGCCATTCGAGGACTTTCCGAGCGGCCCAGTCCCATTCGAGCGTTCCTGCCTCACCAATGATGCGTGCCTTGCGCAGCGCTGGCCGACTGATCACGTCGACAACCATCGAGCCGTAGACGCCCCTCTCGAACTCGAGGAGTGTCGAGTAGATGTCGTCGATGTCGGCATCGAGCGAGCTGAGCTTTCCGCGGAGACACGCGACTCTGGCGATCCTGCCGAACACACTCGTCAACCAGTTGAGCTCGAACGGAACGATCTCGCGAGCTGCACCGGTATCGCGGCGCGCGCCGTAGAAGGTTCGATAGTCCTCCCACGGGTGCCAGTCGGGGAGGTATTGCCCGACGTGGTGAGTGAACGCCAGGGGCCGCCCGATCGCCCCGTCGTTCAGGCGTTCCTTGATGATGCGCACGGCCGGGTGGAAGCGCATCGTGCAGGACGGAGCGGCGACGATCGATCGATCCTTCACCAGTTCGAGCAACTCCTCCATGCCGTCTCGAACCACGCTCGCTTCCGTGAAGAAGTGAATTCCTGCGCGGGCGGCCGAGCACGCGAACTCGGTGTGCTTGTTCGGGCGGCGTCGAAATGACGAGCGCGTCCGGCTTCCAGTCGAGCCCCTCGGAAAAGCTGGGCCATGTCGCGATCTGGAACTCCGCCGCCACCTCCTCGCGCCGCTTGTCGTCCGGCTCCACGCCGGCGATCTCGTGGCCGCCGATGTACGACAGGTTGCGGACGCGGCGACGGCCCATCGATCCGAGCCCGACTACGAGGACCTTCATGCGAACGCCCCTTAGCGGTCGAAGTTGTAACGCCGGAAGACGGGCTTGATGACTCGGTCCGGTGAGGTGCTTTCGAGGGGCTCACCTTCCAGGACGCGACGGAGAATGCCGAAAGCGCCGGACGCCGCCTCGACAGTTCGATCGACCTCCGCTTTCGCCGTGGCTGAAACTCGGAGCCACATACGGAATCATTACGCCGCGAACGATCATCTCCTGTTGGAAGAGCGTTCGCAGCTCCGCCTCCGAGACGTCGTCTCCCGCCGTGAAGCTGAGAACCGGACTGCACGGAAAGCCGACACACGCGAAGCTTGCTCGACGCCGTTTGCGCGAGCCGCGTCGTTCAACCCGTCAGCCAGCCTTTGGCCGATCGACCAGAGGTGGTCGCACACGTCTTTGTCGCGGAGCTCCATCACGGTCGCGCGAGCTGCGGCGAGGCCGTGTGTCTCGCCTCCATGCGTCGTCGACAGCAGGAAGACACGCTCAGCCGTGTGTCTGAGCCCGCCGAGCTCCATCAAGTCGCGGCGCCCGGTCAGAGCGGAGACCGCGAAGCCGTTTCCGAGCGCCTTGCCGAATGTCGCGAGATCGGGCGTGACGCCGAAGTACGTCTGCGCACCGCGGAGGTCCCAGCGGAAGCCGGTGATCGTCTCGTCGAACACGAGCACGGTTCCATGCGCCGCCGTCAGCTCGCGGAGGCGTTCCAGAATCCCGGCGGCGGTGGAACGACCGTCGCCGCCTCGAGGATGACGCACGCGATTTCGCCTGCGTGCCGTTCGAACAGATCCTCGACGCTCTGCGAGTCACCGTACGAGAACGTGAGCGACAGCTTCTGGACCGCTTCCGGAACACCGCTGTTCATCTCCGTGCTGCCGATGAACCAGTCGTCCACGCTGAGAAACGGCTGCTCGCGCGGGAACGCGACGAGGTCGCGGCCGGTCGCGGCCCGGGCGAGCCTGACGGCTGCGGTCGTGACGTCTGAGCCGTTCTTCGCGAACTTCACCATCTCGGCGCACGGAATCAGGTCGGCAAGCTCCTCGGCGAGCTCGAGCTCGAGGATGGACGGCCTGGTGAAGTTCGAGCCTTTGCGGAGCTCGGCTGTCGCCGCCTCGACGACCCGCGGATAAGCGTGGCCGAGGATGACGGTTCGCAGACCCATTCCCCAGTCGAGGAACTTGTTGCCTTCTGCGTCGAACGCGTAGCAGCCTTCGCCCCGCTCGATGAACGCGGGCGCGACGTCCGGAAACTGATCGTCTCCCTTGCTGTACGTGTGGGCACCGGCGGGAATCACGCGATGTGCACGCTCGCTCAGCTCGCTTCGGCGCTCGCTCGGACAACACGACCTCGAGCCTAGCCGGTGCGAATCCATGCCGCTCGCTCGAGGCGTGGACTCGCGCGACCTTGCCTGGTAGCGTCATGCGTCCTCGGTTGAGAGCAGCAACGTTCATCACGGCCCGGCTGGGGTCGTCGCGTCTCCCTCGGAAGACGCTGCTCGAGTTGGGAGGGCGGACGTCCTGGAGCGGCTGGTCGAGCGCCTTCGTCTCGCAGAAAGACCGGCGTTGATCGTGCTCTGCACGACGACCGAAGCCGAGGACGATGAGCTCGCAGCCGCCGCTCGACGCCTCGGCGTCGACGTCTATCGAGGAGAGCGCGACGATATCCTCGTGCGGTGGCTGGGCGCCGCCGACGAGTACGGGGTGGACTTCATCGCAGCATGCGACGGCGACGACGTCTTCTGCGATCCGGTCCACGTCGATCGAGTCATCGAGTGTTACGAGCACACGGGCGCCGACTACATCACGTGCACGGGCCTTCCGTTCGGCGCCGCACCGACCGGGATCGCCAGAAGCGGCCTTCGCCGCGTCTGCGCCCTCAAGACCGAGACGGACACGGGGGGCCAAGGTCGCTTCTTCGCAGACGAACGCGTCGTGATGCGCGCTGAAGTCGCGGCGCCCGAAACTCTCAGACACGATGGGGCTCGCCTGACCCTCGACTATCCCGAGGATGTCGTGTTCTTCGAAGCGGTGCTGGCCGAACTCGGGACGGAGCCCGCGGACAGCGCGCTCGAGCGAGTCGTGCAGCTGCTCCGCGCGCGGCCCGATCTCGTCGCGATCAATCGCGGCGTTCAGGACGAGTACTGGCGGCGCTTCAACGCGCTGTACCCACCGGTCGACCTAGCCGCCGGATGAGTGCACTGAAGCTCGGCGGCCACATCATCGGACGAGAGCAACCCGTCTTCTTCATCGCCGAGGCCGGTGTCAACCACAACGGCGATCCGGCGCTTGCGCTCGAGCTTGTCGACGCCGCAGCCGACAGCGGCGCCGACGCAGTGAAGTTCCAGACGTTCGACCCCGACGAGCTCGCGTCGAGCAGCGCGCCTCTTGCCGATTATCAGCGCGGCGAAGCAGGGACGGACTCAGGCCAGGCGGACATGTTGGCCCCGCTCCGCCTGGACCATGAGGCATTCAAGACCATCGCAGCTCGTTGCGAAGCTCGCGACATCATCTTCCTATCAACGCCGTTCGATGAACGAAGCGCCGACTTCTTGGAGCAGCTCGACGTGCCGGCCTTCAAGGTCGGATCGGGCGAGCTGACGAATCTCCCCTTCCTTCGCAACCTCGCTCGCCGCAGCCGACCGCTTCTCGTCTCGACGGGAATGGCTACGCTCGCCGAGGTCGCCGACGCTGTACGTGCGATCGGCGAATCCGGCGACCCTCCGCTCGCACTTCTGCACTGCGTGTCGAGTTACCCGGCGCCCCCCGAAGATGCGAACCTGAGGGCGATGGATACGTTGAGCGACACGTTCGGAGTTCCCGTCGGTTTCTCGGATCACAGTTTGGGCGCGGATCTGAGCCTTGCGGCGGTTGCCCGAGGCGCAGCGATTCTCGAGCGCCACCTGACGATCGACCGCCGCCTTCCCGGGCCTGACCATGCCGCCTCTCTCGAGCCCGACGAGTTCCGGGATCTCGTCGGCCGGCTTCGTATGCTCGAGCGAGCGCTCGGGGACGGTGTCAAGCGCCCACAGCCGTCGGAGTTGGAGATACGAACGGTCGCGCGAAGAAGCATCGTCGCGGTGCGCTCGATGCAAGCAGGCGAACAGATCGATGCGAACGCACTCGCCGTCAAGCGTCCCGGGGGAGGCCTCCCGCCCAGCCGCCTCGACAGCGTGATCGGCACGAGGCTTGCGCGCGCGATCGGCGTTGACGAACTGCTCACGGAGGCGCACCTGGAGGCTTCCTCGCACTCGTGAGTCGAGGCGCGCCCGTCGTGGCGAAAAAGGTCGCTGTCGTCACCGGCTCCCGTGCCGATTACGGCTTGCTGCGTCCAACCATCGGCGCGTTCGCAAACGACTCGCGATTCGCGCTACAGCTCATCGTCGGCGCGATGCACCTCAGCAGCGCATTCGGCCTGACCGTGCGCGAGATCGAGGACGATTCGTTTCCAATCGCGGCACGTGTCGAGACGACGGACGTCGTCGGACCCGTCGATCTCGGCCGCGCGTTCTCCGAGGCGATTGCCCGATTCACGGAAACGCTGAATGCGTTACAGCCTGATCTATTGCTGGTGCTCGGCGACCGCCACGAGATGCTGAGCGCAGCACTTGCCGCCACCGGGCTCGGGATCCCGATCGCTCACATTCATGGCGGCGAATTGAGCGAGGGATCGGTGGACGACGCGTTGCGGCATTGCCTGACGAAGCTCTCGCAGATTCACTTCGTCGCAACGAGGGTGTACGGCGAGCGTGTCTGCCAACTGGGGGAGCAGCCCGACCGGGTCCACGTGGTCGGCGCGCCCGGGATCGAGGCGATCCGTTCTCTGCCGTTGCTCGACAGGGAGGCACTCGCGGACGCATTGGGAATAACTCTCGGGCGTCCGCTCGTCGCGCTCACCCTGCATCCTGAGTCGCTGCATCCAGGCGCCGCGACCGTGGAGGCGTCGGAGGTCGTTCGAGGCATCGACGAGGTCGTCGATCGGACAGGAACGGTTGTAGTGACGCTTCCAAATGACGACCTCGGCAACGCCCAGACACGGCAGGTTCTGCTCGCTTACGCGCAGGGACATCCAAACGTCCATGCATTTCGTGCGCTGGGCCAACTGCGCTACCTGAGCCTCCTGCGACACGCAGATGCGGTCGTCGGAAACTCTTCGAGCGCCTTGATCGAAGCGCCGTCGTTCGAGCTCCCGGCCGTCAATGTCGGCGATCGTCAACGTGGACGTTTGCGCGCGCCTAACGTCATCGACTCCGCGCCCAACGCAGGAGCTGTCGCCGCCGCCCTCAGTCGGGCGCTAGGCTCGGACTTTCGGACATCTCTCGCGGGGATCGAGAGCCCCTACGGCAGCGGCGACACCTCGTCACGGATTCTTCGCGTGCTCGCCGAGGCTCGAACACAGGAGTTGCGTCGAAAGCGGTTCTTCGACCTGCCGGACGCCGCATGGCGATCGTCGCTCGAACTCGGAAACGGCGGCCGATGAAGCTCGTCGTCGTGGGAGCAGGCGGCCACGCGCGATCCGTCTTGGACGCTGTCCGGGCTGCGGGTGAGCACGAGGCCGTTGCCTGCACCGACCCGCGTCCGGAGTTGGCCGGGCAAGATCTCGACGGTGTCCCTATCGTCGGTGACGATTCGCAGCTCGCCGACTTGCTCGAAGGCGGTGTCGGCGGCGCCTGTATCGGGCTCGGCGGCTCAGCGGACAACCGGCCGAGGAAGGCGTTGTTCGAGCGTGTTGTCGGAGGCGGCTTTCAACTGCCGGTCATCATCCATCCAGCCGCGACAGTCTCGAGCAACGCGCGACTCGGCCGCGGATGCGTCGTGTTGGCGGCCGCCGTCGTCGGCCCCGGCGCCAGCCTTGCCGACAACGTCGTCGTGAATACTGGAGCGGTGGTCGAGCACGACTGCATCATCGAGGCCCATGTCCACATCGCGACCGGCGCGCTCTTGGGTGGCGAGGTCGTCTGCGAGCGCCTTGCGCACATAGGAATCGGCGCATCCGTCCTCAACAGCGTTCGCATCGGAGCGGGAGCGGTCGTAGGCGGCGGATCCGCGGTGATCCGCGACGTGGCATCGGAGACGACCGTCGTGGGTTGCCCTGCAGTTCCTCTGCAAAGAGGTCGATAGAGCCGTCGTGGACACTCGTCGTTTCCCAAAGATCTTCGTCCGTCCGAACGCGACCATCCGCGACGCGATCGAATGCATCGACGAGGGGGCGATCGAGATCGCGCTTGCTGTCGACGAGCACGAACAGCTGCGTCGGCACGATCTCCGACGGCGACGTTCGGCGAGCCCTTCTCCGCGGCGCCCGGCTCGACGCTTCGATCGCCGAGATCATCCACGACTCGCCAATCACCGCCCCCAAAGGGACCGAGGCGGGCGAGCTCCTACGTCTGATGACCGAGCATGGCATCGAGCAGGTTCCCCTGCTCGAAGGGACGCGCGTCGTCGACGTGGCTTTCATCCGCGATCTCGTCGACGCTCATCGCCAGGAAAATCCAGTCGTGATCATGGCCGGTGGAGAGGGGAAGCGCCTCCGGCCCCTGACGAACGACACGCCCAAACCGATGCTGGACGTCGGCGGCCGTCCGTTGCTCGAGCACCGTGCTCGAGCAGGTTCGCGCAGGCCGGGTTCTCGCGCGTTCTGATGGCAGTCAACTACCAGGCAGAGGCGATCGAAACGCACTTCGGCGATGGCAAGCGTTTCGGCATCGACCATCGACTACATCCGCGAGTCGCGACAACTGGGATCGGCCGGCGCACTGCGATTGGCGCGTGAGCAGCTCGAACAACCTTTCATCGTGATCAACGCGGATCTCCTCACGAACGTGAACCTGTCGGCGCTGATGCGCTTCCACGCTCGAGGACGACAACCTCATCACAGTCGGGGTTCGTAGATACGTCGCTCGAAGTTCCGTACGGCGTCGTCGACCTCGAAGGGGCGCGGGTGACGCAGCTCCGGGAAAAGCCGACGCGTTGATTTCTTCGTCAGCGCCGGGATCTACGCCATCGAGCCCCAACGCCGTCGCGCTCATGCCGGCCGGAGAGGGGTCAGTTCGACATGACGGATCTCATCGAACGAGTCGCTTGTTCCAGGGCGCGCGCGTGGGCGCGTTCCCCGATCCGCGAGTACTGGCTCGACATCGGTCAGATCGCCGACTACGAGCGCGCACTCGACGAACACGCGACGTACTTCTCGTCGACATGACGGCTCTGGCACGGCAAGCGCGTCCTCGTCACCGGCGCGGGCGGCTTCATCGGCAGCCACCTCGTCGAGGCGCTCGTGACTGCCGGCGCCGACGTTCGTGCGTTCGTGCACTACAACTCGCGAAACGACTGGGCCAACCTCGAGCAGCATCCCGCACGACATTCTGGATCAGGTCGATGTCGTTGCCGGCGATATTCAGGATCCGTTCGCCGTCCGCCGCGTCGTCTCGGGCAGCGAAACGGTGTTTCACCTGGCGGCGCTGATCGGCATCCCGTACTCGTATGTCGCTCCGGCCACGCTACGTGGCCACGAACGTCACCGGGACGCTCAATGTGCTGGAGGCGGCCCGAGACGCGGCTGTCGGGCGCATCGATCCATACGTCGACCAGCGAGACCTACGGGACGGCGCAGATATACGCCGATCGACGAGAAGCACCCGCTACAGGGACAATCTCCATACAGCGCGAGCAAGATCGGAGCGGACAAGCTCGCCGAGAGCTACTACCTCTCGTTCGAGCTTCCGGCTGACGACCTTGCGCCCGTTCAACACCTATGGGCCGCGCCAGTCGTTGCGTGCCGTGATCCCGACGATCGTCAGCCAGGTGCTTGCGGGCGCGGAGGAGGTCCACCTCGGTTCCTTGTCCCCCAGGCGCGACTTCACGTTCGTGAGCGACACCGTCGAGGCATTCATAGCCGTCGGGACGCATGACGGCACGATCGGCCGCACGCTCAATGCCGGGAGCGGCGCTGCGATCCATATCGGCGGGCTGGCCGAGAAAGTTCTCGAGATCATGGGCTCGGAAGCGACTCTGGTAGCCGATCCAGAACGCGTTCGTCCCGATGCGAGCGAAGTCGAGGAGTTGCTCTGCGACGCTTCGGCGCTGCGTCAGGAAACCGGCTGGGAACCGATTGTCGGGCTCTCGGAAGGTCTCCGAATCACGGTCGATTGGTTTCGCGAGCGACTCGCGATGACGAAGCCGCACGTCTACAACATCTGAGTGAGCGTCGTTTCGCGAATCCCTCTTTCGGTGCCGGCGCTCGGCGCCGAAGAAGCTCGGAACCTCGAAGCATGCATCGCCGAGAATTGGGTCGCGGGGCGTGGGCGGTTCGTCGCCGAGTTCGAGCGGGCCTTCGCCGGTTACCACGACGCTGACGACGCAGTTTCGACGGTGAACGGGACAGCTGCACTCCACCTCGCGCTTGTCGAGCTCGGGATCGGACACGGGCGACGAGGTGATCGTTCCCGCCCTGACGTTCATAGCCCCGGCGAACGCGGTGCGCTATGTCGGCGCGAGCCCGGTCTTCGCCGACGTGGATCCAGAGACGTACGGCGTCGACGCGGCGTCCGTTGCGCCCTGCATCGGGCCGACCACCAAGGCCATCATCGTGGTTCATCTGTACGGCCATCCGGTCGACATGGATCCGATCCAAGAGCTCGCACGAGAACGCCGAATCTCGGTGATCGAGGACGCCACGGAAGCGCTCGGATCCCGCTACCGAGGTGTGCCCTGCGGAACTCTTGGCGACATCGGCTGTTTCAGCTTCAACGGCAACAAGGTGATCACGTCAGGCGGAGGCGGCATGCTTCTCGCCCGCGACTCCGGACGTCTGGCGCACCTTCGCCATCTCAGCTTGCAGGCACCTGAGGCGGGCAGGGAGTACCTACACGATGAAGTCGGCTACAACTACGCTCTCAGCAACCTCCACGCGGCAGTCGGCCTCGCGCAGTTTCAACGGCTCGATGAGATGCTCGCGCAACGGCGCCGCATCGCCGAGCGGTACGCCGAAGGTCTCCGTGACGTCGAAGGGCTGCGTTTCTGCAGCGAAGCGCCGTGGGCCAAGAGCAATTTCTGGCTCATGTCGGTCTTGATCGATCCTGACGAGTACGGCGAGAGCCGAACGGAAGTCATGGACCGCCTCGACGGCGCAGGCGTTGATTCGCGACCGTTCTTCTTTCCGATTCCTTCCCTCCCCCCATACCGCGAGTCTCGACACGACGCGTTGGCTACGAGCGAGCACTTGCACGCTACTGGAATCTGTATCCCATCGTCGTCAACCCTGGAGGACGCGGATCAAGACCGCGTGATCGCTCTCCTCCGCGGGCGCTGACCCAAGGGGTGCGCGCGACCTTCGCGAACTGTTTCGTCGACGCGACCGAGTTCCGTGATCGACTCCTCACCGACGAGGTCGGCGTCGCGGCCACAGCTCCAGGTGAAACGCACGTCTCGATGCTCGACGAGCTGATCGACCCCGATCGAGCGCAGGCCCTGAACATCGAGCTGTGGCGCCGCGCGTACTCATGGTTTCGCGACGGCGAGCACGATCCAACACTCGTCGACGGTATCTCGGCCGGCGACATCGCCGGCGCCGAGGCCGCACAAACGATCTTTCTGCCCGCAGCGAGGGGCGCGCTCGAGGCCCACGCTCTCCGGGACGTCGACGATCTCGAGGAGCTCGACGGTGGCGGTACCAGAGGGTGGGCCGGGTCACTACGACCGGGTGGAGAGGATCCAGGCTGAGGCATTCGCAGCTGCCCTCGGAGTCGCTGAAGAATGTGCCGTGCGCCGCGTCATCTCACGGGATCCACGGAACGCGGCCTTCTTCGCCAAGTTCAAACGCACGCGGGACCCAGATTGGCTCGCACCCGACTCGCGAGCACGCGCACGCGCGCGGGGCCTCGTTGTCGGAGTGGCGAACCTGGGGACACTGCTGCGCAATCGTTCAAACGCCCTTGCCGTTCTCGAGTACAACCCGACCCAAGCATTTGCACGTGCCTACGCTGCCGACCCGCACAGGGCACTACGGCTGGTTCGTCTAGCCCCGGCTCCCGGCGATCTGCGCGACATATTCCGGTCCGGCGACCGGGCTGTCATTCCGACGGTGGCGCCGCTTCGTTCGCACAGCTCGACGACCTCTCCGGTCGATTCAGCCGATGACGCTCGGTTCACGGTCGACGGAACTGCTCTCCGCGGCGTGATAGAGCCGCACCTGCAAGCCCTCATCGATCGATACATGTTGTTGGTACGCGCGCTCGTGCCCGGTTATCGAAGCGAGCTGAGTAGGTCGTAACGTCAAAGCGCTGCTCGTCCCATTCGACTCGCCCCCGCTGGCACGGTTGCTCGTACGCGTCGCACAGACGATGAATATCCCGTCGCTGCACTTGAACGACGGTTACAAGGCAGACGCCTTTCAACCGGAGGGAACTGCGGCGGACATGGCGCTCGCATGGTCGGAATCGATCCGCGTGAACTACTACGGTCGGCGAGGACGCGACGCCCCCCGTGACCGGGAACCCGAAGGCCGATGTCAAGCCGCACCAGCGACCTCGGAGAACGCGACGGAATCGGCTCCTGGTCGGAGGCTTCACGTTCTCGCCGATGGATCTCAACTGCAGACGCTCGGATCCCGAAACGTTTCTCGACGACGTGCTCGAGGGTATTCGCACGAGCACGAGTGCGCGCTCACGCGTCACGGTGAAGCTCCATCCAGCCGACGAGATCGCGTATTACGGCGAGATCTTGAGCAAGTTCCGAGAGCTCGACCTCGAGGTCGTCTCCCACGGCGATGTGACCGCGCTATTCGACGCGGCTGACGTCTGACATCACGACGTACAGCACGTCGTTGCTCGAGGCGGTGGCGGTCGAGCTTGCCGGTCATCTACTACCGAGTCAACGCGCAGCGCCTGTACGCGCCTTTCACGGACGACGCCTTCCTCGAGCAGCGAACGGCAGGAACACCGGTGGAGGTCGCGGCACTGCTCGACGAGCCACCCGCGGAGTTCGCGACCCGCGAAGAACGCGTGCGCTGGTGCGAGGGGTATCTCGGGCCGCTCGACGGACGCAGCGTCGACCGCGTGCTCACGGAGATCGAGAAGTTCGCACATCTCGCGGTCCGGACGTAGCGAGCCGACACAAAAGCGATCGGCGTCGCTTCGAAGGTCGCTTGCGATACTGGTCGCGCATGAGCCCTGCGACGGCCGACGAGACGCCACGGCTCAGGGCCTCGAGCGGCGAGCAGGAAAAACATCTCGCGATCAGCACGCTGGCACAGCAGGGGTCGCAGGTGGTCGGCGTGGCGACGATGCTCGTTGCCGTCACGGTCCTCGCCCGAAACCTGACGCTGTCCGAGTTCGGAACGTACGGGTTGCTCCTCTCGCTGTCCGCGTATGTCGCTTTCATCCAGGGCAGCGTCGACGACCGCGGCGGTCAAGACAATCGCGGAGGCAACCGACCAACCGGCTCGCGACCGCGCGTTCTCCACGGCCCTCCACGGTGTACGCCGTCGCAGCCGTCGCAGCCGGCGTGTTGATCGCGGCGATAGGCACCCTCGTCGTCGACCTGGTCGACATTCCGCTGCGGCTCCAATCATCAGGCGCAGACTCAGCGTGCTCGCCCTCGCAGCGATGACATGTGTCGGGCTGCCGTTGAGGGTCTTCCAGGACGTCTTACGCGGATCCCAGCGCTTCCTCGCCTCTGCCCTCGCAGAAGCGATTGCATTCGTGATCGTCGGTGTCGCGCTCGTGGTTGCTGCTCTCGCCGCGGCCCCGCTCTGGATTCTCGTGCTGCTCGGGGCGTCCATACCTTTCGCCACGGGTGCCTGCGCGGGCGCAATCGTGGCACTGAGCGCGGCGCCGTACCGCTACCGCCCCACCGGTCTTGCATCGACTCGTCGGTTCTTGACCCTCTCCTCGTATCTCTTCTTGATGGGTGTGTCCGACCTCATCGCATACTCGCTCGACCGAACCATCCTGGGAGCATTTCGCTCGACGGCGGCCGTTGGCTCGTGCGACGAGGGCCCGATTCGCGCGCACAATCTCATCCGTCAACTCCACGGGACGCTCGCGGTGCACGGTCCTGACCGGCGTCTAGCCGATTGTTGGCCGAACGCGATGTGGTGCGGACACGCCGATCTCCTGCTGCGGGGCACGCGCTACACGCTCGCAGCGGTCGTCCCCGTGACGATCGTCGTCATGGTTCTCGCCAAGCCGATCCTCGATCGAATGGATCGGCCCGAAGTTCAGCGTCGCGGCGACGGCGATGACGCTGCTCGCCGCATACTGGCTTTTCAACGCGAACACCGGGGTCGCCGGAACGCATGCCTTCGGCGGCCGGCAGGGTTCGCCGGCTCACCGTGTATGCCGTCGCCGTTGCCCTCCTCAACGTCGTGCTTTCCCTGGCGTTGACGCCGAGCTTGGGCCTCAACGGCGTCGTGCTCGGCACGACGATCTCGAACATCGCCGGCTTTCCGTTCTTCATGGCGATGACGCTTTCGGCGTTCCCGGTGAACTCGCGGACTTCGCTCGCGAGGCCTGGCTGCCCGCGTACGCCACCGGAGCCGTAGTCGCCGCTGCGCTACTCGCCGTCCGCGCGTCCGTGCAATTCGACAGCCTCGCACTGGTCACGGGAGTCGGGCTGCTTGCCGTCCTCGGTTACTGGACGATCTATTACTTCGCCTGGCTGCGGCCGAACGAGCGCGCGCTGGTGAAGAATGTCGCGTTAGCCGTCGTCGGCCGTTGAATCGACACTCCAACCTACTCGCAGCCTTGCGCCAGCTTTGACACAGAGATCAGAGGCACGATCCGATGTCCGTGCGGTCTTGCTGATGGGCGGCAAGGGAACGCGGCTTGCCCCCTACACGACCGTTCTGCCGAAGCCGTTGATCCCGATCGACGACCTTCCCGTCGCGGAGATCCTCATCCGCCAGCTCCGCCGAGCCGGAATCAGCGATATCGCGTTCGCCGTCGGTCACCTCGCGGCGCTGATCGAGGCGTACTTCGGCGACGGCAGTCGCTGGGGCAGTTCGTTTGACGTACTCACTCGAAGAGGATCCGCTCGGAACCGCCGGGCCGCTCGCATCGATCTCCGGTCTCGATTCGACCTTTCTCGTCATGAACGGCGACCTCCTCACGACACTCGACGTACCGCAGATGATCGGCTTTCACCGGAGCGAAGAGGCGGTCGCGACGATCGGCGTGTTCAAGCGGAAACGTCAGGATCGACCTCGGCGTGATCGAAGCGGGGTCTGTCGACGTCTTCGACTATGTGGAGAAGCCGACGCTGAGCTACGAGGTAAGCGTCGGTGCATACGTGATGGAGCCGCGCGCGCTCGAGCTCATTCCCGCGGGAGAGGCGTTCGACCTGCCCGACCTGATCAAGAGCTTGATCGGCGCCGGCGAGCCGGTCAAGGCGTTCCGTTTCGAGGGGCACTGGCTCGATATCGGAAACCACGACGACTACGCCTTGGCGGTGGACCTTTTCCAACGCGAGCGCGCCCTCTTCCTCCCCTCCGAAGAGTGATCGACCGCGCTCTCGTCACCGGCGCGTCAGGCTTCATCGGCAGGCACCTCGCGACCCATCTCGGCGAGCTTGGAATCGGAGGTCATCGGGGCGGCGCGGCGCGAGCGCCCGGGTGACTGGGCGTGGGACTGGCGCCGGCTGGACGTCCGCGACAGCGGCGAGGTCGAAGCGGTCATCCGGGATGTACGGCCGACCGTCGTCTTCCATCTGGCGTGCGCCGATCGCGGAGCGCCGCTCGAGGAGTTGCTCGAGGTCAATGTCGGCGGGACCTGCCGGCTGCTCGCGTGCCGTCGCTCGGGCTGGGCCGGCGACGCGTGTCGTGATTCCCGGCTCGTCGGCGGAGTACGGTCTCGCTTCGGCTTCCGAGGCTGCCCGATCGACGAGCACGCTCCTCTCCGTCCGGTCGGTGCATACGGAGTGTCGAAGTGCGCCCAGTCGCTCCTGGCACTAGCGGCTGCGCACGCCGACGCCGACGTCGTCGTCACGAGAACGTTCAACCTCGTGGGCCCTGGTGAGCCGGCGACTCTCGTGTGCGGAGCATTCGCATCGCAGATCGCCGTGCGCGAGGCCGGCACCGAGCAGGGCTCCATCGCCGTCGGAAACCTGGACTCGATGCGGGACTTCGTCGATGTCCGCGATGCGGTCCGCGCCTACGTCTTGGCCGCCGTGCACGGTTCGAGCGGTGACGTCTACAACGTGTGCAGCGGCGTGCCGGCCCGCATCTTTGACATCTTGCGAATGTTGATCGCCAAGGCACGCACACCGATTGACGTTCTCCCGTCCACGGGTGCAGCGCCCGCCGACGTTCCCGTCCAGTTCGGTGATCCGTCGCGTCTCGTCGCGGCGACTGGCTGGGCGCCGGTCTTCACGCTCGAGCAGAGTCTCGAGGCCCTCCTCGCGTGGTGGCGCGCCAAGCTCGAGCGCCGGGAGGCAGCCGATGCGGATCACCTACTTCACTGACACGTACCGGATCGGCGGCGCAGAGCGCTTCTTGGCCAACGTCGGGTTGCGGGCGCGGCCGACGCCGGCCACGAGGTCACCGTCGTCTCGACGCAGGAGTCGGTGCTCGAGCTGGTGGCCGATGAGGTGACCACGGCAACGCTGGTTCGCGTGACGGCCGACATCTCGGGACCGATGTCGCGGCAGGCGCGCATCGTCAAGTTCGCGCGCGCGTTCCCAGGCCTGGCGCTCGCTCTGAGGCGCACGCGTCCGCAACTCGTTCACGTCAACAACGGCGGTTATCCGGGCTCGGAGCTGTGCCGGGCCGCGACGATCGTGGCTCGTTTCGCGCGGGCGCCGAGGTGCGTCCTGAGCGTGAACAGCGCACCGTTGTCCCGGGACGTCTCCTATCCGAAGATCGAGGCGATCGCCGACCGGCTCGTCTGGGGTTCCGTCGACGCCGTGCACGTGGGAACCGCTTTCGTCGAGAAACGCCTCGGCGAGCTTCGCGGAATGCCGGCAGATCTCGGCGCGCAGATTCCGTACGGCGTAGTGGAGCCGTCCGGAACGATCGACGACGTGAAAGCGTTACGGGAACGCCTCACGAACGGGAACGCCCTCCTCGTCGGGATGGTCTCGGCGGCCGGCGAGGCCGAGAAGGGGCCATGTCGTGCTGGTGGATGCGCTGGCACGCGCCGGTCCGGACGTCCACGCAGTGATCGTCGGGGCGCATCCGGAAGGATTGATGCAGCACGTCGAAAGGGCCGGCCTGTCCGGACGCGTGGCAACTGTTCGGGCATGTGCCACCGGACGATTTCGGTGCGCACCTTCGGGCGATCGATCTCCTGGTCGTGCCTTCGATCGCGTACGAAAGCCTGCCGCTCGTGATCCTCGAGGCGATGGCCGCCGGCAAGCCGGTCTTCGCGTCTCGGTTGTCGGGCATTCCGGAGGCCGTCCTCGATGGGACGACCGGGCGTCTCTTCGAACCAGGCGCGGTGGACGAACTCGCGGCGCGGCTCCGGCACGCGAGCCGGGCGCGCGACGACCTGAAGAGCATGGGCAGGGCAGGCCACGAGCGCTGGCGCGAAAGGTTCTCGATCGAGGCAATGACGAACTCGATACTCCATCTCTACGAGCAGGCTCGTCGTGCGGCGAACGAACGTCAGTAAGAGGTAGTTGCTGATCAGCCGATGATTGACGTGGTCGCTGAAGGGAAGCCGGCGCCAGAGTTGCAACGGCAAGACCGTCAGCTTGCATCGGGCGCACCGTCACGCTGATCATCGCTGGATCGGCGCCGTCGATGTAGCGCTTCTTCTCCGGTGGTCAACCCGGATCCGTTGGCAAGGGTCGGGTAACGCTCCGGCTGCATCGCCTCGGTGTTGTGCAGGCTCATGAGCTCCGGATCAGAGAACTACTCAAAGAGGCCGATCAGACCGCGGAAGTTCGGCATGCCCACCACGAGTCTGCCGCCTTCGCCGACCAAGGCGGCATGCCGCGCGATGCGTTCGGCACATCGTCGAAGTGCTCGATCACTCCGAGCGAAAGAACGAGGTCGAAGGTTCCGAGGCTCAACTCGTCGGAGAAGAGATCCGCCTCCACGATCTCACCGTCGACGCCTCCGGCAGCAAGATTCTCCCGTGACAGCTCGACGCCCTTGCGACTGGATTCCAGTCCCGTGACCGCGGCACGGAAGCGCTCGGCGTACCAAAGCAGCCACCTTGCGGGGGGCGCACCCGACCTCGAGAACACGCGCGCCCGGTCCCACCGGAGCGAGTTCCTCGAGCGCTCGTGCGAGGCAACGGTCGAACGTGAATTCGGGATCCGGACGTGCGGGGATCGTGATCCCGCGGTAGTACTCCTCTTCCCAGAAGTCCTTCGTCGCGAGGTTGGCCGGCCCCTCCACTGCCGCAGGGTATAAGACTCGCGCCGCTCCGGAACTACAGTGGACGTCGTGGCCGAGACGAAGTCCGAGCGGGTCGCGGCCGTAGTCGTCGCGCGCGAGCGCGTCGGCCAGCCTCGAGGCGTTGTTCACTGCGCTGGACGCGCAAACGCGCCCGCCGGACGAGCTGGTTGTTGTCGACAGCGATGCAACTCCGGAAGTGCGCGCGCTGCTCGATGGCGTCGAAGCCGGTGGAGCGCGCATCGTCAGGCTCGGCGAGAACCGTGGCAGCGCCAGCACATTCGCGGCGGGAATGAACGCGGTTGCGGGCGATGGGCGATCGACGCTCGCCTGGACGCTCGACGACGACGCCGATCTCCGGCGCTCAACTGCCTCGAGCTGCTGCTGCGCGCATACGAGCGCGTGCCGGAGGCCGGTGCCGTCGGCGCGCTGTCATGCGACCCCGGCGGAACGCTCGCCTGGCCGCTGAACCTTGCAGACGGCGCGCGCCGCGTGCACACCGTGGCCGAGGTGGAGGCGGCCGTGGCCGCAGGGTCCGACGCCGTCTGGCGTCTGCGAGCTGGCCTGGCATAGCGCTTGTTGGTTCCGGTGAGCGTGATCCAGCGCGTAGGCGTCCCGAGCCGTGAGCTGTTCATGTGGTACGAGGACGTGGGGGAGTACGGCATGCGCCTACGCCACGCGGGACTTGCTCCTCTACGTCGTCCCCGGCGCGCGCGTGATGCATCCGCCGCCGGGCCGGCTCGTCAGCGTCAACTTCCTCGGCGTTCCGCTCGACGTGCCGGTGGCGGGTGCGGCCAAGTCGTACCTCATGATCCGCAAACTCGTTGGTCGTCCATCACCGGCTACGGAGGCGGGGCGGTTCTGGCTACTGCAGAGCCTGCCCGCTGCTTCTGGCTCGGGGCGGGATCGCGGTCTTCCTCGGAGCGGGGCGGGCGAGTCCGCGGCGCGCGCGTCCTCGCCCGTGCCGTCATGGACCCCCTGCCCCGCGGTTGCTGGGCCCGCCGCCGAGGAGCATCTCCGATTGACGGCCGACGTCGTCATCTGCACGTGGGAGGGTGACGATCCCGCGCTGGCCGCCGACGTGATCGGCGCCGCGGCTGTGCAAGCCGACCGCGTCGTGGTCGTCGACAGCTTTTGGCCAGGACGACACGCTGCGGCGGCGCATCGCCGGCGTCGAGGCTGCCGTCGTCGTCGCGGAACCGGGGACGCTGCTCGGCCGCGCGCGGCAAATGGGCTTCGAGGCGTCGCGCGCCCGCTTCGTCGCGTTTCTCGACTCGGACGCCCGTCCTCGCGAACGCTGGCTAAGGGCTCTGGTCAATGCGGTCCAGCCTGACGACGTCGGTGTCGGCCGGCGGTCCCGTTCTTCCCGTGTGGGCCGGGCGGATTGCCGCCGCTCTTTTCGTCACTCGGCCGGCCTGAGGGTTCCTGTCGATGATGGATCTGGGCCCGGAGCCGAAGGACTCGTGCCTCGCGTGCTGCCCGGGAACATGCTCGTCGACCGCGGGCTCTGTCGGAGAACAGGTCTTCGAGACGGAGCGCGGGCGAATCGAAGGCGATCTGGTCGGCGCCGAAGAGACCCTCATGATGGTTCGCCTCGCCGAGCGAGGCGGACGCGTCGTCTACGCGCCGGAGGCGGTGGTCGACCACCACAGTCCCGCCGAGCGTCTGACCTGGCGCTGGATGTGGCGCCGTGCGGAAGCGTCGGGTCGTGAGGCCGGGTCGTTGGACTTCAAGCTTGAACCGCTGCCACGCCGCATCGTCTGGCGCGACCGCGCCTTCCTGGCCGCGTGTGCGCCGCCGTACGCGCTCGGCCGCAGCCGCGCGAGCCTCCGCAATCTCAGAGGAAACCTGAATCGTCTCCGGAACTGATCGCGTTCTAGGCGTTTCCGCGAGGGAGGCTACAATCACGTTCCCCTGCCGACGTAGCTCAGCTGGTAGAGCACTTCACTCGTAATGAAGGGGTCCGCGGTTCGAATCCGCGCGTCGGCTTTAGGATTTGCAGCGACTTCGCTCGATTCCGTAGCGTTGACCGGCGCGCAGATCATCCGCGAGGCGAGCTGACGCAAAACAGAGTTGGCGCGGCGAACCAGCCGCGACCGGGCGCAGGTGGCACCGCCGGGAGACTGGCGGGCAGGACCCGAGTTTCTAGAACCTCCGCTCCGTCGTCGAAGCCTGCGGCTTCGTCCTCAAGCTCGAGATCGCCGAAACTCCAGCTGCTCGTTGAACGTCGCGAGCAGCCGCGGCGCTTTCGACGCCGATCGTCTCTCGAGCGCCTCGGAGGGCTAAGCTTGCCCCAGCTCGAACCGGCGCTCTTCGTGCCGGCAATAGAAGCCAAAGGAGGCCTGCTGGCTTCCACGATCGAGATCGCCCCGCGGACGGACGCCGATCTGCCGCTGCTGTTCGGGCTAGCGAAGGCCGCGTTTGTCGACCTTCCCGGCTGGAGCGACGAGCGCGTACTCCAGGTGCTGAGGCGCGACGTGACGTTCGTCGCCCGCGAACAGGGCCAACCTGCCGGCTACGTCGCCCTGCGCCGCAAGCAAGGCGAGGCGATCGTGGTCGAGCAACTGTTCGTCGCACCCGGGCACGAGCGGCGTGGCATCGGACACCGGCTGCTCGCCTACGCAGAGGGATATGCAATCGCCGAGCGCGCGCACTCGCTCCAGATCGTCGTCGAGGAGGGCAACCGGCAGGCTCGGAGCTTCTACCGCCGCTCGGGCTTCGTCCAGGTGGAGCCAGAACTGCTTGAACTCGTCCTTCCTCGCGTTGACTGAACTTCCGGGGCGCCTGAGACTCAAGACGGAAACACGCTCACGGGGCACGTAGCCCGTGGCGCCAGTCCCGAGGGAACTCGACACCGAGCTCAGCCCGAACGACTCAAGCGATGAAGGATCGCGGCGTACGCGAATCGTTCGAGCACGCTCTTGGTGAACATCTTCGCGGGATCGTCTTGAAGCGAGTAGGATGGTTGGACTGGCCCTGCGTGCCAGGACGCCGGCCGAGGCCCAACGGCATCGACGCGCCACCTAGCGCGCGCGAGATGAGGGACTGAGGCAAACAGAGTTCGGCTCGCAGGGCTCTTTCTTTTCGGAAGGAATCATCTTTGGTTCCAGATCGAGCTTGCTCATTGCGCGGGTCGGATCGAGTTTGGCGTCCAAGGGAAGTGGTGGTTGTGGTCGTCCAGACAGAGACTGAGATCGTCGAAGGGATCGGCTCTGACTACGCGGTTAAGTACGGGTTCTCGAACCCGGACGAGGCTGTCGACTACTTCTTCAAGTCGGGCCGCGGGATTTCACACGAGGTCGTCGAGGCGATCGCGGAGCACAAGAACGAGCCGGCTTGGATGCGGACGGTGCGCCATCGGGCACTCGACTTGCAGCGGCGTTCGGGCGGGCACCGGATGACGCTGAAGCGCGTCCGGCTCGGCTCGACATCGGCCGCGACGCTCAAGGCGAGTCTCCCGATGGGGAACTCGACCGTGCGCTTCGCGTTCAGCGTGAACCAGGCAGGCCCAGGCTACCTCGCCGGGTTCAGCCGCACGCTCGCATATCACCGCGGCTAAAGCGCACCAACGCATAAGCACGACGGAGGCCGCCGCTCGTTAGATGGATTCCACGCTCGCGAAGTTCGTGTACGTCTACACGAGGCGCAGCGTCCGCTGCGAGATCTGCGCGCGTACAACTCCCCGACCTGACCTCGAAGTGTTGCTGCTGCGCCGGTGTGAACAGCGCCCGACGGTGTAACGCCGAACAATGACGAGCTCAGTCGCGCTCCCGGGTGAGCCAGACTAGGTCGTCGGCGCCGACTCCGAGGTCGGCGGCGGCGTTGGACGGGTTTCCGCGGATGACCGAGAGCCAGCCACGCGGGTCGACCATTAGACCCCACTCGCCCTCCGTAAGGTCCGCGTATGTCGCCACGCGCTTGACGATCGCGCTGCCGGAGGTGGCCTCGACCGAGATGCGCTCCGCCTGGTCGAGGCCTGCTGCTGCGAGGTGGGAAGTGCGGACGTTGAGTTGAACGTTCCCGAATCGATTGAGGTCGAGCACCTCGCACGCGATCTTGCCGGGCTCGACTGTGGGCTCGGAAACGTGGAGATCGACGAGCGTTTGCGGCTCGATCGGCTCGCCGAGATCGTCGAGCGATGCACCGGCTGCCAGGTGTGCTGCGGCCGGGGCGAAAACGTCGCGTGCGTGGAACGACTGCGAGACTGGTTCGAGCAGGATCTCGGAGGACGTAATCGAGACGGCGTTCGCCACCCCCTCGGCTGCACGCCACGCCGGAGCGAGCAGCCCGTTGTCGGGGCCGACGAGAATCCGTCCGTTCCCCGTCTTGATTGCGATATCGAGCTCACGGCCCACGCTCGGATCGACGACCGCGAGGACGACAGCGTCGTGGCGGAGATAGGGAAGCGAGTCGGACAAGAGGAGCGCCCCGGCGCGGACATCGAGTGGCGGTACGCCGTGTGAGAGATCGATCACGTGGCTCTCCGGAGCGATCTTGTTGATGACAGCGTGGCAGATCCCGACCCATTCGTTCCGGTAGCCGAAGTCCGAGAGGAAGACGATCGGGGGAGTCATGCGCGACGCACCATCGGCGAAGTCTCGCGCTCGTCCGATGCAAGTGCAAGCCGGTACGCCCGGCGCGCCCTTTTGCCAAGTCAGCGGGCGCCCTACACTGATTGACATGCAGCTTTGCCCAAATTGCGGGGAGGAAAATCCCGCGAAGTTCCGCCTGTGCGGCTTCTGCGGAACGCCGCTCGCGCCCGCCGTACCTGCGCAGGAGGTGCGAAAGCTCGTCACGATTCTCTTTTGCGACCTGAAGGGCTCGACGAGCCTCGGCGAGCAGCTCGACTCCGAGTCGCTACGCGAGACGATGTCCCGCTATTTCGACTCGATGAGCGCCGAGATCACGCGCCACGGCGGCACGATCGAGAAGTTCATCGGCGACGCGGTGATGGCCGTGTTCGGGCTCCCCCGCGTGCACGAGGACGATGCGCTGCGCGCGGTCCGGGCGGCCCGGGGAATGCAGGAGGCGCTCGCCGGGCTGAACGAGGGACTCGAGCGCACGTACGGCGTCTCGCTCGCGAATCGCATCGGCGTCAATACGGGAGAGGTCGTCGCCGGCGATTCGACCACGGGGCAACGGCTCGTCACCGGTGACCCGGTCAACACCGCCGCGCGCCTCGAACAGGCAGCCGGCACGTGTGAGGTGCTGCTCGGAGAGCTGACCTACCGACTGGTCCGCGACAACGTCGACGTCGAGCCCGTCGAGCCGCTCGAGCTGAAGGGGAAAGCGGAGCGGGTCCCCGCATTCCGGCTCCTGGGCGTCCACGACCGGCGGGTGACCGAGGCCGTGCGGTCGCCGCTCGTCGGCCGCGAGAGCGAGGCGGAGCAGGTCGGCGAGACGCTCGACATCGCGATCGAGTCGCGCACCTGCGCGCGCGTGCTCATCGCAGGCGACGCCGGCGTCGGCAAGTCCCGGCTCGTCGAACACGTTTGCGAGGCGGCCGCGGAGCGCGCGCTGGTCATTCGCGGCCGATGCCTCTCCTACGGCGACGGGATCACGTTCTGGCCGCTCGTCGAGGCGCTCCGGGAAGCATCGGGAGTCGAGGATGCCGACGATCGCGCGGCCGCACGCGCCAAGATCGCGGGGCTTCTGGGTGAGGGCAACGAGGAGGTGTTCGAGCGGCTCGCTTCCGCCGTCGGCCTCTCGGAGCAGCAGTATCCACTTCCTGAGGTCTTTTGGGCAGCGCGCAAGCTCGTGGAGACGTTGTCTTGCCGCCGGCCGCTCGTACTCGTATTCGAGGATCTGCACTGGGCCGAGCCGGCGCTGCTCGACCTGATCGACCACGTCGTCGAGACCGCGGAGGACGCGCCTGCGCTTCTTCTCTGTGTCGCGCGGCCCGAGGTCCTTGAAAAGCGTCCGGCGTGGGAGCAGGTCGAACGCCTTGCGCTGGCGCCGCTCTCGGGCGCCGAGAGCGCGCAGGTCATCGACAACCTCCTTGGCGAAGGCGAGATCGCGGAGGAGGCGCGAGTCCGCATCGTCGAGGCCGCCGATGGAAACCCGCTGTTCGTCGAGCAGTTGCTGTCGATGATGATCGACGAGGGGCTTCTGCTGCTCGAGGACGGGGTTTGGCGTACCGACGAGCTGCCGGAGGGCTGGGTGCCGCCCACGATCCAGGCGCTCCTGACCGCCCGGATCGACGCCCTCGAGCGGGAGCAGCGTGCCGTGATCGACCCCGCGTCGGTAATCGGGCACTTCTTCCAGCAAGCCGCAGTGCAGGAGCTGGTGGAAGAGTTCGTCCAAGACCAGGTTGCTCCGCGACTCGACGAATTGACCAGGAAGCAGTTCGTCCGCTCCGAGTCGGGCAGCCTCTACCGCTTCGATCACATCTTGATCCGGGACAGCGTCTACGACGGGCTGCTGAAGCGTGCGCGCGCGACGCTGCACGAGCGCTTCGTGCAGTGGGCCGATCGGGTGAACGGTGACCGCGCAGCGGAGTTCGAGGAGATCTCCGGCTACCACCTCGAGCACGCCCATCGCTACCTCATCGAGCTCGGCGTGGCCGACGATCACGCGCTCGAGGTCGGTGCGGAGGCTTCGAGGCGGCTCGCCTCGGCGGGTCGGCGGGCGTTCGTGCGCGGCGACATGAATGCAGCCGCGAATCTGCTGCTTCGCGCCACGTCGCCGCTGCCGCCGACGGACCCACAGCGCCTGGCGATCTTCTCCGACCTTGGGGAAGCGTTGACGCAGCTCGGCAGGTTCGAGGAGGCCGCGAGCCTGCTCGAAGACGCCATTGCGACGGCCGAGCTCGTGGGTGAGCTCACGCTCGCGGCTAACGCAAGGCTCGTTGAGTTGCTCGTGCGGCTCCTCACCGGCGACATTGATAGATGGAGCGAGCAAGCGACCGCGGTCGCCAGCCAGGCGATTACGCTTTGCGAGCAGGAGGGCGACCACGTGGGGTTGGCGCGCGCCTGGCGGGTGCTGGCCTGGATCGACGGCAGGGCATGTCGCTACGGAGCCGCCGCCGACGCATTCGAGCGGGCAATCGAGCACGCGCGCCTTGCCGGCGACGTGCGCCAGGAACGGCGCGCGTCTGTCCAGTACGCCCAGTCGGCGGTGTACGGCCCGACGCCGGTTGACGAGGGCATCCTCCGAGTCGAGGAAGTCGCCGCGCGCGTCGAAGGCGACCGACAGGCGGGGGCCGTCGTCGTCTGCGTGCTCGGGCAGCTCGAAGCGATGCGCGGGAACTTCGAGCGCGCCCGAGAGCTCTACGGCCAGGCGTCGGCAACCTTCGAAGAGCTCGGCTTGCCGGTCGACGCCGCTACCGTCTCTTTCTCTTCGGGGCGCGTGGAGCTGTTGGCAGGCGACGCGGCGGCGGCCGAGCGCGATCTGCGCCGAGGCTACGACTACTTCTCGCGGCTCGGCGAGCGTTACCTGCTCTCGTCGGTCGCCGGGCTGCTCGCCGAGGCGGTTAGCGCACAGGGACGCTTCGCCGAAGCCGAGGCGCTGTCTCGGGAGACCGAGGCGCTCGCGGCCGAGGACGACATCGAGGCTCAGGCGCTCTGGCGGTCGACGCGGGCGAAGGTGCGCGCCTCCCACGGCGAGCTCGACGAGGCCGAGGCCCTAGCGCGCGAGGCCGTGGAGTTGCTCACGCCGACCGACGACGTCCTCAACCAGGTGAACGCGCTCGCATGCCTCGCCTCGGTGCTGCTACTCGCCGGAGATGAGCCTGAGGGCACTGACGTACTCGCCCGCGCGCGCGAGCTGGCACAGGCGAAGGGAAGCCCGGTCATCCTCGAGCGGCTGGGCCACGTCTACGCGCAACTTGCGCCGGCGGCCCAGCCGCTGCCTGATCGTCTATCGCGCGGTTAGTTCCAGCCCAGGGCGCCGTTCTCGAGGCCGCGCCCGGTCGCAACGAGCATCCTCTTGTTCGTGATCTGGTCCTTCGTGTCGTAGCAGAGCGGGAAATCCACGGTTGGAGCGCCACCGACGAGGGGATCGTCGCACTTCAGCAGCTGCTGAAACGCGCCGCCGTCCTCGATGTGGTAGATGCCGTGCAGCTTGAAGTTGGACCCCTGCGGATACTGCGCGTTCATCGTCCACGAGTACGGGTTATACGGGCTGAGGGGAAACACGAGGCTCCCGTCGTAGAACGGGTTGCCCGAGATGGTGACGGAGGATGCCGTTGGAATCTTCAGCAGGGTCTCAGCCGGGAAACAGTCAGTGGTCGAATTGGCGGTGCACTCAACAGGCGCCCCGAGGACGTCGTGGATCGAGACGGCAATGCCGAAGGGATCGCCGAACAGCTTGTCGAGCGGCGTGTCCAGCCTGAAGTTCTGCGGATGATCAGGCAAGCTCAGGTTGCCCGTCTCAGCATGCTCGTGCTTGTGTAGGTACGTGTCGTCCTTGGTGGTGTTCTCGACGATGTTCGTCAGAACGGCACCGGGGTCATCAAATCCGGTAGGACAGGTGGTGGCGACCGTCGTGCCGTTGTTCCCGTTCTTCTTCCCGCCGACAGTCTGAGCCGACACGCTGATTGATGCGCACGTCTTGACTTTCTCTCCGGTCACCGGTCCCGTCGCGGGAGCGGTGAAGCGGAGATTTACGTCGAAGGTCTGTCCCGGTGCGAACGTGCCGCCGAATGGTGTGCACACCATCTGATGCGCATTATTGGGATTCACCGTGCAGCTTGTGCTGTCGGAATCGTTCTCGAACGTCGCGAGGTCGCTCGTGACGACGACCGACGCATGCTGCGTGTTACTGGTGTCGTTATTCAGTATGTGGAGGTGGTAGCCGATCTTCCCCGCGTAGGAGACTTGCTGGATCACGTTCACGTCTGACGTCCCGATCAGCGGCGTGAGCTCGATGTTGAAGAGCGTCGCCGCTCGACCAGTACTCGCTCCTCCTACAAGCGCGGCCACGATCGCAGCCGACACAACTACAAGGGCAACGCCGGCGCGCCCCAAAGGCTTACGCTTTTTCATGCCAATCCTCTACTTTCCGCAGACCAGCTCGCAGTTTTTGTTCGATTCGCCTATATAACCACACCTTCGGGTTCAAGCCAATAGGAGCAGGCCCTCTATGCCGGGATTCGCCGGATCGTGGTCGGCGCCGCGCGTGTTCCTCGCGCGAGGGGATCTGATCTTCCCGCTGCCGGAGTCAGCTCGACCGCTTCTTCGTGAAGGTCGTGCTCGAATACGCATCGAAGCAGGACGAGATCAAGATGCTCTTGATCCCGCATCGCGGCGTCTCGCCGGACATGCTCGGGGACGCGCTGGCTCGTCTCCGAAAAGCCGCTTCCTGCTCCTTTGAACGACCGTCGACGAGAGATATGTGCCCGAGTCGCTCGCGCGGTTCCTGATCAGCCTCGTGCGGAAGACGCGCGAGGTTTCCGGCGTGGTGCTGGGAGTACGCGCCGCCATCCACCTCGTTGCCGCGTGCATTTGGCGCTTCCGCGGCGGTCGAAGCGCGTCTGTACTTCCCAGGTGTAGTTCCTAACGACCTTGTTCATCGGGCCTCCTCGGAGGCTGGTGGTGTCGAGGCACCCAGTCCCTGAGGAGGCACCGGATGAAGCTCCCATCGGACACGTCCGAGCAGCCGTCGTTTGATCTGTCGGCGAGTGCTCGAGGAGCCCTGGACGCATGGCCGCGAAGTGGCTGAATCGCGCGGGTTAACGACTACAGCTGGCTCGCTCACGCCGACGTGCTCGATATCTCACCGCAGCGTGCGCGATCGCCTTTCTCGGCGCCGTCGCCTGGTACGCCGCCCGCGGCATCACCGTCCGCTCCGTGATGACCGACAACGGCTCCTTGTCAGATCGCACACGCCTACGGCGCTGCGCTCCGCTCGCTCGGACTGAAGCACCTTTGCGATCAAGCCGGGACGGCCACCCACCAACGGCAAAGCGGAGGCAAATCCAGACGCTGGTCAACGAGTGGGCCAACGCGCGCATCTACGGTCGCGCAGCCCGACGCGCCGCGGCGCTCACCGCCTACGTCGACCGCTACAACTACCGACGACCCCACGGCGGCCTCAGCCCACCAACCGCCCGCGTTAAGGTTGAACGACCTCCTTGGGAACTACACCTAGCGAAGCGTCAGCGGTGATCGCGCAGCGAGTGATCCACGAGCCCGTTCTCGTAGGCGTAGCGCGTCGCCTCGGTGCGGTTCGACACGCCGAGCTTGCGGTAGATGTTCGTCAGGTGGAACTTCACCGTCTGCTCGGCGACCCAGAGCTCCTTGCCGATCGCGTCGTTCGACAGGCCTCGCGCCAGCGCCTTCAGGATCGCCGTCTCGCGCTCGGTCAGGCCCGCGGCCTTCGCGGCGTCGTCCACGACCTGCGTCTCGGGTAGGCCGATCGCGCTGAAGACGGAGCCCTCGACGGCCTGGCGCAGCGCGGACGGCACGTCGGCCGGGTTCACGCTCTTGACGATGTAGGCGCTCGCGCCGCGGTTGAGGACGTCCTGGATGACCCCGGGATCCGTCGACACCGACAGGATCACGACCTTCACCTCGGGGTGGCGCTTGCGGATCCGCTCGAGGCACGTGAGCCCGTCCATGCCGGGCATCCGCATGTCGAGGAGCGCGAGGTCGGGGTTCGTCTGCGAGACGAGCGGCAGCACCTGGGCGCCGTTGTTCGTCTCCGCGACGACCTCGAAGTCCGTGCGCGTCTTCGAGCGCGGACTTGATTCCCGCGAGAATGAGCGGATGGTCGTCGGCGATCAGGACGCGCATACCGGCGGAAGCCTAGACGAGGTGTCGGCTCACGCCATCCCCCGTTCCAGGGACGAGCCCGAGGGGCGCGAGGCGCGTGCGCTCGTCGTCGCGCCGACGCCCGGCGTTCGCGCCGGGATCCGCGCGCTGCTCGAGGCGAGCGGCTTCGTCGTGACGGCGGAGGCGGCCGACGGCGTGACCGCCGCGGCGGCTGCGATCCGCGTGCGTCCGGACATCTGCGTCGTTCACGGCGGCGAGGCCGAGGAAGGCGTCGCGGCGCTGGCGCTGGTCAAGGCGCGCTGCACCGTGCGACGGCCGCCGTCCTCCTCGTCGAGCGCGCGGATGCGGACGAGTTGATCGACGCGCTTCGCGCCGGTGCGTCGGGCTACATCCTCGAGAGCGGCGGCGCCGGCGGGCATCGGCCGCGCGCTCCAGGCGGTCCGGCGCGGCGAGCCGGCGATCCCGCGCGAGCTGCTCGGCGCGCTCGCCGACGAGTTTCGCGCGCGCGGGCTACGGCGGCGCGTGCAGGTTCCGGGCCGCCCGGCCGTGGAGCTGACGCGGCGCCAGTCCGAGGTGCTCGAGCTGCTGCGGCGCGGTCTCTCGACCGGCCGAGATCGCGGAGCGGCTGCACATCTCGCCGCGTGACGGTCCGTCGCCACCTCGGGCTCGCCGTCAACAAGCTCAACGCGAAGGACCGCGCGGCCGCAGTACGCGCCCTCGAGGAAGCCGAGGCGTGAAGTCCGCTAGTCGGTCGGCGGACGCCAGCGCAGCAGCGTCACGCTGAGCACCGTCGGCCCGCCGACGCGGCTGCGGACGTCGAACTGGCCGCCGAGCAGCCGGACGCGCTCGCCGATGCCGACGAGCCCGAGGCGGCCGTTCTTCGCGGCGCGAATCATCGTCGGCTCGACGTGGAAGCCCTTGCCGTTGTCCTCGATCTGGACGTTGATCTGCCCGCGCCTGCCGTCGACGGTGACGCGCACGTCCGTCGCCTCGGAGTGGTCGCGGACGTTCGACAGGCCTTCCTGCACGACGCGGTAGATCGTGATGCGCTGTGACGCGGTGAGGCCTTCGAGCTCGCCGCCGAGCTCGAGCGTCACGCGCGTCGAGCCGCGGTGCTCGAACTTGTCGACCTCGCCGCGCAGCACCTCGGCGAGCGGGCGCTCGAGGACGCTCATCGGCTGGAGCGAGCGCGCGACCTCGCGCAGCGACTGCTCGAGCGTGTTGATCTGCGCGTGGATGTCGTCGAGTCGGCCGCTGACGAGCTTGCGCGAGCGGGCCGGGACGCGCTTGCCGATCTCGGCGCGCGCGGTGTGCACGTCCATGGCGAGCACGGCGAGATCCTGGAGCGGGCCGTCGTGGAGATCGAAGCCGAGTCGCATGAGCTGGCGCTCGCTCGCCTCGGCGAGCGTCCGCTCGCGCTCGGCGCTGCGCTCGAGCAGCATCTCGCGCTCGAGCGCGGGGCCGAGGCACCGCGCGGCCTCCTGCAGGAACGCGCGAGCGCGAACGCCGTCGTTCGGCTGCGCGCGTCCGATCAGCGCGGCGTACGGCTGCTGCCAGCGCAGCACCGGCATGCCGTGAATCCAGTTGCGTTGGGTGGCCGCTTCCTCTGCCGTGCCGTCCAGGATCGGGCGCACCATCGCGCGCACGCGGCGAGTCGGCGGAGCATCTCCCGCATGGCTGACGCAACGGAGCTGCCGGTCCGTCTCGTCCGCCCAGAGGGAGACCTCTGTGACGGGTGACAGCGCGAGCAGCAGCCGGAGCTGCAGCTCGACCGTCAAGAGCGGCGGCAGGTCGAGCAGCCGCGGGCTCGACGCCGCGCGGACGAAGAGCTCGAGGGCGACGGTGTCGCGCGGGATGTCGAGGATGAGCGCGACGTGCGCGACGGTCTCTGCGACTGTCTCGGTCGACCACGCGCGCTGCAGCATGACGCCCGTCAGGGCTTCCGCTGCGAACGCGAGCGCGGCGGAGGTCTCCGCCTCGACGCCGTCGCCGCCGGCCTCACAGAGGGTGCGCGCCCGGTCGCTCGCCGCGGCGATCGCCGTCGCGGACTCGAGGTGATCGTCGAAGACGCCGAACGCTGCCTCGACCTGAGCGAGTCGGCTCGGGGCGGGCGCGGCCTCCGGTGCCGTCTGCGGGACGAGCGAGAGCGCGCGGACCTGTGCCGCGGCTGCGTCTGCTGCCCGTCCGGAGAGATCGGCGATCGACGAGATTGGAGCCTCCTGAAGAGTGGGTTGGCCGCAAACCGGGTGCCGCATCCGGTCGCCTCCCTCACTGTGCTGGCCTTTCGGCTCGTTGCCAAGGGCCAGATGGGTCAAGCTGGTGTTCAGTTATTGAACACGCGTGTGTTTTCGCACAGGTTCCGGCAGCTTTTCGCGGCGACCCTGCGTGCAGATCTCTCAACAACCTGCCGGGACGACCTCGCGTCTCGTCGAGACTCCTGTTTCGACCGTAAAAAGGATTCACCGAGCCGGTAACGCTTTCGTCCACCGTCCCCACTGACTTTCCGCTCTCGGCCTTGCGGCTTCCGCGTACGGCCTTCGGAGACGACTTCGACCTACTCGCGTCCCGTGCTCGGTGCAAGGGGGAACCTATTGAGTCGGCGCATGTCCGATCAAGGGGGCGCGTGGGCGAAAATCCGCAGCGAGCGAGAAATTTTTTCGCGCGCCCGTCCGCGGCGGGACGACGCCGAAGACGATCGTCGGCCGAGACGCACGCTCCGGCGACGGCGACGTACAACACCGCGTTCACGGTCGTGGCGGACAGCACGTCAGGGTTGCCGGTGACGTACTCCGCGAGCGAGCCGTGCACCAACGCCGGCAGCCGCTTCAAGATGGCTAGCGGAACGGGAACGTGCGTCGTGCGCTACGACCAGGCGGGAGACGCCACAAGAACTCGACGTTCGGCGCTCCGAACTCAACGTCGGCGCGTTCACTTCGTCGGGTCTCGACGTGACCTTCAGCGCGACGGGCAGCTGCACGGTCGGCGGCGTCACCGTGCACATCACCGGCGCGGGTTCTTGCACCGTGACCCCGTCGCAACCAGGGGACGCGAACTTCAACGCCGCGCCGCCGTGTCACGCACGTTCACGATCGGGAAGACGGGACAGGCGATCGACTTCGAGCCGCGCGTGGTGAGGAGGCGCGGTTCCGAGACTTGTCGGCAAGCGGCTGGGTCCGCAAAGCGCGCACTCGCTGCGAACCGCTGTCGCGTCGGCGCGTGCGCTTTACGCGGTCGTCTGCGGCCAAACGCGGCCGCGTCCTGGCGCAGGGCAAGCGCGCTGGACGCGTGCTTCGCGCCGGGTCGCGGTTCGACCCGTCGTCGGCCCCCGCTGAGCGGGTACTCCTTTCGCGGCCTGAAGTCAATAGGCCGTCCGGCCCATTGCAAGTAACGGAAGGCTTATGAAAGGGTCGACTAGTCCGCGCAAGTCTGAGCAAGTCCGCGCAAGTCCGCGCAAGTACGTTGAGGAGAGGGGCAGGGTCTGCGGTTGGGTGCACGTGCAGTCGCACTCGAACAACCCGAGCTATTCAGCCTGCTCGCGCTGCGCTCGCGCTCGATCCGGCTGTGGCTCGCAGCGGTCGGCCTCGCGGCGTTCGGCGCCGCCTACGTCGGACCGATCGCGCTCGCGATCCGCACGCCGGCCGTAAGCCGCGCACGTGTGGTGCAACTGCCTGCGCTTTCGCTGCCGACGGTCGAGCTCCCGACGCTCGCCGTTCCTAAGCTCCATGCGCCGCCGACGACGCCGCCCGTCAGCGCAACGCCTGCGCCGACGACGCGACGCGTCGTGCACCGGGTCGTTCATCGCGTGCCGGCGCCGGCCACGACGAAGCGGAACACGAAGACCGTCGCTCGCAAGGTGCAGGTGCCGGTCGTGAAGGATTCGTACTCGGTGGTCCCGGCGACCGCGGCCGCGCCGGCGACCAAGGCGACGGAGAAGAAGGATCCGTTCGCAGGCGCCACGGTGACCGAGGACACGACCGGCGGGGTTCCGTCCGCGGCCGCAGATCCGGTCGTCGCGGTCGACGAGGGAACGATCGACGACACCGTCGGAACCGTCCCCGCGGACATGGTCGATCCGAACGAGAACGCGACGACGACGGATGCCGCGACGGCGGCCACCGACACACCCGCTGCGACTCCGGCCGCGACCTCGCCGTCGACCACGACGACGCCGACCGCGACGCCGACACCGCGACGCCGACTACCACGACGACCGACACCCCGACGTACACACAAGGCTTCCGCCGCGTCGCCAGTTCCAACCCGCCGGCCGCGCCGTCTACGACGACGAGCGCCGACGCGAGCGCGCCGACGACGACCGCTCCGGATGCCGCAGCGGCGACGACCACGACCGATGCGGCTCCCGCTGCATCCGCAACGACGACGACGACCACGAGCGACGCGGCTCCCGCCGTGCCGACCGCGACCGCCGAGCCGCAGGCAACTCCGGCGGCCGCGGCGGCGGTCAAGCCGACGGCGCCGGCGACGGTGTGGATCGTCGACGGCGGCAAGGCAAAGGCATCGCCGCAGGCGGGCAAGAGCTGGAACCACAGCCTTCGCGTCGACTCCGGCAGCGCGACACTCGTCGAGTCGGAGACCGGTGCCGCGGACGAGATCACGCTCGTCGATGTCACGTCCATCGAGATCGACGGAAGCGACCAGGACGACGTCATCGCGATCGACATCGCGACCACGAGCACCGTCCCGATGTCCGTCACGTTCGACGGCCGCGCGGGCAGCGACACCATCGTCGGCCCGAAGAGCGACGCGACGTGGAGCGTGACCGGCGCCGACAGCGGTACGGTCGCCGGCGTCACGTTCACGAACGTCGAGAACCTCCAGGGCGCGGCGGGCAACAGCGACACCTTCCTCTTCGCGCCCGGCGGCTCCGTGAGCGGATCCGTCGACGGCGGCGCCGGAGGTTCCGACACGATCGTGTTACCCGACGGCACGGCTTTCACGGTCGGCGCCGCGCAGGCCAACGGCATCTGGTTCCGCTACGCGGGCGTCGAGAGCATCTCTGCCGGCGCGCCGGCGGGTGTTGCGGGTGGTGGCTCCGCCGCGCAGGCGGTGGCAGGTGCGCCGCTGAACGCCGAGGCGGCGGCACGGGCCGCGCCGGATGCTCCGGGCGCCATCTCGGCTGCCGGCGCGGCGGACATCTGCGCGACGGCTGTCGCGGCGTCCCCGGCTGCGGTCGTCGAGTCCGCCGGCGCGGAGGAGAGCGCAGTCGTCTCGACCGAGACGGCGCCGGCGACGACAACACTTACGCTCGCATCCACCACGTCCGAGTCCACGGTGACGGAGACCGCGACTACGACGAGCGGCACCCTCGCCGTCGGGACGGCCGACGTTTCTACCGTCTCGGTCACGGACGCACCCGAAGGCGCGGTTGCCGCGGCCCCGGCAGACACGAGCGACGGCTCCCAACTCGCGGACGCCGCAGGCGCGACTGCCGCGAGCGGCGGCGGCAACGTCCAGAGCGCAACCGAAGGCTCGTCCACGGGCTTCGAGACGACGTCATCGGACGAAGGCCCGACGCCCGAGAGCGCGACGCTCCCAAGTCTCGATCCGGCAGCGATCCCCGGCAGCGGCCCGTCGCCGCCCGCGACGTCAAGCGACGCTAGCTCTGCAAGCGCGGCCTCGGTGGAGGAGGCGCCGGCGTCAGACTCGACGACCGGCGGCGCCTCGTTCAGCGCGGCAGCCTCGAGCTCGCCATGGACGATCTTCGTCGGAGCGCAGCAGCCCGGAGCGGCGCAGCACCTGATCACGCTGGCGGTCGAGGGAGGCGACCTCGTCGTCACGATCGACGGTGTCGCGACCAGCCGCCCGGTCGGCTCCGTACAGAGCCTGACGATCACCGGCACCGACGTCGCCGACAGCCTCTCGCTCGAAGACGCTGTCGCAGCTCTCGGCATCCTGATCGCCTTCAACGGCGGCGCCGGCTCCGACACGATTCATGGGCCGGCCGCAGACAGCAGGTGGACGATCGACGGTCCGGGCACGGGCAACGTCGGTGCACTGTCGTTCACAGGCGTCGAGAGCCTTGCGGGCGCGCCGAACAACAAGGACACATTCGTCTTCGCCGCCGCCGGCACATTGGCCGGCACGGTGGATGGCGGCGCCGGCGGCTACGACACGATCGAGGTCGCGGGCGGCGGCGCCTCCGTCAGGTCGAGCATCACGGGGCCGCAGTCAGGAAGGATCGCTCGCGGCGGCGACGTCATCACCTATGCGGGCATGGAGCCCGTGACGATCACCGGCACGACCGATGTTTCACTCGACGCTCCGAACGACGCGACGATCGTCATCGAGGAAACGGGGACTGCGTCGGACAAGACGTTCTCCGTCGACTTCAACGGCGGCGGCGAGACGAATGTGATCACCGGCGCCGACACGATCACGAGCCTCACCATCAACCTCGGCACCGGAACGAACACGGTGACGATCCAGGCGCTCGACACCGCGTTCACCGGCAGCGTGACCATCAACGGCGGCACCGGCGACGACACCGTGAACTTCGTCGCGAAGTCGTCGGCCGGCACCTACACGTTCAGCGGGGGCGCTGGCACCGACACCATCGTCGCGACCCGCGACGCGAACATGTTCCTGAGCGACTCGCAGCTCACCGTCGGGAGCGACGTGATCCACCTCTCCAGCGTCGAGGCGGCGAACCTCACCGCCGGCGCGGGCGCCAACATCTTCACGATCGGCAGCTTCACGGGCTCGGCGATCCTCGACGGCCGTGAGGGCAACGACACCTATGTCTTCGGCGCCGCCGCGAAGGGCAGCTCCTTCCTCGACGAGACGGACGGCGGCGTCGACACGATCGACCTGTCCGCGCGTTCGGGAGTCACGATCAACCTCGCCACGACCGACGAGCAGTCGGTCGACGCGGATCTCAAGCTGACGCTCTCGTCCGTCAACGACTTCGAGAACGTCGTCGGGACGCCGGGCGACGACACGATCACGGGCAACGAGGCGAACAACGTCATCACCCCCGGAGCCGGCAACGACGAGCTCGACGGTGACCTCGGCGACGACACGTACGTCCTGGCAAATGGCTGGGGTGACGACACGATCACGGAGGGCAACGAGGGGGACGGCATCGACACGATCGACTTCACGGCCGTCACGTCGGATGTCACGGTCGCTGAGAAGGACGACGGCGCGTTCACGTTCGGCGACGGCACGAACAACCTCACGTTCGACAACATCGAGGTCATCCTCGGGGGGACGGGCGTGAACACGCTCGACTTCTCGCTCTCGGACCGCGCGGTCGTCGTCGATCTCTCCGGAGGGACGTCGACGGACTTCCAGCTGCTGTCGGGCTTCGACGACGTGACCGGCTCGGCGTTCGACGACACGATCGTCGGCAACGACCGCGACAACGTCCTCGACGGCGGCGAAGGCAACGACCAGCTCTCCGGCGGCAAGGGCGCGGACACGATCGACGGCGGCGGCGGCACCGACACCTTGATCGAGTCGCGCGACGTGAATTACACGCTCACCGACACGACGCTCACCGCAACGGGTGCGGGCATCTCCGGCAGCGAGGTCGACACGCTCACGAGCATCGAGTTCGCCACGCTGACCGGCGGCGCGAGCGCGAACACCCTCGATGCGGGCGCCTTCACCGGCAGCGTGACGCTCGACGGCGGCTCGACGGTCAAGCTCGACCTCCTGAACAACGGCACCGGCGTCCGCCGCACGAACGCCGATCAGATCGACCTCACCGGCGCGACGCTGCTCTCGACGCTCAACGAGGGCGACGGTGTGCACGTCGTGTCCGGCAACGACTTCCGGATCACGCTGACCGACGGCACGACGATCGACGTCGACCTGACGGCCTCGATGACGACGCTGCAGCAGGTCCTGGACGCGATCCACGCGGCGGCCGAAGCCGTCGCGCCGGGCCGCCTGACCATCGAGATCGACGCGGACACGCTGAACTCGCTCCTGCTCGAAGACGCGGTCGAGGGAGAGGGCGGGATGAAGGTGCTCCCGCTCAACGGGTCGACGGCGGCGGCCGACCTCGGCATCCTGCGCGAGGCCGCAGGCACCGTCGTCACGGGCCTCGCGATCAGCGACGTCTCGGCGGACCTACGGGTCACGCTCGGCGACGGGACGCGGCTCGAGTTCGACCTGAGCCGCATGACGACGCTCGCGGACGTCCTTCAGGCGCTCAACTTCGAGAGTCCGAACTTCTTGGCGCGGATCAATTCGAGCGGCACGGGGCTCGTCCTCACGGACACGTCGGGCGGCGCCGGCACGCTCAGCGCGGTCTCCATCAACGGCTCGTTCGCGGCGACCGACCTCGGCATCACCGCGGTGGGCGTCGGCGGGACGATCACGGGCACGTCGATCGTCGGCGCGGGCACGCTCCGCCTCGACGGCCGCCTCGATCCAGACGTTCTCGTCGGGGGGAGCGGCGACGACACACTGATCGGCGGCGGCGGCAACGACACGATCACCGGCGGGCTCGGCACGGACACGGTGGTCGCGACGCGCGACACGAACTTCACGCTCACGAACACGAGCCTCACGTACGGGGCCGGCGAGGTCGCCGCGCTCAGCGGCATCGAGCAGGCGGTCCTGACAGGCGGCGTTAGCGCGAACACGATCGACGCGTCCGCGTTCACGCTCGGCTCCGTCACGCTCGACGGTGACGCCGGCAACGACGTCCTCAAAGGCGGCGCCGGCGACGACTTCATCACCGGCGGCGCGGGCCTCGACACGATCGACGGCGGCGGCGGCACGAACACAGTCGTCGAGGTGGGGCCGCGCGCGATCCTGCTCGGGACGCCCTCGGGCGCGACGCTCGACCTCGCGGAGGGGACGAGCGAGGTCGCGACGGTCGCGCTCACCGGAACCGTGACCGGCGGCACGTTCACGCTCACCTTCGACGGCCAGACGACGGAGCCGATCCCCTACGGCGCGAACGCCAACGACGTGCACGCTGCGCTCGTCCTGCTGAAGGCGCTCGACCAGGGAGACGTCAGCGTCGCCCAGTCGGCGCCCGGCGCCCCCTGGGTGATCACGTTCGTCGGCCGAGACGCGGGCATCGACCAGCCCGACATCACGGCCGCGTCCGTCGACCTCGCGGGCGGCGGGGTGTCGGCGACCGTCACGACGCAGGGCTCGGTCCTGCTGAACGTCCTCTCCAACATCCAGAAGGCGGACATCGACGGGACGATCGGCGACGACGTCCTCGACGCGTCCGGCTTCACCGGCGCCGCGGTCTCGGTCTCGTTCCGCGGCGGGCCCGGCGACGACAGGATTGCCGGCACCTCGGGCAACGACACGCTGAGCGGAGGCTCGGGCGACGACCGCATGACGGGCGGCGCCGGCTCCGACGCGATCGACGGTGGTGACGGCGTCGACACGCTCGTCGAGTCGCGCGACACGGACTTCACGCTGACGAACACGACGCTCACCACCCCGAGCGAGAACGACACGATCTCACGGCTTCGAGAACGCAGAGCTCACCGGCGGCGACGGAGTGAACGCGATCGACGTCTCCGCCTTTACCGGGCTCAGCAACAACACGAACGTGCACGAGTTCAACGGTGGCGCCGGGATCGGTACGACCGACGGGCTGGCGGTCAACCTCACGGGCCTCGAGGCAACGACGCCGCTCTCGGTGTTGAACGGCGGCGCCGGCGTCCACCTCGTCACGGGCGCCGACTTCAACATCGTGCTCCCGAGCGGCATAGTGACGCCGGTCGACCTCGGAGCCGCAGTCACCGTCGCGGACGTGCTCAATGCGATCCACACCGCCGCGCCGACCGTCACGGCCATGCTCGATGCGAGCGGTATGGCGATCGTCCTCAAGGCCACCAACGCCGGAAGCGGCGACCTCGCGGTGACCGCGGTGGCCGGGTCGACGGTCGCGAGCGACCTCGGCCTGCTCGGCACCGGCCAGGGCCAAACGCTCCAGGGTCGGAGGATCACGGACGCGGCGAGCGACATCGTCGTGACGCTCACCGACCTGACGAAGATCTATATCGACCTGAGCAGCGCGTTCACGCTCCAGGAGGTCTTCGACGCGTTCAACCAGGCCAGCACGCGGCTGACTGCCGTGCTCAACGCGGATGGAACGAAGATCGTGGTCAGCGATTCGGGCAGCGGCAGCAACACGCTCTCGATCGCCGCATTGAACGCGTCGGCGGCGGGCCTGAGCCTGGGAATCATCGGAACCGCGCCCGCCGGGACGCCCGCGACGCTCACCGGCTCGCCGATCGCGATCGCGACCACGGTCCTCGACGGCCGCGCCGGAAACGACACGATCACCGGCAGCCCCGGGAGCGATCGGATCCTCGGCGGCGCCGGCAATGACACCGTCCACGGCGGCGGCGGGTTCGACACCTTCGTCGAGCAGCGCGACGCGAACATGACGCTCGGCGCGACGACGCTCACGATCGGCGCGGAGTCCGACACGTTCGACTCGATCGAGGCCGCGGAACTGACCGGCGGCCCGAGCGTGAACACACTCGACGCGGCTGCGTTCGGCGGACCCGTCGTCCTCGCCACCGGCGGCGGCCTCGACACGTTGAAGGGGCCGACCACCGGCTCCGGAGACGTCGAGTATCTGATCGACATCGCCGGCCTCACCGCGCCGACGTCCGCCGCGGACACCCCGCACCAGGTGAGCGTGGACGTCGGGACGAGGCCGGCCGAGATCGTGATCGAGGGGCTCGGCTCGACCGTGCAGCAGTCAGACGTCTGGTGGGTGAACCTCAGCGGCGGCACGACCGCGGACGCCGACTACGTGCTGCGGAAGACGAATTCGGTGCTCGATATCCGCCACTCGAGCGACGAGGTGCTCGACGTCGCGAGCGACATCATCGCCCACGGCCGCAACGTCACCCTCGAGGCCGGGACCGTGAACATCGTCGGGCACACGCTCGACACGTCGTCGAACACGGGGAACGGCGGCGACATCAAGATCATCGGCAAGCACATCTTGATCGACGGCGGCTCGGTGCTCGACTCGCGCACGCTGATCACCGGGACGGGGACGAAGTCGGGGAAGATCACGATCACCGCCGCAGAGGGCGGTCAGTTCACCGCAGCGGGCTTCGCGAATGTCGACCTGCTCGACGTCGACGTCAAGATCGGCGCCGCGACGATCCGCGGCGGCGACATCGAGATCCTCGCCGAGGCCGACTCGGCGGACCTCCTTCGCGACGGAGACTTCGGCGAAGGATCGCTGTTCGACCTGGTGTCGCTCGACACGATCGCAGCCGGCATCGGCGGCATCCTCGGCGTCGTCGACTCGCTATCGGTGATCGCGGGCGTGGCCTACGCCCGCGCCACGGCGCACGTGGATCTGGGAACGTCGTCGACGACGCCGACGGTGATCTCGGGCGACACCGTGTCGGTCAAGACGAAGGCGACGATCGCGATCTCGTCGAAGCCCATCGGGCTGAACTTCGCCTTCGCGATCGCATGGGGGAAGACCGAGGCCGAGATCAACGTTGCGAACGCCTCGATCACGACCACCGGCGACCTCACGTTCCAGTCGACGGCCGATCACACGATCAATGCGGGCGCCGACACGAACAACGGAACGATCACGGGGATCCGGAGCGCATTCGGCATCGCGCTCAGCGTCCTCGACTCGACGTCGAGCGCGATCGTCGGCCCGGACGCGACACTGACCGTCGGGCGCGACCTCTTCATCCAGGCGGAGACGATCGATCGCAACGCCACGTGGGGTCGCGTCGCAGTCGATCCGTCCGGCGTCCTCGGGGTCGCGGTCGCGGTCAGCATCGAGGTCGGGAACACGACGGCCGAGCTCGACGGCACGGCGACCGTGGGGCGGAACCTGAACGTGACCGCGAAGCAGAGCAAGGCCGCGGTCAACGCCTTCCGGACGTTCGCTATCCCCAGCCTCGTCACGGGCGTCGCGGCCACCACCATCGTCGGCAGGTCGAGCACGGACAACTTCCTCGACGACCTGAAGAGCGGCATCACGGCGAAGTTCATCACTCCGCGCGTGCTCAAGGTGAAGGACGCCGTCGTCAACGGCATCACCAAGCTCGTCACCTTCATCAAGGACAAGATCAAGGGAACGAAGACGCCCAAGCCGACGCCGAAGAAGCCGCCGACGCAGATCGAGCGGAAGAGCTTCCAGGGCGCCGTCGGCTTCGCCTGGGTCCAGGACACGAACAACGTCTCGGCCGTCATCGGCGACGGCGTTGCGGCGCATCCGGCGAAGGTCAGCGCCGTCGGGTTCATCTCCGTCCTTTCGAGCATCTCGAACCGCCCCGACGTCACATCGGCCGCGGCGGCCGAGTACAACCCGCACGAGAACAAGACGGCCGACGGAGCGATGACGGTCACGGGCGGTCCCGTGAACTTCGGCGTCTCCATCGCAGTCTCGGTCGGCCAGTACCACAACCACAGCGACGCGTGGATCGCAGGCAACGCCACGGTCGACGCCGGGGGGAAGCTGTCCGTCGTCGGCAAGGCGATCAACGAGTTCGAGGGTGCGTTCGGCAGGAACCTCGTCACGCCGTTCACCGAGGGTCTCGAGGCGAAGTACAAGACCGACGGCGGGACGCAGGTGCTGAACGCGGGAGACACCGTGGAGCTCGAGGACGGCTATGCCGGCGGCGGCGAGGCCGGAAGCGTCTACAAGTACATCGGCCCCGACGGCGCGCAGGTCGACCTCGGGCAAGAGGACTACCGCACCACGTCGCGCTGGGAGGAGACCACGCTCGCAATCGGCGCGATCATGGGCTTCGTCCGCACGCTCACCACGTATCTCGACGGCAACTTCGGCCTCGACAACAACCTCGTCGAGATCTGGAGCCAGGCGGTCGCCGTGGGCAGAGGAAGGCGTCGATCGCGGCGTCCGTGGCGGTCGCGATCCTCGAGCATCGCGCGACGGCGACGATCAAGGACGGCGCGAAGATCAACCAGGACGAGACGTTCCGGGGCGGCGAGCAGGAGGTCGTCGTCGAAGCGGAGAGCGAGAACGACACCAACGGCCTCGGCGGCAACTTCCAGACGCCCGGCACGGGTCTCCTCGGCACGACCACCGACTTCAAGACCTGGTCGCTGAAGGAGACCGGGAAAGCGGATCAAGGACTTCAGCGCCCAGGGTGTCGGCGGCGACAAGACGAAGGGCGCCGTCGGCGCGACCGGGCTCGTCTACCTCTACACGAACAACGTCTCCGCGCAGATCGAGGACGGCGTCAAGCTCTTCGGCGACGGGCTCGAGGTGACCGCGACGAACGGCGTGCTCGGCGTCGCCGTCGGCGCGTCCGGCGGCCAGGCGAAGGACTACGGCTTCACGGGCGTGGGGATCTTCAACAGCGTCGACGACCACACGACGGCGAGTGTCGGCGGACGCGCAGAGATCGAGGTCGAAGGCGAGGCCGCGATCAAGGCGACGGACACGACCAACCTCGTCACCGTCGCGGGCTCGCTCACGCGTGGGGGGAAGGTGGGCATCGGCGCATCCATCGGGTGGAACCAGGTGTCGAGGGTGACGCGGGCGTACATCGGGAACGCGGAGGACGACTCGTCGCTCTCCGAAGGCGGCCCCTTCACCGTCGAAGGCACTCTCGAGGTGACGGCAGCGAACAGTGGCTTCATCGGGGCGATCACCGTCGCCGGCGCCTCGGCGTCGAACGACAAGAAGTCGGACGCCGAGACCGCGTTCGCGCTGGCGTTCGCCCTCGCGAACAACACGGTCACCGACACGACGAAGGCCTACGTCTACCACGCGACGATCCACGCAGGCGGCGACGTCGCGATCAAGGCAACGAACAAGACGATTATCGAGGCCTTCTCGATCGGCGGCTCACTGGCGCGCGGGAACGTCAACAGCGTCGCGCTCGCCGGCGCCGCCTCGACGAACAACGTGAACAGCGACACCGAGGCATTCGTCAGGGACAGCAACAACACGGACCTCGACGACGTGCGCGGCGTGGCCTCCACCGACGGCAAGGTGACTCTCGAGGCGACGGACTCGACGCAGACGTACGCACAGGCAGGCGCTGTCTCGGTGGCCTGGTCCCAGCCGAGCGGCTTCCGGAAGCCGTCGCGCTCGCTGTCGATCGGCGTCTCGGTCGCGCTCAACACACTCGGTGCGTCCGTCGACAAGGTGCTGGCGTCGATCGAGAACTCGGCCGTCACGGCGGACGGGGACATCAACCTGACCGCTTCCGCAGACGGAAAGCACCACGCCCTCGCGATCGGAGGCTCCGTCTCCTCCGCCCAGAGCGGTCCGACGTCCGGCAACGCGCTCGCCGGCGCAGCGGCAGGCGCATACGCATCGAACGTCGTGACGAAGTCGACGATGGCGGTCATCTCCGCGGGCAGTTCGGTCCATTCGCTCGGCGGCGTGGTCGCGCTGCTCGCAACTGCGCTCGCGCTGCTCCTGCGCTCCGACGCGTTCGGCATCGCGGTCGCGTACGCCGCGTCGAAGGGGTTCAACACCTCGAGCGGCGCGCTCGCCATCGGCGTCGGCATCGCGCTCAACAGGGTCAAGAACACGACCGCGGCGTCCATCGTGGGATCGACGGTCGCGGCGGACGGCGATGCCAGGGTCAAAGCCGAGGACTCGGGTAACGTCTCCGCCCTAGGGATCGGCGTCGCGGTCTCTGTCGCACGCGGCTCCGGCGCTACCGGCGCGCTCGCGGGCGCGGGCTCCGCGGCGGTGAACGACGTCGACGGGACGATTACCAGCAAGATCAGCGACAGCGGCGGCTCGAAGCACGTCACGAGCTCGACCGGCTCGGTCGCCCTGACGGCCACCGACTCCGTCGACGTCGTGGGGATCGCCGGCACAGTCGCCTTCGCCCTCGGTCTCAAAAGCCAGGGCACGGGCTCGACCGCGGCCGTGGCGGCGGGCGTGGCCGTCGTCCTCAACGACATCGGCCTGGACAGCAGCGGGCGCCGGACGACGAGCGCGACGATCGACAACTCCGTCGTCACGGCGCACAACGACGTGACGCTGACCGCGCTCTCCGACTCGACGATCTTCGCGCTCGCGGTCGGCGGCGCCGCGGCCGCGGCCGGGGCCAGCGGCGTCGGCGGGGGCACCACGGGCGCGTTCGCCGGCGCGGGCGTCGGAACGGAGAACACGATCAAGCAGATGATCGAGGCGGCGATCACCGGAAACAGCGTCGTCACGGCTACCGCAGGCATGGCGATCCTCCACGCGACGGACGAGTCGGAGATACACGCGGACGCTGGCGGGGTCGCGATCGCGATCGCCGTGGGGAAGAACGGCGGAAACGCGGTCTCGGGGTCGGTCGGCCTGGCAATCGCCCTGAACACGATCACGAGCGACGTCCTCGCCTACGTCGATCACTCGACGGTGACGGCCGAAGGCGTCGAGCTCAACGCGAAGTCCGCGCGCGCACCGCCGTCGACGTCCGACTACCGGATCGACGCGCTCGCCCTGAGCGTCGCGGGCTCCGGCTCCGGCACCTCGGGCAAGGGCGGCCTGAGCGGCGCCTTCGCCGGAGCGGGCTCGGGTGCGCGCAACCAACTCGACGGCTCCATCCACGCCTACGTCAAGGACAGCAACGGACTTCAGGGCGTCACGGCGACGGCAGGCGAAGTGACCATCAACGCGAGCGACGACTCGAGCATTCGCTCCGACACCGGCGGCTTCGCGATCGCTCTCTCCGCGAGCCTCGGCAAGGGCACGGCAGCCGCCGCCTCGATCGGCATCTCGGTCTCGCTCAACGAGATCGGCCTCGGCGGAGGGCGCTCCGTCATCGCGGAGATCGTCAACTCGAAGGTCACCGCGGCGGGCATCGTCGAAGTGAAGGCGCTCTCGACAGCCACCATCGACGCCCTTGCGATCGCGGGCACGGCGTCGGGCGCCGGTTCGAGCTCGGGGCTCGGCGGCGCGCTCGCCGGGGCGGGTGTCGGGGCGTCGAACAAGATCAAGACCGACATCCACGCGAGCGTCAAGGGCGGGAGCACGGTCACCGCGAACGGCCGCACAGGCGTCGCCGGCAACGTGACGGTTTCCGCGACCGACCAATCGGTGATCGACGCGAAGGCGATTGGCATCGCCATCGCGGTCGGAGTCTCGACGGGCGGGAACGCGGGCGCGATCGCCGTCGGCATCTCAATCGGGATCAACACGATCGAGAACGACGTCCTCGCGGAGCTTGACGCGTCGAGCGTCACGGCGAACGCGAACGGCAACGTCACCCTTCACGCGTACGAGGACGCTGCGATCCATGCCCTCTCCGTCGCGGCGAGCCTCTCCGTCGCGGCGGCGTCGGACAAGGCGCTCTCGATCGCCGGCGGCGGCGCGGTCTCGCTCAACAGCATCCTCAGCCGCGCGAACGTCGCGATCGCCGGCAGCACGATCACCGCGGCGCAGCTGCTGACGCTCGACTCGCGCAGCCAATCGACGATCGACGCGACCGTCGTCGCGGCCGCGCTCGGCATCGGTGCCGGCAGTTCGGGCGGCGCGGCGGCCGCGATCGGCGTCGCGGTCGCGAGGAACTTTGTCGGCTACGACGAGTTCGGCAACGTCCCGAACGACAGCAACAGCAAGCCGAAGACGTCACAGATCCGGGCGTACATCGAGAACTCGACGATCTCCTCCGGTGCACTCTCCGCGACCGCGACCGCCGCTCAGTCGATCAGCGCCGTCGTCGTGTCCGTCTCCGTCGCGATCGCGGCCAGCGGCAAGAGCGGGTTCGGCCTCGGCGGCTCGGGCGTCTTCACCGAGAACGTCATCAAGTCCGAGATCCGCGCGTCCATCACGGGCGCCGGCGCGGGCGGCGTGAAGCCGACGAGCATCTCGCTGGAGGCCAAGGACACGTCGACGATCACCGCGAGCGCCGGTGCAGCAGCGGTCGCAGTCGCCGTCGCATCGTCGAACGCGGTGTCCGTGACGATCGGCATCGCGCTCGCGCACAACCGCATCGACAACACCATCGAGGCGTCGATCACCGACGTGCCGCTCGACATCGGCGGCGACGTGACGGTCAAGGCGACAGAGAACGCGACGATCACGGCGATCTCGGTCGCGGCCTCCCTCTCGGTCGGCGCGGGGCTCGGCGGCGCGGGTGTCGCCATCGGCGGTGCCGGGGCCGAGTCGACGAACGTCCTGCTGACGAAGACGAACGCCTTCGTCAAGGGCAGCAACGTGACGAAGGCGGGCAACCTGGACATCGAGGCGTCGATGACGGGCGCGATCATCGCGACCGTGGTCGCAGCCTCTCTCGCGGTGGGCGGCGGCTCCTCGACAGGCGTCGGCGTCGCGATCGGCATCTCCGTCGGCCGCAACTTCATCGGCTGGGATCCGGTCGGCACGGACGTCACGCCGACGTACGGAACGGATCACGCGCCGGTGGCGAGCCTGGACAAGGGTGACAAGGTCCGGGTGAAGAGCGGCCCGCTCGCGGGCGACGTGTACGAGTACATCGGTCCGAAGATCACGGATGGCGACCCGTTCACGTCGGGCGACCAGCCGATCGACCTGACCATCCAGAACTACGCGGACACCAGCCTCTGGGAGCACGTGAGCGCGAAGGACTCGCCCGCCGAAGTCCAGGCATTCGTCCAGGACTCGCCGCTCACGATCACCGGCGACGTCTCGATCAAGGCGACCTCCGACGCCACCATCCGGGCGGTCGTCGTCGCCGTGGCCGGTGCGGTCTCCGGTGGCGGCACGACGGGTGTCGGCGTCAGCGGCGCGGGCGACTACACCGAGAACAAGATCGCGACGCTCGTGCAGGCGTATGTCGCGAGCAGCAGCTCGCAGTCCGTCGAGGCGAAGAGCTTCAAGATCACCGCAACCGACTCGTCGCGGATCCAGGCGGTCGGAGTCGGCGCCTCCCTGGCCGCGGCCTTCGGCATCGGCGCCGTGGGCGTCTCGATCTCGGTCGGCATCACGATCGCGTTCAACGAGGTCAACAACGACGTCTCCGCCTTCGCGAAGGGCGTCGTGCTGACGACGACGAGCGGCAACGTCCTCATCGAGGCGACGACGCAGGGCGGCACGCTCTTCAACCTCACCGAGCCCGTCTCCATGACGGACAAGTTCGACGACACGGCGGCGACTGAGATGGCAAGAAAGCTCGACGACGCCTCGGCGACGGATACGAGCGACGCGAGCGACGTCACGGACGACAACGACACCCTCCAGGCGCTCGAGGGGAACTTCAGCGGCAACGGGCATCCGCTGACGGCGGGCAAGTACTCGACGTCGCAGGTCCTGCCGCCGGTCTTCACGACGCTCCTGGGGAAGCGCGACCTCGTCACCGGCGACACGGTGCTGGTCGAGCCGGGCTACACGCACGGCGGCGTCGCCGGCACCGTCTACGTCTTCTACGCGGCGAAGGAGCTCGGCGTCGACCTCGGCATCGAGGACTACACCGACACGAACCGCTGGAAGGTGGGCCTGTGGGTGCCGCTCAAGAACGGCGACGTCGTCCGCGACAGCTCGACCGGCCTCTCCTACCGCTACGAAGGGGCCGACGCGACGAACCTGATCGATCTCGGCGCGCAGACCTACGCGACCGACGCGGCGAACTGGCAGTACGAACCGCCGGCGCTGACGAAGATCAAGCCGGGCGAGATCTGGCAGCTCACGTCCGGGACCGATACCTACCTGATCACAAGGGTCGTCGACGAAGACGACGACACCACGACCTTCGTCGTCTCGCGCCCGACCATCGACTCGGTCGCGGTCGCGGCGTCCTTCGCGGTCTCCTACGGCAGCACGGCCGGCGTCGCAGTCGCCGGCGCGGGCGCGTTCGCCCGCAACTCGATCCTCGGCAAGACGAAGGCGTACATCCTCGACAGCTCGGTCACGAGCGCCGCTGACGTACTGCTCCACGCGAAGAGCACGAACTCGATTGCGGCGACGATCGTCGCCGCGTCGCTCGCGGTCGGCGCGAGCGCAGGCGCCGGCGTCGGGGCGTCGATCGGCGTCGGTATCTCCGAGAACTCGATCGGCAAGCTCGATTCGGACGGGACGCGGCACCCGGTCGAGGTGCTTGCCTACGTGAAGACCTCCGCCGTGCAGGCGGCAACGGGCAACCTCGAGCAGACGGCGACGGCAGATCAGACGATCAGCGCCCTCGTCGTCGCCGCGTCCGCGGCGGTCGGCGGCGGCGGCGTCGCCGGCGTTGCAGCGAGCGGCGCCGGCTCGAGCGCGACGAACACCATCGTCGTCGACGTCAAGGCGACGATCGACGGCGAAGGCGACCAGTCGTTCGAGATCAAGGGCGTCTCCGCGAAGACGGTCTCGCTCACCGCGACCGACACGTCGAAGATCAAGGCGCTCGCGCTCGGAGCTTCGCTGGCCGCCGGCTTCGGCGGGGCCGGAGGCGGGGCGCTCTCGATCGGCGTCAGCCTCGCTCTGAACGAGATCGTCGACGAGATCGAAGCCTCCATCAGCAAGGTCGCCTCCGGCGTGACCGGGACGGCCGGCGACGTGAGGCTGACCGCGGAGAGCACCGCCTCGATCGAGAGCCTCGCGGTCGCTGCCTCCCTCGCTGCGAGCGGCGGGTCCATCGCCGCCGTCGCGATCAGTGGGGCAGGGGCCGACGCGACGAACGTCATCCTCACGCGGACGAACGCATTCGTGATCGACAGCACGGTCACGACGACGGGAACGGGAGCGCAGGCAGGCGACATCGCGCTCAAGGCGAAGAGCAGCTCGACGATTCGCGCCGTCGTCGCCGCGGCGGCCGTCGCCGTTTCGGGCGGCTGGGGGGCGGCCGCCGGGGCGATCGGCGTGTCGCTGTCGCGCAACCTCATCGGCTGGACGCGCGACCTGGACGAGAGCGCTTCGGAGATCCAGGCGTACGTCAAGAGTTCGACGATCGATGCGACGGGCGATTTCAAGCTTTGCGCCACCGCGGACCAGACGATCGAGGCGCTCGTCCTCGGGTTCGCCGTGGCCGTCGCCGGCGGCGCGTTCACGTTCGGCGCGACGGGCGTCGGGTCGAGCGCGGACAACAGGATCACGACTCACGTCAAGGCGTTCCTCGAGGGCGACCCGCTGGCCGCGACGGGGATGACCGTCGACGCCAATTCCGTGACTCTCATGGCGACAGACACGTCGCGGATTCACGCCAGTGTCGGCGCCGCCTCCGTTTCGGTCGCCGCCGGCGTGGGTGCAGCCATCGCCGTCTCGATCGCCGTCGCGATCGCCCGCAACCGGGTCGCGAACGAGGTGGCGGCATACGCGTCGAACCTCGCGCGCCTGAAGTCGCGCGTCGGGTCGATCAAGGTCGAAGCGAGCACCGGTGCGGATCCGCTGTTCAACGTGACCGATGCCAGCATCGCCGGAAAGCTCGACGAGCTGGTCAAGACGCACCCCGACGGCGAGCTCGCGAGCCCGAGCGACGTGCAGACGTTGATGCCGTCACTCGACCTGTCGGACACGCTCGTCGTGACGAACCTCGTCGAGGGTGCGGAGTGGGTCCTGCGCGACGTCGGCAACGATCGTGCGTACGTCATCCGCAAGAACACTCAGGGGACGTTCGACGTCTACGCCGTGACGATCGACGCGATCTCGATCGCGGCTTCCGCGTCGGTCGCGATCGGCGGCGCCCTCGGCGGCGGCGCTGGGAGCGGCGCCGGCGCCCTCGCGACGAACATCATCCTGTCGAAGACGAACGCGTACATCGCCTCGACGGACGACGTCGACAGCGCCGCCGATCTCACCATTACGGCGACCTCTACGTCGGCGATCGTGGCGACGATCGTGTCCGCATCGATCGCGGTCGGCGGCGGAGGTCTCGGCGGCGCCGCGCTCTCGATCGGCGTCGCAATCGCGCGCAACCTGATCGGCTACGACGACGGCGACGGCTCGGATCCGACGTACAAGGTGAGCGAGAAGCCGGCGAGCGTCGCGAAGGGCGCCACCGTCGAGGTGGACGAGGGGCCGCTGACGGGACGCATCTACGAGAACGTCGGCCCGACCCTCACGTTCTCTTGGACGTATACCCAGTCGCAGACCCCGGCGAAGATCAACACCGGCGAGCGGGTGAAGCTCGACAACGACAAGGTCTTCCAGTACGTCGGCAAGGACCCACTCTCGAATCCGAACTTCTCGACCGAGGACTACACGGACGGTTCGAAGTGGCAGCAGCAGACGAGCGCGGTTTCGGATCAGGACTTCACGAACACGGCGCAGTGGCTCCCGATCCGCACGCTCGAGCAGGTGCAGGTGCGGGCGTACGTCCAGAGCTCCGACGTGACCAAGGCTGGCGCCCTCATCCTCCACGCGACCTCGCACCAGACGATCGCGGCGATCGTGGTCGCCGGGTCGGCGAGCGTCGCGGGCGCCGGAGTCGCCGGCGTCGGGGCCAGTGGCGCCGGCGCGGCCGCGGAGAACCGAATCTCCGTCGCCGTCGCCGCGTTCATCGCCGGCGACGCCGGGAGCGGCATCACCGCGAAGACCATCTCGCTCACCGCCGAGGACACCTCGACGATCAAGTCCGACGTCGGCGCAGGCGCGATCGGCGCCGGCTTCGGCGGGATCGCGGGCGTCGGCGTCGCGATCGCCGTCGCGCTTGCGACGAACGAGATCGCGAACGACGTCACCGCATCGATCTCGAGCGCCACCGTGACCGCGAGCGCGGGTGGAATCTCGGTGTTGGCCCGGGAGGGCGCGACGATCAGGGCGCTCTCGGTCTCGGCGACGATCGCGGCCGGCGGGGGCGGGATTGCCGGCGTGGCAGTCGCCGGCGCGGGCGCCTCGGCGCTCAACGCGATCACGAACCGCGTGCTCGCCTACGGCGACGGCGGCTCGCTGAAGACGACCAGTTCGGCGACGACGCCGGAGACGCCGGGCGACGTCACATTCGAGGCCCACGACGTCTCGCTGATCTCGGCCACCATCGCGGCGGTGTCGCTCGCCGTCGGCGGCGGCGGCGTCGCGGGAGTCGGCGTCTCGATCGGCGTCTCGATCGCCCAGAACCGCATCGGCCCCTTCTACAACCTCACGTCGGACCAGTTCGTCGACCCCGACGACGGCAGCGACCCGGGCGTCACGCTCGCGAACGGTGCGCTCGTCCGCGTGGCGCTGACCCATACGCACGGCGGCGATCCGGGTGCGATCTACAAGTACACGGGCGGCCTGTCGTCCCGGACGCTCTCGACGGAGGACTACTCGACCGGCCCCTGGGAGAAGGTAACCGACGCGGCGCCCGACGACATACTCGCCTACCTCCACGACACGAGCGTCGACGCCGACGGAACGCTCACGCTCGAGGCGACCGCCGACGAGACGATCACTGCGGTGACGGCCGCCGGCGCCGCGGCCGTGGCAGGGGGCGGAATCGCGGCCGTCGCCGCGAGCGGCGCGGGATCGAGCGCGACGAACGTCATGACGGCCCGCGTGATGGCCTACATCGACGGCGACGGCGATGGGGTCACGGCAGACGCCGTCGGCATCTCCGCGACCGACACCTCGACGGTGACCGCGCTGACGATCGCCGGCGCGTTCGCCGCGTCCGTCGCGCCGACGGGCGCCGCGATCGCGATCGGCGTGTCGCTTTCCACGAACATCGTCGCGAACGACGTACAGGCTTACATCGCGAACGCCGACGACCACGTCACGACCTCGGGCGCCGTCTCGCTTTCCGCCGTGTCGCAGTCGGCGCCGGTGCTCGACTCGAACGACGACCCGTTCGTCCTGGACGGCGTGACGGTCGACCAGCTCGACGCCGGCGACATCGGGACCGTGTCGACTATCCGCACCAAGTTCCCGGCCTCGGCGCCACTCGGAGACGACGACCTTCAGCTGTTCACGGTCGACGCAGGCCATGCGTGGGAGCTGATCGCGAGCCGCGGCACGGCGTATCTGATCCGCCTCGACACGTCGACGGACCCCGCGAAGCTCCTCGTCTCGCACGCGACCATCACCGCTCTGACGATCTCGGCCGCCGCCTCGTTCGGCGCGATCGCCGGGACGGTCGCCGCCGCCGGCGCGAACGCGCAGAACGTGTACTCGTCGCGGACGCGCGCGTCTGTCGGCGACGGCTCGACGATCAACCCAGGGAGCCTCTCCGTCACCGCGTCCGACACGTCGTCGGTCGCTTCCTTCCTGGTCGGCACCGCCGCCGCGGTCTCGGTCGTCTCTCTCGGCGACGCCTCGTCGGTGACCGGCAACATCATCAACAGCCTCGTCGAGGCCGCGATCGGCGCCGCAACCGTCACCGCGGCGGCCGATGTCACGCTCTCCGCGACCTCGCGGCTGATCGTGTACGCGGCGACGTTCGCGGTCGCGATCGGCGGCGGCGCGAACACCGACTCGATGGCGCGCACGTTCATCGGCGGCCACACGACCGCGTCGATCGGCCGCGCGACGGTCACCGCCACAACTGGTCACGTCGACCTCTCCGCGGCGTCGACGCTGAACGCGAACTCGATCATGCGGGACGGCAGCGGCGGCGCGCTCGCGGTCACGACGAGCGACGGCAAGACGACCCTCGCGCACGACACCAAGGCGTCGATCGCCGAGGGAGCGGTTGTCGACGTGCAGAGCCTCCGCGTCCACGCGGAAACGACGGCTACCGGGATCTCGAGGCTCGACTCCGGTGCCGGCGGCGCGATCGCCGTGAATGCGGGCCATGCGACCACCGTCGTCAAGGGGACGGTGCAGGCCTCGATCGGGCCCGACGGCGCTGCGACCCTGCCGAGCGACCAGCGGACGACGATCACCGCCGAGGACGACATCGAGATCAGCACGCTGTCGTCGACGTTCGCCAAGGCGAACGGCGGCGGCGGCAGCGGCGGCGTCATCAGCGTCGGCGAGCTGTTCGTCACCGCGACCGACAGCGCCGCGACGAAGGCGTTCATCGGCGACGCGGTGTCGGTGCCCGGGGCCCGGAACATCACGATCAGCGCGGAGATCGAGGGCGCGCCTGCATCGGCCACCGGCGTCTACAGCTCCGGCGCCGTGATCGACATCAAGGGTGCGCACGCGACCGCGACGAGCCAGCCGAAAGCGGAGGCGTACATCGGTGATGCGGTTACGATCGGCGATCTCGCGAACGCGGCCGCACCCGTCGCGATCGGAGGGAACGTGATGGTCACCGCGATCGGTCGGGCCGAGGCCGACGCGACCGGCAACGCCTTCGGCGGCGGCGTCGTCACCGTCGGCTCCCCGGATGCCACCGCAACGCTCGCCCCTTCGGTGGACGCGCACATCGGCACCGACGGCGCGGCCCGCTCGACCGTCGTCGTCGCGAAAGGCAGCATCAAGGTGCGCGCCGAGCTGACGAGAGCGGGTGCGGCCGTGCCGGTGGACACGATCGACGCTGTCGACGTGACCGGGGAGAAGCTCGACTTCACGTACGCGGGAATCGGAGAGGGCGCGTCGGTCCGGTACTCCGGCGGCACGAACACGTGCACGGATCCCGGCTCCCTCAACCCCGATCCGAGCTGGACCGAGATCTGTGGGCTGCACAGCGGCACCGTCTACACCGTGCTCGACGCGGGGCAGGACAACATCCGCCTCGGCTCGCTCTTCCGGCTCACCAGCGTCGACCCGCTCCAGGAGACGATCACGTTCGCGGGCACGCAGCCGTTCCAGAGCGGCGACTGCGTCTACTACGACCCGCATACAGGGCCGTCGATCATCGCGTCGTGGCAGACGGCGCACGCGAACCTCGCTCCGTGCACGAACACCACCGGCGACGCGACCTTGCAGGTCTACTACGTCCGCGTCCTCGACGCGGCGAACCCGAACTCACCGCACAACGTCATCAAGCTGATGGCGACGAAGGAGGCGGCGCTCGCCGCCGACGACGCGCCCTTCGACGTCACCGTCGGCAACTCGGCGACGACGCACCTGAAGCTCACGTCCGGTATCCCGACCGGGCTGACCGTCGACACCGCCGTCATCTACCGCGCGCCGGTCGCATTCGGGTTCACGAACGCGTCCGTCGACATCGAGCTGACGAGCGCGACGGATGCGAACGGGAACACGGTGAAAGTGCCGCTCTCGGGACCGTGCCCGGGCAGCCCCCTGTACGCCCTCCTCCCCGACCACTGCGGTGTCATCTTCCACAACGACGGCGGAAACAACCTCTTCGTCGGAACCGACGTGGCTTCCAAGCTCGTGTCGGGGCAGGCCGTGCGTTACGTCAACCGGTCTGGGCAGCCGATCGGGCTGCAGACCGGCGGCACGCTGATCAGCGGCGGGACGTACTACGTCATCAAGCGCAGCGACGGCGTCATCCAGCTTGCCGACACGTACTGCAGGGCCGTCGGCACGGACGGCGATTCGACCCTGTGCCCCGCCGCTGTTGGCCCCGACGGCGACCCCGGCACCGCCGACGACATCAAGCAACAGGTCACGCCGCTCCAGCTGAAGATCCTCATCGCGACCGGCACGGACGGCCACGTCACGCATGATTCGACGCAGTTCACCGCGGCGTCGGCGAACTTCCAGTCGAGCGACGTCAACAAGCTGCTCCGCTTCGGTGTGGCCGTCTACAGGATCGTGGCGCGGACGAGCGCGACGTCGGTCACCCTCGATCGGAAGTACTCAGGCTCGGACAGCACGGCGGCGAGCTGGGCGCTGTACTCCGACCTCGACCAGCACTCGCTCGAGGGCTCCATCGACGGGCTCGCCGACGGGCAGACCTACTACGTGAAGAGTGTCTCGAGCAGCGACGACACGATCGAGCTCAAGGCGACGCACGGCGGCATCGACGCGATCACGCTCAACGGCCTGCACCGTCCCGGGACGCACGGCATCGGCTTCGTGGAGGTCGACCTCGATCTCCCGTCGGCGACGCTCGCGGCGGCCGCAGCCGCAGGCGCGACGACGATCAAGGTCAACAGCACGGCGGGGCTCGTCGCCGGCCACACCATCGTGGTCGACGTGGGCGGGAACCGCGAGGCGCGGACGATCAAGACGGTCGGCACCGCGGGCGCGGGCGGAACCGGCGTGGAGCTGACTGCCGCCCTGAGCCAGCCGCACTTGCTCGGTGCCGTCGTGATGGACGCGGCGCCCGGGTCGGAGGCGCTGTTCGCGAACCTCTCGTCGACCGGGAGCGGCCCGCAAAGGCTGCTCGCGCCGTCCGGCGAGTCGCTCAGCTCCGTGTCGCCGCCGCCGGGAGACGGACAGTCCGTAGCGTCCTCACAGGGCGGGGACGGCGGCGTCGGCGACTTCAGCTTCCCGAACGCGCACTTGAACGGCTCGCCGGTCGTCACCGCGACGCTGGCAGCGAGCAAGATCGACGCCGGCGCCGACATCGTGCTGCAGGCGATCTCGTCCTTCGACACGCTCGCGAACGCCGACACGGCCGGCGGCGGCGTGATCACGGTCGCGAAGGCGACCGCGTTCATCGACCTGGGAGAGACGCCGACCACCGCCACCGTGGCGTCGTCGACGGAGCTGACCGCCGGCGGCGATGTGACGATTCTCGCCTCGAACGACCACAAGCTCGTCTCGATCGCGCGCTCGGTCGGCGGCGGTCTCTTCTCGGGCAAGATCGCGTTCACGTCGGCGAAGGTCACGAACGACGTCAACGTCGAGATCGAGGAAAACGCGTCGATCGTCGCCGGAGGCGCGATCGCGATCGGCGTGGACTCGCAGACGACGATGTCGACGCACTCCGAGACCTACTCGGTCGCCCTCGGAGCCGGCGCCGACTCGGACAACACGAACAAGGACGACCAGGGCAACGACACGCTGCGGGGCGTCCGCCTGGGCAAGTCTGACGACCACGCGCAGCGCGGCGTCACAGTCGAAGCGGGGGCACAGATCAAGGGACTGACGGTCGGCCTGGTCGCGCAGGTGTCCCGGCTCAACGTCAAGGTGGAGGCGTTCGCCACCGCGTATTCCCCGATCCTGATCGGAGTGGCGAGCGCGTTCTCCGATGCATACCTCGACGCCTTCTCCGACACCTTCGTCCACGTCGTCGGCGGCACCCCGAAGACGACGATCACGGGCCTGCGCGGCGTCGATATCGAGGCGCGTCACACCGGCGACATCACGATCACGCGCCACGCGCAGGATCTCGCAGTTGCAATCATCTTCCCGCAGGAGGGCCACACGCGCGGGACGGACGCGCTCTCGAACCTCACGCTCCTCGACAAGTCAGCACTTGTGGTCGCCGGCCCGCGGAGCGCTGTGCCCGCGACCGCCGTGACGATCGACACGAGCACCAACACCCTCACGGCCACGGGTCACGGGTTCAAGAGCGGCGACCGCGTCACGGTCTACGCGGCGGACGCGCCCCTGGCGACTGCCCCGTTTGCGATTGACACCTGGGCCCCGTACTACGTCCTCAATGCGACGGCGGACACCTTCCAGCTTGCCAGCACACCCGGCGGCGCCGCCATCGACTTCACCGCCGGCGGATCGAGCGTCACGATCGTGCCGTACGGCGCCGTCCGCCCGACCCTGCCGGGGCTACAGCTGGCGCTGTACGCGGCGGCACACATGGGCTTCATCTTCTTCTCCGGCCTCATCGAGGGCATCCACTACGAGAACGACACGCAAGACTGGACTAGTCAGATCAGGTGGGACGCCGACGTCGTAATCCTCGGTGGCATGGACGGAAACCCGCTGCTCGTCGTCGGCGCCGACGGCACGGTCGAGGCCGTCAACGCGGTGAAGCTGGTCGACGACGCCCATCCGGACGACCGGAGCTACGACTACACGCCGTCGGTCGGCGACTCCGTCGATCCCGACGGTGACCTGAGCTACACGATCGCAAGCATCGGCAACACGGGTTACGGCGACATCCTCTTCATCGCCGATGCGAACGCCCACTTCGTGGGCGACAGCGTCACCAACACGGCGGACAACAGCCACAACATCGCGAACGACCAGGCGGCGGGAACGACGGATCATCCGTGGCCGATTTTCGACATGCGCGACAACCTGGCGAGCGTGACGATCGTCGACTACTCCGGCCTCAAGATGAAGGTCGGCAAGATCGACGTGATCAACGACCTCGCCGGCGGCGACGCGACCGTGGAGCTCGTGCCGGGAGGCGCTGCGCCGATCCAGTTCGACCTGCACTCGAGCGTGTCGCCGAGCCTCGTCGCAATCGAGAAGTTCGGCCTCGGCGGAATCGTGCTCACGGGCGACATCAACAACCCGGTCGGGCTGACGCTGATCACCGACGCGTCCACGGGTGACGTCAGCGCCGCGGCCGGCGTCATCCCGCGGATCACGACGAACATCCTCGACATCCAGACTTCCGCCGGCTCGATCGGCAGCTCGTCGGGACGGATCGAGGTCGACCTGATCCAGTTCATCGAGAAGAAGCGCGTCGACGGGCCGACCGTCGACGGTTTCCGGACGTCGACGCTGCTCGCGCAGGCGGGCGGCGCGACGAGCGACATCTACCTGTCGCTCCGCGGCCTCGACCGCGTCCCGTCGTCGGTCGCCTCCACGTTCACGATCTCGAGCGGGCTCACGCGGGTCGACAACAGGACGTTCACTGCCACCGGTGACCGCCGAGACGCGATCGGGTTCGGGTTCGGCGTCGACCTGAACGTGAACGGCACGACGGCGCACTCGACCGTGGCGGACGTCGGCTATGACCCGGTAGCGAACAAGACCACGGTGACGCTCGCGGATCCGGTCGTCACGAACGCCAACTTGCTCGGCGCGACGTTCACGCGCCCGGCGGGCGAGATCGACGTCCCGATCGACCTCGTCGACGCCGGCCGCGACGACGATCTCATCTTGCGCACGGGTCTGCGCCAGGCGGGTCTCGCCACCGACGCGGGCGTCATCGTGATCGTCGAGAACGAGACCGGGACTTTTGCGCCGCCGGACGGACACCGCGTACTCGTCCACTTCCGGCCCGACATCGGGACGACGAAGCACGATGCGGCCGCGTACCCCGCTCAGGCCGCGACGCTCGCCGCCGCGACGGCTATCGGTGCGACGAACATCAAGGTCTCGAGCGTGGCGAGCCTCGTCGCAGGGCAGACGATCCTCCTCGACACGGGCAACGACGAGGAGAGCGCCGTGATCCTGACGGTCGGCACCGCGGGCGAGTCCGGCACCGGCATCACGCTGACGGCGGCGCTGAAGAAGGCTCACGCGAGCGCGACCCCGGTGGAGGCGACCGCCGTCAACAGCCTCTACACGTTCGCGCTTCGCAACGAGCTCTTGCCGCGGACGCTCGAGACGCTCGGCGATACCCGCCTACAGGGCTACAGGACCACGACGCTCCAGGGCGACTTCGTCACCGGCGGCGACGCGACCGCGCCGGAGATGCCCGGCCTCCTCGCCGGCAGGCACATCCGCGTCAAGGACGTCGAGGGATTCCTCGACTCCTCCGGCCTCGCCGCCGACAGCCACTCGCCGACGAAGATCTCGATCGAGGGCTTCACCGACCTCGCAGACACCGGCACCGGCTGGATCGACGTGAACGTGAACGGTCACGTCACGCTCAAGGAAGTCTCCGGTGACATGCGCGTCGGCCTGATCCGCTCGCGCGGGTCGAACGTCACGCTGACCGCCGCGGTGAGCATCCTCGACTCGAATCCGGCGGACGCGGATCCGGCGACGCACCAGAAGATGAGCGCGACCGACCCGCAGGACGTTCAGGGCGACAACATCACTCTCACCGCGATCACCGGCTCGATCGGCACGGAGAGCGACTTCCTCGAGACGAACCTCGACGACAACATCACCACGACCGGCCATCTCGACGCCGACGCCGAGCTGGGCACGTACCTCTACGAGGTGCTCGACGACCTGCGCGTCGGCCTCGTGACGGCGCGGCAAGACGAGTCGGGCCAGAGCAACCCGGCGCACGTGACCGACGCCTCGCTGGTGACGCGCGGCGGCTCGATCCTCGACTCCGCAAACGATGCGGCGGCTGACGTCGTCGCGATTCGCATCGACCTCAAGGCCGGCGGCACCGGCGGGATCGGCGTGCCGGAGAACGATCTCGAGATCAACTCTTCGACCGCGGGCTTCGCGACCGGCAGGCTCTTCGCCGAGGCCGGCGGCAGTATCTACATCACCGAGACCGAGAACGAGCTCGTCCTCCTCGCGGCGAAGGCGCTGACAGGCAACGTGCGTCTGACGGTGCCGGACACGAACGGGATCCGCGGCCCGCCGTTCCCGACCGACACGAATACACGCAACGCCACGCCTGAGGACCTCGACCTCCTCGTCTGCGGCGCGGACACGGCGATGTGCAGGTCACTCGTAGCCGAGAGCGAGCCGAAGGTCGCAGCGCCGTCGACGAATTCGGCGCGCGGCACGCTCAGCGGCATCTGGGCGGCGCAGAACGTCTACCTCTGGGTCGGCGACGACATCGACGAGCCCGCGACGTACGAGATCGTCGCCGGCGGCACGATCTACATCCACGGGGACGCGAACCGCTCGAACACGGCGGACGCGACCGACCCGGCGCAGGACGTCCCGGACGAGCCGGCGACTCGGATCGACGCCGGGTGGGGCACGAACATGCACTTCGCCGGACGCGTCGGCGGCTTCTTCGATCCGGTGCTCCTCGGCGGCACGGGTTCGAAGGACAAGACCGACCTGACGCTGATCTTCGGCAACTTCGACGTCGACTACTTCGACTTCGACCACACCGACCTGGGCGCGAAGACCCGCGTCTTCGGCAGCGACAACGAGATCGCGCAGGACGCCGGGCCGAGCGGTGACGGCGAGGACCTGTTCGTCGTCGACCACCTGCAGACGATGGCTGTCGACCAGGGCGACACGCTCATGCTCGACGGCCAGGCCGGCAACGACGTCTACAGGATCTTCACCGAAGGCAGCCTCGGCGCCGCCCGCAATTACGTGATCAACGTCCTCGACACCGGCGCGCGCGCCGAGCCCGTGCCTACTCCGGATCCGGGCGCGAACGCGGACGCGCAGACGGGCGGGGCGGACGTGATCGCGATCTACGGCTTCGACAGCAACGACCCCGCACACAAGGGCCTCGACGCGCAGCAGAACAACAAGCCGTACGACGACATCTTCCTGCTGCGGAGCGTGACCGCGATCGGCTGCGTCGGGCCGGACCACTGCACGAACGAGAGCACTGCGCTCAGGCCTGCCTTCGTCGCCGTCCTCCACACGGACATCGCCGGCGCGCGCGGCACCACCGACGTCAGCACCGGCATCGTCACCACCGGGTCGTTCGCGGTCGAGCGGATCAACTACTCGGCCGACGACAACGGACGGCTCCAGGTCTACGGCCTCGGCGGCAACGACCTCTTCGCGGTCGACGACAACAGCACGATCACGACGCTCGACGGCGGCGCGGACAACGACACGTTCCAGATCGGGCAGATCTACGGGCTCCTGCGCGACGCGACGAACGTCGACAACCCGAACGACGCCTTCCCGACGATCGCAACGACCCGCGGCTACCTGAGCGAGGGCACCAGCGCGCCGCTCGTGGCCGAGGGCGGCGACGGCGAGGACACGTTCACGGTCTACTCGAACCACGCCGAGCTGCGGCTCGAAGGCGACGACGGAAACGACCTCTTCGTCGTCCGCGGCTTCGCGCTCGCCGAGACGAACCCGGACGGGACGATCAAGTGCCAGACGGCGAACGGCCAATGCGCGACCGACGGCTCGAGCGTTGCGGTGCCGAAGGACGACGGGCGGCTTCTCGACGGCCGAGCAGACGCTCATCCGCGGCGGCCAGGGCTCCGACCAGGTGAGCTACAACGTCAACGCGCCGGTCTCGGTCGACGGCGGCAACGGCTTCGACAAGGTCGTCGTGCTCGGAACCGAGTTCGCCGACCACATCGTCGTCACGGACAAGGCGATCTTCGGCGCCGGTCTCAGCGTCCGCTACACGACCGTCGAGGTCGTCGAGGTGGACGGGCTCGAGGGCGACGACCAGTTCTTCGTCCAGTCCACGGCGTTCGGCGTCCTCTACCGCGTGATCGGCGGGCTCGGCAGCGACACGATCAACGTCGCCTCGAGCGTCACCGCAGACATCCAGACCCGCGAGCTCGAGGGCGCGAGCGGCGCGATCAACCACCTCGTCCAGTCGACGACCGACTCGGGCTACGACGGGCTCCCGGCGCCGGGCATCGACTACAACGTCGCCACCCCGGCCAGCGGGGGCGTCGTCATCACCGAGGTGACGCCGACCGGCTCGCCGGTGCAGGACGGGACGACGATCGTGCGCGAGGGCGGCCTCGACATCAACGGGACGCTCGTCTTCGTCGACCGCTACCTCGTCCACCTCGCGGCGGCGCCGAACGGCAAGGTCTACGTGACGATCTCGGCCGCCTGTGCGCTGCAGAACTCGACGAACGGCACGTGCCTCGCCGTCCGGCCCGTCGGCGGCCCGGTGCCGGCCGCGGCCGACACGATCCTCCTCGCGAGCGGCTCCGCGACGCCGTCGACGGCCGACTTCTACCGGACGATCCAGGTCGACGGCGTCGCCACCTGGGTGCCGAACCGGACACTGGTGCTCGTCTTCGACGCGAGCAACTGGCAGCAGGATCAGACGGTCTGGCTGACGGCAGTCGACGACCTCGCGGCCGAGGGCCCGACGACGGTGACGATCAGCCACAGCGTCATCGCACCGGACGACCGGTTCGACCCGGCCCATCCGAACGCGCCGTACTACGACAACATCGCCGTGCGCAACGTCGAGGTGACGGTGCTCGACAACGACCAGGCCGGCCTCGTCGTGACGCAGCTCGACACGGCCGGCAACGTGGACATCTCGACCGTCGTGATCGAGGGCACGGCAGTCACGCAACAGCTCGACAGCTACCGGCTCACGCTGGCGAAGGAGCTCCTCGGCCCGAGCCTCGTGAAGGTGCAGATCGACGCGTCGGCAGACGGCAGGCTCCAGTTCTCCGTCGACGGCGGCGTGAACTGGGTCTCGACGGCGGTCGTGACGTTCGACAGCACGACCTGGAGGAGCGGCATCGTCGTCAAGGTGCGCGCCGTCGACGACTTCGTGCCCCAGGATCCGCAGACGAGCGTCCTGAAGCACACGATCGTCACGACGGCGTTCGCCAACCAGGACACGAGCTACAACGCAGTGCCGCAGCAGCTGCTCGCGGTCGACACCTACGACGACGACACGCCGAACGTCGTCGTCGCCGAGACCGGCGGCAGCACCGTCTTGCTCAACAACGGCCTGCCGTGCAGCGCCGCGTCGAAGCCGTGCGACAGCTACACGATCCGCCTCACCGAGCAGCCGGCCGGCAACGTCACCGTCTCGATCGTCGGCGACGGGCAGGCGAACGTCTCGTCGATCAACGGCGTCGCCGTCACGCCCGCGCAGTACGCCGTCATCGGCGGCATCCGCCACTCGACGCAGTTCACGGGGAACGTCGACACGACGGCGACGACGATCACCCGCGGCGCCGGCTCGGAGCTCGGCAGCTTCACGCGCGACGGCTTCAAGCCGGGCCAGCTGATCCAGGTGCAAGGCTTCACCGCCACGTACAAGGTGCTGACGGTCGGCGACGCGAGCATGACGGTGCAGGTCGCCGTGGCCGGGACGATGTTCGGCACGGGTTCGCTCACGAACGTGAAGATCGACGCGCTGATCGACATCGGCAGCTTCACGGGCAGCGTCTCCTTCGACCCGGCGACCAACTCGATCACGCGCAGCGACGGCTCGAACTGGATCGCCGATGGCTTCCTCGAGGGCCAGTGGATCCGGATCGTCGGCGGCCCGAACGCCGGTGACTACAAGATCGCGCTGATCGACGGCCCGGCCGGCTCGTACGCGACAGTCATGCACTTCACGGCGTCCCACGCGATCGTCGCGGCCGCGGCCGGAACCGTGACCGTCGTCGAGACCGCGGCGCAGGTGACGTTCACGCCTTCGAACTTCTACGTGCCGCAGACGATCGAGCTCAAGGCCGACCCGAACTTCACGATCCCGTTCTTCCGGACGAACACGAAGCCGTTCCCGGTGCTCCCGCACCTGCTCACCAGGATCCGCGGCCCGCTCGAGGTCGAGGGCGGCCTCACCGGCGCCGACCGCTCGCTGCAGCCGGCGATCATGCTGCCGAACGAGCGCAACGCGCCAGCTCCTGAGCATCGCGCCGCAGCCGCCGGAGTACTTCCAGGTCGACACGCTCAACGTCTTCGACGACTCGAGCCAGCAGGACAAGGTCGGCGAGATCACGAGCGTCGGGATCACGGGCTTCGGCATGGTGCCCGCGCTGCCCGACTTCTCGGCCGGCACGGCGTTCGGCGAGTCGACGCTCGTCCCGCGCGGGATCGGCTACAGCACGATCGTCGTCACGCACGACGGGAACGGCCACGAGGTCATCGACCCGTCGTCGACGAAGACGACGATCGAGGTCGTCAACCTCCTGCTCGGCAAGGGCAACGACCACGTCACGATCACGAGCACGCTGGTGCCCGGCCCCGATCACCCCGGAACGAACAGCGGCGCCGGGCATCGACGACGAGCACTTCCCGCTGCCTGCGGGCGTCGATCCGGACAACACCGCCGTCCGCGCACGGCGGCATCACGACCGTCCACGGCGGCGGCAACCACACGCTCGAGATCAGGGGCGACTTCACGGTCACCGGAAACTCCGTACAGCGGCTCGACCACACCCCGTGGGCCGACGCCGGGTTCGCCGTCGGCCAGCTCGTGTCGATCGGCGGCGGTGCGGCGATCACGATCTCCGCGATCTCCGGCGACACGCTCACGCTGGCGGGCGTCCCGGCCGCGCAGGGAACGCTCACGGGCACGACCGTCAGGGTGATCGACCCGAAGACGGGCACGGCGCGCGTCGGCGGCGACACGATCGTCGTCACCGGAGACGCGTCGACGCTTGCGGCCGGCGGCCCGACGTCGCCGCTCGTGATCTACGGCGACACGTCTCAGGACGGCAAGTGGTACTCGAGCAGCACCACGAATCCGGTTGCGCCGCGTTTCGACGACCTGCTGCCGCTCACGATCGCCGGCGGCGTCGTGATCACCGGCAACCAGGTCATGAGCAACGACCATTCGCACTGGTCGCTGGGCGGTCTCCTCGACGGTCAGATGGTCAGGATCGGCGGCGCGCTCTTCACCGTCGTCTCCGGCGCCTCGACGGACACGCTCGTCCTGTCGGGTGTCCCGGCGGTCCAGGGCCAGGTGGGCGACAGCGATCCGACGAAGTCGCCCGTGCGTCTACAAGAAGCCGTTCAACCAGATCGGCACGGCCGACGACTTCTACTACTTCCCGACCGCGTTCCCGTACCACCTCTCGGGCAACGACGTCATCGACGCGAGCCTCGCATTCTCGGCGCTGCCGGCGTCCGGGCTCGGCTCGACGAGCACGGGCACGACGGGCGTGACGGTCGGCGTGACCGCGTACGGCGGCCCGGGCGACGACGTGATCTACGGCAGCCAGGCCGGCGACTTCCTCGCGGGCGGCTCGGGCGACGACCTGATCGTCGGCGGCCGCGGCATCGACCAGATCTACGGCGACTCGGGTATCAACGTCGACGTGCTCAGCCGCAACCTCGACATTCCGACCGCGCCGGGCGTGACGAGCCCGGTACGCGACGACCTCACCGCCGGCAGGGACACGCTGCACGGCGACTTCCCCGGTGTCGGCGTCGTCCTCGGCTACACGCCCGCGCCGGCGTACGTCGACCCGGGCAGCGGCCCCGACAGCGCGTACAAGGACATCATCTTCGGCGACCACGGCATCGTCCGGCAGGACATTCCGTACCTGCGCGCCGACCTGATCGCGCCGCCGCTGTTCGTCCGCTTGCTGACGACGCTGCGCGACTTCCAGCTCCAGACGACGAACCCGCAGAACGGCGCGCCCGACATCATCACCGGCGACCTCGCGACCGACCGGATCTTCGGCGGCCAGGGCGGCGACACGATCCTCGGCAACGAGGGCGACGACCTGATCCTGGGCGACCAGGGCTACATCAGCTATCGCCTGCCGGCGCCCGACTCCGGCGTCGAGATGCCCGACGTCGTCACGACGTGCATGGATCCGAATCTCAACGTCTGCGCGCAGAACACCGGCGGCAACGACGTCATCGACGGCAACGACGGGCAACGACATCGTCTTCGGCGGGACGGCGAGCGACACCATCTCCGGCAGCGACGGCAACGACCTGATCTTCGGCGACCACGGCGCAGTCGTCGGCATCGCGCAGCTCGGCGACGGGAGCTTCCCGTACGCCGACCACCTCGCGCGGATCGACACGCAGCTGCTGCCGGTGCACTTCGCCGTCCGCCCGAACGACCTGCACCCGTTCGGCTGGACGTCGATCAACACGACGCGCCGCGGACGGCGGCGCGGCCGACCTGATCCGCGGCAACACCGGCGACGACGTGATCGTCGGCGGCCAGGGCGGCGACCAGATCCTCGGCAACGACGGAAACGACGACGTCATCGGCGGCCACACCGGCTGGCTGACGCCGCTCGTGCTCGGCACGGCGCTGACGATCGCCGCCCGCTACGGCACGGCCGGCTCCGACACCGGCGACACGATCGACGCCGGCGCCGGCAACGACTGGATCGAGGGCGACAACGGCATCCTGCTCCGCACCGGCTCGTCGGTCGGCCCGCGCTTCCGCGTCCTCCAGGCGCAGACGATCTTCGACGCGAACGGCAACGACCTGATCGTCGACAACGGCGACGTCTACGACATGAGCGCGTGGCAGCTCGACCCGAACAACCGCTACGACCTCGCCGGCCACGACATCAACCCGAACGGCAACGAGGAGCGCTACGTCGAGCTCTTCGACCAGTCGTTCAACCCGGTCCCGGGCACGTTCGGCGACGACAACATCGCCGGCGGCACGCAGGACGACATCATCTTCGGCCAGCTCGGCAACGACACGATCCAGGGAGACGGCTCGACGATCGACGACACGGGCGCGACGACGATCGACGTCCTCCACACGCACGAGTCGGTCGAGGACTACCTGGGCATCGGCGCCGACGGCCGCGACTGGATCGAGGGCAACGGCGGCAACGACACGATCTTCGGCGGATTCGGCCAGGACAACCTGATCGGCGGCTCGAGCAACCTGTACAGCCTCAAGAGCGCGAGCCAGCGGCCGGACGGCAGCGACGAGATCTTCGGCGGCGCCGGCGTGCGCCTCGAGCGGAACAACTACGGCGACCTCTCAGGTCCGGGCCACGCGCACGACGCCGACACGATCCTCGGCGACAACGGCGACATCTTCGAGCTCACCGGGATCAACGGCCACGCGTCGAGCCCGTACGGCTTCCTCACCTTCAACTACGACACGTACGCCTCGGCCGAGCGGATCATCCCGCGCGCCTACCGCTTCCTCGACTACACGCCGGGCGCCCCGGACGCCGCCGGCCCGTTCGGCGCCGCCGACCTGATCCACGGCGAGAACGGCGACGACACGATCCACGGCATGCACGGCGACGACGTCCTCTTCGGCGAGGGCGAGGACGACAACATCTACGGCGGCACCGGCAACGACCGCATCTACGGCGGCACCGGCATCGACGGGATCCTCGGCGACGACGGCGTCATGCTGACGAGCCGCAACGGCCTGACCGAGCCGCTGAACCGGCTGTTCACGCCGAACCTCGAGTACACGGTGATCGAGCCCGGCCCGTTCACGTCGGCAGACCTGTTCATCCCGGGCGAGCTCTTCAAGATGGCGCAGCTCGTCATGCCGATCACGGATCCGATGGGCAACGACGTGCCGCTCAGCGGCGGCAACGACGTCATCTACGGCGGGCTCGGCGACGACTTCATCCACGGCGGGTCCGGGGACGACGCGATCTCCGGCGCCGAGGCGCTGCGCGAGTTCTACAACGAGCTTCCCGTCGTCGAGACGAACCCGCTGCACTACGACGGCGACCCGACGAGCCCGAACTTCACGAAGTTCCCGGCCTACGACGCGAACGATCCGTGGTCGATCATCCCCGGCTGGTTCCTCAACTTCGACTCGTACGTCGTGGACGAGGCGACGGGCCAGCAGATCGACTCGAACGGCGAGCTCATCAAGTCCGACGACGGCCGCGACCGGCTGTACGGCGACCTCGGCAACGACTGGATCGTCGGCGGCACGAACTGCGACTGGCTCTTCGGCGGCTTCGGCGACGACTACCTGCAGCTCGACGACAACCTGCTGACCGACGGCGGCAAGAACGACAACCCGGAGGACGCCGATCCGCGCTTCCGCGACGGCGACTTCGCCTTCGGCGGCGCCGGACGCGACGTGATGATCGCCAACACCGCGCTCGACCGCATGTACGACTGGGGCGGCGAGTTCAACACCTACGTCGTCCCGTTCGCGCCGTTCGGCAACCCGACCGTGAACCGCGAGTTCTCGCCGTGGGCGCAGGACCTGATCCGCGCGCTGAGCCTCGGCGGCGGCGAGGACATCCGGTTCGTGCCGTTCTCGCCGTACGACGAGCTGGCGCTCGTGACGCCGCAGGATCACGACCTCTGGCTCGCGAACCACGGCGGACCGCGCGATCCGCAGCCGGGCAACATCGGCGGCGTTCATCGCGACGACACGGGCACCGGCAACCTCTCCTGCGCCTGCGACTTCGCCCCGGCCGTCCACATCGCGAAGCTGCTGTCGACGGTCGACGGGACGGTTCACGAGCAGTCGGCCGAGGCCGGCACGATCGGCATCGTCGTCCCGACCGGCAACGCGATCTTCTGGACGTACAGGGTCACCAACGTCTCGCAGAACCCGACCCAGACCGTGAACGCGGCGCTCGTGATCACGTCGCTGATCGACGACAACGGCACTCCGGCGAATCCGGCCGACGACTTCCGGCCGGTCTACGTCGGGGGCGACACGAACGGCAACGGCCTGCTGGACGTCGGCGAGGTGTGGATCTTCACGTCGCAGGGCGTCGCCGGCGCGATGAGCACCGCGCCCGACGGCACCGTCGCCAACACCGTCACCGTCCAGGCGCGCTGCGTGTCGACCGGCGTCCCCGGCTGCGTCAGCGGCACGACCGTCGCCGACACCGCCGTGAACCGTGTCACCGGCAGCGGCGACCGGATGATCCGGATCAAGAAGGCGATCAACGCCGTCGACCCGCTGCACCCGACGCCCGCCGAGGAAGCCGACTCGCCGACCGGCCCCGTGCTCGCCGTCGGCTCCGCGATCACGTGGACGTACCGCGTCACGACCACGAGCTCGACGCCGCTGACGATCACGCTGATCACCGACGACAACGGCACGCCGAACAACGCGGCCGACGACTTCACGCCGGTCTACGTGAGCGGCGACGCGAACCTGAACGGCAAGCTCGATCCGGGCGAGGTGTGGCTGTACAGGGCGACGGGCGTGGCGGTGCTCGGCCAGTACACGAACATCGGCGCGGTCAAGGCCGTCACGACCACGAACACCACGGTCGCGTCCTCCGACACCGCGAGCTACCTCGGCACCACCGGCATCCGGATCAAGAAGGCCGTGAACGCCGTCGATCCGCTCCACCCGACGCTGGCCGAGGACGCCGAACATCGCGCCCGGGCCCGACGTACCCGAACGGCACGGCGCTCACCTACACGTACCTCGTCTACGGCGACTCGGCGCTGCCGCTGACGAACGTGGTCGTCCGCGACGACAACGCGACGCCGACGAACCCGGCCGACGACTTCAACGCGATCTACGTCTCCGGCGACGTCAACGGCAACGGCAAGCTCGACTACGGCGAGGTCTGGCTCTTCACCTCCACCGGCGCGACGGCGACGCCGCTGAAGCTCGGCATCGGCACGTTCACGAACACCGCGACGGTCACCGCGACGAACGGTAGCCCCGTCTCGGCGAGTGACATCGCGAACGTGACCGGCAAGCAGGAGGGCATCCAGATCGTCAAGGCCATCAACGCGTTCGACCCGGCGCACCCGGACTACTTCGAGGACGCGAACACGCGCTGCCGGGCCAGTACCTGACCGACGGCACCCCCGTCACCTTCACCTTCGCCGTCTCGATCGTCGACGGACTCGTCCCCGTTGCGAACGTCGTCGTCACCGACAGCCCGGCGATGACGATCGCGCCGATGCTCCAGGCGAACGGCAAGAACATCGGCGACACGAACTCGAACGGCCTGCTCGACTTCGGCGAGATCTGGATCTTCAAGGCGACGGGCACGGTTCTGGACGGCCTGCACACCGACGTCGGCACGGTCACCGGCACCGACACGGTGTCGGGCGCCACGCTCACGAAGAGCGATCCGGCCAACTACACCGGCCAGGTCGTCGGCGGGATCCACATCGTCAAGGCGATCAACGCGGTCGACCCGAAGAGCCCGACGACCGCGGAGGACGCGAACGACCCGACGCATCCCGTCGTGCTCCAGGCCGGCTCGAGCGTCGTCTGGACGTACGTCGTGACGAACACCAGCGGCGTGACCCTGAGCGGCATCAAGGTCGTCGACGACAACGGCACCCCGAACGACCCGAGCGACGACATCGTGCTCACCGTGCCGACGAGCGGCGACAACAACAACGGCGTGCTCGACAAGAACGAGACGTGGATCTTCACCGCGCCGGCGCGCACGGCGGTGGCCGGCCTCTACACGAACGTTGCCACCGCCCAGGGCACGAGCAAGGGCACGACGTACTTCGACAACGACCCGGCGACCTACTTCGGCTGGTTCGTGCGCCTGGAGATTCAGAAGGCGACGAACGCGGTCAACCCGAACAACCCGACGCCGCTCGAGGACGGGAACGCGGCACCCGGTCAGATCCTTCCGATCGGCACCGCCGATCGTCTGGACCTATCGTGTCTTCAACACCGGGAACATCGCGGTCGCGATCACCGTCACCGACGACTTCGGCACCGCGTCGAACCCCGCGGACGATTTCAGCCCGATCTACGTGAGCGGCGACGCCAACGGCAACCACCTGATCGACCCGAACGAGGTATGGCTCTTCACCTCCGCGGGCGCCAGGAGCTACGCGGTGAAGGCGGGCCAGTACGTGAACGTCGCGCGGGTCTCGGCCATCGCGCCAGACGGCAGCCTCGTCACCGACACCGACCGCAGCAACCACTTCGGCGCCACCGCGACGCTGACGATCCAGAAGGCCGTCAACGCGGCGGATCCCTGGAATCCGACGGCGTACGAGGACGCGGACTACGCGCCCGGCGTCGTGCTCCCGATCGGCTCGACCGTCACGTGGACGTACCTCGTGGCGAACACGAGTACCGGTGCCGGCGCCGTCGCGATCGACCTCACCTCCGTCACCGACGACGGCGGCATCACCGGCTCGATCGCCTTCCTGCCCATGTCGGTCAACACGCTCGACGCCGCGTACAACGACGGCGACCGCAACCACAACAACCTGCTCGACCCGGGCGAGGTCTGGCTGTTCCGCGCCACCGGCACCGTTCCGGTCCTCCCGTACATGAACACGGCGACGGCGAACGGCGTCTTCCGCGTCGGCGGCCGGCCGTTCATGACGAGCGCGACCGACGTCGCGAACATCCTCGGCACCGGCCCGGGCATCAACGTGATCAAGCTCGCGAACGGCCAGGACGCGAACAGCCCCGCCGCCGCGGTCTACGTGCCCGCCGGGTCGACCGTCACGTGGACCTATCTCGTGACCGCGACGACCTCGACGCCGCTCTCCGGCGTCATCCTGACCGACGTCACGCTGCCCGGACTCGTCTTGACGTTCGTCGGCGGCGACACGAACAACAACAACGTGCTCGAGCTGGGCGAGACCTGGACGTACACGGCGTCCAGCGCCGCGCCCGTCGGCCTGTTCGGCAACGTCGCCCTTGCCAGCGGCGCCGCCCTGGGCTGCACGAGCGGCAACTGCACCGTGTATGACGACGACCTGGCCTACGTGTTCGGCGTCGTCCCGAAGATCTCGATCGTCAAGGCCGTCAACGCACTCGATCCGCTCAACCCGACGGCGATCGAGCGGGCCGACGGCGTCACGCCCGAGTTGCTCGTCGGCGCCAACGTCACCTTCACCTATCTCGTCACGAACACCGGGAACATCCGGCTCGCGGTCAACAAGCTGACCGGCGTCGTCGACGACGGCGGCACTCCCGGCACGACCGCGGACGACTTCTTCGGCAGCTACGTCTCCGGCGACGCGAACAACGACGGCTTCCTCGACCTCGGCGAGGTCTGGCTGTTCAAGTCGGCGACGATGATCGTCAAGAGCACGAGCTACACGAACGTCGCCAAGGTGACCGGCTTCGAGCCGAAGACGGTTCAAACGGTCACGGCACAGGACACGGCTGCGTACCTGGGTCGCGCCGGCGCCGAGGGCCTGACGCCGGGCTTCTGGAAGAACAACGCCGACAACAAGAATGCGATCGCATGGCCGCGCAACCCGGACGGCACGCTCGTCTGGGATCCGGGCCAGGCCGTCTCGTCGATGTTCTCTGCGCTGATCACCGTCGGCTCGCCGTACGCCGACCTGTCCCTCGAGGACGCGCTCGGCCTCGGCGGCGGCGGCATCGAGGCGCTCCTCCGGCACGGCATCGCCGCGGTGCTCGGCGCGACGAGCCCGTTCGTCGCCTACCCGTGGACGGCGGCCGAGACGATCGCCGCGGTGAACGCGGCGATCCTGGCCGGTGACAGCAACGGGATCCAGAACCTGAAGGACAAGCTCGAGGGCTTCAACAAGCGCGAGGCCGACCTCGACGCGAACGGGATCATCCCGACGCCGTCCGCGTCGATCTCCGGCGGGACCGCCGTGACGGAGGGGAACTCCGGCAGCACCGCCGTCACGATCACCGTGACGCTGTCCGGCCAGGCCCAGACGACCGTGACGATGACGTGGAAGTCGGTCGACGGCAGCGCGACGGCCGCAAGCGGCGACTACACCGGCGGCACCGGCACGCTTACGTTCCTCCCCGGCCAGACGGTGAAGACGATCAGCGGTGTTCGTGAACGGCGACACGACATTCGAGTCGAACGAGACGTTCAGCATCCAGATCTCCGGCGCGACCGGCGCCTCGATCGGCGCGAGCTCGACGACGGTCACGATCGTCAACGACGAGCCGGCGCCGCCGGCGTTGTCGATCTCGAGCGTCTCGGTCACCGAGGGCAACGGCGGCACGATCGCGGCGACCTTCACCGTCACGCTGTCGTACGCGCCGACGGCGCCCGTCACAGTCGCGTGGAACACGGCCGACGGCACGGCGACCGTGGCGTCGGGCGACTACGCGGCCGCGTCGGGCGTGGTCTCGTTCGCAGTGGGCCAGACGTCGCAGACGATCACGGTCACGGTGAACGGCGACACGCTCTACGAGCTGAACGAGACGTTCACGGTCACGCTGTCGAGCCCGCTCGGCGCCACGATCGCCACCGCCACGGGCACCGGCACCATCGTCAACGACGACGCCAAGCCCACGATCGCCCTCACCGGAACGAACTTGAGCGGCGCCGAGCAGGGCCAGGTGCCGATCGTGTTCACCATCACCCGCGGCGCCAACCTCACAGACCCGCTGACCGTGAACCTCGGCTGGTCCGGCACGGCGGCCTGGGGAACCGACTACGTGGTGACGGCCAACAACGGCGCGACGCTCGCGGGAAACGGCTCGACGCTGCTTCTCCCCGGCGGCGTCGCCTCGGTGACGCTCACCGTCACGCCGGCGGACGACCCCGCGATCGAGAACGCCGAGACCGTCATCCTCACGGTCGGCACGAGCAGCTCGTACACGATCAGCGGCGGCACCTCGCAGACCGGCACGATCGCCGACAACGACAAGCCGACGGTGAACGTCGCCAACCTGGCGAAGCTCGAGGGCAACGGCGGCACCGCGACGCCCACGTCGTTCGTCGTGACGGTGACGCTGTCGGCTCCGGCGCCGTATGCGATCACGGTGACGCTCGCCACGGCGGCGACGCCGACTCCGCTGCCCGCGGGCACGACTGCCGCCACCGGCGCGGCCGCGCTGACCACGACCGGGGCGGACTACCAGTCCGCGACCTTCACGATCACCTTCGCCGCCGGCCAGACGTCGGCGACGGTCACCGTGAAGGTGGTCGGCGACAAGACGAAGGAGTCGAACGAGGTCTTCAACGTCAACATCACGAATCCCGGCAGCGCGATCGCCGGCACGAACGGCACGGTCACGATCCTCAACGACGAGAGCCCGCTCAACGCGACCTCGGTCGGGACGGCGACGGACGCCGCCGCGACGGCGCCGTCGGCGAGCGCGCTGGCGGCTGCGCTCGAGGCCGCTGAGCGGCGATGGATCGCTGCCGGCGTGCCGGCGGCCCGCTTCGCGGGAATCACCGTCGTGGTCGCCGAGCTGCCCGGCACTCTCCTCGGTCTCACCACCGGTTCGGTAATCACCCTCGACAGCGACGCCGCCGGTTGGGGTTGGTTCACGGACGCCTCCATCGGCTCCGACAGGTTGTTCCCGAACGACCACGCGTTGGCCGGCTCGCCCGCTGCCGGTCGCATCGACCTGGTCAGCGTGCTCGAGCACGAGCTCGGACACGCGCTCGGCCTCGAGCACGCGGACGGCGGAGTGATGGACGCCAGCCTGGCGCCGGGTGTGCGCGAGCCAGCGATACAGGCGTCGCATCTGCGATTCGCACCGCGACCTGCGGCGATCCCGCGGCTACGCGGAGTGCCCGCGGTGACGCGCGCACTGCACCCGTGGCTCGCACGGCGACCGCTGGCCATCCGGCGGATGCACCCATCGACTCGAGGAGGCCGATCATGAGAACCCGTTCCGCGCCGGCACGCTTCGCCGTCGCGCTCGCCGTTGCGCTGCTCCCCGTCGTCGCGTTCAGCGCCGGCGCCGCGGCGAAGGGTACGCCGTCGACCGTCACCGTCACGTGCGGCGCCGGTGTGACGAGCGCGACCGTGACGGTGCAGCTGATGAGCGCCGTCACGAACCCGAAGCCGGCGTCCAACCAGCTGGTGCTGGCATGCACCACGTCGGCTCCGACCGCCACCGCGAAGATCGCGCCCTTCACGCAGCCGGCCGCGGCCTATTCGTGGTCGGCGTTCGTCACGGCCACCGCGAGCACGTTCGGCTGCGGCGGCACCGCCTCACGCGGCACGACCGCGACCTGCACCAATGACGCCGGGGGCGCGGGCCAGGTGACCATCCGCGCGACCTGACACCTAACCGCCGCCCGGGGGCACATCAGGACGATCGGCCAGTAGCGCAGGCTCGGGATCGCGGCTAGCCTGGCTCCGTGCACCTGGGTCGGGTCGTGAGTGCGCTCTTTGCCGCGCTGCTCCTCTTTACATCTTCCGCCACAGCGGACGACTGGCTGCCGCATACGACAGACGCGACGTGGACGTACCAGTGGACGGACAGCGTCTACAACACGACGCCGACGAAAGAAGCCGTCACGGTCAAGGAGAGCAAGGGGACGTCATTCGTGCTCGGGTGGACGACCGACGGGCAGGGGAACCCCGACGGCGCGCCCGACAGCACCGGCACCGTCTCGTTCCAGGAGACGACCTCGGGCCTGCTCAACACCGACTGGTCGAGCAACGCGCCGCCGCAGGCGTTCCCGATCCTCTGCGCGAGCCCCGTGCGGTGCGGCAACAGCCTCGCGAGCGTGTACTACAACGTCATCTGGGGCGGCCGCGTGCCCGTTCTGTCCCAGCCGCTGCTCAGGGGCGCGAGCTGGACGAGCTCGGGCGGCGCCGGCAACGACGTCGCGAGCACGTCGCGGTACCTCGGCACGGAGGACATCACGGTTCCGGCGTTCGACCATCCGGTCAAGGCGTCGATCGTCCGCTCCGACATCACGCAGGCGGGCGCGCTCGGCGATCCGTACGGGAGCGGCATCCGCACGATCTGGTGGGTCTACGGAGTCGGTCCGGCGAAGATCCAGTTCGAGCACGCAGGCGGCGCAGGTGCGCCGGTCACGACGGCAGTGCTCCAGGCGACGAACCAGACGCCGAAGGCGCCGCCGCCGGACATCGACTACTTCCCGCTCAAGAAGGGCCTGAAGGCCCGCTACAGCTGGACGAACACGAAGTACATGAAGAAGGCGTCGGTGCAGGACTTCACGGTCGACCAGGTCGTGAACGCATCCGCGCGCGTGTCCGTGAAGAGCGTCAACGGGCCGATCAAGGTCGCGGGCGCGTACGGCTTCACGCTGCGGACGGACGGCGTCACGAACATCTGGGGCACGACGCAGGCGGCGGTGCTGCCGAAGTACAAGTTCCCGCAACTCGGGCCGAATTCGCTGCCGAAGTCGAAGCGGCGTCACTTCTTCACGCCGTTCGACTTCATGAACTACGGGTTCAACCCGCTCTTCCCGGCCTATCCGCAGCAGTCCAACAACTGGAACGGCGGCACGTCGGGCCCGGACTACAAGAACTACGGCGTCACGGGTCACGCGCAGATTCTCGGCATCCAGACCGTGAAGGTTCCTGCCGGCACGTTCCAGGCGCTTGCAGTCAGGACGACGCTGAACCAGGCGGGCTACAAGTTCGGCAGCGGGACGCGGACAAGCTGGTTCGCGCCCAACAGGGGACTCGTGAAGCTCGTCTTCAAGCACGCCGACCGCAGCACGTCCACGGTCGTCCTCGACAAGTAGCCGATGACGCGCCGGCTTGCCGCGGCGGTCGGCATCGTCCTGCTCGTCGCGGGCTGCGGCGGCAGTGACAACACCAGCGAGAAGTCCGTCTCGCAGTACATCGCGGACGTCAACTCGATCCAGCACGGGCTCTCGCTTCCGCTCGGCCAGGTGGCGCTCGGATACCGGCAGCTCGCCAACGGGTCGAACCTCGCGAAGATGCAGCCGAACCTCACGAAGTCGGCGCGGACGATCCACACACTCGAGCGGCGCATCGACGCGCTCGACCCTCCCGTCGAGGCGTTTCGGCTCGACGGCATGATCCGCCGGCTCGTCGGCGGGGAGGCGCAGCTCGCCGACGAGCTGGCGTTGCTCGCGGCGTACGTGCACGACGCCGCGCCCGTGCTGACGCAGGCGAGCGCTGCGGGGAAGTCGCTGCACGACGCGCTGAGCGCGCCGCGGACGCGCAAGGCCCAGGCGGACGCCCTCGACGAGTACGCGGCGCCGCTCGACGCCGCGGCGAAGCAGCTCTCGAAGCTCGAGGCGCCTCCCGTCGTCGCGCCGTCGCAGCGCACGCAGATCCAGACCTATCGCCTGATCGCTGAGCGAGCGCGTGCGCTCGCGACGGCGCTACGGAACGGCAAGAGCGGCGCTCAGGAGGTGCACGACCTCCAGGTCGCCGTGGCGACGAGCTCGTCGACGGAAGCGCAGAAGGCGCGGATCGCGGCGATCAAGGCGTTCAACCGCCGCACCGCGAAGCTGCGCAAGCTCGAGGGAGACGCGCAGCGCGAACGCAGCCGCCTCGAGCGGACGCTGAGCTGATCCGACGCGTCGGAAGCACCGGCGTCCGCTCGGGACATGGCCGGGGTCTGACCCCGGACATGGTCTGCAAGGCGCCCAGCTAGATCGCGCCGCCGGTCTCGATCTCGAAGAAGTGCAGCCGCTTCCCGTCGACCGCGAGCTCGATCGGCTCGCCTTCCTCGGCATGCGACTCGCGCGACACGCGCGCGGTGAAGAGGCTTCCCTTCTGCCGCGCGGAGTCGCTCGTCGCCTCGAGCGCCTCCTCGCCGAGCGCCGCCTGTACGTCCGCGCCGCGAACCGCCGGAGCGCCGACGCCGAAGTGGACGAGAATCTCCGACCCGAGGTCCTCGCGGATGTCGACGACGGCGGAGATCGTGCCGCCGTCGCTGCGGCCGACCACCGACGCGTCGTCGAGATCCTCGGGGCGGACGCCCAGGATCACGCGCCGCCCGACGAAGGGTCGCAGCGCATCGCGGCCGCTCACGTCGAGGCGGTTGTCGCCGAACACGGCCGCGAGCGAGCCTTCCTCCGCGACGATGTCGGCCCCGACGAGGTTCATGGCCGGTGAGCCGATGAACTCCGCGACGAAGAGGTTCAGCGGCCGTTCGTAGAGCTCCTTCGGCGTGCCGACCTGCTGGAGGTGCCCGTCGCGCATCACCGCCACGCGGTCGCCGAGCGTCATCGCCTCGACCTGGTCGTGCGTGACGTAGATCGTCGTCGCGCCGAGGTCACGCTGGATCCGCGCGATCTCGGCGCGCATCTCGACGCGCAGCTTCGCGTCGAGGTTCGACAGCGGCTCGTCCATGAGGAACGCCTGCGGCTCCCGCACGATCGCGCGTCCCATCGCCACGCGCTGCCGCTGCCCGCCCGAGAGCGTCCTCGGCTTCTTCGAGAGCACCTGCTCGAGGCCGAGCACGCGGGCCGCGTCGTCCACACGGCGGCGGATCTCCGTCCGCGGCACCGAGCGCATCTTCAGCCCGAATGCCATGTTGTCGTACGCAGTCATGTGCGGGTAGAGCGCGTAGTTCTGGAAGATCATCGCCACGTCGCGGTCCTTCGGCGGCAGCTTGTTGACGACGCGCTCGCCGATCCTCACCGAGCCGGACGTGATGTCCTCGAGCCCCGCGACCATCCGCAGTGCCGTCGTCTTGCCGCACCCCGACGGCCCGACGAAGACCATCAGCTCGGCGTCCTCGACCTGCAGATCGAGCTCCGAGACGGCGTTCGTCCCGTCCGGGTAGACCTTCGTCAGCCTCTCGAGGGTGATCTCGGCCATGCGCGGCGGGCCGGACCTTACTAAGATCCCGCGCCACCAGAGAGACGCGGAGGGTTCAAGTGGTAGCCGTAGCCGAGCGTGGACTGATGAGGCGCGGCGCCGATGTCTTCGAGAGTCGGCGCGTTCTCGCTTCCGCGCTCATCGCACCGGCCGTGATCTTCATCGTCCTGCTCGTCGGGACGCCGTTCGTCCTCGCGATCTACCTGAGCTTCACCGACGCGACCGCCGGCTCGCTCAGCGGAAGCTGGGTCGGGCTCGACAACTTCAGCAGCGCGTGGCACGACCCGATCTTCAGGCACGCGCTCCGCAACACGGCCGTGATGACGCTCCTCTCGCAGGCGATCGTCGTCGTCTGCGCGGCGATCCTCTCGAACTACCTCGCGAGGCCGTTCCGCGGCCGCTGGTTCCTGCGCTTCCTGATCCTCCTCCCGTGGGCGGCGCCGGTCGCGCTCGGTGCGATCACGTGGCTGTGGATCTACGACGGCCTCTACAGCGTCGTGAACTGGACCCTCGTGCACGCCGGACTGATCGGGCCCGCGTGCGGACTGCTCCACCAGTGGCCGTTCCACGTCGGCGAGTGCACGTCGCTGAACACGCCGCAGTGGCTCGGCCAGGAGAACCTCGGGATGGCGGCGATCATCACGGTGCAGGCATGGCGTGTGCTGCCGTTCGCCGTCGTCATCTTCCTCGCCGGCCACGCCTCGATCCCGCAGGAGGTGCAGGACGCGGCGAAGGTCGACGGGGCGACCGGGATCAGGAAGCTCGTCTACGTCACGCTGCCGTTGCAGCTGCCGATCGCGCTCGTCGCCGTGCTGTTCGGGCTGATCTTCACCGCGACCGACATGGCGGTCGTCTACATCCTCACGAACGGCGGCCCGTTCAACTCGACGCAGGTGATCACGACGTGGGCCTTCCAGACCGGCGTCCAGGGCGGTTCGCTCGGCGAGGGCGCGGCCGTGTCGCTGTTCCTGCTGCCCGTGCTTGCCGTCGTCACGATCACGATGCTCTTCTTCGCCCGCCGGAGCGAGGTCGCGTAATGGCGCTGACCCTGCGCGAGAAGATCACGACGTACGTCGTCGTCGGCTTCTTCGCCTTCGTGCTCGCGTTCCCGTTCTACTGGATGCTGACGACGGCGCTGAAGCCGATCGGCGACCTGCTGAACGTCCAGAACCTGCCGTTCTGGTTCCACCCGGGCCCGACGCTGGAGAACTTCCAGAACCTCTTCGACACGAACTACCCGCGCTGGCTCGCGAACACGGCGATCGTCGGCGCAGCCGTCGTCGTCATCACGCTCGTGCTCGCGCTCCCGGCCGGCTACGCGCTCGCGCGGCTGTCCGGTCGCGTGGGCGGCACGCTCGGCGTCGCGATCTTCCTGACGTACCTCGTCCCGCCGACGCTCTTGTTCCTGCCGCTCTCGCGCGTCATCTCGAAGCTCGGCCTGCAGGACTCGCTCTGGTCGTTGATCGTGGTCTACCCCTCGTTCACGATCCCGTTCGCGACGTGGCTCATGATGGGGTTCTTCAAGACGATCCCACGGGAGCTCGAGGACGCCGCGATGATCGACGGCTGCTCGAGGTTCGCCGCTCTGCGGCGCATCGTCCTGCCGATCTCGGTGCCGGGGATCCTGACCGTCGTCATCTTCACGTTCTCGCTCTGCGTCAACGAGTTCATCTACGCCGTCACGTTCATCTCGAGCTCGGAACACCGCACGATCTCCGCAGGTGTGCCGACCGACCTCATCCGCGGAGATCTCGTCCAGTGGGGCGCGATCGCGGCGTCGGTGCTCATCCCGAGCATCCCGCTCGCGCTGCTCTACAACGCGTTCCTCGACCGGTTCATCGCCGGCTTCACCGGCGGAGCATTTCGATGAAAGGAGGAGTCCGTGTCTGACGAGCCCGAGGCGGGCGAGCAACCCGAGCAGCCGCTCTCTCGCCGCGACCTGCTGAAGCGTGCCGGGGTCGGCGCCGCCACGATCGGCGTCGCCGGCTCAGGAGCGTCGAAGGCGTTCGCGTTCGCTGGGCCGCACAAGCACACCGGCCGCTGGCTGAGCGGCGACCTGAAGATCCTGCAATGGGTGCACTTCGTCCCCGACTACGACACCTGGTTCGACAACACGTGGTGCAAGCAGTGGGGAGAGAAGAACGACGTCAACGTGAGCGTCGACCACATCGCGAACACCCAGCTCGATGCGCGCGCGGCCTCGGAGGTGGCAGCCCAGAGCGGCCATGACATCTTCCAGTTCCTCGCGCCGCCGGCGATCTACGAGGACCAGGTCATCAATCACAACGACATCGTCGCGCAGGCGACCAAGAAGGTCGGGAAGATGGGCACGCTCGCGAAGCTGTCGACCTACAACCCGAAGACGCGCAAGTACTTCGCCGTCTCGGACAACTACGTCCCCGACCCCGTTGTCTGGCGGCACGACCTCTGGTCGGGCGTCGGCGAAGCTCCGACGACGTGGGAGCACGTGCGCAAGGCGGCGCCGAAGCTGAAGAGCGCCGGCCATCCGATCGGCATCGGCATGTCGAACGAGCTCGACTCGAACATGGCGAACATCGCGTTCCTGATGTGCTTCGGCTCGTTCATCCAGAACGAGGAGAACCAGCTCACGATCAAGTCGAAGCAGACCGTCGACGCGCTGAAGTTCATGGCCTCGATCTACAAGACCGGCGAGACCGACGAGATCTTCGGCTGGAACCCGGCGTCGAACAACAACTTCCTCTACTCCGGCAAGGGCTCGATGATCCTCAACGCGATCTCGGCGACACGGACACCCGAGGACCAGCACTTGCCGTTCGTCGACAACCTCTGGATCTGGCCGATCCCGGCGGGGCCGCACGGGCGCTTCGGCCTCGAGCACGTGATGGGCTGCTACGTCGTCTGGAAGTTCGCGAAGAACAAGCCTGCGGCGGAGAAGTTCCTCGCCGACCTGATCATCAACTACAAGCAGGCGACGATGGCGAGCAAGCTCTACAACTTCCCGAGCTTCCCCGGAGCGTTTCCGTTCAACTCGATCAAGAGCGTCGCCAAGGCGGACACGCACAAGCCGCGCGGGAAGTACACGATCCTCAACACGATCGCGGAGAAGTACACCCACAACGTCGGCTATCCCGGCTTCTCGAATGCGGCGATCAACGAGATCTTCACGACCTATCTGATCCCGCAGATGTTCGCGGAGGTGGCGCAGGGCAAGATGAGCGCGCAGGACGCCGTCAACGCCGCGAACCGGCAGATGACGGGTATCTACCGCAAGTGGAAGCGTAGGAAGAAGCTCTAGCTTCTTCCGCGCGAGATGCTTCGCATCTCGCGCGGGCACTGGGTGGACGGGCCTTCGGCGCGTCCACCCAGTGTTTTCTGCGGCTTTTGTGGGCGCGCTGCTTCGGTGAAGGGCGCTGTCGGCGCGGCCAAGCCGCGCCTTCTTTGGGACGTCAGATGATGACTACTGCTTTGCCGCCGCTTGCTTGATGCTTCCAGGCTTGCTCGACGTCTTCCAGCCCGAACTTCTCGAAGTCGACCTCGAGCTCGCCTGCCTCCACTCGGCTCAGCAGCTCGGCGTGGGTCGCGTGCAGCTCTTCTTTCGTCCTTGCGAAGTTCGATTGGCCCAGGAGCTCGAGCTCCTTGCCTCGGATCGCTGCCGACTTGAACGTGGCTTCGGGGCCTGCGGATTGGCCGAAGTGGACGATTCGCGCCTTCTGCGCCGCTATCTCGACCGCCGCCTCGACCGGCGCTCCCCAGAGCGCGTCCAGCACGACGGTGGGCCCTTCGCCTTGGAACGCGGCGGCGAGGTCGTCGTCGAGGGTCACCGCCGCGTCGGCTCCGAGCGCACGCGCCCGCTCGAGGCGGCCGCCGTCGCGGCCGGCGGCGACGACGAGCTCAGCGCCTCGCAGCTTCGCTCCCTGCACCGCGACGCTGCCGGCCGTGCCGGTGGCGCCGAGGACGAGCACGCGGTCGCCGGGGCCGACGCGTCCCCGCTCGAGCGCATCCCAGCCGATGATCCCCGCGATCCCGCAGGCGACGGCCGTCGCGTCTTCGACCTCGGCGTCGACCGGCACGAGGCGGTCGGTCGCGACCGTCGCCTGCTCCGCGAGCGTTCCGTCACGCGCGACTCCGAGCCCGTCGCCGAAGACGTAGACGCGGTCGCCGCCGGCCGTGCGCGCGACGGCCTCGCAGCCGGGCGTGTACGGCAGCGGCGGATGGCCGCCGTAGAAACGGCCGGCGGCGACGGCCACATCGAGCGGATTGAGCGCGACCGCGAGGACGTCGAGGAGAACGCGTTCGCCGGCTTCGGGCGCCGCGACCTCGGCCGGCGCGGGCGAGCCGCCGAGCTCGGCGATCCGAGCAGCGCGCATCAGACCGTCGCGGCGAGTGCTTCGTCGAGCGACTCGTGGACCGCGAAATGCCGGTCGAGGCCGGAGATCGCGAGCGCGCGCCGTGTCTCGACCCCCGGCGCGACGAGCAGGAACCCGCGCCGGTTCTCGAGCTTGCTGCGCGCCTCGATCAGAACCCCGAGCGCGGTCGAATCCACGAACAGCACCTCGGACAGGTCGACGATCAGCCGCTCGGGGCCGCGCTCCGTCGCCTCGAGCAGCGCTTCGCGCACGAGATGCGCGTTGTACAGGTCGAGCTCGTTGGCCAGCCGTACGAGCACCGCGTCCCCGCGCTGCTCGACACGGGCCACCGGCGCGTCGTGACCAGCGGTGTCGCTCACAACTCCGTCCTCCGTCGCCTCAAACCCACTCCCCCAGTCCTGCGGAGTGATTCAACCAGACACTACGATCCTGCGAGCGATGACGAGCGTCGAGGTCCCGTACTCCATCGCGTGCGTCCTGCCGTCCCTCGTCGTCGTGGACGTGACGAACGAGGTCGCGCACACGGTCTCGAGCGCCGACTCGGCGGCCGGGATCGCCTTCGTGACCGCGGGCGACGACGGCCTGATCCGCGTCAACGAGCGCGAGGACGGCTTCTTCCGCGATGTCGGCTCCCTGCTCGAGCGCCTCGTCCCGTTCGACGCGACCAGTCGCGAGCAGCTGCTCGGCCTGCTGCTCGGCACGCGCTCCGAGGGGATTCCGTTCGCCGAGGGCCGGCTCTGCCTGGGCCGCTGGCAGCGGATCCTCCTCGTCGGCTTCCGCGAGGGCTTCGTGCCGGAGTGGCACGTGACCCTCATGGGTTGAACAGCAGCCGTCCGGCAAGGCAAACTGCGTAGATGGATCGCGCGAGGGCGCACCGGCGCCTGGCCGGTTTCGGCTCGTTCGCGCTGCTCGCGCTCGTCGCCGAGCTTGCGGGCCGCAGCCTGACCATCCGGCTCGACCTCGGTCGCCACGTGCCGACGCCGAGCTATGCCGGCGCCGACTACTACCCGTTCCTGCTCGCGGGCGTGAAGATCGCGATCGCGCTGATGCTTGCCGCGCTGACGTGGCGGTTCTTCAAGGCGAGGGCGTCGGCGCGCGCGGCGCGGCGGCTGCTCGCCCGCGTCGGCGCGCCTGTCGGTGAAGTGCCGCGGATGCGAGTCCGGCTCTCCATCCGCAGCTGGGCGATCGCCTACGGGCTGACCGCCGGCTTCTACCTCGTCCAGACCGACAGCGAGCGCTTCGCCGCGGGGCGGTGGCCGCTGATGTCGCCGTGGCTGCACACGTCCGCGCTCTGCGTCTTCGCCGTCCTCGCAGTGCTCGTCGCGCTGCTCTACGGCGCGGTATCGCGATGGCTCTCGGACTACGAGCGCTACGCGAAGGACGCCGCCGCCGCGGCACGTTCGCTGCTCCGGCGCGGCGTGTCGCTGTTCGCCGGCCCGCACACGCGGAACGACTGCGACCCGCCTCGCCGCCTCTTCGGTCTCGCGTTCGAGTCGAGGCCTCCTCCCGTCACGGCGTAAAACCGGGCGAACGCCCGGGTTGTCGTCGATTCGGGAGGAGTGATGAGTACTCAGACAGCAACACACGTGGAGCCGCGCGCCCGGTCGCTGAACGCGCGGCAAGTCGTCCTGTCCGTGCTCGGGCCGCTGACGGCGCTCGTCGGCGTCGTGTGGGCGATCGTGCAGCCCTGGCGGATCACGCTGCTGCATCCGCACGCCGAAGGCTTCTGGTGGCTGTTCGTCCAGCCGCCGCTCTGGATCCTGCTCGCGGGGCTCGGGTTCCACCTGTTCGTCGCGCGGCCCCTGGTCGAGGACCTCGACGCCTGATGCAGCCGCCTGCAGAGCACGTGCACTGGATGTTCGCGACGGGCTTCCTCTTGCTCGGGCTGTTCCTGCTCGCGGAGGCCGTCGCCGGCGAGGAGGCATGGCGGAAGCGCAGGTGGCGCGCGTACCTCTGGCCGTCGTTCGTGTTTCTCATGGGCGTCTTCATGTGGCCCGTGATGACGTTCTTCACGAACTCGACGATCCACATGGTGGCTCACGGCCTGTGGGCCCAGGTGATGATGCTTGCGGGCGCGGCCGAGCTCGGGCTCGTGCGCGGCAAGCTGCACAGCCCGCTGTGGCGGTTCTGCACGCCGTTCGCATTCCTTGTCTCCGGTGGAGCGTTCCTGCTGCACGAGCAGAACGCGTGGTTCTTCCAGCGGTCGTCGTTCCTGCATCACTTCCTCGGCTGGACGCTCGTCGTCGGCGCGGTGTTCCCGCTCGCGCGCGCGCTCCGGCCGCGGTGGGCACTCGCGAACGTCGGTTTCGCGCTCGTGTTCGTCGTCGTCGCGGTCGCGCTCTACGCCGACCGCGACCTCGCGCCGGTCTTCGGCCGGCTGTCGCCGCTCGCAGGGCAGCCGCACCGATGAGGAAGGCGCTCGTCGCCGTCGCGCTCCTGGCGCTCGCGCTACCGGGCGTCGCATTCGCGCATGCAAGCGTGCGTGCGACGCAGCCGTCGTACCGGGAGCGCCTCGAGCGCGGGCCGCGGACGGTCTGGGTGCACTTCGACCAGGGCGTCAAGGCGCTGCCGAACTCGATCGTCGTCCAGTCGGCGTCCGGAACCGTCGTCTCCGGCGTCACGCGGAACGGCGCCGACGCGCACGTGATGTCGGCGCGGCTGCGCTCGCTTCCCCGCGGCGCCTACACCGTGCGGTGGCACGCGGTCTCTTCCGACGGGCACGTCGTCTCGGGCGTCTGGACGTTCGGCGTCGGCGTCGCAGCGCCGCCGCCGACGGAGGCGTACGGCGCGTCCGGCCCGACGCGCACCGAGCACGTCGTGCGCTGGGCCTACTTCCTCGCGCTCATGCTGCTGATCGGCGGACTCGGGTTCCGGCTCCTGATCGTGCGCGGCCCCCTGCCCGCGCGCGCCGAGTCGCGCTTCTACAAGGTGACGGGGCTCGGCGTCGTCGCGGTGCTCGAGGTCGGCATCGTCGCGTTCCTTCTCCGCGCGGAGGACGCGCTGCAGCTTCCGTTCGAGCGACTGCTGTACGGCGATCTGTCGCCGGTCGCGGGCGGGACGCGCTTCGGCGCCGCGTTCATCGCGATGACGCTCGGCTTCTCGCTCGTGGCGGCAACGCTCTACCTCGCGTGGCTGCTCGAACGGCGCGTGCTGCTCTGGATCGCCTTCGCGCTCGCCCTCGTGTTCGCCTCGGGGCTTTCGCTGTCCGGGCACTCGGCCGCCGACGCGGGCTCGTCGTGGAAGTCCGAGCTCGCGGACTGGGTTCATCTTTCCGCGGCGTGCCTGTGGCTCGGCGGCCTCGTGCAGCTTGCGCTCGTCGTGTGGCCGCTCGCGCCGGAGCTCCGCAGGCAGGCGTTCCTGCGCTACGCCCGGCTGGCACCGGTGCTGATCGCGCTGCTCGTCGCCGCCGGCGTCTACCTCAGCATCCTCCGCCTGCCGAAGCTCTCGGATCTCTGGACGCAGGACTACGGCCACGTCCTGCTCGTGAAGCTGTCACTCGTCTCGGTCGCGCTCGCGTGGGGCGGCCTGCACCACCTGGTCGGCCGGCCGCTCGTGGAGCGAGGGCATCCGCTCGCGAACAAGCTCTCGCGCAGCCTCCTCGGGGAGGCCTCCGTCGGGATGGCGGTCCTCCTCGCCGCTGCGGTGCTCGTCGACTCGAAGCCGCCGCCGCAGCCCGTGCCGCGGCCGACGGAAGCCGTTACGGTCCACCGATAGCGACCTACGCCGTCGGGGGCGCGAGGTTACGCTCGTTCCGATGACGTACGCCATCTCCGGAGGCGCCGGCTTTCTGGGCCTGCACCTCGCGCGCTTCCTCGTCGCGCGCGGCGACGGCGTGCGCACGCTCGACGTCGTGCCGATCGACGACGCGGTGGAACGCGACGTCACCGAGGTGCGCGGCGACATGCGCGACCCCGCGCCGGCCCGCGAGCTGTGTGACGGCGCCGACGTCCTGATCCACGCGGCGGCGGCGTTGCCGATCCGCGGCTCGCGCCGCGAGATCATGTCCGTGAACGTCGACGGCACCGCGACGCTGCTCGCGGCCGCGCGCGACGGGGGCGTGCGCCGCGTCGTCTACATCTCGTCGACCGCGGTCTACGGCGTGCCGAAGGTGCACCCGCTCAGCGAGGACGCGCCGCTCGTCGGCGTCGGCCCGTACGGCGAGTCGAAGATCGCGTGCGAGCGGCTGGTCGCGGCGTCGCCCCTCGAGTCCGTCGTGATCCGGCCGAAGACGTTCCTCGGCCCGGAGCGCCTCGGCGTGTTCGAGATCCTCTTCGACTGGATCCGCGACGGCCGCCGGATCTACGTGCTCGGCGACGGGACGAATCGCTACCAGCTCCTGGCCGTAGGCGACCTCGTCGACGCCGTCGCGCGCGCCTGCGAGGCGGACGTCGCAGGAGAGGTCTTCAACGTCGGCGCGACGGAGTTCGGCACCGTGCGCAGCGACCTCGAGGCGCTGATCGCGCACGCGGGAACGGCGGCGCGCCTGCGCCCTGTCCCCGCGCGTCCGGCCGAGTTCGCGCTGCGCGCGCTCGAGCTCGCGCGGCTCTCGCCGCTCGGCGAGTGGCACTACAAGACGGCGTCGCGCGATTCGTTCGTCGACGTGTCGAAAGCCGAGCGCCTGCTCGGCTGGCACGCGACGAAGTCCAACGTCGACACGCTTGTCGAGAACTACGACTGGTACGCGGCCAACCGCGCCCGCATGAAGCGAGCCGGCGTCACGCACCGCGTCCCGTGGAACCAGCAGGCGCTCGGCTGGCTGAAGAAGGTCTCCTGACGCGATGCTGGTCCTGACCCGCGACGACGTCGAGGCGCTGCTCGATCTCGACGCGCTCGTCGACGCTCTCGCGGACGCGTTCGTCGACCTCAGCGAGGGGCGGGCGTCGATGCCCCAGCGCGTGGCCGCCTTCTCCGGGCACGGTTTGCTCGGCACGATGCCTGCCTATCTCCCGTCGTCGAAGATCCTCGAGACGAAGCTCGTCACGCTGTTCGAGGGCAACGCCGGCACCGACCTTCCGACGCACCAGGCAGCGATCGCGGTCTTCGATCCGGAGCGCGGCGCGCTGACCGCGCTCATGGACGGGACGTACATCACCGCCACGCGGACGGCGGCCGGGTCGGCGCTGTCGGCGCGGCTGCTCGCGCGCGAGGATGCGCGAGTGCTCGCGGTGTGCGGAACGGGAGTGCAGGCGGGAACGCACGCGCGCGCCGTGTCGCGCGTTCGGTCCTTCGACGAGATCAGGATCGCCGGCCGCGACCGCGCGAAGGCGGAGGCGCTCGCGGCGGAAGTCCGGGGCGTCGCCGTCGACTCCTTCGAGGAGGCCGTGCGCGGCGCGGACGTCGTGTGCGCGACGACCCACGCGCCCGACCCCGTCGTGCGGCACGAGTGGCTGAAGCCGGGAGCGCACGTCACCTCGGTCGGAGTCAATCCCGACGGCGCCGAGCTCGAGCAGAGGCTCGTCGCCGACGCCGCGGTCTTCGTCGAGTCGCGCGACGCGGTTCTCGCGCCTTTCCCCGCCGGGGCGAACGACCTCCGCGGGATCGATCCCGAGCGACTCACGGAGCTCGGCGAGGTGCTCACCGGCAAGCAGCCCGGGCGCACGAACGCAGAGCAGGTGACCGTCTACAAGTCGGTGGGCGTCGGCGTGATGGACGCGGCGGCCGCGGCGCTCGTCATGCGTGCGGCCGCGGAGCGCGGAGCGGGGCGGGAGATCGAGCTGTGAAGTTCGAGGACTCGATCGACATCGGGAAGCCGCAGGAGCTCGTGTACGCGATCGTTCGCGATCTCGAGCGCGCGCCCGAGTGGCAGCCGTCGCTCGAGTCGGTCGACGTTCAGGCCGGTACCGAGGTTCGCCGCGTCGCCGGGAAGCGCCAGACGCTCGAGTTCTTCATCCTCGAGGACGATCCGCCGCGGCGTCTCGTGCTCTCGTCCGAGGGCGGGCCGGCAAAGGCGCGTGCGACCTTCGATCTCGATCGTGCCGGAGACGGGACGGCGGTGAAGTTCTCGCTCGACGTCGAGCTGCGCGGCGCGGCGCGTTTCGCGGGACCGCTCGTCAAGTCGACGGCCCATCACGAGGTGCGCACGACGCTCGAGAAGCTGAAGGAGTTCGCGGAACGTTGAGAGTCGCGCTGCCCGACGGAACGCGCATCTTCTTCGAGACGATCGGCAGGAAGCTCGTGCCCGAAGGCCCGGCGATGCGCGAGCGTCCGACGCTGCTCATCCTCCACGGCGGGCCCGGCTTCGACCACACCGGGCTCGCGAGCATCTTCGAGCCGCTCGCGGACGTCGCGCAGCTCGTCCTGCTCGACCACCGCGGGCAGGGACGCAGCGACGGCGACGACAGCGCGCAGTGGAACCTCGACCACTGGGTCCCGGACATCGCGGCGTTCTGCGAGGCGCTCGAGCTCGAGCAGCCGATGATCCTCGGCCAGTCGTTCGGCGGTGTCGTCGCGCTCGCCGTGGCCGCCCGGTACCCGGACCTGCCGTCGAAGCTGATCGTGTCGAGCAGCCTCGCGAAGTTCCGCCCGGATCGCGCGTTCCCGATGTTCGAGCGACTCGGCGGCCCCGAGGTGCGCGAGGTCGCCGAGCGGCACTTCCGTGAGTTGACCGACGAGACGTCCGAGGAGTTCCTGCGCGTCTGCCTGCCGGTCTACAACACGACGCCGATGGATCACGATGTGATCGCCCGCACGCGGCTGAAGCTCGAGGTCGGCAACCACTTCTTCCGCAACGAGGGCTTCGACGTCGACCTGTTCCCGGAGCTGCCGAGCATTCGCTGCCCGACGCTCGTCATCGGCGGCGAACTCGACCCGATCACGCCCGTCGCCGACTCGCAGGACATCGCGGCAGCGATCCCGCAGGCCGAGGTGCGCATCTTCGAGGACGCCGGCCACGGCGTGTTCCGCGATCGACCGGAGGAGGCCGTCGCGGTCATCCGCGAGTTCATCCTCCGATGACGGAGTTGCTCGCGTACCGCGACCGCTTCCCGATCCTCGAGCACACGACGTACCTGATCAACCACTCGCTCGGCGCGATGCCCGCTGCCGTGGCAGAGCGCGTCGCCGAGTATGCGCGCACGTGGGCGGAGCGCGGCATCCGCGCGTGGGGCGAGGGCTGGTGGACGACCCCGCTCACCGTGGGCGACCAGATCGGGCGCATTGTCGGAGCGCCTCCCGGCACCGTCTGCATGCACCAGAACGTTTCGATCGCCGAGGCGGTCGTCCTCTCGTGCTTTCAGCGGCCCGGCGTGCGAAACCGCATCGTCTACGAGCGCGAGAACTTCCCGAGCGTGCGCTACGTCTACCAGGCACGGGACGACCTCGAGGTCGTCGCGACCGACGACGTCGTGGCCGCGATCGACGAGCGGACGCTGCTCGTGCCCGTGCAGCACGTGCTCTTCAAGTCGGCCGAGATCCAGGACGTCGAGCGGATCGTCGCCGCCGCGCACGCCGCGGGTGCGTACGTCGTGCTCGACGCGTACCAGTCCGCCGGCTGCGTGCCGCTCGACGTCACCGCGCTCGACGTCGACTTCGCCGTCGGCGGCTCGGTCAAGTGGCTCTGCGGCGGCCCGGGTGCGGGTTGGCTGTATGTCCGGCCGGATCTCATCGAGCGGCTCGAGCCGGCCGTGACCGGCTGGCAGGCGCACGCGAGGCCGTTCGCGTTCGAGCCCGAGCTCGAGTACGCGGACGGGATCGCGCGCTTCCTCACGGGGACGCCGAACGTTCCCGCGCTCTACGCGTGCACGCCCGGCTACGACCTGATCGAGGAGATCGGCGTCGAGCGGATCCGCGCGAACTCGCTGCGACAGACGCAGCTCTTGATCGACGGCGCGGACGCACGGGGGTTCGGCGTGCGTTCCCCGCGCGAGCCGGAGCGCCGCGGCGGCACGGTCACCGTCAACGTGCCGGACTTCGAAGCGGTGCACAAGGAGCTCTCCGAGCGGCAGATCCTCTGCGACTTCCGTCCGGACGCCGGCATCCGCCTCGGCCCGCACTACTTCACGAGCGACGACGAGCTCGAGCACGTGCTCGACCAGGTCGCGGACGTTCTCGCGACGGGCGCGCACGAACGCTGGCTCGGAGCGACAGCTCGGTTCTAGACATGTCTGGGGTCAGACCCCGGACATGGCCCGCCGAGGCGTGGTGGACGGCTGCGCCGCTCGACCAAAGACGTGCCGGTGCAGCGGGCCGCCGAACCGTTGAAGGATTGTCACGCTTTCGGCACGCCTGACACGGCCGCGACGGACATGGCTGGGGTCAGACCCCGGCCATGTCCCGAACGGTCATGGCGAGAATGGGCGAGTGCGAACGTCGCCGTGGCTGCGCGAGATCCTGACGCTCGATCCCGAACGCGACGCGCACAAGCCCAAGCTACGCACGCAGTTGCGTCACCGCACCTATCCGCGCGGCTACGAGATCGAGGCGCTCGGTCCGATGCCGCCTGACGCGGCCTGAGCCGCCGAGCCGAGCGCTGCGTCGCAGCGACGCATGAAAGGCGCGGCGCGCACGGAAGCGAAATAGTCGAGCGCCCGCTGCGCCTGCGCGCGATCTCCGGACGACTCGGCCGCGAGCAGCCGCGACCAGGCCTCCGTCGCGCGTGCGCCGATCCGCCCGTAGGCGTCGGCCGCCTCGGCATATGCGCCCCGAGCGACGAGGCGACCCGCCTCGAGCCACGGTGACGGCCGTGCGGTCTCGGCCGCGAGGATGTAGTCGCCGCCGCGGCCGAGTTCCGCGAGGAGGTGCGGTAGCTCGCGCAGCCACTGCGTCCCGAGGTTGTCCGCGTGGTCGCGGAACAACTCGTCGAGCAGTTCGTCGGCTTCGCCACGGCGTCCGGCGGCGGCATAGGCGCGTGCTGCGTCGGCGAGCGCCGGCGGCAGCCCCTCACCGGTCACTTCCCGTGCGTGCTCGAGCAGCAGTGCCGAGTCCGCCTCGGCGGACGCGACCTCGCCGCGCCCGAGGGCGACGAGCATACGGACGTCGCGTGCCGTCCCCTCGAGATAGTCGTGCGTGCCGCTGAGCGTCTCGAGGAACGCGTTCGCACGCTTCAGCGCCTCGTCCCAGTTTCCGCGCAGCTCATTGTCGAGCATGTCCTCGACGTCGAGCCACTTCAGTCCCGCGGCCGCACCGAATCGCTCGTTCATCCGGCGTGCGCGTGCGAGCGTCTCAGTGGCGCCGTCGAGGTCGCCGAGTCGCCACTGGCTGTTCGCGAAGTTGTTCAGGGTCGTGTGGATCAGGTCCGGCGAATTGGACGCCTCGGCGAACTCCACCGAGCGACGCAGGTCCTCGAGGCCGGCCGGGTCCCCGAGGCTGGCTCGCGCCATCCCCAGCGTATTCAGGACGTGCGCTATGAGTTCGTCGCTCGCGAGCTCGTTCGCCATGGGCAGAACCTGCTCGGCCAGGTCCACGGCGTCGGTGGGAAAGCCGCTGACGGCATGGTTGCGCGCCTGTTGGGCAAGCACGCGAACCTTCGCGAAGGACAGCGGCCGGTTCGCGACGAGCGAGACAGCGTGGTCGCGGTGCGCATCCGCCGTCGAAGCGTCTCCGCGAAGCCAGTACAGGCGCGCGAGCAGCGTCTCCACGAGCGCAGCCGACTCGACGTCTCCCTGGGCGAGAAAGCCATCGAGCGCGGAAAGCCCGAGGTCGAGCCGGTGCTCGCCGAGCGGGTGGTACGCCTGCAAGAGGCGGAACTCGAGCAGTGGTCGCGCAGCGTCGTCCTCGCTCGTCAGCTCGAGGGCGGCCTCGCCGAAGTCGATGATCGCCCGGATCGCGTAGAGCCTGCTCGCGCGCTCCGTCGCTTCGACGAGCGCCTGCCGCGCCGGCGCGCGCAACGGCGTGTCGTCCACGCCGGCGGCTCGCGCAATCTCCAGCGCCTGCCGATAGTGATGCGCGAGCATCTCCGCCCGGTCCTCGGAACGCTCGTGCGACAGCGCCTCGATCCATTCCGCCGCGAGCCGGTGCTTGTCGACGCGCTGCCCGCGCGGGATCTGCCCGTACGCGACGTCGCGGACGAGCGCGTGCAGGAAGGCGTACTGCGTCTCGCCGGCGACCGCCGAGCGGCGCTCGCGCCGGATGAACTCCTTGCGCTCGAGCGCGTGCAGCGGGTCTTCGAGCGCGAACGGCGAGCGGTCGCCCATCGCCGCGACCGCGCCGGGCCAGAAGACCTTGCCGATGACCGCCGCGTCCTGGACGAGCGCCTTCTCGTCGCGCGAGAGCGCGTCGAGCCGCGCCGCGATCATCCCGTGGACGGTCTCCGGCAGCGGCAGGTCGCCCTCACGCTCGAGCCGCCACGTGCCGTCGCGCCGGACGAGGAAGCCGCGGTCCTGGAGCATGCGGACGTACTCCTCCGCGTAGAGCGGGTTGCCCTCGGCGCGGGACAGCACCTGCGACTGGATCTCCGCCGGCAGCAGCGTCTGCTCCAGCAGCTCCCCGAGCAGGCGCGCCGTCTCGTCGCGCGAGAGCGGCGCGAGCGAGAGCGTCGTGGCGTTCCGCTTGCCGCCGCCCCAGCCGGGTCGCCGGTCGAGGAGCTCGGGCCGCGCGGTCGCGAGGATCAGCATCGGCACGCCGCCGGTCCACTCGGCGAGGTAGTCCACGAAGTCCAGCAGCCCGTCGTCGGCCCAGTGGAGGTCCTCGAAGACGAGGACGAGCGGGCGCTGCTCGGCGAGCGCCTCGAGCAGCCTCCTCCACGCCGAGTGCACCTCCGAGCGCCGGTCGCCGCCGGCGCCGTCCGCCGCGCCGAGCCCGACGAGCGGGCGCACGTGCCCGCCGATCCAGTCGCGCTCGGCCGCGTCCGCGACGAGGTCGTCGAGCAGCGACGCGAGCTTCGCCTCGGCGGCATCAGCCTCGTCGGTCTCGAGGATTCCCGCCTGGGCCTTCACGATCTCGCCGAGGGCCCAGTAGCTCAGCCCCTCCCCGTACGGGAGCGAGCGCCCCTGCCGCCACCAGATGAGCGCCTCGTCGCGGTCGACGACCTGGAACACCTCCGCGACGAGGCGGCTCTTGCCGATGCCCGGCACGCCGACGAGGGTGACGAGCTGCGGTGCGAGCTCGCGCCGCGAGCGCTCGAGCGCGTCCACGAGTGCCCCGAGCTCGCGCTCGCGGCCGACGAGCGACGTGGTCAGCCGCTCGGCGACGTCGTCGCCGAACCGCGCCCGCGCCGCGACCGCCTCCCAGACCGACACCGGCTCGGCCTTGCCCTTGGCCTGGATGGGCTCCGCCTTCCGGTACTCGATCACGTTCCGCGTCGCGCGATACGTGGCGTCTCCCACGAGAACGCCGTTGATCGGTGCGGCCGTCTGCATCCGCGCTGCGGTGTTCACGACGTCGCCGGAGACCATCGCCTCGCCCTCGGTCGGCCGCGCGCTGAGCGAGACGAGCGCCTCGCCCGTGTTCACGGCCGTGCGAAGGTCGAGGTCGTCGACCGCGTCGCGAATGGCCAGCGCCGCGCGCACAGCCCGCTCGGGGTCGTCCTCGTGGGCGGCCGGAGCGCCGAACACGGCCATGACCGCGTCGCCGATGAACTTCTCGACGGTGCCGCCGTGCCGCTCGATCTCGTTGCGGAGGCGCGTGTAGTAGGGGGACAGCGTCGCGCGGACGTCCTCGGGATCGAGCCGCTCGGAACGGCCCGTGAAGCCGACGAGATCGGTGAAGAGGACGGTCACGACCTTCCGCTCCTCGCGTGCGGGCTCCGCCGCCAGCGCGGCGCCGCAGCGGCCGCAGAAGCGGAAGCCCTCGGGGTTCTCCTGTGCGCACTTGGCGCAGACGACCATGGCCATACCGTACGGCGGGAACGGCACTCCGTCGAGGCGAGCTACGCGGCCTGGAGCCGGGCCTGGCCCGCGAGGGGCGCTCCTGCGGGAGGCAGCAGCTCCGGGCGGATCGGCGCACCGGTGTCGCGGCAGTCGTGGCACCGGAGGGACGCAAAGCGCTCGAGCGCCGGAGCGAGGGCTCCGCCGCAGGCCAGGCAGATGCTCATCGGTCGTGCCTCGTTCGTGACCAGCAGCACGATGGCGGCCCGATCGGACGGAATCCCTAATGAAATTCCCAGGAGAGTCCGATAGAACCCGCGTAATGAAGTTTGCGGGGGTTGTTTCTCTGTTTTGTTGCGCGTTTCTGGCGCTCCTCGCATGCCTTCCGGCGAGCGCGGCGGAGATCGTGACCCGGAACGCGAACCACATCACCCTCGAGACGGACAATCACGGGCGCGCGATGGTGAGCTACTACCAGCGCGGCCGCATGTGGCATGTCTTCGTCTCCGGCGCCGTCAACGCGCGCTCGCCCAATCCGGTCGTGCCGCAGGTGCATTTCAAGAAGGACTACTCGGGCGGTCGCGGCCAATGGCGCCACTTCAAGAACACCTGCCGGCCCTACGACGGGCCGCAGCTCGCGTGGCTTCTGAGGGCGTGCAAGGCATCGGACGGCTCGTACTGGGCGCTGCAGATGTGGCAGCGGATGCTGCCGAACCTCGGCTACGTGCCCTGGACGCACGGCCAGAATGTGTGGGAGGTCCACGTCTCGCACTGGACGGGCGAGACCGCGCAGATCGAGACGTATGCGGACTGGGTCTACGCCGGCCGGTTCCACGAGGTCTTCGGCCAGGCGACCTACCGAGGCAAGCCCATCTACGGGTACAGGACGACGCGGTCGGGGAACCCGCTCGACTCCTACGGTCGCCTGATCTTCCTCGACACGCTCGACTCCGCCTACGGGACGGGCTGGCGACGTGAGAACTCGTTCGTCGCGCACAAGCCGAGCGGCATGTTCTGCTACGGCTTCTATCCACATCCGCCGTACGCCGGCTACCCGCACCAGCGTTCGGTCGCCGTTGCCGGGAACGGCAGCCGCTATCGCCTGACGCTCTACGGCCCGGGTGTGACGCCGGACGTTGCGGTCTACGTCAACGGCCTCCCCGACTACGACAAGGCGAACCCGACGCTGTTCGACTGGGAGACCGAGATGACGTCGAAAGTCAAGGACATGGCCGCCGAAACGGGCGACCATATGTGCGGCCACCACTAGATCGTCAGATCGTCAGTTCTAAGCCGTCGTAGGCGTACTCGATGTCGCCGTCGCTCGGGAGCTCGGACGGGCGGTGCGTCACGAGCAGGCGCTTCGCGCCCGACGCCTCGTAGGCGGCCAGCGTCTCCGCGAGGTCGAGGTGGCCGCGAGGCTCGCCGTCGAGCTCGCCGCGGAGGAGCGTCGCCTCGCAGAGGAACAGGTCGGCGTCGCGGGCCGCGTCCGCGAGCGCGTCGCTCGGGCCCGAGTCACCGGAGTAGGTGACCGTCCGCTCGCCCTCGACGCGCAGCGCGTACGCGTCGAGGCGGTAGTGCGGGACGCGCGTCGCGACGACGGTGTGAGCCGCTGCGACGAACGGCACGCCGGGCGCGTACTCGTGCACGCCGAACACGCGCTCGAACATGTCGGGGAAGCCGAGGCGTGAGCCGAACTGCTCGAGCATCTCGATCCCGCCCGGCGGCACCCACACGGCCGCGCGCGCGGGAGCGTCGCCGCGTCCCTGCAGGTACATCGAGCCCCAGACCCACGGGACGAGGTCTCCCCAGTGGTCGAGGTGGAAGTGCGTGATCACGATCGCGTCCACGCGCGGCCACGGGTCGCGCTCTCGCAGGCGCGCGAGCACGCCCGGCCCGCAGTCGAGGAGCAGGTTCCCCGATCCGTTCACGAGGTAGCCCGACTGTGCGCCGCCCGGGTTGGGCCACGCGGGCGAGCAGCCCACCACGGTCAGCTTCACGCTCCTATCTTCTCATCCACGATGCTCTATGCTCCTCGCCATGGCTGAAGCACCGACAGAGCTGCTCAAGCGGGTCCCGCTCTTCTCCGACCTGAACGACCGCGAGCTGAAGCAGGTGGCGTCGTCGATGAAGGAGCGGACGTTCGACGCCGGCCAGACGGTGACCGAGGAGGGCAAGGGAGGCATCGGCTTCTTCGTCATCGCGGACGGCAGGGCGCAGGTGTCCATCGGCGGCAAGGACGTGCGCACGTTCGGGCCGGGCGACTACTTCGGCGAGATCGGGCTCGTTGCGGACATGGACCGCACGGCGACGATCAAGGCCGAGAGCGAGCTTCGCTGCTTCGGGATGACGTCCTGGGACTTCCGCCCGCTCGTCGAGTCGAACGCGTCGATCGCCTGGAAGATGCTCCAGGTGATGGCGCAGCGGCTCAAGGAAGCCGAAGCGCGGTAGCAGAGGAACGCGCGCTTCCGGCGTGGTCTCTCCCGCCGGGCGCGGCGGATCGGATCAGGCTCGACTTCGCGTGGCCCGAGCGGGTCACGCGCGAGTGGGCGCTCGAAGGCGCGACGGGCAAAGGCGTTCGCGTCTGTGTGCTCGACAGCGGCGTCGAGCCGGACCATCCGAGGGTGGGCAAGTTGCAGGACGCGGTCGAGATCACCGTCGACGAAGAGGGCAATCCGATCGCGAGCCCCGACGAGCTGGGTGACGTCGCCGGTCACGGCACCGCGTGCGCGGGGGTCATCCGCGCGCTCGCGCCCGACTGCGAGATCCACAGTGTGCGCGTGCTCGGCGCCGGCTACACCGGCTCGGGGCCGGTCCTGCTCGGCGGCCTGCGCTGGGCCGTCGAACAGGGCTTCGACGTCGTGAACATGAGCCTCTCGACGACGAAGCGCCAGTTCGCCCAGGTGCTGCACGAACTCGCGGACAAGGCGTACTTCAACCGCACGATCCTCGTCGCGTCGGCGCACAACATGCCCGTCGAGAGCTATCCGTGGCGCTTCTCGTCGGTGATCTCCGTCGGCAGTCACTCGGAGCCCGACTCGCTGCGCTTCTACTACAACCCGGACCCGCCGGTCGAGTTCTTCGCCCGGGGCGTGGACGTCGAGCTCGCTTGGATGAACGGCAAGACGATCCGCGCGACGGGAAACAGCTTCGCGACGCCGCACATCTCGGGCATCTGCGCGCTCGTGCGCTCGAAGCATCCGCAGCTGACGCCGTTCCAGCTCAAGAGCGTGCTGCACCTGATCGCGGACAACATGGGAGGATCCCCGGGTTGAGCGAAGACGGATTCCACGCTGCCGTCGCCGCCGGCGTCATCGGCGCCGAGAACGCGTACGCCTCGCTGCTGCGCTCGATCGTCGAGGTCGCGCGCGCGATCTTCGCGGCGCAGCGCTCGTCGATCTTCCTGCTCGACGAGGAGACGGACGAGCTCGTCTTCGAGGCGCTCGCGGGTGACGAGGAGCAGGGCCTCATCGGCACGCGCATCCCGTCGAGCACGGGCATCGCCGGCTGGACCCTCGTGACGCGGCAGCCGCTCGTGATCGAGAACCTCGAAGAGGATGCGCGCCACTCGCGCGAGGTCGCCGAGAAGACCGGCTACGTGCCGAAGGGGATCATGTCCGTGCCGCTGCTCGTGGAGGAGCGCGCGCTCGGCGTCCTGCAGGTCCTCGACCGGCCGGCGCGGCCCGGCTTCTCGCTCCAGGAGATGGAGCTGCTCGGGCTCTTCGCGAATCAGGCGGCGATCGCGCTCGATCTCCTCCAGCGGTCGCGTCGCGCGAAGGCCGCGCTCGAAGGCGGCAGCGCCGACGTCGTGGTCGTCGCCCGCGTCGCCGCGGCGCTCGACGAGCTCGTCGAGGACGACCGCGCGAAGGCGCTGCGGCTGCTCGAGGCGCTCGAGGACGTCCTCAAGCGCTGAAGAGGGCGCCCCCCGGCGCCCTCTCGAACCGCAGTTGACCCGGAAGCGTTATTCGACCTGCTCGACCTGCTCGACCTGCTCGAACATGTGCCCCTCGACGTCGGGCTCCTCGTTCTGCTCGAGCTGCTGCGAGAGGCGGTGCCCTTCGACATCGGGCTCCTCGATCTGCTCCACCTGCTCGAACTGGTGGCCCTCGACGTCGGGCTCCTCGATCTGCTCCACCTGCTCGAACTGGTGGCCCTCGACGTCCGGCTTCTCGTTCTGCTCGTTCTGGTCGCTCACAGTCGTGCTCCTTTCGCTGCTCGTGTGCCGCTCCAACAGTCCAGACGTGCCGCGGCCCTCATATCTTCCATTGTTTCTTTGAAAAGGCAAGCGAACCTGCGATTCTCCGCGTAGGTGGGCGAGTTTCGGCATCAGCTGCGGGAAACTTCTCATTCCTTCCGCGCGGTCTTCGCGAATCCGCAGCTGCGCAAGCTCCAGCTGGCATTCGCCGGCTCCGTCACGGGCGAATGGGGCTTTCTCGTCGCCCTCGCCGTCTACGCGAACGACCAGGGCGGCGCCACCGCGGTCAGTGCGGTCCTCGTCATCCGCTGGGTTGCGGCTGCGCTGACGGCGCCCTGGCTCGCCTATTTCTCCGACCGGTACCGGCGCGAGCGTGTGATGCTCGCGGCCGACCTCAGCCGTGTCGTCGCGATGCTCGCGATGGCGGCGGTGGCGTTCACGGACGGGTCGCCGATCTTCGTCTACATCCTCGCCGGCTTCATGGCGGTGGCGTCGAAGACGTTCCGGCCGGCGCAGGCAGCGCTGCTCCCGCGCATCGCGAGGTCGCCGGAGGAACTGACGGCTGCGAACGCGACGTCGACGGCGATCGAAAGCGTCGGGACGTTCGTCGGCCCGGCCCTTGGCGGCCTGCTGCTCGCCGTCGCGAGCGTCGGCTGGGTGTTCGTGGCCGACGCGCTGACACTCGTATGGTCTGCTTTGTTCGTCCTCCAGCTGCACAGCCCGCGGGAGGAGGCCACCTCGCCGCGCGAGCCGGCGAACACCTACCGCGAGATCGTGGCGGGGTTCACGACGCTCGGGCGCCGAGCGCGAGGCACGCGTCATCGTCTCCCTCTACTTCTGCCAGACCGTTGTCGCGGGCGCGCTGCGCGTCCTGCTCGTCGTCACCGCGCTCGACCTGCTCGACGTCGGTAACGCCGGCCTCGGCTTTCTCAACGCCGCGATGGGCGTAGGCGGCATCATCGGAGTTGCCGTCGCCTTCGCGCTGCTGGGCCGGCGACGGCTCGCGTCGGACTTCGGGCTCGGGCTCTTCCTCATCGGCGCCGGCCTTGGGCTGATCGGCGTCTGGCCGACGTTCATCGGCGCCATCCTCCTGATCGGCGTGTTCGGGATCGGCAACACGCTGGTCGACGTCTCGGGCGTCACGCTGCTCCAGCGGGCGGTGCGCGACGAAGTGCTCGGGCGGGTCTTCGGCGCACTCCAGAGCATCCTCGTCCTCGGCCTCGCCGTCGGCGCGCTCATCACTCCGGCCCTGCTGAACTGGATCGGCACGCGGGCGACGCTGATCGCATTCGGCGCGCTGCTCCCGATTCTCGCGCTCCTGCTCTCGCGGCGGCTGCACGCGATCGACGAACGCGCCACGATTCCCGTCGAGCGAGTGGAGCTCCTGTCGGCGAACCCCATCTTCGCGCCGCTCCCACCGCCTGCGGTCGAGCACCTCGCGATCAAGCTCGTACCTGTCACCGTTTCCGCCGGCGACACGGTCTTCCGGCAGGGCGACCACGGCGACCGCTTCTACCTCGTCGAGGACGGACGCTGCGAGGTCGCCATCGACGGCGAGAAGGTCGCCGACGCGTGGCCGGGAGAGACGTTCGGCGAGATCGCGCTTCTCCGGGACGTTCCTCGAACCGCCACCATCACGGCCGTCGAGGACACGAAGCTGCTTGCCCTGGAGCGCGACGACTTCATCGCCGCGGTGACGGGGCACGCGCCGAGCCGCGAGGCCGCCGACGCGGTGATCGGGGCCCGCCTCGCTGCCCCGATGGGCATCGGCTCGTCATGATTCCAGCGTGACCGCGCATCTGACGGACGCCGAGCTCGTCGCGCGCTGCCGCGCCGGTGACGAGGCGGCCTGGTCCGAGCTGGTCGAGCGCTTCTCCCGCTACGTCTACGCGATCGCGATCCAGGGCTTCCGCCTCTCGGAGACGGATGCGGAGGACGTCTTCCAGGAAGTCTTCGCGCGGACGTACGAGCGCCTCGACAAGCTCCGTGACGACAGCGCCGTCCGGCCGTGGATCGCGCAGCTGACGCGGAACCTCTGCATCGACAAGCTCCGCGACCGGGCGCGCGTCGAGCCGACGGAGGACCTCGACGGCGGCACCGACGAGACGCTGGCCGAGCTCGACCTCGCCCTGACCGTCCGCGAGGCGCTCCTCGCCGTCGGCGAGCCGTGCTCCGACCTGCTCGACCGCTTCTTCACCCGCGACGAGAGCTACAAGACGATCAGCGAGCGCCTCGAGATTCCGCCCGGGACGATCGCCAGCCGCATCTCCCGCTGCCTCGTGAAGCTCCGCGGGCAGATCGAGGGAAGAAACGACGGCGCCGGCCCGTCTGGAGTTCGATGAGCGCAAACGCCTGGAATGAGGAGCGGCTCGGAGTGTTGCTCCGTCTTCTCAGGCCCGCGCCGACCGGCTGGATGGAAGCGGCCTCCCAGCTGCCCCGGCTGCGTGCGGTCTTCGACGACCTCGTCGCGCGGGCGGAAGCGGATGCCGCCTTCCGGGCCGAGCTCGTCGCGGATCTCGAGGCGGCGCTGGCGCGCGAGGGCGTCGAGCCGACCGAGCGGGCGCTCGTCGAGCTCCGCGCCCGGCTCTCCTCGTAGACGCAGCTATCGTCGCTCCCAGTGGGGACGCGTCGTCGTCAGCTGGCGCTCGTCGGTGCTGCCTGTGCCGCGCTGCTCTGGGTCGGGATCGCCGCCTCGTCCGCCGGTGATCCGAAGAAACGGCTGACTGCTGCCGGCAACGCGTTCGCGAGGTCGTATTTGCTGCGCGAGGCCGACCTGCCTGCCGGCCACTGGCGCGCGCGAGCCGCCAGCTTCGACCAGCCGAATCCGGGCTGCGCCGTCAGGCACTACAACCTCGGCGCGCTCACGCTCGAAGGCGAGGCCGGCGACATCTACGAGCTCGACGCGGGGCTCCCGGTCGTCGAGTCGGATGCGCACGTGTTCGTGGTCGAGGGGCAGGCGCGACGGGCGTTCTCGAAGGAGTCGACGATCGGGTTCGCGCGGTGCCTCGGCGCCAGCCTGGCGAGTGGTCTGTCCGGATCCGCCGGGAGCGGGCCAGACGTGCGGGTCCAGCCGCTGCCGCTCGGCAGGCTCGCCGCCGACGCGCACGGCTTCCGCATCGACGTTCGCCCCCGTTCCGGCGTTCCGCTCGCAGCCGCCCTCGTGGTGATGCGTCACGGGCGGGCGATCGGCGTCCTCAGCGTCATCGCCGCCGATTCGCCGTGGTCGAACGCGACGCTGCGATCGCTGACCGCCACGATGGCGCGGCGAATGGCACGCGGCTGACGCTGTAGGGCCTGCGGGGCGGTCGCCGCTACGACAGACTCCGGCCGTGTTTTCACGTTCGGTCGAGGAGCTGCTCGACGAGCTCGCGCGGGACACGCCCGTTCCGGGCGCAGGTCCCGCCGCGGCCCTCGCCACGGCGGCCGCTGCGGCACTCACGGCGATGGCGGCACGGGCCTCGTTCGGCTCGTGGGAGGACGCAGCCGGCGTCGTCGCCCAGGCGGAGTCTCTCCGCGCGCGTGCCGTGCGCCTGGGGGACGAGGCCGCCGACGCGCTCACGGCGGTGCTGGCCGAGCGATCGGGGTCCGGCGGAGAGCGTGCCGAGATGCGGGACTTCCGCCTCGGCCGGACGTTGCACCGAGCCGCGGCGGTTCCACTCTCGATCGTCGAAGCGGCGTCGGACGTCGCGCTGCTCGCCGCGCACACGGCGGATCACTGCGCGGGCGACGTTCGCCCCGACGCGACTGCCGGCGCGTTCCTCGCGCACGGAGCCGCGCGCGCCGCGGCGCACCTCGTCGAGGTCAATCTCGCGACGGTCGCGGGCGACGAGCGCGTCACGCGTGCGCACGGCCTCGTCCGGGCAGCCGGAGCCGCCGCGGACGAGGCCGCACGAAAGGCCGAGCTCTAGTTCTTCCTATTCGGGCGCTACGCTGGGCCCGCTGACCCAGGACGCCCCGACCTGCGAGCCGGTGTTCCAGGACGCGGTCGCCTGAGCGACGAAGATCCCGACTGCGGCAACCAGGACGAGCAGCAGATCCGCACGGACAATGCTCGTGTGCGACATGGCCGCTCCCTTTAAGGTCGTTCATGAGCCGACCGAACGTAGGACGGCCATGTCCGAACATGCTCCCCCGAAGGGGTAGGTCCTCTAGTCCCGTTCGGTCCCAGAGCGAAAGATCACTCGTTCGAGGGAGCTTGCGTGAGCCCGAGGAGGCGAGCTGCGTACTCCGGCGCCGTCGCCGCGTCCTCGTGGCGGAAGTAGACGTAGGCCGGTGGACGCAGACGGCTCGCAAGTTCTTGGAGGTCGTCGTCCGAGTACGGCGGCTCGCGAAGCCGGATGTAGCGGAACGGCTCGGCGGCGAAGTCGTTGACGCGCACGAAGCCGTCGATGCCCTCCCACGAGTCGTGCCGGAAGTCGTAGGCGACGTCGAGCTCGGGAGGCAGCGAGCCGCGGAGGAACGCGAGCAGACCCTCGTCGCGCGCGGCCTCGACGACGATCCGCACGGGCCCGAGCCTGCTGCCGAGCGCATCGACGCGCTCGACGAAGGTGCCCACGCGGTCGAGCCGCGTCAGCGGCATCTTGACCGCGAACGTGAATCCGTCGGGCGTCTGCTCGGCCCAGCGCTTGAACTGATCCTCTGCGGGCAGCCGGTACCCGGTGGTGTTCAGCTCGACGGTGTCGAACCGCTCGGCGTAGAAGGAGAGGAACGTCTTCGGGTCGGCGCCCGCGGGGTAGAAGCCGCCGCGCCAGGACGGGTAGCTCCAGCCCGACGTGCCGACGTGGATCTCAGCCACCGAGCCTCGCGCTCGCGCGCCGGAGGTGACGACGGTACGGCTCGTCCTCGGATGTCCGAAAGAGGTCGAGCTCGCGCCGAAGCCGCACGAGGATCAGCGGCACGAGATCGTCCGGTGCGAGATCGGATCCATACGCCTCCAGCATCGCGGAGGCAAGCCGGCGATCGAAGTCGCTCTCGCGTCTCGAGACGCAGAACTGCCAGACGGCATTTGCGAGCTCGTAGTCGAGCAGGTCGACGCAGCTTTCCTCCCAGTGCGGGCGGCGAGGAAGCGCACGAGCGCATGCTCCCAGCGGACGCTCTCCGGCTCCGCGAGCTCGAACCGCACGACGACGTCGCCGTGCCTGAACATCCGGTGCCGGTGACCGTCGGGAATCGGCTCGAAACGCCGGGGATCGAGCCCGAAGCGGTCGCGCAGCTCGTCAGGTAGCGATGGGAGGAGCGCCGCGGTCAGAGAGACGCGAAGAGGTCGACCGAGTTGCCGTCCGGGTCGTCGACGGTCGCGTAGCGCTGACCCCAGAAGGCGTCGAACGGCTCCGTCTTCCCGGTGAAGCCGTCGCCGACGACCTTCGCGTACGTCTCGTCGACCTCGGTTGCGCTCGCGCACTCGAACGCGAGCGCCAGCGCGTGACCCTCGCCGGGTCGCTGCCACTGCGGGTCGAGCTTGCGGATCAGCTCCTCCGTGTCCCACATCAGCCGCAGCCCGTTCGGGAGGGTCGCCTCGAAGTGGTCGTCGCCCTCGCCGGGCTCGGCCACGTCGACGCCGAGCGCGCGGTAGAAGCGGCAGGATTCGGCGATGTCGCCGGAGACGATCCCGATCGCGGCGAGCGATGCCATCCGGAGCGGACGCTAGCATCGTGCGCCCTTGGCCACCGTCGACATCGTGCTGACCGACGAAACGATCCGTGTGCTCGACCACGGGTTCGTGCGCCTCGACGACGTCATGGCGAGCGACCTCTCGGTGGTGAACGGTGCCCGCGTGTCGTTCGCGCGACGCAAGGACGAGATGGACGACGCCGATGCAGGACTGATCCGCTTCCTCATGCGCGAGAGGCACGGGACTCCGTTCGAGCACAACGCGTTCCGCTTCCACATCCGCTGTCCGATCTTCGTCGCGCGCGAATGGATGCGACACCGCGTCGGGTCGTTCAACGAGTTCAGCCTCCGGTACGCGAAGGCGACGGAGGACTTCTACGTCCCGGAGCCGGAGGACGTCCGGACGCAGGTCGGCAAGCCGGGCGCGTACACCTTCGAGACGGTCGAGCCCGAACTCGCGGACGAGACACGCGACGCCTTGCGCGAGGTGTACGAGCACGCCTACGCGACCTACGAGCGCCTCGTCGAAGCGGGCGTCGCACGCGAGGTTGCGCGGAGCGTCCTACCGGTCGGCGCCTACACCGAGTTCTACTGGACGGTCAACGCACGCTCACTCATGAACTTCGTCTCGCTCCGCGCGGCCGAGACGGCGCAGCGCGAGATCCGCCGCTACGCGGATGCAGTCGAGCGGTTCCTCGAGCTCCACATGCCGATCACGCATGCGGCGTTCGTCGCGAACGGCCGCGTCTCGCCCTAGATCGTCTTGAGCAACACGCGGCCGGGCGTGTGTTCGCCGCGGTGCTGCTTCGTCACGACCCATCCGTCGAAGTTCGAGCGCTTGTACGCGACCGTGAACTTGACCTCGGTCGGATGCGTGCCGCCGCGGACGAGGAACGAGCCGCACGGCGCCACCGGCTTGCCCTTCTTCGTCAGCCAGAGCGTGTAGTAGGCGCCGTTGCGGAGCTCGGCGAGGTTCGAGACGCGCACCAGCATCGGCCAGTTGCCGGCGTCGTCCCTCGCGCCGAGCTGGATCGAGCCGACGCCGTCGGGCGCCGCAACCGTGCCGCGCATCACGATCGTGCCCTGGGTGAACCCGTTTTCGCTCTTCGTGTGCCCGGTCAGGTAGCCGACGCCGAATGCAAGCGCTGCGAGCGCTGCCGCGAGCACCGCGATCACGGCATTGCGGCGCCGGTTCCAGAACGGGACCACCTCGGCCTCCGGCGGCCCGCTCGGGTCGGCGAGCCCCGGCGGCAGCTCGGGCAACGGGCCCGCCGCGATCAACAGATCGTGCGCACGCCGGAGCCGGTCGCGCTCCTCCGGCTCGAGGTCGGTGCCGACGAGCTCTTCGAAGTCAGGACTCATCGGAACTCTCCTTCGAGCAGATCGGCCATGCGCGCGAGACCGCTGCGCGTTCGCGTCTTGACGGTGCCGAGCGGAATGTCGAGGAAGCGAGCGACCTCGCTCTGCGACAGCCCGCCCCAGTACGCGAGCTCGAGCACCTCGCGCTCGTGCTGCGGCAGGTCTTGCACTGCTCGATGCACGCGCCATGAGACATAGGAGGACTGCACCTGCTCGTCTGGGCCGGCGTCGGACGAGACGATCTCGGGGGGATCGGCGAACGTCGCCTCGCCGCGCACGCGTGTGCGGTCGACGATCGCGTTCCTTGCGACGGCGTAGAGCCACGGCGCACCGGGCCCGCGGTCGGGTCGGTAGCTCCCGGCGGAACGCCAGATCGCGGCGAAGGTCTCCTGAACCGCCTCTTCCGCGCGGCCGCGATCGCGGAGCATCCGCAGCGCGAGGCCGTAGACGGGTCGTGAGAAACGGCGGTAGAGGATGTCGAAGGCTGCAGTGTCTCCATCGGCGATTCGCTGTAGAAGGTCTCCGTCCGTCACTCGCTGTTCTTGCGGCACCGCAGGTGACTCGTGCCGCACTGGCGTTGCGAGCTCCATGTCCTGTTCGTCTCTACGCATCGCATGCTGCGCCGGATTTCTGCGCCGCCTCCGATTGTGACGCAGTTGTACGAATCCCGTTAAGTCCGCGCATTTCGGACTGAAAACGCAGGAAATCGGCAAAAATCGTAGTCGGCCGTCCAGGGAGAAAGGAAATCATGAAAAGACTGCTGTTGCCATTCATCGTCGTTCGTCGCGCTCGCTTTGCCCGCGCAAAGCCTCGCGGCAGACCGTCTCGATCAAGATCGGCGCGTCTGCGTTCACTCCGAAGAACGTGACGATCAATCAGGGCGACACCGTCAAGTGGACGAACACTGACAAGGTCAACCACCAGATCGTTGCGAACAAGGGAGCCTTCGCGTCGGGGATCCTGCGGCCAGGGGCGACGTACACGTTCACGTTCAACACGTCCGGCGGCTTCGCGTACCACGACGCACTCCATCCGTCGGTCACGGGAGCCGTCTTCGTCAAGGGCCCGCCGCCGCAAGTGTCCGTCGGCGTCAGCCAGCCCATCGTCACCTACGGAGAGCAGACGACGATCGCCGGCACCGTCTCGAGCCAGAAGGCCAACGAGCAGGTGCTGATTCTCGCGCAGCCGTACGGCTCGTCGGCGCAGCAGATCGCGACGCTGGAGACGGGCACCGGCGGCGCCTTCTACTACACGACCGCGCCGACGATGCTCACGACCTACTCGGTGCGCTGGAAGACGGTGACGAGCCAGACCGTGACCGTTCAGGTGCGTCCGAAGGTCACCCTCACGCGCACGAGCGCGCACGCGTCTCTTCGCGAAGTTCTCGGCGACCCCGTCGTTCGCCGGCCGCACGATGTACGTGCAGCGCCGGTCGAAGTTCGGCCAGTGGGTCACCGTGGAGAAGCTGAAGCTCGGTCCCGAACTCGGGGCGCATCTTCACGGCGCCGCATGTGAAGGGGACCTCGACGTATCGCGTCTACATGACAACCAACCAGGCGGGGACGGGTTACCTCGACGCGTGGAGCAATTCCGTGCGAGTCCGTTACCGCCACTGATGAACGAGAAAGACCTGACATGAACAGCTGGAGTAACGCGGCCAGGGTCCGCTACCGCCGGTAGCGTGCCGGTGGGGGAGAGGAGATGCGAATGAAGAAATTGATGCTTCTCGCGTGTGCGGTGGCCTTGCTGGTCGCCGCGCCCGCGCCTGCTCGAACGGCGAAGACGGTCGCGGTAGACATCACGCAAGGCCGGCTTCTCCTCGGGCGCCCTTACGGTGCAGGCCGGCGATTCGGTGACGTGGACGAACAAGGACACTGCCACGCACCAGGTCATCTGCGCCACGTGTCCGTTCAACTCGCCGGCACTCGCGGCGGGTCAGACCTTCACGTATCCGTTCGCGAAGGCCGGCAAGTACACCGTCGTCGACCCGCTGAACAAGAACAAGAAGATGACGGTCACGGTCGCCAGCACTGCGGCCTCCGTCAGCGTCGCGGTAGGCCCGCGCGTCCTCAACTACGGCGCCGCGACGACCATCTCGGGCACGATCTCGACCGCGCAGGCGAATCAGAAGGTCGACATCCTCGCCCAGCCGTGCGGTGAGAACGCCTCGAAGGTCGTCGACTCGGTGACGACGACTACCGGCGGGGCGTTCAGCTTCCAGACGAAGCCGACGCTGAACACGAGCTACCAGGCGCGCTTCGGCGGGGGCAACAAGGCCGTGTCGAGTGCGCTCGTCCCGGTCTCGACCCGCCCGATCGTCAAGCTCCGAAGGAACGCGCTGCACCGCTTCACCGTCCAGGTGATCGCTGCGCAGTCGTTCGTCGGCAAGGCCGTGACGTTCCAGCGCTGGGTTGCGAGCAAGCACCGCTGGTCCACCGTCAAGACCGCCTTCCTCGGCAGTCGCAATGCCTCGTCCACTCCGCTCGCCGGCTCGACGGTGAGCGCGGTGACGTTCGGCGCGCGGGTCCCGAGGGGGCTGCGCGTGCGTGCCCTCCTGTCGTCCGGGCAGGCGGGGCCGTGCTACATCGCCGCGAAGTCGGCGACGGTCCGCAGCTGATCTGTCCGGGACCTGGTCCCGGGACACTGTCCCGGGACCAGGTTCCGCCTTTCACCTCGCCGCGTCGAAGCGCTGCTGGACGGCGTCCCAGTTGACGACGTTCCACCAGGCGCCGAGGTACTCCGGGCGGCGGTTCTGGTACGTGAGGTAGTACGCGTGCTCCCAGACGTCGATGCCGAGCAGCGGCACGTCGTCCCAGTCCTTCATCGCCGGGCTGTCCTGGTTCGCCGTCGAGTAGACCGCGAGGCCGGTGCCGTCCCAGACGAGCCAAGACCACCCCGAGCCGAAGCGCTTCACGCCCGCGTCGTTCACCGCAGCCTTCAGCTCGTCGAAGCCGCCGAACGTGTCGTTGATCGCGTCGCCGAGCGACCCCGATGGCTCGCCGCCGCCATCCGGCGACATGATCTCCCAGAAGAGCGAGTGGTTCGCGTGGCCGCCGGCGTTGTTGCGGACGGCGGTCCGCTTCTCCTCGGGGATGAGGTCGAGCTGGTCGAGGACCTGCTCGACCGTCTTGTCCGCCCACTCGGTTCCCTCGAGCGCGGCGTTTGCGTTGTCCACGTACGCCTGGTGATGCTTGTCGTGATGGAGCCGCATCGTCTGCTCGTCGATCGTCGGCGCGAGCGCTCCGTAGTCATACGGGAGCGGCGGGACCTCGAAAGCCATTCGCTTGCTCCTTTCGTTTCTTTCCACGGACGATATCCTCCTTCGCATGTCAGTCGTCTTCGAGTACGAACAGATCGCGCCGCGCGCGCTCAAGCCGGCGCTGCTCGAGCTCGACGGCATCTCACGCGCAGCCGTCGAGGCGCACTACAAGCTCTACGAGGGGTACGTCTCGAAACGCAACGAGATCCTCGGACGTCTTTCGAGCGTCGACGCCGACGCGGCCAACCAGGTCTTCTCCGACGTCCGCGCGCTGAAGGTCGATCTCTCCTTTGCGATCGGCGGCATCAAGAACCACGAGCTCTACTTCGAGCATCTGGGTGGAAGCGGCGGCGACCCGACCGGCGCGGTCGCGGGCCTGCTCGAGCGCGACTTCGGCTCGGTCGCGGCCTGGCGCGCTGACCTGAAGGCGACCGGGATGGCCGCACGCGGGTGGGCGTGGACCGCGTACGACTGGGACGAGGGCAGGCTCTTCAACTACATCGGCGACGCGCAGAACACGTTCCCGGTGTGGAACGCGACGCCGCTCGTGGCGCTCGACGTCTACGAGCACGCCTACTTCCTCGATTACCAGACCGACCGTGCGTCGTACATCGACGTGTTCCTGGCGAACCTCGACTGGGACGTCGTGAACGACTGGGTCGGCCGGTACGGAATCCCGACGAGATAGCGCTCGCGCTCGCCATCGCGGTCGGCTACCTCGCCGGCTCGATTCCCTCCGGCTACTGGCTCGTCCGGGTCTTCAAGCACGACGACATCCGGAAGCACGGCAGCGGCAACATCGGCGCGTCGAACGTGTGGCGCTCCTACGGGCGCTGGTACGGCGTGCCGGTCGTCGTGCTCGACACCGCGAAGGGGTTCGTTCCCGCGCTCGTCTTCTCGCTCACGGTCTCGCCGCTCGCGGGCGTGCTCGCGGGCGCGGGCGCGATGGTCGGACACGCGCGGCCGCTGTTCCTCAAGTTCGAGCGCGGCGGCAAGATGGTCGCGACGACCGGCGGCGCCTTCCTCGGCGTCGCGCCGCTCGTCGCAGCCGTCGGCGCAGTCGTCTGGCTCGCGTTCTTCCTGCTCTTCCGCTACGCCTCGCTCGCGTCGATCGCCGGGGCGGTGTCCCTTCCGATCGCCGCGATCGCTCTGGGCTACTCGTGGGCGGTGGTCGTCTTCGCGACCGTCGCCGCCGCCGCCGTGCTCTTCCTGCACCGGGGCAACGTCAAGCGGCTGCTACGGGGCGAGGAGAGCCGGTTCACGCTGCTCAGGAGGAAAGAAGGCCGCGAGCCTCGTAGGCCGCGACCGGGCGTGCGAACCCCTTGAGCTCGACGTCGCCCGAGAGCTCTCACGAAGAGGGTTCGAGCGGCGCCATCGTGAGGCCGAAGCCCCTGAGCTTCTCCCAGTAGAGCTCGGCCGCCTCCTTGTGACCGCTCCACACGACCGCGCGCCCGGAGTTGTGGATGCGGTCGGCGATCCGCAGGCCCTTGTCGTAGTCGACGCCCGGAATCGTCGACGAGAGCGCGAACGCGACGCCCTCGAACGTGTTGTGGTTGTCGTTGAGCACGATCACGTTCCACGGCCTGCCTGCGAGCGACGCGGAGTCGGGCGGGCGCGGCTTCGTCTCGGTGCTCATTCCCGCTCCGGCGCCGGCGGAGCCGGTGCCTCCGCTCCCTGTTCGCCTCCGTCGAGCCTACGGCTCATGCGCAGCCAGTCGGACAGGCTCGTGTGGCGCTCCGGCGTGACGGCGTCGTCGAGCTCGCCGCGGAGCTCACCGACCGTGCCGTAGCGCTCGGCGAGTACGTCGTGCGAGTGGATCGTCTCGAGGTTGACCTGGCGCGAGTAGAGGAAGTCCGAGTCGTCGAGCTCGGGGAAGCGCTCGAGTGTCGTCGCGAGGGCGATGCGCACCGAGTCCTCGACGAAGCGAGGCTGCAGGTGCGCGTGCTCGACGACGAAGAGCTCGTCCGGGCGCTTCAGCAGCTCGTACACCGGCGAGCTCATCGACGACTCGACGATGTCGACGAGCCGCTCGGCGTTCAGCTGGTGCCCGGTGCCGACGTAGAGCGTCCCGCGGCCGCGCTGGTTGTGCGTCGCCAGCGGAACCAGCTCGAGGATCCGGTCGACGTCGTTCTCTTCGAAGCCGGCCTCGAGGAGCCGCTCGGTCGCCTGGTCGCGGACGAGGCCCTGTGCGCACGGACAGGCGTTGATGCCGGTCGCCTCGACGCCGACGAGCCGCCGGACTCCGCCCTCAGACGTGGCCGCGGCGATGCCGATGAGCGCGACCATCTCCTGCGTCGCGAGCTTCGTCACCGGCGTTTGCCGCTCGAGCGGATACTGAGCCCGGATCCTCACCTCCGCGCGCAGCGCGCGCTGCCGCTCGACGATCTTTTGGGCGATGTGCTGCGCGAGCGCCTCGATGACGAGCGCCTCGCCGATCACGACGCGCTCGATCGCCTCCTCGAAGAGCTCCGGGAAGCGGGACATGTGGACGCCCTTCTGGGACGCGACGAGGTCGACGGTGCAGTCGATCTCCGCCGAGACGACCTGCTCGAAGCGTCCCCAGCGGAGGTGGATCGCCTTCGCGACGCCCTGCACGCCGGCGCGTGACAGGCCGAGCTGGACGTCCGGCTGCGAGGCCTGGAGGTCGCGTGTGACAAGCTTCCCGTCGCCGTTCATGACCGATTCGCAGGATACGTCGTTCGCCCGTCTCACCTCTCTCGCGGTGCACGACCTGCGCACGCCGCTCGCGACGATCTTCGGGTTCGCGCGCACGATGCAGCGCGCGGTCGAGCTCGAGCCGCCCGTCTCGCGCTACGTCGAGATGATCATCGCCGCGTCCGAGCAGATGACGGAGCTGCTGGAGGAGCTCGGCCTCGCGGCGCGCATCGCCGGCGAGCGCTACGAGCCGGTGCTCGCGGACGTCGACACGCTCGAGCTCGCCCGAGCGGCCGTCCCGGAGGCGGACGGAACGGGAACGACGGTCACGACCGACCCGCCGACCGTCCAGCGTTCGCTCGCGGCGCTCGTCGACTGCGCGCGGAAGCACGGGAGCGTCCCCTCGGTGGCGCTGCACGTCGACGGGAAGACGCTCACGGTCGACCCGGTGAACGCGGCCGCGGCGCCGGTGATCATGGGCGAGGATCTGAGAGACCTCGGCGCCCTCGTCGCGCTGAGCGCGATCCGCGCCCTCGGCGGGTCGGCCGAGATCCAGGGCGAGCGGCTCCTGATCCGGCTCGCCTAGATCGGTTCGCTCCAGACGAGCGCCGTTCCGTCGAGGACGACCGTGCCGTCCTGGTTCGCGATCGTCGTGCGCAGCTTCGAGATCGGCTTGTTCTCGCGCAGCTCCAGCACCTCGACCTCTGCGGTGAGCTCGTCGCCCGGATAGACCGGCGCGCGGAAGCTCCAGTCGACGTGGAGGAAGACGCTGCCCGGCCCCGGCAGGTCTTCCGCGACGACCGCGTTCAGGAGCCCGGTCGTGACGCCGCCCTGCACGATGCGGCGGCCGAACCGCGAGCGCGCTGCCGCGTCCTCGTCGTAGTGCAGCGGGTTGCGGTCGCCGGTCAGCTCGGTGAAGAGCTCGATGTCGCGCGCGGAGATCCGCCGCGAGCGCCTCGCGGTGTCTCCGACCTTCATCGCAGGAGGCGCGAGAGCCGCCGGTCCTTGAGCATCCGGCCGCCGGTCTGGCAGTCGGGGCAGTAGTAGACCGTGTGCTCCTCGTAGTCGACGCGCGCGATCGGCGTGCCGCAGACGTAGCACGGCTCGTGGAGCTTGTCGTGCACGCGGTAGGTGCGCGCGTCGTTCGCGCCGCGCTCGCGCAGCTCGAGCCCGCGCTCGAGCTCGATGTCGATCGCGTCGGCGAGTCGCTCGACCTGCTCGGTGTCGAGGTCCTTCGTCAGCGCGAACGGCGACAGCCGCGCATGGTGCAGGATCTCGTTCGCCCAGGCGCGCCCGATGCCGGCGATCACCCGCTGGTCGCGCAGCATCGAATGGAGCCGTCGCGACTCCGCGGTGCAGATCGTCGCGAGCGCCTCCGCGCCGAGCCCGAGCGCCTCGGGTCCCAGGTGCTCGAGCTCCGCCTCGACCGCCTCCGGCGTGAGCAGCCACACGCCGGCGCGCTTCTTCGATCCGGCCTCCGTCAGCACGAGCTGCGCGCCGCCCTGGAACTCGAGCCTGAACGCCGGCACCTTCGGCCCCTTTTCGCCGGCGCGCAGGTAGCGCAGGCGGCCCGCGGTCATGAGGTGGACGAGCAGTACGAGCTCTCCGTCCTCCGTCGGGAACATGAGCCGCTTCGCCCGCCGGCGCGCCCCCGCGAGGCGCCGGCCCTCGAGCGTCGAGAGCGGCGGGTCGAACGTCTTGAGCGTCGCGACGTGCGCCGGCCCGGCCTTCACGATCGGGAACGCGCTCACCGGCTCGTCGAGCTGGCGACGCCAGGCCTCCATCTCCGGAAGCTCGGGCATCTAACGTCCCTGGTCAGTGGCCGCCAACCCCATCAGGGTAGTCGTGCGCCGAAACGGCATCGCCGAGGCGACCCACCTCGTGCACGCCGTCGCGGTGCAGGACGGCCGCCGGGTCGCGGAGGCCGGAGACGGCGGCCTCGTGACGCTGTTCCGCTCCTCGGCAAAGCCGTTCCAGGCGCTGCCGCTCGCGGAGTCCTACGAAGACGCCGACGGGCGCGAGCTCGCGATCGCCTCGGCCTCGCACCGGGCCGACCGGGCCCAGCTGGCGGCGGTGCGGATGCTGCTCGGCCGCGCGCACGCCGGCGAGGACGACCTCGAGTGCGGCCGCGAGGGGCAGCCGCCGTCGCGGCTCAAGCACAACTGCTCCGGCAAGCACGCCGGCATGCTCGCCGTCTGCAGGGCCCGGGGCTGGCGAACCGAGGGCTACCGCCTGCCGAGCCACCGGATGCAGCGCGCGAACCTCCGCAACGTCGCGACCGCCGCGGGCCTCGACGAGGACCGGATCGAGACGGCGGTGGACGGCTGCGGCGTCCCGACGTTCGCACTCTCGCTCGAGCGGATGGCCGACATGTTCACGCGGCTCGAGGCGAGCGCCGAGGGCGCGCGTGTCGCCGACGCCATGCGCGCGCACCCGGAGCTCATCCGCGGCGAGGGCGCGCCGGACACCGTCGTGATGCAGACGGTCGCCGGCGCGATCGCGAAGGGCGGCGCGGAGGGTCTGCTCTGCGGCCTCCTTCCCGGCGGGACCGGCTTCGCGATCAAGAGCGCGGACGGCGCCGGCCGCCCGCTCGGGCCCGCCGCAGCGGCGTTCCTCGCGCGTCTGGGCGCCGAGATCCCAAGCCTTTATGAGCTTCCCATTGCGAACAGCCGCGGCGAGGACGTGGGCACGATCGGCGTTCAGTGAATCAATCGAAAGTCTCTGTGGAAATTTCGTTACACCGGTGTAATATCCCGCGCGTGTGAGGCGAGCCGGGACGCTGGCAACTGGGTACCGGCTCGTTTTTTGTGCGTCCGTAGTCCGACCGAGAACCCGTTGGTGTCCACGTAGCACGAGCCCCGGGAGGTTCCCACTTTGCTGACCGTCGACATCTCTCTGCCTGACGTCGAAGAGCTGCACAAGCTCGTCCAGGACGGCCAGGAGAAAGGATTCCTGACGTATGACGAGATCGTCGCCGGGCTCGAGGAGGTCGAGCTCACCAAGGAGCAGGTCGAAGACTTCTACACGTATCTGATCGACCACAACGTCGAGCTCATGGAGGGCGAGACGCACAAGCGGCCGCCGCACGAGCAGCAGCAGCTCACCGTCGAGGACGAGAAGGCGGCGGCGAAGGAAGCGAACGCGAAGCTGGACCTCACGGTCGAGCCGTCGCTCGACTCGTTGCGCCTCTACTTGCGCGAGATCGGCAAGGTGCCGCTGCTCACCGCCGACCAGGAGGTCTATCTGGCCAAGCGGATCGAGCGCGGGGACATGTACGCCAAGACGCAGATGATCGAGGCGAACCTGCGGCTCGTCGTCTCGATCGCGAAGTCGTACCTCGGCCGCGGCCTGTCGTTCCTCGACCTGATCCAGGAGGGCTCGCTCGGCCTGATCCGCGCGGTGGAGAAGTTCGACTACCGCAAGGGCTACAAGTTCTCGACCTACGCGACGTGGTGGATCCGCCAGGCCGTCACGCGCGCGATCGCGGACAAGGCGCGGACGATCCGCATCCCCGTGCACATGGTCGAGAAGCTGAACAAGGTCGTGCACATCGAGCGCCAGCTCGTCCAGCGCCTCGGCCGCGAGCCGGAGGCGGAGGAGATCGCCGAGGAGCTCGAGATCACGGTTTTCGAGGTGCGCGACATCCTGCGCATGTCGCAGCTACCCGTCTCGCTCGAGAAGCCGATCGGCGAGGAGGAGGAGTCGTCGCTCGGCGACTTCGTCCCCGACGAGTCGGCGGAGTCGCCCTACGACACCGCGCAGGTGCAGTTGCGCCGCGAGGACATCAAGCGCGCCCTCGACGCGCTGCCCGAGCGCGAGCGTCAGGTGATCGAGCTGCGCTTCGGGCTGCTCGGCGAGCAGCCGTGCACGCTCGAGGAGGTCGGCCGCGCATTCGGCGTGACGCGTGAACGCATCCGCCAGATCGAGAACAACACGCTGAAGAAGCTCGAGTCCCTACCGGAGGCGCAAGGGCTCAAAGACTGCGTCTGACGACGCAGCCGCCGGCGGGTCGTCAACCGGAGGTTGGCTTCGGCGCTCTGTCGTAGCTGACGAACAGCCTGCAGTGCGGGCACTTGAAGCCCGCCTGCCGCGGTGAGAGTGGGCCGAGCAGCTCGGCCTGGAAGTGCTTGTGGCAATGCGGGCACTCCACTTCGAACACCTCTTCGTTGCGCGCGCCCTCGGCCACGTCCTCAGGGTAGCGACGACCGCCGTCGGGCCGGCAGCGGTTTACTCGGTGCTCGCGGCCTCGATGTCTCCGGCCATCTTCTCGGCCGGGAGGACGAACAGGAATGCGTACGCGGCTGCGGCGGCGCCGAGGAAGTCGGCGATCAGGTAGATCCAGATGTTGCCCCATTCGAAGAGGCCGGTCACCATCGCGCCGAGCGCGATTGCAGGGTTGAAGGCGCCCCCCGAGATGCCGCCCACGGCGAACGCGCCCGTCAGAACGGTGAAGCCGATGGCGAGCCCGTAGTACGAGTTGCCTTCCGTCCCGCGGGCGGTCGCGACATGCAGGACGACCCAGGCGAGCGCGAACGTGAAGATGAACTCGACGATCAGCATCTTGCCCGAGCTCGCGACGATCGCGTGTGGTTCGCGGCCGCCGACGTACCGAACCAGCACACCTGCGATCGCTGCGGCGACGAACTGCGTCAGGACATAGGCGCCGAACTCGTTCGCGGCCATCCTCCCGCGCAGGAACACCGCGGCGCTCACCGCGGGGTTGAAGTGGCCGCCGGACACGTGACCGCCCGCGAACACCATCACCATGAGGACGGATCCGATCGCGAGCGGCGCCAGGGCTCCGGCGCCCGCCTTGTTGGTCGCCATTCCGACCGTGAACAGGAAGATGAACATCCCGATGAACTCGACTGCCAGCTTTCGTTGGAGCTCAGGAGTCATGATGCGGCTGTCTTCGACCGCTGCCCGAAAAAACCTTTCTGGGATGTAGAGGCTCTTAGCCCGCGAGGCCGCCGAAGATCGCGAACGGGTTCCCGGGCGCGACCTCCGCGATCATCTCGCCGCTCGGCTCGACCTGAATCGCCGCGTCGGGTGCTTCGTTCTGCAACCGCTCGGCGAGCTCCCGCGCGTCGTCCTCGGAGTCCGCCCCGACGAGCAGGAACGTCCAGCGCCTGATCACGTGCAGCCCCTCCTGCTCGAGCCGGTCCGCGAGCTCGCGCGTCCGGCCGTGCGACGGCAGCTCCAGCCGCACCTCCCAGAGCGCGCGGCCGCTGTCACGTGACTCGGCCTCCTCGGTCTCGTCGAGGCGCTCGCGCTCGGCCTCGCGCTCGGCCTCCGTCTGCGGCAGGGGCACGGACTCGTCCTCCCACCGTTGCTCGAGATCGTGCCAGCGGTCGACCGAGACCTGCGCCTCGACACCGTGCTCTGCGAGCAGCGCACGGACGACCGACTCGGCCTCGTGGATCGCGTCCGCGGTATCCGCGTACGCGTAGACGGTGTTGCCCTCGCCGCTCACCGCGACGGCGCCGCCGAGGCGGTGCCGGACGGCATCGTCCGCGTCGTGCTCGCGCAGTTGCTCGAGCAGCCTTCGCGTGCTCTCGTCCGTCAGCCGTGCCGTGAGGCGCCAGTCGTCTGCCACGGGGAATCCGTAGCAGACAAACCCGCTACGCCGCGACCGGCACGCGTGCCGGAAGCTCGGCGAGCAGCGTGTCGACCGCCTCCTGCAGCTGCTCCTTCAGGTTCTCGTCGACGAGCTCGCCGTCCGCGTCGAAGCGCTCCTGGGCGTGGCCCACGGCAACCTCGGCGTCGACGACGCGCGCTCCCGCGGTCGCGAGCACCTTCCGGAGCTCGGCCTGCGCCCAGACTGCGCCGAAGGCGCCGGTGCTGGCGCCGATCACTGCCACGGGCTTGTTCTGCAGCGCCGCGCCGACGCGCGGGCGCGAGAGCCAGTCCACGGCGTTCTTGAGCTGTCCGGGCACCGACGCGTTGTACTCGGGCGTCGCGAACACGATCGCGTCGGCGCCGGCGACGGCCGCACGCATCCGCGCGACCGCCGGAGGCGCCGGCTCGACGTCGTCGTCCTCGTCGTAGGGCGGGATCTCCCTGAGCCCGTCCCAGAGCTCCAGCTCGAGCGGCACGTTGCGGAGAAGCATCGAGTTGTACGAGTCGTGCCGCAGGCTGCCGGAGATGCCGAGGATCGTCATGTGTCCTACGCCTCCCTCACGAGGTAGAGCTCGGCCGTCAGCTTCACATCGTTCGCGAGCGCCGGCTTGCCGTTCGGGAGTGCGAGGTTCCAGTTCAGGCCGAAGCTCGTCCGGTCGACGATCGTCTCGAGCGAGAGGCCGATGCGGTCGTTGCCGTACGCGTCCTCGATCGGGTCGGCGATCGTGCCGGTGAGCGTGACCGGCTGGGTGATGCCCTTGACCGTCAGCTCGCCGTTCACCGTCAGGTGGTCGTCGTGGCGGTCGATGCGGCCCGCGGAGAAGCTGAGCTCCGGCGCCCGCTCGGCGTCGAAGAAGTCGGGCGAGAGCAGGTGCGCGCCGAGGTTGTCGTCCTGCACCTTGACGCTCGTCGCGTGTGCGGAGCCCTTCAGCTCCGTCGTGCCGTCCTCGCCGACCGTCAGCGCGCCCTCGACGGGCGAGAAGCTGCCGCGGAACGTGCCGATCATGTACTCGACGGCGAAACCGACCTGCGAGTGCACCGGATCGACGTTCCAGGTGCCGGTCGGAATGGCTGTCGTCGTTGCTGCGATCGTGCTCATGTTGCTGGCCTCCTTCGGCTATACTTGACTACGCAAGCAACAGTAGCAGATAAAGTTGCCTAGTCAAGTATTGATACCACAAGCATCCGCGAAGCCCGCCGTCTCGGCCTGGCTCCGGCTGTTGCGGGGCGGCGCGGCGGCCCGGCGGCTCCTCGACGCGGAGCTCCAGGCGGCCCACGGGCTGACCGTCGTCGAGTACGAGGCGCTGCTCCTGCTCTCGCAGGCGGAAGAGCAGGCGATGCGGCGCGTCGACCTCTCACGCGAGCTGGGGCTGACGCCCTCGGGCGTGACCCGGCTCCTCGACGGCCTCGAGCGGGAGGGCCTCGTCGGGAAGAACACCTGCGCCCGGGACGCGCGGGTGACCTACGCGGTGCTGACGGACGCCGGCGCCGCGCGGCTCGAGTCGTCGTCCTGCTCGCACGAGGGCTCGGTTCGCTCGCTCTTCGAGGAGCGCTACACGCCCGAGGAACTGGAGACGCTGGCGTCGCTTCTTGGCAAGCTGCCGCAGTGATCGAGCTTTCGCGCGTCGGCCTCGGCACGAACAACTTCGGACGCCGGCTCGACCGCGCACGCAGCATCGAGGTCGTCCACGCGGCGCTCGACGCAGGGGTCACGCACATCGATACGGCGAACATCTACGGCGGCGGCGAGAGCGAGCGCTTCATCGGCGAGGCGCTCGAGGGTCGCCGCGGCGACGCCTTCCTCGCGACGAAGTTCGGCATGGGCGAGGGCGGCAACGGCCGGCCCGACTACGTGCGCGAGGCGCTCGACGCGTCGCTACGCAGCCTCCGCACCGATCACGTCGACCTCCTCTACTACCACCGGCCCGACGGCGTGACCCCGATCGCGGAGACGCTCGGGGCGATGCACGAGCTGGTGGAGGCGGGCAAGGCGCGCCACCTCGGCGTCTCGAACATGGACGCGGCCCAGCTTCGCGAGGCCGCGGCCGCCGCGCCCGTCGCGGTCGTGCAGAACCGCTACAGCCTGCTCGAGCGCGGCGCCGAAGAGGAGGTACTGCCCGCCTGCGCGGAGCTCGGCGTCGGCTTCGTGCCGTACTTCCCGCTCGCGAGCGGCCTGCTCACCGGCAAGTACCGCCGCGACGAGCCGGCGCCCGAGGGGACGAGGCTCGCCGATCAGGAGATCGACGAAGAGACGTACGACCGCATCGCGGCACTCGAGCGCTTCGCCGGCGACCACGGCCACTCGCTGCTCGAGCTCGCGTTCGGCGCGCTCGCGTCCCGCCCGGAGATCGTGTCGGTGATCGCGGGCGCGACGTCACCGGAGCAGGTGCGCGCGAACGCCGCCGCCGCCTCGTGGCAGCTGACGCCCGAAGACCTCGCCGCTCTGCCTTAGAAGCGCGCGAAGCGCTCGATGTCCTCCTCGAACTCGCGCGCCATCGAGGCGGTGATCGACGGCCGCACCTCGGAGATCGCCCGCAGAAAGTCGTCCGTCGTCGCGGGAGCGAACCCGCCGGCGAGCGAGCGCTCGAAGGCCGCCTGCGCAGCCTTGCGCGCGGCGAACTCGATGTCGGCCGCGGAGAAGAACTGGGACCGCTCGGCGAGCTCGCCGACGTCGATCTCGGCGTCGGTGATCTGCGTGAGGTAACGCCTCCAGATCCCGTCGCGCGCCGTGCGGTCCGGCGGGCCGACGGGAAGGAGGTAGTCGAAGCGGCCGGGCCGTGTGAAGGCGTGGTCGAGGTCGCGGATCGAGTTCGTGGCGCAGACGAGCAGGCGCGATTCGCCCTCGCGGAAGATCGGCATCAGCTTCAGCAGCTCATTTGCGATCACGTGCGTCTCCGGGCGCTGCTGCCGGCTCGACGCGATCTCCTCCACCTCGTCGATGAAGACGACGACGCGGTCGAGGTACAGGAGTTGATCGAAGAAATCGCGGAGCGCGCCGGCGCGGCCGTGCGCATCGGTGCCGACGAGCTGGCTCGGGAAGACCTCGACGAACGGCCAGCCGAGGCGTCCGGCCGTCGCCTTCGCGAACGTCGTCTTGCCGGTGCCGGGCGGCCCGAAGAGGATGACCGCCGACGCAGCAACCACGCCGTGTCTCTTCGCCTCGTCGCGCTCTGCGAGCGGCAGGATCACCCGGCGCTCGATCAGCTCCTTCTCGCGCGCCATGCCGCCGATCGACTGCCACAGCTCCTCCGTCAGCCACTGTCCGCCGAGCTCGGCCACTCTGTCGTCGGCGGAGGTCGAGTGGAGCCGGCGCTTCTCGAGGTAGAGCACGCCCTCGTGCTGCGCGTAGCCGGCCGTGCGCGCAGTCTCGGGCGCCTCGCCGGAGCCCGGGACGATCATCGAGATGTCGCGGACGCCGAGCGAGAGGAGCCGCCGCTCGAGCGCGCGGAGCAGCTCGCCGCCGAGCCCCTGCCGCCGCCGTTCCGGCGCCACCGACCAGCGGAGCACCCACGCGCGCTCGCCGTCGACGCGCGCAGAGATCGCGCCGGCCATCTCGCCGCCGACGAGCGCCACGAGCGCCGGCTGCCGCGCCGCGATCGCGCCGAGCACGTCGGCGAGCGAGAACGCGACGGGCGTCCCGGCGGAGCCGTTCTCCCACAGGCGCAGCGCGTGCTCCAGGTGCGCGTCGTCGAGATCGCGGATCACGGCCTCGGGACGATCGAGCTCGACGGGCTTCGGCAGCTCCATCGCGGAGTTCTATCAGCGTTAGTGGGTCTTCCAGGGATAGCCGCGCAGATACCTGAGTTCTGACGCGGCGTTGCCGGCGATCGCGAAGACGCGGACGTCGTCGGTCGTGCCGGCCTGCGGCAGCAGCGAGCCGGGCAGCCGGAAGATGAAGCCGGCCTTGTCGGCGCCGTAGCGCTTGAGGATGTCCTTGCGCGTGATGTTGCCGTTGTCGCCGACGAACACCGAGCTGCCGTCGACGAAGACGACGATCGAGGTCGCAGGCTTGCGCGCCTTCACGTTCGCCGCCCAGCCTCCGAGCGTCGAGCCGCTCGAGGTTCGCGTGCCGCGCACCTCGCCGGCGATCGCGCGGCCGACGGGGATCGAAGTCCCGTCAGACGCCTGCAGCGCCCCGTTCTGCAACGCGTAGGTCACGTCGCTGCCGCGGAGCTCCGTGAGGGCACTGCCGTTCACGGCGTAGACGCTCACCTCGTTCGCGCCCGCGTGAAGCGCCTTCTCCGGGATCATCGCGCCGAACTTCGTCTCGCCCGCGTCCGAGTAGCTCCGCGTCACGGCCGCGATCGTTCCGTTCGCGGCGACGGCGAGATCCTGCTCGGCCGCGTGTGAGCCGCTCAGCGTCCCCGTGACGTAGGTGGGGACGAGATCGAGCGAAGGGTCGACGGCGGCGAGCAGCTCGCGGCCGCTCACGTGCACGCCCTCGTTCGTGCTGGGATGGACGGCAAGGGAGGAGACGCTGCGTCCGAGCAACTCGCGGTGAGGGCCGACCCGGTACACGCGGCCGAGAGCTCCCGTGCCGAAGATCGAGATCTGGTCCGCGAGCGCCTGCCGGCGCCTGGCCAGCAGCGCGCGCAAGTCGGACGTGACTGCGTGACTCGACGAGCTTGCTATGCGCACGGTGCCGTCGCGTGGCAGCTTCCGTCCGATCAGCGGCTTGCCGTCGACGGGCCACGGAAGCTTCGTATGCAACGCGGCGGCGATCGTCGGGAGGACGTCGATCGTCTGCACGAAGGAGTCGTCGATCCGGCCGCGACGCTGGCCGGGCAGCTTCACGAACAGCGGCATGAACGCGATGTCGACGAGGTTGCCCGCGCTGATGTTCCGCCGCGGTGTGCCCGGACGAAAGCTGACCCCGTGATCGGCCGTGACGATGACGAGCGCGCGGTCGTAGACTCCGGTCGCGCGCAGCCGCTGCAGGAGCAGGCCGAGCGCGCCGTCGGTGTAGCCGAGCTGCAGGAAGAACCGCTGCTCCGCCTGCTCGGTCAGCCACTTGTCGGTCCCCCAATAGCCGTTCGGCGCTCCCGGGATCACGCGCACGTCCCCGCCGTAGCGCTTGCCCGACGGGAGGTAGAGCCACGGGACGTGCGGCAGCAACGAGTGGACGAAGTAGAGCGTGGGCTTCCGGTCGGCGGTGACCAGCGATGCGAGCTTGCAGATGCTGCGTCCGCAGTACGGCTGCTCGCCCTGCTCCGTCTGTTCGCTGCCGCCGAAGTTGCCCCACGTGTTGCTGATCGGCGGCACGTCCTCGACGTACGGCTTCGGCAGGAGCAGATGCAGGTAGACGATGCCGGCGTCGGACGCGAGTGAGCCCGTCTCGTCGCTCGCGGACGAGTCGAACTGCTGCGTCTTCCTCGCCTTCTTGTTGCAGAGCTTCGGCGGGCAGAGGTGGGTCAGCGCCTCGACGGCGTCGAGCCGGTAGGAGCCGCCGAGGAAGGTGAAGAGGTTCTGGCGGTGGTCGGCGAAGATCGGCAGCTCGCTCTGCTTCGGCAGCTTCCCGGTGAGGATCGCCGGAACGGCGTGCTCGGTGTGCGGGTGCACGGTCGTCGCGCTGCGGTACCACGTCGCGTTCCGTGCGAGCGAGGCGAAATTCGGGAAGCGCGCGGCGTCCACGCGCTGGGCTCGGTTCATCAGCGCGATCGTCGGGAACTCGTCGAAGACGACCAGCACGACCGGCGTCTTCGAGCCGACCGCGACCGTCGTGGCCTTCGCCTGCTCGGGGAACACGAGCTTCGACACAGGCGAGTTGAACAGGAAGAGGGCGAGGAAGACGACCGGCGCAGCAACAAGGACGGTGAGGAAGCTCTGCACCGCCGATACGCGGTCGTACAGGGCCGCGCCCGCCACGCCCACGAGCGCGGCCGCGACGAGCGCGGCGAGGCCGGAGAGCGAGTCGCTCTTCGTCAGCGCGTGGAGCACGATGACGGCGACGAGCCCCGCGACGAAGACGAGGTGCAGCAGCCTGGCGGCGGTGCGGCTCGCGAGGCTCACCAGCACCTCGACGGCGAGCAGTCCCGCGGGGGGCAGGAGGGTGACGGCGAGCGCGAAGAGCACGATCTGGCCCGCCGAGGAGTCGCGGACGGCGAAGAACGCCGGGTTCTTGCCGAGGATGTCGAACAGCGGTTGTGCGAACGCGAGGGCGCAGAGGGCGGCCAGGTGAGCGCCGGCCCGTGCGGCGGACTGAACCCGCCCAACTTCACGGCCCCGTTGCCGCTCCGTCACCACCGAGTAACATACTTCGGCCTCGGCAGGCAAATTCGGCACGCAAAGGAGACCCACCGCTAATGACCCTCGGCTATATCGATCCCGCCAGCGGAAGCATGTTGCTCCAGATCATCCTCGGCGGTGCGGCTGCCGTGGCCGTGGCGTTCAAGATGCAGTGGCGGCGCTTCCTCCGCTTCCTCCACCTTCGCAAGGACGACGACGTGGAAGAGATCGACGCAACGGCCGAGCCGGCCTCCGCCGTGCACGAGAGCGAGGCGCTCGACCCGGTCCGTGAGCCTGCCGGCAAGTCGTAGTCCCTCTCTAGAGCCCGGCTCTTTCCGCGACTGGGACAGCCGCGTCTTCTACGACGACGGGCGCGTGCTCCGCGCGCTGTCGGAGGACGGGCTCGCAGACTGGCAGGCGCTCGCGGGGTCGAAGCTCTTCGCCGCCGCCGTGGCCGAGCGCAAGCTCGTCGAGACGTCGGTCGCCGACGCGCCGATCGACGGAGCGGCGGCCGTGCTCGAGCACGAGCGCATCCCCTTCGTCTCGTACCCGTACGAGTGGACCTTCGCGATGCTGCGCGACGCCGCGCTGCTTCAGCTCGAGCTGCTGCGCCGCGCCCTCGACGAGAACCTGATCCTCAAGGACTCGTCGTCCTACAACGTCCAGTGGCGCGGGGCGAAGCCGGTCTTCATCGACGTCGGCTCGTTCGAGCGGCTGCGCGCCGGGGAGCCGTGGGCGGGCTACCGGCAGTTCTGCATGCTCTTCCTCAACCCGCTGCTCCTCCAGGCGTACAAGGGGATCGACTTCCGCCCGTGGCTCCGCGGCAGCCTGGCCGGAATCACGCCGGCCGAGGCGCGGCACGTGCTGGGCGGGCGCGACGTGCTGCGGCGCGGCGTCCTGACGAACGTCGCCCTGCACGCGCGGCTCGAGCGCAAGCACGACGAGTCGTCGCGCGACGTCAAGACGGAGCTCAAGCGCGCCGGCTTCAAGAAGGAGCTGATCGTCGCGAACGTCCGCCGGCTCGAGAAGCTCGTCCGCGGCCTCGAGTGGAAGCCCGGCGCGACGGAGTGGTCGGGGTACGAGGCGACGACGTCCTACGACGAGGCCGACGCCGCGCGGAAGGAGGAGTTCGTCCGCGAGGTCGTCCGCACGCGTGAGTGGAACCTCGTCTGGGACATCGGCTGCAACGAGGGCCGTCACTCGCGGATCGCCGCCGAGCATGCGCGGTACGTCGTCTCGCTCGACGGTGACGCGGCCGTCGTCGACCGCCTGTACCGGTCGCTCGCCGCGGAGGGGAACGACCGGATCCTGCCGCTCGCGGTCGACGTGACGGATCCGTCGCCGGCGCTCGGCTGGCACGGGCTGGAGCGGCAGACCCTCGAAGCGCGCGGCAAGCCGGAGTTGACGCTCTGCCTCGCCGTCCTGCACCACGTCGCCATCGGCGCGAACGTCCCCGTGGCCGAGTTCCTGTCGTGGCTGGCCGAGCTCGGGACGGCGCTCGTGATCGAGTTCCCGACACGTGACGATCCGCGCGTCGCGGCGCTGCTGCAGCGCAAGAAGGAGGGTGCGCATCCCGACTACGATCGAGCCGCGTTCGAAAGGGCGCTGGTCGACCGGTTCGAGATCGTGCGCAGCGAAGAGCTCTCCAGTGGAACACGCATCCTCTATCACGCACACCCGCGCTAAGACGTCGCGCGTCGCGAAGTTCCGCGAGCCGGCGGTTCGCGGCGCGCAGCTGCTCGCCGTCTCGGGCTTCGCGCTCGCGCAGCCGCTCTTCGACATCCTCGGCAAGAACGCGGAGTTCTTCGCCGTGCGCGGATCGACGCCCGGCGACATCGTCCTCTTCGCGCTCGTCGTCACGTTCGCGCCTGCGCTGATCCTGCTCGGGATCGAGCTCGCCGTGGAGCTCGCCACGAGGCGTGACGCCGCCGTCCTCCATTGCGTCTTCCTCGGCGCGCTCGCCACCGTCTTCGGCATCCAGGCTCTGAAACGGAGCGGCGTGGACGGCACGTTCGTGCTCGTCGCAGGCTCCGTGCTGATCGGAGTCGCGCTCGCGCTCGCGGCCTGGCGCTTGTCGATCGCGCGCACGTTCCTGACGATCCTGTCCGGCGCGTCGCTGATCTTCCTCGGCACCTTTCTCTTCGACTCGAAGGTCGAAGAGCTCGTCTTCCCGAGCGCGGTCAAGGCGTCCGCCGCCACCGTCGAGTCGACGACTCCCGTCGTGTACCTCCTCTTCGACGAGTTCCCGCTCAACGACCTGCTGAAGGCGAACGGGAGCATCGATGCTAAGCGGTTCCCGAACTTCGCGCGGCTCGCGCGGACGTCCACCTGGTTCCGGAACACGACGACGCTCTCGGCTTCGACGACCGTCGCGGTGCCGGTGATCCTCACGGGCAACCCGCCGGTGCCGGGCGCGCTACCGGTCGCGCAGAACTACCCGCACAACCTCTTCACGCTGCTCGCGAGCCACTACCGGATGAAGGTCACGGAGTCGCAGACGAGGCTGTGCCCCGCGCAGATCTGCCACCGCCGGGCGCCGAGCATCGAGACCCGCCTGACGTCGCTCTACTCCGACGCGCGGATCGTCTACCTGCACCTCGTCGCGCCGCCGTCGCTCGAGGGAAAGCTGCCGGCGATCGACGAGTCGTGGGGGAACTTCGGCACCGACACCGGCGGCGAGCTCGAGGGCGAGGCGCTGCCGAAGGTGAACCTGCACACCTTCTACATCGGGCGCCTCCAGGACTTCAACCGCTTCATCGCGTCGTTCGAGGCGCAAGGCCCGCGGGCGGCGCCGACGCTCTACTTCCTGCACGTGCTGATGCCGCACGGCCCCTGGCTCTACACGCAGAACGGAAAGGTGCGCGCGGTGACGAGCCCGCGGTCGCCGGGCCGCACGCACGAACTCTGGTGGAACGCCGACCTCGCGACGCAGGCGTGGCAGCGGCACCTCCTGCAGGTCGGCTACACGGACAAGCTCGTGGGCCGCCTCATCGACCGCCTGCGTGCCGTGGGTCTGTGGAACAAGGCGCTCGTGGTCGTCGATCCCGACCACGGCATCAGCTTCCACGGCGACGACCTGCGCCGCGATCCGACGCAGACGAACCTCTCGGATCTCGCGTTCATCCCGCTTTTCATGAAGCTCCCCGGCGAGCGGAGAGGGCGCGTCGTGGACACGCACGTCACGACCGAGGACATCCTGCCGACGATCGCCGACGTCCTCGGCATCGACGTGCCGTGGGAGACGACCGGCGTCTCGATGCTGAGCGGGACGCCGGACCACCCGCAGGTGCACGTCGGCAAGGTCACGGCGCCGTACGCGAAGGTGCTCGCGCAGCGCAAGGCCCGGCTGCGGCAGCAGGTCGCGCTGTTCGGGACCGGGACGTGGGGGCCGCAGTTCGCGGGCACGGGCAGGTTCCGCGGGCTCGTCGGCAAGGCGATCTCGAATCTGCACGTGACCGGGCAGCTCGACAACCAGGCGATCGTCGACAGGGTCGGGAGCAGGCTTCTGCGCAACCTGCCGAAGAACTCGCCGCTGGTGCCGTCTCCGGTCGTCGGGACGCTGCCGCACCTGCGCGTCGGGCAGTGGCTCGCGCTTGCCCTGAACGGCCGGATCGCCGCGGTCTCGCACTCATACGGCACCGGCGGCAAGCTCCGCTTCTCACTGCTCGCCGGCGACGACTCGTTCCGATCCGGGCGGAACGACGTGCGCATGTTCGTCGTCAACGGTGCGACCGCGAAGCCGCGGCTGCAGGAGCTCCACGTCAGCCTGAGCTCGTAGCGTGCCGCCGACGGTGCATGTCACCGGTGAGTTGCCGGCGCGCGTGCACGATGCACTCTTGCAGTCGTTCACGCTCGCCGATCGCGTCGACGGCGTCGATGGAATCTTGTCGCTGCTGACGACGCGCGTAGACGGCGAGCTGCTCGACCGCGCCGGGCCACAGCTCCGCATCGTCGCCAACTACGGCGTCGGCGTCGACAACGTCGATCTCGAAGCGGCACGCGTGCGCAACGTCCTGATCGCCAACACGCCGGACGTGCTCACGGACGACGTTGCAGAGTTGACGATCGCGCTCACGCTTGCGCTGCTCCGGCGCGTCGCCGAAGGAGACCGCTTCCTGCGCAGGCAGTCGCGCTGGTCGTTCTCGCTGGAGTTCATGCTCGGCGAATCGCTGCGCGGCAAGACGTTCGGCGTCGTGGGACCCGGCCGTATCGGTCGCGCCGCAGCCTCGCTCGCCGAGGCGCTCGGCGCGCGCCCGCTCTTCGCCGGACGCGGCGAAGACCTCGGCACGCTGCTCGAAGCGGCCGACGTCGTCAGCCTGCACTGTCCGCTGACGCCGGAGACTCGCCACCTGATCGACGCGGCGGCGCTTGCGCGGATGCGCCCGACGTCCGTGCTCGTAAACACTGCGCGAGGTCAGATCGTCGAGGAGCCGGCGCTCGTCGCCGCGCTCCGCGATGGCACGATTGCCGGCGCCGCGCTCGACGTCTACGAGCACGAGCCCGAGGTGAGTGCCGGCTTGCTAGACCTCGACAACGTCGTGCTGACGCCGCACATCGCCAGCGCGACCCGCGACACGCGCGAGGCGATGGGACTGCTCGCCGTCGAGGCCTTGCGCGCCGTCCTCTTGCACGGCAGTAGGCCGCTGAACGTGGTCGACACATGAGGTACGTCTAGCGAGCGCGCGGAAAGCAGTCGGCTGTTGCGCTGGGCGGCTTCGAGGACCGCCGCCGTTGCTGACCTGAAGTTCCCGCGGCGCACCAGGTCTCTCTAGCGAGCTGGTCCCGCCATGCCCCTCGACCTTCGGGTGGGCCAACCCCCCGCAAGCCCGACTTGCGGTGGGCGGCACCTTGCTGTATCTAACTGAGTAGGGCTTTGTGGCCTCGGCCCTCGCGGCTGAGCCTGTCAGTGGGGGAGGACTGGAATGAGGAAAGGCGAGCGCGTGTCGACGCTCCTTAGAGCGAACAGGCGGCGTTACCGGCGCGACATCAACAACTCGGGGATAAGGGGATGGAATCAATGAGAGGATCTCTTGATGTGATCCGGCACCGCCGGCGCCGCGAGGCAACGCCGATCCGGAGCGGGAGTCTTAGAATCGTCGCGATCGCAGCTGCGGCGGCGTTCATGCTGTTGATCCCGTCGAGCGGCTTGGCCGTGCACGACACGGGCGCGTTCGAATTGGACGGGAACGCGGTGGCGGGGAACGCGCCGCCGCCGTTCGGCCCGGCGGACGATTGGGATCGCGTCTGTTTCCAGGTCACCGGGGATGCGCGCTGCGGTACGACGACGCCTGCAACCGCGACCGCGGCGTCGTGGACGGCCGACGTTTTGCAGGGCGAGACGGATCCGTTCGCCGGCAGCTTGGACGCGACGCTGTTTACGGGCGGCGGATCGAAGGATGAGCGGGACGTGAGTCTCTGGGCGTGGAAGGACGGTGCGGGCGGGCTGCCGGACAAGGACAACCTTCTGCACAGCTTCGCGGCCCGGTATTCGCTGCCTGCGACCGACACTGTCAATCCAACCGGAACGAATTGCCCGAACGGCACGGGCGGCTCGACCGGCATTCCGTTTGACGCGACGAAGCCGTGCGACGTCCTCTTCTTCGGCTCGGATCGCTACGACAACAGCGGCGATGCGCAGCAGGGGCTTTGGCTCTTCCAGAATCCGGTCAGTCTCGGCACTACGCCGAGCGGCGGCGGCTTCACTTTCAACGGGGCGCACACCAATGGCGACTTGTTGATCATCAGCGACTTCAGCAACGGTGGCACGACCTCGACCATCTCGTTGTACACCTGGGACTCGTCTGTGACCGGGAATCTGCGACTTCTCGCGTCCTCTGACGACGCGAACTGCGCGGATGTTGCGCCTGGTGACGCGGGTTGCGGGATCGTCAATCCGGGGCCCGGCCTCACCGACGCACCGTGGCCGTTCACAGACAAGACCGGTTTCAACAACTTCCTGAACGGCGAGTTCTACGAGGGCGGGATCAATCTGTCGCTGTTCAACCTGAGTCACGAGTGCTTCGCGAGCATTCTCTCGGAGACTCGCTCCTCGACCTCGACGGACGCAACGCTGAAAGATTTCGTGCTCAGCAACTTCGGCGAGTGCCCGTCGGCGCTCGTCACCACGCCGAAGACGGGTGCCGGTGACGACATCCCGCAGGCCGGCTTGTCGATCGGTTCGGGTTCGGTGTCGGTGAAGGACTCGGCGGCGCTGAGCGTGACCGGCACGAACAACTTCACGGGGACGCTTTCGTTCCACATCTGCGGTCCGACACTCGGTACGTGCGATACGGGTGGTGTGGCTGCGGGCTCGTCGACCGTGACCGCGAACGGGACGTACAGCTCGGACACGGTCACTGTCACCTCGGCTGGGCGGTATTGCTGGCGCGGTGACTTCGTGTCTGGCACGCAGGGCGTGCCGAATAGCTCGGATTCGAGCGAAGGCGAGTGCTTCCTCGTCACCCCTGTGACGCCGACGCTGACGACGAGTGCGACGGGACCTGTGGTCTTGGGGAACCCGATCAGCGACACCGCGACGCTGGGCGGGACGGCCAACCAGCCGGGGACGCCGATCATCAACCCGACGACCCCCGGCGCGGCTGCCGGTGGGACGATCACCTTCCAGGTCTTCGGCCCGAACGATGCGACGTGTGCGAACGCGGTCTTCACCTCGGCACCGGTCACGGTGAGCGGTAACGGCACCTATGGGCCCGTCAGCTTCACGCCTACCGCGGCCGGGACATATCGCTGGATCGCTTCCTACACGGGCAACCTGCCGAACACGCTGGCCAAGGCCGGTGCGTGCAACGACGCGAACGAGACGAGCATTGTCAACCCGGCGCCGTCGTCGACGGTGACGGAGTTGCACAACAACGCGAGCGAGGCCGTGATTCCGCTCGGCTCATCGGTCGCGCTGGGTACGAATGTGCATGACAAGGCGACGGTCTCCGACACCGTTGCGGGCGTCAACCCCACGGGGGACGTGACCTTCACGTTCTTCACGAACGGCACCTGTGACGGTGCCGGTGTGGGCAAGGGGACGGTTGCGCTGGTGGCCGGTGTGGCGCATCCGTCGCAGGCGTCGGGTGCGTTGCAGGCTGGGGACTATGCGTTCCGGGCGACCTACAACGGTGATGCGAACTTCACCGGCTCGACGAGCGCTTGTGAGCCGTTCCATGTGAACACGGCTGCCTCGACGACGGTGACGGAGTTGCACAACAACGCGAGCGAGGCCGTGATTCCGCTCGGCTCGTCGGTTGCGTTGGGGACGAATGTGCATGACAAGGCGACGGTGACGTCGGCGAACGATTCGTTCCCGATCACGGGCACGGTGACGTTCACGTTCTTCTCGAACGGCACCTGCACCGGTGCGGGCACCGGCAAGGGGACGGTGGCGCTGGTTGCGGGTGTTGCGCATCCGTCCGACGCCAGGGCGCGCTCGCGGCGGGTGACTATGCGTTCCGGGCGACCTACAACGGTGATGGCAACTTCACCGGGTCGACGAGCGCGTGTGAGCCGTTCCATGTCAATACGGCTGCTTCGACGACGGTGACGGAGTTGCACAACAACGCGAGCGAGGCCGTGATTCCGCTCGGCTCGTCGGTTGCGTTGGGGACGAACGTGCATGACAAGGCGACGGTGACGTCGGCGAACAACTCGTTCCCGATCACGGGCACGGTGACGTTCACGTTCTTCACGAACGGCACCTGTGACGGTGCCGGTGTGGGCAAGGGCACGGTTGCGCTGGTGGCCGGTGTGGCGCATCCCTCGGATGCGTCGGGTGCCTTGGCGGCGGGTGACTATGCGTTCCGGGCGACCTACAACGGTGATGGCAACTTCACCGGGTCGACGAGCGCGTGTGAGCCGTTCCATGTGAGCACCGCCGGCACGACAACGGATACGGAACTTCACAACAACGCCAACGAGGCGATGATTCCGCTCGGCTCATCGGTCGCGCTGGGTACGAACGTGCACGACAAGGCGACGGTGAGCGAGACGAATCCCGCCCAAGATCCGACCGGGACCGTGACGTTCACGTTCTTCACGAACGGCACCTGTGACGGTGCGGGTGTGGGCAAGGGGACGGTTGCGCTGGTGGCTGGTGTGGCGCATCCGTCGCAGGCGTCGGGTGCGTTGCAGGCTGGGGACTATGCGTTCCGGGCGACCTACAACGGTGATGCGAACTTCACCGGCTCGACGAGCGCTTGTGAGCCGTTCCATGTGAACACGGCTGCTTCGACGACGGTGACGGAGTTGCACAACAACGCGAGCGAGGCCGTGATTCCGCTCGGCTCGTCGGTTGCGTTGGGGACGAATGTGCATGACAAGGCGACGGTGACGTCGGCGAACGATTCGTTCCCGATCACGGGCACGGTGACGTTCACGTTCTTCTCGAACGGCACCTGCACCGGTGCGGGCACCGGCAAGGGGACGGTGGCGCTGGTTGCGGGTGTTGCGCATCCGTCCGACGCCAGTGGCGCGCTCGCGGCGGGTGACTATTCGTTCCGGGCGACCTACAACGGTGATGGCAACTTCACCGGGTCGACGAGCGCGTGTGAGCCGTTCCATGTCAATACGGCTGCTTCGACGACGGTGACGGAGTTGCACAACAACGCGAGCGAGGCCGTGATTCCGCTCGGCTCGTCGGTTGCGTTGGGGACGAACGTGCATGACAAGGCGACGGTGACGTCGGCGAACAACTCGTTCCCGATCACGGGCACGGTGACGTTCACGTTCTTCTCGAACGGCACCTGTGACGGTGCCGGTGTGGGCAAGGGCACGGTTGCGCTGGTGGCCGGTGTGGCGCATCCCTCGGATGCGTCGGGTGCCTTGGCGGCGGGTGACTATGCGTTCCGGGCGACCTACAACGGTGATGGCAACTTCACCGGGTCGACGAGCGCGTGTGAGCCGTTCCATGTGAATACGGCTGCTTCGACGACGGTGACGGAGTTGCACAACAACGCGAGCGAGGCCGTGATCGCGCTCGATTCGTCGGTTCCGTTGGGGACGAGCGTGCATGACCAGGCGACCGTCTCGGACGCGAACCCGGCCTTCAATCCGACCGGGGACGTGACGTTCACGTTCTTCACGAACGGCACCTGTGACGGTGCGGGCACGGGCAAGGGCACCGTTGCCCTGGTCGCCGGTGTAGCGCATCCGTCGCAGGCCTCGGGTGCGCTGGGTCCGGGTAACTACGCGTTCCGGGCGCACTACAACGGGGACGCGAACTTCGACGCGTCGACGAGCGCATGTGAGCCCTTCCATGTGAGCACCGCCGGCACGACAACGGATACGGAACTTCACAACAACGCCAACGAGGCGATGATCCCGCTCGACTCCGCGGTTGCGCTGGGCACGAATGTGCACGACCAGGCGACGGTGAGCGAGACGAATCCCACTCAAGATCCGACCGGGACCGTGACGTTCACGTTCTTCACGAACGGCACGTGTGACGGTGCCGGTGTGGGCAAGGGGACGGTGGCGCTGAATGCCAGCGGCATCGCGCATCCCTCGGATGCGTCGGGTGCCTTGGCGGCCGGTGACTATGCGTTCCGGGCGCACTACAACGGGGACGCGAACTTCGACCCGTCGACGAGCCCGTGCGAGCCGTTCCATGTGAACACGGCCGCCTCGACGACGGTGACCGAGCTGCACAACAACGCCAACGAGAACGTGATCCCGCTCGGCTCGTCGGTCGAGGTGGGTACCAACGTCCACGACAAGGCGACAGTGGCCGACGGGAACTCGGCCTTCGACCCGACCGGGGACGTGACCTTCACGTTCTTCACGAACAACACCTGTGACGGTGCCGGTGTGGGCAAGGGCACGGTTGCCCTGGCGGCCGGTGTGGCGCATCCCTCGGATGCCACTGGTGCGCTGGCGACGGGTCAGTACTCGTTCCGGGCGCACTACAACGGGAACGACAACTTCGATCCCTCGACCAGTCCGTGCGAACCGTTCCAGGTCGTGGATGCGAACATCCAGATCACGCCGCTCGCGGCGACGAACGAGGTCGGCTCGGCGCATACGTTCACCGCACACGTGAACGTCAACGACGGGTCGGGCTTCGTGAACGCGCCGGCGGACACGGTCGTCAACTTCACGAAGGTGAGCGGCCCCGGCACGTTGAGCGCGGCCAGCTGCAAGACGGTCGGAACAACCGGTGAGTGCTCGATCTCGCTCAACTCAACGACAGCCGGCGTCACGACGTTGCGTGCGTCGACGTCGGTCGAGGTCGGCGGGCTGACCTTGAATCGGGCGACCGCGGACGGGAACGCCGGTGACGGCGCCGATGCGGTGAAGACGTTCGTGGACGCGAACATCCAGATCACGCCGCCGTCGGCGATCAATCCGGTTGGGAAGAACCACACGTTGACGGGGCATGTGAACGTGAATTCGGGTTCGGACTTTGTGAACGCGCCGGATGGCACGGCGATCAGCTTCGTGCTGACGGGTGCGGGGGCGTTCGTCGGCCCGAGTTCGTGCTCGACGACCGGTGGCACGGGTTCGTGTTCGGTCGTGATCGTGTCTTCGGCGCCGGGGTCGTCGTCGGTGCGGGCGAAGACGGATGTGACCGTGGGTGGTTTGGTGTTGCATCGTGAGACGGCTGATGCGAAGGCCGGCGATAGTGCTGATGCGTCGAAGTTGTGGGCTGATGCGTCGGCGCGGACGGACATTCTGAATCGCGGCGGGTGGTGTGGTGACGTCGGTGGTGTCGGGCACGGTGGTGCATGACAAGGTGTTCGTGGATCGGTTGGCGGGGACGGCGGCTTCGGTGCCGAATCCGACCGGGAATGTGGTCTTCCACCGCTATACGACGTTGGATTGTTCGGGTGCGGCGACGGATCAGACGGTGGCGTTGACGGCGGGTTCGCCTTCGACGGCGGTGTCGGCTGATTTCGCGCCGACGGCGAACATCTCGTTCAAGGCTGATTATCTGGGTGATGCGAATTACCCGGCTCGGTCTGGTGCGTGTGAGCCGTTGACGGTGACGCCGGTGCCGGCGCCTGCGATCGCGATCGTGAAGAACCCGAAGTCGCAGACGGTGGCGGTTGGTGGGACGGCGACGTTCTCGATCACGGTCACGAATGCCGGGAACACGGTGTTGACGAACGTGACGGTGACGGATCCGTTGACGCCGAACTGCAACCGGACTTCGGCGCAGATCCCGGGCTTGGCGTCGATGGTGCCGGGTGCGGCGGTGACGTATACGTGTTCGCGGCCGAACGTGCGCGCGAACTTCAATAACGTGGCGACTGCGACGGGGACGCCTCCGTCGGGGCCGAACGTGACCGCGAGTGACACTGCACCGGTCAAGGCGGCGCCGTTGCCTCCGCCGAAGAAGAAGAAGCACGTGAAGGTCATCTCCCACAAGAAACCAAAGGCAACCGGCTAACCAGCCAGCAGAAAGACTCGGGTGAGGCGGCGCGAAGCCGCCTCACCCAACGTTCGACACGTCCCTGAGCTGCGAGCTCCATGGCGTGTCGCCCTCGCCTCCGGACAAGACGCATCGGTGAAGTCCGGAAAGCAGCTTCAACTCTCTGTCCGCCACCACTGCCGCCCCGGGGCGAGACGGTCCACATCGCGCCGGCGCGGCCGCTTCCGAGGGGCGCGGCATTCGTCGCGTCGGAGGTTCACCGCTGGTGCTCAGATGACGGGGGGCACCTTCACGATCGAGTTCACCGCGGCGACCACCTCGGGCGTAGGCTGATGCCGGTCGGGACCCCTCTCACGATCCGCTAGCGTCGCCGGTCCGCGATGTGCACGGAGGGGGCCCCGCCGGGACCTCGACTTCCGGCTAGATTGAGAGACGGGGCTTGCAGAACCGCGCTGCCTAGGGTATTCCTTTGAATAGGGAAGGTGGCGGGTCGCGCCTGCGGCCGGGGTGCCGTCAAATACTGACTGGGATGGGGGAGACAAGAAGATGAGGTCACTTTTTGCGCCGTTCAGGCGCCGTCGTGCGGACGTGAACACACCGTCCTGGCGCGGCACGTTGAGAGTCGTGGTCGTGGTGGCGGCCGCTTTCGCAATGGTTCTTGCCGTCCCGTCCGCCGGCTACGCCGTGCACGACATCGGACTGTTCGAGCTGGACGGGAACACTGCCGACAACAGTCCGCCGGTCAACGGAAGCAACGCGCCGTACGACTGGGAGTCGGTCTTCAACGCCAGCGGGCAGCGGATCCTTCTTCCTGCGACGGAGCCGCGGCTTCTGACAACCACGTTCAGCGCGGACGCCGCGACGCCCGACCCGTCTTACTTCGCGGAGAGCAACAAGGACATAGAGGACGTCAGCACGTGGGAGTGCAAGACCGTCAACAATCCGATTAACAAGGACGACATCCTCAACGCGTACGCGGCGCTGTTCGTCAACGACGCGAACGGGCACGTGATCCTTTACGCCGGCGTCGAGCGTGACAGCAACAACGGCGACTCGTTCGCCGGCTTCTGGCTCTTCAAGGGCGACGTCGGGTGCGACCCGGCGACCGGCCAGTTCACCGGCCAGCACACCGACGGAGACGTGCTGATCCTGACCAACTTCACCGGTGGCGGCAGCAATCCGCTCGTCCAGGTCTACACGTGGCAAGGGGGTCCGACCGGCGGCCCCGTGCTTGAAGCCTTCGGCGGCTTTTGCAGCCAGGCCCCGAGCGGCGACGATGTCTGCGGTGAGGTGAATACCTCCCCGTTCACGCCTGCTTGGGACCAGGGACCGCTCGGCAACAACCAGTTCCTCGAGATCGGCGTCGATCTGACGGACGTGCTCGCCCTCACCAATAACACGGTGCCGTGTGGCGCGCGATTCCAGGCTGAGACGCGTTCGTCGCAGGAGTTGACCGCGACGCTGAAGGATTTCGCGGCCGGACGGCTCAACGCGTGCAAGAGCAGCACGGTCACCACGCCGCAGGCGGGTGGGACCTCGATTTCCGGCTCCGCCGTGGGCCCGGGCACGTCGGTCACCGATCAGGCGGTCATCACCGGGACGGCGGTCGTCGGCTCGGCTCCGCCGCCGACCGGAAGTGTCTCGTTCTTCCTCTGCGGGCCGGCGCAGGCCGCGACGCCGTGCACGAGCGGCGGCACGCAGGTGGGCACCGCCGTGAACCTCAACGGAACCGACTCTCCCGCCACGGTGAACTCGGCGGCCACCGCGCCGACCGCACCGGGCTGGTACTGCTTCCGCGCCGAGTACAGCGGCGACGCGAACTATCCGGCCTCGTCGGACTCGAGCACGAACGAGTGCTTCCAGGTCGTCGACGCGAACATCCAGATCTCGCCGGGGTCGGCGACGAACCCGACGGGGACGAATCATGTGTTGACGATCACGGTGAACGCGGTCGGCGGCACGTTGGACGCGGGCCCGCACACGGCGACGGCGTCGATCGTGAGCGGTCCGGGTAGCTTCGTCGGCTCGCCGACCTGTACCTATACGGGTGGCGGGGCGACGGCGAGTTGCACGGTGACGATCACGTCTGCTGCGACCGGTACGACGGTGGTGTCGGCGACGGCGGCCATTCCGGTCAACGGTGTGACGATCACGCGGACGACGGGTACCGCCGCGAACACGACCTCGGGCGGTTCGGGGAACGCCTCGAAGACGTGGGTGGACGCGAACATCCGGATCACGCCGGGGTCGGCGACGAACCCGACGGGGACGAATCATGTGTTGACGATCACGGTGAACGCGGTCGGCGGCACGTTGGACGCGGGCCCGCACACGGCGACGGCGTCGATCGTGAGCGGTCCGGGTAGCTTCGTCGGCTCGCCGACCTGTACCTATACGGGTGGCGGGGCGACGGCGAGTTGCACGGTGACGATCACGTCTGCTGCGACCGGTACGACGGTGGTGTCGGCGACGGCGGCCATTCCGGTCAACGGTGTGACGATCACGCGGACGACGGGTACCGCCGCGAACACGACCTCGGGCGGTTCGGGGAACGCCTCGAAGACGTGGGTGGACGCGAACATCCGGATCACGCCGGGGTCGGCGACGAACCCGACGGGGACGAATCATGTGTTGACGATCACGGTGAACGCGGTCGGCGGCACGTTGGACGCGGGCCCGCACACGGCGACGGCGTCGATCGTGAGCGGTCCGGGTAGCTTCGTCGGCTCGCCGACCTGTACCTATACGGGTGGCGGGGCGACGGCGAGTTGCACGGTGACGATCACGTCTGCTGCGACCGGTACGACGGTGGTGTCGGCGACGGCGGCCATTCCGGTCAACGGTGTGACGATCACGCGGACGACGGGTACCGCCGCGAACACGACCTCGGGCGGTTCGGGGAACGCCTCGAAGACGTGGGTGGACGCGAACATCCGGATCACGCCGGGGTCGGCGACGAACCCGACGGGGACGAATCATGTGTTGACGATCACGGTGAACGCGGTCGGCGGCACGTTGGACGCGGGCCCGCACACGGCGACGGCGTCGATCGTGAGCGGTCCGGGTAGCTTCGTCGGCTCGCCGACCTGTACCTATACGGGTGGCGGGGCGACGGCGAGTTGCACGGTGACGATCACGTCCGACACGCCGGGTACGACGGTGGTGTCGGCGACGGCGGCCATTCCGGTCAACGGTGTGACGATCACGCGGACGACGGGTACCGCCGCGAACACGGCCTCCGGCGGTTCGGGGAACGCCTCGAAGGCATGGGCGGCCGCGAAGATCCAGATCACGCCGGCCTCGGCGACGAACGAGGTCGGGCACGCGCACACGTTCACGGTGACGCTGTCGAAGGACTCGGGAACGGGTTCCTTTGTGCCGGCGCAGGGTGAGCACGTGTCGGTGACGTTGACGGACACGCTCGGCGCGAATCACTCGGATCCGACCGGCTCTTGCACCACCGCGGGTCCCAATACCGATGAGAACGGCCAGTGCACGATCACGTTCGTGTCCTTGACGCCCGGCACGGTGACCGGCCACGCATCGGCGACGCTGACGATCAACGGGGCGTCGATCACGGTCTCGACCGATGGTGTTGCTCCGAACTCGGCCGATGCGGTGAAGACGTTCGTCGACGCGAACATTCAGATCACGCCGGCCTCGGCGATCAATCCGGTGGGGAAGAACCATGTGCTGACGGTGACCGTGAACGCGGTCGGCGGCCTGCTCGATGCTGGTCAGCAGACGGCGACGGCGTCGATCGTGAGCGGTCCGGGTAGCTTCGTCGGCTCGCCGAGCTGCACGTACACGGGTGGCGGAGCGACGGCGACCTGCACGGTGACGATCGCGTCCGCGGCGACCGGCACGACCGTCGTCTCGGCGACGGCGGGCATTCCGGTGAACGGCGTAACGATCACGCGCACGACGGGAACGGCCGCGAACACGGCCTCCGGCGGCTCGGCGAATGCGTCGAAGTCGTGGGCTGATGGGTTGGCGCGGACGGACATCCTGAATGCGTCTGGTGCTGTCGTCACCACGGTCGTCTCCGGCACGGTCATCCATGACAAGGTGTTCGTGGATCGGTTGGCGGGGACGGCGGCTTCGGTGCCGAACCCGACCGGGAATGTGGTCTTCCACCGCTATACGACGTTGGATTGTTCGGGTGCGGCGACGGATCAGACGGTGGCGTTGACGGCGGGTTCGCCTTCGACGGCGGTGTCGGCTGATTTCGCGCCGACGGCGAACATCTCGTTCAAGGCTGATTATCTGGGTGATGCGAATTACCCGGCTCGGTCTGGTGCGTGTGAGCCGTTGACGGTGACGCCGGCGCCGGCGCCTGCGATCGCGATCGTGAAGAACCCGAAGTCGCAGACGGTGGCGATTGGCGGGACGGCGAGGTTCACGATCACGGTGACGAATGCCGGGAACACGGTGTTGACGAACGTGACGGTGACGGATCCGTTGTCGCCGGACTGCAATCGCACGTCGGCTCAGATTCCGGGGTTGGCGTCGATGGTGCCGGGTGCGGCGGTGACGTATGCGTGTTCGCGGCCGAACGTGCGCGCGAACTTCAATAACGTGGCGACTGCGACGGGGACGCCTCCGTCGGGGCCGAACGTGACCGCGAGTGACACTGCACCGGTCAAGGCGGCGCCGTTGCCCCCGCCGAAGAAGAAGCACGTGAAGGTCATCGCACACAAGAGACCAAAGGCAACCGGCTAGCAGACACGACATCGGTCAAGCCCCGGCGCGAGCCGGGGCTTGACCCCCTTGCGTCATTCCAGTCGACCGGATTCGACGCTACTCTCAGGTCCTGATGAACGTGATGAATCGCCCACTCTCTTCCTTCCTGACGTTGCTTTCGGCCGCGCTCGCGACCGTCACGGCAGCGGTGCTGCTCGTGCCGGCGGCGCTCGGCGACCCAGCGCCCGTCACCTGGTCGCCTCCGACCCCCAGCGACGGGACTCACTACAACGTCAAGCCGGGCAAGTCGGTGAGCTTCGCTCTCAACGCGACGGCGGATCTTGCGTCGATCGTCCACATCTCGGCGACGAAGGCGTTTCCGCAGGGCGTGAAGTTCAATTCGTCCGACGGAGTGACGGCCCACGCCAGCTTCACGTGGCTGCCGGACGCGCCGGGCGATTACACCGTGAAGTTCAGCGCCTCGGTCGTCGGGGGGACGGTCGTCGCGCCGACGCTGACGTACTCGATCCACGTCCAGGGAACGGTCGTCAAGTACCCGGTCTCGACGACGCTCACCAACGCCACCATCGCCAACTGGGCTCCGGTCGCGAAGAAGACGATCGTCCGGTCGCAGCCGACGAACGCTTCACGCGCGGTGACGACGCTCGACACGCGTACGACCGACTCCGACACCCAGAATCTCGTGTTGATCCTGCGGAGCATGCAGAAGAGCGCCAACGAGACGTGGTATCGCGTCCGCCTGCCGATGCTCCCGAACAACACGGTCGGCTGGGTCCGCTCGACCGCGCTTGGAGACCTCTACAAGGTCAGCACGCATCTGTACGTCGACCGCGCCCACTTCCGCGCGACGTTGAAGCGAAACGGCAAGGTGATCTTCACTGCGCGCGTCGGCGTTGGGCGCACCATCTGGCCCACGCCCCGCGGCGAGTTCTACATCCGCAGCAAGCTGACGAACTTCAACGACCCGTTCTACGGACCGGTGGCGTTTGGAACGAGCGCCCGCTCGGACACGCTGACGGACTGGCCGGGTGGCGGCTTCGTCGGTGTCCACGGAACGAACGAGCCCGGGATTTTGCCGGGACGCGTGTCGCACGGTTGTATCCGGATGCGGAACCCCGACATTCTCAGGCTTGCGAAGCTCATGCCCGTCGGCACCCCGCTGACGATCACCTAGAGCCTCGAGCCGCGGTTACAGGCTCGTCGCGACGAAGGTGCTCGGGATCCGCGAGGTCTGGACGACCTGGTAGCCGGCATCCTCGAACAGGGAGCGCTCCTTCAGCGTCTGCCACGAACCGCCGTTCGCGTGGGCGAGCCTGACGTTCGTGAAGCGGTAGGCGTACGAGTTGCAGGTGCCGGTGCCGCCGTTCCAGTTCTCGGCGAGCGCCTGCGGATACCAGTTGTCGTGGCTCCTCGCGAGATGGATCGCCTTGCTGACGGGCTTGCCGTCGACCCAGACGCGCCACCAGGAGTTGTGTCCGTGCACCTCGAGCACCGCGAGATCGTGCTTCTCGCCCGGCTGGACGTCGGCTTTGACCTCGTGGTACATCGTGTGGCCGGCGATCGTGACCTCGTAGTAGAGGTAGACCGTGCTATACGGGGAAAACGAGGCGAGCCCGGTCTGGAGCCACTCTGCCTTGCCGCCGGGGCCCGCGTCGACGCCGCCGACGCCGATCCAGCCGGCGACGTGACCGTCGGCGACGGTCGGAGCGCTGAGCGGCGCGATGGTCGTACGGACGCCGTGCGCCGTGGTATCCGCTTGGAAGCCCGCGTACGCGAACTCGTCGGCTCCGCATGCCTTGGAACTGGACTTGCTGCCCTGCGCCGGCGCGACGAGGAACACGACGGCTGAGAGCAATGCGAGAATCGAGCTGATGCGTACCAAGGCAGAACCTCCACGGCGAGTGACTGGCGTTTGTCTCTTGCCGTTGAAGTCGGTCGTCCGGAACGCCGCGTTGATCCCTCGTTCTGGGTCACTCGTTCAAGGGACTCGAGGCTCAAGTCGATGACGCACGCCTTCGTCGTCCTGCTCGCCGTCCTGGGCGTCGTCGGCCAGGTGCTCGCCGTGATCCTGCTCGTGATCGGCGCGCTGGCGCTCGCCGGCGTCCGCGGCCCGCTCGAGTGGCTCCGTCGGGCCCTCTGGGGCTACGAGCTCTGGTGCGCGTTCGTCGTCACGGCGATCGCGACGGCGGGGAGCCTGTTCTTCTCGGAGATCGCCGGCTACGTGCCGTGCGAGCTCTGCTGGTACCAGCGCATCTGCATGTATCCCCTCTCGATCCTGACGCTTTTCGCCGCCCTGACGGACGAACACAGGATCGCGCGCTACCTCCTGCCGTTCCCGGTCATCGGCGCGGGAGTCTCGACGTATCACCTGCTCGTCGAGAACGGCGTCGTCGAGCAGCAGCAGGCGTGCCTCGTGACGGCCGGCGGCTGCGCCACGAAGTGGATCAACGAGTTCGGCTACATGACGATCCCGACCCTCGCGCTCACGGGCTTCGCGCTGGCCTTCGCATTCCTCGTTCTCGCCTCGTTCGAGCCGGAAGAAGGTACCTTGAGGCCCGCACATGCCTAGCCAGAAAGCGAGCAAGCGCCGGCGTCAGGCAACGCGGACGGCTCCGCCGCCGGTCCGTGCGCGACGGCAACGTCGAGCGTCGCCGCTCGTGCTCATCGCCGCCGGCGTGATCGCCCTCCTGATCGTCGTGGGAATCGTGCTCGGCGTCGTGCTGACCGGCGGTTCCGACTCGGGCTCGAGCACGACGGCGTCCAAGCTCCCGGACGCCGCGGACGTTCAGCAACTCTTCGCCGGGATACCCCAGAACGGCAACGTCCTCGGCAAGCCGAGCGCGCCCGTCACGGTGATCGAGTACATCGACCTGCAGTGCCCGTTCTGCCGCCAGTTCGAGACCGAGGCGATGCCGACGATCCTCGAGAACTACGTCCGCAAGGGCAAGGCGAAGGTCGAGGCGCGCGTGATCTCGATCATCGGGCCCGACTCTCAGACCGGCCGGGAGGCGGCGCTCGCCGCGGCGAAGCAGAACAAGATGTTCAACTTCAACCAGCTCCTGTACGACAACCAGGGGACGGAGAACACGGGCTGGCTCGACGACAACGTCATCAGCTCGGCGGCCGCGAGCATCCCGGGCCTCGACGCGAGCCGGCTCCAGAGCGACCGCGGCTCCGACAGCGTCAAGCAGGAGCTGGCCAAGATCGACTCGCAGGCCGACACGGCGGGCGTCCGCGGGACGCCGACGATCTACGTCGTGCACAAGGGCGGCAAGCCGCAGCTCGTCACCCTGAGCTCGTCCGGCGACCCGTCCGCGCTCGAGACCGCGATCAACACCGCCGGTTAGTCCAGCACCGCCGGTTAGTCCCAGCCGAGATCGCGGCCCAGCAGCTCGTAGAGCCGGCGATTCGGCCCGGCGAAACGCTCGCGAAGGGCCTCGCGCGTCCCCGGCTCCATCTGGGAGTACTCGCGGCTGAAGATGCGCGGGTACGACGCGAGCTCGTGCGGCGGCGCGCCGAGGAACTCGAGCACGCGGGCGTACGTCTCGGCCGGGCTCCGGCCGAGGTCGTCGGTCGGGACGACGAGCAGCCGCTCGCGCGAGAAGTGCTCGAGCCACCGTTCGAGCTGCTCGGCGTAGAGGCCGCGCGAGACGTACGTGTAGTTCCACCACGGGTGGCTGAAGTAGGCTCGGGTCGCGCATCCGCTCGAGCTCGCCCTGCATGACGCGAGTCCTCGGCCGCGAGAGCGCCCTCGAAGGAGAGCGGCTCGCGCCCGAGTGCGACCTCGTGGTGATAGTGCGAGAGGGCGCGGTCGATCGGGTTCCTGACGAGGGCGATCGAGCCGCACGTTCGGAACGAGCGCGGCGACCCGCTCCGGCGCGAGCGGATGGAAGACGTAGCTCGGGCTCGCTTCGCCGACGACCGGTTGCACGCCGCTGCGCTCGTGCACGCGACGCAGATACAGCCGGGTCGGGAAGTTGCCGCGGTACCACGCCGAGCCGCGCCGGTAGTGGCGGTCGAAGAAGCTGACCTCCTTCCAGGGCGGCCCCGCGATCGCCGGGTGCTCGCGCAGGTACGCATAGAGCGCCGTCGTGCCGGCCTTCTGGGCGCCGATGATGAGGAAATCCGGCAGCGGCCGCACTCGCGAGGTCGCCCGACCGTATGCCCAGACGACGTTGCGGGCGATGACGCGCACCGGCGCGGGGATCGTCGGGATCAGCTCCGCGCGCAACCTCATCCGGCGCACGACGTTACATCAGGGACGGCGGGCGCCTCCGTCGTCCTCTCTACGGAGGAAGGTCTCATGGGCGACAAGATGCAGCGGGTCAAGGGCAAGGCCAACGAGACGATGGGCAAGGCGAAGGTCAAGGCGTCGAAGACCCGCGTGAGCAAGTCGACCGGCTCCGGTGGCGTCGCGAAGCAGGCCAAGGGCAAGGCGCAGCAGACGGTCGGGAAGGCGCGGAGCAAGGTTTCCTAGCGGAGGGGCTGCGGCGCTCCGCCTGATGCGGGGGTAGGTGGGGACGACGGCATCGTCCCCCACCGCTTGCTCAAGTCCGCTGCCGGATGCGAGGCGCTAGAGCTGCAACGCGCCGAGGATCTGGTTGAGCAGATTCGCGATCGACTGCAGCAGCCCGTTGAGGCCGCCGCCGCCGGTGTTGTCGAGCAGACCCGCGACCGCACAAAGCAGATTCCCGAGCAAGTTGCCCGGTCCCTGCTCGGCCGTGATCTGCAGGTGGACCTGGTTCAGATCGACCACGAGGCCCAGCAGGTCGAGGTGCAGCGGGCCGAGAGTCAGGTCGAGGAGGTCACAGGTAGCGGTCACCGCGGCGGGGGCGGCGGTCGAGCTGCTCCCACCGAGTGAGGTTCCGTTGATCGAGGTGACCGCTGCGCTCGCGGGCGTCGCGGTCTGGCTCAGCGAGCCGGTGTAGGTGCCGACCGCAGTATTCAGGCGGCCAAACAGGCGTATCTACCGTTTATTCGTTAGGCGAAGGGGCGGTGCCGAGCGGCAGCGAAAGCGAGAAAACAGAGCCGGTGGGGCGCCCGGGCTCATAGGTGAGGGTGCCGCCGTGCGCGCGCGTGAAGGAGAGGGCTATGGAGAGGCCGAGGCCGGCGCCGACGCTCGAATCCGTCGCGCCGCGTGTGAAGCGCTCGAAGAGGCTGCCGACGAACTCCGGCGCAATGCCGGTCCCGTAATCGCGGATCTGGACGCGCAGCTCGCGTTCGCTTCGCGTGGCGGAGACCTCGATGGGCGGCGCGCCGTGGCGCAACGCGTTGCCGAGGAGGTTCGAGACGATGCGGTCGAACGCGTCCGGGTCGACGACAGCCGTCAGGTCCGCGGGTGCGTCGAGGGTCACGTCGCCGTTCGCCAGTGTGTCGATCAGCACGGCAAGGCGATCGTGGATGTTGATGCGCGTCGGCGAGATGCGCAGCGAGTCGGCTTCGAGGCGCGAGAGGTCGAGGAGGTTCTCGACGAGCTCGAGAAGGCGCTTCGTCTGCTGCGTGAGCGTGCGGCGCAACTGCACTCGCTGCTCCGGTTCGAGGTCGTCCTCGCGCTCGTCGAGCGTCCGGACGACGCCGTAGATCGCGGCGACAGGCGTGCGCAACTCGTGCGACGCGAGCGCCGCGAACTGGCTCTTGAGCTCGTTCAGCCGGCGGAGCTCGCCCTGCTCGATCGCCTTCTCGAGGAACGCGGCGATGAGCGTGCCGAACGTCGTCAGCAGGTCGACCTCCGACGGATCGAGCGTGAACGTGCCGCCACGCTCGTCGCACGTGAGGAAGCCCAGGCAGCGTCCCTCGCTGACGAGCGGCACGACGACGAACGAGCCGATGCCGAAGCTGCGGGCGAGCTCGTCGGGCAGCGCGCCTTCGCGGGCGGGGTCGTTGACGAACACGGCTCGGCTCGTCGCCAGCGCGCGCCGAAAGGCGTCGAAGTGCGAAACAGGGAGGGCCGGAGGCAGCGACCGCGTCTCCGACGACGTCAGCCCGAAGCCGGCGAACGGCACGAGCGTGGACGTCTCGGGGACATAGCGGACGATCCCGACGCGCTCGAAGCCGAAGCCGTCCGCAACCGCCTCGCACGCGCGCTCGAGCACCGCGCGGGCACGGAACTCACCACCCGCGAGGGCGCGGGCGAGCGCATGGAGCGCCTCGAGTTGGATGTGCGGTCTGGTGGCTAAGACGTCCCGGTCCTTTGCCGCCTCACAGTAACCGCCGGAACCGCCGATTACGACCCCGCGAGCGAGGGCTCGGAGGCCCGCGTCGCCGTCTCGGCGACGAGTTCCGCGGCGACCCCGACGACGCCCTTGCCGGACGCAAACGCCGCCCGCTGACGGTCGGCGCTGTTGCCACGCGCGAGGATCCGCTCGATGCCCGTCAGATACGCGGCGCCGCCGAGCTCCTCGGCGTGCGGAGCGATCAGTTCGAGCGTGCGCGCGACGGCATCGCGAACGGGCGCGAAGCCGTGAGGTGTAAAGACGCGCGCCTCGAGCCCGCGGCGCATCGCCTGCCACTTCGACTCGCGGATGAGCTCGTCGTGAGGTGCCGCGCCGTCGCCGTCCTCGACGGCGTGCTTCGCCAGCGCCTGCACGTACGCGACGAGCGCGAGCGCCTCGTCGATGCGTGGGACGGTGTCCATGACACGCACCTCGAGCGTGCCGAGCCGTGGGTGGGGCCGCAGGTCCCACCACAGGTACGTGTAGTCGTCCACGTAACCGGCGGACTCGAAGGCGGAGACGACGAGCTCGAACTGCTCGTAGTCGTCGAATCGAGGCGGCAGTCCGGAGCGGGGGAACGTCGCGAACACTGCGTGTCTCGCCGATGCGAGCCCGGTGTCCGTGCCGCGCCAGAAGGGTGAGCTGGCGCTGAGGGCGGTGAGCTCCGCGAGATGCGGACGCAGGCGGTCGTGCGCGCGAATCGCCACCTCGGGCGAGGGCATCCCGACGTGGACGTGCAGGCCGAAGATCAGCTCGCGCCGTGCGGGGTACTGGAGCTGCTCGATCAACTCGACGTAGCGCGGCCGCTGCGTGACGTGTTGCGTCTCGAAGAGCGCGAAGGGATGCGTTCCGGCGGCGGCGACGCGCACGCCCGCAGCGGCGGCTTCGCGTCCGACGTGGTCGCGCAGCCGTCGCAGCTCGCGCGCGACCTGGGGCACGTCCGCGCATACCGGCGTGTGCACCTCGATCTCCGACTGGAAGAGCTCGCAGGAGACCTGCCCGGCGCACTCGCCGCCGTCGCTCGCCTCGAGGACGGTCTCGACGCGATCGACGAGATCGAGGCTGTTGGGGTCGAGGAGCATGTACTCCTCTTCGACGCCGAGCGTGTAGGGCTCGGTGCTGCCGAACCGGTGCTCGGCGACGCTCGATCTCACGTCTCACCTCCGCGTGTGCTCGTGGAGATCGTGGCACTCGAGCGTTCCTCGGCCATCGGGCGAAACGCCGCGCGTCGCTGCGGCTTTTCCGTAGCTCAGGCGTCGGCCAGCTGGTCGGCCGTGCCGATCGCGATCAGCGGCTTCAGCTCGGGCCGTAGCCAGCGCAGGATCGTGAGCAGGTTCGGCAGCGGGAGCGCGACGCAGCCGAGCGTCGGGCGTCCGCTGCTCACGTGCAGGAAGATGCCCGAGCCGCGTCCCGGCACGACCGGATCGGTGTTGAAGCGGATGAAGGCTAGGTGCCGGTACGACGTCGGCGAGTGCGACATGTCCTCGTCGGTGACGCGGAACGGCGGCCGGCTACCGCAGGGGACGTGATGGAAGCGGTTGTAGTACGACGAGCGCGGATCCTCGACCCACCAGTCGCCGCACACGATGCGGTGGTACGGGTAGTGCACGCTCGGGTCGGGCGCGACGCCGTACATCGCCGAGCCGAAGCCGAACACGCCGGCCGGGGTCGTCCGGTCGCCTTCGTGCCGGTCCGCCGAAACGCCTCGTCCGCCGAGCCACGCGCGCCAGCGGCCACCCGCGTGCGTCCAGCAGCCGCCGGCGGGCCGGCGCCAGATGTCGACGCTTGCGCGTGTGGACGACGGCGCAGGTGCGACGACCGTCACGAGCTGCCGGGTGTTCGCGGCCGCGCGGAGAGTGTCCGGAAAAGCGTCCGCGCAGGTCGCGCTCCCGCCGGCCGCAACCGGTGCGATGCAGGTCGCCAGCCCTGCGACGATCGCTACGGCCAGCGATCTCACGTTGCGCGAGCCCGCGCGAGGATCTCCTCGACGACGTCGCTCTTCGCGTCGGCGTAGTGCTGGACGTACTTCCAGTCGCGCTGCGCGAGCTCCCGCTTCGTCCGCTCGTACAGGTCGCGGTCGCGTGGATCGCGGCGCAGGTGGTCGCGGAAGAGGAGCATCCGCTCGACCTCGGGACAGCCGGGCGAGAAGACGTGGAGGTTCACCTTCGGCTCTGTGCCCTTGAGCACCCGGTGCTCGAACCAGTCCGGCTCGCGGACGCGCAGGACGTAGCCCGCGGCCTCGAGCGCCGGCACGTACGCGGGCTCGTCGGCCGAGTCGGGCACGACGAGCACGATGTCGATGATCCGCTTTGCGGCGAGCCCGGGGACGGACGTCGAGCCCGCGTGCTCGATGCCCAGCGCCGTCGCCCCGAGCGCCTCCCGGATGCGCGCCTCCTCGCGGGCGAAGAGGCGCGGCCACTCGGGGTCGTACTCGACGAGGACGACCGGCTCGGTCGGCGGCAGCGAGCCGTCGACCCGCGATGCGCGGAGCTGTTCGTCAGGCGTCGGGCCCTTGGGCACCCGCCAATGATGGCGAAGAGACCTACGCTGCCGCGCCGAGCTCCACTGCGGCGGCGCCTTCGATCATCGTCGCGGCGACGATCTCGAACGCTGCGCCCCACGCGGCCTCGTGCTCGGGCTTCCACTCGTCGCCGGCGACCGCGGCCATCGCGGCGATCAACACCGTTCCCACGACCGGGTAGTGCTCCGGCTTCGCGCCGTACGCGACGTGGCGGGCGCCCAGCTCGCGCAGCTTCGGAACGATCGCGTCGAGGTTCCGCAGCGACTTCCGCAGCAGCACGAGCGCGCCGAGGAGCATCGTCTTCTGCCGTTGCATGTCGTCGGGGAAGAGCGGGCGCACGGCGGGCGCCGCCGCGAACAGGCGCGAGTAGAACTCGTCCATCAGCTCGTCGCCGCGCGGCGCGACAAGGTCGAAGCTCGTCTCGAGTGCTTGCAGGTCGAGGCTCATCTCTCGGGTCTCCTTTGGCATCGGGGATGAGCACAGCCTCGCGTCGGGCGCGCCGGCGCGCGATGGGGCTGCCCGGCCGAGCGCTGTCGGTTTTCCGCCTGGTGCCCGAGCGGCGACTAGTGGCCGAGCAGCGCGAGCACGGCGAGGACGCGGCGGTTGTCGTCCTCCGTGTCGGAGAGGCCGAGCTTCTTGAAGATCCCCTGGACGTGCCGCTCGACCGCGCGCGAGCTGAGGAAGAGGCTCTTGCCGATCGCGCGGTTCGAGCGTCCTTCGGCGATCAGCGACAGCACGTCGCGCTCGCGTTCGGTCAGGTCGTCGAGCGTCGAGCGGCGGTGCCCGCCGACGAGCGTCTTCACGACCTCCGGGTCGAACGCCGTGCCGCCGGCCGCCACGCGCTCGACGGCGTCGACGAACTGATCGACGTCGCGGACGCGGTCCTTGAGCAGGTAGCCGACTCCCGAGGCGTCGTCGCCGACGAGCTCGAGCATGTACGTGGGCTCGAGGTGCTGCGACAGCACGAGCACCTTCACCGAGGGGTACGTCCGCCGGATCTCGGCGGCGGCGACGAGGCCGTCGTCCGCGTTGCCGGGCGGCATGCGCACGTCGACGATCGCGATGTCGGGCGTGTAGGAGCGCACCTTGAGGAGCAGGTCGTCCGCATCGACGGCGCGGCCGACGACGTCGTGGCCGGCGTCCGCCAGGAGCGACGCGATGCCTTCGCGGAGCAGCGCATCGTCGTCGGCGACGACGACCCGCAGACGCGGTGCGGCGCCTTCCGTTTCCTCCTCGACCGGTGTAGCGTCAGCAGTGCCCATGAAAGTCATCGTTGACGCGCCAACCCTGCAGCGCGTCGAGCACGACGTCGCTCAGATCCTCGCGCAAACAGAAGCGCCTGTCGAGGCCTACCAGGCTACGCTCGAGGTGATCGGCCGGTCGCTCGGCTGGGAGCTCGGCGCCGTGTGGGAGGTCGGGCCGGACGACCGCCGCCTTCGCTGCGTATGCACGTGGCACGGCGGCGACGGCGCTCCGGAGTTCGAGGCCCTCAGCGAGCGGATGACGCTCGGCCCGGGCGAAGGGCTCCCGGGGCGGCTGCTCGTGTCCGGCCGGCCGAGCTGGATCGTCGACACGCCGGAGGATCGCAACTTCCCGCGCGCGGATGCCGCCCGCCGCGCCGGGCTCCAGGCGGCGTTCGGCTTTCCGCTCCTCAGCCCGCGCGGTGTCGTCGGCGTGATGGAGTTCTTCTCGCGCGACCTGCGCGAGCCCGACGCTCGCCTGCTCGAGACGATGAGCGTGATCGGCAGCCAGGTCGGTCAGTTCGTCGTGCGGCGGCACGCCGAGTCCGAGGTGCGCGCGAGCGAGTCGCGGCTGCGGGCGATGCTCGAGGCCGCGCTCGACGCCGTCGTCGTGATGGATCACCGCGGCCGCATCCTCGACTGGAACCACGCGGCCGAGACGACCTTCGGCTACCGCGCGCACGAGGCGGTCGGCTACGACATGGCGGAGCTGATCGTGCCGCCGCACCTCAGACCGTCCCATCGCAAGGGGCTCGCGCGCTTCCTCGAGACGGAGCGGGCGGTGATCCTCGACAAGCGGCTCGAGCTCGCCGCCGTGCACAAGAACGGCGCCGAGTTCCCCGTCGAGCTGACGATCACGCGCATCGGGTTGCCGGGCCCGCCGACGTTCACCGGCTACCTGCGGGACATCACGGATCGCAAACGCGCCGAGGCCGAGCTCCGCGCCTCGCGCGCTCGTCTCGTCGAGGTCGCCGACGCAGAGCGGCGGCGGATCCAGCGCAACCTCCATGACGGGGCGCAGCAGCGGCTCACCTCGGCCCTGCTGACGATCGGTCGTCTCCGCTCGCAGGCCGTCGACGGCGACCGGAAGATGCTCGACGCCGTCGTGGACGAGCTGGCCGCCGGGCTCGACGAGCTGCGGGTGCTGGCGAGCGGTCTGCATCCGTCAGTTCTCACCGAGCGCGGTCTCGGCGCAGCGCTGGAGGCACTCGCGCTGCGGGCTCCCCTTCCGGTCGAGCTCGCCGAGTTGCCCGACCGGAAGCTCTCCGAGGCTCTCGAGGCTGCGGCGTACTACGTGGTCGCGGAGGCGCTCGCGAACGTACAGAAGCACGCGGGCGCAGGGGTTGTCGTCGTCACCGCCACCTGCGACGACGCCCGGCTGCTCGTCGATATCGTCGACGACGGCGCCGGCGGCGCCGACCCCGAGGGTGAGGGACTGCGCGGCCTCGTCGACCGCGTGGAGGCGCTCGACGGAACGCTCGAGGTCGACAGCCCGGCGGGGGAGGGCACGCGCGTGCGCGCCCGCTTCCCGCTCGGCTGATTCGTCAGGAGACGGAAGCACAGTCGCAAGACTCGCGGCCCGGCGCGCGCGGAGCGAGGGGCGCAGCCGCCGCCGCGCCGTCGGTTTTCCGCCAAAGTGCGGTTCGGCCGCCGCGAACGAGATCGCGGGTTGCGCTCCTTCCGCCGCTCGAGCCCCGCGCAGATCCTCCGCAGCGTCAATCACGTCACCGCAGGAGGAAGTGCAATGACTGTTCACATCACACGCAAGCGTCAGCGTGCGACCGCGTAGCCCTGCATGCCGCGGGGATTCGCAGCGGCGACGAGCTGGCCGTCCTCACGCTTGACGGCGCTGACGCGGCCGAGCGACCACGGAGGCGTGACGACGACGTCGTGCCCGCGCGCCCGGAGAGCCCCGACGGCCTCCTCGCCGAAGCGCTCCTCCACGAGCAGCCTGTTCGGCGTGAAGCCGCGGGGATAGAACGAGTCGATCAGGTGCTCGGTGTGGAAGTCGGGCGCGTCGATCGCCTCCTGCAGGTTCAGCCCCCGGTCGACGTGCCTCAGCAGAACGTGCAGCGCCCACTGCTCCTGCTGGTCGCCGCCGGGAGTGCCGTACGCGAGCCAGGGCTCGCCGCGGCGCAGCACGAGCCCCGGAGAAAGCGTCGTGCGCGGTCGCGTGCGCGGCTCGAGCGACGACGGCAGCCCCTCCTCGAGCCAGAACATCTGCGCGCGCGTGCCGAGCGGCCAGCCGAGCGACGGGATCACCGGCGAGCTCTGCAGCCAGCCGCCCGAAGGGGTTGCCGAGAAGAGGTTGCCGAACCGGTCGGCGACGTCGAGGTGCACGGTGTCGCCGCGCGTCGGCTCTCCGACGCCCAACGGCACCGTGCCATCCGGCGTGTGGTGGCTCGGGAGGCGGCCCATGCCGGGGCGCAGCTCCGTCGACGCGTGGTCGTCGACGAGCGCGCGGCGTTCGTCGTTGTACGCGGTCGAAAGCAACGTGTCGAGCGGCACGGGTTGCGCGTCGCCGTAGAGCGCGTCCCGGTCGGCGAACGCGAGCTTCGCGCACTCCGTGCTGACATGGACGAGCTCCTCCTCGCTCATGTCCGCGACGTCGAACCCGGACAGGAGTGCGAGCTGCTGCAGGCCGACCGGGCCCTGTCCCCACGGTCCGGTCTTACACAGGTGTACATCGCTGTACATCAACGTCACCGGCTCCTCGAGCGTCGCGTGCCACTCGCGGAGGTCGTCGCCGTCGAGGAGCCCGCCGTGCTCGCGAGAGAACTCGTCGATCGCCTCTGCGACGAAGCCCTCGTAGAACACCGTCCGCGCGCGCTCGATCTCGTTCTCGCGCGAGCCGCCACGCGACTCGTCGAGCAACCGCTTCCACGTCGCCGCAAGCGCCGGGTTGCGGAACGTCGTTCCGGCCGACGGCGCGGGAAGGTACAGCTCGGCGGACGCCGGCCACTCCCGCAGGAGCGGCTCGGCGCGCTCGACCGTCAGCGTGATCCCTGCGACGACGGGATAGCCCCGCTCTGCGTAGCCGATCGCGAACGCGAGCGCGTCCTCGAGGCGCCAGGTGCCGAACTCCTCGAGCAGCAGGAGCCAGCCGCCGAACGCGCCCGGGACGCAGGCGGCGAGTGGGCCTGTCCCCGGCATCAGCTCGTGCCCGAGCGAGCGCACGCGTTCGATCGTCGCTGCCGCCGGCGCGACGCCCTGGGCGCAGAGCACGACCGGCCGCCCGAGCGACGCCGGCCAGAAGATCGCCGGCAGGTCTCCGCCGGGCCCGTTGAGGTGCGGCTCGACCACCTGCAGCGTGAATCCCGCAGCGACGGCGGCGTCGAATGCGTTGCCACCGCGCTCGAGGACCGCCATCCCCACGGCCGAGGCGAGCCAGTGCGTCGAGGCGACCGCGCCGAAGCTGCCGCGCAGCTCGGGCCTGGTGGTGAACGGCATCAAGACGTGAGCTCCGCCGCGTCGATGAGGTGGGCGTCGTCGCGCGCGCGTGACACGAGGTGACAGGCGACGAAGTGACCGCCGCCGACGTCGATCAGCGGCGGCTCCTCCTCGTGCGAGCGCGGCGCCGACTCGTGCTCGAGCGGGCAGCGCGTGCGGAAGCGGCAGCCCGAAGGCGGTGCGAGCGGCGACGGGATGTCACCGTCCAGCACGACGCGCGTCCGCGTCCGCTGCACGACGGGGTCGGGGACGACCGCAGCCGAGAGGAGCGCCTGCGTGTACGGGTGCTTCGGCGCCGAAAAGAGCTCGGCGGTCGGCGCCGTCTCGACGATCTGGCCGAGGTACATCACGGCGACGCGGTCGCAGAGGAACTCGACCGTTGCGAGGTCGTGCGTGATGAAGAGGCACGAGAAGCCGAGGTGCTCCTGGAGCTCGCGCAGCAGGTTGAGGATCGCCGCCTGCACGGAGACGTCGAGCGCGGAGACGGGCTCGTCGGCGATGAGCAGCGACGGCGACACCGACAGCGCGCGCGCCAGGCCGACGCGCTGCCGCTGTCCGCCGGAGAGCTCGTGCGGATAACGGTGCCGCAACTCCGGCCGCAGGCCGACGGTGTCGAAGAGCTCGCGCACGCGCCCGTCGACGCTCCCTCGCGCCGCAAGCCGCTGGATGCGCAGCGGCTCGCCGACGATCTCACCGCAGGTGAGGCGCGGGTTCAGCGACGAGTACGGATCCTGGAAGACGATGTGCATCTCGCGGCGAAGCGGCCGGAGCTCGCGCCGCGACGTGTGCGTGATGTCGCGGCCCTTGAGGCGGATCGTCCCGGACGTCGGCTCGTGCAGGCGCACGACGCAGTTGCCGACCGTCGACTTGCCGCTGCCCGACTCGCCGACGAGCCCGAGCATCTCGCCGGCGCCGATCGTGAACGACACGTCGTCGACGGCGTGGACGACGGCACCCCCGCCGAACACCTGCGACCCGGCGTGGAAGTGCTTGACGAGGTGCTCGACCTCGAGTGTCGGGACGGCGTCGCTCAATTCGGTCCTGGATGGAAGCAGGCGACGAGGTGGTCGGGCGCGACCTCCCGCAGCGGCGGCACCTCGCTGCGCGTCTGCGTGTCGGCGCGCGGGCAGCGGTCAGCGAACGCACAGGCTGTCCACGGCCCGTCGAGCGACGGCACGCGACCGGGGATCTCCTGCAGCCTGCCGTTCTGATCGGCGCTGCCCGGCCGCGGGATTGCGCCGAGCAGACCGAGCGTGTACGGGTGCTGCGGCGCGGCGAAGAGCGCATGGACCGGCGCCTCCTCGACCTTGCGGCCGGCGTACATGACGAGGACGCGGTCGGCCAGATCGGCGACGACGCCGAGGTTGTGCGTGATCAGCACGATCGCCGTGCCGAGTCGCTCGCGGATGTCGCGCATCAGGTCGAGGATGCCCGCCTGGATCGTCACGTCGAGCGCCGTCGTCGGCTCGTCCGCGACGAGCATCTTCGGGTCACAGGCGAGCGCCATCGCGATCATCACGCGCTGACGCATCCCGCCGGAGAGCTGGTGCGGGTACTCGTCGACACGCTTTGCGGGTGCGGGGATACGCACGAGGTCGAGAAGCTCGACCGCGCGCCGGTTCGCCGCCCGTCGCGTCATCGAGAGGTGCTGCTCGAGCACCTCGGCGATCTGGCGGCCGACGCGGAACGACGGATTGAGCGATGTCATCGGCTCCTGGAAGACGAACGCGACCTGGCGCCCCCGGATCCGGCGGATCTGCTTCGACGACGCCGTGAGCAGCTCGATCCCGTCGAAGCGCGCCGTCCCGTCGACCTTCGCGGTCGGCGGGAGCAGACGCATGAGGCTCATCAGGCTGACGCTCTTCCCGCAGCCGGACTCGCCGACGATGCCGAGCACCTCGCGCTCGTCGAGCGAGAACGACAGGCTGTCGACGGCCTGGACGACACCGTCGTCGGTTTCGAACCGGACGCTGAGCCCGTCGACTTCGAGCAGCGGCACGGGCTACCGGGTCGTCCGCGGATCGAGGACGTCGCGAAGGCCGTCGCCGAGCAGGTTGAACGACAGCGAGCAGAAGAAGATCGCGAGGCCGGGGTAGAGGATGAGCTGCGGCGCCGTCTCGTAGTAGTCCTTCGCGTCGGAGAGCATCACGCCCCACGACGTCTGCGGCGACTGCGCGCCGAGGCCGAGGAACGACAGCACGGCCTCGCCGATGATCAGAGCGGGGATCGTCACGGTCATCTGCACGATGATCGTGGGCAGCATGTTCGGGAAGATGTGCTTGCCGAGAATGCGTGGGTCGCCCGCGCCGTTCGCGATCGCGGCGCGCACGTAGTCCTCCTCGCGCAACGCGAGCGCCTCACCGCGCACGACGCGAATCAGCCCGGGGATCGCTCCGAGGCAGAGGGCGATCGTCGCGTTGCGGAGCGAGGCGCCGAGGATCGCCGCGAGGCCGACGGCGACGATGAGGAACGGGAACGCGAGCAGCACGTCGGTGACGCGTGCGATGACCGGGTCGATCCAGCCGCGGTAATAGCCGGCGACGAGACCGATGGGGACCGCGATCAGCGTGGCGAGCAGCGTCGCGAACACGCCCGCCTGGATCGAGGCGCGCGAGCCCCAGAGCAGGCGGGAGAACGTGTCGCGGCCGAGCTCGTCCGTGCCGAGGAGGTGCTGCCGCGACGGGCCCGCAAGCAGGTTCGTGAAGTCGCTCGTGTCCGGGTGATACGGCGCGATCACCGGCGCGAAGATCCCGCTCACGATGAACCCGACGGCGACCATGAGCCCGATCACGGCGAACGGCCGGCGGAGGAAGCGCTTCCGCAGCAGCCGCCTTCGCCGCGCGCGCGGGTTGAGCTCGGCCGCGAGCGACGGATCGGCGTAGCTCATTGAGCGGCCCCCGCGACCCGGATTCTCGGGTTGAGGAACGAGTAGATGAGATCCACCGAGAGGTTCACGACGACGTAGCCGGCCGCCGAGATGAGCACGACGCCCTGCAGCAGCGCGTAGTCGCGCGTCTGGATCGTGTCGAGCGTCAGCTTCCCGAAGCCCGGGATCGCGAAGATCTGCTCCGTCACGACGACGCCGGAGATGAGCGCGCCCATCTGGAGCCCGACGATCGTCGTGATCGTGATCAGCGAGTTCCGCAGCGCGTGCTTCATGATCACCGACCTCTCGGAGAGGCCCTTTGCGCGTGCAGTCCGGATGTAGTCGGTGCCGAGCGAGGTCAGCATCGACGAGCGCATCTGCCGCATCAGCACCGCGGAGAGGCCTGTCCCGAGGACGATCGCGGGCATGAGCATGTGCCGGAGGTTCTCGATCGGGTCCTCGGAGAACGGCACGTAGAACCCGGACGGAAGCCAGTGGTGCCGGACGGCGAAGAAGCTGATCATCATCAGCCCGAGCCAGAAGTGCGGGACGCTCAACCCGACGAGCGCCGCGCTCGTCGCGACGTAGTCCGCAGGCTTTCGCTGCTTCACCGCCGCGATGATCCCCGCGGGTATCCCGATCAGGATCCCGACCATGATCGACAGGAACGCCAGCTCGAGCGTGATCGGGAGGCGGTGCATGATCGTCTGGGAGACGGAGAGGTCACGCTGGTCCCGGCCGAGGTCTCCCTGCAGCGCGAGCCCGAGCCATTTCGCATATTGCACCGGTACCGGCTGGTCGAGGCCGTAGTGGTGGCGAATCGCGGCCATGACCGCGGGATCGCGGTTCTCGGCGCCGAGCGCGGTCGCGGGGTCGCCCGGCAGCGCGCGCACGCCGACGAACACGAGCATGCTCGAAAGGAGCAGCACGATGACGGCGGCCCCGACCCTGCGGAGGAGGAACCCGCTCATCGAGCGGTGACCCCAGGCTGGACGAGCTGGGCGGCTCCGACCCTGCGGAGAAGGAAGCCGCCCATCGTCCTAGGGACTCCTACGTGCCTTTCTTGAAGCCTGCGTACTGCGCGCGGATGAGGCCGTCGCCGTAGATGTTCACTCCGCCGACGGACTTCGCGACGCCGAACCGGTTGATGGGGTAGTAGAGGTAGATCAGCGGCAGGTCCTTCGCCACCTGGACGAGGGCCGTGTGGTAGAAGGCGATCCGCCGGCTGAGGTTCAGCACTGCGCGTGCCTGGTTCGTCGCCTTGTCGACGGCGGCGTTGGAGTACCCGCTGTCGTTCTGCGAGCCCTTCGTGTTGACGAATTGGTAGAAGTTGCCGTCCGGGTCGACGCGCCCCGACCAGCCGACTGCGAAGGTCGCGAAGTTGCCGGCGTCCGCCCGGTTCAGCGCGGTCGTGAACTCCGTCGGCTCGAGGACCACGTTGAACCCGATCGCCTTCTCCTCGCCCTGGATGAGCGCTCCGAGCCGCGCGGCGATCGGATCGGTTCCGATCGTCAGGTGGACGTCGACCGGTGCGTTCGCGCCGGACTTCTTGAACGCCGCCTTCGCCGCGGCGACGTTCGCCGTGAGGTGGCACTTGATCCCCTTCGTCGCGGCGAAGTACGGGCTCGCCGGCGGGAACGGGAAGCAGCCCGGCTGTTGCGTGCCGCCGAAGACGACCTTGTTGATGAGCTTGCGGTCGAGCGCGAGCTCGAACGCCTGCCTCAGGTCGGTCGACTTCGCGAACGTCGTGCCGATGTTCTCGTAGGTCTTGTTGAGCCCGTTCTTGTTCCCGATGTTGATCGTGATGCCCTGGTAGCCGATCGAGACCGACTTCGCGACGCGCAGGCTCGAGTCGTGGGCGATCCCCTGGAGCTCCGTCGAGGGGATGCGGTCCTCGACGTCGATCGAGTGCGCGCGCAGGTTCTGCGAACGCGCCGACGGGTCGGTGATGATCTTGAACACGATCGAGTCCAGGTGCACTCTGCTCTTCGCGTAGTAGTACGGGGACTTGACGAGCGTGATGTGGTCACCGGCCTGGCGGTCCTTGAACATGAACGGGCCGACGCAGACCGGGTTCGTCGCGAAGTTGGCGCCGAGGTCGTTCAACGCCTTCGGCGACATGACCATGCCGGAGCGATCCGCGAGCTGGGCCGTGATCGGCGCGTACCGGTTGTTCAGGTGCAGGATCACGGTGTTGTTGCCCTGCGTGTCGATCGACGTGACGGGTGCAAGCTCGCTCGCGCGTGCGGAGCGCGCCAGTGTCTTGTGCCGGTCGAGCGACTGCTTGACTGCGGCGGCGTCGAGCGTCGTGCCGTCGTTGAACTTGAGGCCCGTCCGCAGCTTGATCGTCACCGTCTTCTTGTTCGTCGAGAACTTCGGCATCGCCGCCGCGAGCTGCGGGACGATGTTCAGGTGCGAGTCGATGTCGTAGAGCTTCTCGCACATGTGCATGAAGATCATCCGGCCGACGAACGTGCGCGCGAGCGTCGGGTCGAGGGCGTCAGGATCCTCGGCGAGGCCGATCGTGAGAGTGCCGCCGTTCTTGAGCGCAGGCGGCTTGCTCGCAGAAGTCGCGGCGGTAACGGCGACGAGCGCAATGCCGCCGATCGCCAGAAGGAGAAGCGCGTTACGCGCTCGGGCAGCAGTCATTCGGTTCCTCCCCGTGCTCGGGATTGGGGCTCCGCCCATGTCACGAGCCGCGAGCCTACCAAAATGGATACAAGCGAGTGTCGATTGGATCCACGACGTGATAATGTCGCCCGGCCATGGCCCGGACGGAGGAGGATGCAGCCCTCGTCGACCGGCTCGCGGCGACGATTCAGGCCCGCGTGCTCTCGGGGGAGTTCGCTTCGGGATCGCGACTGCGCCAGGAGTCGCTGGCGACCGAGTTCGGCGTCTCGAGGACCCCGGTGCGCGAGGCGCTGCGGAAGCTGCAGGCCGCGGGCATCGTCCAGCTCGAGCCGCGACGGGGCGCGCGGGTCCGCGGGCCGAGCGCGCGTGAGGTGCGCGAGGCGTACGAGGTTCGCGCCGAGCTCGAGGGGCTTGCCGCGTCGCTCGCCTCCGGACGTATCCGCGACGAGGAGCTGTACCGGCTGCGCGCCGCGCAGGAGCTGTTCCACGAGTCGTCCGAGCGGCTGCGCGTGTGGAAGGAGCACGCGGACGTCGGCCCGCCGCCGACGCGCGCCCACGACGAGTGGATCCGCGGCAACGACCTCTTTCATCTCGTGATCCTCGAGGCGGCCGGCAACAACCGCCTCGCCGCGATGCTCGCCGACCTGCACCAGAGCTTCCCGCGCGACCTGACGTGGATCGTCCTCGGCGAGAGCTCGCACCTGCTCGAGGAGAACGTCGCGCAGCACGCCGCCGTGCTCGAGGCGATCGAGCGCCGCGACGCCGAGCAGGCGCGGCGCCGGATGGTCGATCACGTGCTGAGCGCCGGCGAGCTCGTCGTGCGGCGCTTCGAGGAGCGCGCGGCCTGACGACGCCGCGCTTCGTCCCGGGCCTCGAGCTCGCGCGGGCGTACTACGAAGAGATCGTCTCGCCGCTGCTCGAAGGCCGGCGACATTCCGCGGCCCTGATCGGCTCCGGCTCCGAGGTGCTCGGCTTCGACACCGAGCGTTCGACCGACCACGGCTGGGGGCCGCGGCTGAAGGTCTTCGTCGATGCCGGCGACGTCGCGCCGGTGCGCGACGCGATCGAGGCCGGCCTGCCGGACGAGTTCCGCGGGTGGCCGACGCGCTTCGGGTGGGACGCCGTCGCCGTCACGAGCCACGTCGAGGTCGCCGAGCCGGGCGCGTGGCTCGCGCAGCGGATCGGCTTCGACCCGCGCGGAGGCATCTCCACGCGGCACTGGCTCTGCGCGCCGCAGCAGCGGTTGCTCGAGGTGACGTCGGGCGCGGTCTTCCACGACGACGGGGGCGAGCTCGCCGCCGTGCGGGCGGTGCTCGAGTGGTACCCCGACGACGTGTGGCTCTGGCTCCTCGCGAGCCAGTGGCGGCGGCTCGACCAGGAGGAGCCGTTCGTCGGTCGCACGGCCGAGGTCGGCGACGAGCTCGGCTCCCGCGTCGTCGCCGCTCGGCTCGTGCGCGACGTCATGCGCCTCGCGTTCCTGCTCGAGCGTCGCTACGCGCCGTACAGCAAGTGGCTCGGCTCCGCGTTCGCGCGGCTCGACGCGGCGGCGACACTTCGGCCGTCCCTGCTCGACGTGCTCGCAGCGCGCGACTACGAGGCGCGCGAGGCGGCGCTCGTCGTCGCGGTCGAGGAGCTCGCAAGGCGACACAACGCCCTCGGGATCACTGCACCCGTCGACCCGTCGGTGCGCCTCTTCCACACGCGCCCGTTCCGGGTGCTCGGTTCGGCCCGCTTCGTCGAGGCGTGCCTCGACCGCGTGCACGATCCCGGGCTTCGCTCACTGCCGCTGATCGGCGGCGTCGACCAGATCAGCGACTCGACCGACGCGCTCGAGGACGTGGACGTTTTCACCGCGGTCGCGAAGCTCTACGGCTGAAGGACGATCTTGATCGCGCCGTCGCGCTTCTTCTGGAAGATCTCGTAGCCGTGCGGCGCCTCGTCGAGCGGAAGCCGGTGCGTCGCGAGATCCATCACGCCGAGTGGATCGGAGTCGTCCGTCACGAGCGGCATGAGGTCGTCGATCCAGCGCTTCACGTGCGCCTGGCCCATCCGGATCTGTAGGCCCTTGTCGAAGAGCTGCATCATGTTCAGCGGATCTGCCGTGCCGCCGTAGACGCCGACGACCGAGAGCGTCCCGCCGCGGCGCACGGTCTCGATGCAGGCCTTGAGCGCCGCGAGCCGGTCGACGCCGACGTTCTCGATCACCTTCCTCGCCACGCGATCGGGGAGCATGCCGCCGAGCTTCTGCATCACCTCCGCGCCCGGCGAGCCGTGCGCCTCCATGCCGACGGCATCGATGACCGAGTCCGTGCCGCGCCCGTCGGTCAGCTCGCGAACGGCCTCGGCGATGTCCTCGTGCTCGTCGAGGTCGAGCACCTCGATCCCGTGCCGGCGCGCCAGCTCGATCCGCTCGCGCACGAGCTCGACAGCGATGACGCGTGCACCGCGATGGCGCGCGATGCGCGACGCCATCTGACCGATCGGCCCGAGGCCGAACACGGTGACGCTCCCGCCTTCGGGGATGTCGGCGAACTCGACCGCCTGCCAGGCGGTCGGCAGCACGTCGGAGAGGTAGAGGAACCGCTCGTCCGGCGGCCCCTCGGGCACCTTGACGGGGCCGAAGTGCGCCATCGGCACACGGAGGTACTCCGCCTGGCCGCCGGGAACCTGCCCGTAGAGCTTCGTGTAGCCGAACAGCGCTGCGCCCGTGTCGTACTCCCTGACCTGTGTCGTCTCGCACTGCCCGAACAGCTCGTGCTCGCACATCCAACAGCTACCGCACGAGATGTTGAACGGGATCACGACCCTGTCGCCCGGCGCGATGTGCGTCACCTCCGGACCGACCTCCTCGACGATTCCCATGGGCTCGTGCCCGAGGACGTCCCCCTCGTCGATGAACGGGCCGAGCACCTTGTACAGGTGCAGGTCCGAGCCGCAGATCGCGGTCGAGGTGATGCGGACGATCGCGTCGGTTGGCTCCTCGATCCGCGGATCGGGGACGCTGTCGACGCGAACGTCCTCCGTGCCGTGCCAGGTGACCGCGCGCATTTGTTGCTCCGTCTCCGGCGCACGGCCGCCTAAACCCGGACGCCGCGAGGCCCGCCTCGGCAGGCGGGCCTCGGGCTCTCCAAGGGAAGAGGAGACTTGTGTCTAGCGGTGACGCGCGCCGTCGTCGCCGCCGTGGCCGCCGTGACCGACGTGGCCGGCGGGATCGTCCGCGCCGTGCTTCGCGAATGCGACGGTGGGAGCTGCGACGGCGAGCGAGAGGAAAACGCCGAGTGCGGCTGCGAGCTTGTTGACCTTCATGGAGCACCTCCGGGGGAGTGGGGAAAAGGATCTGCGCACAGGCTCGCGCCGGCACGGTCCCGACCGCAATGGGACGATGGTCTTACGACTCGGCGGTGATGCCGTGGTCGCGCGCCCAGAGCGCCGCCTGGACGCGGTCGGTCACGCCGATCTGCCGGTAGACGCTCGTCAGGTGCGACTTGACCGTCTTCTCGCTGATCCCGAGGCGCCGGGCGATGATCTTGTTCGGGTGCCCCGCCGCGACGAGCGCGAGGATCTCCCGCTCGCGTCCGCGCAGCGGCTCCTGCTCCTGCTCGACGTGGGCGTCCAGCAGCGCGCGCGCCGCCTTCGGCGCGAGCGGCGACTCGCCGCGTGCCGCCGCACGGATCCCGTTGAGGAGCTCCTCCGGAGTCGCGTCCTTGAGCAGGTAGCCGACCGCGCCGGCGTCGAGCGCGCCGAGGATCCGGCCGCGGTCGGAGAACGAGGTCAGCACGACGACCTGCACGTCCGGCACGCGCTTCACGAGCCGGCGCGTCGCCTCGATGCCGTCGAGGTCAGGCATCGAGAGATCCATGAGGACGACGTCGGGCCGGAGCTTCACGCCGAGGTCGACGGCCTCGCCGCCGTCTCCCGCGCTGCCGACGAACTCGAGGTCGTCAGCCGACCGGACGAGCTGCTCGAGCCCGTCGCGCACGACGGCGTGGTCGTCGGCGACGAGGACGCGGATCATCGCGGCAGCCTCAGCGTCACGCGCGTGCCCGCGCCGGGCGTCGAGTCGATGTCGAGGCTGCCGCCGAGATCGGCCGCCTGGTCGACGAGCAACGCGAGCCCCAGGTGTCCTTCCGAACGCCGTTCCTCGAGCACCGCGCGTTCGAAGCCACGTCCGTCGTCGGCGACGACGAGCACCACGTCCGAGCCGTTCGCATGGACGTCGATGCTGCACGTTTCCGCACCCGCGTGCTCGACGACGTTGCGGAGCGCCTCCTGCGCGGTGCGGAAGACGAGACGCTCCGTCTCGTCGCTCGGCCGGATGCCGTCGGCGACGTCGACGTCGACCGCTACGCCGCGTGCGACCGCCTTCGCCGCGAGGTCGTTCAGCGCAGGCTCGAGGCCGGCGTCGCGCAGGTTCGGCGGATAGATCTCGACGAGGAGCGAGCGCAGCTGGCGCATCGACTGTCGCGTCGCGTCCGCGCCGGTGCGCAGCGTGCGTGCGACCTCTTTCGCCGGTGTGTTGTCGACCTTCTCCGCAGCGACGGCCAGCGCATACGACGTGCCGGCGAGATCCTGCACGACGCCGTCGTGGAGGTCGGCCGCAATGACTCGCCGTTCCACGTCCGACGCGTTCAATGCGCGCAGGAGCAGCGCCTCGCGCTCCGCATGCGCGCGGCGGAGACGTCGTGCGAGCGAGAGTGCGATCGGCAGCTGCAGCAGCCAGAGCATGAGCAGCGCGACGAAGAGCGCGGGCAGGAACGCAAGCCAGACCTTGCGACCGCTCGCGGCGACGTCGCTGAACCGGAGGTACGTCTCGAACAGGAGCGGCCGGCCGCTCGTCGTGTGCACCGGCATGTACACCTCGAGCAGTTTGCGGCGCGGCCGCTCGTACCGGTTCTCCGGCGCCGAGAGGTCGCTGATGCCGGCCTCGACGCCGTTCCCTCTCAGCGTCGCCACCTCGTCGTCGCCGAGCGGATAGCGCGAGCCGACGAGACGGGGCTCGTCCGAGTACGCGATACGCCCGTCCGCCGTCCAGAGCTTGACGCGCACCACGGGGCTTCGCAGCACGCGCTCATGCACGAGCCGGTCGAACGCGGCGAGCTGGACGCGGTTGCCGCGCACGACGCCGTCGTCGAGGTTCGGCTCGACGACGCTCCGTCCGAGCACCTCCGTCAGGCGGCGCGCGTCCCGCACAGACTCCCTTTCACCGGCGCGGCGCAGCACGATCGTCGCCGCGAGCGCGACGATGAGCATCGCCGCGAGGCCGGAGAGGGCGAACTGCACGAAGAGCCGCCTGCCCGACGGCGCAGCGTTGCGGGAAAGCGCCACTGATGGAGATACGCGCGAGCGCGCGTTGTCGGTTCGCGCGCTACCTGACGACAACGGTCAGCGTGAGCGTGTTCACGCCGCCCAGAACGGTGAGCCCACGCTCCTCCGGCGTCTGCACGTTCGTCGCGGTGAGGCGGTAGACGCCGGGCTTCCGAAAGGTGACCGTGCGAGATGCGCCGGCGTAGATCCGCGGATCGCCGAGCGCGAGCCGCGGCCCTTTCGTCTGCGCGAGATCGAAGTCCATCGGGCAGTCGGGCCGGATGACGACGCGGTCTCCACGCGCGACCGTGATCCTGAGCGTGGGGCCGAGCAGCTTCGCCGGTGTCCGCCACACGTGGCAATTCGACACGACGTGCGCGATCGCGAGCCGAACGGTCTTCGCGGGAGCCGCGACGCCGCTCGGCGCAGCGACGAGCGCCAGTGCAGCGACGACCGGGACGAGGTATCGACGCCTCATGGAAGGCAGCCACCAGTTCCACCGCCCGAGGAGCGCCATCAGCGACGGCACGAGGAGCGCGCGCACGAGTGTCGCGTCGATGAGGACCGCGAGGGCGAGGCCGAGCCCGAACTGCTGCAGTCCGGGGACGCTGCCGACGACGAAGCCGCCGAACGACACCGCCATCACGAGCGCGGCCGCGGTGATGAGACGCCCGGTCCGCTCGAGCCCGAATGCCACGGCGTCGACGTTGTCGCCGTGCGCGTCCCACCGCTCGCGCATCCGCGACACGAGGAACACCTCGTAGTCCATCGAGAGCCCGAAGAGCGCCGCGAAGAGGAAGATCGGGATCCAGCCCTCGATCTGCGCCGAGCGCTCGACGCCGAGGAGGCCGGCGCCGACGCCGAAGCGGAAGACGGCCACGAGCATCCCGTACGCGGCGGCGACGGAGAGCAGGTTCAGGAGGACGGCCTTCAGCGGCAGCAAGAGCGAGCGGAACGCGCGCGCGAGCACGAGGTACGTGAGCAGCAGCGCAGCCGCGACGAGCCAGGGGAAGGGCGCGTAGCTGCGCGAGAGGAAGTCCGCTCCCTTCGGTCCCGCGCCGCCGACGAGCACCCCCGTGCCGGGAACGGTCAACTCGCGCAGGCGCGCGACGAGTCGGCGCGACGCGGGATCGCCGTAGTCGTGGCGGCCGACGACGAACATCCGCGCGTACCGGCCGTCGCGGGAGACGTACGGCGCCTCGCTGCCGATCGCGACGAGCGAGACCTCCGGGTCGTGCAGCAGGCGGTTGGAGATCGCATCGAGCCGCTCGTGCACATGCTGCGCACGAGCGGCGCCCGGACGTCCCGCGTCGACGACGACCTCGGTCGGCGTGAGCGCGCCCGGGCCGAACGCATCGCTGAGCGCGACGAAGCCGCGTGTCGCCTCGGTGTTCTGCGGCAGGCTCGTCAGCGAGCCGGGCGTCAGGTGCAGGAACGCGACCGGCGTCGCGGCAGCGACGAGCAGCGCCGCCGTCGGAAGGAGCACGGCGAGAGGACGGCGCATGATCGCGCGCGCGAGCGCCGCCCACGGCTCGTGCTTCCGGGAGCGCTCGCGGCCGAGCGCGCGCCGGCCGCACAGGGAGAGCAGCGCGGGCTGGAGCGTCAGTGCGGCGGCGATCGAGACGAGCGGGATGAGCAGCCCCGCGAGGCCGAGGGTCCGGATGAACGGCACCGGCACGAAGAAGAGGAGTGCGAGCCCGATCGCAACCGCGAGGCCGGAGAAGACGACCGCGCGTCCGGCACCTGCGATCGTGCGCACGACGGCGTCGTCGGTCGAGTCGTCTTCCGCGAGTTCCTCGCGGAACCGGCACACGATGAGCAGCGAGTAGTCGATCGCGAGGCCGAGCCCGATCAGCTCGACGAGGTTCGTCGCGTACGAGCTGACCGAGACGAACTGCGCCGTCACGTAGAGCAGGGCGAGCGTGCCGCCGATCGTGCACGCGGCGAAGACGAACGGGATCGCGAGCGCAAGCGACAGCCCGAGCACGAACGCGAGGACGAGGAGCGCGAGCGGCAACGCGAGCGTCTCGCCGCGCCGCAGGTCGGAGGCGAGCTGCGGATCGAGGTCGTGCTGGATCGCGGGCTGCCCGGTGACGAGCGCATCTGGGCCGAGTGCGCGCCGCAACCGCGACGTGTAGGCCTTCGCCTGCTGGAGGCGGAGGTTCGTCTCGACGTCGCCGTAGACGACGCCGCCGCCCGCACGGAACGTCGCGAGCCGGCCGCCGGGGAGAATGTGCGCAGCTCGCACGAGACGCGCACGAAGCCGAGCCTGCACCGCCGCGTCCAGCGAGCGATGGGTTCGGAAGACGACCGTGAAGGTTCCTTCGGGCCGCTCGCCGAACCCGGCCGCGAGCGCCGACTCCGCCTGCGCCGACGCCGTGCCCGGCACCGCGAACGAGTTGACGAGATGCCCGGGCAAGTGAAGCGAGAGAGCTATGCCGCTCACCAGGACGGCGAGCCAGAACGCCAACACTGCGCCCCGGAACCGCAAGACGATACGCGTCCATCGTTCCAGCGAACCGCTCTCCAGCGGCGCACGCGTCTGTGCGTCCGCAACGTCCGAACGGAAGGGTGAGCGGGTCGCGACACCCCCAGGCCCGCGACCCGCTCTGCGCCTCTTCGAGAAGTCGAAGAGCACCATTTCGCCTCTCGCGGGCGCCCTCCGCCAGTGGAGGGGCCGTCGCCCCTCCGCGGCGGAGACTCGCCTACTTGACGACCTCGATGGCCAGGCGGATTGCCGGCAGCTGGTAGCCGAGCGCGAGGCCCGGAACATCACGCGCGTACGTCAGCACCGGGATCATCCCGTAGGGCGTGTTCGCGTAAGACGGCTGCTGCGTGTACAGCAGCGGGTACATGTCGATCAGGTGCGTGCCCGGCGCTCCCGTCGCGATGAGGTGCATCACGACGTCGCCGTTCGAGTTGAAGCCGCACCCGTAACCGATGTAGCTGTTGTCGTAGTCGACGGCGATGGTGTTGTCGAGCTGTGTCCAGCCGAGGCCCTTGAGGTGCACGGTGAACGGCTGGCCCGCCTTCAGCCGCAGCTTCGACACGCCGTTGCCGACGATGCTGCGCTTGACGTAGTACGGAACCTGCGCCTTCACCGAGCCGTTCTGCAGCAGCTGGATCACGTGCCAGCCGCCGAGCCCGTCCGGGACCTGCACGTTGCTCGTGAGGGTGCCGTCGGCGGCTGCCGTGCCCGTGCCGAGCGGAACGGAGACGAAGCTCCAGCAGGTGCCGCTGCAGTTGACGCGGTTCCCGACGACGGTCGACCACACGAGGCTGACAGGCGTGCTCGGCGCCAGGCCGCTCGCCGACACGTCGACCTTCGACATGACCGCGCCCGACGTCGACGACAGCCTGGCAGTCGCCGTGCCGGTCGCGCCTCCGCTGACGGTGGACATCGTCGTCTTCGCATCGAGCGTCGGCGAGACCGCGACCGGCCAGTCCATCCGGTTCTTCGGGCGGCCGAGGTCCTTCGTGACGCGTGAACGTGAAGCTCTTCCCGGTCGCCCACGGGATCGGCGACTGCGGGAGGTTGAGGTAGTCGAAGCTGATCGCGTCGGTGACCTCGATCGTGTGGCGGCCGACGGGGCCTGCGGCGCGGATCTGCACGGTTGCGACGCCGCGCGTCCAGTTGGCCATGATCGCGCCGACGTAGTGGTTGTCGTACTGCATCGACGCGCCGCCCTCGTAGAGCGAGGAGCCGAGGCCGGTGTACGTGACCGTGATCATCGTGCCGATCGGCCCCTTCTTCGGGGTCATCGTCGCGGTGCGGGCGATCAGGAAGCCGCCCTTCGCGACCTGCACGCCGTCCACGACGGCGTAGATGTCGTGGATGCCGCCGAAGTCCTTCGGCGCCTTCAGCGTGATCGAGAACGCGCCTTGCGCGTCCGTCTTCGTCGTCGCCAGGACGACGTTGATCTTGTCGGCCTTGCGTCCGAGGTAGTCGACGCTGTCGGGCCTGGCGTCGACGACCCACGTGACGTTGGCGGTGTTCCAGACGATGCTCACGTCCTTGTTCGGGGCGAGGCCCGAGCCGGAGAGCGTGAACGTCTGGCCGGCGAGCCCGATGTCGGGCTTCGTCGCGAGGATGCCCATCGTCGCCGAGGCCGTGAACGGCGAGGCGAGCGGGCCGGGTGCCGCGGCTACGCCCGGAATCGCGGGCGGAGTCAGCGCGGCGGGTGACGCGAGGGCGGGTGCCGACAGGATCAGTGCGCCTGTCAGCACCGCGCCGAGGAGGGAGATCGTCCTGGTCTTGGTGCTCATGGTTTCGTCTCGCTTTCGGGATCTCTGGGGGTGTTTGGGTAGCGAGCTACGGGATGATCGTGATCGGGTAGTCGAGGGTCGCGACCTTGCCGGTGGTCAGCGTGTAGCTGACCTTCACGGTGATGTCGCCCAGCGGGAACGTCGTCGGGATGTTCCAGAAGTTCGTCCAGAAGAAGACCTTCGCCGTGCCGTGCGAGCCCCAGTTCAGGGTCACGTTCGGCTGGCCGGGGACGGTGAAGTGCGCCTCGGTGACGTTCTCGAGCGAGAGCACCGTCTTCGTCTTCAGGTCGAAGCCCCACGTGCGCAGAACGAACTGCTCGCCGCGCTTGAACACGTTGGTCTGCGTGCAGCCGATCGGCCGCGGCGCAGCGCCCTGCGGGACGCGTGCCGTTGACGCTGTCGGCGTAGAGGACACTGTCGTCCGTGCCGGTCGGCGTCGAGATGCTGGCCGGAGGCGTCGTCCCGGTCGTCGGCGGGGTGTTCGTGATCGTCAGCTGCGACGTTGCGACCGGCATCTGGACGAACGAGCCGCGCCGCTTCGTCTTCGACTGGACGAGCACCTTGAAGTTCACGAGCCCGACCTGGTACGTGGAGGGAACCGTCCAGGTGCCGATCCACGCGTACTGCCCCAGCGCGGTCTTCGCCTTCGGGTCGTACTTGAACTTGACGTTCGGCTGGCCGGGGATCGTCGCGTAGAAGAACTTCGCGTCGGTCAGGATCTTCTGGTTCTTGCCGTCGACCGCATAGGCGCGGAAGACGACCGTCTCGCCGGGCTTGAAGTAGTCGTGCATCGCCCCGTCGGCGGTCACGGTCTGGGCGATCACGAAGACGTCGCCCGAGCTCGTCGACGGGAACGGGATGTCTGCGGCGGCGGCTCGTCCGACCATCAGGGCCGTGACTACCACCAGCGCCGGCAGGAGGATTCTTTTCACTTTCTCTGCACCTCTTTTCGAATGCCGTTCGTACGAGTCGCCTAGTAGGTGAGGCTGCCCGTGAGGGTTACGTTGAACGTGCCGGCCTTCCGGTCGTAGTGGCCGCTGAAGTGCAGGGAGCCCTTGGCCTTCCGGAACTTGAGCGTCCCGCCGGTGACCTTTGCCGTGCCGGAGACCGTGATGCTGTCCTGGTCGTCCTCGCCGGCAGCGCAGCCGCGCGACGGTGCTATGACGCTGATCTTCAGCTTGCCCTTCAGACCCGAGATCGTCCCGGGGCCGAGAATCGGGGAGCACGGCGGGTTCGCCGTGGTCGCCTTGACGACGCCGGCGAGCTTGCCGACGCCGATGGCGGTGCCCTTGCCGGCGCCGCTCGCGGAGGCGGTTACGTTCGAGCCGTCGACCTTCTCGGTCACCTTGCCGATGTACGTGCCTTTGAACGCGACCTTTGTCTGGGCGGCCGCGAAGGCGGTGCCCGCAACGACCGCTGCGAGAGCGACCGCCGCGATCAGGAAGGAAAGTCCGCGAAAGTGTTTCACCGGTGCTCCTTTCGTCTTGTGTCTGGGGGTCGATGCCTGGTGCTTTTGGCTGATGGTCGTCCGCGCGCGGCGCGGGGCCATCGTGGTCAGACCCCGAATCGCCTTCGGGAAACCCACAGGCGAGTTCGTGACAATCGTTTCGCGCTCGGGGCGCGAAACGAGGCTCTTGTTTGTGCGCCTGCTCTGCCGGGCTAGGGCGCGCCCTCGGGCGCGCGGCGCACCGGCTCGCGTCCGGGCGGCTGGATCGGCCGCGGCCGCTCGGCGATCGACGGGATCGGCTCCGTCGCGGGTGCGCCCGGAGCGAGGTCGAGCGGCCGTCCGTGGTGCGCGATGCGGAGGCCGTCGCCCGTCGAGGAGCGTGTACGTCGCGTCCCGCTTCGTGACGTCCACGTGGAGGCGGCGCCCGCGGAAGACGAGGCGGAAGCGGAGTCGCGCGAGCCGCGCCGGCAGCCGGGGCGCAAACGTCAGCTCGCCCTCGTGGTCGCGCATGCCTCCGAAGCCGGCGACCGCCGCCGTCCACGCTCCCGCGAGCGACGCGATGTGCACGCCGTCGCGCGTGTTGTGCTCGAGGTCGTGCAAATCCATCAGCGCCGCCTCGGCGAAGTAGTCGTAGGCGAGCTCGAGGTGCCCGGTCTCGGCCGCCATCACCGCCTGCGTGCACGCCGACAGCGACGAGTCGCGCACCGTGATGCGCTCGTAGTACTCGAAGTCGCGCACCTTCTCCTCGTCGGTGAACATGTCGCCGCGCACGTGCAGCGCGAGCACGAGGTCGGCCTGCTTGACGACCTGCTGGCGGTAGAGGTCGAAGTAGGGGAAGTGCAGCAGCAGCGGGTACTGCTCCGCCGTCGTGTTCTCGAAGTCCCAGACCTGGTGGCTCGTGAAGCCTTCGGCCTGCGGGTGGACGCCGAGCGCGTCGTCCCAGGGCACGACCATGTCACGGGCGGCGTCGCGCCATGCGGCCGCCTCTTCGAAGTCTGTCTCGAGCTCCGCCGCGCGCCGCGGGTGCCTCGCGACGGCGTCCGCGGCCGCGCGCAGGTTCCGCTGCGCCATGAGGTTCGTGTAGACGTTGTTGTCCGCCACCGCGCTGTACTCGTCGGGGCCCGTGACACCGTCGATGCGGAAGTTGCCGTCGGGATCGTGATGCCCGAGCGAGCGCCAGAGGCGGGCCGTCTCGACGAGCAGCTCGAGCCCCACCTCGCGGTCGAACGTGTCGTCCTGAGTCGCGTTGTAGTAGCGCTGCGTCGCGTCCGCGATGTCGGCGCCGATGTGGAACGCGGCCGTGCCCGCAGGCCAGTAGCCCGAGCACTCCTGGCCGCGGATCGTGCGCCACGGAAACGCCGCGCCCTCGAGGTTGAGCTGCTTGGCGCGCTCCCGCGCGAGGTCGAGCGTGACATGCCGCCAGCGGAGCGCGTCGCGCGCGGCCTCCGGCACGGTGTACGTGAGCACGGGCAGGACGAAGCTCTCCGTGTCCCAGAACGTGTGCCCGTCGTAGCCCGGGCCCGTGAGCCCCTTCGCCGAGATCGCGCGCAGCTCTGCTCGCGCGCCGGCCTGGAGCGTGTGGAAGAGGCCGAAGCGGACCGCCTGTTGCAACTCGGTGTCGCCCTCGAGCTCCACGTCCGCGCGCCCCCAGAAGGCGTCGAGGTACTCGCGCTGTGCGTTGACGAGGCCCTCCCAGCCGGTGTGTCGTGCCTCGGACAGCGCCGCGATCACCTGGTCGCGGATCGCCGGGAACGAGCGCTGGCTCGACCAGCCGTAGGCGAAGAACTTGACGACGCGGAGGCACGTTCCCTGCTCGAGATCCGCGGCTACCGTGAGCCGCCCCACGTGCGGGCTGCTCTCGGCGGTGACGTCGGTTCCGTCGGGGCCGTCCACGATGTGGTCGAACGCGGCGCCCATCCGGAGCTCGCTGCGCTTCGTCGAGTGCAGCAGGACGGCGCCGGCGCCACGGTCGAAGTAACCCTCGGACTTGAGCGGCGCCTCGAGCGCCGCCGCCGCGCGCGGGTCGGAGCTGGGCATCGCAGACCCCGGCTCGTTCGCGAGCAGCTCGGATTGCACGATCACCCGGAGCGGTCCGTCGATCGGCTCGACCTCGTAGAGGATCGCGCCGACCGCGCGTTGTGCGAACGAGACGAGGCGCGTCGAGCGGATGCGCACGGAGTCGCCGGCCGGCGACGCCCATTCCGCGCGGCGCACGAGCGTCCCCGCGCGCATGTCGAGCACGCGCTCGTGCGCGAGCAGTTGCCCGTAGCGGATGTCGAACGGCTCGTCGTCGACGAGCAGGCGGATGATCTTCGCATCCGTGACGTTGACGATCGTCTGCCCCGACTCCGGGTTGCCGTAGCTCGCCTCGGCGATCGGCAGCGGCCGCAGCTCGTAGAACGAGTTCAGGTACGTGCCGGGCAGGCCGTTCGGCTCGCCCTCGTCGAGGTTGCCGCGCAGGCCGATGTGCCCGTTCGCGAGCGCGAAGACCGACTCCGTCTGCGCGAGGACGTCGAGGTCGAGGTCGGTCTCCCTCACCGACCAAGGCTCGACGGCGAAGCACGGGTGCGGGATCATCGCCTCAGCAGCTCGGCGAGGTCGTCGACGACGACGTCCGCGCCGTGCTCCTCGAGCTCCCTGCGCTGCCCGACGCGGTCGACTCCGACGACGAAGCCGAAGTTCCCGGCGCGGCCCGAAGCGACGCCCGCGAGCGCGTCCTCGAACACCGCCGCCTGCGCCGGCTCGAGTCCGAACGCCCGTGCGGCGTAGACGAACGTGTCCGGCGCGGGCTTTCCCTTCAGGTTCTGCTCGTGCGCGACGACTCCGTCGACGATCTCGTCGAACAGGTCGTCGATGCCCGCGGCGACGAGCACGTCCTTGCAGTTCGCGCTCGACGAGACGACGGCGCGCGCGAGACCGGCCTCGCGCGCCGCGTGCACGTAGTCGATCGAGCCGTCGTACGCCTCGACGCCCTCGTCGCGGATCAGCTTCAGCACGAGCTCGTTCTTCAGGTTCCCGAGGCCGCACACGGTCTCGGCGCCGGGCGGGTCGCTCGGGATCGCCCTCCGGGAGCTCGATGCTGCGCGACGCGAGGAACCCGCGCACGCCGTCGTAGCGCGGCAATCCGTCCACGTAACGGTCGTAGTCATGGTGCGAATCGAATGCGACGAACGCCTCGCCCGTCCGCGTCGAGCGCGCGCGCAGGTACGTGTCGAACATCTCCTTCCACGCGGCCGCGTGCACCTTCGCCGTCTTCGTGAGCACGCCGTCGAGGTCGAACAGGCACGCGCGGATGCCGTCGGGCAAGCCCACCGCTTCCGTTTGCGCCCCGGTCACGTGCGCATCTTGACAGGGACAGGTCCCTCGAACCTCTCCGAGGGACTGTCCGTCGTCGCGCTACGTGAAGACGATCTGGCCGCCGGCGGCGAGCGCGTAGAAGTCGCCGACGGTGAGCACGGCTTCGACCTGCGGCACGAAGTCGTCCATCGTCAGGCCGAACATGTCGACCGTCGCCTTGCAGGCATACAGACGCGCCCCCGAGTCGGCGATGAGCTCGATGAACTCCGGCACCGGCGGGATGTCGAGTGCCCCCATCTTGCGCTGCATCATCTTCGTCGCGAGCGCGGAGAAGCCCGGCAGCGCCCCGACGAGCGTCGGCAGGTGCATCCCCGGGTTACCGACGGTCGCGACCTTGATCGAGCCCTGGCGGTCCCTGCGGATCGCGTCGAGGCCGAAGAACGTGAAGAAGACGTCCGCCTCGATGCCCTCCATGCGCGCGCCGTTGGCCATGATCAGGCCCGGGTAGATGCCTTCGAGCGACCCCTTCGAGATCACGATCGACACCTTCTCGATCGTCGTCGGCTCCGCGAGCGCGACCTCCGGATGTTCGAGCAGCTCTGCCATCTAGATGCACCCTTTCGGCTTGGGAATGCCGCCGATCTTGGCGGCGAGCTTTGCCGGCCCCTTTGGGAAGAGCCCGTAGAGCTCCTTGACCGGGACGCCCGACTCCTTGCCGAGCGAGCGGATCGACGGCGCCGTGCCCGTCGCCAGGTAGCGCTCGCGCATGAACCTCACGACGAGCCAGTGCCGGTCGGTCAGCTCGGGAATGCCGTTCGCGTGCGCGATCTCGACCGCGAGTTCCTCGTTCCAGTCGGCAGGATCGAGGAGGAAGCCCTCGGGGTCGGTCGCGATCTCAACCGTCGTCATGTCGTTGCACCAACCTTTCCGGCCGCGGCGCCGGCGGGAATGCGCTTGCCGGCACGCGGCATCTCGGGGCCGATCCCGGGCAGGTCGCGGCCGGGAAGCAACGCGTGCCAGTACAGCCACTGGAACGCGAGCTTCGCCAGGTGGTTGAGCCGAGACTCCTTGAGGAGCGGCAGGCCCAGCGCGGCTGGGTAGTGCCCGGGCACGGGCTCGAGGTCGTAGTTGAAGTCGATCAGCAGGGCCTTCGAGAAGCCCGTCTCGATGAAACAGTTGGAATGGCCGTCGAATCGCGAAACGAGCTCGCGGCCGTCGAGGAAGCGCGCGATGTTCTCGGCGAGGACGTCGCCTTCGAAGTGCGTGACGGAGCCCGCCTTCGACGCCGGGAGGTCCGTGGCGTCGCCGATCGCGAACACGTTCGGCTTCGCCTTCGCCTGCAGCGTGTGCAGGTCGGTCGACACGAATCCGAGCGCGTCGCCGAGTCCCGGTGAGCGCTCGACGAACTCGGCGCCGCCGTGCACCGGGACCGTCACGAGCAGGTCGTACGGCTGCTCGCGGCCGTCGTACGAGCGGAGGATCCCGGCGGAGCCGTCGACCTCGCCGGCGGCGAACTCCACCTGCAGCTCGACGCCTTTCTGCTCGAGCAGGTACGTGAGGTGCCGCGACGCGATCGGCTTCGTGAAACACCCGTCGAGCGGTGTCGCAAGCACGAGCTCGGTGTCGCCGCGCACGCCGCGCTCGCGCAGGAACCAGTCGGCGAGGAACGTGAACTCGATCGGCGCGACCGGGCACTTGATCGGCATGTCGACGATGTCGACGACGAGCCGGCCGCCGCGGAAGCGCTCGAGCGCCGTCGCGAGCGCAGCGGCGCCCTCGGGCGTGTAGAACGTGAACACGTTCTCGTTCCAGCCGGGACCGCCGAGTCCCTCGGTCTCCTCGGGCTGGAGGCGCGCACCCGTCGCGACCACGAGCACGTCGTACGGAAGCTTCGTCCCGTCCGCGAGCAGCACCTCGTCGTCGTCGAGCGCGACCGAGTCGATCTCGCTCTCGTGGAAGACGACGCTGCGACGGAGCTGGCGCCGCCTCGGTCGCACGATCTCGTCGACGCTCGTCAGACCGAAGGGAACGAAGAGCAGGCCGGGCTGGTAGACGTGCAGGTCGTCGCGGTCGACGACGTGGATCTCGAGCTCGCCGTCGTGCAGGCGCTCGAGGCGGTTGGCGGTGATCGTCCCGCCCGTGCCGCCGCCGAGGATCACGATCCGTTTCTTCGCCACGGAATCACCTCCTGGAAGCTGCACCCAGCATCACGCTCCCGACGCGCGGCGCCATCCGCGCCGACGCCGAACCCGCTACGGACAACTACGCAGCTGAGTAGTTGTCCGCACGCGGAGATCCGCGGCGGTGCGGATGTCGCGCCGGCCGCGACGCGGGACGATGGAGACATGCCGATGACGCATCCGCTCCCCGACCAGCTCGTCGACCTGATCGCGCAGCGCTTCCGCGTGCTGGGCGAGCCGACGAGGATCAAGCTGCTCGACCGGCTGCGCGCCGGCGAGGCGAGCGTTCTCGAGCTGACGGCGCAGATCGGGACGACCGAGCAGAACGTCTCGAAGCACCTCGGAGTCCTCCACCGCGCGGGGATCGTCTCGCGCCGCAAGGAGGGGAACTTCTCCTACTACGCGATTGCGGACGAGGCGATCTTCGTGCTGTGCGAGCAGGTGTGCGGCGCGCTCGAGCGCCAGCTCGATTCGTTCGGCGCGATCCTCGGCGGGGCGAGGGCGTGACCCGGATGCTGGAGTTGTTCCAGACCGAATGGTGTCCCGCGTCGCACCGCGTCAGAGAGCGGCTGACGGAGCTCGGGATCGACTACGTGAACCGGCAGGTGCCGGTCGATGGGGAAGCGCGGACGACGCTCTTCGGAGTCGCCGGCACGCGGACGATCCCGGCACTGGTGCTCGACAACGGAAACGCGATCGTCGGCGAGGCCGACATACTCGCCTACCTCGGCGAGCACTTCAGCTCGTCGGCGTCGGCCGGGGCGCACCGGGCGAAGGCGGCGAAGGCACAGCGCCGATTCCTGAAGGAGGAATGCGAATGCTTGCAACCGGCTACACACTGAGCACGACGACGGCGCTGCCGTTCGGCGAAGCGGTCGAGCGCCTGCGCGCGGAGCTGCAGGCGGAGGGCTTCGGCGTGCTGTGCGAGATCGACGTCCAGGCGAAGCTGACGAGTGCCCTCGGCGTCGAGATGGACCCGTATCTGATCCTTGGCGCGTGCAAGCCGTCGCTGGCGCACCGCGCGCTGCAGTCGGAGGCCGAGCTCGGAGTCCTGCTGCCGTGCAACGTCGTCGTCTACGAGCGCGACGGCGAGACGTGCATCGCCGCGATCGACCCGGCGCGGATGCTCTCGATCGTGGACAACGACGAGCTGGGACCTGTTGCCGAGGAAGTGAAGCGGAGTTTGGCCGCTGTCGTGGAGCGGGCAACGACCTGACGATGGACGTCACAACCGAGACTTTCGAAGAGCAGGTGCTGACGCGCTCGCGCGAGCTTCCCGTCGTCGTGGACTTCTGGGCCGAGTGGTGCGGACCGTGCCGGATGCTCGGGCCGGTCCTCGAGCGCGAGGCCGGGTCGCGCGAGGGCGAGGTCGTTCTCGCGAAGGTCGACGTCGACGCCAACCAGGAGCTCGCGCAGCGCTACGGCGTCCAGGGGATCCCGGCCGTAAAGGCTTTCCGCGACGGCCGTGTCGTCGACGAGTTCGTCGGCGCGCTCCCGCCGGCGGCCGTCGGCGAGTTCCTCGACCGCGTCACCGGCCCGACCGCGCGGGAGCGCCTCGTCGCGGAGCTGCAGGACACGGGCGAGCTGCCCGAGGTCGTCGTCTCGCTCGAGACCGGAGACGACGAGCGAGCGCTCGAGCTCCTGCTCAAGGCGGTCGGCGGCGCCGAGGGCGAGGCGCGGGAACGGCTGCTCCGGCTCACGGTCGGGCTCTTCCGCGAGCTGGGCGACGAGCATCCGCTCACGATGCGCTACCGGCGACGGCTCGCGGCGAGCCTGTACTGAGGTGCGCGTCCGCGCGGCGGCGCCTGCGCTCGCCGGCTACCTCGCCGCCCGGCTGCTCGGCCTGCTCGTCCTCTGGCTGATGGCGCGCCACTACGGCGACGGGCACGTCTCGACGCTGCTCGGCAAGTGGGACGGCCGCTGGTTCGTCGACGTTGCGCGCAACGGCTACGAGACGACGCTGGCGCACCGCAGCGACGGCGGTCTCGTCAACACGAACATCGTCTTCTTTCCCGCGTACCCGTACGCGATCAAGGCCGTCGCGGTTACCGGGCTCAGCGAGCTCTGGAGCGGGATCCTGATCGCGTGGCTTGCGGGAATCGCCGCCGCGTGGGGGATCTTCGCGGTCGGCGCGCACGTGTACGACCGCCGCGTCGGCGTCGCGCTCGCCGTGCTCTGGGGAGTGCTGCCGCACGCGATCGTCGAGTCGATGGTCTACTCGGAGGCGCTCTTCACGGCGCTCTGCGCGTGGGCGCTCTACGCGCTCTTGAGCCGGCAGTGGCTAGCAGCCGGCGCGCTCTGCCTCGCCGCCGGAGCGACCCGCGCCGCGGCGGGAGTCCTCGTCGCCGTCGTGATGGCAGCCGCGGTCGTCGCGCTCGTGCAGCGGCGCGACGGCTTACGCCCGGTGACGGCGCTCGTGCTCGCGCCGCTCGGCCTGCTCGCGTACCTCGCGTGGGTCGCGCACGCGCTCGGCCGCGTCGACGGCTGGTTCTACATGCAGGACAAGGGCTGGCACCTGAGCTTCGACGGCGGCCGTGCGACGTGGCACACGTTCGTGCACGGCGTGCTGCTGAAGCCGGTTCAGCTCGAGCTCTACGAGGTAACGGCCGTGCTCATAGCGTCGATCGTTCTGCTTGTGCTGCTCGCGTACCTGCGGCCGCCGTGGCCGTTGCTCGCGTACGCGGCGGGTCTCGTCGTGCTGACACTCGGCGGCGAGGGCTACTACCACTCGAAGTCGCGCTTCCTGCTGCCCGCCTTCCCGCTCCTGCTCCCGGTCGCGGTGGCGCTCGGGAAGACGAAGTGGCGGACGTCGGGCCTCGTGCTCTCCGTCTTCGCGCTGGCGTGCGCGTGGTACGGCGGCTATCTGCTCCTGCAGTGGCCGGCGTCGTTCTAGTCGACGTACTGGATTGTCAGCTCCGGTTTCGGCCTCTCGAGCGTGTACGGCACCGTCACGCAGAGCGGCGGGTTCATCGAGCTGACCACGGCGCCGGGGCAGGGCACGACGTTCGACATCTATCTCCCGCGCGCGGGAACCACGACGACGGCGCCCGGTGCTTCCGGCTCGAACGGTCACCGCACGACCGCACTCGTCGCCGAGGACGAGGAGATCGTCCGCGAGCTCGCGGTCAGCGTGCTCCAGCGGGCGGGAATCGACGTGCATGCCGCGGTGAACGGGGAGGAGGCGTTGGAGGTCTACCGCGACGTCGGCGGGTCGATCGACGTGCTCGTGACGGACATGGTCATGCCGAGCGTGGGCGGGCGCGAGCTCGCGGAGCGGATCCACTCGGCCGACCCGGGCTTGCCGATGGTGTTCATGTCCGGCTACACCGAGGACGCGCCGCCCGCCGGCGGGTCGACCGCGAGCTCGTCGTTCCTGCAGAAGCCGTTCTCGGCCTCCGAGCTCGTGGGCGCCGTGCGCGAGGTGATCGGCGAGCGCGAGGAGCGCGTCGAGGCGCCCGCGGCCGTCTGTCGGCTCACGCCGCGCGAATCCGAGATCCTCGGTCTCGTGGCGGAGGGATTGACGAACGACAAGGTTGCCGCGGAGCTCGCGATCTCGCCGGAGACCGTGCAGTCGCACGTTCGCAACTCGATGTCGAAGCTCGGCGCTGAGACGCGCACGCAGGCCGTCGCGACGGCGGTCAGACGCTCGTTGATCTGAGCGAGGCGAGCTCGGCGCGCAGCGTCGCGACCTCGTCGCGCAGATCCTGGAGTGCGTGCTCGAGCGCGAGCAGGCGGTCCGGCTCCGGCTCGGGCGCCGGCTCCGGCGCCGGCTCGGACGTCTCGACGCGCGGCGACGGGCGCACGGCCGTCTCGTCCTCGAGCAGATGGCGGTACCGCTGCTCCTTCTGTCCCGGCTGCCGCGGCAGCCTCTCGACGAGCTCACGCTCGATCAGCCCCTCGATCGACGCCTCGAGCTCGGCGAGATCGGCGAACGTATGCAGCCGCTGCGTCCGCTGCTTCAGCTCGCCCGGCGTCTGCGGCCCGCGGAGCATCAGCACGGCGAGGAGCGAGATCTCCTCGTCCGAGACCCGCATGGCCTCGTCGAACAGGTGCCGGAACTTGGCGGTTCGGCTTCCCTGCCCGCTTGCCGGGCGGACCCAGCCCTTCAGATTCAGCCGCTCGAGCGCCTGCCGGATGGTCGCGTCGTCGTACTCGACGACGGGGTCGCGGTTCGTCGACTGGTTGCACGCGAGGCGCAGCGAGTTCGTCGAGAGCGGGTAGGTCTCCGGTGTCGTCCGCTGCTTCTCGATCAGGCAGCCGAGGACGCGGAGCTCGGCGGCGTCGGCCTGCACGGGCGCTTGCACGCGCGCAGCCTACTCGGGGGACCCCGGTGTGGGTCCCCCGAGCAGCGTGCTTGCTAGGCCGCGAGGTCGAACGCCGGCTGCGCCTCGGGCGCCTGCTCGATCTCGTCGCGACGGATGAGCGTCAGCGAGGCGACGACTCCGGCCGCCGCGATCACGGCTCCGACCGTGAACGCCGCGGTGAAGCCGTCGACGAGGGCGTTCGACGCCGCCGCTCCCGCGGCGAGCTGATCGGTCGTGTGCGTCGTGGCGATGGTCGACAGCGCCGCGATCCCGAGCGCGCCGCCGATCTGCTGCGACGTGTTGATCAGGCCGGATGCGAGGCCCGCCTCTGCAGGCTGCACGCCGGCGAGCGCCGCGATCGAGATGGGCACGAACGCGAACCCGATGCCGATCCCGAGCAGCAGGAATCCCGGCAGCAGGTCGGTGACGTAAGAGCCGTCGACCGGCACCTGCGTGAACAGGACGAGCCCCGCCGTGAGGAACGCCATTCCCGCGGTGAGCACCGGCTTGACGCCGACCCGCGTGACGAGTTGCGCGGCGACCGCCGACCAGATGATCGCCGTTCCCGCGACGGCGAGGTACGCGACGCCCGTCTTCATCGCCGAGTATCCGAGCACCTGCTGCATGTACAGCGTCAGCATCAGGAACATCGAGAAGAGCGCGGTGCCCATGATGAAGCCGGCGACGTTCGCGCCCGCGACCGTGCGCGTGCGGAAGATGCCGAGGCGCATGAGCGGCTCGGGGTGACGCGCCTCCCAGGCGACGAACCCGACGAGCATCACGACCGACGCGACGAAGAAGCCGACGGTCCGTGCGGCGAGCCATCCGTCGGAGCCCGCCTGCGTGATCGCGTAGACGAGCGACGACAGTCCGGCGGTGACGAGGGCGGCTCCCGGCACGTCGAACGACTTGACGTGAGCGTCCCGGCTCTCCGTCAGGATGAACGGCGTGAGCACGAAGGCGGCGATGCCGACGGGCACGTTCACGCGGAAGATCCACTGCCAGCTCAGCGCGTCGGTCAGGATGCCGCCGAGCAGCACGCCGGCCGCGGCGCCGAAGCCGCCGACCGCTCCCCACACGCCGAGCGCGATGTTCCGCTCGCGGCCCTCCCGGAACGTCACGGAGAGGATCGAGAGCGCCGCCGGCGAGATGATCGCCGCGCCGAGGCCCTGGAACGCCCGCGCTGCGATGAGCGACGTCTCCGACCACGCGAGCCCCGCGAGGAACGACGAGAGCGTGAAGACGACGACGCCGACGAGGAAGATCCGGCGCCGTCCGAGCAGGTCGGCCGCCCGTCCCCCGAGGAGCAGGAACCCGCCGAACAGGAGCGCGTAGGCGCTGATCACCCACTGCAGGTTCTCCTGCGAAAAGCCGAGGTCGACCTTGATCGAGGGCAGCGCGACGTTCACGATCGCGATGTCCAGGACGACCATGAACTGCACTGCGCTCAGAAGACCGAGCGCGAGCCATTTGCGTCGTTCGGAAGCCACCATTTTCGTCCCCCTTCGTTTCGTTCTCCTAGTCACGGCTTGCAAGATAACAGTATTCACTTGCAAAATGCAAGTCGAATCTTCACAACAGCAAGTTTCCGCGCTACACTCGGGATGTGAGCAAGCGCTACGACCAGTACTGCCCCGTGGCTCATGCCCTCGGGCTGGTCGGGGAGCGCTGGGCGCTGCTGATCGTCCGCGAGCTCTTGCACGGGCCGCAGCGCTACACCGACCTGACGGCGAACCTGCCGAAGATCGGGACGAACATCCTCTCCTCGCGGCTCAAGGACCTCGAGGCGGGCGGGATCGTGACGAAGCGGCGCCTGCCGCCGCCGGCCGCGTCCCAGGTCTACGAGCTGACCGAGTACGGCCACGCCCTGAAGCCCGTGATCCGCGAGCTCGCGCTCTGGGGCATCCGCTCTCTCGGCCCGCCCTCGCTCGACGACGCGCCCGCGCCGCACTGGCTCGAGCACGCGCTCGACACGGTTTTCGCGCCGGTTGCGCCGAGCGGCTCGTTCGAGTTCCGTGTCGGCGACGAGGTCGCGTCGCTCAGTGACCGCGAAGCGCGCTCGGGGCCGCTCGAGGGCGCCGAGGTCGTCGTGAGGGCGCCCGATCCCGCGGCCTTCTACCACCTCTTCGTCGAGGGCCGCTGGGACGAGATCGACGTCGAGGGCGACCGGGAGCTGCTCGAGCGGCTCCTCGAGGCCGCAGCCCCGCCAGCGGCCGTGCCGGCCGTCGCGTAGCGGCTACGCTCCGGCTCATGTGCCGGAACATCAGAACACTCCATAACTTCGAGCCATCCGCGACGAACGAAGAGATTCGCGACGCGGCGCTCCAATATGTGCGCAAGGTCAGTGGGATGCAGAAGCCGTCACGCGCGAACGAGCAGGTGTTCGAGCGCGCGGTCGACGACATCACCGCGGTGACCGCGCGGCTGCTCGACGAGCTCGTCACCACGGCGCCGCCGAAGGATCGTGAGGTCGAGGCCGAGAAGCGCCGCGCTCGCTCGGCCGAACGCTTCGGCCGCGCGGCGTAGGGCGTAGAGCACCGCGCCCGTGGCTCGTCACATCGTGCTGCTGCGCGGCATCAACATCGGCTCGCGCAATCGCATCGCGATGCCGAAGCTGCGCGAGGCGCTCGAGGGGGCGGGCTTCGAAGACGTGCAGACGTACGTGCAAAGCGGCAACGTCGTCCTCTCGAGCGGCAAGTCCGCGGCCGAAGTCGCGCGCGCCTGCGAGCGGCAGATCGAGAAGAGCTTCGGGCTCGACATCGACGTCGTGACGCGCACGCGCGCGCAGCTGGCGAAAGTCGTCGAGGCGAACCCGCTCGCGAAGGTGGCGACCGAGCCGAAGCGCTACCAGGTGAGCTTCCTCTCGGCCAAGCCGTCGGCGGAGGTCAGGCGGAAGCTCGAGGACGCCGCAGCCGAGGACGAGCGCGTCGTCTTCTCGGGCCGCGAGATCTACGCGTGGCATCCCGAGGGGATCGGGCGGTCGCGCCTCTGGACGCTCCTCGCGGGACGCGGCCTGGGAGTGACCGCGACCGCCCGCAACTGGACGACCGTGACGAAGCTGCTCGAGCTCGCCTCCTAGTTCTCCGCGAACGCCGGCTCGCGCGCCGCCTCGTGCGCGGGCTTCGCCTCGCGCAGGAAGACGGCGGCGACGGCACCGGCGGCGAGCGCGAACAGCGCGCCGATCGCGAAGGCGAGATGGTAGCCGCCGTTGAGAGCGACGAGCGCGCTCTCGCCGTCCGCGCGGAGGTTGTTCGTCCGCGAGGCCGCGAGGCTCGCGAGCACGGCCAGGCCGAGCGCGCCGCCCATCATGAACGCGGTGTTCACGACGCCGGACGCGAGCCCCGCCTCGCTCTGCTCGACGTCGCTCATCGCCGCGAGCAGCACCGGGTTGAACGCGAGGCCGGCGCCGATGCCGAACACGAGCATCGCCGGGACGACGTCGACGAGGACGTTGCCGTCGACCGGTGCGCGCACGAACAGCAGCAGGCCGAGCGCGACGAGCGTCATCCCCGCGGTGATCGGCCGCTTGATCCCGAAGCGCATCACGATCTTCGCGGAGAGGCCGAGCGAGAAGACGGCCATGATCACGTTCGCCGGCAGGAACGTCAGCCCGACGTCGAGCGGCTTGTAGCCGAGCACGAGCTGCAGGTAGAGCGCCGAGAGGAAGAACGACGAGAACATCGCGGCCGCCCAGAGGACGCCGACCACGTTTGCCGTCGAGACGTTCCGGAGCTTGAAGAGCCGCAGCGGCACGAGCGGCGACGAGACGCGCGACTCGATGACGACGAAGGCGACCATCAGCGCGGCGGCTGCCGCGAGCAGGCCGAGCGTGCGTGCCGTCGTCCAGCCGACGCCGTTCCCGTTGACAACTGCATAGACGGCGAGCATGAGCGACAAGGTCACCGTCGCGGCGCCTGCGAAATCGACCTTCGCGCGGCCCTGGCCGCTCCCGCCCGGGATGAGCGCGAACGTAAGCGCAAGCACCGCAGCGCCGATCGGCAGGTTGACGAGGAAGACCCAGTGCCAGCTCAGCGTGTCCGTGAGCACGCCGCCGAGCAGCACGCCGATGCTGCCGCCGCCCGCCATCACGAAACCGAAGACCCCCATCGCCTTCGTGCGCTCGACCGCATCGGTGAACAGCATCATGATCAGCGAGAGCGCGACTGCCGAGACGACGGCGCCGCCGACGCCCTGCACTGCGCGCGCGGCGACGAGCATCCCCTGCGAGGTCGAGAGCCCGCAGGCGAGAGACGCGGCGGTGAAGAGCCCGATGCCGCTGACGAAGAGGCGCCGGTGACCGAAGAGGTCGCCCAGCCGTCCGCCGAGCAGCAGGAAGCCGCCGAACGTCAGCAGGTACGCGTTGACGACCCACGCGAGCGAGGTCTCCGAGAAACCGAGGTCGGTTCTGATCGACGGCAGCGCGACGTTCACGATCGTCGTGTCCAGCACGATCATCAGGTCGCCGAGGCAGAGGACGATCAGTGCGAGCCAGCGTGTGCGACGGTCGGTGATGGTCATCTCGGGTTCCTTTCGCTCGGTGTCGCACGTAAGACCGCGGGCCCTTCCGGAACTCATCGGTGCGGAGGCCGATGAATTCGTGCCGTTTCCAGGGTCTAAGTACGGATGGCCGTCACCCGGCAGACGATCGCGTTCGCGGTGCATGGCCCGATCGAGCGCTCGGACCTGCCCGGGCTCTGCGATCGGGTCTGCGCTCTCTTCGCGCGGACGGCGCCGGCGGTCGCGTTCTGCGACGTGAGCGACGTTCCGGCCGACGCGGTGACGGTCGACGCGCTCGCACGGCTCCAGCTCGCCGCACGTCGCTGCGGGTGCAGGGTGCGGCTGCGCGACGCTTCGCCGCAGCTCCGCAGCCTCGTCGAGTTCATGGGCCTGGAGAACGTGCTGCCGGATTAGGCCGGCAGCCGCTCGGGCAGTCCGAACAGCGGGAACAGCGTGTCGGTCGAGAGGAAGAACGTGAACTCCTTGATCTTCTCGTCCTCGACCTCGAGCACCTGAACGGCCCACGGCTCGTAGCCGTTGCCGTCCTCGGCCGGCTTGTACTGCGCGAACGCCGGCGAGCCGTTCGCGGTCTGCGTCGGGATCACCTTCGAGCCCTTGCACCCGATGCCTGGCCCGAACCACCACTCGAAGATGTCGTCGCGGCCCGTGAGCCAGAGGTCGTACGGCGGCATCGACTGCGTCGCGTCCTCGTGGATGAGCGCGGTGAGCGCCTCCATGTCGTACGCCTCGAACGCGGCGACGTAGCGCGCGAGCAACTCCTCGTTCGCGGTGTCCGTCTTCGTCGGCGTCTCGGCGATGTCGAGGTTGCTCGACTCGAGCGTCGCGCGCGCACGCTGCAGTGCGCTGTTCACCGACGCGGTGCTCGTCTCGAGCAGCTCGGCGACCTCGCTCGCCTTCCAGCGCAGGACCTCGCAGAGGATGAGCACGGCGCGCTGACGGGGCGGGAGATGCTGGAGCGCTGCGACGAACGCGAGCCGGATCGTCTCGCGGCCGGCCGCGACTTCCGCAGGATCGCCTTCGGCCGCGACGAGCCGATCGGGCATCGGCTCGATCCACGTCACCTCGGGCAGGATGTTGGCGTTGTCGAGGACGGGCTCCCGCGACGGGCCGAGATCCATCGGCCGTGCCCGCCGCTCGCGTCCGCCGAGCATGTCGAGGCAGACGTTCGTCGCGATGCGGTAGAGCCACGAGCGGAGGGCCGCCCGGCCCTCGAACCGGTCGACGCCGCGCCACGCGCGGATGAACGTCTCCTGCACGGCGTCCTCGGCCTCGAACGGCGACCCGAGCATGCGGTAGCTGTAAGCGGTCAGCTCGCTGCGGTGATCCTCGAACCGGTGCTCCAGCTGCTCGCGCGTGAGGGTCGACGCCTCCACGTGCCCATCCTAGAACTCTCAGCCGACTCTAAGACGGGTCTTACGAAGCTCTCATGCCCGGGCGGTTGCATTGGCGGCATGGAGTCACGCATCTCAGCCGCAAGAGCCCGGGCGAATCGCGCGAACAACGTGATTCTCGCGTCCGCGGCGGCGCTCTTCGTCGCGGCCGTGGGCCTGGCGCGGATCGCGCACCCGGCGCGAGCTTCGCAGCCGGCCACCTCTTCGGGCTCCAGTACGCCTTCGGCTTCCACGAGCTCCTCGGACCAGCTCTACGACGGCGAGTCGGGCGACGACGGCTACTACGGCTCCGGCTCGATCGTGCCGTCGCAGTCCGCGCCGCAGCTCTCGACAGGCGGCTCGTGAACGCGCACGCGTTCGTCTCGATGGGTTGCGACGTCGTCGTGGGCGGCGCGACCGCGGCGGAAAAGCTGGCCATCGAGCGCCTGTTCGCCGATCGCGAGCGCATCTTCAGCCGCTTCCGGCCGGAGAGTGAGCTCAACCGCGTCAACCGCGCGTCCGGCAGCGTCGTCCGGCTCTCGGCGCCGTTCGCGGAGATGGTCGAGCTCGCGCTCCGCGCCGCGAGGCAGACGGACGGCCTCGTCGACCCGACGCTCGGCGCGGCGATCGAGGCCGCCGGCTACGACCGCGACTTCTCCGAGTTGACCCCGTCCGCGGCTGCAGCGGCGCCCGGCGCGCGCGGACGGTGGCGCTATCTGCGTCTGCGCGAGACGCTCCTGCACCGGCCGCGCGGCGTCCTCCTCGACCTGAACGGCGTCGTCAAGGGAAAGACCGTAGACGACGCGCTCGCGCTCATCGACGGGGACGGCTTCGTGTCGGCGGGCGGCGACCTCGCGGCGCGCGGCGCGGTGGACGTCGCGCTGCCGGACGGCGGCGCCGTGCGCGTGCTCCAAGGCGGCCTCGCCACGAGCAGCACGGCGAAGCGGCGTTGGCTGCGCGCGGGCGAATGGCAGCACCACCTCGTCGACCCGCGCACCGGACGGCCGTGCGAGGTGCCGTGGCAAGAGGTCACGGTGAGCGCGGCGACGTGCCTCCAGGCCGACGTCGCGGCGAAGGCGGCGCTCCTTCTCGGTGACGAAGGGCCGCGCTACCTCGAGCGAAATGGACTCGCGGGACGCTTCATCCCGAGCGCCGGCGATGCGGTGAGCGTCGCGTGGGCGGCATGAACGCGGCCGAGTGGTACTCCGCGCGCGCCGGCGGCATCGTCGCGTACGTCCTGCTGACGGCCGTCGTGCTCGTCGGCCTGGCGATGTCGGGCCGCGAACGCATCGACGGGTGGCCGCGCTTCGCGCTCGAGGACGTGCACCGGTTCCTCGGCGCGCTCACCGGCCTCTTCATCTCGGTGCACGTGTTCACGCTTGCGATCGACGCGGAGGCGAACTTCCCGCTCGGGTCGCTCATCGTGCCGTTCGCTTCCGCGTACCGCCCGTTCTGGACCGGCATCGGGATCGTGGCCGCCGAGTTGCTGCTCGCGCTCGCGGTCGCGAACCACTACCGCGACCGGCTCTCGTACAGGACGTGGCGGCGCCTGCACTACCTGAACTTCGCGGTCTGGATCGGCGCGACCGCGCACGGCATCGGCGCGGGCACCGACACGGCTTCGTTCCCGTTCGCCGTCGTTTACGGAACGGCGATCGCGTGCGTTGTCACCTTGACCGCGCGTCGCGTCGTCCGCACCGGCGCACCGTCGAAAACGGCGGACGCCGGCGCCGCGAACCGCCAGGTCTGATCAGGGCGGCGCCGCTTGAGCCATGTCCGGGGTCTGACCCCGGACATGGCCGGTGCGGCCGCCTCGAACGTGCCGAAAGCGTGACGATCGTTCCACCGACGGCGCCATGAGCGCGGGCGCTCGCCCGCAACTGAGCCGCGAATCCATCCACATCGTCCAGGTGGGACAGGGTCTGGGTCTGACCCCAGACATGACCGTCCGAGACAGGACGTGTTAGGGCAGGAGCGGGGCGAGAGCCTCCGCGATCGCATCGCGGTACTCCGGGCCGTCGTAGCGGCGCAGCGGGTGCCGCGGCAGGACGTGCTCCTGGAACTCGCCGCCGCTTCGTACGTAGAGCACCGGGCAGATGCGTTCGGCGTCGTCGAACTCGAGCGTCGCTGCAACTCCGTCGTACTTCGCGTCCACGAACACCTCGAGCGGCAGCACGCCTTCGTCGCAGAGACCACTGTCGCCGTCGACGCGCACCACCCGTGCCAGGTAGCCCTTCTGAATCGCGAGCTCGGGGCCGTCGTTCAGCTCCTCGACGACGAGCGGCACGACGTTCTCCGGCTCGAGGCGCGGGCGCTCGCGTGCTCGCCCGAACACCGTCTCGGCGATGTGACCGGCGAGCAGCCTGGCGTTGTAGCGGAAGCCGCAGACCATGCTCGACAGGCTCGCGACGCCGTGCCTGGGGAGCCCGAGCGACGCCTGCGTCGCGTTCCCTGCGAAGAAGATCCCCGGCAGCGTCACGCTCTCCCAGTACGGCGTCAGCGCGGGCAACCGGTCGTTCGCGACCGTGGCGAGCCCGTGGTCGCGCAGGTCCTGAAGCGGCACCTGGAAGCCGGTCGCGGCGATGACCTCGTCGGCCTCGAGCACGAGCGGCTCCGGGTGCGAGCGGTCGAGCGCATGCACCGCCACGCCGCCGTCCCGCCGCTCGACGCGCTCGATGGAGGCGTCGAGCACGAAGCGTCCCGGCGCACCGCGCGCGTGTTCGTCGTACGGCGTCAGGTACCACGGGCGAAGCGGTGAGCGCGCGAGCCGCGACGTGTCCGCCGGCCGCGGGGAGACGAGCGTCAGCTCGCGCACGCCCTGCGTGAGCAGTCCCTCGCCAACCTCGAATGCGGAGTTCCGCTTGCCGATGATCACGACGCGTCGGCCCTGGTAGCGCTCCCGCCCGCCGTCGAGCGCCGCGTAGTGGTCTCCGAGCTCGAGACCCGGGATGGCCGGCACCCACGGCTCCGTCGCCCCGACCGCGAACACCGCCGCGCGGCAGCGGTACTCGCCGTCGCTCGTGACGACGACGACGCCGGAGTCGTCCCGACGCGTTCCCTCCCACCGGCAGCCGTAACGCACGCGCACGCCCGCGCGATCCGCGAACGCGACGAGCCCCGCCTCCATCTCCTGCCGCGCGGGCCGGCGCCGTCCCTCGGCCATGTGCTCGGGGACGAGTGCGCGCAAGTCGGGCTCGTCGGCGAGGAGGCTGTTCTGGTCGCGCGCCTCGTACGCGCGCGTCCGGCGCTCCTCGGGCTCGGCTTCGTGCGTCCAGCTGATCAGGTTCTCGTAGAGCGGGAAGCGGCGGAACATGCCGCCGGGCGCGTCGTCGGCGGAGAGGAGTGCGTGGTCGATGCCGAGCCGGCCGAGGGAGTAGCTCGTCTGCAACCCGCCGGGGCCGCTGCCCACGACGACCACGCCGTACTCGCCTGGTGGGAAGGGCCGTTCGTCGGCTAGCGCCACCGATTCGCCCCGCGCACGCGACGCGCCTCCGACTTGAGCATGCGCAGCATCACCGGCGGGTGTTCGAGCAGGAACGACTCCAGCATCGTGCCGGGGACGACGAGGCAGCGAAGGAGCGTCTCGGCGAGCACGTCCGCGCTCGGCGGCTCGCCGATCAGCACGGAGATCTCGCCGAAGAAGTCGCCGCGGCCGAGCTGTGCGACGCGCACCTCGGCGACGTGCACCGTCGCCGTGCCCTCGAGGACGATGTAGAGCGCGCTGCCGCTCAGCCCCTGGCGCAGGACTCGTCGCCCGGGCTCGAACGCTTCCTCGTCGTACGTGTGCGCGATCCGCTCGATCGCAGGCCACGAGAGGTCCGCGAAGAGCGCGAGGTCGGCGAGTTGCGTGACGACGCCGTTCCGTTCCATGTGTGCGGAGCCTAACGGGGAACCTGGTCCCGGGACACGTCCCGGGACCAGGTCCCGGATGTATCAGTTCGGCGGGCCCGGATGCGAATCCGGTGCGTGGCCGAGCGGTGACCCACCCGGTCCCGTCTCGTACGTCAGCCACGGGATCGAGTGGTTCTTCCAGCCGACCGGCTCCGCGTTCCAGTCGCAGACGCCGTCCGGGAACGTCTGCTGCAGTGTCGCCCACTGCGCTGCAGTGAACGTCACGCTGTAGTTCGCCGGGTCGAGCGGCACGAGCTGGCACTGCATCGCGTTGTCGACCATGCTCTCGCCGGCCGCAAGCCGTGCATCGCCGAAGTAGGGGAACGCCGCGGCGCACGCGGCGGGGTCGGTCGTCTCCGCGAGCGCGGCTCCGATGAAGCACTCGTCGCTCGCGCCCGACGGCTTGTCTTCCAGCACCTTCTCCCTCAACGGCTTGTGACTCGTGTCGGCCTCGATGTTCGACAGCCACTCGTCCATCAGCAGGAACGACTTCAGCGCGATTGCCGGCGGCGGGCCGATGTTCGTCGGCACGAGCGCGCCGTCCCACGTCCAGATGAGCTGGTTCGCGTGCGTGTGGTTCGCCGCGTCCAGCCGCGCGCGCAGGACGTACGAGTGGTAGTCGGTGTGGATGTCGTTGAAGAGGTGCTCGGAGCCTCGCAGGTCGATGATCGGGACGTTCGCGAGTTGCCTCCCGTTCGTGACCTGACCGGTGCGGTACGCGATCTTCTGCGCGACCATGTCGGGCTGCGAACGCGCCGCGGTGAAGTTGAGGTCGATGTCGGTTCCGCCGACGCCTGCGTTCAGGGCGACGAATTGCGCCGGCGTTATCGTTCCCGCGTTCAACGCGTTGAGGCCGTACTGGATCCCGACGTTGGCGACCGGCGAGCGGGCGAAGCCGTCCTGCGGGCGGAAGCCCCAGATCGCCGACTGGTAGTCCTGAACGTCGCAGCGAATGCCCGTCGGGTTCGTCGTCGCGTTGTAGACCATCGCCGCGAACGGCGTTCCCTGCAGGTTGCAGTTCTGGACGCGAGACGGGATGCCGACCGGCGCGAACGACAGATCCCACGCCGTGCAGACGCCCGGGTCGCGGACGTCCTCCACCGCGGCCTGCTGCGCCGTGGTGAAGCTCGGATCACCGGCGAAGTAGTGGCGCAGCAAATGGCAGTCGCCGACCTCGTTCGCCGTCGTCCAGCTGTCCTGGAAGCTGCAGTTCGGCTGGATGCCGTCGAGCAGCCCCGGATAGTTCGCGGCGATCTGATGCTGCTGTATCGAGCCGCCCGAGCAGCCGGTTCCGATCGTGTAGCGGATCGGGCCGTACGACTCGACGATGTGCTCCTTCAGCATCATGAGCGCCTCGGCCGAGACGACGTCGTTCGCGTCGTTGCCGCGGATGTTGAGGTTGTTGTTCGCGACGAGGAAGCCTCGTGAGAGCGCCATGTCGATCAGGTCGTTCTGCGGCGCGCCGTTGATATGCCACGGCGCCGTGCCGCCGCCGAACTGGTAGAGCACCTTGTGGTTCCAGCCGGGTTGCGACGACCACGGCGCCCACGCGGCGGAGGGATTGGCGAGCACCGCGACGTCGTAGAGCCCGCGGTCCATCGCACCGCGCTCCCGCCGCACGATGTACGGCACGGTGGCGCCCTGGTCGGTCGTCGTGTTCGCGATCAAGGCCGGCGCCGGCGGCGCGGCCGGGTCGTACGGCTTGAACGTGTGCGTGACCGAGTCCATGTACATGTACGTGTAGGCGATCGTCGAGTTGCATTGCGCGTCGGCCGGCGCAGGGAACCCCGGGTCGGTCGCCGTTGCTGCGATCGTCCGACAGATCCACGGCTGCACCTGCGGCCCCGCGAACACCGGGCCTCCGCTCGGGTGGTTCGTGATCGTGAGGTGGAGCGCGGGCCCTTTCGCCATCGTCGCGACGAGCTCGTTGTCGCCGACGACGAGACCGGTCACGAGACCCTGGTACTCGCCGTTCGCGCGGACCGCGAACGCCGACGTCACGTCGGTCCCGTTGCGAGTGACGTGCACGGACGACGGTGCGACCTTGTCCGGCAAGTTGATCTGCACGAGCGCGTCTCCGCCGGAGACGAGGTCGGCGCGGTTCGACAGAACGAGAATCTCGGCCGGCCCACCCTTACCCTGCTGGGCCGAGCCCGCGAGCGGGACGAAGACGAGTCCCACCAGCGTCACGGCGAGGAAGGCGGCGCGGCGGAAGACGCCTCCCGGATGGCTGCTCATGGATGTGTCCTCCCAGTCTCGACAGCCCGAATACCGGGCGCGAGTCTTCCACATCTGCGCCGATAGCGTGGCGTCTATTCGAGGGCCGCGACGACCCGGCGCTCGGCGCCGAGCCACGTCGCGCGCAGGCGGCGCGAGACGCGGGCGAGCAGCGACATGGCGCGTGCGTTGTCGCACGCGACCGTCGCGTGCAGCTCGGCGATGCCGGCGGCGCGCGCGTCGGCCGCGAGCGTCTGCGCGAGTGCCGTGCCGATGCCGCGGCCGTGCTGCTCGTCGGCGACCTCGAATGCGACCTCCGCCGAGCTTCCGTCGCGGACGAGGCGCGCGAGCCCTGCGGGGAGCGGATCGCCTTCTGTGTAGGCGACGAGCACGTGGCGCTCTCCGTCGACCCGCGCCAGCAGCTCGAGCTCCGCGGCGGAGAGGTGCGTCTTGGCGCCGCCGAAGCGGCGTCGCCTCGACTCGGGGCCGAGGCGCTGGAAGACGGCCAGCACGGTGTCCGTGTCACCCGTTCGGAGCGGCCGGATGACGACGCCGTCGACGTAGCGGGACTGCATCGATCCAGCATGCGTGCGCGGCGTGGCCCGTCGCGTCGCCGTCGCGGGCCATCTTTTTGACATGGCCCGATCGGGCCAGATAGCGTCGCGGGCCATGGAGCAGGACATCCGCTTCTGCGAGGTCGACGGCAGGCGGGTCGCCTACGCGACGATCGGCGAGGGGCCGCTGCTCGTCTTCAGCGCGCGCTGGATCACGCACCTCGAGGACGAGTGGGAGCTGCCGGAGGTGCGGCGCTTCTTCGAGGAACTGGCGGCGACGCACCGGGTCGTCCGCTACGACCGGATCGGCGTCGGGCTCTCTGCGCGCGAGCTCCCGCACCCGCCGACGGTCGAGTCGGAGGCGCGCGTGCTCCGTGCCGTGCTCGACGCGTCGGTCGGGGACAAGCCGGCGACGGTCTTCGCCTGCTCGTGCGCGGGCCTCGCGACGGCGCTGTTTGCGCGGGACAACCCCGAGCGCGTACGCAAGCTCGTGTTCTTCGGCGGCTATGCCGCGCGCGACGACATTCCCGAGGCGACGCGCCGCTCGCTCGTCGACTTCGTCCGGACGAACTGGCCGCTCGCCGCGCAGATGCTCGCCGGCCTGTTCGCGCCTCACGCGAGCGGTGACGAGATCGCGAGGCTCAGCGCGCACAAGCGACGGTCGGCGGACGCTGTGGTCGCCGCCGCTTTCCTCGAGCTCGACCTGCGTTCGAACCTGCGCGATGTGCTGCCGCAGGTCGAGGCACCGGCTCTCGTGCTCCACCGCCGCGGCGACCGCGCGGTGCCGATCGCGCGCGGCCGCGAGCTGGCGGCGCTGCTCCCGAACGCGCGGTTCGTCCCGCTCGGCGGCGACGCGCACCTGCCGTGGCTCGACGACCAGCGCGAGCTGCATCGCGCGCTCGCCGGCTTCCTCGACGACGCGCCGCCCATCGACGTGAACGGCGACTCGCCGCTGACGCCGCGCGAGACCGAGGTGCTTCGGCTCGTGGCGTCCGGGCTGTCGAACCGTGAGATCGCAGGCTCGCTCGTACTCAGCGAGCACACGGTGCATCGCCACGTCGCCAACATCCTGCGCAAGCTCGCGCAGTCGTCACGGTCGGCCGCGACGGCGCACGCGGTGCGGGTCGGGCTGATTTGACGCAAGCAGAGAAGGCGGAGCGCTTCCGCGCGCTGCATGCGGGCGAGCCATTCGTGATCCCGAACCCGTGGGACGCGGGGTCGGCGCGCGTGCTCGAGGGTCTTGGCTTCGAGGCGCTCGCGACGACGAGTTCCGGCTTCGCGTTCACGCTCGGTCGCCTCGACGGCGAGGTCACGCTCGACGAGGTGGCGGCGCACGTGGCGGCGGTGGACGCGGTGACGGAACTGCCGGTGTCGGTGGATCTCGAGAACGGCTACGGCCCGGAGCCGGAGGCGGCCGCGCACGCGATCACCCGCGTCGCCGAAGCGGGAGCCGTGGGCGGCTCGATCGAGGATTGGGACCGTGCCGGCCGCCTGTACGACGCGGCACATGCCGCGGAACGTGTCGAGGCCGCGGTCGAAGCCGCTCGCGCCTTGCCGTTCCCGTTCACGCTCACGGCTCGCGCGGAGAATCTGCTGCGTGGGAACCCCGATCTCGCCGACACGATCGCGCGCCTTCAGGCGTACGAGGCTGCGGGGGCGGACGTCCTCTATGCGCCGGGCCTCGCGACCGTCGAGCAGATCGCGGAGGTGTGCTCGGCGTTGTCGAAGCCGGTGAACGTGCTCGCGCGGCCGACGCTCTCGCTCGGCGAGATCGTCGGCGCCGGCGCACAGCGCGTGAGTGTCGGCGGCGCGTTGACGTGGACGGCGGTCGGTGCGTTCGTCGACGCGGCGCGCGCGATCCGCGAGCGCGGCGACTTCTCGCTGCTCGGCTCCGGCTCGGTGCTCGACGCCTGGCGGACGTGACCCTCCGGACAGGTCCCGAGTCCTGGACTACGGCCATGTCCCGATCCACGCCGCCGCGCCGGGCGGCAATGTGTCCGCGACGGGCTCGCTCGTCAGCAGCACGTCGCCTTGCGGCAGGGCGAACGGCTCGGCGCTCACGTTCACGGCGCACGTCACCCGCTCGCGCGTGAACACCAACGACCCGGGCGGAGAGTCGCGCCAGGCGAAACCGCCGCCCGGCCGCAGCTCGATTGCGCGGCGATACAGCGAGAGGAACGACGACGCGTCCTCGAGCTGCGTCTCGACCGAACGCTTCGCCCACGCTGCCGGCATCGGCAGCCACGCACGGTCCGGCAGCTCGCGCGTCCACGGCAACGGCACGCGGCAGCCGTCGCGTCCTTTCCGCTCGCCGCCGGTGCGCTTGAAGATCGGGTCCTGGCGCACGGCGTCAGGCAGGTCGACCTCCTCGAGCCCGAGCTCCTGCCCCTGGTAAAGGAACACAGGCCCCGGCAGCGCGAGCAGCAGCAGCGCAGCCGCGCGCGCCTGGCGTTCACCGAAGCGCGTGACAATCCGCGTGACGTCGTGGTTCTCCAGAACCCACGTCACGACCGGCAGTGCCGCGAGCGACGACTCGATCGACTCGCGGATCGCGTCCGCGTTCCAGTCCTGGAACACGAGCGAGAAGTTGAACGCGAGCTGCAGCTCGTCAGGGCGCAGGTACGGCGCCAGGCGCTTCTGATCCGAGAACACGATCTCGCCGACGAGCACGCGATCGCCGTCGTACGAGTCGGCGACGCGCCGCCAGTCGCGGTAGATGTCATGCACCTCCGGCCGGTCGATCGCCGTGCGCCAGTCCGACGAGAAGCGGCTCGAGGGAAACGGCTCCGGCTCGTCGGCGAGCGTCTCGTTCTTGATGAGCGCATGAGCGACGTCGATGCGGAAGCCGTCCACGCCGCGGTCGAGCCAGAAGCGGAGGATCTCGTCGAAGTCGGAGCGCACCTGCGGGTTGTGCCAGTCGAGGTCGGGCTGCTCGGGCGCGAAGAGGTGGAGGTAGTACTCGTTCCTCTCCTCGTCGAGCGTCCACGCCGGGCCGCCGAAGTTCGACGGCCAGTTGTTCGGCAGCGTGCCACCGGCGGGCGCCGTGACGTAGCGCGATCGGTCTTCGGCGAACCAGGGATGCTCGTTCGACGTGTGGTTCGGGACGATGTCGACGATCACGCGCAGACCCAGCTCGTGCGCGGCGGCGAGCAGCTCGTCGAAGTCGGCGAGGGTGCCGAACAGCGGATCGACGTCGACGTAGTCGGCGACGTCGTAGCCGTGGTCGGCGCCCGGCGACGGGTAGAACGGCGTCAGCCAGAGCGCGTCGACGCCGAGATCGCGCAGGTACGGCAGGCGTTGCGTGATCCCGGGAAGGTCGCCGACGCCGTCGCCGTTCGAGTCGGCGAAGCTGCGCACGTAGATCTCGTAGAAGACGGCGTCACTCCACCACTCACTCGCCATCGGCGACCGCCTGCTCGAGCTCGTCCCAGGTCGGAATTGTCGAACGGCCGTCGAGCGCGCGGCACGAGAGCGCGGCGCACGCGTTTGCGTGCAGCAGCGCAGCTCGGAGCTCGAGCCCGCGCACGAAGCACGCGAGGAGCGCACCGTGGAAGACGTCACCGGCGCCGAGTGTGCTGACGCCCTCGACGGCGAAGCCCGGCACGTCGATCCGCTCGTCGCCGATGTAGGCCGTGCAGCCGTCCGCGCCGCGTGTCACGACGGTGAGCTTCGCGCGACGTCCGTCGTCTCTTGCCTCCGTCGGCGCATAGAGGTCGACGCCTTCGAGATCGAGACCCTCGATCGCGTTGCCGCCGTCGACGGACAGGCGCACGTCGCGCGCCCGCAGCGCGTGGTAGCCGACGTGGTCGACGTGAACCCAGTCGGCGCCCTCGAGAGCCTCGGTCGGCGCTTCGAACGGCGTCGCCTCCTCCGTCACGATCGCGCGGGCGCCGGGCGTCACGAGGATCGTGCTCTGCACCATGCGGCCCGGCATGCGCACGACTTCGACCTCGTCCAGAGTTCCCTCGATCACGCCGACGAAGCGGACGTCGACGCCCAGCCGTGCGATCGCGACGGCCGCGGTTGCAGCCGGGCCGCCGCCCGCGAGCATGCGGTCGGTCGAGACCACGCGCTCGTCCGGGCCGGGATGCCGCGGCAGCGCGTAGATCGTGTCCCGCGTCGCGAGGCCGACGCAGACGATCACCGCGCGATCACCGTCACGATCCCGTGCGGCCGGTACGGGACGACGATCGCCCTGTCGACCACGTCGAGCGCGTCGCCCTCGTCTTCGAGGAGGTTCGTGCGCCGCGCCGACGAGAACGGCGCGGTGAGGCGAACGCGCGCCACGCCGCGCCCGCCGTGCGCCTCGTACAGGCGAAGGACGAGCGCGTCGGAGTCCTCGCCGCGTTTGATCGTGTCGAGCACGAGGTTCGCGTCGTCCACCGAGGCGAACGAGCTTTCGGGCGCAACGTCGGTCGAGCGGAGCGGCGCGTTGAAGAGCACACCCTGGCGCACGATCCCGGCCTCGCGCCAGCCGCCAGCGTGCGGGACGAGCGCGTACGCGAATTCGTGCCGTCCCATGTCGGCCTCCGGGTCGGGGCTCTTCGACGAGCGCAGCAGCGACACGCGCAACTCGCCGCCGTAGCAGCTGTAGCCGTACTTCGAGTCCGTGAGCACCGCCGCACCGAAGCCGTGCTCCGACAGGTCGGCCCAGCGGTGGCCCGGCACCTCGTAGCGGGCACGGTCGAACGACGTCGAGTAGTGCGTCGGGCGCTCGGCGTACCCGAAGGGCATCTCGTATGTCGCGTTCGGCGAGCGCACTGCGAGTGGGAAGCACACCTTCAGGAGCGTGTGCGACTCGTGCCAGTCAACCGTTGTGTGGAATTCGAGCCGGCACGAGCCGGCGTCGAGGCGGACGACCTGCCGCACGCGGCTTGCCTCGCCGAGCGCACGCTCGAACGCGACCTCCGCGCGCAAGGGCGTCGCCGTGACGACCTCGTGCGATTCCGCCGGCTGTGCGTTGCGCCGAGTAGCGAGCGTGTACGGGTCGATGTCCCAGGCGTCGAAGTCGACGGGCCGGTCGTCGTAGAGCTCGAGTCGGTTCCCCGGAGCCGCGAGCGTCTCGCGGCCGGTCGCCTTGTGCACGACGCTCGCGATCGAGCCGTCCGGCGAAAGCGTCACGCGGAGGTGCGCATTCTCGAGCGTGAGCCCGTCCACGCGTACCTCGTCGTCGGGCTCGACGTCGCGCGCGGCCGCATACGGGGCCGCCTCGACCATGCGATCGCCGACGACGTCGCGCCGCTCGAAGCCGACCGTGTTCACCGGTGTCGAGCCCTCGCCGGTCAGCGCCGCGATGCCCCTCTCGATCTCCGCGAAGTCCCGCTCCGCATCCTCGTAGACGAGCCGGATCGACGAGCCGGGGAGGATGTCGTGGAACTGCTGCAGCAGGAGCAGCTTCCACAAGCGCTCGAGCTCTTCGCGTGGATAGTCGCCACCGCGTACGACCGACAGGAACTCCGCGTCGTGCAGGCCCTGCTCGGCGCGACGGTTCCCGTGCTTGACGCGCGCCTGCGTCGTGTACGTGCCGCGGTGGTACTCGAGATACAGCTCGCCGACGACGACGGGACGCGGGCGCGGCTCGGCGTCGAGCGCGTCGAAGAACTCGGCCGGCGCGACCTGACGCGTGCGCGGCAGCCCCTGCAGGTCGCGCGCCCGCGCGAGCGTCTCGAGCATCTCGCGCGTCGGCCCGCCGCCGCCGTCGCCGTGGCCGAAGACGAGGAGGCTCGTGCGCGAATGGTCGAAGCTCTTGCTCTCGCGCGCCGTCTTCAGCAGGTCGCCGACGTCCGCCGTGCTGCTGTACGTGTCCGCCGGCGGGAAGTGCGCGAGCACCTCGCTGCCGTCGACGCCCTGCCACACGAACGTGTGCTGGGCGGGCTTGTTGAACCGGTTCCACGAGAGCTTCTGCGTGAAGAAGCGCGTCAGCCCCGCCGAGCGCATGAGCTGAGGCAGCTGGCCGTTGTAGCCGAACGCGTCGGGCGCCCAGAACTCCGTGCAGCGCGCGCCGAGCTCCTGCTCGAAGAACCGCTGCCCGTACAGGAGCTGCCGCACGAGCGACTCGCCCGACGGGATGTTCAGATCCGGCTCCACCCAAGACCCGCCGACCGGAACGAATTGCCCCGCGTCGACCTTCGCGCGGATGCGCTCCCACAGATCCGCGTTGCGCTCCTTGATCCACGCGTACTGCTGCGCCTGCGAGCACGCGAATCGGTAGTCCGGGTACTCGTCCATCAGCCGCACCTGCGTGCTGAACGTGCGCAGCATCTTGCGGTACGTCTCCGCGAGCGGCCAGAGCCACGCCGTGTCGATGTGCGCGTGCCCCACGGCGGCGATCTCGTGCGTCACGCTGCCGTTGTGACGCTCGAGCAGCTCTTCGAGGATCGGGCGCGCCGCGTCGGCGTCGTGCTCCCACGCGTCGGCGAAGTCCGAAAGCCGGCCGCGGAGGTCGCCCGCGAGCGTCGGATCGGTCGCCTCGTGCGCTTCGAGCGCACGCAGCACCTCGAAGTCGAACGCGAGCCTGCACGCGTCGGCGTCGAACACGCCGAGCTCGCACTGCGTCAGCTCGACCGCGGACGTCTGCGCGCCGAAGAGCCCGTTGCACGCGACCTCGACCTGGAACTCGAGCGCGCCCGGCGAAGCGTCGTCGACGAGCACGGCATCGCCGTGGTGCTGGTTCAGCCCGCCGGCCACGCGCCCGTCGAGCCAGAGCGCCGCCTCGCTGTTCGAGCGCCAGAGCAGGTCGACGCGCTCGCCGCGCCACTCCTCGGGAACGGTGGCGCGCCCGCGAAACCAGTACGTCGCCCAGAGCGGGCCGAAGCGCTCGCCGAGCTCGACCGGCCGATACTCGAGCGCCTGCGCTTCGTCCCAGGAGATGCGGTCGACGCGCGGCGAGACGAGTAGCGCGTCCACGCCCCGGGTCTGCGCATGGATCAGCGCACGCAGCCGGCGCGACGTCTGTAGCAAACGACGGCGCGTGTAGTCGAGGTGTGGGATCAAGAAGCGGCTAGGCCGCGACGCCGTTCGTCAGGCTCTCGCCGGTGTCCGGCGAGAAGAAGTAGAGGCGCGAGGGCTCGACGGCGAGACGAATCGTGCTGCCGATCCGCGCGTCCGTCCGTGCGTCGACGCGCGCGACGAAGAGCGAGCGCTCCTTCTCGTCGGCGAGGAGCGTCGTCTCGTCCTCCGGCTGATCGGTCATCGCGTCCTCGATCAGGACCTGCTGCGCCTGGACGGGGAAGAAGACGTGCGCGTCTGAACCGAGCTCCTCGAGCACGGCGACCTCCACGTCGAGCGTCGGCAGGCCTTCGGGCGCGAAGGCGATGTCCTCGAATGCCTCCGGCCGGATGCCGAGGATGACCTCGCCGTTCACCGTTCCACGCGGCCGATGGCTGCGGTCGAGCGGAATCTTGTGTGCTCCGAACGTGACGGTGTCGTCGTCGAGGTGCGCCTCGACGAGGTTCATCGCGGGCGAGCCGATGAACGCGGCGACGAACGTGTTCGACGGGCTCGTCGTAGAGAACCTGCGGCTCGTCGACCTGCTGCACCTTGCCGTCGCGCATGACGGCGACGCGCTGGCCGAGCGTCATGGCCTCGACCTGGTCGTGCGTCACGTAGATCGTCGTCGTACCGAGGCGCCCGTGCAGGTGCTGCAGCGACGTGCGCATCGTCACGCGGAGCTTCGCGTCGAGGTTCGACAGCGGCTCGTCCATGAGGAACGCCTGCGGCTCGCGCACGATCGCGCGGCCCATCGCCACGCGCTGCTGCTGCCCGCCGGAGAGCTGGCCGGGACGCCGGTCGAGCAGCTCCTCGAGCCCGAGCATCTTCGCGACCTCGTTGACGCGCCGTTCGCGTTCCGGCTTCGGCGTCTTCCGGACACGGAGTCCGTAGCCGAGGTTCTTCCGCACGGTCATGTGCGGGTAGAGCGCGTAGTTCTGGAAGACCATCGCCAGGTCGCGGTCGGCCGGCTCGAGCCGCGTCACGTCGCGCTCGCCGATCAGGATCCGGCCGCCCGTCACCTTCTCCAAGCCGCCGATCGAACGGAGGAGCGTCGTCTTCCCGCAGCCGGACGGGCCGACCAGCACCATGAACTCGCCCTCTCCGATCGTCAGATCGACGTCGTCGACGGCGCGCACCCCACCGGCGAACTCCTTGACGACGTGGTCGAGAACGATTTCTCCCAAGGCGGCGAAACACTACCCGGTAGCCGCGCGAACGAATCGCGCCGCCGCTGCATACTCCGGCAATGCGCGAGGGGTCGCAGCCGACTGCGGTGTCGCCCGGCGTGTCGCTCTTCCGCGACACGTGCAACGTCTACGTCCTGCGCTCGGGAGCCGACGCGGTGCTCGTCGACTTCGGCGACGGTGACGTGCTCGACCACCTCGGCGCGCTCGGCGTGGAACGGGTCACCGACGTCCTGCTGACGCACCACCACCGCGACTCGCTCGGCGGCCTCCGCCGTGCGGCGGACGCGGGGATTCGCATCTGGGCGCCGCCCTTCGACGCCGAGCTGATCGCGGACGCGTCCGGGCACTGGCTGCGGCGTCCGATCGACATCGACTACGACCTGCGCGAAGACCGCTTCTCGTTGCTCGAGTCGGTTCCGGTCACGGGCACGGTCGCCGAGTACCGGACAATGCGTGTCGGCGGCATCGACGTGTTGACGCTGCCGACACCGGGGCACACGCCCGGGTCTGTGGCCTACGTCATCGAAGCGGACGGCCGCAAGCTCGCCTTCACGGGCGACCTCGTCTACGGCGACGGGATGGTCTGGTCGCTTGCGGCGACGCAGTGGTCGTACAGCGGCGTCGAGGGGCAGGAGTCGACGATCGTCTCGTGCGCGACGCTCGCGGCGCTCGAGCCCGACATCCTGCTGCCCGCGCACGGCGACGCGATCGAGGACCCGCCCGGCGCGCTCGCGCGCGTGCGTTCGCGCCTCGGGGAGCTCATTGCGCTTCGCCTCGGCCAGCCGTCGGGGGTCGAGGACCGGCTCGCGAGCCCACTCGAGGAGATCACGCCGCACCTCCTGCGCAACCGGACGACGTTCGCGAGCACGTACCTGCTCCGCTCGGAGAGCGGGACAGCGCTCGGCATCGACTTCGGCTACGACATGGCAACGTGGCGCCGGCCGCTGCTGTGGTCGCTCGAAAGCCTCGACGTCGAGGCGGTCGTCGTCACGCACTTCCACGACGACCACGTCGCCGGGCTCAACCTGATCCGAGACGTCAAGGGTGCGCAGGTCTGGACGGCGGAACACGTCGTGCCCGTGCTCGAGGACCCGAAGCGCTTCGACCTGCCGTGCCTCTGGCCCGAGCCGATCCGGGTCGACCGCGCGCTGCCGCTCGAGACGCCGATCGCCTGGCACGAGTACGAGCTGACGGTCTATCCGCTCCCCGGCCACACCTACTTCGCGTGCGCCGTCGCGTTCGAGGTCGACGGTCGCCGCGTCCTCGCGATCGGAGACCAGTACTCGCCGACGACGCTGAACTACCAGTACCGCAACCGCTTCGCGCGGCGCGACTTCATCCGGACCGGCGAGCTGCTGCGTCGCGTGCGGCCGGACCTGCTGCTCGGCGGGCATTTCTTCCCGCACGCGGTCGAGGGCGGCTACATCGACGCGCTCGTCGCCGACGCTCACCGCCTTGCCGAGCTGCATGACGAGCTGCTGCCGGCGGAGAGCTTCGGCGAGCGCGGCTTCGGCGCGTGGATCGAGCCGTACCGGTCGACGGTCGCGCCGGGCGGCACGGTCTCGCTCGACGTGACCGTCCGCAACCCGTTCGAGCAGCGCGAGACCGCGACCGTTCGGCTCGTGCTGCCGGGCGGCTGGAGCGCGGAGCCCGACACGCATGACGTCGAGCTGGACGCCGGTAGCCAGGCGGTCGTCACGTTCGAGGTCGAGGCCGGCGCGGCTTCGGGGCGGATCGCCGCCGACCTGACCGTCGGCGAGACGCGGTTCGGACAGCAGGCAGAGGCGCTCGTGTACGTCCGTTGACGCTCGCGAACGACGTGTACCGCCTCGAGCTCGCGCCGAACGGCCGCTACGCGACGCTCGCGTCGACGGACGGACAGCTGCTGCTCACGCTCTCGCTTCTTGCGGCCGTCGACACCGTCGACGCCGTCGACGAGACGCTCGCCGTCTCGCCTGCCGAGCAGGGCGACGCCACGTTCGTGGTCGAGCGCCGCTCGACGCTCTGGAAGCGCGCGTGGCTCGAGCTCCGCTGCCTCGACACCTGCGTCGAGGTGCAGTCGTTCGTGGACGGGCACGGCGCGATCGCGGACGTGCGGCTCCTCGGCGGGCGCTCGCTCATCCACGGCGCGCCGCTCGGGCATGTCTCGAGCCGCAGCCCGCTGCAGACGCTCTTCACGCCGAGCCCCGAGGACGGCGCCGGCCATGTCCGGCCGCTCGCGGAGGGCACGCTGATCGGCGTCGTCGGCGACGGCGAGCCCGGCCGCGGCCGCTGGCTCTTCACGCCGGCGCCGCTCTACGTCGCGCTCGGCGACGGGACGACGTGGCTCGACCTCGGCGTCTCGGCGCCGGTCGCCGACCTCCGCTTCGCCGAGCTCGCGCTGGAGAGCACCGTGAACGGCTTCTCGCTGAAGCTCGACTACGACGGCCGAACGAGCGTCGACGGCGAGTTCGCGACGCCGACGCTCGTCGTCACGCCGCACGTGCCCGACCCGCAGGTGGGGCTCCGCCGACACCGAGACGACCTGACCGCGCGCGGTGCGGCGCCGGAGCCGTTGCCGCGCGAGTCGCCGGCGTGGTGGCGCGAGCCGATCTTCTGCGGCTGGGGCGCGCAGTGCCGCCTCGAGCTCGTCGAGGGCGGCCTCGCGCGCGACTACGCGACGCAGGAACGCTACGACGGCTTCCTCGCACACCTCGAGGAGCACGGCCTCGTCCCCGGCACGATCGTCCTCGACGACAAGTGGCAGGCCACGTACGGCGGCAACGAGCCGGACGCGGCGAAGTGGCCCGACCTCCGAGCCTGGATCGCGGAGCGGCACGCACGCGGCCAGCACGTCCTCCTCTGGTGGAAGGCGTGGGATCCCGAGGGCCTGCCGGCCGAGCTCTGCATCACGAACCCGGACGGCGACCCCGTCGCGGTCGACCCGGACAACGAGACAGCGCGGGTGCAGCTTCGACAGATCGTCATGGCGATGCTCGGCCCCGGCGGCCTCGACGCCGACGGCCTCAAGGTCGACTTCACCGCGCGCACCCCGACCGGCATCGCGCTCACGGCGACCGGCGGCAGCTCGGGCATCGCGCTGCTCCACGAGCTTCTGTCGATCGTCTACGCGGCCGCGAAGGAGGCGAAGCCGGACGCGCTCGTGATCACGCACACGCCGCACCCGAGCTTCGTCGACGTGACCGACATGATCCGCCTCAACGACATCATCGGCGGCGACGTCGTCGAGCAGATGACCGCGCGCGCGGAGATCGTGCGCGCCGCGTGCCCCGAGCTCCCGATCGACACGGACGACTGGCGCATGCCGAACAAGCGCGAGTGGCGCGCGTTCCTCGAGCGCAAGCCGGAGACCGGCGTGCCGTCGCTCTACTACGCCACGCACATCGACTCCACCGGCGAAGAGCTCGAGGAAGACGACTACGCGGCGCTGCGCAGGGCGTGGGCGGCCTGGAAGGATCGACGCCCGTGAGCACCGAGGCCGACAGCTACCGCGAGAACGGCTACGTCCTCGTGCGCAGCGTCTTCGACCAGGACGAAGTCGAAGAGATGCGCGACGCGATCGGACGCATCCTCGAGACCGTGGCCGCCACCGCGCACGACAAGAGCCACACCTGGGCGGGCGTCGACCCGTCGCTCCAGCTGAAGGGCTTCCACGACCTGACGTATCACGACGGCGTCTTCACGCGGATGGTCGCTCACCCGCGCCTCGTCGAGGTGCTCACGCAGCTGATCGGGCCGAACGTGCAGCTGCACCACACGAAGATGCTCGTGAAGCCGCCCGAGCAGGGCGCTCCGTTTCCGATGCACCAGGACTATCCGTACTTTCCGCACGAGCGCCACTCCGTCCTCGCCGCGAGCGTGCATCTCGACGACACCGACGAGGAGAACGGCTGCCTCCACGTCGTCCCGGGCTCGCACCGCCTCGGCCCGCTCGAGGCGAGCGGCGAGTCGAAGACGCTGGACTACTCGCTCGAGAGCGGCGTCGCCTGCCCGGCCGCCGCGGGCGACGTGCTCTTCTTCAACTACCTCACGATCCACGGCTCGGGCGTGAATCGCAGCACGCGCACGCGGCGGAACGTGCTCTTCCAGTACCGGGATCCGGCCGACCCTCCGATCTTCCGGGACGGGGCGGAGGAACACGTCGACTGGGGCGCCGGCGCCATGATTGCGGGAGCGAATCCAAGCTTCTGGCCGTGGCGGTCCAGGCTTGCGGTCGTGCAACGCCATTCGGCAGGAAAAGTTAGGTAAATCCGTCTGTAAAGGTTCCGGCCCCGAGGCGTTTATCGCTTGTAAAACTGGGCTAAAGTGGCTATGCGCCACGCAGTGGAATTGTGGTTTCGTGCCAGAGCGCCGACTCCCCGGCGCACCTATCTGATTAACCGGAGGATCAATATGGAGGGTCACAGGAAGCGTCTCGCGGTGCTGCTCGCAATCGCCGCGGCGCTCTCGGCGATCGTCGCCACCTCGGCGATCGCGCGCTCGGACAAGTCGGGCGCAGGCACGCTCAACATCTACGGCTACGGGCCCGGCGACGACGTGCAGGAGAACCGGGCGAAGTATGCGGCCGGCGTCCTGCTCGGGGACGTCGATCCAGCGTCCCGCCGGCGACTTCAACGATCAGGTCTTCCTTGCGCGTCTCGCTTCGGGCGACGTGCCCGATCTCGTCCGCATGAGCCGCCCGCGCGTCGCGCAGTACGCGTCGAAGGGCGTCCTTCAGCCGATGGATTCCTGCGTCAAGTCGGTGAAGAAGCAGTACCGCGTCGGGGCGATGAACGCGATGACGTACCGGGGCCACGTCTACGGCCTGCCCGAGTTCACGAACCAGATCACGCTGATCGTGAACCAGAGCGCGTTCAAGGACTCGGGTGTGCCGATCAGCGCGGCTCAGACGAAGAACAAGGCGGCGCTGCTCGCCACGGCGAAGAAGCTGACGAAGAGGAACGGGAGCGGCGACCTGACCCGCATCGGGTTCGACCCGAAGATCCCGGAGTTCTTCCCGCTCTGGGTCAGGTGGTTCGGTGACGACATCATCTCGAAGGACGGTCTGCACGCGAAGCTGAACACGCCGCATGCAAAGCAGGCGCTGACCTACGCCGTGTCGATCATCAACGCGGAGGGCGGCTGGAACAAGTTCAAGTCGTTCCGCGACACGTTCGACTTCTTCGGCGCGCAGAACCCGCTCGTGAAGGACCAGCTCGCGTTCTGGCCGATGGAGAGCTTCATCTACAACGTGTTCTCCAACAACTCGCCGAACGTCGACCTCGTCGCCAAGTTCTTCCAGAACCGCAAGGGCGGCCCGATCACGTACTTCAGCGGCAACGCATGGGTCGTCCCGAAGGGCTCGAAGAACAAGGCCGACGCGCTGTGCGTACATGAAGGCCGTCACGTCGGTGAACGCGTGGCTCGCCGCGGCGAAGACCCGCGAGGCGGCTCGCAAGGCGTCGCACTCGACGTTCACCGGGCTCTACACGGCGAACTCGGTCGCGGACGCCAAGATCTACAACGACGTGTACCAGTCGTTCGGTCATCCGCAGTTCGACAAGGCCGTGCAGACCCTCGTGCACGCGTCGAAGTACGGCTTCGAGCTCCCGGCCAACCCCGGCGGGCAGCAGTTCGTGGATGCCTACACGAACGCGATCAACCGCGTCCTCGCGGGCTCAGCAGTCGGTGAGCGCGGCGCTGAACCAGGCCCAGAAGGAAGCTCAGGCGGCAATCAACGCGAACAAGTAGCACCGGAGTATTCGCGGGCTCCTGACGAGCGCCGCGGAATGAATCGAAGATCGTGTCGGGCTCCCTCGGGAGCCCGACACGGTTTAGAGCATCGGCAACAAGCAATAATCCCGACGCGGTGACGAGCGTCGCGGTGCGATCCAAGGCGTCGGGCCCTTCGAGGACCCGCCTTTGGTTTGCCGGATTCAAGGAACGCGAGACGTGGGTCGCGTACCTGTTCATCCTGCCGTGGCTGTTCGGCTTCCTCGTCCTCACGCTGGGGCCGATGCTCTTCAGCCTCTACTACTCCTTCACGAACTACGGCCTCCAGCAGATCGCCGGCCTCGAGCCGACGAAGACCGTCGGCCTCAAGAACTACCACCAGCTGCTCAACGACCCGAAGGTCACGGCGTCGTTGAAGAACACCTTCATCTACACCGTGATGATGGTGCCGGGGAAGATCATCGTCGCGCTCGCTGCTCGCGATGCTCCTCATGCGCGTGACGGAGAAGCTCGCCGGCGCCTTCCGCACGATCTTCTACCTCCCGCACATCACGCCGCCGGTGGCGATCGGCGTCATGCTCCTCTTCCTCTTCAACGGCACCGTCGGCATCGTCAACCGCGCCCTCGGCTTCATCGGCATCCAGGGCCCCTACTGGACGACCGACCCGCACTGGATCAAGCCGAGCATCGCGATCATGGACATCTGGGCGTGCGGCGGCACGATGGTGATCCTGCTCGCCGCGCTCTACGGCGTGCCGAAGCATCTCTATGAGGCGGCCTCGATGGACGGCGCCGGCAGATGGCGCCGGTTCAAGGACGTGACGCTGCCGATGATCAGCCCCGCGCTCTTCTTCGTCTTCATCATCCTGACAATCGCGGGCCTGAACCAGTTCACGCAGGCGTACACCGCGTACTTCGGCGCGGGCGGCTCGCAACCCGAGGCGGCGCTCTTCTACTCGATCTACCTGTTCAAGAACGCGTTCGAGTTCTTCAACATGGGCTTCGCCTCCGCGATGGCCTGGCTGCTTTTCGCGATCAGCATGGTCATCACGCTCATCAACATCCTCGTCAGCCGCCGCTTCGTCTACTACCAGGGGTCGTCTCGATGAGCGTCGGCACGCAGCAGAACGCTCCGCCTCCGCTCACGGCGGGCGCGGCCGCGCCGCTCCCGACCGTCCGCGAGCAGGGGCCGTGGTACCGGTCGCGGCCCGACGCGAGCTGGATCGTCAAGGCCTTCTTCATCCTGCTGCTGATCGGCCTCGCGATCCTCTTCCTCTACCCGTTCGAGTGGCTCGCGGCGGCGGCGTTCAAGCCGCGCGGCGAGACGTTCGACAACGCGTTCCTGCCGCAACACTGGTCGTGGAATTTCAGCGGTAAGGCCATCCCGAGCCCCGCGCCGCAGAAGCTCTTCAACGTCGCGCCGGTTGCGCGCTGGATGTGGAACAGCATCTGGATCAGCTGCCTCGGCGCGGCGCTCACGACGTTCGCCAGCGCGCTGGTCGCGTTCGCCTTCGCGTACTTCCGCTTCCCGCTCCGGAACTTCTTCTTCGGGGTCCTGCTCGCGACGCTGATGCTGCCGGGCGAAGTCACGATGATCCCGGTCTACCTGCTCTGGAACCACATCGGCAAGTTCACGATGGCGCACCCGATCCTGCCGCACATCGGCACGAACACGCAGTACCCGCTCTGGGTGCCGAACATGTTCGGCAGCGCGTTCTACATCTTCCTGCAGAGACAGTTCTTCATGGGGATCCCGCGCGACTACTTCGAGGCTGCGCGCATGGACGGCGACGGCTACTGCTCCATGTTCCGCCGCATCGCGCTGCCGCTCGCGAAGCCGGCGCTCATCGTCACGTTCATCTTCGAGATCCAGGCGAAGTGGTTCGACCTGATCACGCCGCTCATCTACCTGCGCGACCAGGCGCTCTTCACGGCGCCGCTCGGCATGAAGATCCTGCTCGACCGGTTCAACGCCGGCGGCGGCGGCGAGGGCGATTACCAGGTGATCATGGCCGGCACGTTCCTGCTGATCCTGCCGATGATCATCCTCTTCGCCGCGTTCCAGAAGTACTTCATCCGCGGCATCGCGGTCCAGGGCAAGAAGGGATAGCTGCGCCCGTTCTCGGGCTCGACATCGGCGGCACGAAGCTCGCCGCCGGGGTCGTCGATGCGGAGGGGCGGGTCGAGGGCTTCGTCGTCGCGCCGACGGAGGCTGCGCGCGGGCCGGAGAATGGGCTGCGGCGGCTCTTCGCTCTCGGGCGGCAGGCGGCGGACGCGTCGGGCGCCGCGATGGCTGCGGTCGGAATCGGCTGCGGCGGGCCCTTGGATTCGCGGCTCGGGGTGCTGGTCGCACCGCTCCACCTGCCGGGCTGGACGGACGTGCCGATCGTGGAGCTCGCCTCGGCCGAGTTCGGGCTGCCCGCGGTGCTCGACAACGACGCGACCGCCGCGGCGGCGGGGGAGCACCGCTTCGGCGCCGGGCGCGGGACGCGCAACATGGTCTACCTCACGGTCTCGACCGGCGTCGGCGGGGGCGTCATCCTCGACGGACGCGTCTTCCGTGGGCGAACGGGCAACGGCGGCGAGCTCGGGCACGTCACGGTCGACTGGCGCGGACGTCGCTGCAAGGGCTGCGGCCGGCGCGGCTGTCTCGAGGCGTACGCGTCCGGCACGTCGATCGCGGAGCGCGCGCGCGAGGCTGGGCTGGACGTCGAGACGGCGTCCGGCGTCGCGGGCGCCGCACGCTCGGGCGACGCCGTTGCGAAGCGGGTCTGGGACGAGACCTGCGAGGCGCTCGCGTGCGGAATCGCGTCGCTCGCGAACGTCTTCGAGCCGGAGCGCGTCGTGATCGGCGGCGGCGTGAGCCGCGAAGGCGAGCAGCTGCTCGGGCCGGTGCGCGAGCAGGTGCGCGCGCAGGTGATCGGGCCGGTCGCGCGCTCGCTCGAGGTCGTCGGGGCCGAGCTCGGCGACACGGTCGGCGTCGTCGGCGCCGCGGCGATCGCGTACGAGCGTCTGTTGTGAGGCTTGGCGCAGACGCCGAAGCAGGCGCTGAGCGTCGTGTACGTTGCCGCGGATGTCCGAAGCGTTCGCGGAGCACGGTGAGCTTCTCGCGCAGATGCCGGAGCTTCTTCCCGCGGCGGACGAGGCCGCGCGGCTGATCGTCGCGGCGTACGAGTGCGGCGGGCGCGTGATCTCGTTCGGAAACGGCGGCAGCGCAGCCGATGCGCAGCACATCACGGGCGAGCTCGTCGGTCGGTTCAAGCGCGAGCGGCGTCCCCTCGCCGCGATCGCGCTCAGCGTCGATCCCTCGGTCGTCACGTGCATCGCGAACGACTACTCGTTCGAGGACGTCTTTGCGCGGCAGGTGCAGGCGCACGCGCACGACGGAGACGTGGCGATCGGCTATACGACGAGCGGGCGCTCGGAGAACGTCGTGCGCGCGCTGCGCGCGGCGCGCGATGCCGGCGCGAAGACGATCCTCTTCGCCGGCGGCGACGGGTTGCCGGCCGCGGAGCACGCGGACGTCGCGCTCGTCGTGCCGTCGGGGTCCACGGCGCGGGTGCAGGAGATGCACTTGCTGTTGATGCACGTGATCGTCGACCGCGTGGACGAGTGGGCAGCCGCATGAGCGAGCGCGGCGTCATCCACATGATCGGCAACGCGCACATCGATCCCGTGTGGCTGTGGCAGTGGCCCGAGGGCTACCAGGAAGTGCGCGCGACCTTCCAGTCGGCGATCGACCGGATGAACGAGTACCCGGACTTCGTCTTCACGTGCGACTCGTCGCTCTTCTTCGAGTGGATCGAGGAGAGCGACCCGGAGCTCTTCGAGCAGATCCGCGCACGCGTCGCCGAGGGGCGCTTCCAGATCATCGGCGGCTGGTGGGTCGAGCCGGACTGCAACATCCCGTGCGGCGAGTCGTTCGTGCGCCAGGCGCTGTACGGCCAGCGGTACCTGCGCGAGAAGTTCGGCATCACGGCGACGACCGGCGCCAACATCGACTCGTTCGGGCACAACGCGACGATCCCGCAGATCCTTGCGCGAAGCGGCGCCGACTCGTACGTCTTCCTGCGTCCCGGGCCGAAGGAGCTGCCGTTCGACACGCCGCTCTTCCGCTGGGAGGCCGCCGACGGCTCGCGCGTGCTCGCGTACCGCATCCCGCACGAGTACTGCGCGCCGAAGGACGACATCGGCGAGCACGTGGACAAGGCGATCGCGTCCCTACCGGCGAGCACGGACGACTACGCCGTGTTCTACGGCGTGGGGAACCACGGCGGCGGCCCGACGATCGCGAACCTCGAGTGCATCGAGCGGCTCAACGAGCGCGGCGACCTGCCGCGGCTCGAGCCCAGCTCGCTGCGCCGCTTCTTCGACGGCGTCGACGCGAACGGCGAGATCCCGACGCTGCGCGGCGAGCTGCAGCATCACTCGCGCGGCTGCTACACGACCCATTCCGGGATCAAGCGCTGGAACCGCCGCGCGGAGAACCTGCTGCTCCGCGCGGAGAAGTGGTGCGCGATCGCGGATTCGCTCGGCTTCCGCGACTACCCGCTGGACGACCTCACGCGCGCGTGGAAGCTCGTGCTCTTCAACCAGTTCCACGACACGCTCGCCGGCACGGCGATCGAGCCCGCGTACGAGGACGCGCGCGACCAGCTCGGGCACGCGTCGTCGCTGGCTGCTGACGCGTTCAACGCGGCCGTGCAGTCGGTCGCGCGGCGCATCCACATCGAGCAGGAGGAGGTCGAGACGCGACCGGTCGTCATCTTCAACCCGCACCCGTGGCCGCTGCGCACGACGCAGGAGGTCGAGTACACGTGGATGCGCGAAGAGGGAGCGAGCGTCGTCGATGACGAGGGTCGGCCCGTGCCGATGCAGGTCACGCGTTCGCTGACGACGATGAGCGGCCTGCGCGCGCGGCTCGCGTTCCCGGTCGAGGTGCCGCCGCTCGGCTACCGCGTGTACCGCATCTGCAAGGGCGCGGTGGAGTCGGACGCGCCGCCTGCGAGCGACACGCGCCTCGAGAACGAGCACGTGCTGCTCGAGCTCGACGAGTCGACCGGTCGCATCGCGAAGCTCGTGCCCAAGGCGACCGGCGTCGATCTTGCGGCGCCCGACGCGAAGCACGCCGTCGTCGTGAACGACCGCAGCGACACCTGGGGCCACGCCGTCGTCGCGTTCGACGACGAGGCGGGCGAGTTCGACTGCGAGTCGGTGCGGCTGCTCGAGAACGGGCCGGTGCGCTCGATCGTGCGCGTCGAGAGCCGCTACGGAGACTCGACGCTGCGGGAGGACTACATCCTCGCCGCGGAAGCGCCCTACGTCGACGTGCGCGTGACGATCGACTGGCGCGAGCGGCTCGCGCTGCTGAAGCTGCGTTACCCGACGTCCGTGGAGACCGACACGGCGACGTTCGAGACGCCGTACGGCTTCATCGAGCGGCAGGCCGGCGGCGACGAGGAGCCGGGGCAGTCCTGGGCCGACGTCTCCGGCGCCGACCGCGGTCTGACCGTCGCGAACGACGCGAAATACGGCTACGACGTGCGTGGCGGAGATATAGGGATCAGCGCCGTGCGCAGCCCGGTCTGGGCCTGGCACGACCCGCGCGAGCTCGAGGACGAGGGCGACTACGCGTACATGGATCAGGGGCAGCAGACCTTCAACGTGCGCCTCATCCCGCACGCGGGCGATCGGCGCGACGCCGACGTCGTGCGACGTGCGATCGAGCTCAACCAGCCCGCATTCGGGCTGATCGAGACGTTCCACGAAGGGCCGTTGTCGCAGCGCGGGTCGTACGGCGACGACGGCGGCGGCGACGCGGTCCTGATTGCGGTCAAGGGCGCCGAGGACGGCGACGGCTTCGTCGTCCGCGCGTACGAGACCGCGGGTCGCGCCTCGCACGCGCGCTTTGAGATCCTCGGCCGCGTGATCGAATCGGACTTCGGAGCGAACGAGATCAAGACGTTCGTCGTCAGGGGCGAAGAGATGCGGGAGACCGATCTGCTCGAGTGGTGAGCTGGCAGTTCAAGGGCTGGCTCGGCGAGGAGTGGCGCTGGCACGTGAACAAGCCGTGGGACGCGCCGGGCTGGCTGCCCGCGCGGGTGCCGGGCAGCGTCGTCGACGACCTCGTACGTGCGGGCGAGCTGCCCGACCCGTACTTCGAGCGGAACAGCCGGCTGGCCGAGTGGGTCGCCGAGCGCACGTGGTTGTATCGCGCGCGCGTCGAGGGCGTGACGATCGAGTTCGGCGGCGTCGACCACGAAGCAACGGTCTTCGTCGACGGCGAGGAGGTGGCGCACCACGTCGGCGCGTTCACGCCGTTTCGCGTGGACGTTCCCGGGGGCGAGCACCTGCTCGCGGTCGCGGTGCACGCGGCGCCGGAGAGCGAGGCGCAGGTCGGGCGCACGAGTCGCGTGCGAGCGCACAAGAGCCGCATGGGCTACGGGTGGGACTTCTGTCCGCGGCTGATCCACCAGGGCATCTGGCGTCCGGTTGTCTTCGATCCGCCGCCCGACGTGTTCCCGGTCGTGACGCTGCGCGACGGCGTCGGCACGGTCGAGGCTGACGGTGAGACGCTGCTGCGCGTCGAGTCGCCCGAGCTTTGGTGGCCGAACGGCATGGGCGAGCAGCGCCTCTACCGCGCCGGCGAGTTCGAGGTGGGCTTCCGGACGATCGAGCTCGACGACTACCGCTTCCGCGTCAACGGCGTGGAGATGCCGATCCGCGGCTGGAACTGGGTGCCGCTCGACGTGCTCTGCGGCGTGCCGCGGCCCGAGAAGCTCGAGCGCCTGCTGGCGCTCGCCGCGCGCGCGAACGTCAACCTGCTGCGCGTGTGGGGCGGCGGCCTGATCGAGAGCCACGAGTTCTACGAGCATTGCGACCGGCTCGGGATCCTCGTCTGGCAGGAGTTCGTCCAGTCCAGCTCGGGGATCGAGAGCGTGCCTTCGGACGATCCGGAGTTCGTCGCGACGATGGTCTCCGACGCGCGCGAGATCGTGCCGCGGCTGCGGCGGCATCCGTCGCTTGCGATCTGGTGCGGCGGCAACGAGCTCGACGGCGACGATTCGACGCCGGTGCTCGCCGCGCTCCGCGACGTCGTTCGCGAGCTCGACCTGGAGCGCACATGGCTGCCGACGTCGCCGGTCGGCGACAAGGACGTGCACGGACCGTGGGAGCACCAGGGCCTGCGCAAGCACACCGAGCACTACGACACGCGGACGTCGCTGCTGCACAGCGAGTTCGGCGTCGAGGGGATGACGAACCGCGCGGCGCTCGAGGCGCTGATCGCGGAGAAGCACCGTTGGCCGTGCGACCGCACGAACCCGGTCTACGAGCATCTCGGCGCGTGGTGGATCAACGCGGCGCTCGTGCAGGAGATCTTCGGCGGCGAGATCCGCGGCGTCGACACGATGCGGCGTGCTTCTCAATGGCTCCAGTACGACGGGCTGCGCTACGCGGTCGAGGCGACGATCCGTCGCGGCGCGGGCGTGATCCCGTGGCAGTTCAATGAGCCGTTCCCGAATGCATGGTGCACGTCCGCGGTCGACTATCACGGCGAACCGAAGCCGGCCTACTTCGGCGTCGCGCGCGCGTATCGCGGTGCGCCGAGCGCGCGGTTCGAGACGTGGGCGTGGGGCGGCGAGGCCGAGGCGCGCGCGGTCGTGACCGGGCCGGCACGGTTCGTCGACCTCGACGGCAGCGTCGTCGCGGAGTCGGCCTGCGGTGAGATCATCGCGTCGCTCGGCGCGTTCGCGCACGACGTGTTCCTGCTCGACCTCGAAGAGGGACGCAACCGCTACGTGATGACGCGCACCGAGAACCTTGCGCCGTTGCTCGACCTCCCGCCGACCACGCTCGAGGTCGGCTCGACGATTCGCAACACGGGCGACGTCGCCGCGCTCGGCATCGTCGCCGACCGCGACGTGCTCGACCTGCTTCCCGGCGAAGCGCGCGAAGCCGGTGCGCTCCGCGAGGAGGGCTGGAATGCTCGTGTCTAGCGCGCTCGCGCCGGACGGCTCGTCCGTGGACGGCTTCGAGTTCGAAGGCCGGACGGTGCGCTACACCGGGGACGAACCCGTCGACGCCGGAATCCGCGTCGCGCTGAACGTGCGCCCGACCGACGATCCGCAGTGGCTCGTTCCGGGCATCTTCTACGGTGAGAACCGTCCGGAGAGGTCGTCATGCCTTTACCCGCGCTTCACGCCGGGCCGCGTCGACGTCGCGAGGATGGAATCCGACTCGTGGTCGTTCCGTGCCGACCGCTGTGCGACGCCCGCCGTCTTCGCGCGCGGCGCCGGGCTGATCACGAGCGAGCGCTCGCCCGCTCGGCCAGTCGGGCGTCGGCTTCGCGTACCGCGACGGCCGACCGCAGATCTGGCTCGACTTCCCGTACCGCGAGGAGCCGCTGCGCTACGACGGCTCCGACACGCCGCAGCCGCCGGACGTGCGGACGCACCGCTGGCAGCCCGGTGAGTCGGTGGAGCTCGAGTTCCGGCAGAGCGACGGCGACTGGCGCCGCGAAGTGACACGTCCCAGAGACAGTCCCTCGGACGCGGCCTGGGTGTCCGTGGCCGAAGCGGCCGAGCTCGCGGCGTGGGGGCTCCACCGCTGGCACTTCCGCGAAGATCCGCCTCGCCTCGTCGAGACGACCCACTTCAGCGGCGCAGTCGAGCGCGACGCGATGCACGTCTCCTGGATCAGCGGCGTGCCGTACGCGTACGCGCTCCTGCGGCACGGCCGCCGGGTCGGCAACGACGAGTACGTGCGTGCCGCGGAGGCAGTGCTCGACCACGTCGCGTCGAACCTCGCGCCCGGCGGCACGTTCTGGCCGCAATGGACGCACGACCGCGGCTGGACGTGGGGCTGGCACCACGACCATCGTCGTGCACACGCGCGCACGCTCGCGGACGCGACGCTGTTCATGCTCCGCGCCGGCGAGCGGTGGCATGCCGCGGCACGCAGCAACATGGACGTCGCGCTCCGCACGCAGCGCGAGGACGGCGCCTTCCCGTCCGCACACAGCCTCGAGACCGGCGACGCACTGTCGTGGGAGGGAACCGCCGGCATGTCGTGGATCCCCGCGCTCGTCGCGGCCGGCCACCTCGACGAGGCGCGACGCGCGGGCGCTCACTACGCGCAGTTCGACACGTGGTGCGGCGCGCCGGAGGACGTCGACCTCGCGCCGAGCTCCGAGGACGGCTACGTGGCCGTCATGGCGTTCGCCGCGCTCGAGGACTGGGAGAACGCGCGCCGTGCGGCCGACTGGACGCTGACGTTCCGCTACACGTACGACGTGCACTTCGAGCCGGACACCGTGCTCGGCCGCCACGGCTTCAGGACGCGCGGCGCCGACAACGCCTCGCCGCCGAACCAGCACCTGCATGCGTTCGGGCTGGTCTGCCTCCCGGAGCTGATGCGACTCGGCGAGCCGTACCGCGCGAGCGCGCTCGAGAACCTCGACTGCTTCCGTCAGTTCATCGCGCGGGAAGACGGCGATTTCGGCGCGCGCAAGGGAATGGCAGCCGAGCGCTACCTGCAGACCGACTGCTTCGGCGCGAAGGGGTCGCTGCTGCCGCTGTCGCACGCGTGGTCGATCGGCGTGTTGCTCCACGCGTGCGAGGAGATGCTGGCGGCGTGACGTTCCCGGACGGCTTCCTCTGGGGCGCGGCGACGTCGGCCTTCCAGATCGAAGGCTCGCTCGACGCCGACGGCCGTGGCCCGTCGATCTGGGACGACTTCGCCGGCGAGAGCGGCGATCTCGGCACGGACGCGTGCGACCACTACCGCCGCTGGCGCGAGGACGTCGACCTGATCGCCGAGCTCGGCGTGAACGCGTACCGCCTCTCGCTCGCGTGGCCGCGGCTCTTTCCGAGCGGAAGCGGCGAGCGCGAGCCGCGCGGCTTCGCGCATTACGACCGCCTGATCGACGCGTTGCTGGAAAAGGACATCGAACCGCTCGTCACGCTCTATCACTGGGACCTGCCGCGGGCGCTGCAGGACGAGGGCGGCTGGCGCTCGCGCGCGACCGTCGATGCCTTCGCCGAGTACGCCCGCGCATGCTTCGACGCGTACGGCGACCGCGTCACGCGCTGGTGCACGATCAACGAGCCGTGGGTGCACGGCATCCTCGGTCACGCGGACGGGCTCCACGCTCCGGGCGAGCGCGACCTCCGCGGTGCGCTGACCGCGATCCACCACATGCTGCTCGCGCACGGACGCGCCGCACGGGAGTTGGGTGAAGGCGAGGTCGGAGTCGCGTTCAGCGTCTTCCCGACGTACCCGGCGAGTGACGACGACGCCGACCGCGAGGCGGCGTCGATCTGCGACGGCTACCACAACCGCTGGTTCCTCGATCCCGTGTTGAAGGCGTCGTATCCCGACGACATGCGACGGCTGTGGGAGGAGCGGGTCGGCCCGCTCGACTTCGTCCGCGACGGCGACCTCGACGAGATGGCGACGCGCAGCGACTTCGTCGGCGTCAACTACTACTCGCGCGGCGTGATCCGCGCGAAGCCGGGCAAGGAGCCGCTCCCGTACGAGGTTCTGTCCGCGCGGCAGATGGACTACCCGCTCACCGGCGGCGGGTACGAGATCGCGCCGTGGGCGCTGACCGAGCTGCTCGTGCGCCTGCGCGACGACTACGGCGCGCCTCCGATCTACATCACCGAGAACGGTGCGATCTACCCGGAGGCGCCGCACGATCCCGGGCGCGTCGAGTTCATCCGAGATCACGTCCGGGCGATCGACGAGGCGATCGAGCAAGGCGTGCCGGTGCGCGGCTACTTCCACTGGTCGCTGATGGACAACTTCGAGTGGGCGATGGGCTACGAGCCGCGCTTCGGGCTCGTGCACGTCGACTACGACACGTTCGAGCGAACGATCAAGGACAGCGGCCGCGCCTACGGCGAGATCGCGCGGAGCAACCGCCTGTGAGCGTCGACTTCGCGGCGGCTGATCAGTTCATGTTGCGCGAGGCACGCGTCCTCGAACGGCGGCGCTTCGAGCACCGCTTCGGCGGCGGATCCGCGGACGCGGTCGTCACGGCGCTCCTCGCGTACCGAAACGACGACGGCGGCTTCGGCAACGCCCTCGAGCCCGACCTGCGCGGGCCTTCGAGCCAACCTGTGCCACTCGAGCATGCGCTGCGCATCCTCGACGAAGTCGACATCTGGGACGAAAGCATCGTCGAGCGCGCGTGCGACTGGCTCGTCGCCGTGACGACCGAGGAAGGCGGCATGGACTTCGTCCTGGCGACGGTCAGCGAGGGGCCGCATGCGCCGTGGTGGGAGCCGTCCGGAGCGGCATACCCGAATCCGACCGCCTCGATCGCCGGGCTCCTGCACAAGCACGAGGTCGAGCACGAGTGGCTCGCGCCGGCGACCGAGTACGTCTTCGGCGCGCTCGCGAACCTGGATCGCCTCGGTCAGGACGACGCCATCTCGGCGCTCGAGTTCCTCGAGCACGTCCCCGATCGAGCGCGCGCCGACGAGGTCTTCGCACGGCTGGGCGAGCGGATCCTCGACGAGCTCGTCGCGCTCGACCCGACGACCGAGGGATACGTCAAGACGCCGCTCGATTACGCGCCGCATCCCGAAGCGCTCGCGCGCCGCCTCTTCGATGACGCGACGATCGAGCGGCACCTCGACGCGCTCGAGGCGAGGCAGCAGGACGACGGCGGCTGGCCGATCACGTGGGAGCCGCCGAGCGTCGCGGCCGTCAGCGAGTGGCGCGGGGTCTGGACGTTCAGGAGCCTGCGCATCCTTGCGGACTACGGGCGGCTCGAGGCGTGAAGCTCGCGGTCGTCGGCGCCGGCTCGACGTACACACCCGAGGTGATCGACGGCATCGTGCGGCTCCGTCACCTGATGGTTGTCGACGATCTCTACCTGCACGACACGAACGAGCAGCGGCTCGGCATCGTGTCGGGGCTCGCACAGCGGATGCTCGACCGCGCCGCGCACCCGACGCGCCTCCAGGCGACGACGAACCTCGACGAAGCCGCCGAGGGCGCGGACGCCGTGCTGATCCAGATCCGCGTCGGCGGGCAGGCCGCGCGCATGGTCGACGAGTCGGTGCCCCTCGCGTGCGGTTGCATCGGGCAGGAGACGACCGGCTTCGGCGGGCTCGCGAAGGCGCTCCGCACGGTGCCGGTCGTGCTCGACATCGCCGAGCGCGCCCGCGAGCGATCTCCGGACGCGTGGATCGTCGATTTCACGAACCCCGTCGGCATCGTCACGAAAGCGCTGCTCGACAATGGTCATAAGGCGGTGGGGCTCTGCAGTGCCGCCATGGTCTTCCAGCGCCACTTCGCGAAGGTGCTCGACGTCGAGCCCGAGCGGATCGCGCTCGACCACCTCGGCCTGAACCACCTGACGTGGGAGGTCGCCGTGCGGCTCGACGGCGACGACGTGCTGCCGTCGCTGCTCGGCGACGAGCACGCAGACCGCGTCGCGCGCGCAACAGGCCTGCCGGCGCCGCTCGTGCAGCGGCTCGGCGTCGTGCCGTCGTACTACCTGCACTACTTCTACGACCATGACGCCGTCGTCGAGGACGAGCGGCGCGGCAAGTCGCGCGCCGAGGTCGTGTCCGAGATCGAGTCCGAGCTACTGCACCTGTACGCCGACGAGACGCTCGACGAGAAGCCGGAGCTCCTGAAGCAGCGCGGCGGCGCCGGCTACTCGGAGGCGGCCGTCGAGCTCATCGCGAGCCTGCTCGGCTGGGCCGGTCGCGGGCGGCACGTGGTCAACTTGCGGAACGACGGCGCGCTGCCGTTCCTCCCGGACGATTTCGTCGTCGAGGTACCGGCGCACGTGGAGCCCGACGGAGTCCGTCCGGTCGAGCTGCCCGAGCTCGGCCCGCTCGAGCGCGGCCTCGTGACGCACGTCTCCGCATACGAGGAGCTCGCGCTGGACGCGGCACTGCGCGGCGGCCGCGAGCGCGTCTTCCGCGCGCTGCTCGCGCATCCGCTCATCGGCCAGGCCGCGGTCGCGGAGACGCTCGCGGACAAGCTGATCGACGCGAACCGGAAGTTCCTCGCGTGGGCCTGACGTTTTGTCGCAGAATCGGCACGCCTCGCTCTTGACGCTGAACGGTGTCTGACACCGCTGTGGAGATGCTGTTGCCGAATCGTCACGGCTTCGACTTGACAGGAAACGGTGTCTGACACCGCGGGCGTCGTTCTCGGCGTCGACGGCGGCAACACGAAGACGGATCTGGCGGTCGCGACGCTCGACGGCGAGGTGATCGCGTCGCTGCGTGGGCCGGGGAGCAACTCGCACGGTCTCGGTGTGGGCGGCGCCGTCGACGTGATCGCGTCGCTCGTCGACGGCGTCGCGTTCGATCGTCCGGCCGAGCACGGCGCGTTCTTCCTCTGTGGCGCCGACGTCGATCAGGACATCGCGGAGCTCTCCGCCGAGATCGATGCGCGCGCGTGGACGCGCGAGGCGACCGTCGACAACGACACGTTCGCGCTGCTGCGCGCCGGTAGCGACAGGGCCGACGCGGTCGCGGTGATCTGCGGTGCGGGGATCAACTGCGTCGGCCGGCGCGCGGACGGACGCGTCGCGCGTTACCCGTCGCTCGGCTGGGAGACCGGCGACTGGGGCGGCGCCGAGGCCGTCGGCCGCGAGGCGCTCTTCCTCGCTGCACGCGCCGAGGACGGACGCGGCGAGGCGACCGCTCTCGTCGACGTCGTGCGGTCGCACTTCGGGCTGGCGACGGCGTACGCGGTCGGCGAGGCCGTGCACTACCGGCGCGAGCGGGACGTGCGTCTCGGCGAGCTTGCGGCCGCGGTCGTCGCAGCGGCCGGCGACGGAGACGCCGTCGCGCGTGCGCTCGTCGATCGGCTCGCGAACGAGATCGTCCTGATGGTGCGCCGCGCGTTCGCCGACCTCGACGTACGGGAGGCCGACGTCGTCCTCGGCGGCGGGATGCTCGCGCGCGGCGAGGGGTTCCTGCACGAGCGCGTCGTGAGCGCATTGCCGGGCGGCGCGATCCCGATCGTGCCCGATGCGCCGCCGGTCGCCGGCGCCGTGCTCGCGGCGCTCGACGCGGTCGGCGCGACCGACGATGCCAAGCGACGCGTGCGCGAGGAGCTGCGTGCCCGCTGAGGTCCGCCGCTTCGCCGACGCGGACGACCTCGGCCGTGCGCTGGCGCGGGAGATCGCCGAGCTCCGGCCGAAGCTCCTCGGTTGCCCCGGCGGCCGGAGCCTCGTCTCGACCTATCGTGCGCTCGCCGCGTCGGAAGCGGACCTTTCGGGCACGACGATCGTGATGATGGACGAGTACGTGCCGGTACCGCCGACCTCTGCCCACTACAGCTGCCGCGGCTTCGGGCTGCGCGAGATCGCGCGGCCGCTCGGCATCCCGGACGAGCGCGTGTGGCTCCCCGATCCCGACGAGCCCGAGGCGTATGACGAGCGAATCGAGGCCGCCGGCGGGATCGACGTGTTCCTGCTCGCGGCGGGCGCCTCCGACTGTCACGTCGCCTTCCTGCCGCCGGGCTCGCCGGTCGACGGCATGACGAGTGTCGCGCGGCTTGCCGACAGCACGCGCCGCGACAACCTGGCGACGTTCCCGGAGTTGACGTCTCTCGACGAGGTGCCGACCCGTGGCGTCTCGGTCGGTCTCGGCACGATCATGCAAGCGCGGCGGCTACGGCTCGTCCTGCACGGGCCGGACAAACGCAAGGCCGCCGAGCGCATCCTCGCGCGTGACCGCTTCGATTCCGACTGGCCGGCAACCGTCGTGCACGAGCATCCTGACGCGCAGATCCTGGTGGCGCCGTGAACGCGCTCGCGCGCGAGAACGGCACCTACGCGATGGTCGCGATGGACCAGCGCGAGTCGCTGCGCACGATGTTCCGCGACCGTGGCTTCGACGACTCGGACGAGCGCGTGCGGATGTTCAAGACCGCGGTCGCGCGCGAGCTTGCACCGCATGCGTCGGGATTCCTCATCGAGCCGCAGTTCCTCGAAGACGTGCGGCCGCTCGTGCCGCGCGGGCTGATCATGGCCGTCGACCTGCTCGAGCAGGAGCGCGGCGGCATCGTCGAGGACACGCGGCTCGACGAAGTCGAGGACGTGCCGGACGGCGTCGTCGCCCTGAAGCTGCTCGTGATCTGGCGCGACGACGACCGCCGCCGCGAGCGCATCGAGATGTGCGAGCGGTTCGTGGCCCTCGCCACGCGGCACCGAGTGCTTTCCGTCCTCGAGCCCGTCGTGCGGGAGGACCACCAGATCGTCGACGCGGCCCGCGAGCTCGGCGCCACGCGCCCGTCGCTCTACAAGTGCCAGGCGCCGCGGCAGGGCGACGTCGTCGCGCGCTGTCGCGAGATCACCGACGTGCTCCCGGTGCCGTGGGTCGTGCTCTCCCAGGGCGTGCCGCAGGACGAGTTCCCGCTCGCGGTCGAGAACGCGTGCAGAGGCGGCGCGTCGGGCTTCCTCGCGGGGCGCGCGCTGTGGACGAACACACTCGAGGCGGACGACCCGACCGGGCTTCTACGCACGCGGTCGGTGCCGCGCCTCGAGCAGCTGATCGAGATCGTCGACCGCTACGCGTGAACGTCCGCGGTGTGATCGAAGGCTTCTACGGCACACCGTGGACACACGAGGAACGCCTCGACCTGATCCGCTTCTGCGGCGCGCTGACGTCGCCCGGGATGAGCGTGCCGTCGACGAGCGCCGCCTCGACGCCGAGCCTCACAACGGGCGCAGCGCCGGATACAACCGCCGGAAGCGCTCGTAGCCCTCGCCATAAGCGGTGGCCCACGACGCGTTCGGCTCGACGCGACCGGTCACCCGAACGCAGCGCTCGGCCGCAGCGCGCGGGTCCTCGAACGTCCCGTCGCGGCAGCCGGCGAGGAGCGCGGCGCCGTACGCCGCTCCCTCCTCGACGGCGACGGTCTCGAGCGGAAGGTCGAGCACCGACGCGACGATCTCGCGCCAGAGCGAGCTGCGCGCACCGCCGCCCGAGATGCGTCCGACCTCGGAACGAACGCCGAGGGAGCGCAGCAGCTCGAGCGAGTCGCGCAGCCCGTACGCGACGCCTTCGAGCACCGCGCGCACGAGTGCGCCGCGGTCGTGGCGCAGCGACAGCCCGGTGAAGGCGCCGCGCGCGTCGGGATCGGCGTGGGGCGTCCGCTCGCCGGCGAGGTACGGCGCGAACAGCAGTCCCTCACAGCCGGGCGGCCACTTCGCAGCCTCCGCGACGAGCGCGTCAAAGGACTCGTCCGGCGCGACCGTGTCGTGCAGCCACTGCAGCGAGCCGGCCGCGGAGAGCATCACGCCCATCGCGTGCCACGTCCCCGGGACCGCGTGACAGAAGACGTGCACGCGCGCCTCGGCGTCGGGCTCGTACCGCTCGAGCACGCCGAAGACGACGCCCGACGTGCCGAGCACCACGGACACCGGCCCCGGCCCTGTGACGCCGACGCCCAAAGCTCCTGCGGCCTGGTCGCCCGCACCCGCGATGTCGGGCGACTCGTGCACCGGCGGCAGCCATTCGCCGGGGATCTCGAGCGCGTCCAGCACCTCCTCGCTCCATTGCCGCCGCGCGACGTCGAAGAGCAAGGTGCCCGACGCGTCGGCGACGTCGATCGCGCGCTCGCCGTGGAGCTTCAGCCGAACGTAGTCCTTCGGCAGCAGGATCGAACGGATGCGCGCGTAGACCTCCGCCTCGTGCGTGCGCAGCCACAGCAGCTTCGGCGCGGTGAAGCCGGTGAGCGCGCGGTTGCCGGTCAGCTCGATCAGCCGGTCGAGGCCGATGCGCCGCTCGATCTCCGCGCACTCCGCGCCGGTGCGCTGGTCGTTCCAGAGGATCGCAGGGCGCAGCGGCGCGTCGTCCGCCCCGAGCGCGACGAGCCCGTGCATCTGCCCCGAGAACCCGACCGACGTCGCGTCGAGTCGCGCGAGCACGCGCTCCGCCGCCCGCACCCAGTCGTCGGGATCCTGCTCCGCCCAACCCGCCTGCGGCGTCGACAGCGCGTACGACTCCTCCTCGCGGGCGAGGACGGTGCCGTCGGTGTCGATCGCGATCGCCTTGACCGCGGTCGTGCCGACGTCGAGCCCGACGATCACGCCGCGGCCCCCAGGAAGTGCGAAGCACTTTCTGGGGTGGTCATGCGCCGAGCGCTGCGTACACGATCTCGTACGCGCGCACCGCGTCCTTGCGCGACTGCGCCTCTCGCAGCGCCGCCTCGTCGATCCGCGACGCGACATCGTCGATGAAGCGCCACTGCAGCACCGAGCGCCGCACCGCCGCGACCTGGTCCTCCGTGTACGGATAGAGGTCGAAGCCGAGCCGCTCGCCGTTCGCGCCGTAGTTCGCGCGCCGCAGCTCGAGCGCGAGCTCGAGCGTCTCCATGAACGCCGTCGCTCCGACCATGTTGTCGTCGTCGAACGTGCCCCACCCGGAGTTCGCGTGCTGGTGGCCGAGCAGTCCCTCGGCCGCGAGCAGCGCCACGTACTCGCCGAGGTTCTCGCCGTTCATGATCAGGTGCTGCCAGTCCATGTTCACCTTCACGTTGTCGATGCCGCGTTCGCGCAGCTTCGAGATCACGTGCAGCGTCATGCCGATGTTCGACATGAGGATCTTCATCGCGGGCTCGGAGTTCTTGTGCTCGAGGAAGAGCAGGCGCCCGTGCGAAGCGAGCCGCTCCGCGACCTGGGCGATGCCGTCGAGCAGCCGTGACCACACCTCGCCGTACGGCACCTGGAACGGGTAGTTGTAACCCTCGCCCCCTGGCCAGATGATCATCTGCGCCCCGATCTCGCTCGCGAGGTCGGCGCCCTCGAGCAACAGTCGCACCGCCTCGGCGCGCACCGAATCGTCGAGCGAGGTGAGACCGCCCTTGCCGAACCGCTGGTCGACGTGCAAGCCTCCCGCGACGCAATAGATCCCGTGCCCGTCGAGCGCGACACGCACGTCGTCGAGGTTGTCGCGGTTCAGCTCGCCGGGGTAGTGGAACTCGTAGTCGTCGATCAGATCTCCGAGCCCGCTGACCGCGCGGTGCACCTTCTCGGGGATCGGCTCGTCGCGCCACTGCGGCTGGTAGCCGCCGGGAACGAAGCGCGTGACCATCGGCCCGAAGGCCCAGATGCCGAGACTCGTCTTCATGAGCTTTATCTTCCTCCTATGCAGCGCAGGATTCGCAGATCGCCGTGGACGTCGAAAGGTTGTGCGGCCGCGGGCATGGCGAACGCGTCGCCGGCTCGCGCCGGCCGGCCGTCGATCGCGCCGTCGCCTTCGAGCACGAGCAGTACGCCGAACCGGCCCGCCGGCTCCGCGTGCTCGTCGACCTCGAAGAACTCCGCGGCCTCCTCGGGCATGCCGAGCTCCGGCTCGTACGCGTCGAGCCGCAGCGCCTCGAGCGCGACGCCCCAGCCGAGCCCGAGGTGCGCGTCCGCCGGGTCGACGGGGAAGCCCTTCCATTCGCAGAGGATCGAGAAGTCCGTCGGCTCCTGCAGCTCGACGATCAGCGCTCCCCCGCCGATCGCGTGCGGCACGCCGGCGGGCACGAAGACGACGTCGCCCGGCCGCACGACGAGGTGGTGCAACGACGACAGCAGCGCGTCGGTGTCCTGCTCCTCGATCCACGACCGATAGCGCGCCGGGTCGACGTCCTCCTGCAGCCCGAGCCAGACCTCCGCTTCGCTGTCGCGCGTCGCGACGATCAGCCACGCCTCGGTCTTGCCGTAGTCGGAGCCGAGATGGGCGCGCGCGAACTCACGGTTAGGGTGCGCGTGGACCGGCAGGCGCTCGACGGGATCGAGCAGCTTCACGAGCACGTTCGGCGTGCCCCAGTGCGCCGGCCGCTCGCGGATCACGTCGCGTAGGAGCGCGCCGGTCTCGAGGCGCGTCAGTCCCGCCTCCGGCTCGTCGCGGCCGGGGTTGTTCGCCGCGACGACGGAGGCGATCCAGTCCTCGGGCCGGTCGCCGTCCTGCTCCGGCTCGTCGCGCAGGCGATCGATGAGCGCGCCGCCGCGGTAGAAGCGGTAGACGCGCGTCGGGCGGACGCGGGCGAGATTCATCGCGGGATTCAATCGCACCTGGACGGCGCATCGCGCATTAGGCTCAGGCCGATGGAGCCCGTCCTTCTCCGAGCCGAGGACGGCGAGGCGATCGTCGACCGGCCGCGGCGCTCGGTGCGCGTGCTGTTCGAGCACGAGTTGCTCGACGCGAGCTACGCGTGCTCCGAGGGCGGGGAGCGCGGGGCGAGCCCGCACATCCACCTCGAGCACGTCGACGCGTTCTACGTCGTCGAGGGCGAGCTGTCGTTCACGGTCGGCCCGGATCTGGACGTCGTGCGCGCGGGCGCCGGGACGTTCGTGATGGTTCCGCCGAACCTCGTCCACGGGTTCGACAACGACAGCGACGCCACGGCGCGCTGGCTCAACTTCCATGCGCCGAGCACCGGCTTCCTCGGGTGGATGCGCGGCGACCGCGAGAGCTTCGACATGGTTCCGCCGCCGGACGACGGAGGTCGCAGCGTCGACGACGCCGTGATCGTGCGGCCGGGCGGCGGGGAGCGGTACGAGCGCGCGAACCGGACGATCACGATCCTCGGGGACGAGCCGCAGTTCTCGGCCTTCGACATCGGCTTCGACGAGAGCTTCCACGTCGACCCGCACGAGCACGACGGCCAGGCGGACTCGTTCTTCGTGCTCGAGGGCGACGTCGAGCTCACCGTCGGCGACGACGTCGTTCACGCCGGGCCCGGGACGTGGCTGTCGGCGCCTCCCGGCGCGAGGCACGGCTTCGGCAACGGCGGCTCCGGCTGGGCGCGCGTGCTCAACGTCCATGCGCCCGACGCGGGCTTCGCTGCCTGGATCCGCGACCAGTAGCGTGCGGCTCGGCTACGCCTGCGTCAACACGCAGCTGCCCTCGTCCGCCCGCACGGTGCGGCTCGCGAACGCGACGCCCGAGCGCCTGCGCGAGCTGATCGCCGAGAACCTCGACGCGCTCGAGGCGATCCTGCGCTGGAACGCCGAGCACGACATTGCGGTCTTCCGGCTCACGTCGAACCTGATCCCGCTCGCGTCGCATCCCGTGAACACGCTCGCGTGGTGGGACGAGTTCGCGGACCGCTTCGACGAGCTCGCGCGCGTGATCGCCGACGCCGGCGCGCGGATCTCGACGCATCCCGGGCAGTACACGGTGCTGTCGTCGGCGCAGCCTGCCGTGGTGGCCGCGGCGATCGCGGAGCTCGAGTACCACCAGCGGCTGCTCGCGGCGCTCGGACTCGACCGTTCGCACAAGATCGTGCTGCACGTCGGCTCGGGAGCCGCCGATCCGGCGGCGGCGCGCGCCAGGTTCGCGGCTGCGTTCGGTCGCCTGTCCGACGGTGCGCGCGAGAGGCTCGTGCTGGAGAACGACGAGCGCTGGCCGCTCGACCGCGTGCTCGAGCTCGCCGGGCCGCTCGGAATCCCCGTCGTCTTCGACGCGTTCCATCATTCGCTCGCGCCGTCGTTCGACGGCGACGCCGTCCGCGACGTCGTCCTCGCCGCCGGCGAGACGTGGGACGACGGCGACGGCCGTCAGGAGGTGCACTACTCGACGCAGGATCCCGGCAAGCGGCCGGGCGCTCACGCTCAGACGATCGAGCTCGAACCGTTCGCAGCGTTCGCCGCCGCGGTGGGCGACCTGCCGCTCGACTGCGTCCTCGAGGTCAAGGACAAGGAGCAGTCCGTCCTGCGTGCGCGCGAGCTGCTGCTCACCCGCGTGTGAAGCGGGTTGGCGAGAAAACCCCGGCGTCGAGCCACGATGGCGTTTCGCCGGTGAGCGCGAACGCTGCGGCCGCCTCGCCGGCAGCCGTGGTGTAGCTGCCGCCGTAGCCGTTGAAGCCGGCGGCGACGACGAGGTTCTCGCGCAGGACCCCGATCATCGGCAGCTGATCCGGCGTGAAACCCATCGGGCCGATCCATTCGGCCGACGGCGCCCGGCCCTCGAGCTCGGGGAAGTAGCGGTCGCGGTGCTCGAGCAGCAACCGGTGCACAGGCTCGGAGCGCCGGCGCGAGCGCGGGTCGTCCAGGGGCCGGTCGTCGCCGCCGCCGAAAACGAGCGGCGCGCGGCCGTCGCGCAGCCCGCCGCGCGGCTGGTTGAAGTAGACCGGGCCGTCCTCCGAAGTGACGATCCGGCCGCGCGTCCGGTCCTCGACGTCCTCGGTGACCGTCACTTGGCTCTGGTACGGCTCGATCGGCAACTCGGGCAACAGCTCGCGCGTGAAAGCGTTCGTGGCGACGACGACGCAGCGTGCGTCGACGTGCCCCTCGGCGGTCGTCACGCCGTCGCCGAGCTCGAGCACGCGTAGGCGCGTGTACAGCTCGACGCCTCGGCGCACCGCGCGCTCGAGCAGGCCGCGCGCGTACTTGAACGGGTGGTAGCTGCCGTCCTCCGGCAGGAAGCGCGCGCGGTGGTGCGTGACGAAGCCGAGCTCGCTGCGCACTTGCTCGGGCGTCCAGAGCTCGACACGTGCGCCGTGGCGCTCGAGGAACGGCGCCTCTTCGATGAGCCCGCGCTCGACGGCGTCGTCATTCGCGAGGAAGATCCAGCCCGAAGGGCAGTAGTCGCAGTCGATGCCCTCGCTCTCGATCAGCTCGCGCATCCGCCGGCGGTTGCGCAGCGTCAGCTGCAGCACGGCCGACGCCTGCTGCTCGGCGTCCGCCGCGCCGAACTTTGCGCGCTCGGCGACGAGCCCGCGGTACTCGGCGACCGAGTTCTCCGGCACAAGCTCGAAGTTGCCGCCGTTTCGCCCGCTCGCCTCGTTCGCCGGATCGCCCGTGTCGACGACGGCGACGCGCACACCGCGACCCGCGAGGTGGTAAGCGGCCGACGCTCCTGTGAGCCCCGCGCCGATCACGAGCACGTCCACCTCGCCCTCGAGGGCCGGCTGCGAGCGGAAGCCCGCGAGCGGCTGCTCGCCGCGCAGCCAGTACGGCGTGTCGTCCGGCGGAAGCTCGCTCATGCGGGCCCGTGGACGAGGAACGTCGAGAACTGCCAGACGTCCTCGTCCGCGGGCCGCGGCCGGCCGAACCCGACGAACGGATCCGACCAGCGCAGGAGCGGCGTCCAGTCCGACCGCTGCGACGCGATCGGCCCGAGGTACGGCCGCGCCGCCGCGAGGATCTCGTCGTGCGGCAGCTCGTCCGGCAGGCGCACGCCGCGCCGCGGGTTCGCGAGCAGCCACTGCACCGCGCCGAGGATCGCCGCCGCGACCTGCAGCGTCGTCGCGTTCTGATGCGGCGCGAGCTTCCGCGCCTCGTGGATGTCGAGCAGCGAGCCGTACCACCACGACGTCAGCGGATGGCCCATCAGAAGCACGCCGAGCTCGTCGCGGCCGTCGACGATGTCGTCGTTCATGATCCGCTGCTTCGGCTGCAGCTCGTCCCCGCGCATGTGCAGCTCGTGCAGGCTCGCGATCGCGGCGTCCGCGGGGCAGTACGCGTAGTGCACGGTCGGCCGGTAGACGGCCTCGCCGTTCTCCTCGACGGTGAGCGCCTCGGAGATCGAGAACGCCTCGCCGTGGCGGATGACCATGCCGACGATGTCGCCGCACGGCACCCACGAGCGCACCCACGTGCGGCAGCCGGGATGCGCCAGGCAGATCTGGTTGCGCGGCCCGTGCTCGTGCGTGAACGCAAGTTTCGGCAGCTCCTGCTCGTGCGTTCCCCAGCCGAGCTCCGCCGGAGCGATCCCCTCCTCGTGGAAGCCCGCGACCGACCACGTGTTGACGAACTCGTCCTCGCGCTTCGGCTCGTTCGAGATCTGCGTGTCGCGTTCCGAGATGTGGATCGTCTTCACGCCGAGCGCCTGCGCGAGCGTGTTCCACGCTTCGGCGTCGCGCGCGGCGCCGATCGCCTCGCGGTCGCCGACGCCCTCGTCGAGACAGGCGTCCGCGATGTCGACGAGCGCCGCCTTCGTGAAGTGCGAGACGAGGCCGGGGTTCGCGCCGTGGTCGAGCACTGCGGACGGCCCGTCGTTGTCGCCCCACCGGGCGATGCGGTCGCGCAGCTCCATGTGCCGCGCGTACAGCGTCCGCTCCGGCGGCGGCGTCGCTGCCATGTCGGCGTAGGGATCCCAGACCTCGAGCGACGCGTTGACGTAGCGGACGTCGTTCGCGCGGCACCACTCGAGGATGTCCGCCGTGCCGATGTTCCACGCGAGGTCGACGATCACGTCGCCCGGGCCGACGTGCCGGCCGAGTGTCTCCGCGTAGGTGTCGCGCTCGATCCGCTCGTGCGAGAACCGCGCACCCTGCTCGTTCACCCAGCGCGCGTTCGCCTCGACGTCGCCGAAGTCGAGCACCGTGTACTGCGACCGTTCCGCTGGCACGTGCTCGAACAGCAGCGGCAGCGTGCAGCGCGATACTGCGCCGAGCCCAATTACGAGAATACGCCCGCCGAATGCGGTCATCCGAGCCCCCTTTTCGTCGCCCCACTCGCGTGACATCCTCTCAGGCGTGAGGGGGGATCGGCTTGCGCTCGACGCCGAGAAGATGCGCGAGCTCGGCTATCGGACCGTCGACATGCTCGTCGACCGGCTGCTGGACGAGTCCGCGCCGCCGCTGAGGCGCGCGACTCCCGCCGAGATGCGCGCGCGGATCTCGGGACCGCCGCCCGCGGAGCCGCAGCCGTTCGACGAGCTGCTGCGCAAGCTCGGTGACGACGTGCTCCCGTTCACGAGCCGCGGCGAGCACCCGGCCTTTTTCGCGTTCGTCCCGTTCGCCGGCACGTGGCCGGGGGCGCTCGGCGACTTCATCGCGAGCGCGTGCAACGTCTACGCCGGCTCGTGGATGGAGGCCGCCGGCCCGACGCAGCTCGAGCTCCAGGTGCTCGACTGGTTCCGCGACTGGGTCGGGCTGCCGGAGAGCGCCGGTGGGACGCTGCTCAGCGGCGGCTCGGCCGCGAACATGACGGCGCTCGCCGTCGCACGCGAGTCGGTCGTCGGCGCGATGAACGACCGCCTTGTCGCGTACGTCTCCGACCAGGCGCACTCGTCGCTCGCACGCGGCGGCCGCGTCCTCGGCTTCCGCCCGGATCAGGTTCGCGTGCTGCCGGTCGCCGCCGACTGCCGCCTCTCCGCTGACACCCTGCGCCGGGCGATCGAGGCGGACACGCGCGCAGGACGCATGCCCTTTTTCGTCACTGCGAACGGCGGCGCGACGAACACCGGCGTGATCGACCCGCTGCCGGAGCTGCGAGAGGTGTGCGACGCCTACGGGCTGTGGTTGCACGTCGACGCGGCGTACGGCGGCTTCGCGGTGCTGACGGACCGCGGACGGCGCGCGCTCGACGGAATTGGCCGCGCGGACTCGATCACCCTCGACCCGCACAAGTGGCTCTACCAGCCGTACGAGTGCGGCTGCCTGCTCGTCCGCGACCGCACGCTGCTCCGCCGCGCGTTCGAGATGACGCCCGCATACCTTCACGACGCGATCCCGGAGACGGACGAGGTGAACCTCGCCGATCTCGGCATCCAGCTGACACGCACGTCACGCGCGCTCAAGGTGTGGCTGTCGCTGTGCGCGTTCGGCGTCGACGCCTTCTCCGCGACGATCGACCGCTGCCTCGACCTCGCAGAAGCAGCGCGGAGGCGGATCGACGAGTCGCCGACGCTCGAGCTCGCGGTTGCGCCGTCGCTGTCGGTCGTGTGCTTCCGGCGCCGCTTCGACTGCGAAGACGACGAGGAGGACCGCCTCAACGCGGCGCTCGTCGCGGAGCTCGAGCGCAGCGGCATCGGCCTCATCTCGTCGACACGTGTCGGTGGCGGATACGTGCTGCGCATGTGTGTCCTCGGGCACGCGACGGAGTGGGAGCATGTCGAGCGCGTGATCGCCTTCCTCGAGCGGACGGAGGTCGAGGCCGCACCGACTGCGACGGTCTACGAACGGCATCCGGACGTCGCGCGCAGCTGGCTCGCCGGCGCCGAGTCCGGCGTCGCCGACCTCGAGCGCCTGCCGATCTTCCGCTCGCTGCGACCGGACGAGCTGGAGCGGCTCGCGCGTTCCACCGAGCTGTGCGAGGCGGCCGGCGGCGAGACGATCGTCGCGCAGTGGGACGCGTCGAAGGACTTCTACGTCGTGCTCGCCGGGACCGTCGACGTGAGCGTCGAGGGCGAGCGGATCCGCGAGCTCGGTCCGGGCGAGTTCTTCGGCGAGCTGGCGGCGCTCGACTGGGGGAGCGGCTTCGGCTATCCGCGGCTCGCGACCGTGACCGCTGCATCCGACGTGCGGCTGCTGCGCGTGCCGTGCGACGCGCTCAACGAGCTCGTGCGCTCGAACGAGGACGTCGAGCGGGCGATCGAGCGCGCCGCGCGCGAGCGTTTGCGCGTGAGCCCGACGTGATCGATCCGCTCGAGCGCTGGGGCGACCTCGGCGACAAGCCGGACTATGCGGGGCTGCTCACGTACGCGGGCCTGCCGTACACGCAGAACGCCGACGAGCTCGCGGGCGTGGACGTCGCGATCGTCGGCGCTCCGACCGACGACCTCGTCTCGGACCGTCCGGGCGCGCGCTTCGGCCCGCGCGCGATCCGCGCCGCGAGCTGCCCGCCGGGGCCGCACCTGGAAGCCGGCATCGACGCGACGAAGGTGCTGAAGGTCGTCGACTTCGGCGACGCGCCCGTGATCCCGGCCGATCCGGTGAAGACGCACGAGGCGATCGAGCGCACCGTCGGCGAGGCGGTCGCGGCGGGTTCCCTGCCGATCGTCCTGGGCGGCGACCATTCGATCGCCGAGCCGGACATCCGCGCCTGCGCGGCACCGCACGGCGCCGTCGGCCTCGTGCACTTCGACACGCACACGGACACCGGCACCGAGGTGTTCGGCGTCGAGCATTCGCACGGCACCCCGATGTACCGGCTCGTCGAGGCAGGGATCGTGGATCCGACGCGCTACGTCCAGATCGGCCTGCGCGGATACTGGCCGGGCGAGGCGGAGTTCGCGTGGCAGCGCGAGCGTGGGATCACGGCGTTCTTCATGCACGACGTCCGCGCCCTCGGCATCGACGCGGTCGTCGAGCGGACGGTGGAGATCGTGGGCGCCGGGCCGGTGTTCCTGTCGGTCGACGTCGACGTGCTCGATCCCGCGTTCGCGCCGGGGACGGGCACGCCCGAGCCGGGCGGGATGACGAGCGGTGACCTGCTGCGCGCATGCCGGGAGCTCGCCGAGCGCCTCGAGCTCGTCGGCGCAGACGTCGTCGAGGTCATCCCCACCGCCGTCGGTTCGACCGACATCACCGCGCTCGTCGCCGAGCGCATCGTGCGCGAGATCCTCACCGGGCTCGCGCTCCGCCGCACCCGGATCTGAAGTCCCGGTCGTTGAACGACGTGATGGCGTCGAGCGCAGCCGAGACGGTCGGAGAGAAGCTCGCGGGTGAGCGCCCGGGGCGGATGCGTGCGCTCGTCACCGCGACCGTTGTCGGGATCGGAGCGTCGGTCCTGACCTACAAGCTTCTCCGCAGTGGAGGCGGCGAGCCTTCTTGAGACCCGCCGCCTCGACGAGAAATCAACTCGCGACGCAGACGACCGTTACGTAGAGCATCCGATCCGATGCGCCGCCGTTGTGCGCGTAGGCGAGCCAGCCGATCGGGACGCCGCCGGTCGCGGTCACCCAGGAGGCGTCGATCGGACGGCTCATCTCGATCGCGTCGCCGGGAAGGACGTCGCTGAACATCGCGCCGCCGCCGGTCGCGCGCTCGCCTGCGAGACAGTCGGCGTGCCACCAGCCGTCCGCGCCGGCCGCGACCACGTGGTTCGACCTGCGAATGACGGCGGTCGCTCCGGCGCTCGGGCCGGGATCGCCCTTGTCGCCCTTCGGCCCGGTCGCGCCGGCGGTGCCCGCAACGCCGGTAGCGCCGGTAGCACCCGTGTCGCCGGTATCGCCCTTCGGCCCCGGCGCGCCCGGCACGCCGGCAGGCCCCTGCGGCCCGGGCTCGCCCTTCGGCCCCACCGGTCCCGCCTCGCCCGTCGCGCCCGGCGCACCCGCGGGGAGCTGGCCGGACTTGAAGTCGGCGGCGAGCAGCGATCCGTCCTTGACCTTGAGGCTCGTCACGGCGCTCTTCCTGAGCTGCGAGGCGCCGACCGAGTTGCTCGGCAGCAGAACGCGGCCGGCGGCGTGACCGAGCGGCGTCGCGCCCAGCACGGCGACCACGAGCGCCGTCACGGCGACGATGCTGTTGAACTTCGACCTGATCATTTCAATGGGCTCCTTCTCCGAGTAGTCGAGTCCAGAGAGCCTCGCTCGGTCGAAGGCCGATGGGCAGTGAGCCAGCCGCACGACGTACGGCGGAGATGCGCCGTCTCGACGTCGGTTTTCCGTCAGAGCTGTCGCGCGCTCAGAGGCCGAGCGCGGCGGCCGGCGTGAAAGTCAGGCGCCTGCCGGTCGCCGTGTAGAGCCCGACGTCGGAGAGCGCGGCGACCGAGCCGGCGAGCGTGCGCCTGCGACCGTCGCGAAGGCGGATGACGATCGTCGTCCGGCCGGACGTCACCGCCGCGAGGCCGCGCCTCGTGCCCACGAGGTGCGAGCTCTTCGGCACGGTGAAGCTGCGCGTCCCGCTCGTCAGCTTGCCGTTCGCGAGCTCGACGACGACCGCGCCGTCGGTCGCCGCCTGTGGCGCATCGGCGTACGTTCGCACGACGCTGCCGTCCTGCCGCACGAGGGAGATCGTGCCGCCGTCGCGGAGGAGGAGCCGTCCGCCGCCGACGCCCAGGAGCGTCCCGGTCGCCGGCACCTTGACGCACGCCTTGGCGAAGTACGGGTGCGGGCACGTCCGGCCGCCGACCGGCACGATGCGCCAGACGGAGCCGTCCTGCTCGAACGCGAGGGGCGCGCCACCGGGAGCGACTCGCCAGTGCACCGCCGCCGAGTCGTCGACGAGGACGGGGAACAAGCTGACGAACGTCGCGCGGCCCCGGAGCGTCGTCGAGACGGTGAACTCGCGATAGTTGCCGCCTGCGTACCCGGCCCACGCCGGACGCCTGCCGTGGAGGGCGAGCGACGTGACGGCTGCACCGGTGCTCGGCTGCTGGCAGTTCTGCGTCGCCACCTTCGCCGGCGTCGCCGGAGGCAGCCAGAGCAGGATCGTGTCGCAGCCCACGCCGGCCTGCGTGTGGACGGCGGCGCCGCCGGCGTCGGCCGCGAGGTGCCGCACCGGCGCGCCGAGAGTCACCGAGGCGGCGCGCGGGGACATGCCGCCCGCGGAGGCCGAGGCGGCGAGCACGGTCGTTGCGACGAGCCCGGCCACGAATGTCTTGGGGAGCATCGGCTTCATCGCCTTATCCGCGTTCATGGTCGCGACCGGGCTCCGCGGCCGCATCGGTGAAAACTCCGATGAGCGTCTACGTCGGCTCAGGCGTAGCGGCGCCTGCTCGACGCGGCGTGAGCCAACGAATTGAAGTCGAGCAGCAGGCCGAGCCCGATGACAATCCAGCCGGCGACGTGGATCGGGCCGGGTGCGATATCGACGAGAACGTAGAGGAGTGTCGTCCACGGCAGGAAGAGCAGCCCGAGGAACGGCAGGATGAATCCCGCGAACGCGCGGTCCACGTAGTTCGTGAACAGCCACAGAAGCAGGATCGCGAGCCGTGGCGAGAGGACGGCGACAAGTGCGACGAGGCACGGCATGCAGACGAGCATACGCTCGCGAACGCGTCGTCACTCAGTGAACGAACACGAGCGCGAGCGTCGCCACGCCGAGAACGGTAGACACGGCCGCGATCAGCATCGCCTCGCCGCGCGCGAGCGGCGCGAAGCCTCCCGCGTCGAGCGCGGCCTCGACGCGAACGAAGCGCCGCGCTCCGCCGATCGCGAAGATCAACGCGAGGATCGCGAACCCGGCGCCGAGAAGCTCGAACGGCCACTTCGAGACGTCCGTGACGCCGGGGACGATCTTGCCCGCGCCGATTGCGACGGCGAGCGCCGTGAGAGCGCTTCGCAGCCAGGCGAGGTAGGTGCGCTCGTTCGCAAGCCGCGTGCGCCTCGTCGCGTCGGCGACCTCGGGCTGACTCATCGGCGGAGACTGTATTAGCGGCCGCTGACGGAGCCGATGCCGTTGACCGTCTTACGCACCTGCGGCGGATTCCCCGTGTAGACGATCGAGCCGGTGCCGGGAACGGAGGCGTCGAGGCTCTCGGTGACGTTCACGGAGATTCGCCCGGTGCCGCTCAGCGTGGCGCGCACCTCCTGCCCGACGAGGTCCTGCAGCTGCACGTCACCCGACCCGTTGAGCTCGACGGCGACGCGTTGCGCGCGACCGCTCGCGCTCACGGCGCCGCTGCCCGACAGCGCGATCGTGAATTCGTCGACGTCGACGCCTTCGGCGCCGATCGTGCCGCTGCCGCTGAGCGTCAGCTCGTCCACCGCAGGCACGGCCACTTCGACGCGCATCGGGCTCCTCGTGGTGAACCCGCCGGCCTCGTTTCCGATCAGGAGCCTCCCGGCGCTGACGCGCGTCGTCACGCGGTCGAGAATGTTGTCGTCCGCGTGCACGACGACGGACTGCGCGGCGCCCACGTGGATGATCACCTGGTTGCTGCCCGTGAGCTCGACGCGGCCGAACGGCGGCAGCTCACGCGTCTCGGAGGCCGGGACGCCGGAGCCCTCGACCATCGCGATGCCGGTCGTGTCGGAGACCTCGTTCCACATGGACGGCAGTATCGCTCGTGCTGTCACCGACCTGCGCCGAGCGCCTCCCGCGCGGCGTCGTCGAACGGCGTCAGCGGGAAGGGGCACAGCTCGCGGATGCGCTCCTCCTGCGCGGTCGTTGCGTTGCGCAGCCCCTCCACGAGCGGACGGGCCACGCTCGCGCGCACGGGCGTGACGAGGTGCAGCCAGTAGGACGACAGCCGCGGGCTGAGGATCGGCACCTCCACGATGAGCGGCCGCCGCCCGCGCAGCCGCGCAATGCGCTCGATCATCTCCTTGTAGGTCAGCACTTCGGGCCCGCCGACGTCGAAGCTCTCGCCGATCGCGTCGCGATGACCCGCAACTCCGGCGAGGTAGCGCACGATGTCTGCGAGCGCGATCGGCTGCGTCGGCGAGGAGATCCACTTCGGCGCGACCATGGCAGGCAGGCGGTCGACGAGCGCGACGATCGTCTCGAAGCCTGCGCTACCGCGCCCGACGACGACGGCTGCGCGTAATGTCGTCACGGGCACACTGCCGGTGGCGAGCGCGGCGGCAGTCTCGGCTCTGCTGCGCAGGTGCTCCGACAGGTCGCTCCGGTCGTCGCCCAGGCCGCCGAGGTAGACGATCTGCGTCACACCGGCTCGTTCCGCCTCGCGGGCGACGTTCTCCGCGGCGCTGCGGTCGCGGGCGGCGTAGTCGGACGAGCCGAGCGAGTGGACGAGGTAGTAGACGACGTCTACGCCGTCGAGCGCCGCGCGCACCGACGTTGCGTCGGAGACGTCCGCGGCGACCGCCTCGACGTTGCCGTCGACGTCGGCATCGCCGCGCCGGGAGACGGCGACGACGTCGGCGTGCTCGGCGAGCGCGGGCACGAGCGCGCTGCCGATGAATCCCGTCGCTCCGAGAACGGCCGCTCTCACCGCGTGCCTCCGGCGAGGTACCGGCGGCTGACGGACGCATGGAAGCGTTGCTCGAGCGGCGTGTAGAGCAATCCGAGGCGAGGATGGAAGCCGTTGACGGCAACGCGGAGTTCGGCCGTCTCGAGCCCGACCTGCGTCAGGGTCAGCGTTCCACCGGGGCGACGCGTGAGCACGCCGCCGACGATACGGAAGGTGCACGCGACGCGATCGTGCTCGACGCCGACGTACGCGCGCTCGAGCGCGAGCAGCGCCGGGGGCAGCCCGAGCAGCCGCAGCTCGACGCCGCCTCCGCTCTCCCGCGCGCGGACGAGCCCGAGCGTCGAGCGGGTCACCGCGCGCCAGTACTCGTGACCGAGCCGCCGCGCGCCCTCAGTCGTCGGCGCTACGACAGGCTGCGGCGAGAGCGCCCATTGCTCGCTGTCGACCGCGCCGTCGCGGCGGCTCACCGTCGACTGCCAGCCGTCAGGCAGCCGCGGCATCGACGTGATCGATCGGCGGCGGATAGTTCCGCGGAGCCGCGGCCGCCGCCGCCTTCCACGGCTCGTGCACGTACGCCGGATCGACGTCGGCGAGCTCAGGGACGTATCGGCGCACGTACACACCGTCGGGATCGTGATGCTTCGCCTGCCTCACGGGATTGAGAACGCGGTTCGGCCGTGTGTCGGCACCGGTCCCGGCCATCCATTGCCAGTTGCCGACGTTGCTCGCGACGTCCGCGTCGACGAGCAGGCGCGCAAAGTGATCGGCGCCGAGGCGCCAGTCCTGATCGAGCGTCTTCGTGAGAAACGACGCGACGATGAGGCGCGCGCGGTTGCTGAGCCGGCCTTCGCGCGCGAGCTGTCGCATCCCGGCGTCGACGATCGGATAGCCCGTTGTGCCTTCGCGCCAGCGGGCGAGGGCCTCGTCGTCGGCGCTCCAGGAATCGCGCCGCGGGCGCAAGTCCTCGCGCGGCAGCGACGGGTTCGCGGCGAGCAGTTGCAGGAAGAAGTCGCGCCAGCACAGGCGCCGCAGGAACGCTTCCCCCTCGGGCTGATCCCTCATCCGGGCCGCGACCTCGACGGGCGAGACGCAGCCGAAGTGCAGGTGCGCGCTGAGCCGCGAGCTCTCGTCGCTGCGCGCCCGCGCGAGACGATCACGTGCCGCGCGCTCGCCGCCGGGCTCGAGGTCCGGCGAAGTGCCGAGCGACGTCAGCGAACGGAGCGTCGGCAGCTCTCCCGGCTCGGGACCCGGCTGCAGCCGAACGTGCGCCGGCGCGGGAAGGACGTCGCGCAGCGGCAACGCCTGCCAGCGGCGCCAGTACGGAGTGAAGACACGGTAGTGGTCGCGGCCGGCGGGAACGACGGCGCGTGGCGGCACGATCGCCACCGTGTTGACAACACGCAGATCGACCCGCTCCGCCGTGCACTCCCGCTCGAGCCGGCGCTCGCGTGCCTGCGCGTGCGCGCTCGCGTCTCCGCCGACGTAGAGGGTCTGTGCGCCGACACTGCCGCGCGATCCGCAGAGCCTCGGCGACGGGATCCCCGCGCCGCACGACGAGGTCCGCGCCCCGTTCGCGGAGCGAGCCGCGCAGGTCGTCGAGCGCATCGAGCAGGAAGGCGACGCGGTTCGGCGCGTCGAGGCCTCGCAGGATCGCGTCGTCGAGGACGAAGAGCGGCACGACGCGTGCGTGCGTCCGTACGGCCTCCGCGAGTGCGGGCTGATCGTGCACGCGGAGGTCGCGCGTGAAGAGGACGACGGCGGTGCTCAACGCCCGTTCGCCGTGGGGCGAGTGCTGATCTGCTCCGCAGCAGACACCGGATCGACGTTCATGACGGTGACGCCCCATTCGGCCGGGGCGTCACGCGCGCCGCCGCCGCCGAGGACGACCGTGTGCCTCTCCGCGAGCCGGCGAAGCGATTGCCCGAGCACGTCGACGCGATCGGCGGCGACGGCACTGACGGCGACGAGATCCGGCTCGAGGGCCTCGGCCGCGCTCTCGAGCGTCTCGAGCGGCGTGTCGGCGCCGAGGTACGTGATGCGCCAGCCGCGGGAGCGCAGCGCGAGCCCGAACGCGATCAGGCCGAGGTCGTGCTGCTCCCCGGGGAGGCACGCGAGGAGCGCGCGCGGCCCGATGCCGCGGCCCCAGTCCCGGCCCAGGCCGAGCAGGCGCCCGCGGAGCACGTTCGAGGCGAAGTGCTCCTGCGCGACCGACGCCTCGCCGCGCTGCCAGCGGTCGCCGAGCTCGTGGAGGTAGGGGAGCACGACGTCTCTGAGGAGCACGTCGACCGTCGTCGCCGCGAGGAGCTCGTCGAAGACCCTGTGCGCCCGCGGCTCGTCGAAGCTCTCGAGGGCGGCGCCCAGCTCGCGCCGAGCGCTCTCCGGCGCCACTGCAGGGGGCGCGGGCTCGTCGCGGGACCTCGTTCCGGAGACGAGCGCGGCGGCCTCGGCGGCCGCGATGCCCTCGGCGAGGTGCCCGCGCATCCGTTGCACGCGCTCGAGGTCGTCGAGGGAGTAGAGCCGCAACCCGCCCGAGGAGCGCACGGGGCGCAGCAGGCCGTACCGGCGCTCCCACGCGCGAAGGACGTGAGGGCTGACACCCGAGCGCCTGCTGAGCTCGCCGATCCGGAGCGAAGCGGTTGCCACAGCGCCACTATACAACATCTAGACAGATACTTGACAAGGCATCATCAGAGTGGCTACGCTTTGGCCTCCTATGAACAAAGCATCTACAGGAGGTAGACACTGATGAAGAAGCTCGACCTGCTCGCCGCGGTGCTGCTGATCGTCGGCGGACTCAACTGGGGTCTCGTCGCCGTCGCGAAGTTCGACCTCGTCGCCGCGATCTTCGGCCTCGACTTCGGCGAGACGAACGCCGCCACGCGCGTCGTCTACGGCCTCGTCGGCCTCGCGGCCGTCTACGGCATCGTCGCGCTCGCCGGCCGCCGCCGCGTCGTAGCGGCGCGTCCGGCTCACGTCTCGACGGCACGCTGAATACCTTGAGGGCGACCCGGGCTCCCGCCGCGCGTCCGCGGCGGGAGCCGCGCGGGTCATCCCATGTAGGCGATGGAGACGTCTCGCCGAACGCGTAGATTCTCCCCGTGAGGTCGTTCCCGAGGATTGTGGCGGTCGTGCTCGCGATTCCATTCGCGGTCGCGGCATGCGGCGGCGGCGGGAGCAGCAACAGCAACAGCGATCCGACGTCGGAGAACTACGACCCGGCGCACACGACGCTCAAGGATGCAGGGCTCGAGGTGTGCGGCGACGCGAACACCCAGGTCCCGCAGAACCTCAGCAGCGGCTCCGGGTTCCAGAATTCGCGTGCGTTCTTCGTCGCGAGCGACTGCATGGGCAAAGAGACGTCGCCTGACACGGCGATGGTCTTCCAGTACGACAGCAAGCAGTCCGTCGACGCCGCGTTCGCGAAGGTCCAGACGGCCTTGCCGAACAGCTCCTCGGAGAAGTACGGACCGCTGATCCTCGTCACGACCGGGCCGAACCGCACAGCGAACCTCTCGGCGATCGACCAGGCGCTCCAGAAGACGTACCCGGTCACCACGTCGTAGCGGCAAAAACGGATCAGTAGTTCCGTTTTTGCTACCCTCGCCGGGTGGCCGTCCCGACCGAGTCTGCGAGGAGTGACGCGAAGCGGAACCGCGCGCGCCTCGTGGCGTCCGCGCGCGAGCTCTTCGCCGCGTACGGCGTCGACGTTCCGACACGCGAGGTCGCACGTCACGCCGGCGTCGGCGTCGGGACGCTGTACCGGCATTTCCCCACGCGGGCCGATCTCGTCGACGCGGTTCTCGCGGAGTCGTTCGAGGAACTCGTCGCGCTCGCCGAGGCGTCGCTCGAAGAGCCCGACGCCTGGCACGGCTTCACGCGCTTCGTCGAAGACGCGCTCGTCCTGCACGGCCGCAACCGCGGGCTGAAGGACGTCGTGGAGACGAACGCGCACGGCCGCACGCGCGCGCAGGAGATGCGCAAGAGGCTGCGTCCCCTCGTCGCGCAACTCGTGGCGCGCGCGAAGGAGCACGGCGAGCTCCGAGACGACTTCATGCCGCAGGACATCGCGCTGCTCTTCTGGGGGAGCGACCGCGTGATCGAGCTCGCCGGAGACGTCGCGCCGGAGCTCTGGCGCCGTCAGCTCGGCTTCATGCTCGACGGCCTGCGTGCTTCGAGCGCCACGCCGCTCGTGACGCCGCCGCTGACCGACGCGCAGCTCAAGCGCGTCGGAGCCAAGCGGGTGAGGAGCGCCGGGTGAGCGACGCCGTTCATCGCCAGCACTACAACGTCACGTTCGCGCTGCTCGCGATGGCGGCGGTCGCCTACGCGCTCCTCCAGTCGCTCGTCGCTCCCGCGCTGCTCGACGATCCAGCACGACCTCGACACGACGACGACCGGCGCGGCGTGGATCCTCACCGCCTACCTGCTCAGCGCCTCCGTCGTGACGCCGATCGCCGGACGCCTCGGCGACATGTTCGGCAAGAAGCGCGCGCTCGTCACCGTGCTCGTGATCCTCGCGCTCGGCACTGCGCTCGCCGGGCTCGCGACGTCGATCGGCGTGATGGTCGTCGCTCGCGTGATCCAGGGCGCCGGGGGCGCGGTGTTCCCGCTCGCGTTCGCGATCATCCGCGACGAGTTCCCGAGGGAGCGCGTGCCGCACGGCATCGCGCTGATCTCCGCGATCATGGGCATCGGCGGCGGCCTCGGAATCGTGCTCGCGGGGCCGATCATCGAGCACTTCTCGTATCACTGGCTCTTCTGGTTCCCGCTGATCGCGGTCGTCGTGGCGACGCTCGGGACCGTCTTCTTCGTTCCCGAGTCGCCGATCAAGACGGCGGGACGCGTCGACATACCCGGAGCGATCCTGCTCGCAGGCTGGCTCATTGCCCTGCTCGTTGCCGTCAGCGAGGGCTCGAACTGGGGTTGGACTTCGGCGCGCACGATCGGCCTGCTCGTCGCCGCGGCGGTGCTGCTCGTCATCTGGGTGCGCGTGGAGTGGCGCACGAAGGTGCCGCTCGTCGACATGCGCATGATGCGAATGCCGCCGGTGTGGAAGACCAATCTGGCGGCGTTCGTGTTCGGCTACGGGATGTTCGCGTCGTTCGTGCTCGTGCCACAGTTCGTGGAGTTGCCGACGTCGACCGGGTTCGGCTTCGGCGCCTCCGTCACCGAGGCCGGCCTGTTCATGCTCCCGGCGACCTTCGGCATGCTCGTCGCGGGGCCGATCTCGGGCCGGCTGTCGAGCACCGTCGGCTCGAAGGTGCCGCTGCTCGTCGGCGCGCTCGTGTCGTGCCTCGCGTTCGTGATCCTCGCGTTCGCGCATGCGCACGGCTGGCAGATCTACCTCGCGATGCTCGTGATGGGCGTCGGGATCGGCTTCGCATTCGCGTCGATGGCGAACCTGATCGTCGAGTCCGTGGACGTGACCCAGACCGGAGTCGCAACAGGGATGAACACCATCGTCCGCACGATCGGCGGCGCCATCGGGAGCCAGGTCTCGGCCGGCATCGTGACCGCGACGCTGGCGTCCACCGGCTTGCCGACGGAGCGCGGCTTCACGATCGCGTTCGCCTCGTGCGCCGTCGCGCTCGGGGCCGCGTTCCTCGTCGCGCTGCGCATTCCGTCTCCGGTTGCGGCCACCCGTGAACAGCGGTTCCTGGAGGCGGCATGACCATGCCGACCCAACCCATGCCGACCCAACGCATGCCCACAGAACCTGCCCCGCGCGTGCGCCTGATCTTCAGCGCGCTGCTGCTCGTGCTGCTGCTCGCGGCGCTCGACCAGACGATCGTCGCGACCGCGCTGCCGACGATCGTCGGCGACCTCGGCGGCATCCAGCACCTGTCGTGGGTCGTGACGGCGTACCTGCTGGCGTCGACGGTCGTCGGGCCGCTCTACGGCAAGCTCGGCGACCTCTATGGACGCAAGCGCCTGCTGCAGTTCGCGATCGTGATCTTCCTCGTAGGGTCGGCGCTCTGCGGGATCGCGCAGAACATGGGTGAGCTGATCGCCTTCCGCGCGCTGCAGGGCATCGGCGGCGGTGGTCTGATCGTCACGACGATCGCAGTCGTCGGCGACCTCATCCCGCCTCGCGAGCGCGGGCGCTACCAGGGCTACTTCGGCGCGGTGTTCGGTCTCGCGACGGTCGTCGGACCACTGCTCGGCGGCTTCTTCGTCGACAGCCTGTCGTGGCGCTGGATCTTCTACATCAACCTGCCGGTCGGGATCCTCGCGTTTGTCGTGATCGGGCTGACGTTCCGGACGCGAACGGTGACGGTGCGCCACTCCATCGACTACCTGGGCGCGGCGGTGCTCGCCGCCGGGCTCTCGGCGCTCGTGCTGTTCACGAGCCTCGGCGGGACGACCTACGCGTGGGGCTCGGCGCAGATCGTGGCGCTCGGGGTCGTCGGGGTCGTCCTGCTCGTGCTCTTCCCGTTCGTGGAGGCGCGCGCGGCGGAGCCGATCCTGCCGCTCGAGCTCTTCCGCAACCGCGTGTTCAGCGTGACCTCCGCGATCGGCTTCATCGTCGGCTTCGCGCTCTTCGGCGCCGTCACGTACCTGCCGCTCTACCTGCAGATCGTCAAGGGCCACACTCCGACCCAGTCGGGGCTGCTGCTCGTGCCGCTGATGGCCGGCGTCCTCGTGACCTCGATTCTCAGCGGCAACCTGATCTCGAAGTTCGGGCGCTACCGGCCGTTCCCGATCGCGGGCACGGCGATCATGGCGGTCGGCATGCTGCTGCTCTCGCTGCTCGTCGTCGACACGCCGACGTGGCACGCCGCGGTGTTCATGCTGATCCTCGGACTGGGACTCGGGATGACGATGCAGGTGCTCGTGCTCGCCGCGCAGAACTCGGTCGACTTCCGCAACATGGGGGTCGCGACCTCGGGCTCGACGCTCTTCCGCCAGATCGGTGGCTCGATCGGCGTCTCGGTCTTCGGCGCGATCTTCGCGAACCGGCTCGCGCACGAGCTCGCGTCGCGGCTGCCGCGCGGCGTGCACATCCCGAAGGAGGCGAACCCGGGCGTCGTGAAGGAGCTGCCGCCGGCCGTGCACGTGCCGTACGTCGAGGCGTTCGCGTCGTCGCTGCGCCCGGTGTTCCTCATGGCGGCCGGAATCTCGCTGCTCGCGTTCGGGTTGACGTGGCTACTGCGCGAGGTGCCGCTGCGGGAGAAGACGCGGCTCGAGTCCGCCGCCGACGCGATCCCGCCGCCGGGCGTTCCGACCGAGCGCGCGGGCGCGGCCTCGCCCTAGTCCTCGTCGCCCTCCTCCGGCGGCACGGACAGGAGCGGCACCTTCGCGTGGAAATGGATGTAGCCGTTCACGCTGCCGAGCAGGCCCTCCTGCGCGCGGCCGCGCCCGCGTGAGCCGAGCACGATCAGGTCGTAACCGCCGCGGTTCAGCTCCTCGAGGATCTCGGGGCCGGGCTGGCCGCGCGCCTGCACGGTGTGCGCGATCACGTCCTCCGGAAGCGCGCGCAGCGCCTCCTGGAGGACGTCGTTCGCCCACTTGTCGAGCTCGGCGGTCATCGTGTCGACGCTCACGCCGGCGAGCGTCACGTACGTCGACGTCGGCGGCGCGACGGTGATCAGCGTCAGCTTCGCGTTGCTGCCGCGCGCGAGATCGGCTGCGTGCTCGAGCGCGCGACGCGCGGAGGCGGACGCATCGAGCCCGACGAGGATGTTGAGGAACATCGCTGCATTCTGTCGTTGCGCGGTACGGCTCGCACCACCCTGGGATGCCAGCTGCCTCGATGGCCGTCTCTCGGCGGCGGTGCGAAGGTGCCTTCATGTCCGAGATCGCTCCTCCGCTCACCGCCTCCAGCCGGCTCGGCATCGCGCTTCCCACGCTCGAGGCGCGGCTCGCCGCGGCCGGCGCCGGGTTGATCGCGCTCCGTCTTGCCGAGCAGCGCCAGTGGGTTGCGCTCGCGCTCGTCGCCGTCATCGGGTTCGGTTATGGCTTTCTCCGGCCGTCGCTGCGCGCGGCGCTCGCGTTCACCGCCGGCTCGCTGTCCCTCGTCGGCACGGTCCTGGCGATCCTCGACGCGAGCTGGAACGGTCTCGCCGCGAAGCAGGCGCCCGGCTTCGCGCTCGTCGCCGCCGGTGTCGCGCTGCTCGCCGCAGCGATCGTCGCGCTGCGGAGCAAGCCGCGCGTATCAGGCGGACGCCGCGTCGTGCGCTGGGTCTCGACGTTCGGCGCGACGATTCTCCTCGGCTACTTCGTCATCCTGTCGATCGGCGCCGCCCTCTGGATCACGGGCAAGCCGCGCGTGGCCGTGCGTTCCTTTGCGGTGCCGCACGAGAACGTCACGCTCCGCTCGTCCGACGGCGTGCGGCTCGCCGCGTGGTACGTGCCCTCACGTAACGGCGCCGCGATCGTGCTCGTCCACGGCGGCGGCGGCGACCGCGACGGCCTCAAGCTGCACGCGACGCTGCTCGCGCGCCACGGCTACGGCGTGCTGCTGTACGACGAGCGCGGACGCGGCGCGAGCGGCGGACGCTCGAACGCCTTTGGTTGGGACTGGCCCGCCGACGTCGAAGCATCGATCGACTTTCTCGAGCGGCGCGGCATACGAAATGTCGGTGTCCTCGGCCTCTCGACCGGTGCGGAGGTTGCGATCACCGCGGCCGCCGACGATCCGCGCGTCGCCGCGGTCGTCGCGGACGGCGCGGAAGCGAGAACGCTGGACGACTTCGCGCACCTGAGCGGCGCCAACGGTGCGGTCAGCCTCCCGTACTGGGCCGTGACGACGACCGCGGTCCGCCTGATCCGGCATACGAAGCCGGCGGCGCCGCTCGACGAGCTCGTGCCGCGGATCGCGCCGCGGCCTCTGCTGCTCGTGCAGAGCAACGACAGCGCCGAGACGTCGATCGCGCCGGTGTGGGCGCGGATCGATGGACGCAGCGGCGTCCTGTGGCACGTCGACGCCGAGCACACGAAGGGCCTCGAGGATCACCCGCGCGCGTATGGGCGTCGCGTCGTCGGGCTCTTCGACCGCGCGCTGCTCGGCTAGCAAAAGCGGCAGGAGATCCCCGCGAACGCGCGAATGCGCACAAGGTCAACCGCTGCAAACGCGCAAGGGGGCGTTATGGCAAGGAACACTCAATGGACGGGATGGATCGGCTTCGCCGGCTGCCTGATGGCGATCATCGGAGGCATCGACTTCTTCCAGGGGCTCATCGCGATCATCCGCGGCGAGTACTACGCGGTGACACCGAACCAGATCGTGGTCTTCGACCTCACGACCTGGGGCTGGATCACGCTCCTCTGGGGGATCATCGTCGGCCTCGCCGGCTTCGGGCTGCTCAGCCGCGCGAGCTGGGCGCGCTGGTTCGCGATCATCGTCGGCAGCCTCACGTTCTTCGAGCAGCTCGGCTTCGTCGGCAGCTCGCAGTACCCGCTCTGGGCACTCACCGTGCTCTTCCTCACGGTGATGGTCCTCTGGGCGCTGATCGTGCACTGGGACGACGCGGGAGAGTACGCCGTTTAACGACGGCTCGGCCGGAGGCGGCTTCGACCGCCTCCGGCAGGCTCGCGCTCGAGCGACGAAGATGAGGCCGTGACCGAGCTGCCCGGCCGGCACTTCCTGACGCTCGCGGACTTCTCGCGCGACGAGCTGCTGCACGTGCTCGAGCTCGCGGCCGAGCTCAAGGCGGCGAAGCGCGACGGCCGCGAGGAGCGGCGCCTCGAGGGCAAGACGGTCGCGCTCCTGTTCGAGAAGGACTCGACGCGCACGCGCTCCGCCTTCGAGGTCGCGGCCTACGACCAGGGTGCGCACGTGACGTACATCGGTGCGACGGGCTCGCACACCTCCCAGAAGGAGTCGATCAAGGACACCGCGCGCGTGCTCGGGCGCATGTACGACGCGATCGGCTACCGCGGGTTCGACGAGAACCTGGACGCGCTCGCCGGGTGGGCGGGCGTGCCCGTCTTCAACGCGCTCACCGAGCAATGGCACCCGACACAGATCCTCGCCGACTTCATGACGGTCCAGGAGCACGTCTCGAAGCCGGTCGAGAACGTCGCGTTCTGCTATCTCGGTGACGCGCGCTTCAACATGGCGAACTCGTATCTCGTCGGCGGCGCCACGCTCGGCATGGACGTGAGAATTGCCGCGCCCGAGTCGCTTCGGCCGTCCGACGAGGTCGTCGCGCTCGCGCGCCAGCGCAGCGAGCGGATCACGATCACCGACGACGTCGCCGAGGCGGTACGCGGCTGCGACGTCCTCTTCACGGACGTCTGGGTCTCGATGGGCGAGCCCGACGAAGTCTGGGCCGAGCGGATCGAGTTGCTGCTGCCGTACCAGGTGAACGCCGAGACGATGAGGCTCACCGGCAACGCCGACGTGAAGTTCATGCACTGCCTGCCCGCGTTCCACGACACGCGCACGAAGGTAGGGCGCGAGGTCTACGAGAAGTTCGGCCTCGACGCGATGGAGGTGACCGACGACGTCTTCGAGTCGGCGGCATCGCTCGTCTGGGACGAGGCCGAGAACCGAATGCACACGATCAAGGCGCTGCTGGTCGCGACTCTCGCGACCTGAGGTACAGCTTCCGCAGCTCAGTCACGACGACGACCGTCAGCGCGGCGAGGATGCAGATCGCCCACTCGCGGCCGGTGAGGCTGACCGTGTGCAGGATGCGCTGGAGGATGCCGAGCTCGGTGCCGAAGACGATCGCGATCGCCGACAGCGCAGTCGCCTTCAGCAGGCGCCGGTCCGCGTAGGTCTCGGGGCTCAGCATCGACCTGCGGTCGTCCTTGACGGCGAACGAGAGGAAGACGTTGGCGATCGCGAACGTCGTCATGCCCATCGTGCGCGCGACCGCGGTGTCGTGCGCGTCGTCGGCCCACCAGATGACGCCGAGCGTCGTGGCGCCGAGCACGAAGCCCACGAACGCGAGCCACGCGAGGATCTCCGTGGGCAGGATCGGCTCCTTCTCCGGCCGCGGCTTGCGCTCCATGAGATCGGAGGCAGGCTCCCCGTAGCCCAGGCCGATCGCCTGGAAGACCTGCGTCGTGAAGTTCACCCAGAGCGTCTGTAACGGCACGAACGGGACGCCGCCGACGATGTTGAAGATGCTCGCGCCGAGGAACGTGACGATGAAGCCGATCAGGACGCCCATCTGGAACTGGATGTACTTCTTGAGGTTGTCGTACAGGCCGCGGCCGATGCGAACGGCCTTGACGATCGTCGAGAAGTCGTCGTCCGTGAGGATCATCGCGGCGGCTTCCTTCGACACCTCGGTGCCGGTGATCCCCATCGCGATGCCGATGTCGGCGCGCTTCAGCGCAGGCGCGTCGTTGACGCCGTCGCCGGTCATCGCGACGACGTGGCCGCGGCGCTTCAGCGTGTCGACGAGGCGCACCTTGTCCTCCGGCGTGACGCGCGCGATCACGCCGATGCCGTCGATCTGCTCGAGCGCCTCGTCGTCGCTCATCGCGGCGAACTCCGCGCCCGTGATCGCACGGCCCTCGATCCCGAGCTGGTTCGCGATCGCCTGCGCGGTCACGGCATGGTCACCGGTGATCATGCGCACCTGGATGCCGGCGGCGTGCGCCTCCGCGATCGCGTCCTTCGCCTGCGTCCGCGGCGGGTCGACGATGCCGACGAGCGCCATCACCGTCAGGTCCTCGACGAGCGGTAGGAGCTCCGCGTCGGGGTCGAACGTCGCGGGGTCGAAGTCCTTGCGCGCGGTGGCGAGCACGCGCAGGCCCTGCTCGCCGAGCCGCTGGTTCTCCGCGAGGTAGCGCGCACGGAAGTCGTCGTCGGCGGCGGCCTGCTCGAGATCCGGGCCGAGATGGAACCTGCTGCGTGCGAGCAGCTGGTCGGGCGCGCCTTTGACGAACGCGCGGACGACCTCGCGGCCAGAATCGTCCTGCATGCGGTGGAACGTCGCCATCAGCTTGTAGTCCGCGTCGAACGGCAGGTCGGCGACGCGCGGGAACTCCGCGCGCGTCTGCACCGGGTCGAGGCCGCCCTTCTCCGCCAGGACGACGAGCGCGCCCTCGGTCGGGTCGCCGATCAGCTCGCCGTTCGTGACCACCGCGTCGGAGGCGAGCAGCATCGGCAGCAGGAACTGCTCGAGCGGCACCTCCGGCTGCCCGTAGACGTGCTTGATCGCGCCTTCCGCCGAGTAGCCGCTCCCTGAGATCGAGTACCGCCGGCCGGGGATCGTCAGCTCGACGGCTGTCATCTGGTTGAGCGTCAGCGTGCCCGTCTTGTCGGAGTTGATCGCCGACGTCGAGCCGAGCGTCTCCGTCGAGCGCAGGCGCTTCACGATCGCGTTCGCCCGCGCGAGCATCTGCGTGCCGAGCGACAGGATCGTCGTCACGACGGCGGGCAGTCCCGTCGGGATCGCGGAGATCGCGAAGGCGATCGCGGCGGTGAAGACGGTGTGGAACGTCTCGCCGCGCGAGAGGTTGAGGATGATCGAGAGCGCGACCGCGGCGCCGGCGATGAAGAGGATCTGGTTCGTCAGCTTCGCGAGCTGGCGCGTCAGCGGCGTCGTCGTCTCGTCTTCGGCCTGCAGCAGGTTCGAGATGTGGCCGACCTCGGTCGACATGCCCGTCGCGGTGACGACGAACTGGCCGGTTCCGCGCGTCGTGTTCGTATTCATGAACACCATGTCGGTGCGGTCCCCGAGCGGCACGTTGTCGCCGTCGACGCGCGCGACGCCCTTCGAGACCGGCACGCTCTCGCCCGTGAGTGCCGACTCCGCGACCTCGAGCGTCGCCGCGTGCACGAGGCGGCCGTCGGCGGGGACGACATCGCCGGCCTCGACGAAGACGATGTCGCCCGGAACGAGCTGCTCGGCCGGAAGCTCGGCCAGCTCGCCGTCGCGGCGCACCTTCGCCCTGATGATCATCATCTTCTGCAGCGCCGCGACCGCGGCCGCCGCCTTGCCCTCCTGGTTCAGCCCGAGGACGGCGTTGAGCACCGTGAGCAGGAGGAGCACGATGCCGGTGCCGTACTGCTTGAGCGGCCAGATGCTGCCGATGCCCGCCACGAGCAGGACGATCTGCATCGCGTCGTAGTACTGGCGCACAAGCGCGTGCCAGCGCGGCTCGGGCTTGGCCTCGGCGAACTTGTTCGGGCCGTACTGCGCGAGCCGGGACGAGGCCTCGGCGGACGTCAGGCCGGTCGCCGGATCGACGGCCATCGCGGCCGCGACGTCCTCGGGCGTCAGCCGGTACCAGTCTTTCGCGTCCCCTGCGGACGGTGCGTCCTGCGCGATCGTCGCTTCTGCCATGGCTCCTCGATGCGGTGTTGGCCCTGTATATACAGGGCCAACCGTTATGAGCAGCTTTCGCACTCCGCCTCACACCGCGCCGGCGACTCTCGAAGAGCCCTCCGAGCTGTGGTGGTTCCACCTCGTCGTCGGCGGCCTCTGGCTCGTGTTCGCCCTGCTCGTGTTCCAGGTCGACTCGCGAACCGTCAGCGCGATCTCGATCCTGATCGGTGCGACGTGCCTCGGAGCGGCGCTGCTCGAGCTCCTCGCGGTTCCGACGTCGCGCGGCTGGATGCGTCTCGGGCGCATCGCGCTCGCCGTCGTCTTCGCGATCATCGGCGTCCTCGCGTTCGTCCACCCGGGAGACAGCGTCAAGGCCCTTGCGACGATCTTCGCGTTCTATCTGCTCTTCCGCGGCGTCTTCGACGTCGTCGTGGCGCTGATCGGAAGAGGCCGGCCGCTCTGGTGGCTGACGCTCGTGCTCGGGTGCGCCCAGATCCTGCTCGCGTTCTGGGCCGCCGGCGACTTCGGCCACAAGGCGTTCCTGCTCATCGTGTGGGTGGGGGCGAGCGCGCTCGCGCACGGCGTGCTGCAGATCGCGCGCGCCTTCGAGCTCCGGCCGGGCTGAGTTTCATTCCATCGGGGTGACGCCTTGCCTCGACCGAGACGTTTGCATCACAGTGTGGGAGTGCAAGCTCCGGCGATCACGTGGGTCGGCCACAGCACGGTCCTGCTGGAGCTCGACGGCGTCCGGCTGCTCACCGACCCCGTCCTGCGCGGGAGGATGTTGCACCTGCGGCGCGTGTCGGGGAACGCGGACGTCGGTGCGCTCCACGACGTCGACGCGCTTCTCGTCTCGCATCTCCACTACGACCACCTCGACGTGCAGTCGCTCCGGCTCGTCGGGCGCACGTCGCGCGTCGTCGTCCCCGCCGGCGCCGGCGACATGCTCCGCAGCCGCGGGTTCGCGCACGTGACCGAGCTCGACGTAGGTGAAGACACTGACGTACATGGCGTCAACGTCGCCGCGACCCACGCGGAGCACGGGGGCCGGCAGGTCCTCGGGATGCGCGTGCCCGCCCTCGGCTACTTCGTGAGCGGCTCGCTGCGGATCTGGTTCGCCGGCGACACCGACCTCTTCGACGGGATGAGCCGTGTCGCGCGCGACCTCGACGTCGCCCTGCTCCCCGTGGCGGGTTGGGGCCCGCGCGTGCCTCGCGGGCATCTCGATCCGGAGCGCGCGGCGCAGGCGCTCACGCGGCTCCGGCCGCGGATCGCCGTGCCGATCCACTGGGGCACGTACCGACGGGTCGGCCTCTCGAGCGAGGAAGACGTGCTCCGCGAGCCCGCCGAAGCGTTCGCCCGCTTCGCCGCCGAGCTCGCGCCGGAGGTCGAGGTGCGGATCCTGCCCGTCGGCGGGAGGCTCGAGCTGACGGGCGTCCACGAAGGAGTCTCGACGTGACCCGCGAGCTCGAGCGCCCCCGCATCCGGCCGTTGCGTCTCCTCGTGGCGTGGCTGATCTCCGCCGCGGCGCTCCTGTTCGCGGCCGCGGTCGTGCCGGGCGTGTCGGTCAACGGCTGGGGCGGCGCTCTCGTCGCCTCCGCGCTGATCGCGATCCTGAACGCGATCCTGCCGCCGGTCATCGCCGCGCTGCGGCTGCCGTTCACGCTCGTCGTCGGCTTCTTGCTCGTTCTCTTTCTGGACGCGGCGATGTTCAAGCTCGCCGCCCGCATCGCGCCCGACGCGCTCACCGTCGACTCGTACTGGTGGGCGCTCGTCGCCGCGTTCGTGGCGGCGGTCGTGTCGGTCTCGCTCGACCCGATCTTCCGGACGAACGACGACGAGACGTACATGCTGCGCGTGACGCAACGGATCGCGCGCCGGACGGGCGGCCAGATCGCGACGGACGAGCCGGGGATCATCTTTCTGGAGATCGACGGCCTCGGACTGCCGATCCTGCAACGCGCGATGCGCGACGGCAACGCGCCCGAGATGGCGCGCTGGGTCGCCGAGAACGGCTACGTCCTCACCGGGTGGGAGACCGACCTCTCGTCGCAGACCGGCGCGAGCCAGGCGGGGATCCTGCTCGGCTCGAACGAGGACATCCCCGCGTTCCGCTGGGTCGAGAAGGAGAGCGGGCGCACGATGACGTGCTCGAAGCCGGACGACTGCGCCGAGATCGAGCGCCGCCACGCGAGCGGCATCGGTCTGCTGCGCGACGGCGGCGCGAGCCGCGGCAACCTGCTGTCCGGCGAAGCGGAGCACCTGATCCTCACCGTCAGCCGCATCAACGAGGAAAAGCGGTCGAACCCGGGCTACCGCGCATTCTTCGCGAACGGGTTCAACGTCACGCGGCTGCTCGTGCTCTTCTTCTTCGAGGTGATCCTCGAGCTGACGGCGGCGGCCCGCAGCGCGCGTCGCGACGTCCGTCCGCGTGGGCACCGAGGCGTCGCATACGCGTTCATGCGCGCCGCGATGTGCGTCATCGTCCGCGACCTGATCGTGTTCGGCGTCATCTCCGACATGATGAAAGGGCGTCCCGCGGTGTACGCGACGTTCTCGAGCTACGACGAGGTTGCGCACCACTCGGGGCTCGAGCGCGCTGACACGCTCGAGGCGCTGCGCAAGCTCGACCAGCAGTTCGGCCGCATCGAGCGCGCGCGCCGCTACACGCCGCGGCCGTACGAGATCGTCGTGCTCTCGGATCACGGACAGACGCAGGGAGCGACGTTCAAGCAGCGGAACGGCTACACGCTCGCCGACCTCGTCAACCGGTCGCTCGCGAGCGGGGAGGCGACCGAGCTCGCCTCGGGAGACGAGAACAACTCGATGGTCGGCCGCGCGGTGCAGGAGGCGACGCGCGGCGGAGGGGGGACCGACACGGGCGGCGACGCCGCGCCGCAGACCGAGGCCGCGGTGCTCGCCTCCGGCAACCTCGGGCTCGTCTACCTGATGGAGGAGCCACGCCGGCTGACGCTCGAGGAGATCGAAGAGCGCCACCCGAAGCTGATCCCGGCCCTGCGCGAGCACCCGCACGTCGGCGTCGTGCTGGCGCGCTCGGCGGAGCGCGGGCCCGTAGCGCTCGGACCGCGCGGCGCGCACTATCTCGCCGAGGGCGCGGTCGAGGGCGAGGACCCGCTCGCGCAGTTCTCGGCGAACGCGCCGAAGCACCTGCTCCGCACCGACGAATTCCCGCACGTCGCGGACCTGATGGTCAACAGCTTCTACGACGCGCAGCTCGACGAAGGCTGCGCGTTCGAGGAGCTGATCTCGTTCCACGGCGGCCTCGGCGGCCCGCAGACGCAGGCGTTCGTCCTCCACCCGGCCGAGCTGCCCGCACCGGCGGAGCCGATCGTCGGCGCGGCGCAGGTGCACGCTGTGCTGACCGGGTGGCGTCGCGCACTGCAGGCTGCACCGCGTACGGACCAGGTCGTCCCCGTCGGGGATCTCGTCCCGGACTGATGCGCACCGCCGTCGTCGTGCCCGGACACCACGGCCACGAGCGGCTGGCGGATCTCGTGCGAGCGGCCGAGCGGGTCGCGGAGGAGACGCCCATCGACGTCGTCGTCTTCACGGGCTGGGCGCGGCGCGGCGGCATCAGCGAGGCCGAGCAGATGCACGCCGATTGGAGCGGCCCCGAGGCCGAGCTCGTCGTCGAGCCGACGGCGTCCTGCACGGCCGAGAACGCAACGCGCACGCTGCCCCTCCTGCTCGAGCGTGCCGTGAAGCGCGCCTTCGTCGTATGCGCGCCGCTGCACGTCTACCGCACGCGGTTCTTCTTCACGCGGCTCTACGGCGCCTACGGCATCGCCGTCGAGCTTCGTGTGGCGCGCACGAGGCGCAGCGTCGGCGCGCTCGTGTGGGAGCTGGGGGCGGCGACCGCCTGCAGGCGCCAGCTGCGCGCGGCGAAGGCGGAGCTCGCAGAGGTCGTCCGCGCGTGAGCGACACCGTTGTCTTCATCCCGGCGTGGAACGAGGAGCAGAACCTCCCGGCAGTGCTCGACGATCTGAAAGCCGGGCTCCCCGACGCGGACGTCCTCGTCGTCGACGACGGCTCGACGGACGGCACTGCGGACGTCGCGCGCGAGCACGGCGCGGACGTCCTGTCGCTCGGGACAAACCGCGGCCTGCCCGTCGGCATCGCCGCCGGCTACCGCTGGGCGCTCGACCACGGTTACGCCTTCTGCGGCCGTGTCGACGCCGACGGGCAGCACCCGGTCCACGAGCTCGTGCGCCTGCTCGCGATGGTCAAGGAGGATCGGTGCGACGTGGCCGTCGGCTCGCGCTTCGTCTCCGGCGACGGCTATGCGCCGTTCCGCTACAAACCCGATCGCGCGCGGCGGTTCGGCACGGCAGTCCTCCGCCGGGCGATGGGCCTCGTGCTCGGACGGCCCTTCGGCGACGCCACGAGCGGCCTCTATGCGGTCAACGCCAAGGCGTTGCCGCTGCTCGCGAAGCCGTTCGGAACCGAGGCGCCCGAGGTCGAGGCGCTGATCCGCATCACCGACGCCGGCCTGCGCCTCGAAGAGGTTCCCGTGAACATGGCGGCGCGCGCCGGCGGCGAGTCGAAGCTCCGCGGCGGCAAGGCGGTCCGCGTCGTCCTGACGGTGATCGCGACGCTCGTCACGGCGCAGTGGCTTCGCAAGCGGCGGGCCGGGTGACGTTCATCCGGACGGGGTGGTGGACAACGGCCGGACCGCGGACGATGATGTCGTGACCCGGCGATGAGCGGAAGGAGTGAGATGAGCGACTACAAAGACGACGACGACAAGCTTGGTGGCCGTTTCTGGCTGGGAATCGCAGGACTCGCGGTCGGCGCCGTCTGCGTCGCGCTCATCGTGATGATCATCTTCGGCGCGTTCTGGAGCCGCTGGGGCCTGCTCGGAGCGCTGATCGCCTTCTTCATCGTCCTGCTCGGGATCGGGTGGCTCTGGGACAAGCGCGAGAAGCATCGTCGCGCCGGCTACTCGACTGAATAGCGTCGCGAACGATGCGCTCCGCGCACACGCGGAGCTGCTGGTCACGGCGCCGGTCGACCGAGGCGCGCTCGCGCTCGCGTTCGCCGAGAGCGCCGCGTCGTCGGTCGAGGTGCTCGTCGAGGGAGACTCGTTCTACCCGCGGATGCTCGAGGACGTCGCCGCCGCGACGTCGTCGATCCACATCAACCAGTTCGGCTTCAAGGCCGGCCTCGTCGGCGACCGGTTCGCGACGGCGCTGATCGAGAAGGCGGCGGCTGGCGTTCGCGTCAGGCTCGTCGTCGATCGGCAGGGGTCGAGCCCGGAGGGCAAGTCGAGCGAGTTCTACCGCCGCCTGCTCGACGGCGGCATCGAGGTTTGCGTCACGCGCGGCACGCGCGGACGCGCGCCGTTCGGGCCGCTCGATGCGGGAGGCGCGACGCGCTGGAACCTCGGTGGTCTCGGACACATCGACCACCGCAAGGTGCTGGTCGTCGACGGCCGGGTCGGTTGGGTCGGAGGCGCCGGGATCGAGGATCATTTCCAGGACGGACGCTTCCACGACCTGTTCCTTCGCGCGGAAGGCCCGGTCGTCGCGCAGCTCCAGGTTGTATTCGTCGCGAGCTTCCGCTGGCTCGGGGGCGAGATCCCGGTCGGCGAGCTGGACGCGCTCTTTCCCGACCTCGACGCGGGCACCGAGCCCGTGCCGGCACGCGTCCTGCACAACGCTCCGGGAAGGTACAGGCCGATCACGGACGCGATCGCACGCATGCTCGAGGGCGCGCGGGAGACGCTCGACGTCGTCAATCCGTACGTGACGGACCGCGGGATGATCCGCCGGATCGAGGCCGCGGCGCGGCGCGGCGTCCGCGTGCGCCTCTTCGTTCCGGCGAACGCGAACAACTGGGCGTGTGCCGGCGCGCAGCGGTCGCACCACGGGCAGCTCCTCGACAGCGGAGTCGCGATCTACGAGTACCCGAAGATGCTGCACGCGAAGGCGTTCGTGCGAGACGGCGAGGAGCTGCTCGCGGGCACCTGCAATCTCGAGGCGTGGAGCCTGAAGCGCTTCTTCGAGATCGACCTGCTCGTGCGCTCCGAGGCAGTGGCGGCGCAGTTCGACGAGCGGTTCTCGGCCCCGGCGGTCGCCGTCTCCGGGCCCGGCCGCCGCCTGACGGGCCTGAAGGAACGCGCGCGGGCAAAGGCGCTCGCCGCGATCTCGCCGCTGCTCTAACGCGGTCGTTCCTCCGGTTCGGGTGACGACCACGGCCGATGCGGGCGCGAGACTGGCCCCGTGGCCTCCGAGGCGACTGCCGCTCCCTCCGCACGCGCCGCCGGTGCGGGCCTCGTGCTGATGACCCTCGCCGCGGGGCAGTTCCTCATGACGCTCGACAGCTCGGTGATGAACGTCTCGATCGCCACGGTCGCGAAGGACGTCGGCACGACGGTGACCGGCATCCAGGGCGCGATCACGGCCTACACACTCGTGATGGCGGCGCTGATGATCACCGGCGCCAAGGTCGGCGCGATCATCGGACGCAAGCGGGCGTTCGCCATCGGCTGCGTCATCTACGGCTGCGGCTCGCTCACCACGGCGCTCGCGCCGAGCCTGCCGGTCCTGCTGATCGGCTGGTCGTTCCTCGAGGGTGTCGGCGCGGCGCTGATCATGCCCGCGATCGTCGCCCTCGTCGCTTCGAACTTCGTGCAGGAGCGCCGGCCGGCCGCGTACGGGATGGTCGCCGCCGCCGGAGCGATCGCCGTTGCGGTCGGCCCGCTGATCGGCGGCTTCTGCACGACCTACTTCTCCTGGCGCTGGGTCTTCGCAGGCGAGGTCGTCGTCGTGATCGCGATCCTCATCCTCGCGCGAAAGATCGCGGACGCCCCCTCCGAGACGCGACCGAAGCTCGACATCGTCGGCACGATCCTCTCCGCAGCGGGTCTCGGCGCGCTCGTCTTCGGCGTCCTGCGCTCGAGCGAGTGGGGCTGGATCCAGCCGAAGTCGGGCGGGCCGTCGTGGGCAGGGCTCTCGCCGACGATCTGGCTCATCCTGATCGGCGCGTTCGTCCTGTGGCTCTTCCAGCGCTGGGAGGCTCGCCGGGAGTCGCGCGGCCAGGAGACCCTCATCCGTCCCGGCTTTCTCCGCAACCGCCAGCTCAGCGGCGGCCTGATCATGTTCTTCTTCCAGTACCTCGTGCAGGCGGGGTTCTTCTTCGTCGTGCCCCTGTACCTCTCGGTCTGCCTCGGGCTGTCGGCGCTCGCGACGGGCGCGCGGCTCCTGCCGCTCTCGGTCACGCTGCTCATCGCCGCGATCGGCATCCCGCGGCTGCTGCCGGACGTGTCGCCGCGGCTCATCGTGCGCATCGGACTGCTCGCGCTGCTCGCGGGTACGGTCGTGCTGCTCGCGGGCCTCGACACGGACTCGGGTCCCGAGATCGTCTTCGTGCCGATGCTGCTCGTCGGCCTCGGCATCGGCGCCCTTGCGTCGCAGCTCGGCGCGATCACGGTGTCGGCGGTTCCGGACGACGAGAGCCCCGAGGTCGGCGGCGTGCAGAACACCTTCACGAACCTCGGCGCGTCGATGGGCACGGCGCTCGCGGGCTCGATCATGATCGCTGCCGTCTCCGCGTCGTTCCTCACGAACATCCAGTCGAGCGACGCGATCCCGTCGCGGGCCAAGGAGAACGCGCAGGTTCAGCTCGCGGGCGGCGTTCCGTTCGTGTCCGACGCCGACCTGGAGAAGGCGCTCGACGACGCCGGCGTGCGCGGCAAGCAGAGCGACGCGGCGTTGAGCGCGTACCAGGACGCCCGCATCAACGGGCTCGAATCGGCGCTCGCGATTCTCGCGCTGCTCGCGATCGTCGCGCTGCTCTACACGACGCGTGTCCCGAGAACGCAACCGGGAGCCGCAGAACCGGCGGCGGCGAAATGACGCATATCTGTCATGCGCCCCACACCGCCTCGCGGCGACCATGCTCCTATGCAGTGGGACGCCTCCCTGGACGAGATCGTGCTCTTCGAGTTGCCGAGCAACTACTTCGCGGAGCAGCTCCTCTTGACCACGCTCTCGGAGCGGGTGGCTTGGCTGCAGATCGGCGAAGAGGCGTCGATCGTCGGGGTGTTGCTCACGCCGGATGCGCTCGATCTGGCGCGGCTGCTCCGCGAGGTACAGATCTGGCTGGAGAGCTCGGCGCTCCTAGCTCTGCGGTTCGAGCTGGACGGCCGGATGTACGTCCTCGAGACGCCCCTGCCCGTTCTCGCCTACGCCTGACGGAGAGGGCCGCGCGGCCCGCCTCTCTCCGAGGGGGCGGGCCGTGAGCAGGATCCACGACGTCGGCGGCGACCTGCACCAGGCGCTCGAGGACGTCAGCGTCCCGAGCTACATCGTCGACGCCAGCGGAGTCATCCGCTGGATCAACCCGGCGACGGAGCGGCTTGTCGGCAACGTGGTCGGACGCCAGAACACGTCCGTCGTCGCGCCCGAGGAGACGCGCCGCGCGCGCGAGTCGTTCGCCCGCAAGCTGGCCGGGACGGAGAAGGTCACGGACGAGACGGTCGTGGTCGTCGGCCCCGACGGCAGCCGCGTCCAGGTGGAGATCAGCGCCGTCGCGATGATGGACGGGCACCGGATGATCGGCGTCTTCGGTCAGGTGATGGACGTCGAGGTGGAAGCGGCGCCGGCGCCGCCTCCACACCTGACGCCGCGGCAGGTCGAGGTGCTGCGCTTCCTGCAGCGCGGTGCGTCGACGGAGCAGATCGCACGGGAGCTGCACCTCAGCACGCAGACCGTGCGCAACCACATTCGCCACCTGCTCGGCGCGCTCGGCGTCCACACGCGCCTCGAGGCCGTAGCGGTCGCGTCCGGCGTGCGTCAAGCGGACGAATGACGCAACCGGGTCAGGCGGCGCGGAGGCGTCCCGGCCAAGATGAATTCGCGGCGTCCGCCTCCCGCTGTTGGGCGTCGCGGGGGCTCTCCACGGCGCGGGGTCTTCGGGCTTCGCGCCGCCCCCCCACCTTTCAGTCGGCCGTCGAACGCTCGTCGTAGACGACGAGCGTGCGCGCGATGAAGTCGGGGAGCGCGCGCCTCCGGCCGTCGACGAGCGCGGGGAGGAAGCCGGCGAAGCATGGGATGATCGACAGCGCGAGCCCGAGCAGCCGCACCGCGGAGCGTCCGACGCCGAGGGGTGCGTGTGTGTACGAGACGACGCGCAGGCCGAGCAGCCGCATCCCGGGGGTCTGACCGGCCGTCGCCCAGAAGCCGACGAAGTAGACGGCGGCCACGAGGGCGAAGCCGCTCGCGGCCAGCGTGTCGACGAGCCACGCGGGCCGCAGATGCCCGCCGAGAACGTCGCCCACCGCGCTGACGAGTGCGGCGCCGACGGCGAACGTGACCGCCACGAGCACGACGTCGACGACGAACGCGAGCGCGCGTGTGACGAAGCCGCCGTACGACACTGCGGTCGTCGCCGGCGGTCGCCGCAGCCAGCGGTGAACGGCCGTCTCTGCCCTCGCGTCGAGCGGCACGGCCCGCCGCCTCGCTCCCAGCGCGGCCTCCGCGCCGAGCGACGCCGTCTGCCGGGTCAGCGCACGGCGCACCTCCGGGCTCGTGAGCACCGCGCGGAGCATCCGCTCGAACTCCGGGCTCTGCAGCATCCGGTCGCTCGCACGGCGGAGCGCGCCCTCGAGCGCCGGGCTTGCGAGCACGTCGTCGATGATCTGCGTCGTTCGCTCGCTCTCGAGCGCGGCTGAGATCGACGCCGCGAAGTCGTCGGTCTTGGCAGCCTCGGTGACGATGCGCTCGATGACGCGGTGCTCGCCGACCGAGCGGCCGACGATCTCGGGCAGCGGGCCCGCGAGGATCTCGTCGACGGTCTGCTCCGCCGCCGGGCCCACGCCGACCGAGCCGGCGAGCGCGCGCGCCGGGCGCATCACGAGGCGCACGCCGCTCGCGAGGAGCGAGTCGGCGTGGCCGCTGTCGTGCTCGCGCTCGCTCAACCGGTGTCAGGCCCCTTCTCAGACGTCCGGCCGCGCGCGCCACTCCGAGGTCGACGACAGCCCGAACATCACGAGCACGGCGATCGACATCGCAAGGAATCCGAACCACGGCGCCCACGCGAGGATGAGGAAGCTCTCGATGAGCACCATGCCGGCCCAGACGTAACCGATCGCACGGCCGAACGTGTTCCCCTGCAGGAGCGAGAATCCGGCCGAGAGCGCGAGGACCGCGATGATCAGATCCCAGAGGCCCCAGGCCCAGACCTGGCCGCCGAAGACGCCGTGCGAGAGGTCCGCGACCTTCGAGCTGTTCGCGAAGTATGAGATCGCCGTGATGATTCGCAGGATCCCGACCGAGAACAGCAAGACCGCCGTGAACGTCAGCCAGCCCGGCCGCTTGAGTGCGTCGAACGCTTCAGTGGACATCGTGGAGCTCCTCCTGCCTCGAATCGGTTCCCGGTTGCAGTGGAGATAGCCTCACCGACGCTGCGGACGGACTCATCACCCCCGGCGGATGAACGCACTCGCTAGGGCGGCACCGGCAGGCGAATCACCGCGATCGCGGCGACGATCAGGAGGACAGCGCCGAGGACGAGCAGGCCAAGGCGGACCGAGCGGACCGCGAAGTGGCTGTTGATTCCGACGAGGAAGAGCACGCTCGCGAGGATGACCGTCGTCCGGACGTAGTCGTCGCCCGTCTCGCCGTTGTGCTGGCCCTCGGTGTAGAGGTCATCCGCCTTGGCATCGAGCGCCCGAGCCGTCGCCTCTCCGGGCGGCTCGTACTGGGGCATGCTCTGCGGGCCCGGCGGCGCGTTCGGGTTCGTGAACGGATGCGTCGCGATCCAGGCGTCGAACGCGACGCGGAAGGCAGGGCGGAACCGTTTCTCCGCGACGCGGACGACGTTCCGCTTGCCAGTGACGTACGCGCCGAACCAGGCGTTGAACGTGGTCGCGTCGCCGACGCGAAACGTCAGCGATTCCTGGAAGTCGCGACTCGCCTGCGTGCGCGCCGTCGACGCCTCCGCGAGCTTGAATCGGGACTCGGTGCTCCACTTCGCCGCCGCGTACCCCGACCAGGCGGCGAGCAGCGTGACGACCGAGAGCAGGATCGCTTCCCCGATCGTCAGCACGCGGTCGCGGTGGGCGTGACCTTCCTCGTGGGCGTGCTTCGCGATCTCCTGACCGACCTCGGCTGCCGACAGGCCCTCGCTCAAGAGGTCAGCCGAGCTGCCTGCGGATGCCGCCCTTCGCGGTGGCCTCGACGCGTCCGCGGCCGAAGGCGTCGATCCTGCCCCAGCGGCCGGGGATGTCGAGCAGCTCGAGGTGCCCAATCCCGACCGGAAGCGACGGATCGACGACGAGGTGGTCGCCGATCGGCTCCAGGCCGAGCATCGTGCGGAGGAGCAGGAGCGGCGCACCCGTCGACCACGCCTGCGGACTGCACGCCGTCGGGTACTCGACGGGGTAGCGCGTGACGCTGCGCTCGTAACCGCCGAACGCCTCGGGCAGGCGGCCGTCGAAGAACTCGGCCGCGTCGAGGATCCCGGCCGCGACGCGCGCGGCCTCCTCCTTGAAGCCGTACCGGCGCAATCCCCACGCGACGAACGAGCTGTCGAACGGCCACACCGTGCCGACGTGGTAGCCGATCGGGTTGTAGCGGCCCTCGCCCTCCGCGAGCGTGCGGATGCCCCAGCCCGAGAAGAGGCGCGGGCCCATCAGGTTGCGCACGACCGCCTTCGCCTTCGACTTGTCGACGATGCCGCTCCAGAGGAGGTGACCGTTGTTCGACGTGAGCGAGTCGACCTGCTTCCCTTCGGCGTCGAGCGCGAGCGCGAAGTACTCGCCGTCCTCGACCCAGAAGTCGCGGTTGAAGCGCCGCTTGAGGTCCGCGGCCTGCTTCTCGAGGCTGTCGGCGAACGCGTCGTCCTTCCAGACGAGCCGCGCGAGCCGCGCGGCGCGCACCTTCGCGTCGTAGGCGTAGCCCTGCAGCTCGCAGGTCGCGCGCGGGAAGCCGGGCAGCCGGCCGTCGCGATACGAGATCGAGTCCCACGAGTCCTTCCAGCACTGGTTCTCGAGCCCCGTCTCCTCGTTGCGCCGCCGGTACCAGACGTAGCCGTTGCCCAGCAGATCGGCGTACTCGTCGATCCAGTTGAGCGCCGCGCGAGCCTCGTGCTCGAGCTCGCGCACGAGCCGCGTGTCTCCGGTCCAGCGCTCGTACTCGTCCAGGAGCACGACGTAGAGCGGCGTCGCGTCGGCGTTCCCGTAGTACGGCGAGTGCGGCCGCTCCTCGAAGGCGGTCATCTCCCCGTAGCGGAGCTCGTGCAGGATCCGCCCCGGGTCCTCGTCGCGGAAGTCGTCGACGCGCGTTCCCTGCCAGCCGCCCAGGACGCGCAGGGTCGTCGCCGCGAGCTCGGGCTTGAACGGCAGCGCCTGGAGGCTGGTGAAGACGCTGTCCCGGCCGAACATCGTCATGAACCACGGCAGGCCGGCCGCCGGCAGGCTGCGGCCTTCCGCGACCGGTGGTGAGAAGCGGAGCGCGGCGAGGTCGACGAGGCTGCGCCGGTACGTCGCCTCGAGCGGCTCCCAGTCCGACTCGATCTGCGGCGCGTCGTCGAGCCAGCGCTGGAGGTTCTTCTCCATGTTCGGCTTCGTCCGCTTCGCGCGCTCCGCGGCCGGTCCGACCCGAGCGTGCCGACCGCGACGTCGAGCTCGGTGCTCCAGCGGCCGTGCGGCTCGATGCGCACGTCGAACGAGAGCCCGCCCTCGTCGACCTTCGCGCGCTGCGTGGAGGTGATGCGCGTCGTCCGCCTGAACGTCTCGCGCTCGTAGCCGAGGACGAGCTCGCGGCCTCTGGTGGACGTGCTGTACGTCCCCTTCTTCTCGAGCGCGTCCTTCACCTCGAACAGATCTGCGAAGTCGCACGCAGCGTCGATCCGGACCGCGAGGCCGGACCGGCTCGGCGTCGTGGTTGAGGATCGTCAGCTCCTCGTGGAAGCCGTCGCCGACGCTGCGCTGCCGGATCACCGAGAGCTTCGAGTCGACGTAGACCGTGCCGGTCCCCGGAACGAGGAAGAAGCGAGTCTCGAAGTAGTGCAGGTCGTCGGTCGAGAGCGGGTTGAGCCGGTTCCCGTCGACGGTCAGCACCCACCTGGAGAGGAAGCGCGTGTCGAACGCGAAGAGGCCCGTCGGATCGGTGAGCGATGCCTCGATGTCGCCGGCCCTGTCGCTGACGACGAACGTGTTCCCGTCGAGGATCTTGACGACCCCGTTACTCATCGAGTCGGTCCCGGGAAGAGGCGCTGGAACAGCCCGAGCAACTCCCAGTCGCCCTCGACCTCGATGGCGCCGCGGATCAGGGAGGCCATCGCGTTGGCCTTGCCGCGCGTCAAGTCTTCGAAGAGCGCCTTCGGCGCGCGGATCGTGCAGTCGCCGCGGGCGTTCCGGTGCGAGACGGCGAGATCGCCCTTGTCGATCGCGACGAGCCAGCGCTCGGTCCGCGTGCCGTCCCTCAGGTCGACCCGCACCGTGCCGGTCGCGTTCCCGAGCAGCGGCTCGTGCCCGCGTGCGGCAAGCCCTTCGAAGAAGGCTGCGGTCGGATCCGCCATAGACGCCGACGCTAGCGCCCGCGTCCGCTATCCGGAGTCATCCCGAGGGGGTGATCGAACCGGCGGGGCCGCGTGCGAGGATGACCGTGTGAGCGCGGTCGCACCCGAAGCGCCCGTCGTCGTCGGCGAGGAGAAGAAGCGGTTCCGGCCGCGGCGCATCCTCATCGGCGCGCTCGTGGTCGTGGTGTTCGGCGCGGCCGCGCAGATGTTCGGCTGGAACATCCGCGGCTGGTTCTCGAACCTCTGGGACACGCTATCCGCCATCTCGATCGCGTACATCGTCGCCGGTTGCGCGCTCAAGACCGTTCAGACGTCGCTCACGGCGTTCGCGTGGTACTCGATCCTCCGCTTCGCCTATCCGGGCCGCGTGCGGTGGCGCGAGATCCTCGCGTGCTACGCCGCCTCGGTCGCGCTGAACGGGATCCTGCCCGCGAACATCGGCACGCTCGTGATGCTGCTGATGTTCACGACGATCATCGCCGGCGCGACGTTCGCCGCGATCCTCGGCGCCTACGCCGTCCAGAAGATCTTCTTCACGTTGATCGGCGGCTTCGTCTACCTGTACCTGTTCCTCAGCGTCAGCGGCTCGTTCGACATCAAGTTCAAGTTCGTGCACACGCATCCGTGGGCGACGGCGATCTTCCTCCTCGGCGGCGGCTACATCCTGTTCTTGCTGGCCCGCCGCATCTGGCCGCGCGTGCTCAAGTGGTGGGAGCAGGCGAAGGAGGGGGGAGCGATCCTCAGCCGTCTGCGCGTCTACATGATCCGCGTCTTCGTGCCCTCGCTCCTCGCCTGGTTCGCGGGCCTCGGCGTCATGGCCGTCTTCCTCGCCGCCTACGACATCCCCGTCTCGTTCGACACGCTGATGAAGATCAGCGGCGGCAACTCGATCGCGAACGTGACGTCCGTGACGCCCGGAGGCGCCGGCGTGAATCAGGCGTTCAACGTCGCCTCGCTCAGCGGCGTGACCGACGCGACGACCGCGACCGCCTACTCGGTCGCACAGCAGCTCGTGACGACGGCGTGGAACATCCTCTTCGCGATGATCGTGCTCTGCTTCGCGTTCGGCTGGTCGGGAGGCAGGGCGCTCCTCGGAAGCTCGTACGTCGACGCGAAGGAGAAGGCGGCCGAGCAGAAGGCCGCGCGCGACGAGCGAAAGAGGGCCAAGAAGGAAGCCGAGCCCGAGGCCGTGTAAGTACACGGCGTGGGCTGGATCGACCTCGAGCTCGTTCTGACCTCGCTCGCGGCGATGCTCTCGCCGACGACGCTGACGTTCTCGATCCTCACGCTCGTGCTCAGCGCACGGCCGCTGCGCACCGGCTTCTGGTTCTACCTCGGCGCGCTCGACGGCGACGCTGGCGGTCGGCATCGCCGCCGCCTTCGTGCTCGGCGACGTCGCGGCGTCGTCGGATCCCTCGACGCCGAAGACGTGGGTCGCGATCCTCGACGTGATCGCGGGCGCCGCGCTGCTCGTGTGGACGATCCGGCTGCTTCGCCGGCCGCGCGACCCGCGACGCCAGACGGCGATGATGGAGCAGATCCAGAAGGTGGCGGACTCACCGGCGATCGCCGTCGTCGGCGCCGGAGCGGCGCTCGCCAACCCGGGCGGCTTCATCCCGATCGCGCTGAAGAACATCTCGGAGCTCGCCCCGACCGCCGCCGAGTACGCCGCCGCATGGCTCTTCTTCACGCTCGCTTCGTTGCTGCCGCTCGCCGTCGCGCTCGTGCTCCTGCTCGTCGCGCGCGAGTGGGCCGGGCGTTTGCTCGAGTCCGCGCGCGCGTGGCTCGAGCTGCACGCCCGGACGATCGCCGCGGTGATCCTGATCGCGCTCGCCGCCGCGCTCCTTCGCAACGGCATCGCGGGGCTCCTCGGCTAGACCATGCGGCCGAGCCGAGAGCCGGCGAACACGGCTGCCACTCCGATCGCCACGCTTGCGACGGCGTAGGTGACGGCGACGGCGAGCCGTCCCTCCTCGATCAGATCGAGGGTCTCCTGCCCGAACGTGGAGAACGTCGTGTAGCCGCCGAGGACGCCCATGACGAGCCCGAGCCGCAGCCATTCGGGAGTGTGGTGCCTGTCGACGAGCGCCGCGATGACGGCGCCGACCACGAAGCAGCCGGAGAGGTTGATCGTGAACGTGCTCCACGGGAAGAGACCGAACGCGCGCGCCTCGATCGAGCGGTCGACGAGGTAGCGGGTGAGTGCGCCGAGCGCACCGCCGGCGGCAACAGCAAGCTGAGTGGGCATGGAGCGGCTCCTTCTGGTTCGTAGGAGCCATCAGCCGTTCGCGGCGGTTGCGGCGGGCCCCATCGCCCGCGCCGACTCTAGCTCTTCCCTTCGCGGTCGGCCCGTGTTCCCTGGAGGCGCGAGACGAGGAGTGCGAGCACGGTCACGAGGTAGAGCTGGCCGAACAGCGCCTCGACGATCGCGAGCGAGTGGCCGAGGTCTCCCGCGGCGGTGTAATCGCCGTAGCCGAGTGTCGCGAGCGTCACGTAGCTGAAGTAGAGGCGCAGGGCGCGCGTGCCGTCGGTGCCCTGGGCGAAGAAGTCGCCCGAGCCGAGCAGGGCGACCGCGCCGTAAAGGAACATGAAGAGGAGCCCGAACAGAAGGTAGATACAGACCGCGCCGGTAACCGACTGCGCGTTGACCTCGTCCTGGTCGACGACGCCGAGCGCGATCGTCGCGATCGTCGCCACGGCGAGCACCCCCGAGGCGATGCCTGCCGCTCCGGTCACCCCGTTCCGGTCGGCGATCGGGACGGCGACGGCGAGCAGGACGGCGCCCGAGACGAGCGCGAGCAACAGCTTCGAGTCCGCATGCATCAGGCCGGACGTCCACATCGCCGCGCCGAGAGTGGCGGCCTCGAGCAACAGCAGCACGCTCGTCGTCCACTCCGCGTCGCTCGCGAGCGACGCGAAGACGAAGGTCGCCAGGATGAGCAAGAGCACGTGCAGGTAGCTGTGCGACGCGCGCCGGCGCGCGACGCGCGACCTGATCAGGCGGCGACTCTGCCGGGTCGCCGCCCTCGTCTTTCGTCTCTCCGTTGCCCGTTCGAGCAGGCGAGGCATGCGGGCGCTAGCTCGTCGACGCCGCCGTGCGTTCCGCTGCGAGCGCGCCGACGGCGAGCAGGTCCTTGGGGTGGATCCACTCGTCGGCGAGCGTCGCTCCACCGGCAGCGACGAGCTTGTCCCGCAGCGGGATCGCCCACAGGTGCTCGATGAGGGCGATCGCCGCGCTGCCTCCCTCGGGTATCGCATCGGCGAGGTACCAGACCTCCGTCTCGCCGAAGAAGTGGCCGTCCTCGAGCTCCTCGGCGCCGGCCACGGCTGCGCGGTACGACAGCTCCTCGTCGCCGGTGCCGAGCCCGACGAGCGCACCGACGAGCGCGCCGAAGTCGATCGCCTCGTCCTCGCTGAGGTCGCTGCGCTGCACGACCTCCAGCTCGCCGCCGACCGGCTTGCGGACGAAGAGCAGGTCGAGCAGCCGGACGATCCCCGCCTCCTTCAGGCGCTCGAGCTCCGGGATGATCTCGCCCTCGAACTTCGTCCGGTCGAACTCGACGACGAGCATCTGGACGGGCCCGAACGTCGGTTCGGCCTCGCTCACAGGCCGAGGATCTTCTTCTTCTGTGCCGCGAACTCCTCGTCCGTGAGGATGCCCTGCGTCTTCAGGTCGGCGAGTTGCTTGAGCTGCTCCATTGCGTCGGGGGAAATGCCCTGGTTCGGCGCGGGGGGCGGCGGCGCGGCCGGCGCCGGCGGCGCGTAGGCCTGTTGCTGCTGTTGCTGCTGGAGATCCTCGATCTGCTGGTCGCGGTAGGCGTCCTCCTCGCGTCCTTGCTGCACCTTCTTGCCGGCGTGGTACGCAACGCCGCCGACCATGGCGGCCCGCATGAGCGGACGCCTTCGTCTCATCATCATCTTCGGGCTCTCCTTCCACTCGCGTTCGTCATTCCGCCGACCCTAGCGTTGCGCGGCCGAGGGCGTCGAAGCATCGTCCGCTTCGGGTGAATACGGGCAGATCACCCGGCAGGGATGACGCGCGCGACGGCGCGAGAGAGGAAAGTCGAAGCGCCGTTCCAGCCCCGAGGAGGTTCAGCTTTGGCCAGTGAGAACGTGGCACGCCCGCCCGACGCCGACGCGAAGGCGCCTCCGCGCGAGGCGACGACCGCCGCGACGGGCTGGCGCCGCTGGGTTCCCTGGGCTCTCGTCGTCCTGGCATGCGTGCTCGCGCTCGTCGCCGCGCTCAACGTCTGGGTGAAGCGGCAGGCGCTGAGCACGGACAACTTCGCGAACGCGAGCTCGCAGCTCATCGAGGACCCCGCCATCAGGAGCGCGATCTCCGTCTACCTCGTCAACCAGCTCTACCAGAACGTCGACGTCGGCCAGGCGCTCGAGCAGAGGCTGCCTCCCGTGGCGAAGCCCCTCGCCCCGACGATCGCGTCGGCTCTCCAGCCGGCCCTGATTCGCTCCACCGACACACTCCTCGGCCGGCCGCGCGTGCAGCAAGCGTTCGAGCAGGCGGTCCGCCGCGCGCACCAGCTCTTCATAGCCGTGCTCGACGGAAAGCATGAGCTCCTCGTCTCGACGAACGGAAACGTGGTGCTGAACTTACGACCGATCCTCGAGCAGCTCGTGAACCAAACCGGGATCGGCGGGCGACTTCTCCAGCAGCTGCCGCCCGACGCAGGGCAGATCACGGTCATGAAGGGCGATCAGCTCGGGACCGCGCGCAAGGGCGTGAAGGTGGTCCGCGCGATGAGCTATTTCCTGCTCTTCCTCGTGCTCGCGCTCGTCGCGGCCGCGATGTGGATCGCGCGCGGGCGACGCCGCACGATCCTGTTCGCGAGCGGCGTCGGGATCGTGATCGTGGGCCTGGTCATCCTCATCGTGCACAGGCTGGCCGGCTCGTACATCGTCGACGCGTTGACGACCAACCCCGATGCGAAGAAGCCGGTGACCGCGGTCTGGGCGATCGAGACGCAGCTCCTGCGCAACGTCGGCATCAACGCCGTGATCTACGGCGTTCTCGCGATCCTCGCCGCGTGGGTCGCCGGTGCGTCGCGGCCGGCGACGTATCTGCGACGCGTTGCGCTGCACGAGCGTCCGCTGATCGGCTTCGGCGCGCTGGCGATCATCGTTCTCATCCTTCTCGTTACCGGCCCTACCGACGGGGACCGCATCTACCCGCTGCTCGTCGTGTCCGCGGTCGCTTTCATCGGGCTCGAGGTCTTACGCCGGCAGACGAATCGCGAGCTTCCCGCCGCAGCGGCTCCGGGTGGCTAGGACGAGTCTGCTTGCCCTGCTCGCCGTGCTCGCGCTCGCGGCGTGCGGCGGGTCGGACAAGGGCTCCGAGTCGTCCACCACGACGACGCAGGCGGAGCAGCAGTCCGCGTTCGCCGACAGTCTCTGCGGCTCGCTGGCGGACTGGAAGAAAAGCCTGACGTCGGTCTCGACGACGCTGCGGGGCGGAAGCCTCACGAAGGACAAGCTCGAGCAGGCTGCGAGCACCGTCTCCGACGCGAACAAGAAGCTCGCCGACGACGTGGAGTCGCTCGGCGCGCCGAAGATCGCGGGACCGCAGGCGAAGTCGGCGCTGAACACGCTGTCGGGCGAGCTCCAGAATTCGGCCGACCAGATCGAGCAGGCGGCCAAGGATGTCACGAACACACAGTCGGCCCTGGCGGCCGTCAGCACCGCGAGCGCCGCCCTGCTCAAGATGTCGACCGACATCTCGACGACGCTCACGGAGCTTCAGAGCCTGAACGTGGCCGAAGGGTGGAAGCAGGCCTTCGCGAACTCGGCTTCGTGTCAGTCGCTGAGCAAGAGCTAGAGCAGCGCCCGCCGAAACGGCGGCGACCGTACAAGCGCATCGCCATGATCGCGGTGAGCCTCGGCGTGATCATCGCCACGTTCGCGTTCTTCCTGCCGTCGATCGCGAACTACGCGGACGTCTGGCAGGTCGTGAAAGGGCTCTCGTGGCAGTGGATCGTCGCGCTGCTCGTCATGACGGCGATCAACCTCGCGACGTTCGCGCCGCCCTGGATGATCTGCCTTCCGGGCCTCGGCTTCATCCGCGCGATGGAGCTCACGCAGGCCTCGACCGCGCTCTCGATCGTGTTCCCCGGCGGCGCCGCGGTCGGCATCGCCGGCTCCTACGGGATCACCCGGCGCTGGGGCTTTCCCGGTCGTCTCGTCGCCCGCGCGGTCACGCTCGTCGGCCTCTGGAACCAGTTCGTCAACCTCGCGTTTCCGATCGTCGCGGTCTTCCTGCTCACCACGATCGAAGACGAGCAGAGCGCGGCGCTTGCGACGGCGGCGTTCATCGGCGTCGCCGTCCTCGGCGTCGTCCTCACAGGGTTCGTCCTCGTGCTTCTGAGCAAGCGGCTCGCACATGACCTCGGCGACGTCGCGGCGCGGTTCGTGAGCTGGGTGCTCGGCAAGGTTCGCCGAGGGCCGGTCGCGTGGGGCGGCGAGAGCTTCAAGCGCTTCCGCGACGACGTCGGCGACTTCCTCGAGCGCAAGTGGCCATGGCTGACGCTCGCGGCGCTCGCCGGGAACCTCACCGTGTTCGGCGTCCTGATGGTCTCGCTGCGCGCGCTCGATGTGCCGGCGTCGCAGGTCACGTGGGTCGAGGCCTTCGCGGCGTGGGCGCTGATCCGCATCATCGGCTCGATCCCGATCACGCCCGGGGGCATCGGGATCATCGAGCTCGGCCTGACCGGGACGCTCGTCGGCTTCGGCGGCTCCAACGCGAGAGTTGTCGCGGCGGTGCTCGTCTACCGGTTCCTGACCATGGTGCCAACCCTCACTCTGGGTCTGATCTCGGCGTTCACGCTCCGGCGGAAGGGGCCGCAGGTGCAGCTCGGTGCTCCGCAACCACCCGAGTTCCCGTCGCCTTGAAGGACGCGTAGACCGGCTCGCCGGCGCGGAGGCCGAGCCGCGCGAGCGACTCGGCGGTGATCTCTGCGCTCACCGGCCCCACGGCGAGGCGGACGCGGTTGCCGAGCTCCGCGACGCTGCGGATCGGCGCGTGGATCACGTTGAGCGCGGAGTCGTGCGGCGGCTCCGTCGCGAGCGTGATGTCCCAGGGATAGACGGCGAGCGCGACGCGTCCGTGCGCGGGATCGGCGGTCACGACGAGCGTCCCGTCGTCGAGCCGGACACGCGTCGAGCCGTCGGCGTAGCCGTTGAGGAGGTTGGCGCCGGTGAACGACGCGACGAACGCGTCCGCCGGCTCGGCGACGAGCTGGCTCGGCGTTCCCGTCTGTCTCAGCCGCCCCTCGACGATCACGCTCACGCGGTCCGCGAGGGCCGCCGCGTCCTCGAAGTCGTGCGTGACGAGCAGGACCGGGATGCCGAGGCCGGCGAGCAGGTCGTGCAGCTCGGCCCGGACTGTCGTCTTCGTGTGCGCGTCGAGCGCCGCGAGCGGCTCGTCCAGTAGCAGGACCTGCGGGTCGCGCGCGAGTGCGCGCGCGAGTGCGACGCGCTGCCTCTCGCCGCCGGAGAGCTCGCCCGGCCGCGCGTTCGCGAGGTGCGCGATGCGAAAGCGCTCGAGGTAGTCGTCCGCAGCGTGACGCCGCGCGTACTCGACGTTCTGGCGAACCGTCATGTGCGGGAAGAGCGCGTACTCCTGGAAGACGAGGCCGACGCGCCGGCGCTCCGGCGGCAGCTGCCGCTCGCCGTCGAACCACACGTCGTCGTCGACGGCGACGCGCCCGGACCGTGGCCGCGTCAGCCCCGCGACGATGCGGAGGACCGTGGTCTTGCCCGCTCCGGACGGCCCGACGAGCGCGACCGTCCCCTCGACGCCGAGCGTCAGGCGGAGCTCGAAGGACCGAAGAAGAAGGGAGATCTCGTCGAGTCGGAGCGTTGCCATGAGAGGCCGAGGTGGAGGCCGGCGAGGAGCACGATGCTGATCAGCACGAGGACGCCGCTCATCGCGAGGGTCGCGTTGAAGTTGACCGAGAACTCGGCGTAGATCGCGAGCGGCAGCGTCTGCGTGATCCTCTGCAGGCTCCCGGCGAACATGATCGTGGCGCCGAACTCGCCGAGGCCCCGCGCGAACGAGAGGGCGAGGCCGGCGATGAGGCCGCCGCGCGCGAGCGGCAGGATCACGCGGAAGAACGTGCGCGCCGGTCCGGCGCCGAGCGTGCGCGACGCGGCTGCGAGGTTGGGATCCGTCGCCTCGAACGCGGCGACCGCCTGCCGGACGTAGAGCGGGCTCGCGACATAGGCGACGGCGACGACCACCGCGGCCTGCGTGAACGGCAGCGAAATCCCGACCGTGCTCAGGCTCGACCCGAGCAGGCCGATGCGGCCGAACGCCGCGAGCAGCGCGATGCCCGCGACGGCGGGCGGCAGCACGAGCGGGAGCTCGACGAGCGCCACCGCGAGCGCCCGGCCGCGGAAGCGCCCGCCTGCGAGCAGAAACGCGAGCGGCGTTCCGAACAGCACGATGAGCAGTTGCGCGACGACGCTCGTCTTGAGGCTGACGACGAAGGCGTCGCGGACGACCGGGTTGGAGAGCTGATCGAGAAGCCGTCCCGGCGACGTGTGCACGAAGATCGCGATGACGGGGAGCAGCAGGAAGACGAGCGCGACAGCCGCGGCCGCGACCGACACCACGAGGAATGCCTTCTCGCGCACTACCGCTTCTTGAGCCGCGGCAGGAAGCCGGCCGCCACGAGCTTCTTCTGCGCGGCCGTGCTCAGAAGGCGCTTCACGTACGCTTGCGCGTCGCTCTTGTGAGTGCTCGCGGTGGCGACGCACACGCCGTACTGCACCTTCGGCTGCGCCCACGCCGGCACCTTGACCGTCGTCACTTTCGTCGAGACCGTCTTCGCGTCGGTCGAGTAGACAAAGCCGGCGTCGGCCTCGCCGAGTGCGACCTTCGCGAGCACCTCGCGCACGTCCGTTTCCTGGCTGACGACGTTTCGCTGCACCGCGTCGGAGAGGTTCATGTTCTTCAGCACCTGCAGCGTGTAGCCCCCGACCGGCACGGCCGGACCGGCGACGACGAGCTTCAGACCCCGCGTGGTGAGGTCGTACACGTTCCGGATCCCGGCCGGATTCGACCTCGGGACGACGACGACGAGCGTGTTGCGCGTGAACACGACCGGCCTCGAGCAGAGGCCCTTCGCGTAGAGCTGGTTCGGGAGCGCTGTATTCGCGGACGCGAAGACGTCCGCAGGCGCACCCTGCTGGATCTGCGCCGCGAGCTGGTTCGACCCTCCGAAGGAGTAGCGCTGCGTGCGGTCGATCTTCGGGAAGACGTCGGTGAGCGATGCCGCTGCGTAAACCGTGAGCTGCGCGCGCGCATCGGCGCCTGCCTGCGGCGCGAGCAGCGCGAGGACGACGAGCGCGAGGAGGGCGGCGCGGGGGATCAACTCTCGACCATGACGTTCGTCGCCTTCACGATCGCCGTCGCGGTCATCCCGTTCCTCAGCCCGAGCTCGTCGACGGCGTCGCGCGTCACGATCGCGACGAGCCGGACCGGATCGCTGACGATCATCTCGACCTGGGCCATGAGGCCGTCGACCTTGACCTCCGTCACGACGCCGCGGAAGTGGTTGCGCGCGCTGATGCGCGAGCCGCGGTCGCCGCGGAGGCGGTCGATCTCCGTCGCGGCGACGACGCGGCGGTTGCCGGAGTCGCGTTGAACCTCGATGCGGCCTGCCTTGTCCCAGCGCCGCAGCGTGTCGAGGCTGATCCCCAGTGCCGATGCTGCCTCGCTCGCGCTGTAGAGCTGTTTCGCCATCAGTGCCTAGCTCTCGTACTCGTCGAGCGCTGCGGACACGGCATCGATCTGAAGCGACTGCGCGAAGGCGCCTCCGATGACGCGGCCTCCGAGCAACTGGCCGAAGGCGCCGGCCTGCTGCGCCTCGTTCGCGGCGGCCTGTGCGAGCGGGCGCCGGACATCAGGCGTCTGCACGTTCTCGAGCGCGCCGAGGTAGGCGCCGGTCGCCAGTGTCGCCAGGCGACGGCCGAGCTTCGCGACGGCTGCCTTTGTGGCGAAGCTCCCGGGCGGATACGAGAAGTCGACGTCGCCGCCGGTCGCCGGCGTCTGACCTGCGCCGGTCATGAGCGTCGCGAGCCGGACGTAGTGCCGCTTGTCGTCGAGGACGACGCGTTTGACGAACTCCTGCGTCGCCGGGCGGAGCTTGTCCGACGTGGCGGCGTGGACGCCGTAGTCGATCTTGAGCAGCTCGACGGCGAGCAGCAGGCGAAGGTACGCGAGGTCGGAGTCGGGGATCGCCGCGGCATGCGCCGGGAGCGCGAGCGCGCCGAGCGCACTGCCCGAGCCGAGCAGCACGACCCCGCGGCGGAGCAGCGACCCTCGATCGATCCCAGGCATTGCATAGGTGGATCCACCCATCGCGCCGGGACGATACCGCCTGACCGGGCGCCATGTCCAGCAGGTGCTTATGCAAACGCTAGATCGTCACCTGCGCCGGCATCGTCGCGAGCCAGATCGCGGTTCCCAGGAACAGCACGGTGCCGAGGCCGAGCAGGACGAGCCTCGTCGTCAGCGTCTCCAGCTTCGTGCTGATGCCGGCGAAGAAGAGCGACGACGCGAAGAGGACGACGGCGAGCGTGTAGTTGTCCGCGCGCTGGTTCGCGTCCTTGGCGTGCTCCGAGTCCGCCGCCGCCTTCAACTCGAGTTGCTTCGCGGCCCGGTCCGCGGCGAGGCGATACCGGGGCATCTCGAAGGGAGTCTTGGGCGCGTTCTCGTTCGTGAACGGCTGCGTCGCGAGCCAGGCCGAAAATGCGGGCTTGAACTCGGTCCGGAAACGCGAGCGGTAGAAGTCGGCGAGCTTGTCGCGACCCTGTTCGTGCGCGTCGATCCACTGAACCAGCGTTGCGACGTCGATCTGCACCTGCCGGTTGGCGAGTGCCGAGCTGCGGTTCTCGGCGATGCGTGCCGCCGTCGCGTGGCTGTAGCCCTGCGACTGCTCGCCCGTCCACTGACGCGCCTGGTAGGCGGACCATGCCGTCCCGACCGTGGCGAGCGCGAGCAGCACGGTCGCCGCGAGCTCGAGCCAGCGCTCCGACGTCACCCGGTGAGCATGAGCGACGGCGAGGACGTCGTGTGCGACGATCCGGGCGTGATCCCCGCGAGCGACGCCGCCACGGCAGCGACTGCGGCCGAAGCGTCGCCGGAGACCGAGTTCGGCGAGCCGCGTTGGCCACCCGTCGTCGCCCTCCTCGTCTACATGGCGCTGAACATCGCTCTCCGTGTGTGGCTTCCGAGCGCGGGAGCCGTGCGCGTGGCGTGGCTCGTCCCTTCGGCCGAGGCTGCGCTGCTCGTCGTCCTGCTCGTCGGGAACCCGACTCGCCTCGCGAGACGAGCCCCGTGGGTGCGGCGCGTGCTGCTCGCGCTCGTCGTCCTGCTCGTGATCGCTGCGTTATGGGCGACCGTCCTGCTCGTCTACGACCTGATCAAGGGAACGGGCGTCACGCAGTCGCCGAGCAAGCTGCTCGCGTCGGGCGGGATGGTCTGGCTCGGGAACAACCTCTCGTTCGCGATTCTCTACTGGCTGTTGGACAGCGGCGGGCCGATCGCGCGGGCGCGCAACCCGATGCCCGTCGACTTCGCGTTCACGCAGCAGATGAGCCCCGAACTCGCGCCGCCCGGCTGGCGGCCGGTCTTCCTCGACTACCTGCACCTCGGGTTCACGAACGCGACCGCGTTCAGCCCGACCGACGTGATGCCGCTGACGCATCGCGCGAAGTACACGATGCTCGTCCAGTCGACGGTTGCGCTCGCGCTCTTCGGCCTGATCGTCGCGCGCGCCGTCAACGCGTTCACGTAACCAGCCGCTGGATCGTGAGCGCGGTCGAGCCGCTGAGCAGCATCATCGCGATGTTCGCGCCCAGCACCGCCAGCGCGGAGAGCGACCTGGAGAACTCGCCGATTCCGAGCGCGACGCCGAGGAACGCGGCCGCCGGGATCGTCGTCACCGAGATCGCGACGCCGACCGCGGCGCTCGCGCGGGTCTCCACGGCGAGCATCCCGGCTGCGCCGGCCGTGAGGGCGACCAGGATCGTCGTCGCGTTCACGTGCGTCTGCGCGGCGGAGAACTCGGTCAGCGCGAAGCCCGCCGGCAGCAGGTCGAAGCGGTCGAAGCCCGCGCCCACGACCGCGGCGAGGGCGCCGGTGAATGCAAGGCCGACGATCAGCGCAGCGAGCCCGCGCACGAGGAGCCGGCCTCTCCGGAACACGATGCCCGTGCAGGCTGCGGTCACCGGAAACAGGTCGGGACTGATCGCCATCGCGCCGACGACGAGCGTCGGACTGTCGTTGACGACGGCGAGGCCCGCGATCACTCCGGCCGCCGCCATCAAGACGAGGTAGCGCGCGGTCGCCCGCGCGCGGACCCGCGCCTGGCCGAGCACGTCCGCCCAGACGACCGCGGTGAGATCACCGGATGCGGACACCGGCGCAATCGTGTCCACACGAACGAGCGCGACGTCCGCCGCGGAGATGCCGAGCAGGTCGAGCGTCGCGAGCGCGCGATCCGCCGCCTCCGGGTGGACATCAGCCGTCACGAGCGCGGCCCCGCGCGACGCGTCGACCACTCTCACGTGCCGCGCCCCCACCAGGGAGTCGAGGCGCTCCGCGACGGTTGTCATGGCCGACAGGTCTCCGTATGCACGAAGCTGCAGCACCGTGACGAGTTCGTCCGATTCCTCGTCGATCCCTCCCTCCGGCAAGCAGTACGAGATCGCGTACGGCGACCAGCGCGCCGTCGTCGTCGAGGTCGGCGGCGGGCTGCGCTCCTACAGCGTCGGCGGCCGGGACGTACTGGACGGGTACGAACTGGAGGACATGTGCACGTCCGGCCGCGGACAGCTGCTGCTGCCGTGGCCGAACCGGATCGAGGACGGGTCGTACGAGTTCGGCGGCCGGCGTCACCGGCTGCCGCTCACCGAGCCGGAGCACGGCAACGCGATCCACGGGCTCGTCCGCTGGGCGCCGTGGACGGCCGTCGAGCACGAGCCGCACAGGGTCGTGCTCGAGTACCTGCTCCATCCGCAGCCGGGCTATCCGTTCGCGCTCGCTCTGCGGAACGAGTGCGCGTTGTCCGACGAGGGTCTCTCGGTTCGAACGACGGCGACGAACGTCGGGTCGAGCGTGTGCCCGTTCGGGAGCGGCGCGCATCCCTACCTGACGCTGGGCACCGAGACGGTCGACGAGCTGACACTCCTGGTGCCGGCGCGAACGATTCTCCGCTCGAACGAGCGCGGGATCCCCGTCGGCGAGGAGGCCGTCGAGGGCACTCCTTACGACTTCCTCGACGCGCGTCCGATCGGCGCGACGCAGCTCGACACCGCGTTCACCACTCTTCAACCGGACGAAAGCGGCGTCACGCGCGTCGAGCTGCGCGAGCCGTCGAGCGGCGACGGTCTCACGCTGTGGGTCGACGGCAGCTACCGCTACCTGATGATCTTCACCGGGGACCCCTTGCCCGACGTGAACCGGCGCGCAATCGCCGTCGAGCCGATGACGTGTCCGCCGAACGCGTTCCGATCCGGAACGGACCTGATCACGCTCGAGCCGGGCGCGTCCTGGACCGGCGCCTGGGGTATGCGCGCGACGACGCGTTCCTAGGCACCTTCGCGCGCGCCTTCATCCTGCGCGGGTGATGACCGGCGCGCAAACAACACAGAAGATGCTGCCTTGCCCAGTCGGACCGGGAGGCTCCGCGAGTGACATCCGACGCACGCCCGCGCATCATCATCCTCGGCGGTGGATTCGCCGGGATCGGCGCTGCGCAGAAGCTGAAGGACGCGGCCGCCGACGTCGTGCTCGTCGACCGTCACGACTACCACACCTTCCAGCCGCTCCTCTACCAGCTCGCGACCGGCCTGCTCGACGAGAGCGCCGTCGGGCACTCGATCCGCGATCTCGTGCATGACGAGAACAACGTCACCGTGCACAAGACGTCGGTAATGGGCATCGACCTCGACGCGCGCGAGGTGACGTTCGACGGCATGGCGCCGCTGACCTACGACTACCTCGTGCTCGGGCTCGGGGCGCAGGTCAACTTCTTCGGCGCCGAGGGCGCGGCCGAGCACGCGTTCCCGATGTACACGCTGACGGACGCAGTCCGTCTCAAGAACCACGTGCTCGAGCGCTGGGAGGCGGCGGACAAGGATCCGTCGCTGATCGAGGACGGCGCGTTGAACATCGTCGTCGTCGGAGGCGGGCCGACGGGCGTGGAGAGCGCCGGCGCGCTCGCCGAGCTGTACCGCAACGACTTCGCACGCGACTACCGGAACGTGCCGCAGGAGCAGGCGCGCATCACACTCGTCGAAGCGGGGCCGCAGGTGTTCTCGATGTTCAAGGAGAACCTGCGCGAGTACACGGTCGAGGCGCTCGAGAAGCGGACCGTCGACGTGATGACCGGAGAGATCGTCGCGTCGGTCTCGCCGACGCGCGTCACGCTCAAGTCGGGCAAGACGCTCGACGCGCACACGCTCGTCTGGGGCGCGGGGTTGCAGGGCAACGCGCTCGTGCAGTCGCTCGGCCTCGACCTCGAGCGCGGGAACAGGATCGGCGTCGGCCCCGACCTCACCGTCGCGGCTCATCCCGAGGTGTACGCCGTCGGCGACGTCGCCGCGATCACCGACGCGAAGACGGAGCAGGTTCTGCCGCAGCTCGGCTCGGTGGGCTTGCAGTCCGGCCACCACGCGGGCGAGTCGATCGCGCAGCGGATCGCCGGCAAGAAGACGAAGCCGTTCAAGTACCGCGACAAGGGGACGATGGCGACGATCGGCCGCGGCGCCGCCGTCGTGCAGATGCTCGGCGGCAAGACGATGAAGGGCTTCAAGGCGCAGGTTGCGTGGGGGACCGTGCACCTCGCGCTGCTCCCGACGAACGAGGACCGAGCGAAGGCCGTCGTCGAATGGGCCGGCGCGGGGCTCACGCACCAGCGCACGGGCCGGATCACGGTGAGTGCGGACAAGGACTGACGACGTGGAAACGACACGCGAGGGAGGGAGGCTGAGATGACGGCGACCGCTACGCGATCCGCTGCCGCTGCGGCGAAGGGTGGGCACGGGAAGGCGGACGTCTTCGTCGTGTTCGGGATCACCGGCGACCTGGCGAAGGTGATGACGTTCCGCTCGCTCTACCGGCTGGAGCGTCGCGGGCTGATCGACTGCCCGATCGTCGGCGTTGCCGTCGACGACTGGTCCGTGGACCAGCTCAAGGAGCGCGCGAAGGAGTCGATCGTGGGCACGGGCGAGAAGCTCGACGAAGCGATCTTCGACCGGCTCGCGGCGCGGTTCTCCTACGTGAGCGGCGACTTCGCCGACGATGCGACGTACAAGCGCGTCGCCGACGCGATCGAGGGCTTCGTCACGCCTGTCTTCTACCTCGAGATCCCGCCTTTCCTCTTCGGCCGCGTCGTCGGTGGGCTCACGAACGCCGGGCTGACGGCTAACGCGCGCGTCGTTGTCGAGAAGCCGTTCGGCCACGATCTCCAGTCGGCCAGCGACCTCGCGGACGAGATGCACTCCTACATCGACGAGTCGCAGCTCTACCGGATCGACCACTACCTCGGGAAGATGGGCACCGAGGAGGTCCTGCACCTCCGCTTCGCGAACGCGATGCTCGAGCCTCTGTGGAGCTCGAACTACCTGTCGTGTGTGCAGATCACGATGGCCGAGGACTTCGGCGTCGAGGACCGTGGGCACTTCTACGACCCGGTCGGAGCGTTGCGCGACGTCGTCGTCAACCACCTGATGCAGCTCATCGGCGTTTGCGCCATGGAGGCGCCGGCGCGCGGTGACCCGACGACGCTCAAGGACTCGCTGGTCTCGCTCTTCCGCGCGGTCAAGGAGGCCGAGCCGTCGAATTACGTGCGCGGCCAGTACGACGGCTACCTCGACATCGACGGCGTCGCAAAGGACTCGACCACCGAGACGTTCGCGGCGCTGCGGCTCGATCTCGAGAACTGGCGCTGGGCCGGCGTGCCGTTTTTCATCCGCGCCGGGAAGCGGCTTCCCGTGACCCAGACCGAGCTCAGGCTCGTCTTCAAGCATCCGCCCAAGCTCGGGTTCAAGGCGTTCGAGCGCGACATGACGCCGAACCAGGTGGTCGTCAAGCTCGACCCGTCGACCGGCGTCAGGCTCGTGGTCGAGGCTCACCGGGCAGACGGTCCCGGCCCGATCGAGCTGGACATGGAGTTCTCGCAGGAGGGCGGCGAGGGACCCACGCCTTACGAAGTGCTGCTCGAGGCCGCGATGGACGGCGACAGCACGCGCTTCACACGGCAGGACGGCGTCGAGGAGACGTGGCGGGTCATGCAGCCGTTGCTCGACGCGCCTCCGCCGGTCCACAAGTACGCGCCCGGGTCGTGGGGGCCGAAGGAGGCCGACGACCTCGTCAAGGACTACGGCGGCTGGCACGAGCCGTGGATCGCGTCATGACCGAAGTCACGACGCCCGCTGCGCAGCAGACACAGAGCGCGGCCGCGCCCTCGCCGTTCCCGCCGATCGCGGACTACGCGTTCCTCTCCGACTGCCACACCGGCGCGCTCGTCGCGCCGGACGGGTCGATCGACTGGCTGTGCGTTCCCTCGTTCGACTCGGCGAGCGTGTTCGGCAGCCTGCTCGATCGTGAGGCGGGCTTCTTCCGCGTGGCGCCGTTCGGTATCAACCATCCGTCGGCGCGGGTCTACGAGCCCGGCACCAACGTGCTCGTCACGACGTGGAAGACTCCGTCGGGCTGGATCGTCGTACGCGAGGCGCTGACGATCGGGCCGCGCGATCACGAGGACGAGATCACGCCGCACACGCGTCCGCCCGCTGACGACGACGCGGATCACATGCTCGTGCGGACGATCGAGTGCATCGAGGGGCACGTCGAGATGGAGATCGTGTGCGAGCCCGTCTTCGACTACGGGCGCACGCCCGCGGAGTGGAGGCTCGTCGACGACTCGCGGCACACGGCCGAGGCGAGCGGAGCGGGCCAGGGCGTGAGGCTCGTCTCCGACCTCGCGCTCGGAATCGAGGCGGGACGCGTGCGCGCGCGGCACGTGCTGAACGCGGGCGAGCGCGCCTACTGTGCGCTCACCTGGGCCGAGCGCTTCCTGGCACCGCAGAACGTGGAGGAGGCCGACGCGAAGATCGCCGCCACGACGCGCTACTGGCGGCGGTGGCTCGGCCAGGCCCGGATCCCCGATCATGCGTGGCGCGATCCGCTGCAGCGGTCCGCCCTCGCGATCAAGGGCCTGACGTACATGCCGACGGGCGCGACCGTCGCCGCACTCACGACGTCGCTGCCGGAGACTCCCGGAGGCGAGCGCAACTGGGACTACCGCTACACGTGGATGCGCGACGCGACCTTCACGCTACAGGCGCTCCATTTCCTCAACCTCGACTGGGAGGCCGACGAGTTCATGCAGTTCGTCGCCGACCTCGAGACGAACGAGGACGGATCGCTGCAGATCATGTACGGCATCGACGGGCGTCTCGACCTGACGGAGTCGACGCGCGACGACCTCTCGGGCTACGCGGGCGCGCGTCCGGTGCGGATCGGCAACGGCGCGTTCGACCAGCGGCAGAACGACGTCTTCGGCGCGGTGCTCGACTCGTTCTACCTCCATACGCGGCGGAGCGGGCGCCTGCCGCGGCGCCTCTGGCCGATCGTGAAGACGCAGGCGGAGTGCGCAATCGCCGTCTGGCGCAACCCCGACCAGGGAATCTGGGAGGCGCGCGGCGCGCCGCAGCACTACGTCTCGTCGAAGCTGATGAGCTGGGTGGCGCTCGACCGCGCGGCGAAGCTCGCCGACCTTCGCGGCGATCCGGAACTCGGCTCCACGTGGCGCGAGACCGCCGAGGAGATCAAGCAGGACATCCTCGACCACGGCCTCACCGACGCCGGCGTCCTGCGCCAGCACTACGAGACGGACTCCCTCGACGCCTCGAACCTGCTCGCCGCGATCTTCGGCTTCCTGCCCGGAGACGACACGCGGCTTCGCGCGAGCGTCGAGGCGATCGCGAACGACCTCACGGAGCGCGGGTTCGTGCTCCGCTACAGGACCGACGAGACCGACGACGGGCTCTCGGGCAAGGAGGGCACGTTCCTCATCTGCTCGTTCTGGCTCGTCTCCGCGCTGGCGATCATCGGCGAGCACCAGCGCGCGAGAGACCTCATGGAGCGGCTGCTTCGCGTCGCGTCCCCGCTCGGGCTCTACGCCGAGGAGTTCGACGCGGACACCGGCAGGCACCTGGGCAACTTCCCGCAGGCGTTCTCGCACCTGGCGCTGATCGAGGCGGCCGCGCGGATCATCTTGGCCGAACGACTGAAGGAGGTGGGCGGCTGATGGATTCCTACGACGTCGTCATCATCGGAACCGGCGCGGGCGGAGGGACGCTCGCGCGCCATCTCGCGCCGTCGGGCAAGCGGATCCTGCTGCTCGAGCGCGGCGACTGGCTGCCGCGCGAGCCGCAGAACTGGCTCTCCGAAAGCGTGTTCGTCGACAACCGCTACATCTCGGAAGACACGTGGTACGACGAGCACGGCAAAGCCTTCCAGCCGCAGATCCACTACTTTGTCGGCGGCGCGACGAAGCTCTACGGCGCTGCGCTCTATCGCTTCCGCAAGGAGGACTTCGGCGAGCTGAACCACCACGACGGCAGCTCGCCCGCGTGGCCGATCTCGTACGACGAGCTCGAGCCGTACTACACGCTCGCCGAGCAGATGTACCGGGTGCACGGCGCGCGCGGCGAGGACCCGACGGAGCCGCCGGCGAGCGCGCCGTATCCGTTCCCTGCCGTCTCGCACGAGCCGCGCATCCAGCAGCTCGCCGACGACCTCGCCGCCGCCGGCTACCAGCCGTTCCACGCGCCGTGCGGGATCATGCTCGACGAGGGGAACATGCCGTACAGCCCGTGCGTGCGGTGCGGGAACTGCGACGGGTTCCCGTGCGTCGTGCATGCGAAGTCGGACGCGGAGGTGCTCGGCGTGCGGCCGGCGCTCGAGCATTCGAACGTCTCGCTGTGGACGAACGCCCGCGCCGTGAAGCTCGAGACGGACGAGTCCGGCCGCAATGTGACCGAGGTCGTGGTCGAGCACGACGGCGGCACGGAGCGCGTCGCCGGCGACGTCGTCGTCGTCTCGTGCGGCGCGGCGAACTCGGCGAAGCTCCTGCTCGAGTCGGCGAACGACAGGCATCCGAACGGGCTCGCGAACGGCTCCGACCAGGTCGGGCGGAACTACATGTTCCACGCGAGCCAGGCGGTGCTCGCGCTCTCGCGCGACGCCAACGCGACGGTCTTCCAGAAGACGCTCGCGCTGAACGACTTCTACTTCAGCGGCGGCCCCGACGCCGACTACCCGCTCGGGAACATCCAGATGGTCGGCAAGTCGCAGTCGCCGATGTTCAGAGGCGAGAAGCCGAGGGAGACGAGGCTTGCGCCCCACTGGACGCTGGAACGGATCGCGACCCACGCGATCGACTTCTGGCTCTCCACCGAGGACCTCCCGCGGCCCGAGAACCGCGTCACCGTCGACCGGGACGGCAAGCTGACGCTCGCCTACAAGTCGACGAACGACGTGCCGAAGGAGAAGCTCCTGCACACGCTCAGGTCGATGCTCGGCAAGCTCAACATGGAGCACGACCATCTCTTCCACCGGTTCGCGTACATGAAGACCGCCATCCCGGTCGCGGGGTGCGCGCACCAGGCGGGAACGTGCCGCTTCGGCGCCGATCCCGCGGACTCGGTGCTCGACGTCGAATGCAAGGCGCACGAGGTCGACAACCTCTACGTCGTCGACACGAGCTTCTTCCCGAGCATCAGCGCGGTGAACCCGGCGCTGACCGCGATGGCGAACGCGATCCGCGTCGGCGACCACCTGCTCGAGCGCATGGGGGTAGCCACCCAGGCAGCCGTCACCGCATGAGATGACGGCGCTCGCTTCCACCGCCGTCGACCTCGCGCGAATCCAGTTCGCGACGACGTCGCTGTACCACTTTCTCTTCGTGCCGCTGACCCTCGGCCTCGCGCCGCTCGTCGCGGTGATGCAGACGCTGTGGTACCGGAGTGGGGACGAGGCGTGGCTCAAGCTGACGAAGTTCTTCGGGACGCTGATGCTGATCAACTTCGCGATCGGCGTCGCGACGGGCCTCGTGCAGGAGTTCCAGTTCGGGATGAACTGGTCCGTGTACTCGAAGTTCGTCGGCAACATCTTCGGCGCGCCGCTCGCGATCGAAGGCCTCGCCGCGTTCATGCTCGAGTCGACGTTCCTCGGCCTCTGGATCTTCGGCTGGGACCGCCTCTCGAAGCGCGTTCACCTGACGACGATCTGGCTCGCCGCGTTCGGAACGTGGCTCTCCGCCTACTTCATCCTCATGGCGAACTCGTGGATGCAGCACCCGCAGGCGTACAAGATCGTCGACGGACAGGCGCAGCTGACGAGCGTGTGGACGCTGCTCACCGGCAAGTGGGGGCTCTGGGCGTTCGGGCACACGATGCTCGCCGGGCTCGAGGTGGCCTCGGTCCTCATCTTCGGGGTCGCGTGCTGGCACCTGCTGCGCGGTCGGAACCAGGCGCTCTTCATGCGCGCAGCGAAGCTCTCGCTGATCGTGCTCGTGCCGGTGTCCGCGTTCAATCTCTGGTTCGGCAGCAACTTCGGCATCGTCGTCACCCAGGAGCAGCCGATGAAGATCGCCGCCACGGAGGCGCAGTGGACGACGTGCGATCCGTGCGCCTTCTCGCTGATCCAGATCGGCGGCTTCAGCGAGAGCGACCAGACGCCGTCGTTCTCGATCCAGATCCCGAGGCTGCTCTCCTTCCTTGCGACCGGCTCGTTCAACGGCACGGTGCAGGGCATGGACGAGTTGAACGCGCAGGAGCAAAAGCAGTACGGCCGCGGCCAGAACTACATCCCACCGGTGCGCGCGACCTACTGGAGCATGCGCGTCATGGCCGGCCTCGGCACGCTCATGCTTCTTCGTCGCCGCGGTCGGCGCGTTCCTCTACCGGCGCAAGCGGCTCGAACACACGCGCTGGTTCCTGTGGACGGGTGTCGTGGCGATCGCGTTCCCGTACCTCTCCGCGCTCGCAGGCTGGGTGCTGACCGAGGTCGGGCGCCAGCCGTGGATCGTGTTCGGGCTGCTCAGGACGTCGCAGGCCAATTCGCCCAACGTCAGCACGTTGATGCTCGGCGTCAGCCTCGCCTTCTTTGCCTCGCTCTACGGAGCGCTCGCGGTCGTCGACTTCGTGCTCATGCGCCGCTACGCGCGCGTCGATCCCGGCGAGAGGCCGGCGCCGCGCGAGGAGGTGCCCACCGTGGCGGTGACGTTCCCGTGAACCTGCAGAACTTCTGGTTCGTGCTGATCGGCGTCCTGTGGGCCGGCTACTTCGTGCTCGAGGGCTTCGACTTCGGCGTCGGGATGCTGCTGCCGTGGGTGGGGCGCGACGAGCGGGAGCGCGGCGTGATGCTCGAGACGATCGGGCCGGTCTGGGACGGCAACGAGGTCTGGCTCGTCGTCGCCGGCGGCGCGACCTTCGCCGCGTTTCCCGCGTGGTACGCGACGATGTTCTCCGGCTTCTACATCGCGCTCCTGCTCGTCCTCTTCTTTCTGATCATCCGCGTCGTCTCGTTCGAGTGGCGCGAGAAGAGCGACAGCCCACGGTGGCGCGCCGTCTGGGCGGGCGCGAACACGCTCGGCAGCTTCGGGGCGCCGCTGGTCTGGGGCATCGCGTTCGCGAATCTCGTCGCAGGCGTGCCGCTCGACTCGAGCCACGACTACGCGGGGAGCTTCTGGGATCTCTTCAGCGTGTACACCGTCCTCGGCGGCGTCGCCGTGGTCGCGCTGTTCGCGTTCCACGGGGCGAGCTTCCTGACGCTGCGGACGACAGGCGACCTCTGCGAGCGGGCGGCGAGAGCGAAGTGGTGGCTCGCGCCTGCCGCGGCCGTGCTGGGAACGGCGTTCCTGATCTGGACGGTGAAGGTGGCGGCCGACAACAACGACAAGCCCGTCCTCACGCCTGCGATTCCGGCAGCGGCGGCGATCGCCGCGCTCATCCTTGCGATCGCCCTCTCGCTCAGGCACCGGAGAGCGTGGGCTTTCGGGCTGACCGCAACCACGATCGCGCTCGTCGTCGCGACGATCTTCACGAGCCTCTATCCGCGCGTGATGGTCTCGTCGCCGGAATTCGCGAACAGCCTGACGATCTCGAACTCCGCGTCGGCGCACTACACGCTCGCGGTGATGACGGTCGTCGCGGTGATCGTCACGCCCCTCGTCCTGCTCTACCAGGCGTGGTCGTACTACGTCTTCCGCGCGCGGGTGACGGGCGAAGAGGCGGTGCCGCCGACGGAGCTGCTCGCCCAGCGGCCGACATAGCCGACGTGCGCGCGCTCGACCCGCGCCTGCTCCGCCGCGCACGCCCGGCGCGCGTGCTGCTCGCGGCCGACGCGGCGATCGGGATCGTCGCCGCCCTGCTTCTGCTGTTGCAGGCCACGTTGCTCGCGGACGTCGTCGCGCGCGCCTTCGACGGCGCCTCGCTCGATGCCGTCTCGGTCGCGCTGCTGCTCCTCCTGCTCGTCTTCGCGGGCCGCGCCACGCTCGTGTGGGGGTTCGAGGTGGCCGGGCGCCGCGCGGCGGCGAGCGTGCTGTCGGACCTGAGGCTCGAGCTCGTCGAGAGGCGTCTGCGCGAGCCGAGCGGCGCCGACCGAGTGACGAGCGCGGAGATCGCGACGACCGCCGTCCAGGGCGTCGACAGCCTCGAGGCGTACTTCGCCCGCTATCTGCCGCAGGTCGTCCTCGCCTGCGTCGTGCCGGTCGCAGTGCTCGCCTGGGTGGCGGCCGTCGACGTCACGTCGGCGCTCGTCCTGCTGCTCACGCTGCCGCTCGTGCCCGTCTTCATGTGGCTCATCGGCCGTTACACGGAGGAGCAGACGCGCCGGCGCTGGCAGTCGCTGCGGCTGCTCTCCGGCCACTTCCTCGACGTCGTGCGCGGGCTGCCGACGCTACGCGCCTTCAACCGCGGCGAGGAGCAGGCCGCGAAGGTCGCGGAGGTGAGCGAGCGCTATCGCGAGGCGACGATGGCGACGCTCCGCGTGAGCTTCCTCTCCGGCTCGGTGCTCGAGCTCGCGGCGACGCTCGGGGTCGCGCTCGCGGCCGTCACCGTCGGCGTGCGCCTCGTGGACGGCGGTATCGGGCTGCGGGCCGGTCTGACCGTTCTCGTGCTCGCGCCGGAGCTGTACGCGCCGCTCCGCCGGCTCGGCGCCGAGTTCCACGCGAGCGCCGACGGTCTCGCCGTCGCCGAGCGGATGCTCGACCTGGTCGACGAGCCCGCGCACGCGGCTCGCGGCAAAGCGATCGCGCCGAGCCCGTCGGTCGCAGCAGTGACGTTCGAGGACGTCTCGTTCGCCTATCCGGACAGGCCTGATCCCGTGCTCTCCGGCCTCGAGCTGGAGCTTCTGCCGCGCGAGACCGTCGCGCTCGCCGGCGAGAGCGGCGCGGGCAAGAGCACCGTCGCCGCCCTGCTCCTGCGCCTCAGGGAGCCGGCGGCGGGGCGCGTCAGCGTCGGGGGCGTCGATCTCGCGACGTGCGACCCGCAGGCGTGGCGGCGCGAGCTCGCGTGGCTGCCGCAGCGTCCGACGCTCTTCCGCGGCAGCGTCGCCGAGAACATCCGGCTAGGCGATCCCCACGCGACCGACGACGCGGTTCGGGACGCCGCGCGGTGCGCCGGCGCCGACGCGTTCGTTCGAAGGCTGCCCGACGCGTACGACACGGTCGTCGGCGACGGGGGCAGGCCCCTCTCTGCCGGAGAAGCGCAACGCATCGCACTCGCGCGCGTGCTCGTCCGCGCCGCGCCACTGGTGATCCTCGACGAGCCGACGGCGAATCTCGATCCCGAGAGCGCCGAGCTCGTCGCCGAAGCGATCGACCGCCTGCGCGGGCAGTGCACGGTGCTCCTGATCACGCACGGCGCGGGTGCGGCGCGGCGCGCGGATCGGCTCGTGCGCCTCGTCGGCGGGCGTGCAGCGAAAGTCGCGGCGGCGGCATGACGACGTTCCGGCGCCTCCTCGCGCTCGCCGCGGTTCCGCGCAGCCGCCTCGCGCTCTCCGTCTTCCTCGGCTCGCTGACGGTGCTCTTCGGAGTCGGGCTGATGGCGACCGCCGGCTACCTCATCTCGCGCGCGGCCGAGCGTCCGGCGATCCTGTCCCTCACGACGGCGATCGTCGCCGTGCGCTTCTTCGGGCTCGCGCGGCCCATCGCCCGCTACCTCGAACGGCTCGTGTCGCACGACCTCGCTCTCCGTTCGCTCGCGGCGGTGCGCACGCGCTTCGCCGAGCGGATCGAGCCGCTCGCACCAGCGCAGCTCGAGGGCTACCGCGACGGCGAGCTGCTCGACCGGATGGTCGGCGACGTCGACGCGCTGCAGGGTCTCTACCTCCGGGGGCTCGGCCCGCCGCTCGTCGCGCTGCTGACGGGTGCGGTGTGCGTCGGCGTGACGGCGGCGTTCCTGCCTACGGCCGCGCTGATCCTCGCGGCGGGGCTGCTCCTCGCGGGGCTCGCAGTGCCGTGGCTCGCGGAACGGCTCGGCCGCTCGGCCGGTCTCCGTCGCTCCGCGGCACGGGCCGAGCTGACGGCCGACTTGGTCGAGCTCCTGCGCGGCGCGCCCGAGCTCGTTGCGTTCGGGCGCGAGCAGGAGACCGCGGACCGCATCCGTCGCGCGGACCGCGAGCTCGTCCGTCTCGCCCGGCGCGACGCGCTCGCAGCGGGAGTCGCGGACTCCCTGTCGATCCTCGTCGCCGGAGCGACGACCGTCGGCGTGCTGGCGGTGGCGGTGTCGTCGCCGCTCGACCGTGTGCTCGTCGCGGCACTCGCGTTGCTCGCGCTCGCGTCGTTCGAGGGAGTCGCCCCGCTGCCGCAGGCCGCGCGCGAGCTCGCGGCGACGTTGAGCGCGGGTCGGCGCGTGCTCGAACTGGTCGACCGCGAGCCTGCCGTGCACGACCCCGCAACGCCGCTGCCGGCTCCCGGCGGGCAGCCTTCGGTCGCGCTCGAAGACGTCACCGCCGGCTACTCCGTCGAGTCCGTGCTCGCGGGTGTGAGCCTCCACCTCGAGCCGGGCCGCAAGCTCGCGCTCGTCGGCCCGAGCGGCGCCGGCAAGACGACCGTCGTCAACCTGCTGCTCCGCTTCCTCGACCCGGCCGCAGGCCGAGTGACGATCGACGGACGCGACATCCGCGACTATCGCCAGGCGGATGTCCGCGCCACGTTCGCCGTCGCCGGACAGAACGCGCATCTGTTCGACTCGAGCATTCGCGGCAACCTGCTGCTCGCCCGCCCCGACGCGACGGACACCGAGCTCGAGTCCGCGCTCGCGCGCGCCAGGCTCGACGAATGGGTCGCGTCGCTGCCCGACGGTCTCGACACGATCGTCGGCGAGGACGGCATGCGCCTGTCAGGCGGTCAGCGTCAGCGCCTCGTCCTCGCGCGCGCCCTGCTCGCGGACGCGCCGGTGCTCGTCCTCGACGAACCGACGGCGCATCTCGATTCGGCGACCGCTGCGCGACTGATGGACGACGTCCTCGACGCGTCGGCCGAGCGCAGCGTCCTCCTGATCACGCACCGTGCGGAAGGGCTCGACCGGATGGACGAGATCGTGGAGGTGTCCGCTGCCTAAGAGCGCCGGAACCGCCAGATCGTCCGTTCTGGACATGGCCGGGGTCTGACCCCAGCCATGTCTCTCTCGGGTGCTGTGATCGGCCGTTCGGGGACGCCCCTAACGGCGATCGACACCACAGCAAGGCTCTAGTGACTGAACGCCGTCGCCGTCGACGCGTCGTGCACCGGCGCCGGCTGCGCCTGCAGCCTCGGGAGCTGGCGCTGGATGTCGTCGATGAGCATGTCGGCCATGTCGTGCCCGAAGCCCTGCCGCACGACGACGCGGAGCGCCGCCAGATCCGTGCGGTTCTCCGGAAACGTGTAGGCCGGCACCTGCCAGCCGCGCTCGCGCAGCGCGTTCGACACGTCGAAGACGGTGAAGTTGTCGACGTCGCTCTTGAGCGTGAACGCGAAGACCGGCAGCTCGTCTCCCTTGGTCAAGAGCTCGAACGGGCCGAGCTCGGCGATCCGTGCGGACAGCGACGTCGCCACGTCGCGTGCGTAGCCCTGCACGCGCCGGTAGCCGTCGAAGCCGAGGCGCAGCAGGTTGTAGTACTGCGCGACCACCTGGGAACCCGGCCGCGAGAAGTTCAGCGCGAACGTCGGCATGTTGTCGCCGAGGTAGTTGACCCAGAAGATGAGCTCCTCCGGAAGCGCCTCCGCGTTGCGCCAGATCACCCAGCCGACGCCCGGGTAGACGAGCCCGTACTTGTGTCCCGACGTGTTGATCGACGACACGCGCGGCAGGCGGAAGTCCCACTCGAGCTCGGGATCGACGAACGGTGCGACGAACGCGCCCGACGCGCCGTCGACGTGCACCGGGACGTCGAGCCCCGTCCGCTCCTGCAGGTCGTCGAGCGCCGCGCAGATCTCTGCGACCGGCTCGTAGGAGCCGTCGAACGTCGAGCCGAGGATCGCGACGACGCCGATCGTGTTCTCGTCGCAGTGCTTCACGGCCTCCTCGGCCGAGAGCGTGAACCGGTCGCCCTCCATCGGCACGAGCCGCATCTCGACGTCCCAGTAGTTCGCGAACTTCTCCCAGCAGACCTGGACGTTGATGCCCATCACGAGGTTCGGCTTGTCCGTCGGCTTGCCCTCGGCCGCGCGGCGCGTCTGCCACCGCCGCTTGAGCGCGAGCCCGCCGAGCATCGCCGCCTCGCTCGATCCCGTGGTCGAGCAGCCGGTCGCCTGACCCGGCTCGGCGTGCCAGAGCCGGCTGAGCATGTTGACGCACCGCATCTCGAGCTCCGCCGTCTGCGGATACTCGTCCTTGTCGATCATGTTCTTGTCGAAGCACTCGGCCATCAGCTTGTCGGCCTGCGGCTCCATCCACGTCGTCACGAACGTCGCGAGGTTCATGCGCGCGTTGCCGTCGAGCATCAGTTCGTCGTGGATGACCTGGTACGCGACGTCCGCGGGCATGCCGCTTTCGGGGATCTCGTGGCGCGGGATGCGGCCGTCTCCCTCGAGCTCGAAGATCGGGAGGACCGATACGTCGCGCGTGCGCTGGGTCGCGCCGCTGGGATGCGTCAGGGTCATTCGGAGGCTCCTTGTCTCTGGGTCACAGCAGCATTCCTTGCCGCGACGTGTTCGGCATCGTCCGATGCAGGTGATGCTTCGGCGGGAAGCAGCAGGACTGCGCCGATCAGGAAGCAGAGCGCCCCGAGCGACGTGAAGACATTCGCTCCCGCGAGATCGAGCGCGCTTCCGGTCGACGGAACGACGTAGCCCGCGACCGCGGAGATGCCGAAGGCGACGCAGCCGACGAGGTTCACGAGGGCGATCCACCGATCGCGTGTCCAGCGGGCACGCCGCACGACGACGTAGGCGAGGACTCCCGAGACGAGGAAGCAGATCGAGCCGCGCCAGTCGGGCCTCCACACGAGGCGGTCGTACTCGTTCGCGTCGAGCCCGGTCTGGAGCGCGGCGAACGTGCTGACGTTGAAGAAGAGCGTCCCGGCGAGCTGGATCACGTTGCTCCACCAGTCGAGGCCGCGCGGCCGGAACAGGCCGCCCTCGATGTACTGCAGCGTTGCGGCCGACGTGAAGAAGATCGACCCGACGAAGAAAACGACGCCGTCGATCTCCGACCCGACGAGCTCGACGAACCCGGGGAACGGGCCGACGAGGAAGCACGTCGAGCCGACGGCGAAGAGGACGCCGATCCACCAGGTCATGCGGCGCACCTCCGCAGCATCGCCCATCGGGCGCCCGGCGCTTCACCCCATGAGGACGATGAGGCGCGCGGCGGAATCGTCGAGCATTGGCGGCGCGCCGCTTCAACACGCCAGGAAGGGAGACGACATGTGCCGTTGGCTCGCGTACTCGGGCTCGCCGCTCACGATGCACGACCTGCTCTACAAGCCGGAGCACTCGCTGATCGACCAGAGCCTCCACTCGACGATGGGCGTCGAGACGACGAACGGCGACGGCTTCGGCGTCGGCTGGTACGGCGTCGGCGACGAGCCCGGCGTCTACCACAGCGTCGAGCCGGCGTGGAACGACCGCAACCTGCGGGACATGTCGCAGCACATCTCGTCGTCGCTCGTGTTCGCGCACATCCGCGCGTCGACGGGCACCGCGGTGCAGGAGACGAACTGCCATCCGTTCAGGCACGGGCACTGGCTCTGGCAGCACAACGGCGGGATCCGTGAGTTCCCGACCGTCAAGCGCGACCTCGCGCTCGCCGTCGACCCGTCCCTCTATTCGTCGATGGAGGGCTCGACCGACACCGAGGTGTTCTTCTATGTCGCGCTGACGTTCGGGCTGAAGGACGACCCGCCGAAGGCCGTCGCGGAGGCCGTCGGATACATCGAGGAGGTCGGGAAGCGGCACGGCGTCGAGCACCCGATGCAGATGACCGTCGCGACGACCGACGGCGACCGCATCTGGGCGTTCCGCTATTCGAGCGAGCGCGACTCGCGATCCCTCTTCTACTCGACCGACGTGCCGACGCTGCGCGCGCTGCATCCGGAGGTCGAGATGCTTTCAAGGGTGACGGACGAGTCGCGGCTGATCGTGTCGGAGCCCCTGCGCGATCTCCCCGGTGCCTGGAACCAGGTGCCGGAGTGGAGCTACGGGATCGTCCAGGAAGGCCAGGACGAGCTCCATCCGTTCAAACCGACTGTTCCGTCGCAGCCGACGAGCGTGCCCGCCGGGGTGTGAGCGCAACCGCAGCCGCACCGCGCTCGTTCCACCTGCTCGCGAAGCCGACGGGCGCCGTCTGCAACCTCGACTGCGCCTACTGCTTCTTCCTCTCGAAAGAGCTGCTCTATCCCGGATCGCGCTTTCGCATGGCCGACGACCTGCTCGAGACGTACGTGCGCCAGCTGATCGAGGCGCACGGCTCGAGCCCGGAGGTGACGATCGCGTGGCAGGGCGGAGAGCCCACGCTGATGGGACTGGACTTCTTCCGGCGCTCCGTCGAGCTTGCGCAGCAGTACCTGCGTCCGGGGCAGCGCGCCGCGTACACGATCCAGACGAACGCGACGCTGCTCGACGAGGAGTGGGCCGCGTTCTTCGAGGAGCACGGCTTCCTCGTCGGGGTCTCGATCGACGGGCCGCGCGAGTTGCACGACGCATACCGGGTGAACAAGGGCGGCAAGGGCTCGTTCGACGACGTGATGCGCGGGCTTGCGCACCTGCGCGACGCGGGCGTCGATTGGAACGCGCTCACCACGATCCACGCGGCGAACGCCGAGCACGGCCGCGACGTCTATCGCTTCCTGCGCGACGAGTGCGGCGCGCGATTCGTGCAGTTCATCCCGATCGTCGAGCGCGCGGCGGATGCGGAGTCGTGGACGTCGTGGCGCGACCGGCCGCTGTACGTGCAGGAAGGGAAGCGCGTGACAGCGCGCTCGGTGACGGCCGAGCAGTACGGCCGCTTCCTCATAGACGTCTTCGAGGAGTGGGTGCGCCGCGACGTCGGCGAGGTGTACGTGCAGATGTTCGACGTCGCGCTCGCGAACTGGTTCGGCGAGCCGCCCGGCCTCTGCGTGCACTCGGAGACGTGCGGGAGCGCGCTCGCGCTCGAGCACAACGGCGACCTCTACTCGTGCGACCACTTCGTCGAGCCGAGCTACAGGCTCGGGAACATCGCCGAGCACCACATGCTCGAACTCGTCTCGTCGCCGCAGCAGCGGCAGTTCGGGCTCGACAAGCGCGACACGCTCCCGCGCTACTGCCGCGAATGCGACGTCCGCTTCGCCTGCCACGGCGGCTGCCCGAAGGACCGCTTCATCTCCACGCCCGAAGGCGAACCCGGCCTGAACTACCTCTGCGCCGGCTACAAGGCGTTCTTCCACCACGTCGACCGGCCGATGCGCTTCATGTGCGAGCGCCTGGAGCGCGGCGAGGCGCCCTCGCAGATCGTTGCGCTCTACGCCGCCGAGGACTCGCAACGCGGCCGCAACGACGCGTGCACCTGCGGCTCGGGTCGCAAGTGGAAGCACTGCCACGGAGCAGCGGCGTGAGCGACGCCGTCGCGACGAACGTCCCCGTGGTCGCGGCAGAGCCCGACGTCACGCCCGCCCGCGCCGGGCTCGTGCTCGGCGCGCTGATCGCCGTCGCTGCGGTCGCGAACCTCGGCCTCGCGGTGGCGAACGTCGCGCTGCCGTCGATCGGCCAGCACTTCGACGCGTCGCAGACGTCGTTGAACCTCATCGCGGTCGGCTACTCGCTCGGGCTCGCGGCGTCGGTCCTCTACTTCGGCGCGATCGGCGACCGCTACGGCCGCAAGCGGCTGCTCATCCTCGGCATGGTGCTGACCGTCCCCGCCGACTGCCTTGCCGCCTGGGCGCCGTCGGAGGAAGTCCTGATCCTCGCGCGGATCATCGGAGGCCTCGCCGCGGGCATGGCGTACCCGACGACGCTCGCGCTGATCACCGCGCTGTGGGGCGGCGCGGCGCGCACGAAGTCGATCGCGCTCTGGGCTGCGACCGGCGGGGCGATCTCGTCGCTCGGTCCGCTGTGCTCGGGGATCCTGCTCGAGCACTTCTGGTGGGGCTCGGTCTTCCTGCTCACGGTGCCGCTCGCGGTCGTCGCGCTGGTGATGGCCCTGAAGCTCGTGCCGGCGCACGTCAACGAGACGACCGAGCGCGTCGACAACCTCGGCGGGATCCTGTCGGTGCTCTCGGTCGGCGCGCTGATCCTTGCCATCAACTTCGCGCCCGTGCCGAACGAGACCGCGCTCGTGGTCGGGCTGTTCGTCGTCGCAGCTGCCGGGCTCGTCGCGTTCTTCCTGCGGCAGCGGCGCGCGCCGAACCCGCTGTACGACCTGAACGCAGCGTCGCGACCGACCTTCTGGGTCGCCGCGTGCGCGGGCCTGATCGTCTTCGGCTCGCTGATGGGCGCGATGTTCATCGGCCAGCAGTTTCTGCAGAACGTGCTCGACTACTCGACGGTCGACGCCGGGCTTGCGATCCTGCCCGCGGCTGCGTGCATGGTCGTCGTTGCGCCGCGGTCCGCGAAGCTGGTCGAGAAGAACGGCGCCCGGCAGACGCTGCTCTTCGGCTACGTCTTCGTGCTGCTCGGCTTCCTGACGATGCTGCTCCTCTGGAAGGAGGACATCTCCTACTGGAAGGTCGCGCTCGGCTACGCGTTCGTCGGCATCGGCGTCGGCCTCGCGGGAACGCCTGCATCGCATTCGCTCACCGGCTCGGTCCCGGTGAAGCGCGTGGGCATGGCGTCCGGTACGGCGGACCTGCAGCGCGACCTCGGCGGCGCGATCATGCAGTCGATCTTCGGCGCGCTCCTGACGGCCGGGTACGCGACAGCCGCAGGCGCGGCGATCGCCGCGTCGGGCAAGAACGTCAACGACCAGGTCCAGACCGAGCTGACGAAGTCGTTCTCGAGCGCGGCCGATACCGCGACGCGCTACCCGGCCTCCGTCCAGGATCAGATCGTCGCGGGGGCCAAGACGGCGTTTCTGCAGGGCGACCAGTGGGCGTACACGGCGGGCATCGTCGCCGTGCTGCTCGGAGCGGCGCTCGTCTTCTTCAAGTTCCCGAAGCGCGACGACGAGCAGCGGTTGCTCGCCGTCTACCACCAGGAGGACACCGCATGAGCAAGCAGTTCAAGGGCTCGATCGAGCTCGACAGCCGCGACTCCGTTCCGGACTGGGAGCCGTACCTCCAGCCTGTCGCGCCGCCGGGCGCGCCCAACCTCCTCTACATCGTGCTGGACGACGTCGGCTTCTCCGCGATGGAGCCGTGGGGCGGGCTGATCGAGACGCCGAACATCAACAAGCTCGCCGCCAACGGCCTCACATACACGAACTGGCACACGACCGCGCTCTGCTCGCCGACTCGCTCGTCGCTGCTGACCGGGCGCAACCACACGACGAACGGGATGGCGTGCATCGCGGAAGCGACGACCGGCTTCCCGAACTCGAACGGCCACATTCCGTTCGAGTGCGCGACGATCGCCGAGGTTCTCGGAGAGCGCGGCTGGAACACGTACATGCTCGGCAAGTGGCACCTTGTCGCCTCCGACGAGATGAACATGGCCTCGACGAAGCGCAACTGGCCGGTCGGCCGCGGCTTCGAGCGCTACTACGGCTTCCTCGGCGGCGAGACGAACCAGTGGTATCCGGACCTGATCTACGACAACCATCCCGTCGAGCAGCCGTCCACGCCCCAGGAGGGCTACCACCTCACGACCGACCTGACGGACAAGGCGATCGAGTTCGTCAAGGACGCGAAGGTGATCGCGCCCGAGAAGCCGTTCTTCATGTACTTCTGCCCCGGCGCGACGCATGCGCCGCATCACGCGCCGAAGGAGTGGATCGAGAAGTACGAGGGGCGCTTCGACATGGGCTACGAGGCCTACCGCGAGCTCGTGTTCGAGCGCCAGAAGCAGCTCGGCATCTTCCCCGAGGACGCCGAGCTGACGCCGCTCAACCCGTACGTCGGCGAGACGAGCCCGGACGGCAAGCCGTGGCCGCTGCTCGACACCGTCCGTCCCTGGGAATCCCTGAACGACGACGAGAAGCGGCTCTTCAGCCGCATGGCCGAGGTGTACGCCGCCTTCCTCTCGCACACGGACCACGAGATCGGCCGGCTGCTCGACTTCCTCGAGGAGTCGGGCGAGCTCGACAACACGATCGTCGTCTTCGTCTCCGACAACGGCGCGAGCGGCGAGGGCGGACCGAACGGCTCGGTCAACGAGAACAAGTTCTTCAACGGGATCCCGGACTCGATCGAGGAGAACCTGCAGTACATCGACGACCTCGGCTCGACGAGGACCTACAACCACTACCCCGTCGGCTGGGCGTGGGCCTTCAACACACCGTTCAAGATGTGGAAGCGCTACAACTTCGAGGGCGGCGTCGCCGATCCGCTGATCGTCTCGTGGCCGAAGGGCTTCGACGCGAAGGGCGAGCTCCGGCACCAGTTCCTGCACGCCACGGACATCGCTCCGACGATCTACGACCTGCTCGGCGTCGAGCTGCCGGAGGTCGTGAAGGGCTACCCGCAGAAGCCGCTCGAGGGCGTCAGCTTCGCATCGACGTTCGAGAGCGACGACGTGCCGACGCCGAAGACGAGCGCCTTCTTCTCGATGCTCGGCTCGCGCGCCGTCTGGCACCAGGGCTGGAAGGCGGTGAGCGTCCATCCGACGGTCGCCGGCTGGCACAACCTCGACAGCGACCGCTGGGAGCTGTACGACACGACCGCCGATCCGACCGAGAGCCGCGACCTCGCCGCCGAGCACCCCGAGAAGGTGCAGGAGCTGATCAACCACTGGTTCTACCTCGCCGGCCTCTACAACGGGCTCCCGGTCCTGGACGGCACGGCGGTGGAGGTCCTCGCCGACCCGACGCGTCCGCAGGTCGCACCGCCGCGCGACCGCTACGTCTATTACCCGAACGCGGCCGAGGTGCCGGAGGCGGCCGCCGTCAACATCCGCAACCGCAGCTACTCGATCGCCGTCGAGGTGGACGTGGAGGACGCGGACGCCTCAGGGGTCCTGTTCTCGCACGGCGCGCGCTTCGGCGGCCACGCGCTCTACGTGAAGGACCGCACGCTGAAGTACGTCTACAACTTCGTGGGCTCGAACGAGCAGATCGTCGGGTCGACGCGCGAGATCCCGACGGGCAAGGTGATCTTCGGCGCGTCGTTCGTGCGCGAGGGAGACTCGATGCCCGCGACCGGGACGCTCTCGCTCTTCATCGACGACGAGAAGGTCGGAGAGGGCCGGATCATGACGCAGCCGGGCAACTTCTCGCTCGTCGGCGAGGGGCTCAACGTCGGCAAGGATCCCGCCGAGCCGATCACGGACGACTACCCCGGCCGCAGCCCGTTCGCGTTCACCGGCGGCACGATCAAGGAGGCCGTCGTCGACGTCTCCGGCGAGCACTACGTCGATCTCGAGCTCGAAGCGCTCGCGATGATGAAGCGCGAGTAGGCGCGGGGTAGCAGTTAGCCGACGTCGCTGACCGCGTCGCGGCGGTCGTCGACCTGGCGAACCTCGACGAGCTCGAGCCCGAGCGCCTCGATCTGCTGGAGCACGCCGTGGAGCGCCGCCTGGTCCTCGACCGAGCCGCGGAGGATCGTCTCCGGCGGCACCACCTCCGCGTCGAAGCCGCCGAAGCTCGAGAGCAGCCGCTCGCCCACCCGACCACGGATGCGGAACTCATAGCGGTTACACGGCACGAACATCACCGTCGAACGTCGCGGGGTGACCGACCCTCACCCGGAGTGTGTGGGGTGATCTCCGCTTAAGAATCTCGTGAACGCGCCTTGCGCCCGAACACACGGCGTCACTAGGGTGGTTCACAAAAAGAAAGGAGGACGACCTGGCGACCCAGACAAACCGCCGCCAGGGGTCTCGGTCCGTCGCGGCAGCGGACCTCGTGGTCCCAGCGCCGCCCCGGCCGCTCGTTCTCCGGGAACGTCTAATCGAGCGCTTGAACGAGGGGAGAGAGGGTCCCCTGACGCTGATCTCGGCGCCCGCCGGCTTCGGCAAGACGTCGCTGCTCGCGTCGTGGCTCGCGGCCGAGCCGCTCGACGTCGCGTGGCTCGCGCCGCGCCGCCGACTCGGCGAGGCTTCGTTCTGGGTCGAGTGGCTCACGGCGATCCAGCGCGTCGTGCCGCCGCGGTCGGCGCTGTCGCGGATCACGCCGCCGCGCGCGGGGACGCCGCCGGGCTTCGTCCTGCAGCTCCTCAACGGCTTTACGCAGCTGGAGGAGCCGATCGTCGTGGTGATCGACGACTTCCACACGGTGCACAGCCTCGAGATCGCCGCGACGTTCGACGAGCTCCTGCGCGCCGCGCCGGCCTCCCTGCGGCTCGTCCTCTCGACGCGGCACGACCCGATGCTGCCGCTGCATCTCCTGCGCGCGAGCGGCGAGCTCACCGAGCTTCGCGCCCGCGATCTCGCCTTCACGCCCGACGAGGCGCGCGCGCTCCTCGACGACCTGGGTGTACGGGTCGACTCGCAGGCCTTCACGACGCTGCTCGTCCGCACCGAGGGCTGGGCGGCAGGGCTGCGGCTGTTCATGCTCTCGTGTCGCACGGGCGACGCGGACCCGACGGTTCTCGAGTCGCTCGCCTTCGACGAGCGTCCTGCGTCCGAGTACCTGCTTGCCGAAGTGCTGCGGCGGCAGCCCGACGACGTTCGCGACTTCCTGCTCGCGACCGCGGTCGCCGAGCGCTTCACACCGGATCTCGCCGACGCGATGACGCGGCCGCACCGACAGCGCGCACGTGGCCGAGCGCCTCGTGGCCGAGAACCTCTTCATCGACCGCATCGAGATGCAGCCGCCCTGGTACCGCTACCACAACCTTTTCGCCGAGCTGCTGCGCGCCGAGCTCCGGCACACGGAGCGCGCCTGGATCCCGGAGCTGCACGCGCGCGCGGCGCGGTGGCACTTCGAGCACGGCACGCCGATGGAAGCCGTGCAGCATGCGCTGGCCGCGGGTGACCTCGACCTGCTCGCGATGTGCCTTGCCGACGGCTGGTTCGAGCTGATCGCGCGGACGGACACGGCCTTCCGCAGCGACGTGCTCGCGCGCATCTCCGAGTCCGACGTCGACTCCTCGGCGCAGCTCTCGGCCGTCCTCGCAAGCGTCGACTTCATCAGCGGCCAGACGCGCAGCGGCTCGCGCCGGCTCGCGCGCGCGCAGAAGCTGCGGCCGAAGTCCCCGTCGCCTTCGCTCCAGGCGGTGCTGACCTTCGCCGAGCTGTTGCGTTGCGCGAACCGCGGCTCGTTACCCCAGGACGGCGCAGCTTGCGCGCAAGCTCCTCGAGCTGGCCGAGGTCCGCCCCTTCTCGGCTCAGGCGGCCGAGACGATGCGCGCGATCGCGCTGGCGCACCTGGGCCTGGCGGAGGTCGCGTTGGACGACCTGCGCGAGGGGGAAATCCACCTCACGGAGTCGCTCGAGGTGTCGCGCCTCGCCGACGTTCCGTACGCAGAGCTCGCGAGCCTCGGCGGACTCGCCTGGCTCGAGCTGATCCGCGGCCGGCTACGTCGGTCGGAGCGCATCGCACGCGGCGCCGTCGACCTCGCCCGGGAGCGCGGCTGGGAGCGGAGCGCCCATGCGGCGCTGTCGCTCGCTGCGCTCGCTCAGGTCGAGCTCGAATGGGACGACCTCGACGCGGCGGAGGCCCACGCTCGCGAGCTCGGCGAGATCGCCCGCCGGACCGACGACGTCGCCGCGCGAACCGGATTTGCCGCGATCCAGGCATCGCTCTGCCTCGCGGGCCGCAACCCGGGCGTCGAGGTCGGGCTCGAGCGGGTGCGCGGCGTGGCCTCGGATCTCCGGACACTCGAGTCGCCGCGGGTGGAGCGCTGGGTGGCGGGTCTCGAGGCGCGGCTGCTGGCCTCGACCGCCGATCGCGGCGGCGCCGACGCTGCCGCCGGCACTGCCGTCGACGCCCGCCCGGGGTCGCCCGGGCTGCAGGCGATGCGTGCCCGGCTCGCGCTCTCGTCCGGTGACGCGGCGGGCGCGATCGCGGCGCTCGCAGCGCCCACCGAGGCCGCCTACCCCGTCGTGGCCGTCGAGCGCCACGTGCTGCGCGCCCTCGCTCTCCGCGCGCTCGGAGACGACCGCGCCGCGCTGGCCGAGCTCGAGTCCGCACTCTCCCGCGCCGAGCCGGAGGCGATCCGCCGTCCGTTCCTCTCCGCCGGCCGAGGTGTCCGCGAGCTTCTCGCCGAGCATCTGCGCCGCGCGGTGTCGCATCGGTGGTTCGCGTCGGAGCTCATGCGCAGGCTCGAAGGTGGAGGCGGCACGCGGGTCGCGCCGGCCGAGCTGCTCGAGCCGCTGTCGGCGCGCGAGGGCGAAGTGCTTTGCTTCCTGCCGACGATGATGTCGAACGCCGACATCGCGTCCGAGCTGTACGTCTCCGTCAACACGGTCAAGACGCACGTCAAGAGCATCTATCGCAAGCTGGAGGTGACGCGGCGGCAGGAAGCCGTCCGCCGCGCGCGCCAGCTCCACATTCTCTGATTCCTCGCTAGGCCTGCTCGGCGCCGACCTCGTCGGCGGTTGCAACCCCGAGCGCGATGAGATCCGCCGGATGGATCCAAGCGTCGGCGATGTGGAAGCCGCCCTGTTCCCGGATCGCGTCGCGCAGCGGGATCGCCCAGCGATGCTCGAGCAGCGCGATGGCGGCCGCCGTCCCCGGCGGGATCGCCTCGTCCACGTACCACATCTGCGACTCGTCGAAGACGTGGCCGTCCTCCATCGCCTCGGAGCCGGCCTCGGCACCGACCTCGGCCCCTTCGTCGCCCGCCGCGCCGAAGCCGATCAGCGCGCCGACGATCGCGCCGAACTCCTGGAGCTCGTCGGCCGACATGTCGCTCTGCTGCAGGCGCTCGACGTTGCCCTGCTCGTCCTTGCGCACGGCGATCAGGTCGATCAGCCGGACGATGTCGTGATCCTTCAGCCGCGCGAGCTCCTCGCGGATCGTGCCCTTGAACTCCGCGTCGCCGAAGCCGACGACGAGGATCTGAACCGGGCCTATCGCCATCGTTTCCTCTCCTTCCTCGGTCGTTCCTACGCGCCTGCGAGCGCCTTCTGCTTGAGAGCGTCGAACTCCTGTTGGGAAATCGCACCGCTGTCGAGCAGCCCCTTCGCCTTCTCGATCTCGGCGGCCGGGCCCGCGCTCGACGCGACGGACCGGATGTACTCGTCCGTGTGAGCCTGCGATTCCTGGATCGTCTTCACATTGCGCTCCGCCATGCCCTTGCTGTTGACGCCGAGGTACACGAGGACGCCGAGGTACGGGAGGAAGATCACGAAGATCATCCAGAGCGCCTTCGACCAGCCGCTGGTGTCGTGCCGGCGGAAGATGTCCGCGAACACGGTGATCAGGATCCAGAACCAGATCACCCACAGGAAGAAGATGAGCATCGTCCACAGGACATCGAGGAACGGGTAGTCAGCTGCTACGAGCACAGATCGTCACCTCCGTTGAGTGTCAGAAGAGCGAGCGTCCCGCTCCGCGGGATGACCCTACTTCACTCGCTCGGGGTGAGTCCCAGGAGGACTTGGCGAATGACGCGAGATAGCCGCGCCGGCAGCGGTCAGAGCCCCGAGCGCAAGCGCGATCAAGTTCGTCGTGGCGCAGGTCCGGCAGGCGTTACAGCAAGCTGTCGCGGCCGGGGCGTGCTCGCCGTACTTCGCGGCGGCCTGGGTCAGGCGACCTTGCCAAACCGTCTGCACGCGCGCAGCCTACCCGGCTGCCACTAGGGAGGAGCGGCGACGGCTGTGTGCTCGGGCGCTTTCTCGGCGGCGCGGATGCGCGAGAGGTCGCGCGAGATGTGCATCGCTGCCGAGGTCAGCGGAGCGGCGAGGATCATCCCGGCCATGCCGAAGAACGCGCCGGCGCTGATCGTGACGACGAGGATCAGCAGCGGGTTCATCCTCAGCGTCGCACCCATCGCGATTGGCTGGACGACGTTCTGGAGCGCGCCGTTCGCGAGGATGACGATCACGAGCATGATCAGCGCGGTCTGTGTCCCTTCCGAGCCCAGCGCGAGCACGACCGCGAACGCCCCGGACACGAACGCGCCGACGAACGGGATGTACGCCGTGACGAGAGTGACCACCGCGATCGTGCCGGCGAGCGGAACTCCGAGGATCCAGGCGCCGACGCCGACGACGATCGCGTTGAAGGTCGCGACGATCGTCGTCCCGAGGAAGTAGCGCCGGATCGAGAGGACGACGTTTCCGGTGATTGTTTGCGCGACCGTCGGAGGCACGCCCAGGTGACGGTCGATCCATAAGCGCAGCTTCGGCCCGTCCTTGAGCAGCATGAAGAGGCTGAAGATCGTGAAGGCCAGGAAGAAGGCCAGCGAGGTCAGGCCGCTGATCCCCTTCGCGACTCCGTTCACGAACGTCGAGATCACATCGGGAACGGAAGCCTTCGCATTGTCGGACGCCGCGGAGGATCCCGAGTCGTTGACGCCCACGTCCTCGAGCCAGCCCTGGAACTTGTCCGCTGCCGCGTTCGCCTGGGCCTTGATCGTGCCTCCCTCGCCGCGAACGCCGCCGACGACGAGCAGCACGATCACGGCTCCGAGCGCGATCAACAGCAGGAGGACCAGTCCGGCGCCCGCCGCACGCGGCACGCGGTGGCGCTGGAGCAGGCTCACGAGCGGGCTGGCGACGGTGGCGACGACGAGGCCGACGAGGACAGGCTCCATGATCGTCGATGTCATGCCGGCGATCCATGTCAGGCCCACCAGCAACGCGGCGACGCCGACCAGCAGCCACGCGGCGATGCCGAGGTCGCGAAGCCAGCGCGGGGACGAGAAGACCGCGGACATCGCCCGCAGTTGCTCCTCGTCGAGCTCGACGACCGTTCGCGGGGCGCCCTCCGCCGCGGCGCGTTCGAGCGCAGCGTCGTGGGCGGCCGGTTCGCGGTGCCACGGCTTGGGGAACTTCATCGCGTCCGTTCTCTTCGGCGGAACGCGGCGATGCCCTTTGCCGCGCGCTACTCGGGGAAGTTCTCCGCGTGGAACGCGTACGCCCACATCGACGTGGGCAGGATGCGCATGAACACGACGCCCTCGCCCCAGTCGAAGGGGCTCGACTCGTAGATGCCGCGCCAGACGGGCTCGATCTCTTCGACGCCGGCGTCGTCGCGACCGATGATCTCCGCGCTTCCGTGCACGACGATGCCGACGGTGTCGCCGTCCATGTGCGCGGCGCTGCAGGCGGAGTTCGCGCGGAGATGCTCGAGCCGCGCCGCGCGGCCGCCGGTCGAGACGGTGAAGCGGCCGTGGATGAAGACACCGTCGAGCGGTGCGACGCGCGGTTGTCCCTTCGCGTTGACCGTCGCGAAGGCGACGTGCTTCGTCCCCTGCAGGTAGCGAACGACCTGGCGCGCGTTGAGCCTCCGCTCCGGCTTGACGATCGCGAGGAGGTGCGGGTTCGCGCGCGCGAGCGTACGGTCGAGCAGCGCCTGGAGATCGCGGACCTCGTCCTCGGTCTCGAACACGCGGGGATTCTTACGCTACGCGGACGGGCGCGCTACGTGATCGGCTGCGGCGAGTTGTCGGGAAGGAACGCGCCGATGATCCAGAGGATCGGGAAGAAGAAGCCGACGATGAACAGCACCGGGTGTCCTCGTTGCCCCGTCCTGATCCCGCAGGTCAACAGGAGCACGGCGTAGAGGAGGAAGCCTCCGATCCCGAACCACAACCACATGCTGCGTAGCCTTTGCCTTGCGCGAGTCCCGCGCATCATCCGATCCGGATGACTGACGCCGTCTTTTCGCCCCGACCTGATGACGCGTCGGGCAAACCGCCGGTGTGGAACAATCGCGCCCAAGTTTCCGCGATCGGGAAGGTGGGCGATTGGCCACTGAGACGACGGCTTTGGCGGGCCTCGAGCCCCGCGCGTTCTGGGATCACTTCGAGCGGCTGACCAAGATCGCGCGTCCCTCGCGGCACGAGGAGCCCGTGATCGACTACGTGCGCGCCTGGGGCGAGGAACGCGGCTACGGCGTGCGCCAGGACGCCGCGCGCAATCTCGTGTTCGACGTGCCCGCCACCTCGGGTCGCGAGTCGGCGCCGACCGTCGTTCTGCAGGGGCACCTCGACATGGTCTGCGAGCGGCAGCCCGACAGTCCGAACGATCCTGCGGAAGGAAGGATCGAGCTCGTCGTCGACGGCGAGTGGCTCACCGCGAACGGCACGACGCTCGGCGCGGACGACGGTGTCGCGATCGCCGCGATGATGGCCTTCGTCGAGGACGCCTCGCTGCCGCACGGGCCGCTGCAGCTGCTCATGACGGTCGCCGAGGAGGTCGGGCTCGAGGGAGCGAACGGCCTGGACGGATCGCTCGTCGACGGGACGATCCTCATCAACCTGGACAGCGAGGAGGACGGCCGCCTGACCGTCGGCTGCGCGGGGAGCACCGATTCATGGGTGAAGATCGCGCAGCCGCGTGAGCCCGTCGAGCAGGGCTCCGCGACGATGACGGTCACGGTGAGCGGCGGCCTCGGCGGACATTCCGGCACGAACATCCAGCTCGGTCGTTCGAACGCGCTCAAGGTGCTCGGACGCGCCTTGCGCGAGGCGCATTCGAAGGTGCCGTTCCGGCTCGTCTCGTTCGACGGTGGCAAGAGCCGCAACGCGATCCCGCGTGACGCGCACGCCGTCGTCGTCGTCGCGGCGGATCGCGAGTCCGACCTCCGGAGCTCGGTCGATTCAGCCGCGGCGACGATTCGCGACGCCTTCGCCAAGACCGACGCCGGCGTCACCATCGGGATCGAATCAGCGGACGCGGCAAGCGACGCCTGGAGCGAAGCCGGCACGGTCACGTTGCTCGACGCGATCGCGCTCGTCCCGACCGGCCCGCTCGCGATGAGCCCCGACTTCGACGGCCTCGTGGAGACGAGCACGTCGCTCGGCGAGGCGACCACCGAGGGCGACACGCTGACGTTGCACAGCCTCACGCGTTCGTCGAACGACTCGGCGATGCCCGAGGTGATCGCGGGTCTCGACGCGGTCGCGCGCATGGCGGGCGGCGATCTCGAGGTCAAGCGCAACTACGGCGGCTGGCGGCCGAACCTCGATTCGCCCGCGCTCGCAGCCGCGCGCCGCGCCTTCGAGCAGACGTTCGGCGAGCCCCCGATCGTCACCGCGGTCCACGCCGGGCTCGAGACGGCCGTGATCGGCGACAAGGTCGCGGGGCTCGACATGATCTCGTTCGGCCCGCAGATCGAGGCGCCGCACTCGCCGGACGAGCGCGTAAGCATCCCGACGGGCGAGCGCTTCTGGCGGCTGCTCGTAGGAGTGCTCGACGAGCTGTCGAAGCCGACGGCAGCAGTGAGGCAAGCAGAGTGATGCGCGCACTCGTCTGGATCGGAGCGATCATCCTCGGCGTCATCGTCGTGTCCGGGGTCGTAGCGGCAATCGGCAACGGCCGCGACAACACCGGCCAGACCGTCCGCTCATCCCGCTGGGCCGACGACGTGTGCGGCACGACGGGCGCGTGGGAGGGCGAGCTCGAAGCGATCCGCGACGAACTGCGGGCGAGCAACTTCGCCGCGCGGCAGAACGACGGCGGCTCGGGCGACTCCGTCGAGGAGACGATCTCGGTGCGCGAAGCGGTCGACCGAGCCATTCGCGCGACGACCGACACGCTGCAGAAAGGTCTCGAGCGCTCAGGCATCCCGGACGCGAACCAGGGATCGAAGGCGTCGGCGACGCTGCTCACGTGGGCGAACAGGACCGAGGAGAACCTTCGCATCGCCAAGGCGCTGCTCAAGGAAAAGCCGAGCTCTCCGGCCGAGGCCTTCGGGAACCTCGTGCCGCCCGCCGCCGCCCTCGCCCGGTCGGCGGTGGAAGGCCGCGCGGCGTACCGGCGGGTCGCGGCGCTCGATCCGGCGCTCGCGAGTGCGCTGGACGGCAGCCGCAACTGCCGTGACCTGATGAAGGAAGCCCCGTGAAGCGCCTCCTGACGATCGCGATCGCATGCGTGCTGCTCGGCCTCGCCGGCTTCGTCGCAGCGTCGGCGTTCGACACGCACGGCTCCGTCGCCGCGCCCAACCAGACGACCGAGGGCACGACGACGACGGAGACGACGGTTCCGACCGCGACCACGACGTCCGCGACCACGACGTCCGCGCCCACGAGCCCGACTCCCGAGCCGGCCGCGACCACGACGAGCGGCAGCGACTGGCTGCTGATCGCGATCGAGGGCCTGATCGTCGTGGGCTTCATCGCGCTCGGCGTCCGCTCTGGTGGCATCGGCCTCGGCCTGTGGGGCGGCGTCGGCACGCTGATCCTCGTCTTCGGCTTCGGCCTCGACCCGGGAGAGCCGCCGTTCGACGCGATGCTGATCATCGTCGCCGTGATCTCCGCAGCCGCCGCGATGCAGGCGGCGGGCGGCATCGACTACATGGTCCAGATCGCGAGCAAGGCCCTGCGCGCGAGACCGAGCGCGATCAACTTCGTCGCGCCGTACGTGTCGTACCTGCTCTGCATCCTCACCGGGACGAGCAACACCTTCTTCTCGATCATTCCCGTGATCAACGAGGTCACGTATGCGAACAAGATCCGGCCGGAGCGGACGCTTGGCTCATCGACCGTCGCCTCCGCGATGGGCATCACGTCGAGCCCGGTCGCCGCGGCGATGGCGACGCTCCTGCCGCTCGTCGAGGTCTACCACTACAACCTCGTCGACGTCCTGTTGATCACGATTCCGTCGAGCATCGTCGCCATCTTCGTGATGTCGCTCGTGATGAGCCGCCACGGCAAGGACCTCGAGGACGACGCGGAGTATCTGCGCCGCGTCGAGGCCGGCGAGGTGCAGCCGCCGGCCCCTGCCGGCGAGATCGAGCTGCTGCCGTACGCCAAGCGGAGCGTCGCGATCTTCCTCGGCGCGGTGGTCGTGATCGTCATCTTCGGTCTTTTCGAGGGGATCCGTCCCACCGTCGCCTCCGAGGACGGCGGGCTCGAGCCGCTCTCGGTGACGCCGATCATCCAGATGGTGATGCTGAGCGCGGCCGCGCTCATGCTGTTGCTCGCGCACGTCAAGGCGTCCGACATCCCGCGCATGTCCATCTTCACGTCCGGGATGGTCGCGATGATCGCCCTCTTCGGGATCGCGTGGATGGCCGACACGTTCATTGCGAACAACGAGGACGCGATCGTCGGCGCACTCGGCGACCTCGCCTCGAAGTGGCCGTTCATGATCGCCGTCGCGATCTTCCTCGTCGCCGCGCTGACCACGAGTCAGTCGGCCGCGACGAGAACCATGGTCCCGCTCGGGTTAGCGCTCGGGATAGGCGCGGGCTACATGATCGCCATGTGGACGGCGGTGATGGGCGTCCTGTTCCTGCCGGCGAACGGCACGCAGATCGCCGCTGCCGAGGCCGACACGACGGGGACGACGACGCTCGGCAAACGCGTGATCGACCACTCCTTCCAGCTTCCGTTGCAGGTGGCCTGGATCGTGACGGCGCTCGTGGGGATGGCGATCGTCGCCGTCTTCCACTGAGGCGTTCGTGACCGAGCCGACGGCGCGTCCGTCGCCCGAGGTTGCCGACGCCGTCTCGTTCCTGCTGCGCTTCACCGAGGTCGGTCACGCGGCCGGCTATCCGACGGACGATCTCGAGGAGCGCGTCCTGTCGATCGCCGCCGCCTGCGGGCTGGTCGCGCCGCAGATCTCCGCGACGCCGACGCTCGTGGAGCTCTCGTTCGGGTCGCTGGCGGACCAGCGCAGCTACACCGTCCGCGTCCGGCCGCAGACGGTCGACCTCGACGCGATCGCGCGGCTCGACGACGTCGTCCACGACCTCGTCGCGGGCCGGCTCGACGCGCGCGACGGGCTGACGCGGCTCGACGAGATCGCCGACCATCCACTGGCGCGGCCGTGGTTCGTGCGGCTCGCCGCATACGCGCTCGCCGGCGCCGCCGTGACACCGGTGCTCGGCGGCAGCTGGCGCGACGACGTCGCCGGCGGTGCGGTCGGCCTCGTCGTCGGCGGGATCGTGCTGCTCGCGCGCCGCGCGGCACGGACCGAGGCGATGCTCGCCCCGCTCGCCGCGCTCGGCGCCAGCTTCTGCGCGGCCGCGATCGCGAACGCCGGGCTCCAGATCTCGCCCGACGTCGTCACGCTCGCCGCCCTCGTGACCGTGCTTCCCGGGATGGCGCTCACGATCGGCGTGCGCGAGCTCGCGACGGAGCACCTCCAGTCCGGCGTCGCGAACACGGCGATGGCCCTCGTGCAGCTTCTCGGGCTCGTCTTCGGCGTCGGGATCGGCCGCTCGATCGCAGCGAGCTGGTTCGGCGCGCCGGACCAGGCCGTGCCGCACACGGGGTTCACGGGGACGCACGTGCTCGCGGCGATCGCCGTCGGGATCGCGTTCACCGTGACGCTGCGCGCGCAGGCGCGAGCCGGCGCCGATCATGTGCTCGGCGACGGTCATCGCCGTGCTCGCGAACGCGGCCGGCAGGGCGCTGTTCGGCGCCGCGGCCGGCGTCTTCGTCGCCGCGCTCGCGATCGGCGTCATCGGCGGCGTGCTCGGGGGCTGGTTCCACCGGTCGCCACTTGTGTTCATAGTCCCGGGAGTGCTGATCCTCGTCCCCGGCAGCGCAGGCTTCAACAGCCTGCTGAAGCTCCTCACGGGCCAGACGGTGAGCGGAATCGACGCCGGCTTCAATACGTTCGTGACGGCGATGTCGATCGCGTACGGCCTGATGCTTTCGACAGTCGTGCTGCCGCGGCGGTTCACGCAGGCGGGAAACGCGTGAGCGAGCTCGCAGCACCCGCTACCGGCTCGGCCGACCGCGTCGCCGGCATGGGCGTCCTCGCCGCCGCGTCGATCTCGGCGTTCGTCGTCAACGCGAACACGTCCGCCGTGACGATCCTGCTGCCCACGATGAGCCAGGACACGGGAACTCCCGTGGCGCAGCTGCAGTGGGCTGTCACCGGTTACTCGCTCGTCGGCGCCGCGGTGATCGTGACCTCCGGCGCGCTCGGTGATGTGTTCGGCCGGCGCCGCATGTTCCTCGGCGGCCTGCTGCTGTTCGTCGCCTCCTGCGTTCTCATCGCGCTCTCGTCGGGAGGCGGCGGGATCATCGCGGGCCGGATGATCCAGGGCGCGTCGGGGGCGACGATCCTCGCGTGCGGCATGAGCCTCTTGTCGGTCGCGTCGTCGGGCGCGGCGCAGATGCGCGCGATCACGATCTGGGGCGCGGCTTCGGCGGCAGGCGCCGCAGCGGGGCCGCTCGTCGGCGGCGTGCTCGTCGAGCTCAGCGGCTGGCAGGGCCTCTTCTGGATCGACGCCGCGATCGCCGCGGGCTGCATCGCGCTGACCATTGCGAAGGTGGCCGAGTCGCGCGACCCGAACCGTTCCAAGTCGATCGACTTCCTCGGCACGATCCTCCTCGCGGTGATCCTCGTTCCGCTCGTGCTCGCACTCAGCGAGGGCGCGTCCTGGGGGTGGCTCTCGCCTGCTTTCCTCGGCTGCCTCGTGATCTCGATCGTCGGCTGCGTGCTGTTTGTCGTCGTCGAGAAGCGGGTGCCCGCGCCGCTCGTCGACCTCGCGCTCCTGAAGAACCAGATCCTCGTCGGCGCGACGCTCGCGATCCTGATCGTCGCCGGGGCGATCAACGCGCTCATGTACGCCCTCAGCCTGTACTTCCAGGATCCGGCGGCCTTCGACATGAGCGCGCTCAGGACCGGCGTCGCGACGCTCCCCGCCGCCGCGGCGATGATCGCGGTGACGCCGCTCATCACGCCGCTTGCCGTGAAGATCGGGACGCGCCTCGCGATCGTCGCCGGCTTCGGTCTCGCGGCCGTCGGGTTCGCGGTTCTCGCCTTCGTCGAGTCGTCTTGGACGTACGCGGCGTTCGTGCTCCCACTGATCGTGCTCTCGGCCGGCCTGGGGCTCTCGAACGGACCTGCTTCGTCCGCTTCGACGTCGAGCGTGCCGGCAGACCAGGTCGGTCAGGCGTCGGGAATCTCGAACATGGCCCGTTACATCGGCGCCGCGCTCTTCGTCGCGTTCACCGCGACGATCTACAACTCGGTGCAGATCGACCACGAGAAGAGCGGCGCGTCGGCGTCGGACGCGCTCGCCGCCGCGCTCTCGCGCGTGTCGCTCGTGCTGGCCATCTGCAGCGCCGCCGGCATCGCGCTCGCCCTGCTCATGGCGCGACACCACCAGCGGAAGCCGAAGGCGGTGGACTTCGCCGCGGCCGCGGCCGCGACCGCGCACACTCTGCCGACCCAGCCCGTGCCGACTCAGCCCGTGCCGACCCAGCCCGTGCCGACGCAGCCCGTTTAGAGCAAATTGTCGGCGCGCGTGCGCGGCCGCCGCGCGCGCCGACGAACCCTCGAATCAGCCCGTCGGCTGCGGGACGATCCTGATGTACGGCTTCGGCTCTTCCCAGCCGTCCGGCCACATCTCCTTCGCCTCGTCGTTCGAGACGGAGCCGGCGATGATGACCTTGTCGCCCTGCTGCCAGTTCACGGGCGTCGACACCTTGTGCTTCGCCGTGAGCTGCAGCGAATCGATCACGCGGAGCACCTCGTCGAAGTTGCGCCCGGTCGTCATCGGGTAGATGAGCACGAGCTTCACCTTCTTGTCCGGGCCGATGACGTAGACGTTGCGCACCGTCTGGTTGTCCGCAGCGGTGCGGTCGCCGGGATCGCCGGAGACGTCTGCGCCGAGCATCCCGTACGCCTTCGAGATGAGGAAGTCCGAGTCGGCGATGATCGGGTAGTCCGGGCGCGCGCCCTGCGTCTCCTCGATGTCCGCGAGCCAGCCGTTGTGCTTGTCCATCGGGTCGACGGAAAGGCCGATGATCTTGACGTTGCGCTTCTCGAACTCCGGTCCGATCTTCGCCATGTAGCCGAGCTCGGTCGTGCAGACCGGCGTGAAGTCCTTCGGGTGCGAGAAGAGCACCGCCCAGGAGTCGCCGATCCAGTCGTGGAACCCGATCGGCCCTTCGGTCGTCTCGGCGTGGAAGTCCGGCGCCGTGTCACCGAGTCTTATGCTCACAGGTCTCCTCCTGTCGTAGGGATAAGGCGAGATTACGCGCCGGGACGTGCGCTACGAAAGGCCGAGGCCGTCAGGCGGCGGCGCCGAGCACGCTGCTCAGCCGCCGCCTCACGTCCTGGTAGTCGCTCTTCTGGTCGCGCAGGCCCGCAGGCAGCGCGCCTCCCGCCTTGAGGCGGTAGAGCTCGCGGCGGCGCTCGTCGAGCTGGGCGAGGAGCGCCTCGACCTCGTGTTGCTGGTTGCGACGGGCTGACTGGAAATCGACGAGAGTCGTCATGCGGCCTCCTTCAGGAGAGTCGGTTCGGGTGCTGGGAGCTGCGCGGCCGGCGCGGGTGTCCTGGGCCGGACGAGGGTGAGCGCGACGACGGCGCCGAGCACGAGCAGGCCGACCAGCACGTAGAGCGCCGTCTGGAACCCGTGGTCGAGCGCCTCGGCGCTGCCGGCCGGTGCGCCGGAGAAACGAGCGGTCGACGTCGCGGCGATCGCGCTGACGGCGGCGATGCCGATGGCGCCGCCGATCTGGCGGCTCGTGTTCACGAGGCCGGACGCGACGCCCGCGTCGGTGCGGTCGACGCCGGCGAGGCTCGCGATCGTGACCGGCACGAACGAGAGTCCCATGCCGGCTCCGCCGAGCACGAACGCAGGGAAGAGATCCCAGAAGTACTGCCCGTCGACCGGCAGCCGCGTCAGCCACGCGACCGAGCCAGCCGAGACGAGGAGCCCGATCGTCAGCGTCGCGCGGACGCCGATGCGCCCGACGACGACCTGGGCGACGTTCGAGACGACGACGACGGTCAGCGCGAACGCGGCGAAGGCGACGCCGCTCTGCACGGCGCTGTAGCGGAGGACGTCCTGGAGGTAGAGCGTCAGGACGAAGAACTGCGAGAACGCGACGCCGCCGACGATCGCCATCGCAATGTTCGCTCCGGCGACTGTCGGAAGCCGGAAGATGCGCAGGGGCAGCAGCGGCCACGGCGAGCGGTGCTCGACGACGACGAACGAGGCGATCAACGCGGCGGCGCCGGCGAGGAGCGCGAGCGTCGTGGGGGATCCCCAACCGTCGCTCGTCGCGCGGGTCAGTGCGTAGACGAGGAGCATGAGGCCGCTCGTCACGGTTGCGGCGCCTGCGAAGTCGAAGTGGCGGTGACCGAGGTCGGGGCGGCTCTCGCGCAGCACGAACGGCGCGAGCAATGCCGCCGCGACGCCGACGGGGACGTTGATGAAGAAGATCCACGACCAGCTCAGGTAGCTGGTGAGCACGCCGCCGAGCAGCACGCCGGCTGCGGCGCCGCTACCGGAGGCGGCGCCGTAGATCCCGAGCGCGCGGTTCCGGTCGCGTCCCTCGTCGAACGAGGTCATCAGGAGCGACAGCGCAGCCGGCGCGAGCAGCGCGCCGCCGAGCCCCTGGAGGGCGCGGAACGCGATCAACGAGCCCTCCGACCACGCGATCCCGCAGAGCAGCGAGCTCGCGGCGAAGACGAGGAGGCCGCCGATGAACAGCCGGCGCCGGCCGAAGAGATCCGCCAGCCGGCCGCCGAGGAGCAGCGCCCCGCCGAAGAGAATCGCGTACGCGGAGATGACCCACTGCAGGCTCGTCTGCGAGAAGCCGAGGTCGGTCTTGATCGACGGGAGCGCGACGTTCACGATCGCCACGTCGAGGATGACCATGAACTGTGCGGTGACGATGAGCGCCAGGGCGCCCCATCTCCGAGTAGTATTCGTAGCGCTTCCCACTGATTGACCTCCAAGATCGTTGATGTGGACAACGATAGCAAAAACCAACCGTAGGTGCGCTACACTAGTTCTGTGACAAGCACACAGACGAGCACACAGACGGCGCCGCGTTTCAGCGAGAAGTTCCCGGCGGAGCTCGTGTCGTCGACGCTCTTCCTGCTCAAGCGGCTCGGGATGTCCGCGAAGGATCAGAGCCACGGCGCGTTCGACGACGCCGGGCTCCATCCGTACCACCACGCGATCCTTGCCGTGCTCGACGAGGGCTCCCGCGAGACGCAGGGCGCGATCGCCGACTCACTCGGCTGGGACAAGGGCCAGCTCGTCGGTCTCCTCGACGAGCTCGAGGATGCGGGCCTCGTGAGCCGACAGCGCGACCAGGCCGACCGGCGTCGGCAGATCGTCCAGATGACGCCCGCGGGCCGCAAGACGCTGGACAAGCTGCGCAAGCTCTCGGCCGGTGTCGAGGACGACTTCCTCGCCGCGCTGAGCGACAACGAACGCGAGGAGTTCCACGCGCTCCTGCTGAAGCTGGCCGAGCACCACCTGCCGAACTGCCGGCTCGCCCCGCGCGCGACGACGTAGGAGAACGGTTCAGGTGCAAGGCGCCAGGCGCGCGAGCGAGCTGCGCGTCGGCCTCGGCTGCATGCGGCTCTCTACCGACGAGGATCGGGACGAGGAGCGCGCGCACGCGACGATCGCCGCCGCTGTCGCCGCGGGCGTCACGGTCTTCGACACGGCACGCTCATACGGCGACAACGAGCGGTTGCTCGCGCGGGCGCTTCGCGGCGCGGAGGGCGCGCGCCTCGTCACGAAGGGAGGGATGTCGCGGGCGGGCGGAGCCTGGGTGCCGGACGGCCGCGCGAAGGCGATCCGTGCCGACTGCGAGGCGAGTGTCGACGCGCTCGACGGGCTGCCGATCGACCTCTATCTCTTGCACGTGCCCGACCCGCGGACGCCGTGGCGGACGTCGGTGCGCGCGCTCGCGCGCCTCGTGGACGAAGGGCTCGTCCGGCGCGTGGGCGTCTCGAACGTCAACCTCCGGCTGCTCGACGAGGCACTCGAGCTGGCGCCGATCGCCGCGGTGCAGGTGCCGCTCAGTCCGTTCGACATCGCGGCGCTGAGAGGCGGCGTCGTCGAGCGGTGCACCGAGCGCGGCATCGCGGTGCTCGCGCACTCGCCGCTCGGCGGGCCGCGCCGCGCCGCGCGTCTCGAGCGAAACGAGGCGCTGGCCGGCGTCGCGAATGCTCACGCGGCGACGCCCGCGCAGGTCGCGCTCGCGTGGCTGCTGTCTCTCTCACCGGAGGTCGTCGCGATCCCCGGCGCGCGTCGGCCCGAGACGGCTCGCTCGGCAGCTGCGGCGTCACGGCTCACCTTGACGGACGACGAGCGCGCGCTCCTCGCCCGCGAGCTCGGCGAGGCGCGGCCCCAACGAGCACGGCGGCGCGATGCAGAGGTCGTGCTCGTGATGGGCATCCCCGGCGCGGGCAAGAGCCGCTTCGCCGAGACGCACGTCGCGCGCGGCTACGAGCGATTGAACCGTGACGAACGCGGCGGATCGCTGCGGGAGCTCGCCGCTGCGCTCGACGAGCTGCTGGCGGCCGGCGCCCGGCGCATCGTCCTCGACAACACGTACCTCACGCGCGCCTCGCGGAGCTATGCCGTCGACGCGGCGAGCCGGTACGGCGCGTCGGCGCGGTGCGTCTGGATCGACACGCCGCTCGCACAGGCGCAGGTGAACCTCGTCGAGCGACTGCTGGAGCGGTTCGGATCGCTGCCGACGCCGGAGGAGTTGCGCGTCCTCGCGCGCAAAGAACAGGGTGCGCTCGCGCCGACGTCGCAGATGCGGGCGCTGCGTGAGCTCGAGCCTCCGTCCGCGGAGGAGGGCTTCGCCGCCGTCGAGCACGTGACGTTCGCGCGTGAGCCGTGGTCGGATCGCACGCGCGGGGGCGTGTTCGTCGCGGCCGCGGCGCTCGGGCAGCCGCGGCTGGCAAGAGGCCGTCGCGGAGAGCGATCCCGCCGCACCGCACCTCGTCTTCGACTGGAAACCCGGCGGCGCGGCGGAAGACCTCGCGCCGCTCCGCGCCGCACTGGCGGCCGAGGTGTCCTGGCCGGTCGCGAGCGCCGTCTGCCCGCATCCGGGCGGCCCGCCGACATGCTGGTGCCGGCCGCCGCTGCCCGGGCTGCCGCTCGCATTCGCGCGCGAGCACTCGCTCGACCCGGCCCGGTCGACCTCGTCGGGACGAGCGCCGCCCACCGAACGCTCGCGACGACGCTCGCCGCGCGCTACGTCGAGATGGGGTCACGGCCCGATAGCGCCTGACCCAGGCGCCTCCTAGCGTGGGGGCGATGGGCGGAACGATCATCTGCGACGTCACGGAGGCGACGGCCGGACGCAGCGCCGCGGAGTTCGCGGGCGCGCTGGCAGCGCGGCTCGACCTCCGGCTCGTGTTGGTCTACGTCCTGGCGACGGTGCCGCAAGGCGCCGAAGACAGTGTGACTGCGAGGCAGGAACGGACCGGGGCCGAGCAGACACTCGATGAGGTCGCACGACAGATCGGCCACGACGCCGAGCTCCGGCTTGTCGTGGGCGATCCCGCAGAAGCGGTCGCGAGGGTGGCCGCGGAGGAGGGGGCCGATCTCGTCGTGGTGGGCGGGCGTCCCGCGGGTTTAGGCAGGCGTAACCTGCGGTGGACGCTCGCCCGCCAACTGGAGGCCGCGACGCCGGTGCCCGTGCTGGTCGCGCCGCCCTCCACACGCAAGCGCAGCGACCGCCGCCTTGCGCTCGCCGCAGCCGATACGCGGTAGAACAAGCACCTGACGGTGCGCTTCTCCCGGCTTCCGCTCCTGTGGCGGGTCTTCGCGATCAACGCATCGCTGCTCGTGATCGCGACGCTCGTCGTCCTCCTGGCGCGAGAGCGAATCCACACGTCCCTCGCGTTCGTCGAAGGCGCGGACGTCGCGGTCGGCCTCGCCGTCATGCTCGCCGCGAACCTTCTGTTGCTTCGCCACACGCTGCGGCCGGTCGAGCGGCTCGTGCAACGGATGAGGACGGTCGACCTGCTGCGACCGGGACAGCGGCTCGTGGAGGAGGGCGGACGAGAGGTCGGTCAGCTCGTTCACGTCTTCAACCAGATGCTCGACCGGCTGGAGTCGGAGCGGCGCGAGAGCGGTGCGCGCGCCTTGCGGGCGCAGGAGTCCGAGCGCGCGAGAATCGCGCGCGGCCTGCACGACGAGGTCGGCCAGGTGCTCACGGGAGTGTTGCTCCAGCTCGAGAGCGAGGGCCGGAGCGACGAGACGAAGGCGGCCGTCCGCCAGGCGCTCGAGGAGGTGCGGCGAATCGCGCGCGAGCTGCGCCCGGAGATGCTCGAGCACCTCGGTCTCGTCAGCGCTCTCATCGAGCTGTCGCGCAAATTCGCCGACCAGAGCGGCCTGCGGATCGATCGCGACTTCGCCGACGACCTGCCGGCGCTCTCCGACGAGGCCGAGCTCGCGGTCTACCGCGTCGCACAGGAGAGCCTCACGAACGTCGCGCGCCACGCCCACGCGTCGCGCGTCGGCATCGTGCTCGAGCCGGGGCCCGGCAGCGTCGTGCTTCGCGTCGTCGACGACGGCCGGGGGATGGACGAGGCTGCGGCGCTGAACGGCCACGGCGGCTTGCGCGGGATGCGCGAGCGCGCGGTCCTCGTCGGCGGCGCGCTCGCCGTCAAGCGCGCGCACGACGGCGGCGTCGAGATCAGGCTCGAGGTTCCGGCGGAGCGGCCCTGATGCCTGTCCCGCTCGTGACGCGCATCCTCGTCGCGGACGACCATCCGATCGTGCGCTCGGGGCTGAAGAAGGTTCTCGACGCGCAGCCGGACCTCGAGGTCGTGGCCGAGGCGGAGGACGGCGCCCAGGCGGTGAAGCGGGCGCTCGCAGACGACGTCCATGTCGCGATTCTCGACGTCGCGATGCCGAAGCAGACCGGCATCCAGGCGGCGGAGGAGCTGCGGAAGCGCAAGCCGGAGCTCAAGCTCCTGATGCTGTCGATGTACGACAGCGAGCAGTTCCTGTTCGAGTCGCTCAAGGCCGGCGCGTCCGGCTACGTGCTGAAGTCGGACGCCGACCACGACATCGTCGATGCGGTGAGACGGACGGTGCGCGGTCAGTCGTTCCTCTATCCGTCGGCGGTCTCGAGCCTCGTGAAGGACTTCGTCGAGCGCGGACGCCCGGACGACGCGGAGTTCGACGTCCTGACACCGCGCGAGCTGCAGGTGCTGAAGCTGATCGCGGAGGCGTACTCCTCGAAGGAGATCGCGCAGGAGCTCGTGATCAGCGTCAAGACCGTCGATCGCCACCGCCAGAACATCCTCGACAAGCTCGGGATGAGCGACCGCGTGGAGCTGACCCGCTATGCGATTCGCCGCGGCCTGATCCAGCCCTGACGCCGGCGGCGAAGATGGGGCCGTCGCCCCATGGCGGTCACGGCCCCGCTCGGCGAAGCTTGTCGCGATGACACGGCGTCAGTTGGGGCTCGTCCACCCGGCGCAGTACGGGCTCCGCGAACCCGGCGCGTGACAGAGACGTCGAGGCCGGTGTGCGGACACCGGCCTCGGCCGATCGCCCAGAGAAAGGAGCCGGCTCGATGAAAGCCGTCGCGGAACGGATCGACGAGGAGCGGCGCATGGCGCTGCTGCCGCGGAAGTTCAGCCTCGAATGCTCGGCGTGCGGCTACGGCATCGTGCGCGCAGAGGGGCCGGAGCGCTGCCCGATGTGCCATGCGATCGACGCGTGGACGCACACGCCGTGGCGTCCTCTGAGCGCTAGGTAGCCGCTCGACCGCGTTCTGTCGACGCGAACAGCGTGATCCCGATCGCGGCGAGCGCGACCGCGACGAGGAACTGGATGATCCGGCCGACGTCGAAGACGTCGGCGAGGATGCCGCCGAGGAGGCTCGCCGCGATGCCGACGAGCGCGGTGGCGAGCAGGCCGACCTCCTGCCGGCCCGGGAGCACGAGCCGCCCGAGCGCGCCGATGATCAGTCCGGTGAGCGCGAGCCAGAGGAGGCTGAACGCGAGGCCGATCAGCGATCCCGCGAGCAGCAACGCGAGGACGATGATCACGAGGACGACGACGATCACCACGTGCGGGACGCTACCCGGTGGGCGTCAGCTCGGCCACGCTTGCCGCGCTCGAGTCCACCGCGTGGTTCTGTCCGACGTCCGGGCAGCGGTGGGGAGGCGCTTTCGCGCCTCCCCGATCCCGGCGCTCAATGCTGCAGCTCGAGCCTCACGTGCGCGAGCCAGCCGCCCCAGCCGTCAGGCGGATAGTCGTCCGAGACGCGCACGTACAGCGTCCGGCTCCCGCCCCGGATGGCGTTGAGGTCGAGCGAGCGTTCGGCCCGGTTCGTGAGTCCCGTGTCGCCCGTCAGTCCCGTCGCCTCGAGCACCATCGTCCAGTTCTGGTTGTCGGGCGAGACCTCCACGAGGTACTGGTTGCCGATGTCGAGCGTCAGCGTGCCGCCCGTGACGTCGCTCGGGATGTCGAACTTGTACGTGAAGTGCGCGTTGCCGTCGGCATAACGCGCGTGCCCGTCGAACACGCTGCCGTCGGACTGCGAGCCGTCGGCGTCGAACAGCCACGGTTGCTCGGCCGAGGTGAACGGCGTGAACGAGATCACGTCGCCGGTCACGTGGACGAAGCCGCTCGCTGCGCCGGTGCCGCGCTTCGAGGTCACGACGGCCTGCACCGCGTAGTCGCCGGGCTCCGTGCCGGCGGGAACGGCGGCGTGGAACGTCACGGTCTGGGACGAGCCGCTGCTCACCGGGCCGAACGCGGCTGTCGCAGGCGAGACCGTCCAGCCGTCAGAGCTCGTGAGCGCGATCTGACCGCTCGCCGGCGCGTCTCCGCTGTTCGACACGACCACGTTCACTGCGGCGTCCTCGCCCGCGCCCGCAACGGCGTCCTGCACCTTCACCGTCACCGGCGAGGGCTTGTCGTTGTTCAGGAGCTCGAGCTCGGCGAGCGTCGTCGAGGCCGCGCCGCCGTTCCCGGTCACTTCGATCCGGTAATACGCGTAGTTGCCCGGGCGCGTGAGTTTGAAGGGGCGCGTCTGCGCTCGCCATGCGAACGTCTCGTTGCTGCGTTCGTCGAGCACCTTCCACGAGCTGCCGTCGTTCGAACCCTTCACGACCCAGCTGCGCGGATCCGCGGCGGCATCGCCGGAGCCGGACGTCAGCGTGTAGAAGCGCACGAGCTGCTTCGTGTCTCCGGCGAATCGGTACTGGATCCACGGTTGTGTGCCGTCGAGCGAGACCTCGGTGCCGGAGTTGTCGTCGACCAGTCCCGCCGGTGAATCACCGCTGCTCGCCGTCACCATGCCGCTGCCGCCGCCCAGCGCGTCGCGCAACGGCCGCGGGACAGTGTCGTCGGTCGTGATCGACGGCGGCGCCGCGCCGGCCGCGGTTCCCCACAGCGACGGCACCGGCCCGAGATCGAACGCGAGCGTGCCTCCGTTCGCGATGTCGGCCTGCGAGATGTAGGCCGTGTCGTGCGGCGTGCCGTTGACGGTCAGACCCTGCACGTAGACGTTGCGCGCGCTGTTCGACGGCGCGCTGACGACGAGGTCGTGGCCGTTCTCCAGGTGGACGGTCGCCTTCGTGAACAGCGGCGAGCCGATCGCGTAATAGGGGCTACCGACCTGGAGCGGATAGAAGCCGAGCGCGCTGAAGATGTACCAGGCCGACGTCTCGCCGTTGTCCTCGTCGCCGGCATAGCCCTGCCCGATCTCGCTGCCGAGATACAGCCGGCGCAGAGCCTCGCGCACGATCGTCTCGGTCTTCGACGGCTGCCCCGCGTAGTCGTACATGTACGGGATGTGGTGCGAGACCTGGTTCGAGAAGCCCCACTGGCCCATGCGGACGTCACGCGCCTCGATCATCTCGTGGATGATCCCGCCGTAGGAGCCCGGGTACTTCGCCGTCTCCGGCGTTGCGAAGAACGTGTCGAGCTTCGCAGCGAGGTTCGTGCGGCCGCCGTAGAGGTTCGCGAGCCCGCGCCCGTCCTGCGGCACGTGGAACGCGAAGTTCCAGCCGTCGGTCTCGGTGTAGTCGCGCTCGTGGCCCCACACGAGGGGGTCGTACTCGGCGGGCGTCGACTTCCACTGCCCGTCGGCCGAGCGGCCCTGGAAGAAGCCGATCGCCGGGTCGAACATGTTCACGTAGTTGCGGGCACGCTCGAAGAAGTACTCGGACTCCTCCTGGTAGCGCTTCTGTCCCGCCGCGCCGACGCCCGGATCGGCGGCGAGCAACTTCGCCATGTTGGCGATGCCGAAGTCGTTGATGTCGCTCTCGAGCGCCCACGACACGCCCTCGTCGACGTACGTCGGCGTGTAGCCGAGGAAGAGCGCGGTCTGCAAGCCCTTGCGGCCGACGTTCGTGTCGTTCGGGTCGGGCCCGGGCGGCGCCACGGTGGCGTCCTCGAGCGCGGCGTCGTACACGTCCTTGACGTTGTAGTTCCGAACGCCCTTGACGTACGAGTCCGTGAACGCGACGTCCGAGCTCGTGCCGGTCATGAGGTTGGCGTAGCCCGGCGACGACCACCGCGCGACCCAGCCGCCGTCGCGGTACTGCTGGACGAAGCCGTTCACGAGCTCGCCGGCGTCCGTCGGATAGAGCAGCGAGTACGCCGACCAGATCGTGCGGTAGGTGTCCCAGAAGCCGTTGTTGACGTAGACCTTCCCGGGGACGACGGGCGCGCCGGTCCGCGTCGTCGTCGTGCCGGCGGGAATGTCGAACGACGACGACGACTGCACCGCGTGCATGTAGACGGGAGTCGCCGCCGTGCCGGTGTTCTCGAACGCGGAGTTGGGATAGAGGTTGAGGCGGTAGAGGTTCGAGTAGAGCGTCGTCAGCTGGTCGTCGGTCGCGCCTTCGACCTCGATCACGCCGAGCTTGCGATCCCACTGCTGCTGCGCGCGTTGCTCGACGGACTCGAAGCTCTCGCTGGCGCCGATCTCGAGCTCGAGGTTGTGGCGCGCCTGGTCGACGCTGATCAGCGACGTGGCGATGCGCATCGTCACCGTCTTGTCGGCCGTCGTGTCGAACTTCACGTAGCCGGCGTCCCTGCCGCTCGCCGAGAGCTTTCCGCTCGCCGTCACCGGCTTGTCGAACGTCGCGTACATGAACATGCGCGTGGCGCCGTTCGAGAGGCCGCTGCGAACGTCGGACCAGCCCGTCACGACGCCGTTCGCCTGGTCGATCGTGATGCCGGCCTGGTCGTTGACGTTGTCGAAGATGAGGTTCGAGCTCGCGCCGGCGAACGTGAAGCGGAAGATCGCCGCGTGGTCGGTGGGGGCGATCTCGGTCTGGATCCCGTTCTCGAACGTGACGCCGTAGTAGTGCGGCTTCGCGATCTCGTTCGCGTGCCGGAACGGCAGCGCGCGGGCGCTGCGGCTCGCGTCCGGCGTGCCGGACGCCGCGGACGGCATGACCTGGAACGTCTGCCGGTCGCCCATCCACGGGCTCGGCTCGTGGCTCGCCTCGAACGCCTGGATCGTCGGCAGGTTCGCTGCGTTGTTGCCGCGCTGGTACTCGTAGAACCAGCTCCTCGTTCCGGCGTTCGTCGCCGGCGCCCAGAAGTTGAAGCCGTGCGGGACCGCCGTGGCGGGGATGTTGTTGCCGCGCGAGAAGCTGCCGCTCGAGTTCGTGCCGCGCGTCGTGACGACCCAGTCGGACAGATGCGTTCGCGCGGGGTGGGCAGGGCTGCCGTCGATCTTGATGTCGTCGACCCAGCCGCCGAAGTCGGCGGGGCCGTCAGGGTTGTCGTACGCGACGAGGATCCTGTCGATCGTCTTGCCCGCGGCGACGTCGCCGATCCGCGAGACGAGGTAGTTCCACTGGTTCGTGTACAGCGTCTTCGACGCGCCCTGCCCCTGCGGGCTCAGCGTCGCGCCGTGCTGATCCTTCGCGCCGAGCTCGCTGAGGTACGTGCCGTCCGTGAACGCGAGGTCGACCGACGCGTACGTGCTCGGGTAGCTCAGGTCGTCCTCTTCGAAGTTCGGGAAGATCAGGTACGACAGCTCCGTCTGCGGCGTGATCGCGACGTCGACGTCGAAGACCTTGTTGTACGAGTAGCCGCGGCCGTCGGTCGTCTGCTCGCCGCCGTACTCGAGCGCGCGCACGCCGGTGAAGCCGACGTTCGTCTTCGCGTTGTACGCGCTATGCGGGCCCCTACCGGTCTCGCTCCGCATCACGGGCTCTTGCGGCGGCGTGTCCGCGCCGTTCGAGAGCTGCCATTCGGCGAGCTGGACGATGCCGTCGCCGTGGTTCCGCGTGATGTCGAGCTTGTAATAGAGGTACGCCTGGTCGTTGGCGACCGGGTACTGCTTCATCTGGAAGCGCTCGCTGAACGACTGGTCGACCTGCGTGTCGAGCGTCGCCCACGTGTGGCCGTCGTTGGAGCCCTGGAAGGTCCAGTCCTGCGGGTCGCGGCCCGGCGCGTCATTGGCCGAGCCGAGTGCGTAGAGCACGACCTTCACCGGCTCGGACAGCTTGTAGACGACCCAGCCGGTGGGCTCGAACACGAGCCATTTCGAGAAGATGTCGCCGTCGGTGAGGTTCTCCTTCACCTCGCCGGAGCCGGCGTTCTCGCCGTTGGCCGTGACCTCGACGACCTTGTCCGTGACGTTGCCGGGAATGCCGGTCGTCTTCGGGCCGACGACGCCGGAGGACTTGCCCGCGTCGACGGTGTTCGTCCAGGTCGGCTGTGGATCGCCGGACTCGAACGAGGAGAAGAAGCTCTGAGAGCCCGCCGCGGACGCGGGCGTGCCGCTTGCGGCGAGCGTGGCGGCGAGGACGAGCGCGCCGACCGTCGCCGCGAGCAGGTTGCGTGACTTGTTCATCGAGACCTCCCCGGAGCTCGATTATGGGGCCGCGCGGGGTCTCTGCTGGGCGATGCGGAGAAACGCGCGCGTAAGGGGAGGCGGACTCTAAAGCGCGCTGTCGGAACGTGCGCCGGACGCTAGCCTCGCGGCGTGTCTGTGCTCTCCCTCAGCCGTGACGAGGCGCGCCGCATCGCGGTCCGCGCGCAACTGCTCGACTTGCCGCGGCCGACCGATCTCGTCGAGGCCGTCACGCACCTGGCACTGCTCCAGATCGATCCAACGTCGGCGATCGCGCCGGCCGCCGATCTCGTCGCCTGGACGCGCCTCGGCTCGTCGTACCGGCCCGAGCAGCTGCGGCAGGCGCTCGACGACCGAACGCTGTTCGAGCACAACGCGCTCGTGCGGCCGATGAGCGACGTCGGGCTCTACCTCGCCGGCGCCGACGCGTGGCCGCCGTGGGAGCGGACGCGCGTCTGGCTGCGCAAGAACGACTCGTTCAGGCGCGACATTCTTGAACGGCTCGGCGAGTCCGGGCCGCTCGCGTCACGCGACATCCCCGACACGAGCGTCGTGCCTTGGAAGTCGACCGGCTGGACGCACAGCCGGAACGTGACGCAGATGCTCGAGTGCCTGATGATGCGCGGCGAGGTCGCGATCTCCGGTCGCGCCGGCCGCGAACGGCTGTGGGACGTGCCCGAGCGCGTGTACCCGAAGCGCGTGCGCGTTCCGTCGGTCGAGGAGGCCACACGCATCAAGAACGAGCGCCGTCTGCGGTCGCTCGGCATCGCGCGCGCGAAAAGCACGGTGATGCCGCTCGAGCCGGTCGACGTCGGCGACGCCGGTCTTCCGGCGACGGTCGAAGGCGTCCCGGGCGAGTGGCGCGTCGACCCGGAGCAGCTCGATCGGGACTTCGAGGGGCGGACGGCGCTGCTGTCGCCGTTCGACCGCCTCGCCTACGACCGCGTGCGTGCGCAGCAGCTGTTCGACTTCGAGTACACGCTCGAGATGTACAAGCCGGCGGCGAAGCGGCGGTGGGGCTACTTCGCGCTGCCCGTGCTCCACGAGGACCGGCTTGTCGGCAAGATCGACGCGACCGCCGACCGCAAGCGCTCGGTGCTCGACGTGCACGCGATCCACGAGGACGTTCGCTTCACGCGCGCGATCACGAAGGCGGTGCGCGGCGAGCTCGAGTCGCTCGCGTCGTGGCTCGGACTCGAGCTGTAGCGCGGTCAGCCGGGCAGCGTCCCTTCGCGGTACGGCCCTCCCGTCGGCCGCTCGTACGGCGCGTACGCCTCCCGGCCCGACGACGTCTCGGTCTCGACGCCCGCGTTGTGCTTCCGCGCGACGTCCACGACGGGGTAGCGCAGCTCCTCGTGCTCCGGCCGCGCGCCGACCATCAGGATCGCGCACGGCCCGTCGCCGGCGCCGACGAAGACGTGCTCGGTCCAGGCGGGCGAGTGGACGAAGTCCCATTGCTTGAGCGGCCGCTCCTCGCCGTTGACGAGCAGCAGGCACTCGCCGCTCAGCACGAGGAAGTCCTCCTGCGCGTTCTCGCCGTGGTACATGCAGTTCGGCTGGCCCGGCTCGAGCACCTGGATGTTCATGCCGAACTGGGGGAAGCGCGCGTCGCCCTCGAAGATCACCGAGGAGCCGAACGTGTCGTGATGCCACCACTGCGCGTCCCGCGCGTTCAGCACGAACCAGCCGTCGCCTTCCGGAACCGCGCCGCCGCCCTCGGCCGGCTTCAGCTCTGCCTCGTTCGCCATACACGCCTCCCCTGTCGCTTGGGCCGAAAGTCCGTCAGTCATACCATCACGCTTGCATGGAGCTCCAGAGGCAGAAGCACCTCGTCCTGATTCTCGCCCGCGAGTTCGCGTCGAACCTGTCGACGCCGACGCTCGTCACCGACGCCGACGGGAACCTCGTCTTCTACAACGAGGCGGCGGAGGGCGTGATCGGCCGGCGCCTCTCCGAGGTGGGCGACATGCCGCTCGACGACTGGATCGCGGGCTTCGAGCCGCGGACGCTCGACTCGGAGCCGCTCGCGCCAGAGGATCGCCCGGGGCGCGTCGCGCTCGACCAGCGGCGCCCCTCTCACCTGCGGTACCTCGTGACGAGCGCGGACGGCGTCGAACGCGAGATCGAGGCGACGGCGTTCCCGCTCTTCGCGCACACGGACGAGTTCGTCGGCGTCGTCGTGATCTTCTGGCGCGACTAGTGCCCCTTCCAGTAATGGTCTCGCGTTTCTGGCGACAGCACGAGGTCGTCAGGCAAGGACGCAGGGAGGCCGAATATGCGGGCATATTTGGCCGACCGAGGACGCCGCATGACGGCGTCGTGCTCCGCCAGAGACGCACTGTCTATTGCTGGAAGGGGCACTAATACCGTGTCGCTGGGACTCAAGATCTGGGGCTGTCGCGGCTCACTGCCGACTCCCGGGCCCGACACCGTCACGTACGGCGGCAACACGTCCTGCGTCGAGGTCGTCCTCGACGGCGACGCGGCGCTCGTGCTCGACGCGGGCACCGGCATCCGCGCGCTGGGGCTCGATCTCGTCCGTCGCCGCGTGCGTCGGATCAACCTCTTCCTGACGCACCTGCACCTCGACCACCTCGAAGGGCTTCGCTTCTTCGCACCGCTCTGGGATCCGGACGTGACGGTGGACGTGTGGGGGCCGCGCTCGCCGGTGCTCAGCCTGCGCGAACGCATCCTGCGCGGCTTCTCGCCGCCGCTCTTTCCGATCGACTTCCGCGACGTGCCCGCGCGGATCACGTTCCACGACCTCCCGGCTGAGCCGTGGTCGACGGACGGCGTCTCGCTCGCGTCGGACCTCGTGCTCCATCCCGGCCCCACCGTCGGCTTCCGCCTCGAGTCCGGCGGGTCGAGCGTCGCCTATCTCCCGGATCACGAGCCGGCGCTGGCAGGGATCGAGGGGAGGTCGCCCGACTGGCTCTCGGGCGGTGCGCTCGCGGCCGGCGTCGACGTCCTGCTCCACGACTCGCAATACCTCGACGAGGAGTACGGGACGAAGATCGGCTGGGGGCACTCGAGCGTCGACGACGCCGTTGCGTACCGGCGCGCGGTTGGAGCCCACCGGCTCGTGCTCTTCCACCACGAGCCCGAGCGCTCCGACCGCGGGCTCGAGCTGCTGCAGGACCGTGCGCGCGAGCTCAGCGGCGCCGACCGTCCGGCACCCGAGCTGGCCCGCGAGGGCATGGTCATCGACGTGGCCTGAGGGTCGCGGCGTTTGGAGTCGGACGCGAGGGGAAGCGCTTTGCGCAGACCCGACTGACGAAGGGGGAAGCATGAAACTCGGGAGGCGCACCGTTGCGGTCGCAGTGACGACCGCGGTACTGGGCAGCCTCGTCGCAGTCGCCGTGGCGGGAAGCACTCGCTCCAGCGACGCGATCGCGCTGCAGAGAACACGGGGACCGGCGGACAAGGGCATCGAGGAGAAGGTCGACGACCTCGTCAAGCAGATGACGCTGCAGGAGAAGCTGATGCAGCTCCAGCTCGACGCGGACTGGCAGGCGACCGACGACCAGGCGAGAGCGGGCCTCGGCGGCGTCTTCAGCCTGACCGATCCTGTGAAGATCGATCACCTGCAGCACGTCGCCGTCGAGCAGTCGCGGCTGCACATTCCGATCCTCTTCGCGTTCGACACGATCCACGGTTACCGGACCGTGTTCCCGATCCCGCTCGGCCAGGCGAGCAGCTTCGACCCATCCGTCCCGACCGCGGACGACACGATCGGCGCGCGCGAGACGGCGACGGTCGGCATCAAGCAGATCTACAGCCCGATGGTCGACGTCTCGCACGAGGCGCGGTGGGGCCGGATCGCCGAGGGCGCGGGCGAGGATCCGTACCTCGGCGCCGTCTTCGCGGCCGCGCGCGTCAAGGCCGCGCAGGGAACCGATTACTCGGCGCTCGACAAGGTCGTGACGAGCCCGAAACATTACGCCGCGTACGGCCAGCCCGAGGGAGGGCGCGAGTACAACACGACCGACATGTCGGAGCAGCGGCTATGGAATCTCTACCTGCCGCCGTTCAAGGCCGCGATCGACGCCGGCGCCGACACGGTGATGTGCTCGTTCAACGCGATCAACGGCGTGCCGGGCTGCGCGAACCACGAGCTCGAGACGGACATCCTCAAGCACGAGTGGAAGTTCGACGGCTTCATCGAGAGCGACTACACCGCGGTCGACGAGCTCATCCGTCATGGAGTCGCGGGTAACGGCGCCGACGCAGGAGCCGCGGCGCTCAACGCGGGCACCGACATGGAGATGGTGAGCTCGGACATCCGCGACAACGCGGAGCAACTGCTCGCAGACCATCGCATCAACATGGGACGGATCGACGACGCGGTGAAGCGCATCCTGCGCGTGAAGTTCCGTGCGGGCCTGTTCGATCACCCGTACGTCGACCAGACGAAAGCCAACAACCCGGCGAGCTTCGTCACGCCCGCCGATCGAGCGGCGGAGCGCGCTGCAGCGGCGAAGTCGATGGTGCTGCTGAAGAACGCCTCGAACACGCTGCCGTTCACCGACAAGACGAAGAAGATCGCGGTGATCGGCCCGCTCGGGAACGACCAGCACGACATGCTCGGCCCATGGTGGGGCGTCGGCCGCGACGAGGATGCCGTCTCGCTCTACAACGGGATCAAGGCCCAGGATCCGAACACGACGTTCACCGCGGGGTGCACCATCGGCGACCACGAGGACTCCGTCCCCGCCGACGAGTGCGACTCCGTCGACCTTGCGTCGGTGACCGCAGCGGCGACCACGGCCGACGAAGTCGTGCTTGCACTCGGCGAGTGTCGCTGCATGAGCGGCGAGGCCGAGTCGCGCACGACGATCGACCTTCCCGGCAAGCAGCAGCAGATCATCGACGCGGTGGCGTCGTTGGGCAAGCCGTTCGTCGTGGTGCTGTTCAACGGCCGTCCGCTGACGCTGACGGACGTCGCTGCGAAATCGCCTGCAATCCTCGAGGCGTGGTTCCCGGGCATCGAGGCGGGCAACGCCGTCGCCGACGTGCTGTTCGGCACGGTGAACCCGGGCGGCAAGCTGCCCGTGTCGTTCCCGCGCGTGCTCGGGCAGGTGCCGATCTACTACAACCACGAGCCGACGGGGCGCCCGTGCGACACGACGTTCAAGTGGAACTCGCGGTACCGCGACCTGCCGTACTGCGACCCGCTCTATCCGTTCGGCTTCGGCCTGAGCTACACGACGTTCTCGGTCACGAACCTGCACCTCGACACGCAGACCGTGTCGAAGCACGGTGAGGTCACGGCGACCGTCGACGTGACGAACACGGGAGCTCGGGCGGGCGACGACGTCGTCCAGCTCTACATCCACGACCCGGTGGCGAGCATCTCGCAGCCCGTGCGCCGCCTGCGCGGCTTCCAGCGGGTGACGCTCGCGCCCGGCCAGACGCTGCCGGTCAGCTTCACGCTCGACGCGAGCGACTGGGGCTTCTACGACAACAGGGGCGAGTTCGTCGTCGAGCCCGGCCAGATCGAGGTCTACGCCGGCGACAGCTCCACGGCGACGCTGAAGCAGACCTTCACCGTCACCGGCTGAACCTCCGTGGCCAGAGAGGGGCTCGGCTTCGCGGCCGGGCCCCTCTCGGTGCTAGCCGACGAGGCTCCAGAACTCGAGGTAGAGCTCGATCTCGCGGATGAGTTCCTGGATATCGGCGGTCGTGGCGGTCATCGCTCCTCCTTCGAGCCGGGGGTGTGTGCTCGGGAGGTTGCGCCCACCGACTAACGGGTCGCTAAAGCGCCGCTAACGGGAGAGCGCGCGTTCGAGCGAGTCCCGGTCGGTCGGGCGGCCGTGCGTCGGGAGGACGTGCTCGACAGGCAGCGCGAGCAGCGGCCGAAGCCCTTCGGCGACCTCCTCGCGCGTCACGCCGGCGCGGAGCCAGTCGGCGATGTCGAAGCCTCCGCCGAAGTCGACGAGCGTGTCGCCGGAGATCACCGCCCTGGCGCTCTCGATCCAGAGGACGAGGTCGTTGTGCTCGCGGCCCGGGAAGGCCTCGACCCCCACCGGCAGCCGGTCGCCTGCTGCGTACAGGTGCGGCTCGCCCTCGTTCCCGGAGAGCAGCCACCTCGCGTCCGGGCTGCCGTCTCCGGCCTGCTCCGCGGTGATGCCGAACTTCTCGATCAGATCCTCCGCAGTGTCGGGCGGCGGCAGAAACACCGGCGCGCCCACCTGCGCCACGAGGCTCCGCGTGTCGCGCTCGTGCCACGGCGAAGTCAGGACGATCGCCGTCTCGCGGCCGGCGGCGCGCCCGAGGATCTCGCTCGGCGGCTCGAGCGGATCGAAGAGGAGCAGGCGGCTGCCGTCGTCGACCGCGTACGAGGAGACGAGCTGCGGCCAGGCTGCACCCGCCTCCCATTCCGGATGAGGCGCCTCCCAGTGCCAGAGGCCGGGCTGCAGCTCGCGCACGGCGCGATGCTAACCCGCGACGCGGAGCACGACGTTGCCCGTCTTCTGCCCGCCCTCGACGTAGCGCACGGCGTCGACCATCTCGTCGAGCGCGTACGTCCGGTCGATCACCGGCCGGTACTTTCCCGTCTCGACAAGTGCTTGACGAGGAGGAGATCCTCCTTGCGATAGCGGCCGATGCCGACCTTCGCGCGCCTGCTGCCGGCGAAGCGCCGTGACGAGGGCGAGGAGGGGGACGTGATGCACAAGACGAGCGCGCCGACGCGAACGGTCGTCGTGATGTTCGAGCCGGCCGGTGTCGCACCGACCGGAGACGCCTAGCTCAGTAGCGCCGACTCGACGGCTTGTGCCGATGGTTGTGCACGAGGTACGCCGGGAGCGCGAACGCCAGCGCGAGGAACACCGCGATTCCCCAGGCCGTCGCGTGCTTGCTGCCGCGCTTCGTTGCGTGCAGGAAGACGAGAATCGCGGCCGTCGTGTCGATCGCCCACGCGAGAAGAAACGCCGGCGTCGACAGCGCCGCGACGAGAAGCGGCTGAATCAGTACGTGGCGCGACCGTTGAGGGAGATCGTCACCGACCCGGTCTCCTTCGCGTAGACGCCGGTGAACGGGACAGCCTCCCGCTCGCGCCGGCGAACCTGTGTGTGCCGCCCGTCACGGACGCCGTTCCCGAGAACGCGACGTTCGCCCCGGTCTGCGCGGACGTGCATGCCTGCGCGCCGTGCACGCTCAAGACGATCGTGCCCGCACGGCCCTTCAACTTCGCTCTGCCCGTGAATGCGACGCACGACTGACCCTGCACGACGCCGGTCGCCGCGCCCGAGAACGTGCTCGGCCCGATCACGTTGCCGGTGCCCGACGCGGACGCGTGGCCAGAGGCGCCTGTTGCGCTGCAAGTGCGAGCACGAGCGCTACGACCCTCCGATCCATGTCGGCAGTCTCGCACGCGGCGCTGCCGCGGCCTAGCTCTACGCTTCGGTTGTGCTCCGACGCGCGGGATTCGTCACGGCCGTGCTCGCCGGCTCCCTGGCGGCGGCGGCGCACGCCGCGCTTCCGTCCGACCCACTCGCGCAACGCGCGCCGTTCGACACGGTCGACCTTCCGCGCGCATGGGATCTCACGACGGGATCGCCCGACGTCGTGATCGCCGTCGTCGACAGCGGCGTCGAGGCGTCGCATCCCGACCTGGCCGGCGCCGTCGTCCAGGGCTACGACTTCGTGGACGGCGACCGCGACGCAGCCGACGGCGACGGGCACGGCACGGGCGTCGCGGGGATTGCGGCGGCGCGCGCCAACAACGGACTCGGCGCGGCGGGCGTGTGCTGGTCGTGCCGGATCCTGCCGCTGCGCGTTCTCGGCCCCGAGGGCTTCGCGCTCCAGACGACGATGGCGGATGCGATCGACTACGCGGTCGATCACGGCGCGGCGGTCGTCAACGTCAGCCTGTACGGCGGGAACCACAACCCTCGTCTCGAGGACGCGATCGTTCGCGCGAGGCGTGCCGGCGTGGTCGTCGTCGCGGCCGCGGGAAACGAGGGCTCGACGCTGCGCGTCTACCCGGCCGCTTCCCCCGGAGCTCTCTCCGTCGGGGCGACCGCCGACAGTGGCGGCCTCGCCGGCTACTCGAACCGCGGCGACTGGGTGAAGTTCGCAGTGCCGACCTGCCTGCAGACGACCCAGATCGGCGGCCGCTTCGGCGCCGGATGTGGGACGTCCGGTGCGGCTCCGCTCGTCGCCGGCGTCGTTGCGCTGCTCCGCGCTCGTGCTCCGTTCGCAACGGTCGCGGAGATCGAGTCGGCGCTCGCACGGACGGCGCGACGTGTCGCCGGGGTTCGCTACGGCCTCGTCGAGGCGTATACGGCGATGCAGGCGCTCGGGCAGCCCGCGCCGCACTTCGAGCCGACAATCGAAGGCGTGGTCGGCGTGGGGAGGACGCTGACCGCGTACACGGGCGTCTGGGCCGGCGCGCGACTCGCGCCGGCGTACGCGTGGCAGCGCTGCCGCGGAGCGAGTTGCGTCACGGTCGCGACGGGACGTACCTACCTCGTGCGCGCGACAGACCGCGGAGCCGCCCTGCGCGTGAGCGTCTTCGCCGCCGGCGTCGAGACAGCCGTCTCCGCAAGGACGACGCTCGTGCCGCAGCGCGCTCGGAACGAGAGCCGTCCGTCGATCTCCGGCCGTCCGCGCGTGGGCGAGACCTTGCGAGCGGACCGGGGCTCGTGGTCGGGCACGACGCCTTCCTTCTCCGCAAGCTGGATCCGGTGCCGCGCGACGTCCTGCCGCGGCGCAGTCGAGGTCGCGCACGGATGGCATTACCGCGTCCGCGCCGCCGACCGCGGGCGTCGGCTTCAGGTCGTGATCACGGCGACAAACGTGCTGGGCTCGGTCACCGCCGCGAGCAGGCCGACCGCGAGGGTGCGCGGTTCAGCCTGAGGCGTTACCAGCGCGAGTGGCGGCGGCGGCGTCCGGAGTACACGAGCTTCGCGCGTGCGCTCGTGAGTCCGTCGCGCTCGAACTCCTCGCGCCGGCCGACGCGAGCTGCAACGCGGCTCATGTCCGGCTGCTGGTCGGGGAGCACGAGCGTGATTCCCGTTCCGGCCTTGCCGGCGCGGCCGGTGCGGCCGATCCGGTGGACGTACGCCTTCTCGTCCGCTGGCGGATCGAAGTTGATCACGTGCGTGATGTTCGGAAGATCGAGCCCGCGGGCGGCGACGTCGGTCGCGACGAGCGTCGAGACCTTTCCGGCCGCGAACTTCGCGAGCGTGCGCTCGCGCGCGGACTGCGACATGTCGCCGTGCATCGCGGCCGCCGTCACGTCGTGATGCTTCAGCCTGCGCACGAGACGGTCGGCGCCGCGCTTGGTGCGAACGAAGACGAGCGCGAGCGAGCGTGTCTCGCCGAGGTGCTCGACGAGCGTCTCCACCTTGTTCTCCGACGTCACGGGGACGAACTGGTGGTCGGTCACCGCGCTGTGCGCGCTTTCCGGTAGCTCGGCTTCGAACCGCGACGCACTCCGCGTGTACTGATGCGCCAAACGGCCGACCTCGCCGTCGAGCGTCGCGGAGAAGAACATCGTCTGCCGTTCGCGAGGGATGCGCGCCACGATCTTGTCGACCTGCGGCTGGAAGCCCATGTCCAGCATCCGGTCCGCTTCGTCGAGCACGAGGATGCTCACGCGCTCGAGAGACACGAGGCGCCGCGAGATCAGATCCTCGAGCCGTCCCGGCGTCGCGATCAGGACGTGCGCGGACTTCGCGCGCTTCGCCTGCGCTCCGATGGGCATGCCGCCGTAGACGGCCGCCACGCGGAGTTGCTTCGCGCGTGCGACGACGCCGAGCTCCTCGGCGACCTGCGACGCCAGCTCTCGCGTGGGGACGAGCACGAGCGCGCGCACGCCCGAGTCGCGGTGGCTGAGGCGCTCCGCGATCGCGATGGCGAACGCGAGCGTCTTGCCCGACCCCGTCGGAGAGCGCGCGAGGATGTCGAGACCGGCGAGCGCGTCCGGAAGGACGAGGGACTGGATGCGGAACGGTGCCTTGATGCCGCGCGGGGCGAGCGCGTCCACAACGGGCGCGCTCACGCCGAGTTCGCGAAAGGATTGCTGCTGCATATGTTGTTCGACTCCTTTGTTGGCTCGAGACCGGTCTGACTCGAAGCCCAAGGAGGAACGAGAAAGCTGATCTCACGGGACGGCGGAATTGCCATCCGTGTCTGCGGCACCGTAGCAGTCGGCGAATCCGCCTCGGCTACGACGCGGCTCGTCGGCCGCCTCTCACCTCCGAGCCGACAGCCGCTGCAGCAACGCGTCGACGCGCGCAAAGCCCTGCTTCGCGCCCTCCTCGACGCCGTACTGCATCGTCTGGTCGCGCTGCTCGGTCGTGTCGAAGCGCATCGTCTGCGTCAGCTTCGTCTGCTCGCCGAGATCCTCGAACTCCAGGGTCTGCAGGTGATTCTGGAACGTCTGCACGAGGCGCTCGGGCGGCTCGACCTCGCGGAACTCGCCCTCGACGACGCCGAACGCCGTGCGGAAGCGGTAGGTGCCGCCGGGACGGACGTCCATCTCCTCGACGACGGTCCCGTCGCCCCACCATTCCGGGATCAGCTGCGGATCCGTCCAGACGGAGAACACGTGCGCGCGCGGCGCGTCGAAGACCCGCTCGACGCGGATCTCGAGCTCGTTCGGCCTGGTGACGCTGGTGCTCATGCTCACGTCACCGCCTTCTTCACGAGCGCGCGGATCTTGGCTTCGTCGCCCTTGGTCAGCTTCGTGAGCGCGAATGCGACCGGCCACATCGAGCCCTCGTCGATGTTCGCGCTGTCGTTGAAGCCGAGCATGGCGTACCTCTCCTTGAACTTCCCGGCGTCGCGGAAGAAGCAGACGACCTTGCCGTCCTTGTTGGCGTAGGCGGGCATCCCGTACCAGGTTTTCGGCGTGAGGTCCGGCGCGCTCTCCTTGACGAGCGAATGAATCCGCTCGCCGATCGCGCGATCGTCCGCCGACATCTTGTCGAGCGCTGCGCGCACCGCGGTTTCACCGTCCTCCGCCGCCTTCAGCTCGCGGGCGCGGGCTCTCATCGCAGCCTTTTCCTCGGCCGAGAACCCCTCGGACTTCTTCGCTTTCTTCTTGGGAGTCGTGCTCATCTTGCTCCTTTCGTGCGTTCGACGACGTCTGCGAAGCGGTCGAGCCGCTGCAGCCACGTGCTGATGCCCTCGAAGGCGTAGGGCACGAGCATGCAGCGGCGGACACGGCCGATCTTCTCCGTGGTGACGAGCTCCGCCTCTTCGAGCAGCCGGATGTGCTTCTTCATCCCGGTCAGCGACATGCCGAAGGGACCGGCGAGCTCGGTGATCGTCGCGCTGCCGGCGCCGAGCCGCTCGAGCACGGCGCGCCGTGTCGGGTCGGCGAGTGCTGCGAAGGCGCGGTCGACGCCTGTTGAATACTGAACCATCGAGTTCAGTATTGCAGATCGGCACGCGGAGGGCAAGGCGGCGGGTCAGGCTCGCGTGTCGTCCAGGTACTGCAGCAGCTCGTGCGCGGCGAGCTCGATCTCCTTGTGCTCCCACTCCGCGGCGCGGTAGTGACAGGCGATCAGGCCCATCCGATGGAGGCGCCGCAAGTCCCCGTACACGAAGCCGTATCGCGCCTTCGTCTCGTCGGGCGCGCCCTCGGTGAGCGCGAGATGCCAGGCGGCGTATTCGTCCCACGAATGCGACTCCAGGAAGGCGTTCTCGTCGGCGGCCTTCGGTTGAGCCTCGTTCCACACGCTCCTGAGGACGTACTGCTTCGCGTCGATGAGCTTCTTCGCGTGCGACACCGCACGCGGGTTGACGGTGTACGAGGTGATAGCCGATTCTGACTACTCTCTTCGAGTCGATGAGCAGCAGTGGCGTGAGCGAACGGAGCGATTTCATCCGCGACATCGTCGCTGCCGACGTGCGCGAAGGCAGGGTGTCGGAGGTCGTGACGCGCTTCCCGCCCGAGCCGAACGGCTACCTCCACATCGGTCATCCCAAGGCGATCGCGCTCAGTTTTGGGATTGCGGACGAGTTCGGCGGTCACTGCAACCTGCGCTTCGACGACACGAACCCGGTCAAGGAGGAGCAGGAGTTCATCGACTCGATCCAGGAGGACATCCGCTGGCTCGGCTTCGACTGGGGCGAGCATCTCTACTTCGCGTCGGACTACTTCCACCAGCTCTACGACTGGGCCGTTCACCTGGTCAACGCAGGGAAGGCGTACGTCGACGACCTCTCGGCCGACGAGATCCGCGAGCACCGCGGCACCTTCACCGAGCCGGGCAAGAACAGCCCGTGGCGCGACCGTTCGATCGAGGAGAACCTCGACCTGTTCGAGCGCATGCGCGCGGGCGAGTTTCCGGACGGCGCGCGGGTGCTGAGGGCGAAGATCGACATGGCCTCGCCCAACATCAACCTGCGCGATCCCGTGCTCTACCGGATCCTGCACGCGACGCATCCGCGGACCGGCGACGAGTGGTGCATCTATCCCCTCTACGACTTCGCGCACGGCCAGTCGGACGCGATCGAGGGCGTGACGCACTCGCTCTGCACGCTCGAGTTCGAGGATCACCGGCCCCTGTACGACTGGCTGATCGAGAGCCTGCCGGTGCCGTCGCGCCCGCGCCAGTACGAGTTCTCCCGCCTCAACTTCACGTACACGCTGCTCTCGAAGCGCCACCTCGCGAGGCTCGTGAGGGAGGGCCATGTGCGGGGCTGGAACGATCCGCGCATGCCGACCGTCGCGGCGATGCGCCGGCGCGGCTTCCCGCCCGAGGGTCTGCGCAACTTCCTCGACATCGTCGGCGTGGGCAGCAAGGGCAAGACCGCCGTCGAGATCGAGATGCTCGAGCACGAGGTCAGGGACGTGCTGAACCGGACAGCGCTGCGGCGCTTCGCAGTCCTGCGCCCGCTGAGGCTCGTGATCGAGAACTACCCCGAGGGCCAGGTCGAGGAGCTCGAGGCCGTCAACAACCCGGAAGATCCTGCGGCAGGAACGCGCAAGGTGCCGTTCGCGCGCGAGCTCTGGATCGAGCGCGACGACTTCATGGAGGACCCGCCCAAGAAGTTCTTTCGCCTCGCGCCGGGCCGCGAGGTGCGCCTGCGCTACGCGTACTTCGTCACGTGCACCGACGTCGTGAAGAACGCAAGCGGCGAGATCGTCGAGCTCCGCTGCACCTACGATCCGGAGACCCGAGGCGGCGACGCGCCGGACGGGCGGCGGCCGAAGGCGACGCTGCACTGGCTCTCGGCCGAGCACGCCGTCCCGGCGGAAGTCCGTCTCTACGACCGGCTCTTCACACGCCCCGATCCCGGTGCCGACGGCGACCCCTTCGCGGATCTCAATCCCGGCTCGGAGACGGTGCTCGACGAATGCGTGGTCGAGCCCGCCCTCGCGGAACTGCCGGTTGGCGAGACCGTGCAGTTCGAGCGCCTCGGCTACTTCTGCCCGGATCTCGACTCGACGCCCGAGCGGCCGGTCTTCAACCGCACGCTCGGCCTCAAGGACACCTGGGCCAGACTCCAGGGCGTTTGACTCGGCGCTCTTCCTCCGTCAAGCGTGCGTCGCACGCAGCTGGGGGTTGAGTCTGCGTCCAGTGGTGAGAAAGAGGGTGTGGGCCATCTTGCCGGCACGCTCGAGATCAGCGTTCCCGCGCAGCCCGTGTCGCTCTCGCGCGTTCGCCGGCGGCTCAGGATGTTCCTGGCCGAGCACGACGTGCGGGAGGACCAGCGCGACGGCGTCGTGCTCGTCACGCACGAGCTCGTGGCGAACGGGATCGTGCACGGCAGCGCGGGTAAAGACGACGTGGTCGCGATCAAGATCAGGCTCGAGCCGCGGTCCGTGCGGATTCGCGTGATCGACTCCGCACCTACCGCGGCAGCACCCGCTTCGCTCGAAGCAACCGATTGGCGCGAATCGGGACGCGGCATGCTCATGGTCGGTCAGCTTGCGAGGTGGAGCGAAGAGCTCGTCGACGGTCACCGCGAAGTCACGGCGACGCTGTCGCTGGCGTAACGGGCGGGCGCTCGCCGCCTACTGCGGCGGCCCGCTCGCCAGTGTGAGCGTTGCCGTCGCCGCGTGACCGAGCACGTCGGTGTAACCGACCGTGACGCTGTCGCCCGGGTGATGCGCGAAAAGGGCCGCGCGCAGATCCTTGATGCTCGCGAGCGACGCGTCGTCGATCGACGTCATGACGTAACCCTGCGCGAGGCCGGCGCTCTCGGCCGGCGAGCTCGGATAGACACCCTGGATCGCGACGCCGTTCGTCGCGTTCTGTACCTGCAGGCCGATGAAGGCGGTGGCGCCGATGTGCACGAATGTCGACGCCCGCAGCGCTTCGATCTGCTTCGTGACGGTGAGCGCGCGGTTGACCGGAATCGCGAAGCCCGGCGCATTCGTGCCCGTCGAGCCGGCGGCGTCGATGCCGATCACGCGGCCGGACCTGTCGAGCAGCGGCCCGCCGGAATCTCCCGGCACGAGCCGCGCGCTCGTCGCGATCGCGTTCGTGAGCAGGCCGACGTCGCCGCCGTCCTGCTGCACGCTGACGGTCTGCTTCAACGCGAGAATCTTGCCGCTCGTGACGACGAGCCGGCCGCCGCCGTTCGCGTTGCCGACGGCGCGCGTCGGCTGTCCGACCTTGAGTGTCGCCGAATTCCCGATCGTCGCGGTCGCGAGGTTCGAGGCGTTCTCGAGCTGCAGCAGCGCGACGTCGTGGACGATGTCGTAACCGAGAACGTCGGCCGTGTAGCTGCGCTTCGTCGCCGGCACGGTCACCTTGATCGTCGTCGCCCCGGCGATGACGTGGTTGTTCGTCAGCACTTCGCCGTTCTTCGTCAGGACGATCCCCGTGCCGGCGGCGCTGCCGTTCTCGAGCGCGAGGTTCGTGTTCACGAGGACGACGCCCTTCGTCGGTGACGGCGTCGCCGCCGCAGCGTTCCCCCCGAACGCGGCGCCCACCAGCACAGCCAGCGCGGCAACGAGGGGACCGAGGCGGCGGATCACCCGCGGAGTTGTAGCCCCGGCCTCTAAGAGACACATAAGCGTTGCGTGAACGATCGATGTGTCTTGCGCGGCGACGCGACGACGAGCACCGGAAGCCGCTGACGAGTTGACCCACAACGCCGCCGCCAGTCCACAGACGGTGCCGCTGACTGGCGCGGCGACCGGCACAAACCCGCCGCTCGCGATCGACACCCGCCTCTTCAACTGAGCGGTCGGCGTCTGCGACGTCGGCGCAGGCCAGAACGTTGTTCGTCAACAACTTCTTCACGACGACGTCCGCGTTTACAGCGCGCTCCCGGACGTCAGCACGTCGCGGCAGATCCTCATCGGAGGAGCCTTCCAGTGAACGGGCGTGAGGCGACTAGCCAAGTGGCAGGAGCGCGCCCTCGTGCTCGAGCAGGAAACGCTTCACGTGGAGCCCGCCGCCGAAGCCCGTCAGCGAGCCGTTCGCGCCGATCACTCGATGGCACGGCAAGACGATGGGCAGCGGGTTCTGGCCGTTCGCCGCGCCGACCGCTCGGGCGACTTCGCTGCCGAGCCCGAGCCGCCGCGCCTGCTCGCCGTAGCTCACTGTCTGTCCGTAGGGAATGGATGCGAGCGCGAGCCAGCAACGACGCTGGAAGCCCGTCCCGTTCACCTCGATCGGGAGGTCGAACGTCACGAGGTCGCCGTCGAAGTACGCGTGGAGCTGACGCGCCGCCTCGGCGAGGACCGGGGATCTCCCTTCTGGACGGATCCTGCTGCCGTCGAACAGCAGAGCCTGCAGGCCGGACTCCGACGCAACGAGGCCGAGCGGGCCGATCGGGCTGTCGACGACGGTGCGCGGCATCTCGTGAATCTAGAACGCCCGGCGGTGGCGGCGTGTGAGGTCGCGTCAAACGGTGCTCAGGCGACCTCGTCCGTGCGCACCCGCGAAGGCGACGGCGACCGAGCCCGTGACTCCGACGATCGCGGCGGTGAGCGCGGCAGCGCTCAGGAGTAGGCCCGAAGCGAGCGAGAAGTTGATCGCGATCTCCCTGGAAACTCCCAGCGCGAGCAGGACGCCTGCGGTGGCGCCGATTCCGACGACCGCGCCGCCGGAGGTGATCGGCAGGATCGAAGCCGCCCCCGCCATGCAGAGCACGACGACGGCAAGCATCGGTGAGAACCGTGTGCCGAGCGCCATCAAGAGCAGCGCGCTGCCGAGTGCGCGACTCGTCCAGCAGGCGAAGAGGAACGATCCCGCGACGAACGTCGAACGCGTGACGGCCGAGCTCTCGCCGACGCGCTCGAGTACTGACGTCGCGCGTCGTGAGCGGTGTACGAGTGGTAGCCGGACGAGCCGTGGGCCTGCGACGAGCACACCGAGGCAGCCGAGGCAGAAGAGGATCACGATCGTGAGCGGCGCCACGAAGACGACTCCCGATGTCGCGATCGCAGCGAGCGCGAGTGGCAGCATCACGACCGCGTCGACGAGACCGAGCGTCACGATCGAGAGCACGATCGTGTCGAGCTCGAGCCGCACGCCGCAAAGACGGCGCAAGGTCGTGATCTTGACCAGGTAGTCGAGCCGGAACGGAAGCACTGCGCCGCTCGCCGCCGCTGCTCCGCATGCGGCGAGGCAGCGGGCGCAATCGGGGCGCTGGGCGGCCGGAAAGACCTGACGCCACCCGAGAGCGCGAAAGCCGAAGCTCGCCAGATAAGCGGCAGCGCCCATGAAGACGAACGAGATGTCGGCGTGAGCCAGCGGCCACGACGCATTCGTCAGGCGGCGGCCGACGAGGAAGCACGTAGCAAGTGCGATGCTGGACAGCGCGATTCCGGCGGCGGGCTTTCTCCACCTGTACCGGACGCCGCCGAGGCCGGACGCCGCCGGTGTCAACTGTGCGAGCACGACCACGTCTCGGGTCGCGTCATGTCTGCCTAGCGGGGAAAGCCGCTCCCTCCCCGTGGGTCGGCTGCCAGCGCGACGACCAGACGCCCCAGGGCCGGCGCATCGAGCTCCGACTCGATCGCTGCCGGATGCGAGTCACTCGGCACGAGGGTCAGCTTCGGCCGTGTGCTCTCGTCGCCGCTCTTCCGCCAGTCGCGGCCCTGCTTGTGCGCGCCGTAGGCGGCAATGGCCTCGAGGTCGTGCCGCTTCCGCCCGGGGAAGTACCGAGCGGAGAAGGCATCCCAGTCGAGCTTTTCTCCCAACCCGGCAGCGGGAGGACCGGGCGCCGTGCCGGCTCTGGACAGCGGACTACTCATGCTGCACCTTCCTCTCTGACGCCCCGATGGAGGGGCGCAGTCAACGCTTCACGTGGAGGCTGCCGGCATCGCGCAGCGAGCGTGGCCGCGCGACCGTAGCCGGGCGACCATTCGTGCCGGACGTTCACTCGACGTCAACACCTCCCGAACGAAATCGGGGAGGACGCTGGAACGTCACCCGGTTCGCTTAGCTACAACAGATACTAGCAGTCCCCCCGGCGCCCCTCGACCACGCCACAGTTTGGTTGGCGCAGAAGTGGCGTGGCGACAATGTCGCCGTCGATGCTGCGGGCGGGCCGCGAACGCTCGCCGTCATCGACGCACAGTGCCAGCGTCCACCTGAACAGAATCCGGCTACGGGCGACGGCAACCGCAATTTCGTGAAGCATTAACCGTCGCCTAACGTCGAGCGGGGTAGCGTCGGTCGCGTGATCGAGGCACGCGTCCTCACGAAGGACTACGGCGACAAGCGCGCGGTCGACGAGTTGTCGTTCTCGGTTCGGCCGGGCATCGTGACGGGCTTTCTCGGTCCGAACGGCTCCGGCAAGTCGACGACCATGCGGCTGATCCTCGGCCTCGATGCGCCGACGTCCGGAGACGTGACCGTGAACGGGAAGCGCTATCGCGACCTCGCTGCGCCGTTGCACGAGGTGGGCGCTCTCCTCGAGGCGCGCTCCGTGCACACCGGCCGCTCGGCATACAACCACCTGCTTGCGCTCGCGCGGACGCACGGCATTCCGCGGAGGCGGGTCGACGAGTTGATCGACCTGGTCGGCCTGCACGAGGTGGCGCGAAAGCGCGCGGGAAAGTTTTCGCTCGGGATGGGCCAGCGGCTCGGCATCGCGTCGGCACTGCTGGGAGATCCCTCGACCGTGATGCTCGACGAGCCCGCGAACGGGCTCGATCCCGAGGGCATCCACTGGATGCGCAACCTGTTGAAGTCGCTGGCCGCGGAGGGCCGCACCGTCTTCGTCTCTTCGCACCTGATGGCCGAGATGGCGCTCACCGCCGATCATCTGATCGTGATCGGCCGGGGGCGGAAGATCGCCGATACGAGCACGGCCGCGTTCCTCGGCCAGGCGTCGGGCAACGTCGTGCGCGTGAGCTCGCCGCAGGCGTCAGCGCTCGAAGCGACGATCGCCGGCCCGAACGTGACCGTAACGATGATCGAGCCGGGCTTGCTCGAGGTGCGCGGGCTGACCACGGCTCAGATCGGCGACGCTGCCGCGGGGCGCAGCCTCACCCTTCACGAGCTGACGCTGAAGCAGGCCTCGCTCGAGGAGGCGTTCATGGACCTGACGCGGGAAGACGTGGAGTTCAAAGCGGCCGAGCTCGGGCAGCGGGAGGCGGTCGCGTGAGCACGGTCTCGAACGTGCAGCAGCTCCCGAGAGCCGCGCACGCCGGCCGGGTCACGCAGGCACGCGTCGCGGCGTCGGAATGGACGAAGCTGCACTCGCTTCGCTCGACGCGCTGGTCGCTGGCGATCGCGGTTCTCCTGACGATCGCCTTGCCCGTGATCTTCTCCGCGGTGACCTCGTCGCACTGGGGATCGATGAGCCCGCACGAACGGGCCGACCGCCATCCGCTCGACATCGCGCTCGCCGGCGTCAACGCCTCGCAGCTCGCGATCGCCGTCCTCGGGGTGCTCGTGATCACCGGTGAGTACTCGACCGGCATGATCCGAGCGAGCTTCACCGCAGTTCCAAAGCGGCTGCCGGTGCTCTGGGCGAAGACCGGGGTCTTCGCGGTCGTCGCGTTCGTCTTGGCGCTGCCGTCGGTGCTGATCGCCTTCTTCGCGAGCCGGGCGATCCTCTCGCGGCATCACATCCTCCAGATCTCATTCTCGCACCCGGGCGTCGCCCGCTCGGTGATCGGCGGCGCGGTCTACCTGATGCTCGTCGGGATCTTCGCGCTCGGGATCGGCTCGATCGTCCGCAACACGGCCGGCGGGATCGCGACCTTCGCCGGAATCTTCTTCGTCATACCGCCGCTGCTGCTCATCCTGCCCGCGAGCTGGCACGACGCCGTCAGCAAGTACCTGCCGAGCGAGGCCGGGCGACAGATGTTCTCGCTCACACACGATGCAAATTCGCTCGCGCCGTTGCCGGGTGCATTGCTCTTCGTCGGGTACTGCGCGTTGTCGCTCGTGATCGCCGCAGTCCTTCTCGTTCGCCGCGACACCTGACCCTCGTCTGCTTGGCGTCGCGTGAGGCGGATTACTGCGGCGCGAGCTCGCCGTAGAAGTAGGAGGCGGTGACTCCGCCGTCCATGAGGAAGTCGCTGCCGGTGATGAGCGCGCCGTCGGGCCCCATGAGGAGCGCGCCGACGACCCCGACTTCGTCCGGGGTGCCGCCGCGCCCGGCCGGGCTGAGCTCGATCATGCGGCGGTAGCCCTCTCCGCGAGGGCCGGTCAGCTCGTCCCTGGCGAGCGGGGTGAAGATGACGCCGGGACTGATCGTGTTGATCCGGGCGCCCCGCTTCCCCCAGCGAACCGCCTCGGCCATCACGCGCAACGAGTTGCCGCGCTTGGCGAGTTGGTAGGCGTGGAGCGGGTCCGTCACCTGGTCGGGCTGGAGCATGGGGAGCTTCAGCAACTCGTCCGCTGGGGTGGTTGCGAGCGCCGCGTTTTCGTCTGCCGTGAGCGCGCCGAGCCGGTGGCCGGACTGCGACGCGATGACCACTCCTGCGCCGCCGCGTGCGACGACGTTTCCGAACTCCTCGAGCACGAGCGCGGTCCCGTAGAGGTCGACTGCGAGGATGGTCTCCGGCGAGGCCTGGCTGGGTGAGACGCCCGCTGCGTGGATGACACCGGTGACGTCGCCGAACGCCGTGGCTGTCTCGACGAGCGCGCGAACCGACTCACGCGACGACACATCGACGGTTGCCGTGCTCACGTCGAAGCCGGCGTCTCGCATCACCTCCGCCACGGCGTCGGCGTTCTCGCGGCGCAGGTCGGCCAGCACGACGTGCTTCCCGGCGCTGACACGCCGGGCTATCGCCTGGCCGATCGATCCTGCGCCGATGACCACGACGACTTCGTTCACGGCGAACTCCTCACTTGCGTATGGATGGTCGCGCGTTCCTACCGGTCGATCATGCGCTGGTTGGCCTCCGAGTACCTTGCGCCGTGCGCCTCGATCTGCGCTTCTTCGATCTCGCGCAGGTCGTCCGGGGTCAGCTCGAGCTCGGCGGCGGCGATGTTCTCCTCGAGTCGATGGAGCTTCGTCGTGCCCGGGATCGGCACGATCCAGGGCTTCTGCGCGAGCAGCCAGGCGAGTGCCACCTGCGCAGGCGTCGCCTGCTTGCGATTGGGATCTGCTGGAGCAGCTCGACGAAGGCGCGGTTGGCGCGTCGCGCGTCGGTATCGGTGAAGCGCGGGACGGTGTTGCGGAAGTCGCCGCTCTCGAACTCCGTCGTCTCGTCGATCTTGCCGGTGAGAAACCCCTTGCCGAGCGGGCTGAACGGAACGAAGCCGATGCCGAGCTCTTCCAGCGTCGGGATGATCGCCTCCTCGGGCTCGCGCCACCAGAGCGAGTACTCGCTCTGCAGAGTCGTCACCGGCTGGACGGCGTGCGCGCGACGGATGTTCCGGACGCCCGCCTCAGACAAGCCGAAGTGGCGGACCTTCCCCGCGTCGATCAGCTCCTTCACCGCGCCCGCGACCTCCTCGATCGGCACATTCGGGTCGACGCGGTGCTGGTAGAGGAGATCGATGTAATCGGTCCGCAGCCGCCGCAGTGAGTCCTCGACGCTGCTCCTGATCGTCTCCGGGCGGCTGTCGGTGCCGGTCGACACGCCGGTCGAGAGCTCGAAGCCGAACCTTGTCGCGATCACCACCTGCTCCCGCATCGGTTCGAGTGCCTCGCCGACGAGCTTCTCGTTGTCGAACGGTCCGTAGACCTGTGCGGTGTCGAAGAACGTCACGCCACGCTCGACCGCTGCGCGGATGAGTGCGATCGAGTCGTTCCGGTCGGGGATCGGCGGGAAGCTCTGGCTCATGCCCATGCACCCGAGCCCGATCGCCGAGACCTCGAGCGCGTTTCCGAGGTTGCGTGTCTGCATCAGTCCTCCTCGGGGACCAGCTTCAGCGTCGCCCCCTGCGCCTCCGGCGCGACGATCGACGGAACGATCGACGGATAGTGCCGGCCGTACTTTGCCTGGTAGGCGGCATCGACGGCTTCCTGCGCACCTTCCGTCTCGATCAGCTCAACGTCCTTCTCGACGCCGCCGCCGCGGATGCGCGCCGCGTGACGGTCCAATGCGCCGCGGAACCAGGAGGATCCGCGGCCGTTGACCGAGCGGACGTAGATGTCATCGCCGGCGCGGACGACCCACATCGGCACCGGCCGTCGCCCGCTGCGTCGCGTCGCAGTCGAGGCCCCTCGCTCCCGCTGCCGACGTGCTTCACATCGCTCGTAGGAGCTTTCGCCTTTGGCGCTTCGTGTCGATCCGGACGACGCGCCAGGCGAGGCCACAGCGTTCGAGGCCGCGGATGACCCAGCCGCCGGGGTCGATCTCCCAGCCGCGCAATCCGTGGAAGGCGGACGAGGGGAAGGCGTGATGGTTGTTGTGCCAGGACTCGCCGAACGAGAGCCAGGAGAGCCACCAGACGTTGCGTGACTCGTCGCCGGAGGCGAAGCGGCGGCGTCCCCACATGTGGCAGATCGAGTTGATCGAGAAGGTGACGTGGTGGAGCAGGAAGATGCGGACGGCGCCGCCCCAGATCAGGCCGGCGAGGAAGCCGTACCAGCCGCCCAGCAGAAGCCAGCCGACGAGTGCGGGAAGGAGCAGCGACGCGACGACCAGCGGAAGGAACATGCCGGCGATCGTTCGCAGTCCCCTATCGGCGAGCAGGTCCTTGGCGTACTTTTCACGGTCGGCGCGCCCGGCCTCGGAGAACAGCCAGCCCGTGTGCGCGTGCCAGAGCCCCTTGATGCTCTCGAGGGGGCCGTCTCCGAAGTCCGCGTGCGGGCTGTGTGGATCGCCGGCGCGGTCGGAGTACTGGTGGTGCTTGCGGTGATCCGCGGCCCAGGTCAGGACATCGCCCTCGACCGCCATCTCCCCGAGGATCGCGAAGATGTAGCGCACGGCGTGAAACGTCTGGAACGACCGATGGGTGAACAGGCGGTGGAAGCCGACGGTGATGCCGAGGCCGGTCACGACGTAGCCGACCGCGAGGATCCCGAGCTCCGTGACACCGACCCCCCGGTTCCAGAGCAGCGCAATCGCCAGGACGAGCCCCAGCAGCGGTAGTGCGATGCCGGCGAGGTTGATCGCCTTGTGAGCGCCGCTCAGCGGCTGATGCCAATCCACGTCCAGCGGTGTCGCTGTCGCGGGAACTGCGTGACCGCTTCGTTTCTCTGCTGTAGCGATGTCGCCTCCAAGCGCCGGTCTTGATCGGCCGTTCGCCGATTTCTGTATTCCGACCGTTTGCTCGGGGCGGAGTCTTGCGCGGAGTCAGTCAGGCTCCGTTGCTGCTTCCCCCAGGGTACCGCGCAGAAACCACCAACTGGCGTTCGGCGCGCTCGAGTGCACGCAGGACGTCATCCGGAGTGCGTGTTGCGTCGTCGTTCCAGGACTCGAGCGAGTCGTGTTCGATGACGGTGGCGAGTGCGACGCACGCGACGGCGAGCTCACCGACCGCGAGTGCTTCGTCGTCTGCTGTTTCGGCTTCGAGTGCTGCGACGAGTGCGCCGAGCAGCGACCAGGCGACCGCGTTTGGGCTCCACGGTTGGATCGGGCGCGCGTCGGCGTCGCGTGCGTCGGCGTGCTGGGTCCAGCCTTGCTGGATCCGCTCCCGGGCCTGAACGAGCAGTGTCGACGAAAGCATCTTCTTGCTCTTCCCCGTGCGGCGGGTTCGATGCGCTCGACCGCCTAGGCTGGTCGCTCGTGCGCGTCGGCGGCGACGTCGCCGGCGACGCCGATCTTCTCGACGACGGTCAAGTCGCCTGCGACCGCGAGAATCCGTTCGGCTCCGGCTTCGACCGACGCAGCCTCGTGTCCCGAGATGTTGAAGAAGCGGCGGGGGTCCTGGCGGATCGCCTCGTACTCGTCGAAGGTGAGGCGCACGAGCTCGGCGCAGTCGCGCTCGGGGCATTCGCAGACGAACGGGATCGGACCGAGCAGGGTCAGCTTGTCGGCGGATGCCTGGATCGCTTCGTTTTCGGTTCGGCAGGCGACCTGGGCCTGACCGATCTCTTCCTGGTGCGCCTGCGCGTTCATCCGGTCGACGCCGACGGGCGCCGCGGAGTGGAAGTGGGAACGTGCCGGTACATGAGTCACCTCCGGCTGTCGAGGTTGAACCTGTCTGCCGGGGAAGTGACCTCGCGCACGCCGCGCTTGGGCGGGTGTCGGGCTGTCAGAGAGGGGCACTCAAGGTGGCCGCCTCGGCGCAGCTAGCCTAGCCGACCCCGGCCGGCTACGAGCGCGGGGGCAAGAGCAGATGGCCGTCGATGACGGCGCCGGCGACGTCGACGATCTTCGTGTTGTTGCTCCGCGCGTGGGAGCGGAGCGCCTCGAACGCGGCCTCCTCGTCGAGGCCGTGTCGTTCCATCAGGACGCCTTTCGCTCGCTCGATCAGCGCTCTCCGGCCGAAGGCGCCCTGCAGTCCGTGGTATTCGCGGAAGCGCAGCAACACGATCTCGAGCGCGCTTTCGAGCGCCCCCTGATCGGAGTCGACGACGTAGGCGAAGATGCCGCGCCTGGCGGCCTCGCGGACGAACGCGGTGTCCGTTGCGGACAGAACAGCGATCACCGGGCACTCGGCCTCGGCGACGATCTTCGAGATCAGCTCGAGCGCGTGCGCGTTGCTCTCCCCGACCGCGACGAGCGCCACGTCCGGATGCTCGCGCGCGGTCACCGGACCGACGCTCGTGACGTCGACCTCGGCAGCGATCGTCTCGTGCCCGACACCGCGCACGATCGCGGCGAGCAGCGCCAGCCGCTCGGTGCTCTCGTCTGCGATCAAGACCCTCAACCGGTTGTCCCCACGATCCCGATCCAGCATCTGCGTCCCCTCGGGCGCGTCCGGAGCACGGCGCCGTGGTGATCGATTGCCGCGGCCGGGACCGGGCTCGATCCGCGGCCCGCGGGCGCAGTCTAGCCCGGCGATCCTCGCAAAACGAAGATCGGGGCTATGCTGGACGGGCCGAGGCGGTTCCTTTTGTGCCCCTCATGAGTCCAGAGCCGCTCTGCCGAGTATCTGAGGCGTCCTCCCGGCCAGACGACAATCGACGTCGAGGAGGACCGGGATGGCCGCCCCATCGTTCGAGCTACGACGCACTGACGCGCAGCGGACGCAGTCGTTCTTCCGCGAGATCAACGATCACGTGGCCGAGCTTTCACACGAGCGCGACACCTCGATCCCGCGGTTCGACTGTGAGTGTCCGCGCATCCAGTGCGGCGCCACGATCGCGCTCTCGTTGGAGGAGTACGCGCGGGTTCGCTCCGAACAAACCTGTTCCATCGTCCTCGCCGGGCACGAGGACGCGAAGACCCAGCAAGTCCTGGCACGACGCGGCGACTGCCTGTTCGTCCGGAACAGAGCGTCCACGCGGTCACAACGGCCGCGCACGAGAACTCGAACGACCGAGAGTCGGATGTCGCGATGAGCGCCGTCGACCAAGCATCGATTCAGACACGGCCGCAGCTGCTCTTCTTCTACGACCCGACCGACGGTCGCGCTCGCCGTGTCGAAGGCTTCCTCGCGCAGGTGCTGCAGCAGCGCCGCAACCACGACACGGTCGCCATCCGCCGGATCGACGTCCGCGCACACCCCAAGCTTGTCGAGCGCTTCCGCGTTCGGGCCTCACCCGCGCTCCTCGTCGTCCACGACAAGCGTGTGCAGGGACGACTCGAGCTGCCGCGAGGGTGCAAGGCGATCGAAGCACTGCTGCAACCCTGGCTCCAGTAGCCGATGAGAAGCTCTCGTACGACAGGGCCACGAGTTCTGCGCTCGCTGAGAGCGACCGCGCGCCGCACGCCGCAAGAACGAGGGCTGTTGGGCGCGGCAGCGACGCGGGGCGGCGTGGCATCGGTTTGGCATCGACGCGCGACAGATTGCTGTCGTCATCGATGTTCGACCGAAAGGAGTGGCAATGACTCAGGAAAACGTGGTGGTCGTTCGGTTCACGGAGCCGAGCAAGGCCTACCAGGCGCTGAGCGTGCTCAAGGAGTGCAGTGCCCAGGGCCGGATCGGGCTCGAGTCGGCGGCGGTCGTCGAGCGCGGGCCCGAGGGCGAGCTGACGATCCCCGAGAGCGCCGACAACGTCGGCCTCGCCGGGACGGCGGGCGGCTCGCTGATCGGGATGCTCGTCGGCGTGCTCGGCGGGCCTGTCGGCCTGCTGGTCGGCTGGGGCACCGGCGCAATGATCGGCGGCGCGTTCGACGTCGATCACGCCGTCACCTCCGACGAGGCGCTCACGGTGCTCGGCCGGGCGATCCCGCCGGGCTCGACCGCAGTGATCGCCGAGGTGGAGGAGCCCGTGGTCGAGGTCATCGACGCGGAGATGTACGAGCTGGGTGGCGAGGTCACCCGTCGCTCGACCGCCGACGTCATGGGCGAGCTCGAGGCGGCGGAGGACGCCGCCGAGGCGGCCGCACACGAAGCGCGGCGCACGTTGCGCGAGCAGCGCAAGGCCGAGTTCCACGCCGGCCTCGACGAGCGCAAGGGCAAGCTGAAGGAGAAGCTCCACGTCTCCTGACGAGGCGCACCGTCTGCCGGTGCTCGAAGCCCGCCGCCCGAGAGGTCGGCGGGCTTCGTCGTTCAGGCGCGGCTCGAGGGGACCCTCACTCGAAGTGCGTTGTGCCGGATGACGAATCGGAGCGGCGGCGTGAGGTCGACCGCCTCGCCGTCGACGCCGGCGTGCACCGGTGCGGGGCCGGTCACCTCGAAATGCGTCGCGGTCCACGTCCGTCCCGGAGGCTGACCGGGGCGCGCTTCGTCGAGGACGAGGATCCCGAGCTGCCCGCCGTCGAGCCTGGCGCGGGTACCCGGTGCATGCGGCGGCTCGAGCGAATAGGGGTTGTTCGACACGAGCACGACGGCGGGATTCCGGTGCGAGCGGCCTTCGTCGTTCACCAGTTGCAAGTCGACCGTCGCGGCACCCGGCCCTAGCACCTGCGCGGCGGTTTCCAGGAGCGTGCGCGCCTTGGCGTCGCGGTAGGTCGGCCGGCTGACCGCGTCGCCGTAGATCCCGAGCGAGACGTTGTTGAGAAAGACGCGGCCGTTCACCTCCGCCACGTCGATGAGGCGCTCGACGCCGTCCGTGAACGCGTCGAGCGCGCCGACCAGGTCGCTGCGATCGAGGCCGAGGTCGAGCGCGAAGTGGTTGCGCGTGCCGGCGGGAACGCAGACGAACGGAAGCTCGTGTGCAAGCGCAGCCGAGGCGACGATTGCCAGTGAACCGTCGCCGCCGGCCACGCCGAGCGCGTCGGCGCCTTCGGCCACGGCGTCCCCGACCAGCGACGCAAGGTCTTGCTCCGGGCGCAGGGCGACCACGTCGATGCCGCGTTCCCGCGCGCGGTCGGCCAGCCCCGCACGCGCGGCCTTGCCGCCGCCGGAGCGCGGGTTGAGGAAGAGCACGGGCCGCTGCGGCGACGTCATCCGGAGCGCGTCAGCCGGAGCGAGCGCCGCGGTTCAGCAGTCGGCGGGTCGTGACCGAGCACGAGCACGTCGATGAGTGTCGCAACCGCCGACGTGAACGGCACTGCGAGAACGACCGCGAAGCCGCCGAAGAGCACGCCGACGACGGCGACCGACAGGAGCGTGACGAGTGGCGAGAGCCCGATCGTCTGCCCGATGTGCGGGTTGACGACGTAGCTCTGGAACTCCCGGACGACGATGAGCCAGAGCAGCGCGAGCCCGGCGACGTGGAGCGACTGGGGGAGGCCGACCGTGAGGACGAGGATCGACCCGACGACGGGTCCGATCACGGGCACGATCTCGATCAGCCCGACGAAGGCGCCGACGAGCAGCCAGTAATCGAGGCCGATGAAGTAGAAGCCGGTCGAGAGCACGGCGCCGACCGCGAACACCATCAGGAAGCGAAGCCGCGTGTAGGCGCCGAGGCGGCGGTCGAGCGCGAGGTAGGTCTCGCGGGCGGTGTCGCGCTTCGACTCCGGTGCGAGCGCGGTGAGCAGGTTGATGATCGAGTCTCGCTCCGAGACGCAATACCACGTGGCCGCGAGTACGAAGAAGATCGCAACGACCGCCTCGCCGGCCTTGTGCCCGTAGGTCGCGACCGGGTGGACGAGCTCAGTGCCGGTCGGAAGCTGGTGGAGGTGCTGCTGGAGCCACACGAGCACGCCTCCCCGGACTCCTGACGCCTGACCCGGGTTGTGGCCGAGCGCATGCCCGATCTGGTGCAGCGCCGGCGGCACCGCGATCCAGAGCAGCACCGCGACGACTCCGCCTATGACGAGGAGGTGGAGGAGGATCGCGACCGACTGCGGGACGCGGTGGCGGCCGAGCCAGTCGACGCCCGGCCGGATCGCGGCCGCGAACGTGAGTGCCAGGAGCAGAAGGATGAGGACGCTCCGCACCTGCCAGATCCCGACTGCGAGCGCCACGACCGCGAGCGCTGCCGCGGTTGCCTTGGCGACGCGCAGGGTGAGGTCGCCGTCGGAGCTCACAGGATTCCCACTGCGGGCCGGCGTTGGGAGATGCTCTGCGGAACGACGCGCCTCGCATTGAGCAGCGCCACGGTGACTGCGGCGCCGAAGACGAAGCCGCCGACGTGTGCGAAGAACGCGACGCCGCCGCCGTTCGCCGACGCAGATGTCAGGCCGAGGTGCGCCTCGGCGAGCTGGTAGAGGAACCAGCCGCCGAGGTAGACCCAGGCCGGGATCTTCACGAAGAAGATCAGCACCAGCGTCCGGATCCGTGCGGCGGGATAGAGGACGATGAACGCGCCGAGCACGGCTGCGATCGCGCCGCTCGCCCCGAGGTTCGGAACGCGCGCGGCCGCGTCGGTTCCGAAGAGCAGCGTCACCGCCGCCTGCGCCATCGTCGCGGCGAAGCCGCCGGCGACGTAGAAGGCGAGGTAGCGGAGGTGGCCGAACGCGTCCTCGACGTTCTTGCCGAAGATGGCGAGGAAGAGCATGTTGCCGAGGAGGTGGTCCCAGCTTCCGTGCATGAACATCGCGGTGAGCCAGCTGATCCCCCACGGCTCGGGGCCGCGGCATGCGTTGTCGACCGTGCACGCATAGAACGAGGCGTGGTAGACGGCGGTGCCGAGCTGCGGCAGCTCATAGAAGATCCAGACCGCGAAGTTCGCCCCGATCAGCGCGACGTTGACGATCGGGAAGCGACGCGGGCGGAGTCCGTCGGAGAGCGGCAGCATCGTCGCGCCTACTCGCTCACCAGCGGTGTCATCCGGATGAAGCCGCCGTTGGTCGCGGTCGCGAGCATGAAGTCGGCGAGGTCGGCGCGGGAGATCCGGGAGCCGCTGTCGCGCCTGATCGCGCCTGCGTGGTAGCGGCCGGTGTGCGGGCCGTCGGTGAAGAGGAGCGGCCCGCGGACGATCGTCCACGCGAGGCCGCTCTCCTCGATCAGGCGCGCCTGCGCGCGGTGGTCGTGCACGACCTTCGGCATCAGGATGCGGAGGAGGACGCGTGCGGCCCGGTAGAAGAGGCCGGGCCGGTCCTCCGGGTCGTCGACCGCGGGCGACGAGAGGACGACGAGCCGGTCGACGCCGTCGGCGCGCATCGACGTGATGAGGTTCGCGCTCGTGCATGCGAGGAGGTCGTCCGGCGCGCCGTTCACGTGGCCGAGCGCGCTCACGACGGCGTCGCTGCTTTCCACGAGGCGGTTCACCGCATCGACGTTCATCGCGTCGCCGACGACGAGCGCAACGCGGCCGTCGATCTCGTCCGGTTGCAGCTGCTCGCGGACGAGCGCCGTCACATCGTGGCCCGCGGCGAGCGCCTGCGTGACGAGTTCGCGCCCTACCGTGCCTGTCGCTCCGAGGACGGCGAGCTTCATGACGCAACGAGGGTCGCGGGCTCTGCCGGCGACGTCGAAGCGGCGGTCGGGTCGAGCCCCGCCGCGGCGTACGCCTCCGGCCCTTCGAGCGTCTCCGCCTGGAAGAGCGCGTGGGCGAGCGACTCGAGGCGCTCGCGGTTCTCCGAGAGGAGCTGCGCCGCGTCCTCGTGCGCTTCACTCACGATGCGGCGCATCTCGTCGTCGATCCGCTGCCGAGTCCGCTCGGACACCTCCGAGACGCCCGGCATCAGCCCCGACCCGTCGCCGTCCTGCGGCAGAACCGAGAGGAAGCCGATCTCGTCGCTCATGCCGAAGCGTCCGACCATGTTGCGCGCGAGATTCGTCGCCTGGCGGATGTCGGACTCGGCGCCGGTCGTCTCGTCGCCGTAGACGACCTCCTCGGCTGCGCGACCGCCGGTCGCGACCTCGATGTGCGCGAGCAGGCTCTGCTTGTCGTAGTTGAAGCGGTCGCTGCCGGGCGCCGAGATCGTGACGCCGAGGCTCATCGTGCGCGGGATGATCGAGATCTTCCGCACCGGGTCGGCGCCCGGCGTGAGCATCCCGACGAGCGCGTGGCCCGCCTCGTGGTAGGCCGTGCGCAGCTTGTCGGCCGGCGTCAGCAGCAGCTTGCGTGCGGTCCCGAGCTCGATCTTCTCGAGCGCGTCGCTGAAGTCGCCCATCGTCACCTGCACGTGCGTGCGGCGCGCCGCGAGGAGTGCCGCCTCGTTGGCGAGGTTGGCGAGGTCGGCGCCGACCATGCCGGCGGTCGTCGCCGCGATCGCGTCGAGGTCGACGTCCGCGCGAGCGGGAGGCCGCGAGTGTGGACGTTGAGGATCTGGAGGCGGCCGTCCTTGTCGGGCGCCTGAACCGGCACGCGCCGGTCGAAGCGGCCCGGCCGCAGCAGCGCCGAGTCGAGCACGTCGGGGCGGTTCGTCGCCGCGAGGACGATGACGCCCGTCTTACGCGTCGAAGCCGTCCATCTCGGTCAGGATCTGGTTGAGCGTCTGCTCGCGCTCGTCGTTCGCGCCGCTGTACGCGCCCGAGCTGCGCGAGCGGCCGATCGCGTCGATCTCGTCGATGAAGACGATCGAGGGCGCGGCTGCCTTTGCCTGCTCGAACAGGTCGCGCACGCGCGAGGCGCCGACGCCGACGATCATCTCGACGAACTCCGACGCCGACATCGAGAAGAACGGCACGCCGGCCTCGCCTGCCACCGCGCGCGCGAGCAGCGTCTTGCCGGTGCCCGGGGCGCCGGTGAGCAGCACGCCGCGCGGGATGTGCGCGCCGAGCTTGCGGTACTTCTCCGGTTCGCGGAGGAAGTCGACGACCTCGGCCAGCTCCGCCTTCGCCTCGTCGATGCCGGCGACGTCCGCGAACGTCACGTGCTCTGTCGTCGGCTCGTACTGCTTCGGCTTGGCCTTTGCGAACGAGAACATGCTGCCGCTGCCCGACTTCCTCATGACCATGTACCAGAGGCCGAAGAAGAGGAACGTGGGGCCGAATCCGGCGAGCAGCGTCTCCCACCACGGCGTCCCGGGCGGCGCCTTCGCCGTGACCACGACGCCCTTCTCCTGCAGCAGCGTGTCGAGCGCCTTCGTATCGGCGAAGTCCGGCACCCGCGTCGAGAAGTCGGTCGCCGACTTCGAGTTCTTGTCGCGCGCCGGGTAGCGGATCGCGTGCTTGAGCGTCCCCCGGATCGCGGCGTCCTGCGCCGTGACGGTCGAGACGTTGCCCGACTGCACCTGCGCGAGGAACGTGGGCGAGTAGGGAATCGCGACGCGCGGATGCGCAGACGCCGCGTTGAAGAGGAGCGCCACCGTCCAGTTGATCGCCAGCAGCGCCAGGAACACGCCGATCTCGCTGCGGCCGATCCGCGGCTTCGTCTTGGGGGTTCGTCGCTCGGGGGCGGGTTCATCTGAAATCTCCTTCGTCGTGGGATCGAGAGGAGCGTGAGCCCGGGCGCTGCCAAGCCGAGTGCCAACCGCCGTCCCCTGGATGCCAGCGCACGAGCGTGGGAGACTCAGCGGAGGCGAAGCGTGATGCAGGAGCTGCTTGAGATCCGGCTACTCGGCCCGTTCGAGGTGCTCGCGGGCGGGAGCGTCGCGGACGTCGGCGGCTCCAAGCGTCAAGCCCTGCTGGCGATGCTTGCCCTCCGGTGCGGCCGGGTGGCGGACGTCGACAGCCTCGTCGACGCCCTCTGGGGGGAGGAGCTCCCGGCGGCTCCGCGCAACGCGCTCCACCATCACATCGCCCGCCTCCGCGCCACGCTCGGGGAGGGGTCGATCGTCGGCTCCTCCGACGGGTACGCGCTGAAGGACGCGCGCGTGGACGCGAGCCGCTTCGAGGAGTTGCTCGCCGAGACGCGCTCCGCGCTGCGCGACGGCGACATCCCCGCCGCGTCGGACGCGGTGACGGCGGCGCTGGCTCTCTGGCGCGGCCCGGCGCTGCAGGGGTTGACCGGCACGGCCTGGTTCAGCGCCGAGGCGCGCCGGCTCGAGACGCTGCGCGTCGACGCGCTCGAGGAGGACTTCGAGGTGAGGCTTGCGCTCGGCGAGCAGCGCGAGCTCGCACCGGCCCTCCGTTCGGCGCTTTCGGACAACCCCTTCCGGGAGCGGCTGTGGGGCCAGCTGATGCTCGCGCTCTACCGCAGCGGCCGCCAGGCGGACGCGCTCGAGACGTTCCAGGACGCGCGCAGTGTGCTCGCCGACGAGCTGGGGCTCGAGCCCGGGCCGGAGCTCCGGCGCCTGCAGGAGGCGATCCTCGCGCACGACCCCGCGATCGCCGCGGTCCCGGCCGCCCGCAGGCGCCGCGGCAATCTGCCCGCGACTTCGACGTCGTTCGTCGGCCGCGAGGAGGAGCTCCGCGAGGTCGCCGCGCTCCTGCACGAGCACCGCCTCGTGACGCTCACCGGCCCGCCCGGCGTCGGCAAGAGCCGGCTTGCGGTCGAGACGGCACGCTCGCTCGAGGACGAGTTCCCGGACGGCACCTGGCTCGTCGACTTCGCGCGGGCCGGAGAGGCGGACGATGCCGTCCGCCTCCTTGCAGACGCCGTCGACGTTCGCGGCGCCGATCCGCTCGCGCGCGTGACGTCGAGGCTGCGAGACGCGGAAGCGCTCGTCGTCCTCGACGCGTGCGAGCACGTGCTCGCCGAGGCAGCACGAATCGCTTCGACGCTGCTCGCGGAGTGCCCCCGGGCACGGATCGTGGCGACGAGCCGCGAAGCCCTCCACGTCGCGAGCGAGGTGAGACGCCCCGTGGCGCCGCTCGAGGCAGCGGCCGTCGAGCTTTTCCTCGAGCGAGCGCGCGCGGCGCGACCCGGATTCGAGCCCGACGCCGAGGCCGTCGCGCTCGCTTCCGAGATCGCCCGGCGCGTCGACGGACTGCCGCTCGCGATCGAGCTCGCCGCCGCGCGCGTGAACGTGCTCGGGCTCGCGGAGCTCGTCTCGATGCTCGAGCGGCGGGCGGCTCTCCTGCGTGACAGCCCGACCTCCGACCCGGCGCGGACCGCGCTCCTCGGGCTCGTCGAATGGAGCTACGACCTCCTGCACGCCGACGAGAAGACGCTGCTCCGGCAACTGGCCGTTCACCGCGGCGGTGCGTCCCTGTCGTCGCTCGTCGCGCTCGCAGCGAGCCACGGCCTCAACGAGGCGACGGTCGCGTATCTCGTCGCAGCGCTGGTCGACAAGTCGATCGTGTCCGCCTCGTTCACCGGTGGCGCCGCGCGCTACGACATGCTGGACACGGTTCGCGAGTACGTGCTCGAGCGTCTCGCCGAGAGCGGCGGGCTCGCGGCCGCCCGCGGCGCGCACGCCGAGCACTTCGCGGCATTGGCCGACGAGGCGCGCGTCGAGCTGCGCGGACCGGAATGGCTGCGTTGGCAGCACCGCCTCGGGCTGGAGAACGACAACCTCTGGGCTGCACTCGCATACGCGCGGGACGCGCGCGATCCCGCCGTCGCGGTTCGGCTCGGCACGCTGGCGTGGTACTTCGCGCTGGCCGACCGCGTCTCCGAGGGACGGCGCTTCCTCGAGCTCGCCGTCGCTGCCACGGACGACGACGCCCCCGTCGAATTGCGGATCGAGCAGCTCGGCGGCCTCTGCTACATCGCAACCGAGGAGTTCGATCTCGACCCCGCGCTCGTGGCGGGCGAAGCTGCTGTCTCGCTTGCCACGACGGCCGCACCATGGCAGCGCGGCTTTGCGGAACTGATGCTCTCGCTCGCCCTCGGGCAATCGGGCGACGTCGAACGTGCTGCTGCGACGGCGGACAATGCGGCCGCCGCGTTCGAGGCGGCTGGAGACGACTGGGGCATCGCGGCGAGCAGCCTGATTCGCGCAATCGGTGCGGCGCACGCGGGTGACGTCACGACCGTCACCGCTACGGTCTCGGTCGCCCGCCGTCACTTGGACGCGATCGGATACGACGCGTTTCGCGCTCCGGTGCTGCTGCTCGAAGCGTGGGCGGCCGAAGGACGTGGGGAGGACGCGGCCGCGGCGGATGCGTACCGGCGTGCGCACGAGCTCGCCGGGCGAATCGGGTTCGGCGATCACGCGGCGTTCGCTCTCGCCGGGCTCGGAGCGATCGCTCTCGCGAACGGCGATCTGCGCGAGGCCGAAGAGCTTCAGCGGCAGGCGCTTGCGACAGCCGAGACAGCGCAGGCGACGCTGGTCGCGGCGCAGGCACGTGTCCACCTCGCGCGGGTTGCCGCCGCCTCCGGAAACGCGGACGAAGCCGATCGCCTGTACCGGGAGGTCCTCGAGTGGTCGACGATCGAACGGCCGCACCAGGCGCGCGAGAGCCTCTTCGTCGCGCTCGCCGGCAACCCGGCCGCGGCGGCAGAGCGCGGGCTCACCGGGCGCGCCGAGCCCCGTCCCGCCTAGCGCTGGCAGAAGCGCCGCCGCGCGTGGCAGAACGCTGGCATCGACGCCGGCGAGCCTGCATGGCGTCAGAGATGAGACCAACAGGAGGCTCGAACATGAGCACGACCACGATCGAGGACCAACTCGCCGAGATCCGCCGCCGGATCGACCGCCTCAAGGCATTCGCGCAGATCGGCGCCGCTCCGGACAGCTCACGAATCCGCCGCCACCTCGACGCGCTGCGCCGGGAAGAGGCTTCGGTCATGGTCACGGCGCCCGGGGCGCGCGACCACGTCGACGAGAGGCTCGGGCAGCTGAAGACGAGGCTCGCCGTCGCCGAGAACTCGGTGGTCGCAGACGTCTCCGACGAGTGGACGACGTTCGCGGCAGCCGTCGAGGACGAGCTCCGCGGCTGGGACACCTACCTCGAGCGGCTGCAGGCAACGGCCGCGGCGAAAGACGGGAATGCGCGCGAGCGGGCCGAGGCGGCGATTGCCGACGTCCGCACCCAGCGAATCGCGGTCTTCCACCGCCTCGCAAAGGCCCGCGAGGACGTGAACGGCGCCTGGCACGAGCAGAGGGACAATGTCGGCGAGGCTCGCGACGAGCTCGAGCAGAAGGCCGACGAGCTGTCCGCGAGGATCACAGAACCTCCATTGCGAAGGAGGTGAGCGACGTGCAGACGATCGACCCGAGTCTGCTGACCGCACTCGTCGCGATGTGCGTCGGCGCGCTGATGGTGCACGCCGGCCTTGCGAAGCGGCAGCTCGCATGGCGGACGCGGCGGACGAACCGCGATCGAAGGTGGCGGCGGCGGCGGTAATGACCGTGGATCAGCGCGCGCACCCCAACCGCCTGTCGCCCCGCGGCCTCGAGCCGAACCCCGCACTCGTCCGGCAGGCCGAAGCGCGCGCGAAGAGCATCGAGAACCGGATCGCCGATCGGATCACCGCGTTCGCCGGGTCGATGCAGTTCGTCTACATCCACATCGTTTGGTTCGGCTGCTGGATCGGCCTCGGCGTCGAGAGGTACCCGTACGGCTTGCTGACGATGATCGTCTCGCTCGAGGCGATCTTTCTCTCGACCTTCGTGATGATCAGCCAGAACAGGGCAGACGCGAAGCGTCAGACGATCGCCGACCAGCAATGGCAGACCGTCAAGGAAGAGGACCGGCAGAACGAAGAGCTGCTCGAGCTCTCGCGGCAGATCCTCGACCTCACGAAGGCGATCCACGCAGAGACGCCTTCCCGCCCGGCGACCTAGTCGGTGCCGTGGCAGCAGGGCACGCGGCCGTGGCAGCGGCGTGGCATCGACGCCGTTCAGGTTCCGTGGCGCAAACGTCAATCCCCGAATGGGAGGTAGGAGATGGAAACCATGCTCGACCGCGCCGCGAAGACCGCGCGGACACAGATCACCCGGATGCGGTGGATGCTCGGCCTGCACGGCCTGGCATCGGTCGTGTTCGGCGTGATGATTCTCGCCTGGCCCGGCATCAGCGTCTACGCGCTCACGATCGTCTTCGGCGCCTACACGCTCGCGACGGGCATCGTCGAGTTCGGCACTGCGTTCACGGCACAGGAGAAGGAAGTGCGCGGCTGGCTGATCCTCAGGGGCCTCCTCGGGATCACCGTCGGCGTGCTCGTCTTCGCCTGGCCCGGCATCTCGGCGCTCGCGCTCCTGTACGTGATCGGCGCGTACGCCGTCGCGCTCGGGATCCTGTTCGTCGCCGCGTCCTTCCGGCTTCCGCTGGACGGCCAAGGGACGGCGTCGATGATCCTGACCGGCCTCGTCGCGATCGTCTTCGGCATCGTGATCTTCGCGAAGCCCGGCGCCGGTGCGCTCGCCGTGCTCGCACTGATCGCGGCGTTCGCGCTCGTCACCGGCGTCAGCGAGCTCGTCGTCGCGATCGGCGGCCAGAAGCTCGTCGAGCGGAAGGCGAAGTCATTCGCACCGCCGCGGAGGTCGCCGAAGGCGACTCCCGAGCCGTCGCATTGACGTTCGATCTGCACCAACGCAAGTCCCCGGAGCCGGCGACCAGTCGCCGGCTCCACGCGCATCCGGCCGAAGAACGCCTCGTTCGGTAACGGCCCTCGGCCGAGGTGACCTCGGCGGCAGCAGGGGCCGAATGCCTGGCATCGGCGTGGCATCGCTCTCCGCGAGCGTGCGTCGCAGATTCCCTCGACAAGGAGATGCGATGACGACGACGGCAATTGAACGGACGACGACTGAGACGTCCGCAAGTCAGCGGCGCCTGATCTTCGGTGCGCTACTCCTCGTCCTCTTCATCGCGTCGCTCGACCAGACGATCGTCTCGACCGCGCTGCCGACGATCGTCGGCGACCTCGGGGGTCTCGAGCACCTCTCGTGGGTCGTGACCTCGTACCTGCTCGCATCGACGGTGGTCGGGCCGCTGTACGGAAAGCTCGGCGATCTCTACGGCCGCAAGCGCGTCCTCCAGTTCGCGCTCGTGCTCTTCCTCGTCGGCTCGGCGCTCGCCGGACTGGCGCAGAGCATGCCGCAGCTGATCGCGTTCAGAGCAGTCCAGGGGCTTGGCGGCGGCGGCCTGATCGTCGTGTCGATGGCCGTCGTCGGCGACCTCGTCGCGCCGCGCGACCGCGGCCGTTACCAGGGCCTGTTCGGCGGCGTGTTCGGCGTTTCCGTCGTCGCCGGTCCGCTGCTCGGCGGATTCTTCGTCGACAACCTCTCGTGGCGCTGGATCTTCTACGTCAACCTGCCGCTCGGCCTTGTCGCGCTGGCGGTGATCGCGACCGCCTTCCGCTCGCGTCAGGTGACGACGCGGCACCGGATCGACTGGCTCGGGACGATTGTCCTCGCGGCCGGGCTGTCCGGGGTCATCCTCTACACGAGCCTCGGCGGCACGAGCTACTCCTGGGACGCGCCGGGAATGCTCGCGGCGATCGTCGGGGGCGTCGCGCTGCTCGCGCTCTTCCCGCTCGTCGAGTCGCGCGCCGAAGAGCCGATCCTGCCGCCGGAGCTCTTCCGCAACATGACGTTCCGGACGACGAGCGCGATCGGATTCGTCGTCGGATTCGCGCTCTTCGGCTCCGTCACCTTCATCCCGCTCTACCTGCAGATCGTCAAGGGCCACACCGCCACCGGCTCCGGGCTGCTGATGACGCCGATGATGCTCGGCGTCCTCGTCACCTCGACGACGAGCGGCTTCCTGATCTCCCGCTACGGGCGCTATCGCGCCTTTCCGATTGTCGGCACGGCGATCGCGGCCGTCGGGCTCTACCTGCTGTCGACGCTCGAGGTCGGGACGGCGACCGAGGTCGCCGCCGGGTACATGCTGCTCGTCGGTCTCGGCCTCGGGCTCGTGATGCAGGTGCTCGTGCTCGCCGCGCAGAATGCGTTCGACTACCGACTGCTCGGCGTCGCGACCTCAGGCGCAACGCTCTTCAGGCAGGTCGGCGGCTCGATCGGAGTGTCCGTCTTCGGCGCGATCTTCACGAACCAGCTGGGCCGCGAGCTTGCAGGCCGTCTCCCGGCCGGCGCACACGCGCCCGCGCACGCGAGCCCCGCTGCCATCCAGCACCTGCCGCCCGCGATCCACGCGATGTACATCACCGCGGTCGCCGTCGCGCTTCACCCGGTCTTTCTGACCGCCGCCGGTGTGATGGTCGGGGCGTTCGGGCTGAGCTGGCTGCTGCGGGAAGTGCCGCTGCGCGAGACGGCGGGACCTGACGCGCGCGGACGCAGCAGGAAGGCGGGTCGCGGCACGGGCATGCCCGCGACGCTCCGGCCGTGAAGCTCGCGCAGGCAGAGGCTCCTGTGGCGACGACGACGACGAGGGAAGGGGGTCGCCGCGAGGTCGGTGTCTCGATCTCGATCCGGACGATCCTGCTGGTTGCCGTCGTCGTCGCCGCTGCGGCGGCGCTCGCGTCGATCAAGAGCGTCCTGCTCCTCCTGTTCGTCTCCGTCTTCGGTGTCGCCGTCCTCTCGCCGGTCGCGACCGCGATGGAGCGGCGCCTGGGCTGGAGCCGGCGCGTGTGCTCGATAGTGCTCGTGTTGGGCATCGTCGGCGTCATCGGTGCCGTCGCGCTCGTGATGGCGCAGGCGGTGAACGGCGCCGTGCACGACTTCAGCCACCAGTTGCCGAAGATCGTCGACCGCGCCAGGCAGAGTGATCTGGGCAACGTCCTCAACACGAGGAGCGGCTCCCTCGACACGTTGGAAAGGCACGCGGGGGAGATCACGCGCGGAGCGGGCGACGTGTCGGGCGGAGTAGCCCAGGTCGGGATCTCGGCCTTCGGAGGAGTGACGCTCGTCTTCTCTGTGATCTTTCTGACGCTGTTCGGGCTGATCGACGAGCCGCACCTGCGCAACTGGACGGCCGGCCTCATGTATCGCGAAAAGCGAGAGCGCTACCTGCGCGTTACGGACCGGATCGTCCACACGACCTCGCGCTACATGCTCGGCAACGTCGCGATCTCGTTCGTGTGCGGAACGGTCTACGGCGTCACCGCGGTGATCCTCGGGCTGCCGTATCCGCTCGCGCTGGCGGTGATCGCTGGCGTCCTCGACCTCGTTCCGAGCATCGGAGCCACGTTGGCCGGCGTCCTCATCGGGATCGTCGCGCTCTCCGTCAGCCTCGAGGCCTTGATCGTCTTCCTGATCGTGCTCGTCGTCTACCAGCAGCTCGAGAACTACGTGCTGCAGCCGACGATCATCGGGAAGGCCGCGAAGGTGTCCGGCTTCACCGTCCTCGCGAGCGTCCTGGCGTTCGGGGCGCTCTTCGGGTTGATCGGGGCGATCATCGGCGTGCCGATCGCGGCGGCACTGCAAATCGTCGTGGAAGAGCTGACCGTCGGCAGACGTGCTCGCATCGCCGAGCCGCGTCAGCATCCATGTTCCAAGACCCTTTCGTCGTGATTCTTGAACTTGAGTTCGTGTATCTCCAGAATGTGCGCTCCGCCCAACGTTGCCGTATCGCGCTAGCCGCTTGGCGAGCACGGTTCGTCACGGCGACAGAAACGGAGGTCACGCATGGCAACAACACCGACTGAGCTCACGCGAGCGACCGACGAGGAACGGGCATCTCTCGATCAACTTGGCCCCGTCGACTACATCATCGTCGAGTTTCCGGCGGGAGCAAGCAACTTCACGGGCGAGATGGCCAAGGAGCTGCTCGCGTTGATCGACTCCGGGACGATCCGCGTGATCGACATCCTGATCCTCACCAAGAAGGAGGACGGTTCCGTCGAGGCGATGGAGTTTTCCGACATCGATGATCTCGGTCCGCTGCAAAAGGTCGAAGCGGAGCTGGCAGAGCTCTTGACCGCGGACGACGTCGATCATCTTGCCGCCGCCATGGAGCCGGGAAGCACTGCCGGAGTGCTCATCTGGGAGAACCTCTGGGCGGCGCCTTTCGCATCAGCGGCGCGTCGTTCGGGCGGCCAGCTGATCGCGAACGGACGGATCCCAATTCAGGCGATCATCGCCTCCATCGAGGCCGACGACGCACCTGCGACCGAAGGAGACTGAAATGCCGCTGAGAGCAGCACGTGTCGGAAGAGTCGGCGTCATCGGCCACCCCGTGGCGAAGACCGCGGTCGTGGCCAAGGCGGTCTCACCTGGACCCTCGCCGGTTGCGAAGACCGCGGTGGTGGCGGCCGCCGTCACACCCGGGAGGGTGGGGCGCCGCCGGCGAATCTAGCTCCGAGCCTCACCGCAAATCGTCGCACGGGAAAGGTGGTAGGAGTTGAGTCCCTCCCAGATCCAGAGAGATGTGCTTCCGATCCCTGACCGGCCGTACGGCGGGGCGTTGCCCTTGGACGCGAAGGACCCGGAGGCGAAGTTTCCACCGATCGAGCCGCTACAGCCGCCGGCCGGCGCGCCCAACGTGCTCGTCATCTTGCTCGACGACGTCGGCTTCGCCGCTTCGAGCGCGTTCGGCGGGCCGTGCGCGACGCCGACGGCTCAGCGGCTCGCCGGGAACGGCCTCCGGTACAACCGCTTCCACACGACGGCGCTGTGTGCCCCGACCCGCGCTGCGTTGCTGACCGGACGCAACCACCACTCGGTGGGAATGGGCGTCATCACGGAGCTCGCAACCTCGGCGCCCGGCTACAGCTCCATCCGTCCCAATACCTGCGCGCCGCTCGCGCAGACGCTGCTGCTGAACGGCTATTCGACGGCGCAGTTCGGCAAGTGCCACGAGGTGCCGGTCTGGCAGACGAGCCCGATGGGGCCTTTCGATGCCTGGCCGACCGGCGGCAGCGGCTTCGAGTACTTCTACGGCTTCATCGGCGGTGAGACGAACCAGTACTACCCGGCGATCTACGAGGGCACGACGCCGGTCGAGCCGGAGAAGACGCCCGAGGAGGGCTACCACTTCACCGAGGACATGACCGACAAGGCGATCAAGTGGGCGCGCCAGCAGAAGTCGCTCATGCCCGACAAGCCGTTCTTCATGTACTTCGCACCGGGCGCGACGCACGCTCCGCATCACGTGCCGACGGAGTGGTCGGACAAATACAAGGGACGCTTCGACGAAGGCTGGGACGCGTTGCGCGAGGAGACCCTGGCTCGCCAGAAGGAGCTGGGAGTCGTGCCGCCGGACACGAAGCTGACCGCGCGGCACGAGGAGATTCCCGCCTGGAACGACATGCCCGATGAGTTGAAGCCGATTCTCGCCCGCCAGATGGAGGTCTATGCCGGGTTTCTCGAGCACACCGACCACCACATCGGACGGCTCGTCGACGCGCTCGACGACCTCGGCGTGCTCGAGGACACGCTCGTCTACTACATCATCGGCGACAACGGGGCGAGCGCCGAGGGCACGATCAACGGCAGCTTCAACGAGACGTTCATCTTCAACGGCGCCGCGGCGCTCGAGACGCCCGAGTTCATGGCCTCGCGCATCGACGACTTCGGCACACCGAAGGCGTACAACCATTTCGCCGTCGGCTGGGCGCACGCGATGGACACGCCCTACCAGTGGACGAAGCAGGTCGCCTCGCACTGGGGCGGGACGCGGAACGGAACCATCGTCCACTGGCCGCGCGGCATCGCAGCGCGCGGCGAGGTCCGCTCGCAGTTCCACCACGTGATCGACGTGGCCCCCACCGTGCTCGAAGCCGCCGGCCTTCCACAGCCGGCGATTGTCAACGGAGTCGACCAGCAGCCGATCGAGGGCGTCAGCATGGCGTACTCGTTCGACGGGGCGAGCGAAGCCGACCGCCACGAGACGCAGTACTTCGAGATGTTCTGCAACCGCGGCATCTACCACCAGGGCTGGACCGCCGTGACCAACCACAGCGTGCCGTGGGTGATGGAACCGTTGCCGCCGTTCGCCGACGACGTCTGGGAGCTCTACGACACGAATACGGACTGGAGCCAGGCGCACGATCTCGCCGCCGAGATGCCGCAGAAGCTGGCCGAGCTGCAACAGCTCTGGCTCGAGGAGGCCCGCAAGTACAACGTGCTCCCGCTCGACGACCGGCGCATCGAGCGCTTCAACGCCGAGCTCGCGGGCCGCCCGGAGCTCGTGAAGGGAAACTCACAGCTGCTGTTCGGCGGCATGGGACGCCTCAGCGAGAACAGCATCCTCAACATCAAGAACAAGTCCCACGCGGTCACGGCGGAAGTCGTCGTGCCCGAGGCGGGCGCAGAAGGCGTGATCATCGCCCAGGGCGGCGCCTTCGCGGGCTGGAGCCTGTACGCGAAAGACGGGCGTCCGACCTACTGCTACAACCTGCTCGGCCTGCAGCGCTTCAAGATCGAGGCCGACGCCACGATCGCGCCCGGAACGCACCAGGTCCGGATGGAGTTCGCCTACGACGGCGGCGGCCCGGCCAAGGGCGGCACGGTCACGCTCTACCTCGACGGCGACAAGACCGGTGAAGGCCGGGTCGATGCAACGGTGCCGCTGATCTTCTCCGCGGACGAGACGGCCGATGTCGGACGCGACACCGCGTCCCCGGTCAGCGACGACTACGAAGGCGAAAGCAGCGTCTTCACCGGCACGGTCAACTGGGTGCAGATCGATCTCGGCGAGGACGCAGAAGACGCCGACCACCTCATCACACCCGAGGAGCGCCTCCGCGTCGCAATGGCCCGCCAGTAGTTCTTGCGCCGTCGATTGACACGGAGGTAACGCGCTGGGCACCTGGGTAGTCGCGACCGTTGCGTTCCTGCTGCTCGCGTTCTCGGCCGTGTCTGGCCGCATGGAGCGGTCGGTCGTCACGCCGGCGATCTTCTTCACGTCCGCGGGTCTGCTGGCGGGCCCGGTGCTCGGCTTGATCGATCTGCGCATCGGCGGCGAGCCCGTGAAGCTGCTCGCGGAGGCGACGTTGACGCTCGTCCTCTTCGCCGACGCTTCGCGGATCTCGTTCCCCGCCCTGCGCAGCGAGTTCGCCGTACCGGCTCGATTGCTCGGGATCGGCCTGCCGTTCACGATCGCCGCCGGCACGCTTGTCGGCGTCGGCGTGCTACCCGGCGTCAGTTTGCTCGAGGCGCTCGTTCTCTCGATCATGCTCGCCTGCACCGACGCGGCGCTCGGCCAAGCGGTCGTGACCGACGAGCGGATCCCGTCGCGGATCCGCCAAGGACTCAACGTTGAGAGCGGCCTCAACGACGGAATCTGCGTGCCGCTCTTCTTCATCGCGCTCGCCCTCGCCGAGGCGGACGAGGGGACGATGACGGCACACGCAGCAGCGCACCTCGTGCTGGAGGAGATCGGCTACGGCCTCGTCGCAGGCGCGGCGGCCGGCGTGCTTGGAGCGCTCGCACTCCGGGTTGCGGCGCGCCGTTCCCTCGTGGAGCCGCACTGGCTGCAGATCCTGACGGTGGCCACGGCGCTCCTCGCGGCAGGAATCGCGACCGGGCTCGGCGGCAGCATCTTCATCGCCGCCTTCACGGGCGGGTTTCTGTTCGGGGTCGTCGGCCGCGACAGCGGCGGACAGGTGTCGTACCTCGTCGACGAGGGCGGCGAACTGCTCAACGCGGTCACCTTCATCGTCTTCGGCGCCGCGATCCTCGGGCCGGCGCTCGACGACCTGGGCTGGGAGGTCCTCGTCTACGCGGTGCTCAGCCTGACCGCCGTTCGGATGCTTCCCGTCGCGCTGGCGCTGCTCGGGAGCGGTGCGCGCCGCCCCACGGTCGCGTTCGTGGGTTGGTTCGGCCCGCGGGGGCTCGCGACGATCGTCTTCGCCGTGATCCTGATCGACGAGTCGTCGCTTCCGCACGAGCACACCCTGCTGCTCGCCGTCGTAGCCACGATCGGCATTTCGGTGTTCGCGCACGGGCTGACTGCGCAGCCGCTGACGAACCGCTACGTCGGCTGGTATGCGTCGCACCCCCGGGAGCAGTTGCCGCTGATGGAGAGTGTGCCCGCGGCTCGGCACCGGTGGCGCAAGCCGCAAGCACCCGGCGCGCACCTCGCCACAGAACTCTCGGATTGATCCCGCTGACCCGGGACTTCGTGGAGGACGACCCAGCAGCCTCCCGCCGTTCTCCGACGATGCGTCAACGTTTGACCCGTCGCATCACGTTATTCCGTGCGCGAACGGGAAGAGCGGTTCGCTGCGGGCTTATTGGCCGCCGCACTCTGACGCCTCTCGGCCTGAACGCAATCGTTGCCTCGAGAGGCACGGCGGCGGCCGATTCTGTCCCCAGAACCCGTCCCCAGAATGTCCAGCTCGAGCGGCGTGCGGGAGCAAACCGCGTGGTGAGGGGGCTTTCGTGACCGCGGTGACCCGCCCGTGCCCGCGCGTCCCCGCCCGGTTCCAGGATGGTAAGGAGGGGGTCGACGGTTCGAGTCCGTCAGAGGGCTTCGATTGAAACGCGAAGCCGCTGAGGTGTTCGCATCTCGTTCGCACGACGTGCCGGCAGTCTGGACAACACGAGCGCTCCGGTGCACGAGCCGGCAACAAGTACGTCCTCGTCCCGAACTAGACGAGGAGCGGCGCGAGCGTGTTGCGCGCGATCAGGAAGCCGCGCTCGACAAGCTCCTGCGTTCCCTCGAAGCGCCGGTCCTCGTGCTCGACGGAGAGAACGTGGTCGTAGCCGACGGCGTACAGCGCAGCGACGAACCGCGGCCAGTCGACCTCGCCGAGCCCGGGGATGCGCGGCACCTGCCAGCCGATCCCGCCCGAAAGCGTGCCGTGACGGTAGAGGCCGTTGCGCCGCACCTCGAGGTCCTTCGCGTGCGCGTGGAAGATCCGCTCGGCGAAGTCGTAGACCGCCCGCTCGTAGTCGATCATCAGCCACACCAGGTGCGACGGGTCGAGGTTGAGCCCGAAGTTCTCGTCCGGGATCGCGGCGAACATCTCGTCCCAGATCGCCGGCGACCACGCCAGATTCGTGCCGCCCGGCCACTCGTCGTAGCTGAAGATCATCGGACAGTTCTCGATCGCGATCTTTACGTCGCGGTCGCCCGCGTACGCGACGAGTTCCGGCCAGATCCGTCGGAAGCGGTCGAGGTTCTCGGGCAGCGGACGGTCTTTGTCGTTGCCGGCGAACGTGCCGACGATGCCGACGCCGAGCGCCTGAGCCGCGTCGATCACCTTGCGAAGGTGCGCGTTCACCTGCTCGCGGTGTGCGTCGTCCGGATGGAGGTTGTTCGGGTAGTAGGCGAGCGACGAGATCGCGAGCCCGTGCTGCTCGAGCGTCTCGTGCACGGCGTCGGGGTCGAGCGCGCCGACGTCGATGTGCGTGACTCCCGCGTACCGCCGCGCCTCGCGGCCGCTTGACGGCCAGCACGCGACCTCGAGCATCTCGAAGCCGTTCCCGGCAGCCCAGGCGGCGACCTCCTCGAGCGAGAGGTCCGGGAACGCAGCCGTCATCAGTCCGAGCTTCACAGCCTCACCTCCACCCATCGTCCGTCTCGGTTGGACTCGGTGATCGCCTCGCCGAGGCGTTCTCGACGTGTCCGGCGCGGAACGTCGGATACTCGCTGCCCGACTTGCCCGCGCGGCCGGCGACCGCGCGGTACACGCCGCGGTAGAGCTCACGGAAGGTCTCCGCGAAGCCCTCGGCGTGACCCGTGGGGAGGTGCGTGGTTGCGCGCGCGGATGCGTCCATGAGCGTCGGATTGCGAAACACCAGCTCGTTCGGAACGTCGCGCTCGTGCGCGTCGCAGCCGCCGAGCTCGCCCGGCGCGATGTCCCCGAGGACGGTCCGGACGATCACGCACCGATCGTAGTGCAGCATTGACGCGGCTTCGCTGTGTTTGTTACAGAGGCGTGGCAAATGACGTCCGTCCCTTCTCTCGCCGGCCCCGCGCTCGATGTGCTCGAACGCAACGACACGGGTCGCTTCGTCAAGCCCGGGCCGCGCGTCTACCCGTTCCAGTGGAACTGGGACTCGGCGTTCGTCGCGCTCGGCCTCGCGCGCGTCGATCCCGAGCGCGGCCGTCGGGAGGTGCGCTCGCTGCTTCGCGGCCGGTGGGCGGACGGAATGGTGCCGCACATCGTGTTCCACGACGCGGGCGCCGACTATTCGCCCGGGCCGGAGATCTGGGGCTCGGCGGACTGTGCGGGCGCGCCAGGTGTCGCGACGAGCGGACTCACGCAGCCCCCGGTGCTGGCCACTGCCGTTCGGGCGCTGCACGAAGCCGATGCCGACCGCGAATTCCTCGAAGAAGTGCTTCCCGGGATCGATGCGTGGCACCGCTGGCTCGAGCGCGACCGCAGCTTCGACGACTCGGGCCTCGTCGCGATCGTGCATCCGTGGGAGTCGGCCGACAATGCGCCCCGCTTCGACGCCGCGCTCGCTCGCATCGATCCCAGCGAGCTCGCGTTCGCACGCAGCGATCGAAAACACCTCGCCGACGACGAGCGGCCGACCAACGTCGAGTACGGGCGTTACCTGGCAGTTGTCGATCGGTTGCGCGAGCGCGGCTACCGGCCCGCGTCTTCGAGCGAGGCTCCGTTCGCGTACGTCGACCTCGCCTTCAACGCGATTCTCGCGGTCGCCGAAGAGGACCTCGCGTTCCTGCTCGGCGAGCTCGGTGGAGGCGGCGAACGGGCGGCCGGACGCGCGGCGCGTCTGCGCACGGCTCTATCCGCTTGTTGGGACGAGACCGACGCCGCGTACCGGCAGCGCGACCTGCACGGCGACACCGGGACGTCGGAGACGATTGCGGACCTGTTCCCGCTGTACGCCGGCGTCCCCGACGAGCGGCAGGCGAGAAAGCTGTTCGCGGAATCACTCTGGTCCCCGGAGCGCTTCGGCCCGTCGGAGGAGAGTCCGTGGGCCGTGACGACGGTCTCGAAATCGAGCGCCGCTTACGATCCGCGGCGCTACTGGCGGGGGCCGGTCTGGATCAACGTCAACTGGTTCCTCGTCCGCGGCCTGCGGCGGTGCGGGCTGACGGACGAGGCCGAGGAACTGCGCCTGCTCACGCTTCGTCTCCTCGAGACGTCCGGCTTCGCCGAGTACTACGACCCGCGCACCGGCGAGGCGCTCGGCAGCGGCGACTTCTCGTGGAGCGCGGCGCTCGCGCTCGACCTGCTCCAGTGACCTACGACCCGAACCCGTCGTACCCGGTCTCGGGCACGCCACCCGCGAGCGGCTTCGACGTGCCTGCCTCCGAGATCGTCGCAAGGACGCCCTGCGTGCTCGCCGTCGACGGCTCATCCGCGCTTCCCTGGAGTCGCGTCTCGGACGACGTCGCTGCTGCCCTTCGTCGCGCCGGACTGTCGACCACTTCGATCGATGTGCGCGAGTCGTTCGCCCCGTGGGAGGAAATCCTGCGGCGCACGGCCGAAGCCGAGCTTCCCGGCGATCCCGTGTTCGCCCGCATCTTCGAGGGATCGCTCGCGGACTTCTTCGCGGACCTTCCGCGTCCCAGTGCGAACGGGGACGCAGATGTCGTTGTCGTGTTCGGTCCCGGGAGCGCGCTCGTCGAGCACGACGTCCTCTGGTACGCGGACGTCCCCAAGCGCGACACGCTCGCAGCCACGCAAAAGGGCGAGGTGCCGAACCTCGGCCAGCCTGCCTCCGGGACCGGATCCGAACAGCGGTTGCTCTTCGTGGACTGGCCCGTCCTCGACCGGCACAAGCAGGCGCTCGCCGGCCGGCTCGATCGCTATTTCGACCTGACCGAGGTCGAGACGCCGCGCTCGCTCGACGGAGATTCGCTGCGGCGCACGCTGGACGAGCTGGCCGGCCGGCCCTTTCGAACGCGGCCGACATTCCTTCCCGGCCCGTGGGGCGGGCAGTGGCTTCGCCGCACGCTCGGCATCGACACCGGCGCGCCGAACCTCGCGTGGTCGTACGAGCTGATCACGCCCGAGAGCGGAATCGTCCTCGGCTCGTCGGAGACCGTGGAGGTCGGCTTCGAGCTCTTGATGGCCCTCCATGCCGAACGCATCCTCGGCGCAGAGGTCGCGAATCGTTTCGGGCTCGTCTTCCCGATCCGCTTCGACTATCTGGACACGCTCGAAGGCGGCGATCTCTCGATTCAGTGCCATCCCTCGGAGCGCTACATGCGCGAGACATTCGGGCTGCCGTACACGCAGGACGAGACCTACTACGTCATGGTCACGAGCCGGGGCGCGAGCATCTACCTCGGCTTGCGCGAAGACGCCGACGTCGAGTCGTTCCGGCACGACGCCCAGCGGGCGGTTGCGCCGGCGGCGGCCTTCGACCCCGGGCGGTACCTGCAGACGCAAGCGGCAGAGCAGCACCGCCTCTACCTGATCCCCGCCGGCACACCGCACGCGAGCGGGGCCGGAAACGTCGTGCTCGAGATCAGCGCGACGCCGTACCTCTACACGCTCCGCTTCTACGACTGGCTCCGCCGCGACCTCGACGGGGAGCTTACGGCCTGTCCATCTCGCGCATGCGTTCGCGAACCTCGATCCGCGCCGTGCAGGTGCGGCCGTTCAACGCGACCTCGTTCCCGAGCCGAGACAGGTGCGCGGCGGGCCGGGATGGGTCGAGCTCGAGCTCGGCCGGATCGACGATCTGTTCTACGGCGTCAACCGCCTCGACTTCGAGGAAGACGTCGCGGACGAGACCGGCGGGCGCTTCCACGTGCTGAACCTCGTCGACGGCGAGGCGGTCGAGATCGAGACGTCGCGCGCGACGCACGTGCTCTCGTACGCGGAGACGATCGTCGTGCCGGCGTCCGTCGGGCCTTACCGGATCCGCCGCGTCCGTGGCGGGCCGTGCAAGGTCGTCAAGGCGTTTGTCCGGTGAGCTCGAACGGGGTAGTCGGCGCGCTCGACATCGGCGGAACGCACGTGACCGCAGGACGCGTCGACGTCGCCGCGCGCGCGGTCGAGGGTCGAAAGCGAGTGCCGCTTGCGCACACCGCGTCGCGAGCGGAGGTAGTCGCGGCGATCACGAGCGCCGCGACGTCGATCGCGCGCGGCGACGTCCGCCGTCTCGGACTCGCAGTTCCGGGGCCGTTCGACTACCCGACCGGCGTCTCGAGGATCGCACACAAGCTTCAGGGTCTCTACGGCGTCGACCTTCGGTCGGAATTGTGCGGAGCGCTCCGGCTCGAAGCAGACGATGTCCGCTTCGTCAACGATGCCGAGGCGTTCCTGCTCGGCGAGGCGTGGGCCGGCGCCGCGCGCGGCCACCATCGTGCGGTCGGGGTCACGCTCGGGACGGGCCTCGGGTCCGCCTTCATCGAGGACGGACAAATCGTGCCTCGAGACGTCGCCCTCTACGAGCGGTCGTTCCGCGGTGCGCCCGTGGAGGACACCATCTCGAGCAGGGGTCTCCTGGCGGGCTACGGGGAGCGGTGCGAGGTCGAGGACGCCGCCGCGAGGGCCGAGGCGGGCGAGGATGCAGCGCGCCGGTCGTTCCGCGAGCTCGGGCAGGCGCTGGGCGAGTTCCTGCGTCCGTGGCTGCTCGCGTTCGAGCCGGGCTGTCTCGTCGTCGGCGGCTCGATCGCGCGCTCCTGGCAGCTCATCCGCCCCGGACTTCTCGCAGAGCTCCGCCCGGTCGAGAGCCTCGAGAGAGTCACGGTCGCCGAGCACATCGACGACGCGGCGCTGCTCGGAGCCGCCCGTTACGTCGCGGCGGGCGGCGCGTGACCCGGCTCCATCCTCAGGTCGAGGCGCTTCGGCAGCGACGGCTCGCCGCCGGCGTGCGTCCGCTACGCGAGCTCTCCGTCGCGGAGGCGCGCGCGGCCGAGCTCGCCGGGTTGAGCGCGAATGTGTTCGAGCCCGTTGCCGAGGTTCGCGACTTCGTGCTGCCGGGGGTCGGCGGGCCGATCGCCGCGCGGCTGTACCGGCCGGACGCCCCCCGCCCGCTGCCCGTGCTCGCGTATTTCTTCGGAGGCGGCTGGGTGCTTGGCTCGCTCGAGACCGCCGAGCCGGTGTGCCGGCGGCTCGCGAACGCGGCGGCGTGTGCGGTCGTCTCGATCGCCTACCGGCGGGCGCCCGAGAACCCGTTTCCCGCCGCCGCCGAGGATTGCTCCGCCGCGACGTGCTGGGTCGCCGAGCACGGCGACGGGTACGGGCTTGACGCGACGCGGCTGGCCGTGGGCGGCGCAAGCTCCGGCGGCAATCTCGCCGCCGCGGTCGCAACGCTCGCACGCGACCGCGGCGGGCCGCCACTTGCGTTCCAGCTGCTCGTCTATCCGCCGCTCGATCACCGAGCCGCCACGCCGTCGAGGCGCGAGCTCGTCGAGCGTCCATTCTTCGGGCCTGAAGACGTGGCGTGGTGCTGGTCGCACTATCTCGCCGACCCGGCCGACGGCGACAGCCCGTTGGCCTCCCCGCTCCGCGGCGGCGACCTGGGCGGGCTGCCACCGGCGCTCGTGATCACGGCCGAGGTCGATCCGCTTCGCGACGAGGGAGAGCTCTATGCCGCCCGTCTGCGCGTGGCGGGCGTGCCGACCGAGCTCGCGCGCTTCGACGGCGTCATGCACGGCTTCTTCTCGCTCGCCGACGAGCTCGACTCGGCAGTCGCGGCACAGGAGCTCGCCGCCGCCGCCCTGCGACGGGCGTTCGCCGCCGCGAGAATCTGAGCGATGCCGAACGAGCTGCTCCTCACCGAGCCGCGGTCGATCGCGGCTCGTCCGTACGGCGAAGAGCATCTCGCCGCGGGCGAAGTGCGCGCCGGGGCGATCGTGAGCGGCATCAGCCACGGCACCGAACTCGCGCTCTACCGCGGCGTCTCGCCGTTCGACGGCAAGCGCTTCGATACCGACCTTCGCGTGTTCGTCGACGACGCCGCGCGCGCCGCGTACCCGATGCGGCTCGGCTACGAGTGGGTCGGGACGGTGACCGAGACCGGCGCCGAGGTCGGCACACCACGAGTCGGCGACCTCGTCCACCTTTCCCTGCCGCACCGCGAGACGCACACGTTCGCCGTCGACGATGACCGCAAGCCGCTCACGCCGCTGCCTGCCGGTCTCGATCCCGAGCGCGCAGCGTTCCTCTCATCGGCGACGATCGCGCTGCAGGCGATCCAGGACGCGCGCGTCAAGGTCGGCGACACCGTCGCCGTGTTCGGCCTAGGCGTCTTCGGGTTGCTCGCCGTGCAGCTCGCGCGGCTGAGCGGAGCACGCTGGATCGCAGGCGTCGATCCGATCGACGGCCGCCGCGAGCTCGCAGGCCGGCTCGGTGCCGATGCCGTCCTCGATCCAGCGGCGGCCGACGTAGGACGCGAGATCAAGCTCGCCGCCGGGCGCGGCGGCGTCGACGCGGCGATCGAGTTCTCGGGACGCTATTCGGCACTGCAGGCGGCGCTGCGCAGCGCGCGTCTCGCGGGCACTGTCGTGGCGGCCGGGTTCTACACCGGCGGCGCAGGCGACGAGCTGCGGCTCGGCGAGGAGTGGCACCACAACCGGCTGACACTCGTGAGCAGCATGAGCGGTTGGGGCGCGCCGCACCGCGAAGCCGGTTGGGATCGCCCGCGCCTGCGCGCCACCGTCCTCGAGCTGATCGCGAGCGGCCGGCTCCAGGTCGACGCGCTCGTGACGCACCGGATCCCGTTCGCGCAGGCGGCCGGGGCCTACGACCTGATCGACCGCGAACCCGAGACGACGCTCAAAGTCCTCCTCGAATATCCAGCACACGGTTGATCGCAGCGGGCACGTGCTCGAGCGGGAGGTGCTCGAGGATGAGCGGCAGGTCTGGGCGCTGCTTCGCGAGGAAGTCGATGTACGGCTCGTGCGTGAAGCTCCCCGTCCCGAACTCGATCGTCCCGACGTCGGCTCCGCCAGGGTCGACGTCCTTCAGGTGGGCGAGCACGAACCGATGCTCGAAGCGGTCGAGGAACGCGCGGGTGAGACGTTCGTGCGCGGGGAGCAGACGATGCGAGACGTAGTTGTACGGGTCGAGCACGACCTGGAGGTGCGGCGACTCAAAGCGTTCGAGCAGACCGAGGAGCTGGACCGGCGACCTGAGAACGTTCTTGACGTGCGCCTCTAAGGCGAGGACGGCGCCCGCGCGCTCCGCCGCAGCGACCAGCTCCGCGAGCGACTCTTCGAGCAACGCGCGCGCTTCCGGTCTCGTGTTGTCGGGCGAGTCCTCCCAGTCGCCTTGGCGTGACCGCGTGCCCGTCTCGGTCGCCACCACCGACGTCCCCAAGAGCGGCGCCAGCTCGAGGCAGCGCGCGAGGAAGTCGAGACCGGCGCGCCTCGTTGCGTCGTCGGGCGCGACGAGGTTGCGATAGCCCGCGAGCGCGACGATCGAGATTCCGGCGTCGTCGAGCAGCGCGACGACTGACTCGACGTCCTCGCGGGCTTTCGAGACATTCCTCGAGCAGCGGCCCGCCGAGCTGCAGCGCCGTGAGCCCGAAGCGCTTGCACGTCTGGATCGCGCGCTCCCATTCGCCGCGACCGAACTCGTACGTGAAGATGCCGAACCGCGGCCATTCCGGCCGCGCGAGCCTCGGCAGTACGGATCGTGCGAACGACAGGTCGCGCGCGACGAGCTCGCCGGGGCGCGGCGGCGTCTCGAGCACGACCCAGTCGTCGTAGCCGATCTCGTCGAGCGCTCGCGCGCTCTCGGCGAAGTCGACCGACCCGAGTCCCGGCGCGCAGTCGCCGACGGTCACGCGAATGTCCTTGAGATGGACGCGCCGGATGAGCGGCCCGAGCGCACGAATCTCGGTCGCCGAGTCCATCCCTCGCGCGACGACGTTGGCGAGGTCGAAGTAGCAGCCGAACGCTCGGGATGCGACGCGGCCCGCGAGCGTCAAGATCGCCTCGGCGGGCAGCGTGCCCTCGTAACAGAGCACGACGTCTGCGTCCGCGGCGGTGCGGCATAACGCGCGGAAAGCGTCCGCTGCCCGGTCGAGGTCGGCCTCGTCGTGCAGTTCGCCGCGTCCGAAGAACGGGACGAGGATCGCGCCCGATCCCAGCTCGGCCGCCCATGCGACAGCGCGCTCGACATCGCGACGCGCGGCCTCGACCACCGCCGGATCGTCGTCGGCAATACCGCCCCGGTCGCTGAGCTCGCCGAGCACCAGGCTCGGCACGTCCAGCCCGGACGCGGCCCGCTCGCGCACGAGCCACGCCAGCCGATCGCGCGAACCCAGCTCCTCTCGTCCGACGTCGAGTTCCACTCCGTCGAACGTGAGCCGCCGCGCCGCCTCGAACACCCGGCCGTGCGCCGAGGGCTCGAGCACCGCGTTCATGACGCCGACCTGCACGAGAGCGCTCGTCTATTCGTCGACGGCCACGAGCCGCGGACCCTCTTCGGCCGAGGCGCACGCGACTGGCGAGGACACCGCGGCGCACATTTTGAGGTCGTTCAACCGGCGACGGGTGCGGCAGCCGGGTCGGCGAGCGCGATCGCGTGCCCGGTCTCGGAGTCCATCCAGCGGATCCGCTCCGGCTCGAGTCGCAGCCAGATCGAGCTGTCCGGCTCCGGGAAGAGATGAGGCGGCGTCGACACCTTGACCAGATCGTCGCCCGTCTTCACGGTCAGTAGGTTGTGCGAGCCCAGCGGCTCGACCACGATCACGGTCGCCTCGATCAGGCCTTCGCCCGGCGCCGGCTCGACGACGATCGCCTCGGCCCTGATGCCGAGGACGAGCCTGCGGCCCGCGAGCCCGCCAACGCCGGGATCGTCGAGCGGGAACGAGCCGCCGCTCAGGTTCACGAGCGGGACGGCGCCGTTCCGGGAGATGTCCGCCGCCAGGAAGTTCATCGGCGGCGTACCGACGAAGCCGCCGACGAACGTGTCTGCCGGATAGTCGTAGACGGCGAGCGGCGAATCGAGCTGGACGATCCGGCCCGCGTTCATGACCGCGATCCGGTCGCCCATGCTCAATGCCTCGACCTGGTCGTGCGTCACGTAGATCGTCGTCGTCCCGAGCTGCCGCAACAGCGCCTTCAGCTCGGCACGCATCTCCATGCGCAGCAAGGCGTCGAGGTTCGAGAGGGGCTCGTCCATCAACAGGACGTCGGCCTTCGTCGCGATCGCGCGTGCGACCGCGACCCGCTGGCGTTGGCCCCCCGAGATCTGCGACGGGTAGCGATCCAGCAGGTCTTCGATGTGGAGGAGCTTCGCGGCGAAATCGACGCGCTCGCGAATCACCGCCTTCGGCTCCTTCTGCATGCGCAAGCCGAACGCGATGTTGTCGAAGAGCTTCAGATGCGGAAACACGGCGTAGCTCTGGAAGACCATCGCGATCCGGCGGCGGCGCGGCGGCAGGTTGGTCGCATCGCGGCCTCCGATGAGCACACGCCCGCCGTCCACCTTCTCGAGGCCGGCGAGGCAGCGCAGCAGCGTCGTCTTGCCGCAGCCGGACGGGCCGAGCAGCACGACGAAGTCGCCGTCAGCAACCTCGAGGTCGACGTCGTCGACCGCGGTCACCTTGCCGAAGGTCTTGCGAATCGCGTGGAAGCGAACGTCGGCCATCTACTTCAGCACCCTTCTACTTCAGCACCCTTCCCCACATCGAGAACAGGTAGCGACGGATGAGCAGGATCACGATCACCGACGGGGCCATGAGGAAGAACCCACCGGCGAAGCGGAAGTTCGGCGGCGCGCCCTCGAGCAGCGCGAGAACCTCCGCAGGCAGCGTCCTGTGGCGGAGCGTGAGGAGCGAGGCGGCAAAGACCTCGTTCCAGGAGACGATGAAGACGAAGATCGCCGACGCCGCGAGGCCGGGCAGCGCGAGCGGGAGCGCGACCTTCACGAACGCCGTGGCACGGCTGCAGCCGAGGGTCATCGCCGCCTCCTCGAGCTCGGGCGAGACGCCGGCGAAGACGCTCGCCGTCGTGAGGACGACGAACGGCAGGGCCAGCGCGGTATGCGCGATCGAAACGCCCAGCACGGTGTCGTCGATGCCCCAGCGGATGAAGATGACGGCGAGCGGAATCGAGAGGATGACGATCGGGAACGCCCTCGTCCCGACGACCGAGAGCCGGAGCGTGTCCCCGCCGCGAAACGCGAACCGCGCGAGCGCGTAGCCGGCCGGCGTCCCGATCACGAGCGCAAGCACCAGGGTGACCAGAGCGACGATGACGCTGCGCTCGAGCGCGTCGAGCACCCCGCCGAAGTTGATGAAGAACCTCATCGTCTCCGTCGAGAGGCCTCGCGGGAGCAGCTCCTTCGGGTAGGTGTAGGTGTCCTCGTTGCTCGAGAAAGCCGCGAGCGTCATCAGGTAGATCGGGATGAGGATGAAGAGCGACAGGAGCACGGCGCTCCCGTAGACGAACACCCGCCCGAGCCCGGCGAGAGCAGAACGCGGAGGGTTCATTGCAGCATCTGCTCCCTCGGCGTCCGGAGGAGAAAGACGACGATCCCGGCGGAGACGAGCGAGAGGACGAGGATCAATGCCGAGTAGGCGGCCGCTACGTGGCTGTTGAAGTACTCCGCCTGCCAGCGCCACGCCTCGGTGGCGAGCGTCGTCTTGGCCCGGCCGGTGATCGCGATCACGACGGCGAAGGCCTCGAACGCGAAGATGATCCGGAAGAGCAGCGCGACTTGGAGCGAAGGCTTCAGCAGCGGCAGGATCACCGAACGGACGCGCCGGAAGAAGCCGGCGCCGAAGACCTCGGCCGCCTCGCTGTACTCGTGCGGGATCCCCTGGAGACCCGCGAGGAAGATGACCATCACGAACGCGGTCGACCGCCAGAGCTCGGCGACGACCACGGCCATCAGGAGCTGGTTCGGCTTCGTGGGATCGAGCCAGATGTACGGCTGGTCGATCACGCCGATCGCCTCGAGGAACGTGTTCAGGTACCCGCGCTCGGTCAGGATCGACTGCCACACGAGACCCGCGGCGAGATCGGAGATGGCGAGCGGCATGATGAAGATCGCGAGGAACACGCCGCGTCCGTGCAGCTTCGAGTTGATCAGCAGAGCCATCGCGAGCGCGAGCACGAACTGGAGCGGCACGATCACGACGACGAGGAGCATGGTGAACTTGAACGCGTCCTCGAAGTTCGCGTCGTTGACCATCATCCGGAAGGGCTCGATCGTCCACGCGCCTCCGTCGCGGAACGCGAGCTGGAACGCCTGCACCATCGGCCACGCGAAGAACAGCGAGAGGTACGCGACGGTTGGGAGGATCAGCCCGTAGGGCAGAACCTCCCACCGTCGAGCGGTGCGGCCGAGCGGGACATCCTCGGCGACCGACGTCATCGAGCCTCAGCTGCCATCGCCGGATACGTCACTTCACGTGGCACGGTCCCTTGCTCGGCGGATCGGGTGCCCAGCACTTGGCGCCCGTCTTGTCCATGATCGCCTGCAGGATCGGTGCCTCGTCGTTCACCACCGACTTCGGATCCTCGCCCCTGACCACGATCCGCGTGAAGGTGTCGACGTAGACCTTGTTGAAGTTGCCGCCCTCGGCGCCGAGGCCGATCGGCAGCAGCGACTTCAGCGCGTCCTTGGCCCGCTGCGTGTTCTTGACCGCCGTGTTCATGCTCAGGAGGCCGACCCCGAGCCGCTTCGACAGCCTCGAGCCGACGACCGGGAAGAAGCCGACCGAGCCCAGCGTCCTGGCCTGCACCGGGACGCTGTTCATCCACTTGATCAGCTGCTTGGCTCCCGACGGGTTCGGCGCCGTCTTAGGGATCGCAAGGCCGGCGAGCACCGGCATGTAGCCGCGACCCTTCGGCCCCTTCGGCGCCGGGAAGGCGACGAAGTCGTTCGGGCGGGTCTTCAGCGCCGTCGTGAGACGTGCGACGTGGTCCCAGGCCACCCAGACCTCGCCGCTCAGGAGCGGGTCCTGCATGAAGTTGTAGGAGAGCGACTGCGGATGCGTGTACTGCCACAGCTGCTTCATGTAGTTCCAGCCGCTGATCGCGCCCTGGCTCCTGAACGTCGTCACGACGCCCCCGCTGAAGGACGGGACGAGGTAGCCCTGGAGGAAGCGGTTGATCAGGCCGTTCGTGCCGACGGGCATCCCGAAGCGCGCCTGCCCGGTCTGGTTCTTCATGTTCTTCGCCCACTGGAGGAGCTGGGCATAGGTGAGCGCGTTGATGTTCGCTCCCTTGGGCAGGTACTTCAGCGCCTGCTTGTTGGCGACCATGATGTACGTAGCCTGCATCCATGGGATGTAGAGCTGCTTGTTCGTCCCGAGCCTGCCGAGCTTCATGAGGTCCGGCGGGATGCCGGCCTTGCTCAGCTGCTTCGCGACGTCGTTGAGGTTCATGAGGTACGGCTGGATCGTCAGGTAGTCGCCGTGAAGGCCTCCGAGCAAGCTCACCGTGCCCTTGCCCGCCTTCGCCTCCGCGGTGATCCGATCGAACCAGACTTGCCCCTGTCCGACCGGCGGCACCACGTAGTCGACGCTGCCCGGAAACCCGTTCACGAGGTACTTGTGAACCGCGTCGATCTCGCTTACCTGGGCGAGCTGGTTCGAGAGGAAGACGACGTTGCCGGCGTCCCGATGGCTCGCCGTCGCCGAGCCGGCGCCTCCGAGCGTGGCAGCCGCGACCAGAGCGAGGGTGGCCGCGAACCCAATGACGGCTTTGCGTGTGTGTCGAATGCTCCGCACCGTTCCTTCCTTTCTCTTTCTGTTAGCCCGCTTGGCTGAATTGGAGAGACGCCGAACGCCGCCGCCTCTACTTCCTCATCTGCGCCCTCCTTCTCTTTTGCGCTCGGCGTCGAGCAGATCGAGGACGAGCGCCGCGGTCCACGAGAGGTGCTCCGTTCCTCCGCCCTCGCCGGTGACCGCGTCGTAATGCTCCCAGAAGCCCTCCCGCTGCGCCAGCTCGATCAGGGCCTTTCGAATGTCGGCCGCGTCGTCGGCGAAGCCGTACCGCAGCAGGCCTTCGTGCGCGACCCAGTTGATCATGGGCCAGATGGGGCCCCGCCAGTACCGCGCCGGCTCGAAGTGCGGGTCGTCGGGCGGAACGCTCGCGACGGCCCGTCCGGCGCCGTCGACCGCGACCTGGCAGTTCCCGAGACGTTCGACGAGGCGGCCAACCCGATCACCGCTCGGAACTCCGGCGTACAACGGCGAGAATCCGGCGCCCGTCCGCTTGCGAATCAGCTCGCCCGCTCGGACGTCGTAGTCGAAATAGGTTGCCTCGTCCTCGTCCCACAGCGCCGCGTCCAGGGTCGCCGCGATCCGGTCGGCCCAGGTCTCGTACGGCTCCGGATCGTCGCCCGTCACGCGTGAGATCTCGGCGAGATCGCGATTCGCCTGCGCGAGGAGCGAGTTGAAAAGCACGTCCCGCACGACGAAGGGACAGTCCTCGCGGATGCGTGCGGGGTCGTATCCGCGGTCTCGATAGAGCTTGACGAGGTACGCGTAGCGGTCGTAGTGGTCGTTCGTCGGACGCTGGGCCGCATCGACGAACTCGACGTCGACGCGCTGGTACTCGGGGATCGCCTCGGGTGGAAGCGTGATGCGTTCCAGCGCGGCGTCCCAGAGAGGCGAGTTGTCCATGCCCGACTCCCACGGATGCCAGATCTCGACGAGGCCGTCGTCACCCCTCGTGCGCTCGCGGTAGAGATAGTCGTGCCACGCGGCGAGCTTGGGCCGGAGTTCGCGCAGGAAGGCCTTCGCCTCGTCCGCGTCCCGCGCGCGGCGGAAGACCTTCCAGACTGCGGTCGCGTGGACCGGCGGCTGCACGATCCCGGACGTCGGCGGATCGGGAGGCGCGAGCGGCGAGAGATCGGTCCGCCAGAACTCGGGTCCAGGAAAATAACGTGCGTTCTTGGCGAAACGGATGTGCGGCAGCAACCCGTTCGTCCACTGGCCGGCGAAGATCCAGCTGAGCTCCGCGTGCGCTCGCGCCTGGTCCCACGTCGAGTAGCCGATCGCTATGCAAGCCGAGTCCCAGCTCCACTGGTGCGGGTAGAGGCGCGCGGACGCGCGAGTCGCATGGCCCATCCAGTTGGCGTCGAGGACGGCGATCGCGCGTTGCTCCAGCTCGCCGTGCATGCGGGCGAGGCGCTTCACTCCATCCGGCTCGGGCGGCGCGACCGCACCCTTGAGCTCCTGGGGCTCCATTTGTCATCCCCGAATATCAAATAGCCGGAGGCGAGTCAATAGACGCGCGCCGACCGCGTGAGCTCAGCGGGCGACGGCCGCCGTCGCCGACGCCGAGTCGACTTCGTGCACGACGGGGAGGCCCGTAATCGCGCCGATCAGCTCGGCCGCGCGCTTCGCGGCTGCCGCGGCGCCGAGCCGACCGGTGAGCGTCGCCTCGAGCATCGATTGGAGCTGCGCCGAAACCCGTGGGTAGAGCGGCGTCGACGGTCTGAGCGTTGCGCGTTCGAGCATGTCCACCGTCTGCGCGAGGAACTGCGGGCTCGGCGCGGCGAGGCCGACCGCCGAGCGCCGCGCGGGGATGCGTCCAGTCGCGCGTCCAACCCGGGCGAGCTCCTCCGGCGCCACTGCCCGCTGCAGTAGCCGCATCGCCAGCGCAGGCTGCGGGGCCTGCCGGAAGATGACGTAGCTCATCGTCCCGGCGACGGTCGCCGGCGCTCCGGCCGGCCCGGCAGGAACCGGCATGAAGCCGACGTGATCCCACAGCTCGTCAAGCGGCACGTCGAGCGCTTCCGCGAGCGTTCGCGTCTCGTAGCTGCCGCCGAAACTGATCACCGCCTTTCCCTCGGCAAGCAGCCGCACCGGCTTCGTCCATTCGTAGCCGAGCACGTCGATGGACATCAGTCGGTCGTCGATGAGGCTACGGAGAAAGCGAAGCGCCTGAGCGGCCGCGCGCGAATCCAGCGTGATGCCGTCCGGAGCGAGCACGCGCGCACCGTTCGACTCGAGAAACGCGATCAGGCAGTACGCGGTCGTCTCGCCTCCCTGTGAGCCGCCGGTCATGACGATCGGATGCGGCAGGCCGTTCTCCACCGCCGCACGCCCGACACTTCGAAGCTCCGACCAGGTTCTCGGCGGCAGCAGGCCAAGCGCCTCGACGGCGGAACGGCGGTACCAGAACCCAGCGATATTCGCGAACGGCGAGACGCCGAACGTGCGGCCCTCGTACCGGTTCGCCTCCACGATCGGCTCGAGGAAGTCGCGCTCGTGCTCGTTCCGGAACCAGCCTTCATCGAGGTCGTCGAGCTCGCGCAGGAAGCCGTCGGCGGCGAACTCCGGGATCCAGACGGAGTCGAGTATCGCGAGATCCGGTGCCTGCCCCTCGGCGACTGCGTGCGTCAACGTCTGGTGAAGAGACCGCAGCGGCACCGTGACCAGGTTGACCTGAAGGTCGTCCGGAGCCGCGTCGCGGAGGAGATCTCCCCACGGCCCCTCCGATACGACGACTCGAACCTCCGGCTGATCCGGCCGGCGCGCAAGCCAATGAGGATTGACGAACGTTCCCCTCCGCCGATGACGGAGGAGGACGCCCTCATCTGCGAGCTCCGACAGCGCGCGGCTGACCGGCGTTCGGCTGATCGCGTACTGGTCGCACAGCTCGTGCTCGGTCGGGAGGCGGGCCTCCGGGCCGTAGCGACCGCTGAGAATCTCCTCGAGGAGCAGCGTCTTGAGCTGGAAGTAGATCGGGATCGGCTGCGCGGGGTTGATCGACATCCCGCCGAACTCTGCCAGTGTTGTCGCAGCCCGGGCAATCTCCGCGGACTCGGACCGTCCGATCGACCCCAGCGTCACTGGACGGTGCGGTCTCAGAAACTGCCGCATGCGACCGCCGCGCGCCTGTCGTCGTGGCGGCGGCAATCATCTGTAAGAAGGTCCGCGTCGCGCCGGCGGCGTCACGCGGCGATCGTCTCCTGACTCAGCCGTCATCGCCTGCGTGATCCGCTCGCCGAGGTAGGGCGATCGCGAAGCCTGCCGACGGGCCGAGCAGCCACCCCTCGGTTGGCCGACCCGCCACGGGCGCGAATATCTCGATCACGTAGGAGACGCAGTTCGAGGCGAGATGATTGATTCCATGGGTTAGTCGACTCCCTCGAGAAACACATTCGACGGCTCACTTCAACGCGATGTGAGCCGCGATCCATGCTCGCGGACGTCCTCGTCGCTCGAGACCGGGGATTGTGCGTCGTGCAGAGCCTGGACGCGATCTCCACGTCGACCTCGGCGGCGAAGCGCCCTCGGCGATCTCACGCCCCGCGAGCGGGATGTCCTCGCGCTCATGGCTGAGGGGCTCACCGACTTCGGCCGCTGCGACCTCGGGCGCAACCGCTGAATCTGAGGGCCGCGGTCGCGGGCAACCGTGCCGAGGAGCTATGGCTACGGTTGATGCTCCGGCAGAAATACGCGAAATGAGGCGCCGCCGCCTGGGTTGTCTTGTACCCAGGCGCGGCCTCCGTGCAGCGCGGTGAATTGCGCGACGAGCGAGAGACCAATTCCTGTGCCTGTGACATGATCGGTCCCACCGCCGCGGCGGAAGACCTCGAAGATCGCTTCGCGGTCCTCGCGCGGGACGCCGGGCCCGCGGTCGTCGACTGCGATCACTGTGCCGCCGTTCTCGGGCGCGACTCGAACCGTGATCTCGGTCCCACTCGGCGTGTGGCGCACCGCGTTCACGATCAGGTTGTCGACGATCCGTTCGACCTTGGGCGCGTCTACTTCGGCGTGCGCCGGCTCGGTTCGCAGCGCGATCTGGTGCATGTCGCCGCGATGCGCGGCGGCTACTTGCTCGACCAGGTGTGCGATGTCCGTGTCTGCGAACTTCGGGCGAACGAAGCCGTGTCGCAGCCGGTCAAGGTCGAGTAGGTCGGCGAGGAGTTGTTCAAGCTTTCGCGCCTGCACGAACAGGCTCTCGATCAGCTCCCTTCGCACCGCCGGCTCGAGCGTGCGCTCCTTCAGCGTCAGCGCGAAGCCCAGGATCGCCGTGAGCGGCGTGCGCAACTCGTGCGAGACCGCGCTGAGGATGGTGTCGCGGAGCTGATCGAGTTGCTTGCGCTCTGTGATGTCCTGACCGGTCCCGAGCATCCCGGCCGGCCGTCCGCTCGCGTCGAGGATGACGCGTCCGCGCGCGTGCAGCCAGCGCACGCGGCCATCAAGGGCGATTGCACGGTGATCGAACGCGAACGGTCTCGTGTTGGCCAGTGCCTGCTCGATGGAGCGGCGTACCCGGTCCCTGTCGTCAGGGTGGATCACATCGAGGAACGAGTCGTACGTCATCGGGGTGCCCTCCTCGATCCCGTAGAGGCGGTAGAGCTCAGCCGACCACGTGGCTCGGTCGGCGTCGATCTCCCACGACCAGCTGCCGACGTGTGCGACGTGCTGAGCCTCGGCAAGTCGCTCCTCGGCGTCCGCCCGCTCGGCGATTACGGCCCCGAGAATGAGCACGCTGATCGCGATCCCGGCGAGCAACCCTTCGAGTATCAGCACGACCTGCGTCGGACCCGCGCCGCCCAGTGGAGTGTTCCCGCTGACGGCTCCTCCGATCGCTATCGCCCCGACGACGAAACTGCTCGTCACCGCGCCGACCTGGCGGAAACGGAGGGTCGCCCAGATGAACAGGGGAAAGAGGAGATGCGGGTAGCGCCAGTAGCCGGTGAGGAACACGAACGCGCTGAGCCCCGCGAGGAGCGCGAGCAGCGCCGCCGCTTCGATGCGCTTCGGCGGCGGCACGATCGAACGGACCGGAGCCGTGAACATGACGAGCAAGAACGGCGCCACGACCAGGTCCCCCATCGCGTCCCCGGTCCACCACAGGAACCACGAGAAACCGTACGAAGACGTCAGATCGTGTCCAATCCACAGCGCGGTAACCCCGATCGTGGCGCTGACCGCAGTGCTCACCGCCGCGCCGAGCAAGATCAGCGCCATCACGTCGCGCACGCGAGCGAGCGCAGGGCGGAAGCGAGCGCGCGACAGAAGCGCACTCCCCACAACTGCCTCAAGGGTGTTGCCCACCGAGATCGCGAGCGCAACCGGAATCGACGCACCGTGCGTTGCATTCGCGATGAACGCCGCGACCAGAATCGCGGGCCAAACGCGGCGGCCGAAAAGAATCATCGACGCGAGCGCGATTCCGGTCGGCGCCCAGACCGGCGTGATGACGCCGTGCGCCACCGAGAGCGCAAGCCCAAGCCTCGCAGCGGCTACATAAACCGCTCCGACCGCCGCAAACAGAACCCCGTCGGCGATACCGCCGGTCCAGCCGACCAGCCGCACTCTTGAAAACCTCTGCCTAGCCGCGTCCGTCGTCACATGGCCCTTCGCGCACCCTAACTCCGGCCCAACCACGCCACAACACCGGGGGTCCGACCGAACTCGGTGCGTGCCTCCGCGGGGACCCGACCTTCGCCAGGGATCGCCTGAGCAGTAGCTCAGGCAGGGTATTTGGTTGTCCGCGCCGACCATCGCCGGCCGCGGCGGCAGAGCTTCGGCACCGCGCGGGTCGAGCGGCCCGCGAGAGGACTGCTCGCGCACCCGAGTCGTCCCAGAACCCTGCACGTTCGCGTCACGCACTCACAGCCGCTCCGAGACCTGGGACCCGAGACGCCCCGCGATCCCGAAGTCACCACGGTCAGCTCTGGACTGCGATGGCGTAATCGGCGACCCTGTCGATGCCGAATGTCCAGGCGACCGCGGCGCGCGCGGTGCCGATCGTGGGTGGGACGCGGAGGAAGTAGCGGCAGTAAGTGCCGTCCGCTTCCGGGGTCGAGTTGACGACCCTCGACGAGGTGCACACGCTCGCGATCGAGGCGGATCTCTGTTGCCCACAGCTTCCCGTAGTCGTCTTGAGCTCGGAGCGTGGCCCCGGTGCATCCGCTCGGTACCAACCGGCCCGAACCCCGCGGCACGGTGGTCTCGCGCTGCCGACGCACCATCCGATTACGGCAGGCGACCTCGCCGGGAGCACGTACGGGAACCCGGTGATCGCGGCGGGGGGAAATGACGAATATCCTGGGCGCGCCGCTTGCGCATCGGCAAAAACCACGGACTCTGGGGTCATGAGCTCGCGACCTCCAGGCGCCCGCGCGGCGGTGGTGCGGTGGCGGTCGGGGGCGAGCGCCGTTAATATCTTGCGTCCTCCACGTTGCGGTCGACTGAGGAGGAGCCGCAATGGAGACCACCGGTCGGCGCGAGTTCCTGATCTCGAAGGGATGGATCCAGGCGGTGCTGCTGGTCGTCCTGTTCGGCTTCTTCGTACTCGGGCTGCTCGCCTACCGCAATTACACGTCGCATCCGCCTGTTCCCAGGCAGGTCGTCGACGCGCGGGGGAGGGTACTGTTCACCGGCTCGGACATCAGCCATGGACAGCGGGTGTTCCTGAACAACGGGCTGATGGAGTACGGCTCGGCGTTCGGACACGGCGCTTACCTCGGTCCCGACTACACGGCCGACTACCTGCGCCGCTCCTCCGACCTCGTCCGGGCAAGCTACGGCGGCGCCTCATCGGACGCGGCAGTGCAGAAGACCGTCGAGGACATGCGCGCGAACCGGTACGACTCGAAGACGGGCACGCTCCGCTTCAGCGCCGCGCAGGCGGCGGCGTTCCGGAAGCTCGTGCCCTACTACAGCGGCTTCTTCTCCGACCCGAAGACGAACCACGGCCTGCGGCCGAACGACATCACCAATCCGACGCAGCTACGCCAGTTGACCGCCTTCTTCGCCTGGACCGCATGGGCTGCGGCCGCGCACCGGCCCGGCCACGAGTACTCGTACACGAACAACTGGCCGCCGGAGCCCCGCGTCGACAACAAGCCGACCGCGAACGTGATCGTCTGGTCGGTGCTGTCCCTGATCGCGCTGCTCGGCGGGATCGGAATCCTCTTCGCCGTCTTCGGCCGCTGGGGCGCGCGGCTCGGCTGGCACGGCCGCGAGCAGGCGACGCTCAGCTTTCGCTCGCCCGGCGACGTGGCATTGACGCCGGCGCAGCGGGCGAGCGCCTGGTTCTTCTTCGTGATGGCGGCGCTGTTCCTGATCCAGACGCTCGTCGGCGCGGCCGCGCAGCACTACCGGGCGGAGATCGACAACTTCTTCGGCTTCGACCTGGCGAAGGTGTTCCCGTACAACCTGATGCGAACTTGGCACGTGCAGCTCGCGATCTTTTGGGTTGCGACCTCGTTCGTCGCCGCCGGCATCTTTCTCGCGCCGATGATCGCGCGGCGCGAGCCGAAGCATCAGGACAAGCTCGCGTTCGCGCTGCTCGGCGCGCTCGCCGTAGTCGTCGGCGGCACGCTCGTCGGCTCCTACCTCGCGATCCACGAGGTGCTGAAGAACGCCTCGGTCACGAACTGGGTCGGGCTGCAGGGGTTCGAGTACCTCGACCTGGCGCGGATCTGGCAGATCCTGCTGACGGTCGGCCTCGTCGTCTGGGTGGTGATGCTCTTCCGCGTCCTGCGCCGCAGGCTTGCGAGCGAGCATCCGGGCAACATGCCCTGGCTGTTCTTCCTCGCCGCCTGCGCGATCCCCGCCTTCTACGCGGTCGGCCTGGTCGCCCGCACCGACGACAACTTCACTACCACGGAGTTCTGGCGCTTCTGGGTCGTGCACCTGTGGGTCGAGGACTTCCTCGAGCTGTTCACAACCGTGATGGTCGCGTACATGTTCGTGCTGCTCGGCGTCGTCCGCGAGAAGACCGCGCTGACCGTCGTCTTCCTCGACGTCGTCCTCTACTCGGCCGGCGGGGTGATCGGGACGATGCACCACTTGTACTTCTCCGGCGAGCCGGCCGAGCACATGGCGCTGGGTGCGTTCTTCTCGGCCGCCGAGGTGATCCCGCTCACCTTCCTAACCGTGGAGGCGTGGTCGTTCCTGCAGTTGGGAGCGGCGCAGCAGTCGCGCTCACAGACGCCCTTCCCGCACCGCTGGGCGGTGATGTTCCTCGTCGCGGTCGGCTTCTGGAACTTCCTCGGCGCCGGAATCTTCGGTTTCCTGATCAACCTGCCGGTCGTCTCCTACTACGAGATCGGCACCGCCCTGACCGCGAACCACGGCCACGCCGCGATGATGGGCGTGTACGGAATGCTGGCGCTGGGGCTCGCGATGTTCTGCCTCCGCTACCTGATCCCCGCTGAGCGCTGGCCGGAGAAATGGGCGCGGATCTGCTTCTGGTCGACCAACCTCGGGCTCGCCTGGATGTGCTTCGCGACCCTGCTCCCGCTCGGGATCCTGCAGCTGTACAAGTCGGTCGGCTCCGGCTACGTCGAGGCTCGCCAGCCCTCCTTCCTCACCGATGGCGTCAACAACGCGCTCGAATGGCTGCGCCTTCCCGGCGACCTCGTCTTCATCGTCGGCGGCGCCATCCCGGCGCTCTACATCGCCTACCTCGGCATCCGCTACACCGTCAAGCAGGTGACGCTCGAGGAGCCGGAGGACATCCTCTTCACCGAGATCGCCCAGCCCGCCGGGATAGACGCGGTCGCAGGAGACGAGGCGGCAGCGGCGAGGCTCGTGTGAGCGCCGAGGCCCTGCTCGCCGCCGCGTACGCCGGCTTCCTCGTCACCGCCGCGTTCTGCCTCGAGTGGCTGTCCGCGCACACCCACCGCCGGGCGCTCCGCTTCCGCACCGCAGGCTTCCGCTACGAGCCCGACCACGACTTCTGGCACTGTCCGGAAGGCGAACAGCTGTGGCCGCGCGAGTTCGACCGCGAGCTCAGGCTCGTCCGCTACCGCGCCCGCGCACACGTCTGCAACGCCTGCCCAGTCAAAGAGCGCTGCACCGACTCGAACGACGGCAGGGAGATCGTGCGCCCGCTCGACCCCTGGCCGCACTCCGAAGCGGGCCGCTTCCACCGCGTGATCGCCCTGCTCCTCGTCGGCCTCGGCACGCTGATCCTCGTCGTCGAGTTCGGCCGCCACCACTCGCCGCCGGAAGCGGGCCTCGCCTGTGCACTCCTGCTCGCGGCCGTGCTCGCCGGGCGCTGGCTCGGCCGCGATCTGCGAACTCACCCGGCGAACTTCCCTGAGCCGAGCGCCTCGCAGGGACTTCGGCTCGAAGGGGTCGAGCGGCACGGCTGATGCCCGGTCCCCAACGGCGCGATTCCACGCAGAGGCCCGTCGACCGTGTCGTTTCTCGTGGGTGGCTTGTGCTCTTTCGGTTGCCGGCTGCTCCGCGTGTTGCTCCGCAGCCGGCTCGGGTTGAAAGAGCCAGGCGCTGAGGGCGTGAATCGATCACCATGCTGACCGAGGAATGCGAGCTGTCGTCCACGATCGGTACGGACCTCCGGAGGTGCTACGTGTCGCCGAAGTAGAGCGTCCCGCGCCGAAGGACGACGAGGTGCTCGTCAGGGTTCACGCCTCCACGGTGACGCGCAGCGACACGATGCGCGTGCGCAGCGTCGAGTAACGCTTCACCCCGCCTCTTGATCGGCATCCGCCGCCCGAGGCGGACGAGTCTCGGCACCGAGTTCGCCGGCAGCGTCGAGAGGGTCGGCGCGGGCGTGACAGAACTCCAGGTCGGCGACGAGGTGTTCGGCATCAAGGGGGGCGCGAACGCGGAGTACGTAATCGTGCCCGAGAGCGGCGTCATCGCACGGAAGCCGGCAGCGCTAACGTTCGACGAGGCGGCGGCGATCCCCGACGGCTCGCTGCTCGCGCTCACCTGCATGCGAGCTGCGTATCCGCCGCGAGGGAAGAGCGTCCTCGTCTACGGTGCCGCGGGGTCGGTCGGAACTGCCGCGGTGCAGTTACTCGCGCACCACTTGATGCCGACGTCACAGCGGTATGCGACACGAAAGACGTCGAGCTCGTGCGGTCGCTCGGCGCACGAGACGTCGTCGATCGCTTGCGCGAGGACTTCACGCAGAACGGGAAGACGTACGACGTGATCTTCGACGCGGTCGGCAAGAGTTCGTTCCGCCGTTGCAGGCGCTCGCTGAAGCCCGGCGGCATCTACATCACCATGGATCTCGGGTTCATGTACCACGTGCCGCTCCTCGTTCTCATTACGCGGCTCGTCGGAAGCAAGCGCGCGAAGCTCGGCATCGGCAGCTACCGCAGAGATCGTCGAAGCCGCGCGTTACGTCGACACGGCCAGAAGTCGGGCAACGTCGTGCTGCGCGTAAGCCAAGCTGCCTCGGTCGAGTAGCGCTAATGGGACTCGCGCGCCCGCTGCTCAGGCTCCGCGCGGACCAGCGCAAACCACTGGCGAAGAGCTCGATCGCCTGTGGGTGCCAAAACTCGGTGCCCACTCCTGGGAAGCACCGATTTGGAGGCGGGACGCTGAATCGCCCACGGGCACTCCAGGCCGAATTTGAGCGGCAACTGGAGACAAATGAGGCGCGGCGAATCGCAGCGGACGACAGGAGGACGCTCAAGCGCGTTCGCCCCGCGCTCGAAGACGGCCCAGACCCAGTTAGCCCTGCGCTCGCCAAACGGCGTGGCAGGACCGACTCGGGATTCTCGCCGAGCTACGCTCCGTCGACGACGAACATCCCGTTGGTGCGGCTCCGAGCCCGGTCGCCGCGTTCCTTCGTGTGAACAGGCCTGGTGCGGGACAGGCTCGGGACGAGCAAGATGGCCGACCACTCGCGGTCCGCGCGTCGTGCGCGTCGACGCCGCGCAACGGGGCCAGCCAGACCGCTGACGCGCGGCGGACTCATGCACGAATACCAAGCCGCGGCGTGACGATCGACTTTCTGCACCCCACGTGGATAGGCGAGGTTGGGGCCGGGCAGTCGCCTGCCCGGCCCAGGTGATGGTCAATAGCCGGCGGCGATTCCGGCGCGCGGCACCGTCGCGAGCACCTGCTGCTGGTAGTAGATCGGCCCGCCCTCGTCCGCGGTGACGTCCGAGGCGTAGTGGGTCGAGACCATCAGCGCGTAGATGTTCCCGCTCGAGATCGCGAGCCCGAAGTAGTCGCCGATGAACCCGGCGCCCGCCGGGCACGGATCCCGGGCGCCTGCGCACGGGTACTGCGAAAGGCCGCCAAGATGCTGCCCGGGTTGCTCGGGATCCCATGTGGACTGGGAGATCCTGTCGTTGCCGCCGCTGGGCACCGCGCCTGCGCCGGTGTCCTTGTACGGCTGCAGCGACGTGTCGATGCAGAAGTTCGTCCGGCCGACGTCCGCGGCGAGGACGCTGGGATCGTTCGGGCACGCCGCGCGCCGGTCGTAGAACGCAACGCCGACGGCGCCGTTCGGGCCGGCGGCGACCGACGGCTGGAACTGGTCGGTCGGCATCCCCGGCAGGTCGAGGTTGTCGTTGACGACGACGGGTGTCGACCAGTGTTCTCCGGCGTCGGTCGACTGCGTGAACTTCACATCCATCTGCCCGAGTACCGGGTCCCAGTCCTCGTACGCGAGGTAGAGGTGACCCGCATAGGTCGGGCTCGCCGCGAAGCTCTCGGTGATGCCGTCGCGGAAGCGCGTATTCGGCAGAGCCGCTGTCGGAATCGAGGACACGGGAGTGACCGCGACGAAGGGACCGAACGTCCGCGCGTCGTCGGTCGAACGCGCGACGTAGATCGTCGACGTCCCGCCGTTCGCCGGGAAGGACACGACCGCGACGTAGACGTCGCCCACGGCGTCGATCGACGGGTACACGTACGTCGCTCCCGGGCTGACCTGCGACGGCGGCGTGATCGTCACCGCCTTGTCGAACGTCTGCCCGCGGTCGCGCGACACCGCCATCCGCACCTTGATCCCGCCGCCGGCCCCGTTGAAGACCGCCCAGGCTGCGTAGACGTGATCCCGGAAGCGATTGCCGGCGATGTGGTTGACGGCGATCCACTGCTTGTCCTCGACGTGGCCGAGCTGCTTCGCCGAGGCGTTGTTCGACGGCTCGAGCGGCATACCGCCGTTTCCCTTCACCCAGTGGCGGCCGAGATCGTCGCTGTACGAGACATCGACCTCGCCGTCGGGATGGAGCTTCGTCGCGTCGAAGAACGAGTTGAAGGCAAGTACGGTCTGGTACGCGCGCCCCTGCGTGTCGAAGTCGACGTTCGGGTCGGTCGTGTCCGTCCAGCTCGGCGGCATGTCCTGCGTCCCGGTCGAGACGCAGTCGTAGCCCTGGAGCTGGTTGTCCCCGGACGGAGTCCCTCCAGGCATCTGGTAGGCGCCGAGGTAGAACATGTAGAAGGTCGAGTACTTGTCGAAGAAGAACTTCGACGTCCCGAGGATGTCCTCCGTCCCCGGCTGCACGGCGAGCCACGACTCCGAGTGGTTCGCGTCGAACGGCCCCGGCCCGCACGTCCCCGCTTCCGGGACCCGCGAGCCTGCAGGCACCGGATAGCCGCCGCCGCTCGTCGGCGAGCTGGCGACGACGTTCGTGAACGAGACGCTCGAGCTCCAGGGCGAGCTGCTCGATCCCGCGACCGGCGCGATCGCGACCACGAGCACCGCCGTCCCGAGCGCCGCGAGCGCCGTGACGAGTCGCTTCATCTCTCCTCCTCCTTTCGCCCGCCTGGCGCGGGCGCCCCGGAGCATGACAAAGCCCGGCTCGACCTTGCCCGCCCTGTCGCGGCAGTTGATTCACGGCCACGCCATCGACGGATAGGAATGGCCGCTGACGAGGAGGCGATTGAGAGCGTCGAATCCCGCTGGAACCCACCAATAGAGAGGCAGCGGTTGAACTGCGCGTGTGCCCCCAACGCCACGTTCCGACATCGGCCGGTGGCCGCTCCTCGAGCCGATGAGCGCCCCGGCCAGGAGGCAACCGGCCAGTGCGATCCCCAGCAAGAGTGTGACGCGCTGTCCGTGCCGGCGCCCGTGAACTCGCCGTAGCTGCTGCGCAAGACAGGCCGGTGCCGGTGAAAGAGCTGATGCTCGCCCCGGCAGAGCGGGCCGACGTGCTGGTCGACTTCAGCAAGTTCGCAGGCGCCCGACTGGTGATGAAGAACCACAACCCGAGGAAGCCGGTCACGACGCCGGCCCCCTCGCTGGAACAGGCGATGCAGATCCGCGTCGGCCACTTAGTGAGCCGGCCGGGCCAGCGCAGGATTCCGTCGAGCCTGCCGGGGCGGAAGGCCGACCTGCCCGAACCGGTGCGGACGCGCTACATCACCCTGAACGAGCTCGATGTCGACGAGCCGACCTGGTTCCTGAACCTGAACGGTGTCCACTTCGACGCCCCGGTGACGGAGGCACCCAGGGTTGGCACTGTCGAGGACTGGGTGTACGTCAACCTGACCGCGGACACGCACCCGATGCACAGCCACCTCGTCACCTTCCAGGTGATCGGCCGCACCCCTTCGACGCGGCAGCCTACGACGAAGCCAACGAGCCCGCCGCCGGCGGCGGTGTCCCCGGCGGAATCGACCCGACCCCTATGCGACCGGGCCGATGGAGCCGCCCGACGAGCGCGGCTTCAAGGACACCATCAAGGCCAACCCTGGCTACTTCACCACCATCCGCGCCAGATACGAGCTACCCGCCGGCGTGACCGCGCCGCAAACCTACGTCTACCACTGCCACATCGTCGAGCACGAAGACAACGACATGATGCGCCCGTTCACCGTCCAGCCGTAGCGGCCCATCGGCATAAGCAGCCAGCGCACGACGGATGAATCAAGGTCCGGCCTCGGTACGGAAGAAGCGAACGGCGTCCAACTCGCTCGTCCTGCTGTTCAACGCCGCGTCGGAAGCCGAGCAGCGGCGCGACGTCGACGCGCTCACGCACGCGTGTGTTCTCGCGAAGCGGCTCGCGGAGGTACTCGGCGACTCGCAGCCGACGCGATCCGCCTGCTCGATCTCTGCGACGAGCTGCTCGCCCGCGTCCACGCGGTAGCCGCGACGCCATCGGGGTCGGGCGCGGCGACATGCCCCGGTTGCGGGCGCGAGCTCGAAGGCAGCCCCGTCCGCTGCCGCGCTTGCGGGGAACTCCTGGTCTAGTCGACTTCGCGTCGGACCGCCGCCGACCGAAGCTTGCGGCGGCATGGCACGGTCGTCGCACCTGGGGTTCCGGTGCGCGGAAGGCTCTGAAGCGCGTACATGTTCAGTGTCTCGGAAGTGATGGAGGGGTCAGCGCGGTTTAGAACCGCCTGTTGAAGCCAAGAACGTCGAGCTTCGGCTCTGCCTCCGGGCTCTCACCCGCCGGCTGACAGCGAGCGGCGTGCGTGGACCGGTTTGCTCCGAAGCCACTCGGCGAGCGGATGCTCGCGCCGCCAGCAGGCGGCGTAATCCCCCAGCCGCTCGAAGGCGACTCCGTCGAGGCTCGTTGCGGCATCGATCAGATCCTCGAGCATCGCGAGCCTCGGGCCCCTGCCGATCGCCTGCGGGTGCATACACAGGTCGAAGACGCCGCCGGGAACGTTGCCGTGCGCCCACTCGAGCTCCGCGCGCCAGATCTCGTAGACCTTCGACGGCGCGTCCTGGCGTCCGGTCACGCCGGGAACGAACTCGAAGTACTGGAAGTCGCTGAGGGCCCACGAAAACGGAATGCCGACGAGATCGACGTTCTCGCCGAACTCGTATTCGGCGCCTGCGGGGAACGCGTCGCGAGTACGCAGGTAGTACGGCTCGAAATCGGAGCCCGAGAACGAGGCGTCGTACACGAAGCCGTGCTCGAGGAGGATCTCGACCGTGGCAACGCTCACGTCCACCGAGGGTGCGCGGTAGCCGACCGGTTTGACCCCGGCCACACGGTCGAGTGCGTCGAGTCCGCGAAGGAGGAGCTCGCGCTCGGGTCCGGGCTCGAGCTGCGAGAGCGGCTCGTGCACCCAGCCGTGGTGACCGAGCTCGTGGCCAGCAGCGTGGATCTCTCGAACGAGCTCGGGATAGGCGAGGGCGGTGTGACCCGGGACGAAGAACGTCGCCGCGATGCCTTTGCGCTCGAGCAAAGCCAGGATGCGCGGAACGGCGACGGCTCCGAACTCGCCTCGTGACAGAGCGGCCACGTTGCCGTTCGCCATTCCGAACGCCCACGGCGACAATGCATCGAAGTCGAACGTGAGACAGACGGACAGACGGGCGGCCACTACGCGACGAGGGCGGCGACCGTCGCTTCGAGAGCGATCCGAACGCCTGCGATCTGGGTCTCGAGCGGCATGCTCGGCTCCGGCGGGCGCTGTCCGGCAACTTCGGCAGGGAGGCTCGGGAGGTGGATGAAACCGACCGGGAGAGGCGCGTCCGCCGTTGCGTGCAGGGCGGCGTAGAACGCAGCGTTGCAGAGGTACGTGCCCGCGGTGTTGGAGAGATAGCCGGGGATGCCCGCCTCGTGCCACGCCTCGACGATCGCGCGGAGTGGAAGCGTCGCCAAGTAGGCGGCCGGACCGTCGACCTCGATCGGCAAGTCGACGGGGAGCGCGCCGTCGTTGTCCGGCTCCTCGAAGTCGAGGACGTTGACGGCGACGCGCTCCGCCGCGAGTGCCGCGCGGCCGGGAGCGACTCCGAGCAGCAGCAGGATCTCGGGCTCGGTCTCCGCGAGCGCATCGCGGACGGCCCCGGGAGTCGTCTCGGCGGAGACCGGCAGGACACGACCCGCGACCTCGTGCCCGCCGATCCGGGTGCCGTCGAGGTTGCCGGCGATCAACGCGCTCGGGTTCCGCTCGACCTTCGCGAACCGGCCGAAACCGGTCACAAGGGCGGTCAATCGACTCTCGGCAAATTGTTGAACATGTGACTGGTTCGACGCTAACATCGTCGCGGCTATGCATGCAACCTCTCAGCTGGCCGGCCCGCGCGTCGGCGTCGACGTCGGCGGGACGTTCACCGATCTCGTCGCGCTCATCGAAGGAGAATTGCAGGTCGCCAAGGTACTCTCGACGCCGGCCGACCAGTCTGCCGGCGCGATCGCGGCGCTTGACGAGATCTCCATCGACGGCGCTTCGATCGCAGCCTTCGCCCACGGCACGACCGTCGCGACGAACGCGCTTCTCGAGCGTCGCGGTGCGCTCACGGCGTTACTGACGACCGAAGGCTTCCGTGACGTGATCGAGATCGCGCGACAGACGCGTCCGGCACTCTACGACCTGACGAAGGCTCCTCCTGAGCCGCTCGTTCCGCGCGAGCTGCGCTTCACGGTTCGCGAGCGAGTCGGCCCGGATGGCGAAGAGCTCGCGGTCGAAGAAGGCGACGTGTCGGCGGCCATCGAGGCCCTGCGTGCCGCCGAGGTGGAGGCGGTCGCCGTCTGTTTCCTCTTCTCGTTTCTCGACCCGGCCCACGAGCGACGGGTCGGCGAGCTCTACGGTCCGAGTTGCCCGGCGTCGAGGTCTCGCTCTCCAGCGAGGTGCTACCGGAGTTTCGCGAGTACGAGCGCTTCTCGACGACCGCCGCGGATGCATACCTCAGGCCGCTGCTCAACCGATATCTCGGGCGCCTGGGCGAGCGGCTCGCCGCGGCGAAAGCGCCCGCGCCGCTCGTCATGCAGTCGTCGGGAGGAGTCATCGATCTCGACGGGGTCGCCCAAAGGGCCTCGGCGTGCGTGCTCTCCGGGACCTGCCGCAGGCGTCGTCGGCGCCGCGTACGCCGCCGCGGTGAGCGGCTTCCGCAACGTGCTCAGCTTCGACATGGGCGGGACGAGCACGGATGTCGCGCTCGTGGTCGACGGAGAGGTGCAGACGACGACCGGCGCGGTGATCGGCGGTGTCCCGATCAAGCACCCGATGGTCGACTTGCACACCGTCAGCGCCGGCGGTGGGTCGATCGCCTGGGCCGACGACGGCGGAGCGTTGCGCGTCGGGCCGCGTTCGGCGGGCGCGGAGCCCGGTCCGGCGAGCTACGGACTCGGGGGCGTCGACGCGACCGTGACGGATGCCAACCTCTTCCTCGGCTACCTGGCCGACGGAGCACGGCTCGGCAGGGAGATCGTGCTCGAACGGAGCCGGGCCGAGGCGGCCATCGCCGGGGTCGCGGCGGCCCTCGGCATGACGCCACTCGGGATCGCGGTGGGGGTCGTGACCGTGGCCGAGGCCGAGATGGCGCGCGCCCTGCGCGTGATCAGCGTCGAGCGCGGCTTCGACCCACGCGATTTCGCGCTGGTCGCATTCGGCGGCGCAGGCGGTATGCACGCATGCACGCTCGCGGAAGAACTCGGAATCGAGACGGTGCTCGTGCCCCGTGCAGCAGGCGTCCTGAGCGCGCTCGGGCTTGCGATCTCGGACCTCCGCCGCGACTACGTCGCGGCATTCTTCAGCGACCTCACGCACGTCGACCGCGCCGCGCTCGAGGCCGGCTTCGCTGGACTCGAGGACAGAGCCGTCCGCGATCTCGCGAACCCGGAGTTGCGACGGCTCGCCGACCTCCGCTACCGCGGGCAGTCGTTCGAGCTGACGGTCCCGGCCGACGACCTCGGCGCGCTCGCCGACCGCTTCGCGGATGCTCACGAGCGACGCTACGGATTCGCAATGTCCGGCGAGGACGTCCAGATTGTGAGCCTCAGGCTCGCCGCTGCCGAAGTCGTGCCAAAGCCGGAGCTCCGTCTACCGGAGCGTCCGAGTAGAGCGTCTGATCGGATGCGCGCCGCTTACTTCGACGGCGCTTGGGCGGAGGTGCCCGTGCGCGTGCGCGACGAGATCCGGACCGGCGAGGCGTTCGACGGTCCTTCGATCATCGAGTTCCCCGAGGCGACGTGCGTCGTGCGGCCCGGTTGGCGGGCCTCGCTCGACGCTGCGGGCGCGCTCGTGCTCGAGCGGTCGTGACGCGCACGACCCTGCTTTCGGCGAAGGCGTCGCTCGACCCGGTCACGCTGTCTGTCTTCGTCAGCGGGCTCGCCGGCATCGCCGAGGAGATGGGAGCCGTGCTCGTCCGTAGCAGCTACTCGTCGAACATCAAGGAGCGTCGCGACTGCTCGTGCGCGCTCTTCGACGAAGCGGGGCGCATGGTCGCGCAGGCGGAGCACATCCCTGTTCATCTCGGGGCGATGTACGACTCCGTGCGCGCCGTGCGCGAGCGCGACCCCGCGCCGGGAGACGTGTTCGTTCTCAACGACCCGTACCGCGGCGGCACGCACCTACCGGACGTCACGCTCGTCACTCCCGTTGAGGCGGTCGGCGAGATCGTCGGCTACACCGTGAACCGCGCGCACCACTCAGACGTAGGCGGCATGGCGCCGGGATCGATGCCGAGCGGGTCGCGAACGATCTTCCAGGAAGGGCTCGTCATCCCACCGATCAGGCTGGTTCGCGACGGCGTCGTCGTCGACGACGTGCTGGAGTTCGTCCTCGCGAACGTGCGGACTCCGGCGATTCGCCGCGCCGACTTGCTCGCCCAGGTTGCGGCGAACTCCGTCGGCGCCGAGCGACTGCGCGCGCTCGTCGATCGACACGGACTCGCTTTCGTGCGCTCGGCTTGCGACGAAGTGATCGCCTACGGCGAGCGCCGGACGCGCGACCTCCTCCACACGCTCCCGGACGGGACCTACACGGCCGCTGGCGAGGTCGAGGGCGACGGCGTCGACGACGTCGACATCCCGATCCGCGTCGCGGTCACGATCGACGGCGACTCGATGCTCGTCGACCTCGCCGGCACGTCGGGCCCCGTCGCGGGGAACGTCAACTGCCCGCTTTCCGTCACCCGATCCGCCTGCCTGTTCGCGCTGCGTGTGCTGCTGCCGGCCGACGTGCCGATCAACGCCGGCAGCGCGGCTCCGCTGGAGGTACGGGTCCCGTCGCCCTCGCTCGTCGACGCGCATAGTCCTGCGGCCGTGGTCGCCGGCAACGTGGAGACGAGCCAGCGGCTCGCCGATGTCGTTCTCGCCGCGCTCGCGCACGCAATCGACCTTCCGGCCGAAGGGCAGGGGACGATGAACAACGTGATCATCGGGGGCTCCGACTGGACCTACTACGAGACGATCGGTGGGGGCCAGGGCGCGAGCAGTGCCGGGCCCGGTCCGTCCGGCGTCCACGTCGGGATGAGCAACACGCTCAACACGCCGATCGAGGCGCTCGAGCTCGAGTTCCCGTTGCGCGTCGAGCGCTACCAGCTTCGCTACGGCTCGGGCGGCAGGGGCCTTCACCGCGGCGGCGACGGAATCGAGCGGCGCGTGCGCGTGCTCGAGCCGGCAACCCTCTCGCTGCTCACGGATCGACGGCGGCATGCGCCCGCCGGAAGGGACGAGGGCTCGGCCGGTGCCTGCGGAGAGAATCTCGTCGACGGCGTGCCCGTCCCGCCGAAGCACACTGCGGAGCTTCGCCCGGGACAGACCGTGTCGGTCCTGACGCCCGGCGGCGGCGGCTGGGGCGCCGCCGAAGGCTCGGCGGAGGGGCACGCCGACGCCTCGCGTAACGTCGGCGGTTGAGAGTGGCGCGCGCACGAGAGAACAGCCCGGCCGGAGGGGAAGAGCTGCTGGTCGAGCTCGGTTCGAGCGCCGAGATGCGAATCGACCGGAGCAGCACGGCCGAGCGCGTCGCGGACGTCCTGCGGGAGCTGATCATCCGGGGCGACCTCCCGGCGGGAACGCCTTTGCGCGAGCAGCAGCTCGTCGTTTCGCTCGACGTCTCGCGGAACACGCTGCGCGAGGCGTTCCGTCTGCTCGGTCGTGAGCGCCTCGTCGCGTACACGCTTCATCGCGGCGTCGCGGTGCGCGAGGTCGACGAGTCGGACGTGCACGACCTCTACCGGACGCGCGAGCCGCTCGAGCTGATGGCGGTCGAGTACAGCTCGCAGGCGCCGCGGGAAGCGATCGAGGGCCTGCTGCGGCTCGTCGAGGCCGCCGAGCAGGCGGTGAAGGACGAGAACTGGAAAGAGGTCGCGACGCTGAACATCGCCTTCCATCAGCACCTCGTCGAGCTGATCGGCAGCGAGCGCATCACCAACTTCTTCCGCGTCATCGACGCCGAGCTGCGGCTCGCCTTTGCGAAGGTGGCCCACGCTCCGGACTTCTTCCGGCCGTTCGTTCCCCGGAACCGGGCGATCGCGGAGCTGCTGCTGGCCGGCGACCGGCGGGCGGCGGCCGCAGAGCTCAAGGCGTACCTCGCCGAGGCCGAGCGCATGATCGGCGCCGGCGTCAGCGCAACCTGACACCGGTCTCGTCACCACAAGGGTTTGCGTCAGACGCGGGCCAGATGTTAGCGTCGAACTAGTCACACGTTCAACAATCCTGGGTGGAGGCACAACGCGTGCCGAGAAAGGACGGTTGACCGCATGAGCCTGAGCAATTCGACGCGAGTCGCGACAGCGTTGTTGGCCGTTGCGGCGACCGCCGCACTCATCGTGGGCGTGGCAGGCGGAACCACGACTCGCACCAGCGCCGGCGCCACGGCGACGTTCGCACTAGGTCCGGGAGTGACACCTGACTTCATCTTTCCGATCGTGGACGGCGCGCACTATTCGGTGGCCAACATCGAGCAGTTCCAGCGCCTGATGTGGCGCCCGCTCTACATGTACGGCAAGGCCGGCAAGCCGGTGCTGAACGAGGCCGCCAGCCTCGCGCAGGCGCCTGTTTACACGAAGGGGAACACGCGGGTCACGATCACGCTCAAGCCGTACAAGTGGTCCGACGGCAAGCCGGTGACGGCACGAGACTTCACCTTTCTGATGAACCTGCTGAAGGCGAACAAGAAGAACTGGGCGGCCTACCTCCCGGGCGACATTCCCGACAGCGTCAAGCGGGTGATCGTCGTGAACCCCCGGAAGTTCACGCTCGTGCTCGACCGCGCCTACTCGCCGGTCTGGTTCACGGGCAACCAGCTCTCGCAGTTGATGCCGATCCCGCAGCATGCGTGGGACAAGAAGTCGAGTAGCGGGCCCGTCGGCAACTGGGATCGGACGACCGCGGGCGCGACCGCCGTCTACAACTTCCTGATCGGCGAGTCCAAGTCGGCGTCGACCTACGCCTCCAACCCGCTCTGGCAGGTCGTCGATGGCCCGTGGAAGCTGTCCGACTACCGCACGGACGGCTACTCCAAGTTCGTGCCGAACCCGAGCTACTCGGGAGGGGTGAAGCCGAAGCTCGGCGCGTTCGTCGAGCAGCCGTTCACGACCGAGCAGGCCGAGCTGAACGTGCTTCGCACAGGCGGCATCGACTACGGCTATATCCCTCAGTCCGAGGTCGCACAGGCGGGCGCGCTCGAGAAGCAGGGGTACACCTTCAGGCCGTGGATCCAGTGGGGCATCAACTACATGCCCGTCAATTTCGCGAACCCGACGACCGGGCCGCTCTTCAAGCAGCTGTACATCCGTCAGGCGCTCCAGATGACGATCGACCAGCCCGGCTTCGTGAAGGGTCTCTTCAAGGGCTTCGGCTGGCCGACCAACGGCCCCGTTCCGCTGAAGCCGTCGAACCCGTATGTGAGCTCGTACACGAAGAGCACGCCGTACAAGTACAGCCCGACGAAGGCGGCGGCGCTGCTGAAGTCCCACGGCTGGACGGTCAACCCCGACGGCGTCAGCGTCTGTAACGGCAACTGCGGCACCGGCGTGAGCCAGGGAGCCAAGCTCGAGTTCAAGCTCGAGTACGCGACCGGCGACACGATCGTCAGCCAGGAGGTTCAGGCGTGGAAGTCGGCCGCCTCGAAGGTCGGCGTGAAGTTCGACTTGTCGTCGGGGCCCTTCAACCAGGTGATCGCAGACGTCTCGCCGTGCAAGCCGGGCGCGTCGTGCACCTGGGACATCGGGTTCTGGGGAGGTGGCTGGCTGTACGGCGTCAACCCGATTCCGGTCGGCGACCAGCAGTTCCTCTGCGGCTCCGGAGCGAACTTCGGCCAGTACTGCGACAACACGAACAACGCGAACATTCACGGCGTCCAGCGGAAGGCCGGTCTGGCACCGATGCGCAAGTTCCAGGACTACATGGCGAAGCAGCTCGGCGTCCTTTGGATGCCCTACCGACCCAACCAGCTGTCGATGATCAAGAAATCGCTCAAGGGCGTGGTGCAGAGCCCGATCCTCTCGCTCACGCCCGAGGATTGGTCGTTCTCGAAGTGAGGATCGGGCGCGGGCGTCCCGCGCAATGTTGCGCGGGCGCCCGCGCCCGGTAGTCGCCAGATGACCGCTTACGTCGTCCGCCGCGTCGGCCAGGCCGTCGTCGTCCTGCTGCTCGTCTCGGTGATCGTCTTCGTGCTGCTCCACGAGCTCCCGGGCGGAACCGCGCGCGCGGTGCTCGGCCCAATGGCGACGAACACGTCGATCGAGCAGTTCAACAAGCAGCACTACCTCGACAAGCCCCTGCCTGTGCAGTACTGGCACTGGCTCGACTCGGTCCTGCACGGCAACCTCGGCTTCTCGTATCACCAGAACGAGTCGGTCGCGCAGCTGCTGAGCGACAGACTGCCGAAGACAGTCCTGCTCGCGGGCATCTCGGTGCTGATCGCCCTGCTGATCGCGATCCCGCTCGGCTTCCTGCAGGCGTTACGACGGAACAAGCCGGTCGACTACGTGTTCACCGGGCTGACGTTCATCTTCTACTCGACGCCCGCGTTCTGGCTCGCGCTCATCCTCATCACGGTGTTCGCGATCCACTGGCAGATCTTCCCCGCGCAGGCGCCGCAGGGGAACTTCAAGGACATCGTCTCGCACCCCGAGGGGCTCGTCCTCCCGGTGGCCACGATCGTGCTCGTGTCGGTCGCGTTCTTCAGCCGCTACGTCCGCTCGTCGACGCTCGAGAACTTGCTGCAGGACTACGTCCGAACCGCGCGGGCGAAGGGCGCGTCGACCAGGCGCGTCGCGTATCGACACGTCCTCAGGAACGCGCTCGTCCCGGTGGTCACGCTCGTCGGCGTCGCGCTGCCGTTCATCTTCGCCGGGACGTTGATCAGCGAGGAGGTCTTCAACTATCCCGGGATGGGGCTCCTCTACTACAACGCCGCCGTCGCCCGCGACTACCCGGTGCTTCTCGGAGTCACGCTGGTCGTCGGCGCGGCGACGGTGATCGGGTCGCTGCTCGCCGACATCTGTTACGCGCTGCTCGATCCCCGCGTCCGCTACACGAGAAGCTGACGGCGATGGCCGTCGACATGCAGATCGCAGAGGGGATCGCCGCCGAGGAGGCCGTCCCGCAGGAGGGGGCGCTCCGGCTCGCGGCGGACGTCTTCATCGAGAACAAGCTCGCGCTCGCCAGCGCGATCATGATCGTGCTGATCGTGCTCTTCTGCTTCGTCGGCCCGCACATCTACCACACCGATCAGATCCACACGAACATCGCGGAGGCGAACCAGCCTCCGAGCCGCGCCCACCTGCTCGGCACGGACGACGTCGGCTACGACCAGCTCGGCAGGCTGATGGTCGGCGGGCAGACGTCGCTCGAGGTCGCGCTCGGCGCGGCGCTCGTCGCCGTCGTGTTCGGCGTGCTCTGGGGCGCTATCTCCGGCTACCTCGGCGGTGTCTTCGACGGGATCATGATGCGGATCGTCGACGCGATCCTCGCCATCCCGGCGCTGTTCCTCCTGCTCTTCCTCGCGAGCGTGACGGTGCCGAGCGTCGGCTCGCTGATCCTGGTCGTGGGACTGATCGCGTGGCTCGTGCCGGCGCGGCTCGTCCGCGCCGAGACGCTCAGCCTCCGAACACGCGAGTACGTCGAGGCCGTCAAGGTCATGGGCGGCGGTTCGACGCGGATCGTCCTCCGTCACATCGTCCCGAACACGATCGGGACGGTCGCCGTGAACGCGACATTCCAGGTGGCCGACGCGATCCTCGTCGTCGCCGCGCTCAGCTTCCTCGGCCTCGGCATCCCGCCGCCGGCCGCCAACTGGGGCGGCATGCTCTCCAACGGTCTCAACTACACCTACTCGGGCTACTGGTGGCTCGTCTACCCGCCGGGGGTCGCGATCGTGCTGACCGTCGTCTGCTTCAACTTCATCGGCGACGCCCTGCGCGACGCCTTCGAGGTGAGGCTGCGCCGCCGGTGACCGCCGGCAGTTCCCCGGTGCTCGAGGTCGCCGACCTGCGGGTCGACATCGCGCTACGGCGCGCGACCGTGCACGCGGTCGACGGCGTGTCCTTCTCGATCGGCCCGGGCGAGACCGTCGGCCTCGTCGGCGAGTCCGGTTGCGGCAAGACGACGATCGGGCTGGCACTGCTCCAACTGCTCCCCGCGGGCGGCGCGATCGTCGGCGGCTCGATCCAGCTCGAGGGCCGCGAGATGGCGGCACTCCCGGAGGCGCAGGTCCGCAAGCTGCGGGGCAACCGGATCGGCATCGTCTTCCAGGACCCGCTCACTTCCCTCAACCCGACGATGCCGATCGGCGTCCAGGTGGCCGAGCCGCTGCGCATCCACCGCGACACATCGGCACGGGGCGCGCGCGGGCGAGCGGCCGAGTTGCTCGAACTCGTCGGCCTGCCGAGCCCCAAGCGACAGCTCGACCGCTTCCCCCATCAACTCTCGGGCGGAATGCGCCAGCGCGTCTCGATCGCCATCGCGCTCGCGTGCGAGCCCGCGTTGCTCGTCGCCGACGAGCCGACGACCGCGCTCGACGTCACGACGCAGGATCAGATCCTCGAGCTACTCGCGCGCCTGCGCGCAGAGATCGGGATGGCGGTTCTCCTGATCACGCACGACCTCGGCGTGGTCGCCGGTCAGGCCGACCGCGTGCTCGTCATGTACGCGGGCAAGCTCGTCGAGGCGGGCACCACGAACCAGATCTTCTACGAGACCCGCCACCGATACACGGAAGCGCTGCTCCGCTCGATCCCGCGGATGACGACTAGCCGGGATGAGGCGCTGTACAGCATCCCGGGCCAGCCGCCGGATCTGTCCCGTCTGCCTCGCGGTTGCCGCTTCGCGACACGCTGCGCGTACTCGACGGAAGAGTGCGTCGCCGAGGTGCCGCTGCTCGTCGGCTCTCCCGAGCACCTCCACGCGTGCGTCCATCCCGTGCAGCAGGAGCCTGCAGTGAGCAAGTCGCAGGTCGGCCCGTGAGCGAGGTCCTCCTCGAGCTGCGCGACGTCGTGAAGGAGTACCCGGTGACCTCGCGCATCCTGCAGCGACGGGTCGCCGCCGTACACGCCGTCTCCGGAGTCTCGTTGAAGGTGCCCGAGGGAGCGACGTTCGGGCTGGTGGGCGAGTCGGGCTGCGGCAAAACGACCGTTGGCCGCATGATCGTCGGGCTCGAGCGGCCCACCTCGGGCTCGATCGTCTTCGAGGGCCGCAATCTCGGGGAGCTCGGGCGGCGCGAGCGGCGCCGTCTTCAGCGCCACCGTCAACTCGTCTTCCAGGATCCGTACGCGTCGCTCGACCCACGCATGCGAGTCGGCGCGATCGTGCGCGAGCCGCTCGCGGTGCAGCGGCTCTTCTCTCGCGCCGAGCGGACCGCGACCGTCCGCCGGCTGCTCGAGGAGGTCGGCCTTCCCCGCGACGCGGCGAACCGCTATCCGCACGAGTTCTCGGGCGGGCAGCGCCAGCGGATCGGGCTCGCCCGCGCCCTCGCGCTCAATCCGAGATTGATCGTCGCGGACGAGCCCGTGTCCGCACTCGACGTCTCGATCCGCTCGCAGGTCCTGAACCTGATGCGCGAGCTGCAACAGCGCCACCGCCTGACATACGTCGTGATCTCTCACGACCTGACAGTCGTCCGGTACGTCTCCGACCTGATCGGTGTCATGTACCTCGGCAAGCTCGTCGAGATCGGAACGTCCGAGGACGTGTACCAACGCTCCGCCCATCCCTACACCGCAGCTCTCATCGCGACGATCCCGCTGCCCGATCCGGCGCACGAGCGGGCCAAGGAGCACACCTCGATCCGCGGCGAACTGCCCTCGGCGGTCGAGCCACCACGAGGATGCCGCTTTCACACCCGTTGTCCGCGCGCACAGGACATTTGCCGCGACATCGAACCGCCGCTGCGTCCGTTCGGCGCGAACCACCTCGCAGCCTGCCATTTCCCGCTGGAGCAGCCGCTCGACGAGCGGTCCGCCGCATGACCTGGCGCCGCTTCGAGCAGGAGCGGGAGGAGCTGCTGCATGCGCTCGCTCCCCCCATCCTGTCCGCTGTGGGCAACGAGGACACGCCGAGCCCCATGTTTCACGGCTGCTTCGACTGGCACTCGGCCGTCCATGGCGTCTACTCCCTCTATGCCCTGTACCGCCGCACCGGCTCCGACCTCTACCTTGAAGCCGCACAGCAGCATGCGCGCGCCGAGCTGGTCGCAGCCGAGCTCGATTACATGCGCTCCGCTGAGATCGAGCGCCAGGAGAACCCGTACGGCTTCGCCTGGGTGCTCGCGCTCGTTCGGACTCAGGAGGAGGCAACCGGAAGTCGCGAGCTGCGCCCGCTCGGCGACCTCGCAAGCGAACGCATTCGCGACCTCGTCGAGACGCTCGACGCCGAGCGGGCGGTTGAGCTTGCGACGAGCGACACTCATCACAACCTGTCCTGGGCGCTCATTCACCTCGTGCTGTGGGCGCGGCATACGCGAGACGAGACGCTGCTCGCATTCACGCACGACGCAGCGCACGACTTCCTCAAGAACCGGCAAGTCGATGACGCCTTACCGGTCTCTTCCGACGCGAAGGACGTAGTCGAGTTCATGGCGCCTGCCCTCATGCGACTCGCCGCGCTCGGCGACGTCCTCGGCGACGAATCACGCGCGTACGTTCGTCAGCGGCTCCCGCCACGCTTCGTTGTGCAGCCAGTGACGCACCCGACGACCGTCCACGCCGCCGGAGTGAACTTCTTCCGTGCGTTCGCGCTCATGCACATCTCCAACGCGACCGGGCTCGCGCGACTGCGTGACACCGTTGCCGGCCTCGTCGCGTATCAGGTCGGTCGCAGCGACCTCTGGCGGCAGGGAGACTACGACCACCGGCACTGGATCGCGCAGATCGGTGTCCGAGTGATCGACGACTCGTACGGAGATGCTCCGCCCGTCGATGAGACAGTTGCGTAGAGCCATCCCGTGACCGTGCCGTCCCATGAGTTCCTCGAGCGCGCGGAACGGATCCGGGCACGTCGCAGTGCCCGCTGCGCTACGAGCGCATCAAATGGCCGACGTGTTCAGCCGCGAGGCGATCCCCTCCCCAGCACGCCTTGAATCTCCCCGAGAAGCTCCGAACCTTCCCCAAAATCGGTCCCCAAGATGGCCTTTATCTATGGCGACGGCGTCTGAGTTGTCCCGTCGTGGGGGCTTTGGGACGCGGGTCGGAACCAGCTAGCGGGCGTCGAGGCCGGCCGCCTCGGCGATTGAGAGCAGACGGCCCTCCGTGCGCGCCCGAGCGAACTCGGGTCCATCCGTGCCGAGGACGAGGGCTTCGAGTTCCTCGCGGTGGTTGTCCCACTCTCGGACGGGCCTGGACGCGTGTTCGCTCTCGATCGCCCCCCAGAGGCGGCCGGCCTGCTCGGCGTCCCCGCGTTCCGCGGCGATGACGGCAAGCTTGCCCGCCGTCAGCACTGCGCGCCGACGGTCACCGAGGCTCAGGGAGAGCTCGAGGCAGCGGAGCGCATGACCTTCGGCGGCATCGAGATCTCCGCGCTCGCGCTCGAATTCGGCGGCGGCGGCGAGCTGCCAGCTCTCCCACCATCCCCAGTCAATCTCGTGGGCGATCGCGGCGCTCTCAAGGGCGAGTTCGATCGCGCGCGCGAGATCGCCCTCTCCGTGGGGCTTCTCCGCGAGGTATCCGAGTACCTGTGCCTCGCCGCGAGGCAGGCCGAGCTGCCGGAACGTACGGAGTGATTCCTCGAGCAGCGGCCACGCGGCGGCAGTCTCGCCCATCGTCACCATTTGTCCGGCGACGCGGTAGCGAAGGTTCGCCGTCTGGATCTCGTTGCCGCTTGCGACGAAGAGTTCAAGGCTCTGCCGGTACGCGGACGCGGCCCGGTCGTATTCGCCGCAGAGGCCGAGCGCACCGGCGAGTGCCCGAAGCGCGTGGCCGCGCAGTTCCGGTTCGGCGTCCGGGGTTCGTGCGAGGAGTGACTCGAGACGTGACGCGCCCTCGCTGGGTTCGCGAACGAGCCAGAATCCCTCGAGCGACGCGGCCAGGGCGAGGCCACGCTCGGGGTCATGCTCGGCCGCCCAATCGAGCACGGCGCGGACGTTGTCGATCTCCGGCGCGACGAGATCGACGTCCCACTTGCCGGGGACGCCGACGGTCGCGCTCGTACCCGCGCGATCGGCGAGATCAAGCAGCCACTCGATCTGGAGCCGGCGCAGGGCATCCTCCTCACCCGAGGCGTTCAGGCGCTCCCGTGCGAACTCGCGGATCGTCTCGAGCATCCAGAAACGCTCGTCCCCGTTCGCATCGGGGCGGCGCCGGACGAGGCTCTTGTCGAGCAGCGACGCAAGCGTGTCGAGGTTCGAGCCACAGACCGCTTCGGCCGCCTCGAGAGTGGAACCGCCGCGGAAGACTGCGAGCCGGGCAAACAGCCGCTGTTCGTCCTCGTCGAGGAGGTCGTAGCTCCAGGCGATCGTGGTGCGCAGCGTCGCGTGGCGCTCGTCGGCGTCGCGGCCGCTCTTGAACAAATCGAGCCGGTGCGCGATCCGCTCGAGAAGCTGCTCGGGGCCGAGGAGCTTGACGCGTGCGGCGGCCAGCTCGATCGCAAGCGGAAGGCCATCGAGGCGACGGATCAACTCATGCACGGCCGGCGAGTCGCCGACATCGCCGCGGATCGCCTGCGCGCGCTCGATGAACAGCGTGACAGCGTCACTCTCGTCCATCGGCGGTAGGTCGAACTCCGACTCACCCGCTATCCGCAGCGGCTCACGGCTCGTCGCCACGATCCGAAGCGCCGGGGCAGCAGCGAGCAGCTCGGCGAGCGGCCGGGCTGCGTCGGGCAGGAGCTGCTCGAGGTTGTCGAGGACGATGTGGGCTCGCTTCTCACCGATCCGCGTTGCGATCGCGGCGGCATCGTCGCCGGAGGCGCCCAGGCGCTCGGCGATCAGAGGCACAACCAGTGCTGCGGCGCGAACGGGGGCGAGCGGAACGAACACGGTGCCCCCGTCCGCCTCCTCCGCCAGGAACCGGACAAGCTCGATCGAGAACCGCGTCTTGCCCGTGCCGCCGGGACCGATGATCGTCAGCACGCGCGGCTCGCGGTCGAGCCACAGGGAGGCCGCCTCGAAGAGCTCGCGCTCGCGCCCGAGGAAGTGAGTCGCCGGGGTGGGAAGGTCGACGGCGCCCGGCGTCCTCAGCGGGGGAAACTCGGCGACGCCGAGTTGGAACAACCGGGCAGGAGCGTCGAAGTCCTTGAGTCGGTGCCGTCCGAGATCCCGGAGCGGCTCATCCTCGAGTAGCGCCGCGGTCGAGGCCGAGACGATCACCTGACCGCCGTGGGCGAGCGCGGCGACCCGGGCACCGCGATGGACGTCGATCCCGACGTAGCCCTCAGCGGCCACGGTCGGGGTTCCCGTATGCAGGCCCATCCGCACCGCGATCGGCCCTGACGCGAGCGCCTGCTGCCCCAACCTCGCGGCGGCGGTGGCCCCAGCAGCGGTCGGGAAAGCGACGAAGAACGCGTCCCCCTGGGTATCGACCTCCACACCGCCTTCAGCGACGAACGCATCCCGCAGCACGCGACGGTGAGCGGCCAGCGCCTCCGCATAGCGCTCCGGCCCGAGCTGCCGCAACAGCCGCGTCGACCCCTCGATATCCGTGAACAGGAACGTCACCGTTCCCCTGGGAAGGTCCTGCCGCATCAACGCATCATGCACCGCTGCCCAGAACGATCAGAAGTACCAGTGAGTGGAGCTCGTTCGTTGATTTGCTCCTCGCGAGACCCTGGGGCCCCACCTCCGCATGGAGGTGCTCGGTGGCCTCGGAAGCGGTCTCTTAGAGCCAAGAATCAGGAGACCGCGCGTCGCTGGGGACAGGTCTTGGGGACAGATCGGTGAGCGACGCAGCAGAGGTCGCACGCTCTCCGGCCAAGAAAAAAGGCCATTTGCTGGCCTTTTGTGATGCCCTCTGACGGACTCGAACCGTCGACCCCAGGTGAACGTCGTTCGTGCCGAGGAAGTGGCGCACCTTGTGCAAATCCAGGCGCTCCGATGCCGGCAGCACCGCGCGCACGAACCCGTCCGGTGTCGAGAGCACGATCGTCTTCGCGACCTGCGATGGGTCGGCGTGCGCTTCCGCATCCCCGACCGCGGTGTTGGTGCGCCGGTGCGGGATCAGCTCATACGCGCTGCTCGGCGGCGCGGCGGCATTCATGTACGCGACGCGGAAGGCGGAAGAGCCCGGACCGGGGCGAGACGCAAGAACCGGCCGCCTCGGGCGGCGACGCGCACCTTCGAGCAGGATCCGCGTGTTCAGCTTGCCGTTCGGCGCGAGCGCCGGGCAGGCCGCGTCAAGACGCACGACTACTCGTACCCGGGTCGTCCGACTCGTGACTTGACCGAGCAACCGACCGGCTTTAAACTCGCCGCGTCGCTCGGATCCTGCGGCGTCCGAGGAACTGCAACAGAAGGAGCCGCTATGGCGCAGGATAGGCCGACCGTCCGGATCCAGGTCAAGCACGGCATCGAACTCAAGGATCTGGCGGCAATTCTGGAGCGCGCCGTCGCAGTCGGGCCCCAAGGCTGCAGAGCGTGCGGGCTTCTCGGTTTCGACGTGTCGTTCGTCGTCGATCCCGAGGCGAAGATCAACGTCAAGCAATTCCACGGAACCGGGGTCGAGGGCGTAACGGTGAGCTCAGGCTGACCTCAGCGCCCGACACTGCGAGGGGGGCGCGCCGCGAGGACCCGATCGAGCCGGATGGGGTTCGCATCGGCTTCACCTACGAAGGCGGCGCGCCCGAGCTCCTCGAGCGGGTGCTGACGCTCGTCGACTATCTCGAGATCACGCCTGACTCGATCGCACGACCGGACGGCGCCGGCCTGCGCCTCGATCCGGCGATCCTGGACGAGCTTCGGGCGGTCAAGGGCGCGACGGAATTCGTCGTCCACGGGGTCGGTTTGTCGATCGGATCGGCGAGCGGCTATTCGGAGCAGTACCTCGATCTCGTTGCCGAGTTTCTCGACCACTTCCCGGTCGCGTGGCACAGCGAGCATCTGGGATACACGACCGTGGATGGAACGAACTTGGGGACGATGCTCGCCGTCCCGAAGACGCACGATGTCCTCGAGTTGCTCGTCGAGCGTATTCGCGCGATCCAGGGCCGGTTCGAACTCCCGTTCCTGCTCGAGAACATCGTTCATCTTCTTCCCGACTATCCAGGGGACTTCGGCGACGCCGCGTTTCTGAACGAGCTCGTCGCGCGCACCGGCTGCGGCTTGCTACTCGACGTCTACAACCTCGAATGCGACGCTGCGAACTACGGCTTCGACATCGAGGCCTTCCTCGACGAGTTGGATCTGGAGGCAGTCGGAGAGCTTCACATCGCCGGCGGCGTGGAGCGGGACGGGTTGCAGGTCGATGTCCACTCCCGAACGACAGAACCTTCCACGCTTGCCCTTGCCAAGCGCGTCGTCTCGAGAACGCCGAACGTCGGCGGCGTCACATACGAGCTTTTGGCCGAGGCAGTGCCCGTGCTCGGAGCCGAGAGGATCTCGTCCGAGCTCAGTCGCATTCGGTCGGAGCTCGCGGCGTAGCGACGCAATTGGACCTCGCCGGCCACCAGCGGGCGCTCCTGGAACTCATCGAGTACGGCGCGCCCGCCGCGCCGGTAGGCGACCGTGACGCCTACATCGCCGACGTCGCCGGTTCCGAGGGGTTGCGTGTGCTCCGCGACATCGTCGCTTCGTGGGAGGCGTACGACGTCCGCCGTTCTTGCCCGCTGACCGCAATCGCGCTGTCGCGCAGCGGTCGGCTCGAAGAAGCCGTCCGCAGCGTCTCCTTCGGCGCAAGCTCCGCTCTTCTCGACGCGCGTGCGATTGTCTTTCTTGAGGAGCTCAGCCGAGACGACGACGCCGTCATCGCTGCGGTCGCCCAGTTTGAGCGCGCGCTGAAGAGCGTGCAAGGCGGAGACAGGCAACGGCACGTCATCGAGTGGCCCCGGGACCCCGCCGCGATCATCAACGGGCTGCTGGAAGGTCGTTGGATCGCGGACGACGCACCGCCCGGCCGATACCACACGGTGATCGACGGGAGTCTCGCCGAGCCCGTCGTCGAGATCTCCGACGTCCCGGACTGACCTCGCGGTCACTTCGCCGGGCGCCCACGCATATTCACGGGACTTTTCGGGAGATGCGTGACCCGCCGGACGGGACAATGGTCTCCGAAACCGCCGCAACGCCAGCAGCGGAGCGCCTCCTCGAGCGGCACCGCTTGGTTGAGCGCAGGGCAGGGTTCGACGCGCACTCCCTTCGCTGGGCGTAGGGTGCCTGGGGCGAGCAGTGGACCGCTGAGGAGCTCGCCAACTCCCAGCCGACTGGCGCGTCTACCACGACATCGCTGACGGTCGCGGCAACTGGGACCATGTGCTTGTCGGCGCGCCAGGTGTCTTCGTCGTCGACTCGAAGCATTTGAGCGAACCAGCCGTCGTTGACAGCAACGGACTTCGGGCAGGACGTCTGCGAGTTGGCGGCAGCGCCAGCCGGGGCTCGGCGGTCAGGATGAAAGAGATCATCGAACGCGAGACCGGACTCGCCGTCTGGGTGCAAGGCGTCGTCGCCGTCTGGGGCGAGCTTCCCGACGGCGTCGTCGAGCGCGACAAGGTCATCTACGTCCCGGCAAGGAAGCTCGTCGAAACCCTCCACGCTCGCCCGGAGAGACTCACGCCAGCGCAGCGCGACAAGGTCAACGCAGCACTTGAAGCGCTAATGCGCCAACGCTGAGTTACGCGGGCTGTGCCCGAAGTGGAACCGCTCGCGGGGCTTTGCGTCCTTGATCGCGCGTGCGGGTGCTGCCAGGATCGAAGGGTGTCGTCGGCACCGAGTCCGGGGGAGGTGACCGATGCGCTTCTCGCGCGTGCGCTCGGGTCTGCCGATGCGGCGCGTGGCCGTGCGCAGGCTGGGTTCACGATCGCCAGCGCAATCGCGACCGCGCTGATCGCCGCTGGAGTGTTCTCGAACATCACTGATCGCGCGAAGCCAGCCCGGTGGATCGGAGGCATCGCGTTGTTGCTGTGGCTTACCGCGATGGTTGTCTTCCTCGCCGCTGTGGTCGTCGGGACGCGGTCGCAGCGGAGTGGCGCAGCTGGGACGGTCGAGTCCGTGCTCGCTGATGTCAACGCAGAGCGCCTGCTCGTCCTTCGCATTACCCGGGCGGCTGCACTAATTGTGTTCGCCGCGGTCGCGCTGACGGCAGCGACCGTCCTGGTGGGGTTCACGTTCCTCTCGACTGATCGCGATAACGGCACCCTGCTCGTCACAACGCAGGGCGTCGCGGTGATTCGTCGCGCCTGCGATGAGCCGCTTCGGATGCATGGCGTACTTGACGTTCCCACGTTGCGCAGCGACTACGTTCTGTTCCGTGTCGACAAGGGTGGCTGCCGTGCTACTCGAGTTACGCCGCTGCGGATAGCACGGTCAGAGGTGCTGGGCTTCGAAGAGGACAGCAGCACCTAGTCGCCATAAACCGTCCGCGCTAGCATCCACTGAAGAACGGCGCACTCTGCCGTGCCGCTGTGCGGGGGATCCGTGCGGTTGTGAACCCCGTGTTCGCCCCGGCGACGCGCGTCCACGGCTTTCTGGACTCGCCACTCGCAAGGTTCTAGGGTTGCTGCAGGCGCGACTATGGCGAACCGGGACATGCGGCGTTCGTTGCGGAGTCGACGCCGTTCTCTCCCAGGGAGTAGCGGAGTCGCTATATCGCCGTTGACATCTGCTGAGACCTGGCTACGCTGCGGCTCGCGGTGGCCGCCCCGGGGACGGCCGCGGTCGAATGTCCAACTAAGAAACGGGGAGAGCGAATGAAGACACATGTCGGGAGGGGCTGGGCGCTGTTCGGCGTGCTGCTCCTCGTCGTGTTGTTGGCCGGCTCTGCGATCTCACAGGCCGCGCCAGGGGGGTCGGGAACGCCGGCCAAGATCAAGACCGCGACTGACGCGGCGAAAGGCAAGTTGGATAAGGCGTTGGCCGCGAAGGTCGCCGGCGGATCCAATGCCACCGTCCCGGTGTTCGTGTCGATGCGCGGTGATACGGCACGGGCGGAGGCGCTCCTGTCAGACGCGCACGCGACGGCCGCCGGGGAAGTCTCGCTCGTCGTCGGACGGATCCCGGCTCAGCAGTCGGTGAAGCTTGCGGGCCTCGCCGGTGTGGTGTCGGTTGGCCTCGTGCAGTTCAAGCAGGACGGGCAGCCGCTCGGGTTCGGCGATCCGGAACTCGGCGTTCCCGCGTCGGGGATGAAGAACGCGAAGGCGCTCTGGAGCAAGAACAACGTTCCCTACGACAAGGCGCCGCCGCTGAAGACCTCGAACTTCGGCGCTCTCGCGGGCAAGGGGTACCTCGACGCGAAGACACACAATTTCGACGGCGCCTGGAGCGCCGGCTACACGGGCGCCGGCGTCACCGCAGCCGTCCTCGACGGGGGCACCGACTTCGGCCATCCCGATCTGTTGAACACGTGGCAGACGTGGACGAACGCGCCGGATCCGGGCTGGAACGGCTGGCCGAAGGCGTTCGATCCGTACGACACACTCGTGCTGCTGCTGGCCCCGGACTTCATCGACGAGGGCCTGACGTGGTACACGCGGACGACGGCTGCGCCCTGCGCGCCGGCCGCGGGTAGTCCTGCGACGTGCTCGGTGAAGTTCGCGACGCGCCTCGGCCCGTCGAGGAACATCTCCGCGCCGGACGCGAAGATCGATCACCAGTACCGCTTCCCGAGCTCGTGGTCGAAGTCGGGCGTCGTTCGCCTCGGCAGCCATCCGGACGACCACCTACTCCAGCTCTACGGCGAGCGGCCCGCGTTCCTCGTCACCGATCCGCACGCCGCGGGCGTCTACGACACGGTCTACGTCGATCTGAACGACGACTATTCATTCGCCGACGAGAAGCCGATCACGAAGAGCTCGCCGGCGTCGTACCGCGACATGAACGGTGACGGCTACACCGACCTCTCCGGCGGGCTTCTCTACTACATCTCGGACGGCAACACGCTCATCCCGGGCGGCCCGACGACGTTCGGTGTCGGCGACAAGCCCGCTCCGGGTGCGTTCCTTGCCTGGTCCGGTGACTTCGATCCGGCGATCGAGGGGCACGGGACGCTGACGGCGTCGAATGTGGTCGGCCAGGCGGTCGTGAACGGCAAGGCGCCGACGTTTGCCGACTTCGGCAAGACGCCCGGCGCGGTTCTCGGCGGTGCGCCGAACGCGAAGCTCGCCCCGTTCGGCGACATCTACTTCTCGTTCGCCTTCTCGACCGAGTTCGGCTACTACCTCACGACGAGGAACGGGGTCGACGTCACCTCGAACTCGTACGGGTCGTCGGACGTCGACAACGACGGTTTCGACGCGGCGAGCCAAGAGGCCGACGTGATCCACGCCGGCCGGCCGAACACGACGCCAGTGTTCTCGACGGGTAACGGCGCTCCAGGCTACGGGACGGCGACGCCTCCGTCGCCGGTCGCCGGCATCAACGTCGGCGCGTCGACCAACTTCGGCGGCACGGGTTGGGATTCGATCGCGAATCTCAGCCAGGTCGCCGACAACGACGTCATCGAATGGTCGAACCGCGGCCCGGGTGCGACCGCCAAGCCGGGTGTCGACCTCGTCGCCGACGGCGCGTACGCGCCGGGCGACGCAACGCTGAACACCGTCCTCGACGGCCGTAATGCGTGGGAGACCTGGGGTGGCACGAGTCGCTCGACGCCGGTCGTCGTCGGTGCGACGGCGCTGGTCTACCAGGCGTACGAGGCGGCGCATGGCGGCGCGAAGCCGACCCAGGCGCAGGTCAAGGACTTCCTCAAGTCCTCCGCGACCGACCTCGGCTACGACAGCTTCACGCAGGGCTCCGGCTCGCTGAACGCGGGCGGGGCCGCGGATGCCGCCAAGGGTGCCGCGACCTCCGTCGCTCCCGATCAGTGGCGTGCCGGCAACTATCGCGGGACGAAGTACTCCGTTTTCCCGCGGCTGCTCGCGCCTGGCGGTTCGGACACGCAGTCGTTCGCGCTCAGCGGCGGCAGCGGAACGTGGAACGTCTCGTCCCGCGTGCTGAAGCGCGTCGCGACCGACTCGTTCCCGTTCACCAGCAAGCCCGTCTCGCAGGAGAGCGTGTCCAACTTCAACGCGCCCGACTACCTGGTCGACCTCTCGAGCCAGGTCGCTGCGCACCCGAACGCGGACCTGATCGTCGTCCATGCGAACTACGCGGAGAGCGAGTTCGACGGCAACGCTGACTACAGCTCCGATCAGGCCTGGCGCCTGCTCGCATACAAGTGGAACGACGTCAACCACGACGGCAAGCTGTGGACCGACGCGAACGGCAACGGCATCGTCGACCACACCGACCTGCCGACGAGCTCGAATATCGACGGGTTCAACGACATCGACTTCGCCCACTCCGAGATGGAGCAGGGCGAGTACGTGCGCTACATGTACCACCGGCCCGGCGCGAACGAGCTGACGGTCATGGTTCGCGATCCGGCACACCGCGGTGCCGACGGGCTGTTCCTCGCCCTGCAGCACTCGACGCGCAACGCGAACATCCCAATCACCCACTTCAACATCAGGGTCGACTTCTACGAGAACCAGCCCTGGTCGTGGGTGACCGCGCCGGCGACGGCGGCCGCAGGCACCTCGTTCAACGCAACGTTGACGGTTCCGGCCAGCACGCCGTACGGCATGTACCAGGGTGCCGTGGTGCTCACGCAGGCGTCGAAGTCGATGGTCATCCCGACCTCGGTCGCGGTCGCCGCGACGCAGGCTCAGGATCCGACGACGCACGAGCTCATCGGGTCAACGACGTTCGGCGGCCCCGCCGCGAAACAGCCGGACGAGTTGTACGACAACGGCAGCTTCTTCGGCGCGAACGACTGGACATGGCGTTCGGAGTCGGGCGACTGGCGCTTCTTCTTCCTCGACGTGCCGGCCGCGCCCCCGACGGGCTCGCTGTTCCTCGCGAACACGAGCTGGGGGCAGAAGGCCGATCCGTCGGCGCCCGTCGAGCCGTCACCGCCCACCGACCTCGACACGCTGATCTTCGGCAGGTCTGCGAACTCGTTCCAGGTGCTCGGAGACGCGGTCTTCGGGGCGCCGTACATCCTCGGCCAGGTCGGAGGCAGTCCCAACACCGACCTCGGCTCCGGGAAGTGGGGCTTCGACACCGCCACCGGAGGGCCGGAGGATCTCGTGACGGCGCCGGCGCAGGAGGGTCTACACGAGATCGCGCTGCACGGCGTCGGCTTCGACGGGGCGCACTTCAACGTGCCGTTCAAGACGGTCGTCGCCGGGGCAGCGGTCAACCCGGACACGGTCGTGAGCCACACGGCCGACGGCACCGGCTCGTTCGACGTCCACTTCAAGGCGGGCCTCGACCTGGCGGGCTTCAACGCAGAAGCATTCGGCCTCAGCCAGCCGGCGACCAAGCCGGAGGTCGTCCACCAGGACAACCCGGACGACCCGTCCACCGCGAGCGTGAAGGAGAACGTGACGATCACGCATGCGTCGCGTGCCACCTTCACCGTCGACGTGGGCACGGACGACGTCGACCTCTTCGTCGTTCACAACGGCCAGATCGTCGCGTCGTCGACCGGCCCCGCCGGCGCCGACGAGTCGGTGACGCTGATCCGTCCCGAGGACGGCCAGTACCAGATCTGGCTGCACGGGTTCTCCGTCGCGGGCACGCCGACGGTCCCGCTCGGGATCGACATCGTGCAGGGCTCCGACTTGCACGCGACGGTCTCCCCGAGTGGTCCGCTTCCGGCCGGCACGCCGGTGACGGTGCACGTCAGCTACAGCAAGGCGGGCCTCGCCGACGGCAGCTATAAGGGCGACCTGCTCATGGGCCCGCCCTCGGCTCCGACCGCGATCAACGTTCCGGTCACGGTCATCAAGCCGTAGCTCGACGTTCATCTCGAACGACGGGGGCCGCCCAAGGGGGCGGCCCCCGCTTCGACGAGGGCGGTCTTCGTCCACAAGTGACGAGAGAGGGTCGGGAGCGCTTCGCTCCCGACCCTCTCTGATCTCCTTAGTGCCTGGCTTCAGCAGCCCGTCGCAGGCTGCCGGAATCCCGGGAAGCGCGGCGTTGGATGGCGAGCGTGAGCAAAGGACTGGCACGAGGATCGCGCAAAAGAGAAGCAATCAACCGAAGGGACGGAATGGTCACGGCCGACGTCGATCACGACGTCGGTGGCGCGTGCGCACTCGGCCGTCCTCGTCGCGCTCGTCTACGTTGCGCTCTGGGCGTGCAGTTCTGGCACGCCGGCAGGCAACCGGCAGCACCAACAGCGGCCTGAACTTCGAGATCAGGCCGCCTCCGCTGCGGCGCCGTGCTGTTCGATCGTCTGGTCGAGGAAGAGGCCGATCGCGGCGGCGGGGTGGGCGCCGACGAAGCCGGTCACGGGTTTGCCGTCGCGGAAGATGGCGACGCTGGGGATACTCTGGATGCCGTATCGGGCGGCGAGCGCCTGCTCGGCGTCGACGTCGATCTTGGCGAGCTCGAGCTTGCCGTCGCGCTTGGCGACTTCGGCTTCGATCGCGGGACCGAGCATCCGGCAGGGGCCGCACCAGGCGGCCCAGAAGTCGACGACGACCGGTAGTTGGTGCGAGCGCTCGATCACGTCCTGCTGGAAGGTGGTGGTGGTGACGTCCATGTTCGGGTTCTCGCTTATTGGGCGTTGGGGCCACCGATGAGGGCGGCGAGGGTCGAAAGCTGGGACTGGAGCGAGCCGCAGATCTGCTCGCAGAGGGCGAAGACGCCGTCGTCGGCGATCCGGTAGTAGACGTGGTTGCCTTCTTTGCGGCGGGCGACCATGGCGGCGTCGGCGAGCACGGCCAAATGTTTGGAGACGTTCTGCTGGCCGGCATCGAGTTGCTCGGCGAGCGCGTTGACGCTGAGCTCGCCGTCGCGGAGCAAGTCGAGCAACCGGACGCGCAGCGGGTCGCTGAGCGCGTGAAAGCGGCGGGCGATCAGCTCGGCGAGGTCCTCGGGGAGCGGGTGCGGGATCGTCATGTGCTATACACTAGCAGACAGTTTAGTTGTATAGTTGTTGAGTCAGGAGGAGTTGCTGGTGGCTGTTGCTGCGGTTCGTTCTGTTCCGCCGGTGCCGGCGGTCGAGCATCCCGAGGCGATCGGGCCGATCGGTCGGCTCGGCGGCTGGGCCGCTGACCACGTCCGGGTCGTCTCGGTTGCCTGGGCGGTGATCGCGCTGGCGCTGGCGGTGTTCGCGCCGAAGGTCGAGACGGCCTTGTCGGGCGCGGGTTGGCAGGCGAACGGCTCCGAGTCGGTGCAGGCACGCTCCCTGATTCAGAAGAACTTCGGTGGCCTTTCGAGCTCGGCGCCGATCGTTGTCGTCCATTCGTCGACGCTGACGACGAACTCGCCCGCGTTCCGTGCAACGGTCGCGAGGGCGGAGGCGATCCTCCGCTCCGACTCGCGTATCGCGACCGTGGTGCCGCCCCGGCCGGGCGTCTCGATCTCGCGCGACGGCCATACGGCGCTCGTCGTCGCCGGTGCGAAGCGGGACCCGACGGCGATGGTCGCCGCCGCCGACACGCTAAAGGGCAAACTGCATGGGCTCGCGACCGGCAGCGTTTCGGTCAGCCTGACCGGCGCGTCGGGGATGTGGTCGGACTTCAACGCCGCCAACCGCACCGCGATGATGAAGTCCGAGCTCTTTTCCTGGCCGGTGACGATGGCGATTCTCGTGCTCGCCTTCGGCTCCCTCGTCGCCGCCGGGCTGCCGCTGTTGCTGACGATGCTCGGCCTGCTCGCCTCGGCGGGGCTGCTGACACTGCTAACGCACGGCTTTGAGATCTCGATCTGGGCGATGAACTTCGCGCTCATGTTCGCGCTCGCACTCGGGATCGACTACGCGCTTTTCGTCGTGCACCGCTTCCGCGGCGCCTTCTTCGGCTCGAAGCAGTCGGCCCGGGATGCGGTCGCGGTCACGATGGACACCGCCGGCAAGGCCGTGCTCTTCTCCGGGCTGACCGTCTTCGTCTCCCTCTCCGCGGTGATGCTGGTGCCGAGCCCCTCGTTCCGCTCGATGGCGCTCGGGATCATGCTCAGCGTCGCCTTCGTGCTCGCCGCGACCCTCACCCTCCTGCCCGCGGTGCTGGCGAAGCTCGGCCCGAAGGTCGACTCGCTCTCGCTGCACTGGGTGCACTCCGGCGAGCACCGCTCGGCGCGCTTCGCCCGCTGGGGTGAGCGGCTCTGGAAGCACCCACACATCTACGGCCCCGCCGCGACGCTGATCCTCGTACTGCTCGCACTGCCGGTGTTCGGCCTGAAGACGGGGATGCCGTCGATCAGGGTCGTCCCGAAGAGCGACGGTTCCCGCATCGGCTACACGCAGATACAGCAGGCATTCGGACCCGGCGCGCCGGGCGCGCTGCAGATCGTCGCCCCACGCTCTGAAGCCGCCCAGGTCGCCGCGACCGCACGCCGCGACCCCGGCATCGCACAGGTCTCGCATGCACAGCCCGGCGGGAGCGGGTTCGCGCTCGTCCAGGCGACCCCAACCACCGACCCGTCAAGCAGCGCCACCGGCCAGACGATCGACCGACTGCGCTCGGCGTTGCCGGCGGGCGCGCTCGTCGGCGGCGCCGTCGCCGAGAACCACGACCTCGAGCATGCGCTCGCGACGAAGACGCCGCTGGTGATCGGGGTCGTGCTGGGACTCGGCTTCCTGCTCCTGCTCGTCGCCTTGCAGGCGCCGCTGATCGCCGCCCTAGGCGTGCTCACCAATTTGCTCGCCGTCGGCGCGGCGTTCGGCATCGGCCGTCTGATCTTCCAGAACGGCCACGGCGCCGGCGTGCTCGGCTTCGAGCCGCAAGGGTTCATGGACGCGTGGGCGCCGGTCTTCTTCTTCGCGATGATCTTCGCGATGTCGATGGACTACACCGTGTTCCTGCTCTCCTCGGCGAAGGAACATTGGGACCGCACGCACGACCCGCACGACGCGGCGGTCGGCGGGCTCGCGCACTCAGGCCGCGTGATCTTCGCCGCGGCCGCTGTGATGGTCGCCGTCTTCTTCACCTTCGCCCTCTCCGGGCCGCTGCCGCCGAAGGAGATGGGCGTCATCCTCGGCCTCGCCGTCCTCCTCGACGCGGCACTCGTCCGGCTCGTCCTGATCCCGACCCTTCTGCGCGTCTTCGGTCGCCACGCCTGGGCGCTCCCACGCTGGCTCAACCGGCTGCTCCCCAACGTCCGCTTCGGCCACGCCTGATGTACGAGCTCTGGCAGACCGAGTGGTGCCCGGCATCGCGGCGCGTCCGCCAGCGGCTGACCGAGCTCGGCGTCGACCACATCACCCGGCAAGTGCCGGTCGAGAAGGACGAACGGGCCCTGCTGCGCGAGCGAACCGGCACCGACACGATCCCTGTCCTGATCGCGCCCGACGGCGAGATCCTCATCGGCGAGGAACTGATCCTCAGCCATCTCGACGACCACGAACTCGTTCCCGCGGAAGCGCGCGCCCACCGGCTGAAGCCGAGAAGGTTTCCTCGCGACGCCGGAGTACCTCTTCCGAGAGCCGCCCTGCGGCGGAGAGGACGCTGGCTGGCGTCCGAGTTGTTGACCTCCGCAGAGCTACTCGGAGTATCCCTCGGTCACCTCGCCCTTGTGCGCGGCAAATGCAGCCAAAACCTCCCCTTTCTCCCGCTCCGGCACATTGAAGAAGTCAAGTGATCGCCCAAGTTCAGCCGCGACCTCGTCGAACTCGGCGGGAGAGATCTTCAGCTCGCGATGGGCCTCTTCCAAACCGAGCGGGGTACTGCCCTGTTTCGTGGCCGCATAGTGCTGCGGGCCCCCGGCGACGTTGCAGACCCACAGGCTACGCATGAACTTGAGGCCTGGAAGCCTGCCCAGACTCTTGGTGTGCCACTCCCGCAGGGCTGGGTTCTCCGATTCTTGGCCCACGATCGGGTTGCGCACGACAGCGTCGCTGAAGTGGTCAACCACTGCTGCGATGGCGAACGCGCCACCAAGCCGTTCGTACAGACTCGCCTCGGTCATTTCTTGCCTCCCTGCGTAGCTTCCCGGAAGCGTCCCAACGGGTCCATCGTGGTTCGTTCCATCGGTGGACACGCATCACTCGCCGCCTGCTAGTACGCCCAACCGCCCGCCGCGGATTCCTCGAAGGCAGAGGAGGAGCTTGCGGAGGAGCGGCGCCTCTTCCACGTCGGCATCACGCGCGAAGCGGTGCTCGAGCTGTCGACGAGCGGGATCAAGGTCCCGAGCCGCTTCGTTGAGGAGATGCAGCCGCCCCATCGAGGAACGTCACGTAGACGTTGTCTTGCGATCCTCCTTCGAGGATTGTGCGGTAGGCGCCGCTTCCGAGATCGACGACCCGATCTGGGACACGCGGACGACGAGGACGAGCCGTGCTCGCGCTCGGCGGCATTGTCGTCTGGGAGTCGGTACGTGTCGGCGGTTACGAGATGGACGACGCAGTCGTTCGCCACGTCGACGGCGCTCAGCACTGCTGATCGGTCCGGAAACGGTCGAGGCGGCCAAGATCGCCTGCGGCTCCGCGTGGAAGACGTTCGACCGGCCGTCGACCGAGGTGGCCGGCCGCGACCGAATCACCGGACTGCCGCGACGCACGACAATCACATCCGAGCAAGTGCGCAGCGCAACCGAGCAATCCGTCGGACAGATCGTCGAGGCCGTGAAGCGAACCCTCGAATCAACACCGCCAGAGCTGGTCGCCGACATCAGCAGCAGCGGCATGCTCCACGCCGGGGGAGGTGCGCTCCTACCCGGTATCGATCAGCGCCTCGCTGCGGAGACTGGCGTCCACGTCAGCGTCGCGGAAGCTCCACTCCAGTGCGTCGCGCTCGGCGCCGGCAGCGCGCTCGAGGAACCAGGAGCGCTCGATCGAATGGCGCGACGGCAGACGGGCGCACTGGCGTTGCCTCCCCCCGGAGTCGCTGAGGGCCCCACCTGCCATGGCGGTGGAAGTTGCGTGCAACGACCCGCGCCGCGATGAGGAGCCGTACGCTCGCGGATCGACCGAGGACCCGATCGTGTGAGGGCGGGCAGTGCCGTCGCGACGCGCCCGCTCCGCGCAACAAAGGGGGATCTGCCGATACAGAGGCACCTCGAAGCCTCACCCAGTTGAAAGCGGAGCCGGGCTGAAGAGGCGAGGGCGTGCCGGCGCCGCGTTTCGAGGTGTAAGGGACTGTTAAGCCCGCCGTTGCGCTCGACGCTCTGGCGCGCGTTCCGGCCCGCCCAAACGCGCGGAGGGACGGCAGAGGATCTGCCGTCCCTCCGCGGCGGTCGGTTCGAAGCGGTTACTTCACCGTGAAGTGGGCGAACATCGTCGACTCGTGGTTCGGGCAGTAGTACTTGTACTTGCCCGCCTTCAAGTTGAGGACGAACGTCTTCCTGCCCACGAACGGGATCTTCGTGAAGTCTTTGGCGAAGCCGTGCGGACCGTCGAGCGAGTAGCCGTGGAAGCTCGACTTGTCGTTGATCACGAACTTGTACGTGCCTGCCTTGAGCGTCTTCACCGAAGTGCCGCTGCGCTTCAGCATGATCGTGAAGCCGGGACCGACCGTGCCGGTCAGCGTCGGCGTGCTGTTGGTTCGGCTGAGCGCCGCCCCAACGAGTGCTAGTGCCAGTGCCGCGGCTACGGCGAGTGCGAGAGCCGCTCGAGACATTCGTGCTCCTTTGCCGGGTTTGGGAACACCCTCACTACGACGATCGCCTCCGAGAGGTTTGCGCTCACGCGGGCCACAAACATGTCCGCCTCGAACATAGGCGGACGGCGTGGCAAGCCCGTGGCGGCTTCTTAACCGAAGCTCCACATCCGCGCTTGGCTAACAGAAGGACTTGATCAGCAGGGACTTTGCGAAGCCCTCCTTCGGACTCGAACCGTCGATCCCCTCCTTACCATCCTGGAACCGAGGCGGGAAGTACGGCCAGGATCGAGCCGCCGCCGCCGACCAGTCCGAGTACCAGCCCCACGGCGAGGCCGAAAGGCAGGGGCCGGCAGTGCCCCGCTCACCCGGAGCCACTCAGAGCACGCGCCCGCTAGGCGGCTCGAGCGGCAGACGCGCGCGGGCCCAGGACTTCATGCCGCCCTCGAGGTCCTCGACGTGGTGGCCGGCGTGTCGCAGCCAGCGCGCGGCGAGACCGCTGCGGTGGCCGCTGCGGCAGACGGTAACGATGGTCGTGTCGCGCGGAAGCTCGTGCCGGCGCGACCGGATGCGCGCGAGCGGGATGTGCAGCGCCCGGAATCCGGCCCGCCTTCCGCTCCACGTTCTCACGCACGTCGAGCACGACCGCCTCGCCGCGCTCGAGCAGCTCCGCCGCGCGAGGAGCGTCGATCCGGCTCGGACGGCTGAAGAGTCGCACTCTGCTCCTTCCTAGAGCCTGCGCGTCGGCGCGCGGGCCGGCACGAGCTCGATACGACGGCCTCCCGGGCGGCGGGTGAGGCAACGCACCCGCTCCCCGCGCTCCTCGAGCACTCGGAGGAGCCGGCCGCCAATGTAGCCGGTGGCGCCGGTGAGCAGGATCGGCGGACCCTGCCGGCCGGGCGCGGAGCTCATGCTCGCGCAACCTCGTCGGCTGCCGCCACGAGGTCTCCGTCCAGGCGGCGGGCGCCCAACCGGGCGCAGAGCTTCTCCGTTGCGCCGGGCCCTGCGAGCGCGAGCGGCACGTGGCGGGCCAGCCGGCGGAGGGGGGCGGCTTGCGCCTCGAGCAGGGAGGGGTCGAAGCTCGAGACGACAACGAGCGCCGGCCTTGTCGTCTCGGCCGCGTGAGCGAGCGTTGCGATCGGCGTGTCCGCGCCGAGAAAGAGGATCCGCCAGGAGTGAGAGCGCAGCACGAGCGCGAACGCGAGCAGGCTGATGTCGTGCGTCTCGCCGGGCGCGCAGGCGAGGAGCGCGAGCGGGCCCGTCCCGCGGCCCCAAAACCGGGCGAGCGCGAGCAGCCTGCCGCGGATGAGGTTGCTCGCGAAGTGCTCCTCGCTGATCTCGAGCTCGCCGCGCTCCCAGCCGTCGCCCACCTGCTTCAAGGTGGGCAACACCACCTGGCTCAGAACCTGCTCGAGGCCGAACGCCGCGAGGCTCTCGTCGAGCACCGAGTGAGCGGCGGCCTCGTCGTAGCGGCGAATCGCCGCAAGCAAGCGGGCGGCCGCGTCCTCGAGCAGACCCTCGGACGGCCGCTCGTCTTCGAGTGCGGCATGTGCAGCCTCGGCGGCTGACAGACCCTCGTCGAGGCCGCGCCGCATGCGCTCCACACGAGCGGCGTCGGCCCTGGTGTAGAGCCGGAAGCCGCCCGGCGAGCGAACCGGCCGCGTGAGCCCGTACCGCGACTCCCACGCGCGCAGCAGTTCGGGAGTGACGCCCACCCGGCGCGCGAATTCGCCGATCCGAAGCTGCCCAAAATCCGCCGCCATCGAGCTGACTATACAGACATTAAACAAACACTTGACGAAGGCCACCCTTGCTCGGTATGCTTGAACAGACATTGGACATTATCTAGACAAGGAGTGGCGAATGCAGACAGCTCAGAGCCGTATCACCGGGGGCCGTGCCGCATCTCGCGAGGCAGCGGCGCGGTACCTGATCCTGTTCGCCGCGGGCATCTCGTTCGTGCTCTCGGTCACGCTCTGGTTCGGCGGCCACGAGCTCCAGGGCATCTTCGTCGGGCTGTGGGTGCCGTCGATCCTCTCGCTCGGCGGGATCGTGCTGTGGCGCGAACGGCCATGAACGCCGTCGCCCTCTTCGCGATGGGCCTGGTCGTGACGCTCATCGTCTGTGCCGCTCTCGGACTCCTCGTCTACGGCGCGATCCTCGACGGCCGCTACGCGGCGGAGCACAACGCCGACGAGGCGCCTCAACAGGCGCCCCGCATCGTCGCCGGCCACCGGCCGGCAGCCTGAACGTCAACCAGAAAGGACGAAGCAACATGCCGCACAACATCGTGGAAACCGCAAGGGAAGCGGGGACGTTCCAGACCCTGCTCACCGCCGTCGACGCCGCCGAGCCTCGGCGACACCCTCGCCGACGGAGGACCATTCACCGTCTTCGCACCGACCGACGACGCATTCGCGGCGCTGCCGCAGGAGACCGTGAACGGCCTTCTCGCCGATCCGCCCGCGCTCGCCCGGGTGCTCACGTACCACGTCGTGCCAGGCCGGATCACGTCGGCCCAGATCAGGCACGACAGCGAGCAGAAGACGGTCGAGGGTGGCGTGCTCATGCTCGCGGTCAACGGCGGCGTGACTGTCAACGACGCGACCGTGATCCAGGCCGATGTCGAAGCCGAAAACGGCGTCATCCATGTCATCGACCGAGTCCTGATCCCCGCCGCCTAGGCGGCCCTCAGACCGAAAGGACCTGACATGAAGAAGCTAGGAACAGCAATCGTGATCGGTGCTGCGGCGCTGGTAACCGCCACCTCGATCTCGGCGGCCTCGCCCGCGACGACGACGGCCCTGGGCCAGAAGAACATCGTCCAGACCGCGGTCGCCGAGGGCAAGTTCAAGACGCTCGTCGCGCTCGCGAAGAAGGCGGGCCTCGCCGGCACGCTCTCCGCCCCGGGCAACCTGACCGTCTTCGCACCGACCGACAAGGCCTTCGCGAACCTGAAGAAGAGCGACCCCGCCCTCTACAACAAGGTCGCCACCAACAAGAAGCTCCTCCAGTCCGTGCTCACCTATCACGTCGTCGGCAAGCGCATCCCCGCCGCCGCCGCGATCGCAGCGGCCAAGAAAGGGCTGAAGATCAAGACCGTCCAGCGTGAGTCGATCGCGCTCTCCTTCAAGCGCGGCAAGATCGTCCTCAACAGCACAGCACGCGTGGTGATCCCCGACGTCAAGGCCTCGAACGGAGTCATCCACGCCATCGACGCGGTGCTCGTGCCGCCGTCGCTGTCGCAGCCGCCGACGCCGACGCAGTCGATCGTCCAGATCGCGGCCGGCAACCGGGACTTCTCGACGCTCGTCTCGCTCGTCCAGAAGGCCGCCCTCGTCGAGGCGATCTCAGCTCCCGGCCCGTTCACCGTCTTCGCGCCGACCAACGAGGCGTTCGCGAAGCTCGCCAAGGCGGCGCCTGCGACCTACGCGGCCGTCCTCGCCGACCCCGCACTGCTCGTGAAGGTGCTCACCTACCACGTCGTCCCCGGCGGCATCAAGAGCGCTCAGGCGATCGCCGTCGCACAGCAGAACGGCACCGTCAAGCCCCTCGAGGGCGAGCCGATCTCGCTCTCGCTGAAGAACGGAAAGCTGACCCTCAACGGCAGCGCCACCGTCGTCACCGCCGACATCCTGGCGACGAACGGTGTGATCCACGTAATCGACACCGTGATCGTCCCGCCCAGCCTGTCCGCCTAGCTCGCCGGCCGGGGACACACCTCGTCCATACGGCATCGGGTCTAGCGTCCACACCCAAACCGGGGGTTTGGCGCGAGACCCGATGCCGCTCTCCCCAAGTACGCGTCCAAACACGGCAGGAGGCTCAAGGCATGGACAACAGGGCGCTTCGGCGCGGCAATGCGGCACTTGCGTCCATCCACGCGGCGCAGGCGGTGGTGATCCTCGCGCTCTCGACCGACTTCTCGCTTCCCGTCACAGGCGCCTTCATGGAAGGCCAACCGGGAAGCGGACTGCCGAAGCAAGACTTGCTCTTCGACCTCCGAATCGGCCCGCTCGTCGGCGCATTCCTGTTGCTCGCAGCGCTCGATCACGCGCTCGTCGCGCTCCCGCCGATCCGCGCACGCTACGAACGAGGTCTCGCAGCGGGCGTCAATCCGTTCCGCTGGCTCGAGTATTCCCTGTCGGCCTCGCTGATGGTCGTCCTGATCGCGATGCTGACCGGCATCGCCGACTACGTCGCGCTGCTCGCCCTCTTCGCGGTGAACGCGGCGATGATCTTCCTCGGCTGGCTGATGGAGCTGCTCAACCCGCCGGACCGTGCCCGGACGCGCTGGCTACCCTTCGTGCTCGGCTGCGTCGTCGGCGCCGTAGCCGTGGATCGCGATCGCGGTGCAGATCGGCGTCTCGGCGGAGCGCGGACACGCACCGCCGACGTTCGTCTACGCGATCTTCGTCTCGCTCTTCGTTCTGTTCAACAGCTTCGCGGTGAACCAGGCCCTGCAATACAAGCGGGTCGGGCGCTGGCGCGACTACCGTTACGGCGAGCGCTGGTATCTCTGGCTGAGCCTCGTCGCGAAGAGCCTGCTCGCATGGCAGGTCTTCGCGAA
>CAVXZL010000011.1:0-270323 GCA_963766345.1 uncultured Actinomycetes bacterium | reverse complement strand
GCTCGAGTATGATTCGGCTCGAATGTCCGAGCAGCAGGAGTTCCGGCACGAGCTCGAGGCGACGCTCGCGGCCCGCGAGGAGATCGGCGAGGAGCTCGAGCCGCAGCTCGTCGAGCGCTTCGCGGACCGGATCGAGCAGGAGATCGACCGGCGGGCGAAGGAGCAGGCATACCGCCAGCGCACGCGCTCTCGAGGTCACGCGCCGACGATCCCGCTGGCGCTCGGCTCGCTCGGGCTCGCGATCCCGCTCATCGGGGCTGCCGGCGGGCTGGCCGGCGTCGCCGGCGTGATCGCCGTGTGCATCGCGATCGTGCTCGTGAACCTGCTCTGGGTCTTCGGCCGCGACTAGCGCGGCTGCGCCTCCTGACAGCCGCGCAGCGCGAGCGCGAGGTTGTCGTGCGGCAGCTTGCGCTTCACGAGGCGGTACATCTGCGCGGCAGTCATGGGCTGCCGGTGCAGGCAGAGGTAGTAGCCGTCCTGGCGCGCCGCGATGTCCCTCTCCTCCGTCGGGTTGTCGGAGGGGTTCTCGGAGGCGTTCGGGTGCGTCGCGCGCCAGACCGCCCCGGACAGGAAGAGCCCGGCGACCACGACGGCGAACGCCCACATGTAGCGGCGCCTATCCCTCATCGGTAGACCCCGATGAGAACGCCACCGAGCACGATCAGCGCAGCGCCCGCGATCAGGCGCCCGCCGACGAGCTCCGTCCGCCGCAACAGCAGCGCGGAGAGCCCCACGCCCCACAGCGTCTCCGTGGCCACGAGCGGCGACACGACGGACACGCGACCACGGTAGTACGCCTCGAACAGGCAGATGTACGAGAGGCCGAAGCAGAGCCCTGCGGGTGCGAAAGCGCGAAGCGCGTCGCGGCCGGGAGGGCGACGGGCGTACACGATGGCAAGTCCCGCACCGACGGCGAGCGTCGCCCCCGCGGCGACCGTCGGCGGAACGGCGCTCGTCCCGGACAGGTGGCGCACGAGGTTGTCGCGCGCGGCGAAGAGAAGCGTGCAGATGCCCGCGAGGACGAGACCGCTCGCACGTAAGTGATCCGGACGCCGCTCGGCGATCAACGCGACGCCGCCTCCCACGATGAACAGCGCGCCGACGACGAGCGGCGCGGAGACGGGCTCGCCGAGGAGAAGGAACGCGACGGCGACCGCAGCGAGCGGCGCCGCGCCGACGACGACGGACGTGCGCGACGCGCCGACTGTCCGGATCGCGAAGGTGAAGAAGAGCTGCGACAGGCCGGGCGCGAGCACTCCCGCGAGCAGGAACGGCCAGGCCGCGAGGACGTCGTGCGGCCCGTCGACGAGGGCCGCGACCACGGCGACCGTCAGCGCAACGGTCACGGTGGCGGCGGTCGCGAGCGCAGCGTCGGGCTCCCGCGTGAAGCCCATGCGCACGAAGACCGTCATCGCGCCGAAGAGCGCAGCCGAGGTCAGAGCGAGGACGACGGCGGTCAGGCGGGTCTCCGCACGCGCACGAGGCGCGCGAGCGTGCGCGCAGCCGCCGGCTCGGAGACGGCGATGCCGGCGAGAATGACGGCGCAGCCCGCCCAGCCGATCGCGCCGAGCCGGTCGCCCGCGAGCGCGAAACCGAAGATGCCGGCCCACACGGGCTCGAGCGAGAAGACGAGCGCCGTCTGCGTCGCGCTCGTGCGCTGTTGCGCCCACGCCTGCACGAGAAAAGCGATCGCGCTCGCGAAGACGCCGGTCACGAGCAGCGCCGCCCACACGGTCGCGCCGTGCGGGACCTCCACCTGCCCGGCCGCCACCGCGATGACGGCGAAGCCGACGAACGCCGCGGCCATCTCCGCCGTCGTGAACGCGAGCGGGTCGTAGCGCGGAGCGAAGCGCTCCATGAGCGCGATCTGGAGCGCGTAGAGCGCGGCGCCCGCGAGCACGAGCAGGTCGCCGGCGGTGGAGCCGGCGGAGACGCCGCTCAGCATCGCCAGCCCGAGGACCGCGAGCGCCACACCGAGCCACACCGCCCGCGGCGCGCGGATGCGAAAGAGGACGTAGCCGAAGAGGGGCGTGAACACGACGTACATCCCGGTCACGAAGCCCGCGGCCGAGACCGTCGTGCGCTCGAGCCCCGCGGTCTGGAGCGCGTAACCGGCCGCGAGCAACCCGCCGAGGAGCAGGCCCGCCACGGCTCCATCCCGCCCGAGCGAGCGCACGCGGCGAGCGGCCGGCACGGCGAGCACGGCGACCGCAATCGCGAAGCGCACGGCGAGGAACGCGAAGAGCGGGTAGAGCTCGAGCGCGTCCTTGATCTGGACGAACGTGATCCCCCAGACGGCGGTCACGAGAACGAGGAGGGCCAGCGGAGCCACGGCCGCACCTTCTCGCAAACCGAGGCGGCTACGCTGCGCTCGATGGACCGTCTCGGCCGCCCGCTGCGCGATCTCCGCATCTCGGTCACCGACCGCTGCAACTTCCGCTGCGTCTACTGCATGCCGAAGGAGGTCTTCGGGCGCGACTACGCGTTCCTGCCGCGCGCGCAGCTGCTCGACTACGAAGAGATCACGCGACTCGCGCGGGCGTTCGTCGCGAACGGCGTGAGCAAGATCCGCATCACCGGCGGCGAGCCTCTCGTGCGCAAGCACGTCGAGCGGCTCGTGGAGATGCTGGCCGAGCTCGGCGTCGAGCTCACGCTCACGACGAACGGCACGCTGCTACCGCAGAAGGCGCAGGCGCTCGCAGACGCGGGCCTCACGCGCGTGACCGTGAGCCTCGACTCGCTGGACGATGCGACGTTCCGTGCGATGAACGACGTGAACTTTCCCGTCGAGCGCGTGCTGGACGGGATCGCCGCCGCGGCCGCCGTCGGCCTGCCCGTCAAGGTGAACGCCGTCGTGAAGCGCGGCCTCAACGACGAGGGGATCGTCGACATGGCGCGCCACTTTCGCGGCACGGGTCACATCCTCCGCTTCATCGAGTACATGGACGTCGGTCACACGAACGGCTGGCGGATGGACGACGTCGTGCCGGCGCGGGAGATCGTCGAGAGGATCGGCGCGGAGTTCCCGCTCGAGCCGGTCGAGCCGTCGTATCGCGGCGAGGTCGCGAACCGCTGGCGCTACGTCGACGGCGCCGGCGAGATCGGCGTGATCTCATCGGTGACGCAGCCGTTCTGCGGCGACTGCACGCGCGCGCGCATCTCGGCGGAAGGACAGCTCTACACGTGCCTCTTCGCGGTGCGAGGGCACGACCTGCGCGCGCTCGTGCGGAGCGAAGCGACCGACACCGAGCTCGACGCGGCGATCGCCTCGATCTGGAGCCGGCGCACCGACCGCTACTCGGAGCTTCGCTCCGCGAACACGGTCGACCTGCCCAAGATCGAGATGTCCTACATCGGAGGGTGACGAGCGGGCCGTTCCAGACGAACGACCGCTCGAATGTCATTGACGAGAGCCATGTCAAGCGAGCGTAACCCCGCACCTGCGACGGCAAAACCGCCGCGTCGTGGTCTCCGACAGGTTGTAAGCGTAGAATTAGCGCGATGACCGATGCCGTCGTCGATGCCGGCAGGCGCTATCTCCCGCGCGGCTGGAGCCATTTCGGGCTTCAGCTCGTGATCTGGTTCGGCTTTCTCGGCGCGTACCAGGTGGCACGGGGGCTTGCGCCACACGACCCGGCGCGCGCGTTCGCGAACGGCCTGCGCGTCATCGCGTGGGAGCAGACGCACGCGCACCACCTGATCGAGGTCTCGCTCCAGAACCTCGCGGCGTCCTCGCGCCTGCTCGAGCTCGCGGTCTCGTGGACGTACTGGAACTCGGAGTTCACGGTCGTCTGCCTGACGCTCCTCTGGGTCTACCTGCGCCGGCACGAGGCGTTCGCGCGCTTCCGGAACACGCTGCTGCTCGCAAACGTGATCGGGCTGATCGGCTACGTGCTGGTTCCGACCGCGCCGCCGCGGATGTTCCCGGGATTCGGCTTCGCCGACACGCTCGGCCACGTCGGCGGCCTGAACCACGGCAGCGGGCTCATCCAGCTTGCGGCGAACCCCTACGCAGCGATGCCGAGCCTCCACGCTGCGGACGCGCTGATCGTCGGCGTCGTGCTCTTCGGCGTTTGCAGGAACATCTTCGCGAAGCTGGTCTGGGCGCTCTGGCCGGCGTGGGTCTGGTTCAGCGTCATGGCGACGGCGAACCACTTCTGGCTCGACGTGGTCGCCGGCATCGCCGTCGCGCTGATCGCGATGGCGATCGTCAACCGCCGGCGCCTCACGCGCACGCTGCTGCGAACGGCGTAGTGACCTCGCTCAAGGCGCGCTACACCGTGGGCGCGCGGCGGCTCGCGACGCAGTCGATGGGCGGGCTGGCGCGGTCGCGCGTCACGCCGAACGCGCTGACGACCGCCGGCGTGACGCTCTGTGCGGCCGCTTCGGTGCTCGTCTACTTCGAGTACCGGAACGAGATCCTCTTCTTCTGGCTCGGAGCGTTCGTCTTCGTGGTCGGGTCGATCCTCGACATCCTCGACGGCGCGCTCGCGAGGCAGAGCGGCAAAGGCACGCCGTTCGGAGCCTTCCTCGACTCGACGACCGACCGCGTCAGCGAGGGCTTCATGCTCGGCGCGATCGCGCTCGTCTTCATGCGCGACGGCAACGAGATCGCCCTCGCGTTCACGTTTGCGGCAGTCGTCGGCTCGTTCCTCGTCTCGTACACCCGCGCCCGCGCGGAGGCGCTCGGGCTCAAGGGCGACGTCGGCATCGGGTCGCGGGCCGAGCGCGTGGTCGTGATCACGACCGGCCTCGTCCTCGCGCCGTGGGGCGTCCTGCCGTGGGCGATCTACCTGCTCGCGGCGACGGCCTGGTTCACGGTCGGCCAACGCGTCTGGTCGGTGCGAACGCAGCTCCGCCGCGGCAACGCCTGAAGCGGCCATGTCCGGGGTCTGACCCCGGACATGGGCCGGGCGGATACCGCGAAACGTGCTGAAACGCGAGGCGATCTGCGGCCGATGTCCGCATGGAGAGCCGCATTCCTCGGCACATCGTCTTGTCAGGACATGGCCGGGGTCTGACCCCAGACGTGGGCCGGACGGACACGCCAGTAGTGACAATCGAGTGCCGATTCGTCCTCGGCGGTGAACGACCGCTATGCTGATAGCACTTCTGTGCTAGCACCAAGCCGCAAAGACGTCCTCGTCCGCATGCCGAGCGGGCTCAAGCGCAGCCTCGCCGAAGAGGTACGGCGCACCGGACGCAGCCTCAACGACGTCGCCGTCGGCATCCTCGCCTCCCGCTTCGCCGTCTCGTTCGAGCCGAGCGGCCGCGCGGGCAAGGCCCCGGGCGAGGGCGCGTCGGTCCTGCTGCGCATGCCGGCCGAGCTGAAGGACAAGCTCGCCGCACGCGCGGCGCAACGCAAGCGAAACGTCAACGACCTCATCGTCGAGACGCTCTCGGAGCGCCTCGGAAAGGACACGATGTCAACCACCAACGGAAAACCCGCGCGGAGCGAGGACAAAGTCCGCGTCGCGATCATCGGCGTCGGCAACTGCGCGAACTCGCTGTTGCAGGGCGTCGAGTACTACAAAGACGCGCCGGACGACAAGTTCGTCCCCGGCCTCATGCACGTGAACCTCGGCGGCTACCACGTCCGCGACGTCGAGTTCGTCGCAGCGTTCGACGTCACGAAGGACAAGGTCGGCAAGGACCTCGCCGACGCGATGTGGGCGCACCCGAACGACACGATCAAGTTCGCCGACGTGCCGAAGACCGGTGTCGAGGTCAGCCGCGGGATGACGCACGACGGGCTCGGCAAGTACATCTCGCAGGTCGTCGAGAAGGCGCCCGGCGAGACCGACGACGTCGTCGGGATCCTCAAGGAGCGGAACGTCGACGTCGTCGTCAGCTACCTCCCGGTCGGCTCGGAGATGGCGACGAAGTGGTACGCCGAGCAGATCCTCGACGCGGGCTGCGCGATGGTGAACTGCATCCCCCAGTTCATCGCCCGCGAGCCGTACTGGCAGCGCCGCTTCGAGCAGGCCGGCCTGCCGATCATCGGCGACGACATCAAGTCGCAGGTGGGCGCGACGATCACTCACCGCGTCCTGACGTCGCTCTTCCGCGAGCGCGGCGTGCACCTCGACAAGACGATGCAGCTCAACGTCGGCGGCAACTCGGACTTCCTGAACATGCTCGAGCGCGAGCGCCTCGAGTCGAAGAAGATCTCGAAGACGAACGCCGTCACGTCGATGCTCGACTACGACCTCGGCGACGGGAACGTCCACGTCGGCCCGTCCGACTACGTGCCGTGGCTGACCGACCGCAAGTGGGCGTACATCCGTCTGGAGGGCTCGTCGTTCGGCGACGTGCCGCTCAACGTGGAGCTCAAGCTCGAGGTCTGGGACTCGCCGAATTCGGCCGGCATCGTCATCGACGCCGTCCGCATGGCGAAGCTCGCGCTGAACAACGGCATCTCGGGGGCGCTCGAAGGACCGAGTGCCTACCTGATGAAGTCGCCGCCGAAGCAGATCGTCGACGACGACGCCTACGAGGCGAGCGAGAAGTTCATCAAGCAGAACGCGCGCAAGGCGCTGAAGGCAGCCGCAGCAGCGAAATAGAGATCCGCACGACGCCGACTCTGCACGGTACTCGGCCGCCGGCGAAGCGCCGCCTGCGGCCGAGCGCCTGCTCGGCACCGTTGCGAGAGGATCGTCCTCCGGCCGCGAACGCGATAGGTTCCGCCAATGCGCCCGCTCATCCTCGTCGCCGCGGTCGCTTCGGCCCTCGCCCTGGCGGCAGGCGCCGGCGCGGGGTCGCAGGCGTTCAAGCCGCGCAAGTGCGGGCAGATCACGGTCCGCAAGGGCGGGAACGACTACACGTACGGCATCAAGGTCTTCCAGGCGCCGCTGGCCTGCTCGACGGCAAAGCTGACGATGACCCGGTTCATCCTGAGCGGGACGATCCCGCGCCGCTGGTTCTGCCGCTACGGGCATTCGCGCGACGCGTGGGCCGCGACGTGCGCGCGAACCGCGAAGAACGCGCCGATCATCCGCGCGTACCTCGTCGCCGGTTGAGCGTCGAGCTCCGCCCGGCGAGCACGCTCTCGCTCGCCGAGATGGCCGACCTGTTCAACCGCGCCTACGAGGGCTATGTGATCCCGTTCCGGCTCGACGAGTCGATCGTCCGCTTCATGGTCGACACGTACGACCTCGACCTCGACGCGTCGCGTATCGCCTTCGCCGGCGGCGACGCCGTCGGTCTCGGCAACCTCGGGCTGCGCGGCGAGGACGCGTGGATCGGCGGAGTCGGCGTCGTCCCGCCCGCGCGGCGGCAGGGGATGGGCGAGACGCTGATGCGCGCACTCCACGACCAGGCGCGCGAGCGCGCCGTTCGGAACGTCTGGCTCGAGGTGATCGACCGGAACGAGGGCGCCTACGAGCTCTACGTGAAGCTCGGCTACCGCGTCGTCCGCGAGGTCGAGGTGTGGTCGCTCGACTCCGCGCCGGACGGTGGCCGGGCACGTGAGGTGCGCGCTGCGGACGCGCAGGCACGCGTGCGCGAGCTTCGCGAGGGACGCGAGCCGTGGCAGCGCGCCGACGGCACGCTCGACAACCTCGACGACCTGCACGGCCTCCTTACGGACGACGGCGCCGCCGTCTTCCGCGGCAAGGGCCCCGTCCAGCTGCTGCAGATCGCAGGAGGCAGCGCTGAAGATGTTCTTCGCACGCTGCGCGGTGTCGGCGCGGTGAGCGTGCTCAACCTGCCTGTCGACGATCCCGCCGCAGACGCGCTGCGCGCGCTCGGCGCGACGCCAGTCGTTCGGCAGCGCGAGATGGTCCTCGAGCTCTAGAGGGCTAGACTCGGAGCGCGATGGCGCTCCGGATCTGCCTCGTCACTCCGTTCGCCTGGTCGCAGCCGCACGACGTCAACGAGCACGTCGCAGGCATCGCGAGAGAGCTTCGCGCGCTCGGCCACGCCGTCACGATCATCGCGTCGTCCAACCGTGCGGCCGATCTCGCAGCGGGACGCGTCGCGCTCCACAACGGGTCGTTCGACGGCGACGAGCTCGTCGTGCTCGGGCCGGCGGTACCGATCTCACGGCGCAGCCGCGTCGGCGTGCCGGTGGGCGTGCGAACGAACCTCTCCCGTGCGCTCAGGTTCGGCCGCTTCGACGTCGTGCACGGCTTCGAGCCCGGCCTTCCGAGCCTGTCGTACCTCGCGTTGCGGGATGCGGAGAGCCTCGCCGTCGCGACGTTCTTCTCGCCGGAGCGCCTGTCGTATCCACCGGGGCGCGCGCAGCGGGAGCGGTTGCTCGGCAGGATCGACCAGCTCCTCGCCGTGTCGGAGGACATGGCCTCCGCGGCGGCCGCACGCTTCCCGGGCGCGTACCGGCTCGTCTCCGAGGGAGTCGACACGACACTGTTCGAGCCCGCGGAGAAGGAGCGGCGCATCGTGCTCGAGTGGCGCCCGACCGAGCGCCCGCTGACGCGAGCCGTCCTGCACACCCTCGGCGAGCTTCCCGACTGGCGGCTGACGCTGCTCCGCACGAAGCCGCTCACGACGCGGCCGTACGTTCCGCGGACGCTCGTCGACCGCGTCGACGTGAAGACGGCACGCGACTCGCCGAGCCGCGCCACGATCCTCAACGGCGCGGCGATCTTCGTCCCCGCGGCCGAGGGAATCTCGCGGCTCAGACTCGAAGCCGCAGCAGCCGGCGCCGCAGTCGCGTCGCCGCCCGGCATGCACGAGCAGCCGCAGCTCGCCGCGGCCGAGATGGGTCGCCTCGCCGACGACGAGACCTATCGCGTGCGGCGTGCCGCAGGCGCGCGAGGCGAGTCCGAGCGGCAGACGTTCACCGACGTCGCGCACGAGCTCGAGGAGATCTACCAGGACGTGCGCGCGCGGAAGCGCAGCGCGAGGCGCGACACCGAGCCGCTCGGCGATCGCAACTGGATCGTCGTCGACCTCCACATGCACACGAGCGCGTCGCACGACTGTCGCGTCGCGCCGGAGCTCCTGCTCGAGCACGCGCTGGCCGAGGAGCTCGGCGCGATCGCGATCACCGATCACAACGTCTTCTCGGGCGCGCAGGAGGTGCTCGAGCTCGCACGCGGCCGCGACATCGTCGTCATTCCCGGCGAGGAGGTGAAGACGGACGGCCAGGGCGAGGTGATCGGCCTGTTCCTGAAGGAGGAGATCCCGCGCGGAATGTCGTTCGGCGACACGATCGCCGCGATCAAGGCGCAGGGCGGCCTCGTCTACCTCCCCCACCCGTTCGACCGAATGCACGCGATCCCCGACGCGGCGACGCTGCACGGCCATCTCTCGCAGATCGACGTCTTCGAGGTCTACAACGCGCGGCTCCTCTTCGAGACGTACAACGACGAGGCGCTGCGCTTCGCGCGCAAGTACAACCTGACGATGGGCGCCGGCTCCGACGCGCACGTGCTCCAGGGCCTCGGCACCGGCGCGCTGCGGATGCGCGCCTTCGACGGGCCCGAGGAGTTCCTGCTCAGCCTGCGGACGGCCGAGATCCTGCGGCGGCCGAAGTCCCTGCTCTACCTGCAATCCCTGAAGTGGGCCGCCCAGGCAAAGGAACGAGTCAGATAGGCGAGAAAACCGAACGGGCCGTGTCACCCGTGTCGACCGACGAGATCTTCGAGCGGTACCTCCAGAAGGCGATCACCGAGATCAACGAGCTCGGGGACGAGATCGCGCACGCCGCAGGAGAGTCCCGCTTCCCCGTCGTCGGCTCGGGGCACCCGATGGCGGACATCCTCCTGCTCAAGTACGGGCCGCAGGCGTCGGAGGCGCAGGAGGGCGTGTCCTTCTACGGACGCGCCGGCCAGGCGATCATCAAGTCGCTCCAGCGCCTGAACGTCGACCCGCTCGCCGTCTACGGGACGAATTGCCTCAAGTTCGCGGGCCAGAAGCCGGAGGAGGCGCGCTCGATGCTGACGCGCGAGCTGCACATCGTGCAGCCGAAGCTGATCGTCGCGATGGGAGAAGACACGCTGCGCTTCCTGAACGACCTGGACTTCCCGCTCGCGGATCCGGTCGCGCCACGGCTCGGCGAGGTCCAGCGCTTCACGCCGACGATCGACGCGCTCGTCGTGCCCGACATCGACGCCTCCCTCGACGAGCAGGAACGGAAGACCGGGTTCTGGAACGCCTTCAAAGCTCTCGGCCCGTGGTGGGCGGAGCTACCCCCCTATTGACGCGCCGCCGGGTCGCGGCACTCGCCGTTGCCGCTGCGGTCCTCGCGGCCTACTTCGCGGGCCACGAGAGCCTGCCGAACTTCTCGGTGTGGTGGGACGTCGCCTTCATCGCGCTGCTCGTCATCCCCGCGTGCTTCGCGCCGGTCTGGATCCTGCTGCCGCTGCACACGTGGCGCTGGCGCTGGCTCGCGATCCTCGTGTGCGTCGTCCTGGCCGTCGTCTTCTCCGTGATCGGCTGGGAGGGCCCGGCGTCGTTCGCGAAGCTCGGCGCCGCCACCTTCGCAGGCTGGTTGTTCCTCGACTTCTTCGAGGAGGCGTCGTGGGTCGTGGTCGTCTCCGTGATCATCCCGTGGGTCGACGCGTACTCCGTCTGGCGCGGCCCGACGCACACGATCGTCCATCACCACGCGGGCGTGTTCGAGCACCTCTCGTTCGCGTTCCCCGTTCCCGGCGAGGGCGGCACCGCGAACCTCGGGATTCCGGACATGCTGTTCTTCGCGCTCTTCCTCGGGGCCACCGACCGCTTCCGGTTGAGAACGGCGTTGACCTGGGTTTTGATGACCGCGTCGTTCGGCGCGACGATCGCGTTTGCGGTGTGGCTCGACCTCGGCGGGCTGCCGGCGTTGCCGCTGCTCTCGCTCGCGTTCCTGCTTGCGAACGCCGACCTGCTCTGGCGCGAGGTCAGGCGATCGCTTCGACGTAGCGACGCGCAGAACGCCGCACAACGTCCTTCGCGTTCGCCGGAATGACGCGTCCCCACCAGGCGCCGTAGATCCGCTCGAAGGCATACGGCTCGAGCGCGGCGGCCATGCGCTGGACCTCGCGCGCCGGCAGCGGGATGAGCATCGGGTACGAGTACATGAAGCTCACCCACCGGCTGCCGGGAAGCACCTGCACGATGTCGCCGGAGAGCAGCGCGTCTCCCGCCGGCGAGTGGAGCACCTGGCCGCCGGCGAAGTGGCCGCCGAGACGCAGCAGCGTGAGGTCGTCCCAGAGCTCTTTCGTCTCGCCCGACCAGTAGTCGATCGAGTCGTCGGGCCGCAGCACCCAGTCGCGGTCGAGCTCGTGGATGAGTACCGCGCAGTCGAAGCGGTGCGCCCACTCGACCATCGTCGTGTAGTAGTGCGGATGCGAGATGGCAATCGCGCGCAGGCCGCCGCGCGACTCGACGAACGTCACCATCTCGTCGAGCAGCGGCAGGCAGTCCCAGAGCACGTTGCCGCCGTGCGACTCGAGGAGCAGCGCGCGTTGCGCGATGCCGAACGCGGGCTTCATGCCGATGCCGGTCAGGCCCGGCTGTTCCTCCCGGATGTCGGCGCGGTGGTGCGCGCGGACGTCTTCGTACGTGACCCACTCCTGGCCCTCGACCGGGACGTACTGCCGCTCGTCCTCGCAGATCGGGCACTCGGGCGGCGGCTCGTCGGACTCCGGGAACTGCGTGCCGCAGGTCTTGCAGAGGAACGACGGCATCACTCGTCGACGAACGCGCCGTATGCGGTCCAGGCGCCGTCGTCATCGTCCCGCTCGCCCGGCCAAAGCACCACGGCGCAACGTGCCGCATCGAGGATCAACTCCGCTTCAACCTCGCTGCGCGTGAGCGGGATCGACTCGGCGGGAAGCGAAGCCCGTCCGAAGAGGCGACTCCGTTGTTGAAGTCCTCGAAGATGCGGCGCTCGTTCCGGTCAGGCGCATGGCGGCGTCTCAGCGCGAGTCGGAACGAGAAGCCGGTGCTGAACGCCACGACGTTCAGGACGGCGAGAGCAATTCGCTCTGTGCGCGCGAGAATGAGGTGCGCCGGTACGGGCACGCCGACCTCGTTCTCCGGAGCTCCCGCCCACACGGGCGTCCGCGGCTGGGGTGGCCTCCGTGGCGGAGGCGGCGGCTCGAAGAAGTCGCTTACGCCGACCTCTCCAGCAGCGCGACGGTCTCGACGTGCGGTGTGTGCGGGAACATGTCGACGGGGCGCGCGCGAACGAGCTCGTAGCCGTACTCCTCGTGCAGGCGCTTCGCGTCTCCCGCGAGCGTCGTCGGGTTGCACGAGACGTAGACGAGGCGCGGCGCGGCTGCCTCGCCGACGCGCTTCAGCGCCTTGCCCGCAAGACCGGCGCGCGGCGGGTCGACGACGACCACGTCGGGCTCGCCCGCGCGGTCGCGCAGCTCCTCGAGCACCTGACCCACGTTGCCCGCGTAGAACGCCGCGTTCGTGATCCCGTTGAGGTCCGCGTTCTCGAGCGCGCACGCGACGGACTCCTCCTCGATCTCGACCCCCCACACCGTCAGCGCGTGCGCCGCCATCGAGAGGCCGATCGTGCCGATGCCGCAGTAGAGGTCGTACACGGTCTCGCCGCCGGTGAGCCCCGCCGCCTCGATCGCGAGCGCGTAGAGGCGCTCGGCCATCTTCGTGTTCGTCTGGAGGAACGCGTTCGCACGCACGCGGAAACGCAGGCCGAGCAGCTCCTCCTCGATCGCGTCCTCGCCCCAGAACAACGTCGACGGGACGTTCGTCACCTCGGCCGGCGTCTCGTTCACGGCCCACAGGATCGACCGCACCTCCGGGAAACCGCGCAACACCTCGACGAAGCGGTCGCGCTCGAAGCGCTCGCCGGGCGCGGTCACGAGCATCACGAGCGCCTGGCCCGTGTTGACGCCCTCACGCACGACGAGGTGGCGGAGGTAGCCGGTGCCGTCGGCCTGTGAGTACGCCTCGAGCCGTTCCTCACGCGCCCAGTCGCGCACGCGGTTGCGGATCGCGTTGCCGAGGTCGGACGTGAGCCAGCAGCGCTCGATCTCGAGCACCTCGTCCCAGCGGCCCGCCTTGTGGAAGCCGAGCGCCGGGCCTGCGGGCGTCTGCGTGAACGAGTACTCGAGCTTGTTGCGGTAATGGAAGATCGACTCGGCCGGGACGATCTCCTCGAGCGGCGGCTCCTCGATCGCGCCGAGGCGGCGTAACGAGTCCTCCACCTGGCGCTGCTTCTGCTCGAGCTGCACCTCGTACGCGAGATCCTGGAAGCGGCAGCCGCCGCAGGCGGGGTAGTGCGCACACGGCGCCTCGACGCGTTGCGGGCCGGACGAGAGGACGTCGACAGCGAGCGCCTCCGCGTGGTTCCGCTTCACCTTCGTGACGCGGGCGCGAACCCGGTCTCCCGGAAGCCCGCGTCGCACGAAGACGACGTAGCCGTTCAGGCGCGCGACGCCGTTCCCGCCGTAAGCGAGGGACTCGACGTCGAGCTCGACGACGTCGTCACGCCGGACGGGAGCGGCCACGGGACCACCGTAGCCACTCCCATCCCGAAGCGCCGCGCTACGCGGCGGGCGGAGGCCCGAGAGGGGCGGGCCGGTCGCGTTGACCATGTCGTCGAGGTGCGACTGGAGGTTCGCCAGCATCGACGCCTCCTGCGCGGCCGTGAGTTTGCCCGCGGCGACGTCCTTGTCGAGGTGCGCCTGCACGTCGGCGTAGATCGCGGCCTTCAGGCCGGAGACGGTCTTGCCCTGCTGCGTGGCGAGCTGGGCGAGCGACGTGCCGTTGTCGCGCGCAGCCTTCAGCTCGGCCTTCGTGATCCCGAGGTAGCTCGCGACCGCGGTGGCGAAGTCGGCGCGCGCGCCGGGGCCGGGGCGGCCCGGACAGGCGCCGCTCTTGGCGGCGGTGCTCGAGCTGTGGCCGGATGCGGCGACCGCGCCTCCGGCTCCGACGAGCGCCAGCACGGCGACCGCCGTGACGGCCATGCGACGGATGATGGTGACCTGCATCTCCTTGCTCCTTTCGTGCGCTTGACGTGGCACACCATCCGGCGGCAGCGTGAGAGGGAGATGAGTTCGCCGTAAGAAGCGGCTAAGACTTCGTCCGTGCTCTCCGCAGTCGCATCGGCCGTCACGAGAAGACCCGGGCTCGTCGTGTCGTGCGCCGCCCTCCTCGCGGCGGTCGCACTCGTCTTCGGCGCGGACGTCGCGAAGCACCTCGGTCCGTTCGGCTTCGACGACCCGGCGACGGAGAGCGTCGCGGCGCGCGACGCGGTCGAGCGCGCGGCAGGCTACGACCCCGATCTCGTGCTGACCGCAATCGTGCGGCCCTTCACCCGCGGCAACGTCGAGCGCACGGTTACGCGCCTGCACCGCGATCCGGCGACGGCGCGCGTGCTGTCCGTGTACTCGACGGGCGACCGGACGATGGTCTCGCGCGACGGACACTCGACCTTCGTCGTCGCGCTGTTCAAGCCGCTCGACGACCGCGTGCGCGACCGCGCGGCGAAGCGAATCGAGAAGCAATTCGCGCACGACCCGTCGGTCACGCTCGGCGGCGGAGTGATCGGGTACGAGCAGGTCGGCAGGACGGTCGAGGACGATCTCCTGCGGGCGGAGACGATCGCGTTCCCGCTGCTGATCCTCCTCTCGTTCTGGGTCTTCCGCGGCCTCGTCGCGGCGCTGCTGCCGCCGCTCGTCGGCGCGCTCACGATCCTCCTCTCGTTTCTCGGGCTGCGGCTGGCGACCGGCGTGACCTCGCTCTCCGTGTTCGCGCTCAACCTCGTAACCGGAATGGGGCTCGGCCTCTCGATCGACTGGAGCCTGCTCGTCGTGTCGCGCTTCCGCGAGGAGCTGGCCGCGTCGCGCGAAGGCGCCGTCACGCGGACGATCGCGAGCGCCGGGCGAACCGTCGTGTTCAGCTCGCTCACCGTCGCGGCGGCGATGGCGTCGCTGCTCGTCTTTCCGCAGCGCTTCCTGCTCTCGATGGGCGTCGGCGGAGTGCTCGTCTCGCTCGTCGGGGGCGCCGTGGCGTTGATCGTGCTGCCGGCCGTCCTCGCGCTCCTCGGCCCGCGTGTCAACGCGCTCGCGCCGCGGCGCTGGCGTCGCGCGGACGAGGGCGAGGCCTGGTACTCGCTCGCGCGGTTCGTGATGCGACGCGCGCCCGTCGTCGCCGCCGCGAGCGCGTCGTTCCTGCTCCTGCTCGGCGTGCCGTTCCTCCGCGTCACGTTTACGGCCGCGGACGCGCGCGTGCTGCCGGAGAGCGCGAGCGCCCGCCAGGTCTACGAGCAGCTGAACCGCGACTTCACGCGACCGGCCGTTCCGTTCTACGCGGTGCTGCAAGGACGCCGCACGGACGTCCTGCAATTCGCGACGCGCGTCTCGGCGCTGAGCGGCAGTCCTCGAGCGCTACCGCCGCGAGAGCTCGCGCCCGGCGTGTGGCTGCTGGACGTGAACGCCGGCCACGACTACCTGTCGAGCGACTCGCAACGGCTCGTGCACGAGATTCGCGCGCTGCCGACGCCGCTCGGCGTGCTCGTCGGCGGCGGCTCGGCCGCGTTCGCAGACGAGAAGTCGAGCCTCGCCGATCACCTCCCCGCGGCGATCGCGCTCGTCATCGTGACGACGCTCATCGTCCTGTTCCTCATGACCGGCTCGTTGATCCTGCCGCTGAAGGCGCTCGTGATGAACGCGCTCACGGTGAGCGCCGCGTTCGGCTTCCTCGTCTTCGTGTTCGAGGACGGGAGGCTGCGCGGGTTGCTGCGCTATCCCGAGGCGACGGGCATCGACTTCACGCAGCCGATCCTCCTCTTCGCCGTCGCGTTCGCGCTCTCGACCGACTACGGCGTCTTCCTGCTCGCCCGCATCAAGGAGTTCCACGACGCGGGTGAGACGAACGACGAGGCGGTCGCAAGGGGACTGCAGCGCACCGGGCGGATCATCACCGCCGCGGCGTTGCTCTTCTGCGCGGCCGTGTGGACCTTCGCGACGTCGCGCATCGTCTTCGTCAAGCAACTCGGCATCGGGATCGGCTTCGCGGTGCTCGTCGACGCGACGCTCGTGCGCGCGCTGCTCGTGCCGTCGCTGATGCGGCTGCTCGGCGACTGGAACTGGTGGGCGCCGGGCCCGCTGCGCCGCCTCCACCGCCGCATCGGCCTGTCCTAGAGCTCGCTACTGCTTGCGCAGCCCGCGCGGATTCGGATCGAGGATCAGCGGCTTCCGCGGCGTCTGGTCGAAGTCGAACTCCTGCGCGAGGTCGCCGAGGATCGGCACGTTCTCCCGGACGTACGGCCGCGGATCCGGCCGGCCGTCGGTACGCGGGTCGAGACGCTGGCCGTCGAGGAAGAGGTCCTCGATGAACTTGAGGTACGCGTCGAAGCTGAGGGTCTGGTGGTCGATGTAGCCGCGCTTCGCATACGGGCTGATGAGGAGCCCCGGCACGCGGATGCCGTAGCTCGACTGGTCGACGTACGGGGGCACGACATGGTCGTAGAAGCCGCCCCAGTCGTCCCAGGCGACGAAGATCGCGGTCGAGCTCCAGTTCGGGCTGCGCATGACCGCGTTGATGAGCGTCGTCACGTAGGCCTGGCCCGCCGACACGAGACCGGGCGGGTGCTCGCTCACCTTCTGCGCCGGCGTGATCCACGACACCGCCGGCAGCTTCCCCGCCTTCGCGGCCGTGAAGAAGTTGCGGAGGGACGTGATGTTGTCGAGCTGCCAGTTCTCGCGAACCGTGTCGAAGTACGGCAGCGGGTTCCAGATGCCAGGAGTCTTCGCGTCCTGGGGGATCGCGGCGCACGTGACCGCGCCGTCCTCACGGCAGTCGGGCTCGGTGCCTTTCATGACGTAGTAGCGCCAGCTCACGTGCGCCTCGTGCAGGAGGTGCGTCATGTCCGTCCACGCGTAGTCGGGGATCGTGTGCTTGCGGTTGCCCTTGAAGTCGGGAGGCCGGTCGGGGAGGTCCGGCGCGTCGACGCAGCTCATCGGGTCGCCCTTCACCTTGCACTTGGCCGACCACGCGCTGACCATCAGCAGGTGCGCGGGCAGGCTCCACGAGGCGTTCGGCTCGAACATGTGGTCCTGCAGGACGAAGTTGCGCGCGTACGCCCAGTAGTTCGGGATCTCGCGCGCGTCGTGGTAGCCCATGACCTCGCGGCCTCCGCCGCCGGCGACGCAGACCGGGTCGTTCGGATCGGTGCAGCCGCGCGTCGCGGCGACGGCCTCGCGGACGAAGCCGTCCATCAGCCCGCCGTCGATGTCGCGCGTCGCGTTCTTCAGCGCATGCGGCCCGCCGGTGTTCCGGTCACGCGCATTGTGGTACGGCCTGACGCAGCCGCCGCGCGGATCGGGGACGCAGACGCCGCGCGGGATCCCCTCGGCTCCCGGATAGGTCCCGAAGTATGAGTCGAAGGAACGGTTCTCCTGCATGATCACGACGACGTGCTTGATCTTGTGGATGTCCGGATCCGGCGTCGTCGGCCGCTTCTCACCGCTCGACGCGGCGCCGCCCGAAGCCACGACGGCAGCACAAAGAGCGACGCCCACGACCCGTCTTACCCCACGCATCGGCCCTAAGGCTATCCGGGCGTCAGGCGAGCGGCGTGACGTAGACGGTGCGCTCGCGCGGGCCGTCGAGCTCGCAGAAGAAGATCCCCTGCCACGTCCCGAGCGCGAGGCGTCCGCCCTTCAGCGGCACGAGCACCTGCGGCCCCATCAGCGACGCGCGGATGTGCGAGGGCGCGTTCTCCTCGCCCTCTTCGATGTGCTTCCAGCCCCAGTCGTCGCCGACCATCCGCTCGAGCGCCGCCTCGAAGTCGCGCGCGACCGCGGGATCCGCGTGCTCGTTGATCGTCACGCCCGCCGTCGTATGCGGCACGAACACGAGCGCCGCAGCACTCGCGCCGTTCGTAGCATTGAGGGCAGCATCGTCGAGCGCCGCCTGCACGTCCGAGGTGATGTCGATGAGCTGGGTGCGGCGCTCTGTACGGAGACGGATCTGCTGCACCGGCCTTATCCTAGGCGCGATGGCGGGAGTGGACTCACGTGAGCTCGACGCGTACCGGGAGCGGATCGACCGCTTCATCGCGGATCTCGACCAGGAGTACTACGACCACTTCGCCGGCCTGAAGGAGGAGTTCGACCTCGAGTCGATCTACGGCGAGTACGAGGACGTCACCTCGCTCGAGCGGGCGAAGCGAATGCAGGAGGCGGCCGACGGCAGCTTCGGCTCGACCGAGCTCTGGCGCTTCGCGTGCGAGGGGTACCTCGGCGCGTTGACGCGCCGGCACGAGGAGCGCTCGGCCGAGCTGGAAGCGACCCTGAAGGCGCCGGTCGACGGCGAGGAGATCCCGTTCCGGATGCTCAGGCCGACGATCGCGAACAGCGCCGACCGCGACCGCCGCGAGCGGATCGAGCGCGTCCGCAACGAGCTGACCGAGGAGCACTTGAACCCGATCCTGCTCGCCGCGCACGAGGAGACGCACGAGGCGACGCGCGCGCTCGGCGCGTCGAGCTACCGCGAGCTCTACGACAGGTTCAACTACCGCCTCGACGACCTCGCGGCGCAATGCCGCGCGTTCCTCGACTCCACCGAGGCGCTGTACGAGGACGCGGCCGACCGATTGCTGCGCGCAAACGTCGGCGTCGGCCTCGCGGAGGCGCAGCGCTGGGACGTCGCGCGCGTCTTCCGGGGGACGAGCTGGGATTCGGCGTTCCCCGGCGACAGGATGCTTCCCGCGCTCGAGGCGACGCTCTCGGAGCTCGGGATCGACCTCCGTGCGCAGGAGAACATCCACCTCGACGTCGAGGAGCGCCCGCACAAGTCGCCGCGCGCGTTCTGCTCGCCGATCGAGGTGCCCGGCAAGGTGATGCTCGTCATCCAGCCGATCGGCGGCCCGGACGACTGGCGTGCGCTCTTCCACGAAGCCGGCCACGCGGAGCACTTCGCGAACACGCGTGCCGAGCTCAGGGTCGAGGAGCGCCGCCTCGGAGACAGCGCCGTCACCGAGGGCTGGGCGATGCTGATGGAGCATCTGACGAACGACCCCGTCTGGCTCGCTCGGCGGCTCGACTTCCCGCGGCCGGCCGAGTTCGCCTCCGAGGGCGCCGCGCAGCTGCTCTTCTTCGTCAGGCGCTACAGCGCGAAGCTCCTCTACGAGCTCGAGTTCCATGCGACCGACGACGTGGCGTCGATGCGCCCGCGCTACGTCGAGCTGCTCGGCGACGCCCTGAAGATCGAGCCGAGCCCCACGGACTACCTCGGCGACATCGACTCGAGCTTCTACGTGTCCTCGTACATCCGCTCGTGGGCCTTCGAGGCGCAGCTCCGGGCGCACCTTCGCGAGGAGTTCGGGAACGCGTGGTTCGCGCGCCGCGAGGCGGGCTCGCTCCTCCGCGAGCTCTGGGGCGAGGGCCAGCGCTGGCCCGCCGAGGACTTCCTCCGCGACATCACCGGATCGACGCTCGAGCTCGAGTCCGTCGCGGAGCGCGTCCGCGAGCATCTAGCGCTGGTCTGAGCACCCCTGTCCCAGGGACAGTCCCTCGGCCGTGTCGGAAACGCCGCTGTCCCAGGGACAGTCCCTGAGCTGGTTCAGAGCGTTCGGAACTCGACCGTCTCGCGGCGCCCGCTCTCGCTCGAGCGGACGATCGCGTCGGCGATCTCCGAAGCGCGGTAGCCGTCCTCGAAGGTCGCGCCGTAGGGCGCGACGTCGGTGTCGCCGGCGATCGCCTGCAGCAGGTGATGCGCCTCGTGCACGAAGGTGTCGCCCCAGCCGACGATGTGGCCGGGCGGCCACCAATGCTGCATGAACGGGTGATCCGCTTCCGTCACGAGCACGGTGCGGAAGCCGCGCGCGCGGTCGCCGTCGTTCCGGAAGACCTGGAGCTCGTTCATCCGCTCCATGTCGAAGTAGAGCGACCCTTCCGAGCCGTTGATCTCCCACTGGAACGCATTGCGCCGGCCGAGCGCGAGCCGTGTCGCTTCGATCGTGCCGACCGCGCCCCCGGCGAACTCGACGGCGACCTCGAGCGCGTCGTCGACCTGCCGCCCGGGCACGAACGTGTGCACGAGGCCCGACACGGTCGCGATCTCGCCGACGAGGAACCGCGCGAGGTCGATCACGTGCGTACCGAGGTCGCCGAGCGCGCCGGATCCCGCTTCGTCGGGATGGAACCTCCACGTGTCGAGCGACGGATCGTCTCCCCAGTCCTGCAGGTAGCGGCCGCGGAAGTGCCTGAGCTCGCCGAGCTCGCCGCGCTCGATCAGCTCGCGCGCGAGGCGCACCGCCGGGACGAAGCGGTAGTTGAAGCCGCAGAGGTGCTTGACGCCGGTCGCGGCGACACGCGCCCAGATGTCGTACGCCTCGTCGGCGGTCCTGCCGAGCGGCTTCTCGCAGAGGACGTGCTTGCCGCGCCTCGGCGGCGGCGATCGTCGGCTCGGCGTGCAGTGAGTTCGGACCGCCGTTGTCGAAGAGGCCGATGCGCTCGTCGGAGACGACGTCGCGCCAGTCGGTCGTCCAGCGCTCGAAGCCGAAGCGCTGCGCCGCGGCCGCGACCGCCTGCTCGTTGCGGCCGGCGATCGCGACGAGCCTGGGGACGAGCGGCGGCGGCCACGTCATGTACGCGAGCTTGCGGAACGCGTTCGAGTGCGCCTTGCCCATGAAGGCGTAGCCGAGCATGCCGACGCCGATCTCCTGCAGCTCGCCGGCCGCCTCGACCTGCGGCGCGGCGCCGATCCCGGTGTCGGCCTTCTCGCTCGTGGCGCGATAGTACGCTCACGCGATGGCGCCGGCAGTCAAGTGGGGCATCCTGTCGACTGCGGACATCAACCGCCGGCTCATTCCGGGCGCGCAGGCGTCGCCGAAGGTCGACCTGATTGCCGTCGCGAGCCGCGACAAGAGCCGCGCCGAGGAGTACGCGCGCGAATGGCAGATCGAGCGCGCCTACGGCTCGTACGACGAGCTGCTCGCGGATCCGGACGTCGAGGCGATCTACAACCCACTGCCGAACACGATGCACGCGGAGTGGTCGATCAAGGCGCTCGACGCGGGCAAGCACGTCCTCTGTGAGAAGCCGTTCTCGCGCCATGTCGACGAGGTCGAGGCGTCGTTCGACGCCGCCGAGCGCAACGGCCTGCTGTTGAGCGAGGCGTTCATGTACCGCCACAACCCGCAGACCGCGCGCGTGAAGGAGCTCGTCGACGGCGGCGCGATCGGCGAGCTGCGCCTCGTGCGCTCCGCGTTCAGCTACGGCCTCTACGACGCGGAGAACATCCGCCTGCGCACCGACGTCGAGGGCGGCGCGCTGATGGACGTCGGCTGCTACTGCGTCAGCGGGTCCCGCCTCCTCGCCGGTGAGCCGGAGAGCGTCTTCGGCAGCGCCTGGTTCGGCGAGAGCGGGACGGACTGGGTCTTGGCGGCGACGATGCGCTTCCCCGGCGACGTCCTCGCGCTCTTCGACTGCGGCACCGCGATGGTCGAGCGCGACGAGCTCGAGGCGATCGGCAGCGAGGGCTCGCTCTTCCTCGACGACCCGTGGCACTGCAACGTGCCGGTGATCGAGGTACGCCGAGCAGACGGGACCGAGCGGATCGAGCTCGAGCCGGTCGACTCGTACCGCCTCGAGCTCGAGAACGTGAGCGACGCGATCCGCGGCGAGGGCGAGCTGCTGCTCGGACGCGAGGACGCTGTCGCACAGGCGCGCGTGCTCGAAGCGCTGCACGAATCGGCCTACGGCGGGGAGCCCGATCACGCTTCGTTAACTGACGCGCCGGGGTCTGGTGGCTTCGCGCCTTCGACCGTAAGATTGACGGCATGGCGGCTCCCGCGGTCAGGGTCCCCAGCGGCCCGTCGCTGACGTTCCGTGGGCGCGCGTACCCGGTCCTCCTCCCCAAGCTCAAAGACCCGCGCCTGCACCTCGCGGCGGTCATCTTCTCCCTGCAGATCCTGGGGCAGGTGGCGTTCGACTTCCGCGTCTCGATCGCGCAGATCCTCATCTCGCTCGCGACGTGCGCCGTGCTCGAGGTCGGCATCGCCGCGTGGCGGCAACACGTCCTGCTCTGGCCCGCGAGCGCGCTCATCACCGGCAACGGCGTCTCGTTCATCCTGCGCGTCCCCGGGACCGAGCACGGCGACTGGTGGAGCATGCACGGCTGGTGGATCTACGTCGGGACGTCGGCGGTGTCGCTGCTCTCGAAGCACGTGATCCAGATCAAGGGGCGGCACATCTTCAACCCGTCGAACTTCGGGCTCGTCCTGTGCTTCCTCGTGCTCGGCTCGTCCCGCGCAGAGCCGCTCGACTTCTGGTGGGGCCCGATGTCGCCGTGGCTCGTGCTCGCGTTCGTGATCATCATCGGCGGCGCGATCGCCATCCTCTCGCGCCTGAAGCTCTTCGGGCTCGCGCTCGGATTCTGGGTCGCGTTCGCCGTGGCGGTCGCCGCGCTCGTTGCGACGGGTCACACGATCATCGCGCGCTGGCACCTCGGCCCGATCGGCAATGCGTACCTCTGGCGCGTGCTGCTCACGTCGCCGGAGATCCTCATCTTCCTGTTCTTCATGATCACCGACCCGCGCACGACGCCGCGCAGTCAGCGGGCGAGGCTCGCGTACGGCGCCGGCGTCGGCCTGCTCGCGGCGCTCATGATCGCGCCGCTACAGACGGAGTACGCGACGAAGGTAGCGATCCTCGCCTCGCTGACGGTCGTCTGCGCGGCGCGGCCGCTCGTCGAGCGACTGCCGCTCGAGCGCGTGCGGCCGCGTCGGCTCGTGCTCGTCGGCGTCACGGCGCTCGCGGTGTACGCAGCAGCGCTCGTCACCGGCGGCATCGTCGGGCGCGCGCCCACCGCCGCGACGGCGGCGTCCGAATCTGGACGGCTGCCGCAGATCTCGATCCTTCCGTCGAAAGGCGTCGACAGCAAGCTGAACGAGACGACGTCACAGGCGATCGCCTCCCACGTGCTCGCCGACCTGCAGACCGAGACCGCCGCGCTCAGGGCGCGTCACGCGGCATTTCTGGCGAAGGTGACGATCGGCGACGAGCAGCACGCGCTCGAGCGGCAGGTGAGCGCCGCGGCGTCGCGCTCGATCGAGGTGCCCGCCTACCGCGTGCACCGGATCCGCCTGCACCTCGAGGCCGGCCACGGGCAGGGCCCGGTGATCGCCGTCGCCGCCCTCGACGGAACCGTGCAGGTGACGACGTACAGGGACGAGCCGCCGGCCGTCGTACGCAAGGCCGCTCCCGTCGCGTTGCACGAGACGGTCGAGCTCGAGCAGCACGGCGGTCGTTGGGTCGTCGCGCACGTGCGGAGCGGCCGGCCCGTCGCCTTCGTCCCGCTCGTCCGCGCGGTGGCGAAGAGCTTCGACGGCGTCCGGCTCGAAGACGTGGCGCAGCAGGCAGGGCTGAACTTCAGGCAGGACGCCTTCGCGCGCGGCATGTCGAACGACGTGCACGGGATGATGGGCGGCGGACTCTGCTGGATCGACTTCAACGACGACGGCAAGCTCGACCTCTTCGCCGTCAACTCGTACACGGACCAGAACGCGCCGTTCTGGAAGGAGCACGGCGGGCTGCCGAGGAGCGCACTCTTCGAGAACGCCGGCGCCGGTCGATTCGTCGACGTGAGCAAGCGGTCGCACGCGAACATCTCGGCGCAGGGCAACGGCTGCGTCGCGGGCGACTTCAACGGCGACGGCACGACGGATTTGCTCGTCACGACGAACACCTACAACGTCCTGTTGTGGAACAGCGGCCACGGGACGTTCACGAACGGCACCCACGCGGCCGGCATCGACTCCTTCGGCACGTTCGGCTGGCACACCGGCGCCGCCGTCGCCGACGTCAACGGCGACGGACGCCCCGACATCTTCGTCTCGGGCTATGCAGACGTGAACGCGCCCACGGATTCGTCCGGCGGCTTTCCGACGAACTACCAGGGGTTCCGCGACCTGCTCTACCTGAACGAAGGCCTCGACGCGCACGGCCACTCGCGGTTCCGCGACGTCGCGAAGCGCGCCGGAATCGAGCACGGTCACGTCGACCACGGTCTCGGGGCGGTCTTCGCGGACGTGAACGGCGACGGGCGCCCCGACCTGTACGTCGCGAACGACCTCGACCCGAACCGGCTCTACGTCAACGAGCCCGGCGGCCCGCTCGGCTTCCACTTCGTCGAGGCGGGGCGCACGGACCACGTCGCGGACGCGAACGCCGGCATGGGCGTCGCGGCGCAGGACTACAGCGGCGACGGCCGCGCCGACCTGTTCGTCACGAACTCACGCAGTCAGGGTCACGCCGCGTTCCGCACGACGAACCGGTCCGCCTTCAGCGACGTGCAGGGAGCGTTCGCTCCCGCAGTCGGCACGAACGGCACGGGCTGGGGCGTCTCGTGGGTCGATCTCGCGAACAACGGGCGCGAGGACCTCGTGCTCGCCAACGGGGCGATTCCCGTCACCAACCTGAAGAAGGACGCCGCGCCGATCCAGGTCGTCCGAAACATGGGCGGAGGCCGTTTCGCCGACGCCTCGGCGGCCGTCGGCCTGCGCCCGGGGCCGCTCGTGAACGGCCGCGGCGTCGCCGCCGCCGACTACGACAACGACGGCCGCGTCGACATCGCGGTCAACTCGATCGGCGGCAAGCTCGTCCTGCTCCACAACACCGGTGGACGAGGCCACTGGCTCGAGGTGACTCTCGCAAAGTTCGCGCCGGGCGCCGTCGTAACCGCGGTGCTTCCCGACGGCTCACGACAGGTGCGCCAGATCGAAGCGGGCAGCAGCTACCTCTCGACAGAGGACCCGCGCGCCCACTTCGGCCTCGGCAAGGCGCCGAAGGTGAAGCAGCTGATCGTCCGCTGGCCGAACGGCAAGATCACCCGACGCACAAACGTGCCGGCCGACCAAGTCCTTCGACTCCGCTAACGCCCAAGGCGCGGCGGCGCTAGCGGCCTGACTTGACCTGCAGTCGCCGCCCGATCGTGTCGAGCGTGACAGCGAGCAGGAGGATGACGCCCGTGACGATGTAGATCGTCCCGGACGAATAACCGGCCGTGTTCAGCCCGTTCGAGACGGTCGCGATCACGGCCGCTCCAATGAACGCGCTCCACACCTCGCCGCGCCCTCCGAAGAGGCTCGTGCCGCCGATCACAGCCGCCGCGATTGAGTTCAAGAGCAGCGTGCCGCCGCCGAAGTTGAGGTCGACCGAGTTGACGTTCGCGGCGAGGATGATGCCGCCGACCGCGGCCATCGAGCTCGAGATCATGAAGACGAGGATCCGGATCCTCGAGACGTTGATGCCTGCGCGGCGGGCGGCCTCGGCGTTGCCGCCGACCGCGTAGACGTGGCGGCCGAATATCGTCCGCTTGGCGAGATACGTCAAGGCGACGAGGAACACGACGATGATCACGCCGGGCAGCGGCAAGCCGAGCGGCGTGCCCTGAATCACCACGTGGTTGCAGATCGCCACCGTCCCGAAGCTCGCAACGGCGACCCCGACGACCTTGAGAATGACCAGCGCAGGATCCTGGACGGCGATGCCCGCCCGGCGCTTGCCGATGACGCCGCCTAACGTCACGGCCGCGTAGAGGCCGGTGATGAGGCCGGCGATCAACCACCCGGCGAGGTGCGAAAACGTGTAATTCGCCGTGTAGTTGATCCAGCGGTCCTGGATGATGATCGAGCCCGGCACCTCGAGCCGGTGAAGGATCACGCCTTGCCAGATGAGGAAGCCGCCAAGGGTCACAACGAACGACGGCACCCCGACCTTGGCGACGACGGTGCCCTGGAGTAAGCCGATCACGGCGCACGCCAGCACGGCGACGACCATCGCGACGAGACCGTTGAGCTCGTGGCTGCTCAGCTCGACTCCGAGGAATCTCGCGGGCGAGCCGGGGTTCTGGAGAATCGCGACGGTGAGGGCGCCGATCCCGGCGACGTACGAGATCGAGAGGTCGATCTCGCCGAGCAGGAGGACGAACACGACGCCGTAGGCGAGCATCGTCGTCCCCGCCATCTGCACGACGATGTTGATGAAGTTGCCGGCCGTGAAGAAGTTCGTCGCCTTGAAGCTGAAGAAGACGACGATGAACACGAGCCCGAGGGCGAGCGGGAGAGCGCCGAGGTTGCCGGAGCGGAGGTTGTCCCAGCCGCGCCGGGCGAGGCCGGCCTGCGGCGGTGCGGCTTCTTCGGGCGGCAGTCGGTCTTGACCGACGACGTCGACCTCGGTCGTCACGTCGCGACTCCCGGAGCCGTATCCGGAATTCCGGAGACCTTCGTGGGTGCCCCGGCCGTGATCGCCTGCACGACCTCCTGCTGCGTCGTCTTGGCGCGTTCGTAGACACCGGCGTTGCGCCCGAGCCGCAGCACCGTGATCCGGTGCGCCGTCTCGAACACGTCGTGCAGGTTGTGTGAGATGAGCACGACCGAGAGCCCCTGGTCGGCGAGGCGATTGACGAGCGCAAGCACCTGCTCGGTCTGAGCGACGCCGAGCGCGGCGGTCGGCTCGTCGAGGATCACGAGCTTCGAGTTCCACTGCACCGCCTTCGCAACCGCGATCGACTGACGCTGGCCGCCCGAGAGCGTTGCGACCGGCTGCCGGATCGAGCCGATCGTCGTCACCGCGAGCGACTTCAGCGTCTCGGCCGTCCGACGCTCCATCCTCGGCTCGTTGAGCTGCAGCATCCAGTTGTGCTCCTCGCGGCCGAGGTACATGTTCTGGACGACGTCCAGGTTGTCGCACAGCGCGAGGTCCTGGTAGACGACTTCGATTCCCAGGTGGGCCGCGTCCTTGGGCCCATGGATGTGGACTTCCTTGCCCTCGAAGAACGTCGCGCCGCTGTCCGGCGCGTGCGTGCCGGCGATGCACTTGATCAGCGTCGACTTGCCCGCGCCGTTGTCCCCCACGAGCGCCATCACCTCGCCGTGGCGGACTTCGAAGTCGACGTCGGTCAGCGCCTGCACGGAACCGAACGACTTCGTGATGCCGCGAAGCTCGAGGAGAGGTGTCTCGCTCTCGGTCACCGTGGCGCGTTTCCTACCACATACACGGTGGGGACGCCTCGTTGACGTCCCCACCGGCGATCGATCGACTTACTTGCAGTACTGCTTGTACGTCCCGACGCAGACCTGGCTCCTCTTCAGGAAGCCGTCCGTGAAGAGCCGCTTGTAGTTCGCCTTCGTGATCCAGACGACGGGAATCGTCTGGGTCGGCTCCTTCTTCTTGCCGTTCAGCCTGAACGTGTTCGACTTCGGCTTCTTGCCGTGGATGAGCGCCACGGCGGCTGCGGCTGCAGCCTTCGCCTCGTCGGGCACGTACTTGTAGACCGTCCCGGTCTGCCACCCGGCGAGGATGTACTGCACGCCCTGCGCGGACGCGTCCTGGCCGCTGAGCGGGATCGGCTGCAGATGCTTCGCCTTCAACGTCGCGATGACCGCGCCGGCGATGTTGTCGTTCGCCGCGATCGCCGCATCGATCTTGCTGTTCGTCTTCACGAGCATCTGGGAGAAGATCGGCGCCGCATTCGTCGCGAGCCAGTCGGGCACGAACTGCTGCGGGCCCTTGCTGAGCTTGCCGCTCTTGAAGAGCGGATTCAGGACCGCGTCGTTTCCGCTCTTGAACCAGAACGCGTTCTGGTCGGTCGGACCGCCCCAGAGCTCGGCGACGACGGGCTTCGAGCCGTACTTGCCCTTCGCCTTCAACGCGGAGATGATTCCGTTCGCCTGCGCCTGGCCGACCGCCTTGCCGTCGAAGGTGACGTACACGGCCGCCGTGCCGCCGATCACCTGACGGTCGTAGTCGATCGCATAGCCGCCCTTCGACGTGAACAGCTTCTCGATCGCAGAGGCGGAGCCGTTGTCGAGCGAGGTCTCGACGACGACCTTCGCGCCGGCTTGGAGACACGTCTGCGCCTGCGACTTCTGCTTCTGCGGGTCGTTCAGCGCGTTGTTGATCGAATAGGTGACCCCGGCCGCCTTGAGCGCCTTGGCGAACGCCGGAGCGTCGAACTGCACCCAGCGAACGGACGACTTCGTGTCCGGGAGCAGGACGCACACCTGAATGTCGGCCGACTTCTTGCCGCTGCTGGCCGCGGCGACGGCAACAGCGATGGTGAGCGCGCCGACCGCGGCAATGAGCGCGAGCGCGACCACCTTCCGAGAAACATGCTTCACGTGGTTCTCCTTCCTTCGTATACGAACCGGTCCTCCGTCGGCTCCGTGCCTCCCGCTCGGCACAAAGAGGAGTCGCGCGGAAGCGTCGCGGATTTCGCGACCTCCGTCAAGTCGCCGCCGCCCTCTATGCCGGGCCCGCGAGCGCGAGCGTCTCCTCGACTCCCAGCACTCCGTCGTACGCGCCCACGGCCGAGGTCGCGAGAGCTCCGGCCGCGCAGGCGAACCGAACGCCCCGCTCGAATCCCCAGCCCGCGAGCGTCGCGTACAGGAGGCCCGCCGCGAACGCGTCTCCCGACCCGGTCCCGTCGACCGCGGCGACGGCAGGCGCGGGCACGTAGCCCTCGAACGCGGGCCCCGACGCATAGCAGCCGTCCGGGCCGAGCGTGACCGCGACCGCACCGGCGCCGCGTTCGCGGAGCCACGCCGCGGCGCGGGCGGGCTCGCTCTCGCCCGTGATCCCGTGCGCCTCCTCGAGCGATGGCGTGAAAAGATCGACGTGCGGGAGCGAGGGAAGCACCCGCTCCCAGCGGCCGCTCGCGTCGAAGACGGTGTCGAGGCTCGTGACGAGGCCGCGCCGCCGTGCCTCGGCGAGCAGCGCTGCGAACGGCTCTCCGTCGAGCGCCGGCATCACGAGCTGGCCGGCGGCGTGCAGAGCACGGCCCGCGTACAGCAGCTCGGGCGCGAGCTCCTCGGCGCGCAGCGTTCCGTTCGCGCCCGGGACGTGGAGGAACGTCCGCGTGCCGTCCGACGCGACGAGCGCGACCGTCGCCGACGTCGGCGCGTCGTCTCCGCGCACGAGAGCGCTCCGGTCGACACCGCGCTCGTCCAGCAGATCGACGATGAAGTCGCCGAATCGATCCGCTCCGACCTTGCCCGCGACGCCCGCCTGCAGACCGAGCCGGGCGAGCGCGCTGGCCGTGTTCAGTGCGCAGCCGCCGCCCTGGAGCTCGATCTCGCCGGCGAGGCCGAGCGTGCCGCGCGCCGGCAGCTCGTCGACCGGCCGGCAGATGACGTCGGCGACGAGGATCCCGAGGCAGACGACGTCCATGCTTCGATCCTCCCACGCGCCTCCGGATGTGGTGAGGTTCCGCGCGTCCGGCGATTCATACGAAAGGGAGGTTCCATGACGCTCGAAGGAAAGGTGGCGCTGATCACCGGCGCCAGCCGCGGCATCGGCGCCGCGGTCGCGCGCATGCTCGCCGAGCGCGGCGTGAGGCTCGGGCTCGCGTCGCGGAGCGGCGACGATCTCGGCCTCGACGCCGTCGCGCAGCCGTGCGACGTCCGCGAGCTCGAGCAGCTCGAGTCGATCGTCGCGGCAACCGTCGAGCGCTTCGGCAAGCTCGACATCCTCGTCGCGAATGCGGGCGTCGGTGCGTACGGCCCGTTCCTCGACCTCTCGCGCGAGCATCTCGACGAGATGATCGACGTGAACCTCAAAGGGACGCTCTACGCGGTGCGTGCCGCGCTGCCGCACCTCGTCGAGTCCGGCGCTGCGGACCTCGTCACGGTCGCATCCGAAGCCGGTCGCCGCGGCCTGCCGTTCGAAGCGACGTACTGCGCCTCGAAGTTCGGCCAAGTCGGATTCACGCGCGCGCTCGACCACGAGCTGCGCGAGCGCGGCGTCCGCTGTACGAACGTCTGTCCGGGCGGGGTGGCGACCGACTTCGCGCTCGACGACGGCCGCGGCCGCACGCCGGACGCGCTGCCGGGGATGATGAGCGCCGACGACGTCGCGGAGGTCGTCGTCTTCGTCCTCACGCGGCCGCGGAACCACCGGATCCTCGAGACCGCGTTCCGGCCCGTCACGGAGGCGTCCTGGGGGTAGAGACACGGGCGTTCTGGGCTCCGGGCCGCGTCAACCTGATCGGCGAGTACACGGACCTCGTCGGGGGGCTCGTGCTGCCGGTCGCGCTCGACCTCGGCATTCGCGTGGAGTGCGCTGCGGCCGAGACGACGTCGCTCGAGTCTGACGCGTTCCCGGACGACAGCGGCTGGCAGCGCTACGTCACGGCGGTGGAGGAGGAGCTGGCCGCGCTCGGGAGGCCGCCCGTCGGGATCGAGGGAACCGTGCGGTCGACCCTCCCGATCGGCGCCGGACTCTCTTCGTCGGCGGCACTCGAGGTCGCGGTCGCAACGGCGCTGTGCGCGGTCGCCGACTTCGAGGTCGAGCGACTCGACCTCGCCCGCGCGTTGCAGCGCGCCGAGCATCGAGCCGTCGGCGTCCCGAGCGGAATCATGGATCAGGCCGCGTCGCTGCTCGGCCGCGCCGGGCACGCGCTCCTGCTCGATACGGGCACGCTCGAGTACGAGCACGTGCCGCTGCCGCCGCGGCTCGCGCTCCTCGTCGTGGAGTCGGGCGTCACACGGCAGCTCGAGTCGTCCGCGTACGCAGACCGGCGGCGCGAGCTGGAGGCGGGTCACGCGGCCCGCGTTCGGCATATCGAGACGGAGAACGAGCGCGTGCGCGAGGTCGTCGCGATCCTGCGCGAGCCCGGACAGCCGCGGCTCGGCGAGCTCGGGAGCGTCTTCGCCGAGGGCCACGCAAGCCTGCGCGACGACTTCGAGGTTACGATCCCGGAGCTGGACGCTCTCGTCGAGCTCGCCGTCGCGGCGGGTGCCCTGGCAGCGCGCATGACCGGAGGCGGCTTCGGCGGCTCGATCGTCGCGCTCGTCGGCGAGGAACGCGCCGACGAGGTCGGGCGGCAAGTCCTCGGCGAGTACCGGAAGCGCTTCGGCGACAAGGGCGCGGTGCACGTCTGCGTGGCGTCCGACGGAGCACGCGAGCTGTGACGCGCCTACCGCACGGCCCGCGCGAGCTGCTCGAGCGGGAACGGCTCGCCGTGCGACGGCACGACGAGATCTGCGTCGAGCTCGAGCAGGCGCCGCAGGCACGCGAAGTGATGCTCGCGTCCGGCCGCGAGCCAGTCCTCGGGACAAGGCTCGCCGTCGACGACCGTGTCGCCGGTGAAGAGCGCGCGGTGCGACGGCGCGAAGACGACGAAGTCCTCCGGCTGCATCCCGCCGGGGTAGGCCTCGAAGCCGCGAGGCAGACTCTCGCCGGCGGCGTGCACCGCCGCGCCGTAGCGCTGCGCCAGCTCGGCGGAGCTGCGCCTGTGCCACGGGTTCGTCAAGACGATCAGAACCGGGCCCGCGAGCCGCTCGACGTCGCGATCGAGCGCACGGTAGAAGCGCTCCTCGTCGTTGCGCGGCACGAGCGGGTCGACGAGCACGACGGAGCCCGACGCCTCGACGTACGCGCAGCTCACCTCGCGGTCGTCCCACTCGGGATGCCGCGCCGTCCACCGCCAGAGGCCGGGCCCCAGCTCTTGCACGTCCATGGCTCGCCGACTTTACGCTGAGCGCCGATGCACGTAACCCGCTGGGGCATCCTCTCGACCGCGAACATCAATCGCGTCGTGATCGCGGGCGCACGCCTCGCAGACGTGGAGGTCGTCGCCGTCGCGAGCCGCGACCGGGCTCGCGCCGACACGTACGCGCGGGAATACGACATCCCACGCGCGCACGGCTCGTACGACGCGCTGCTCGCCGACGACGGCGTCGATGCCGTGTACATCTCGCTGCCGAACTCCCTCCACCACGAGTGGACGATGCGCGCGCTCGAGGCGGGCAAGCACGTCCTGTGCGAGAAGCCGTACAGCCGTCGCGCCGCCGACGTCGAGGAGGCATTCGACCTCGCGGAGCGCCGCGGCCTCGTGCTCTCCGAGGCGTTCATGTGGCGCCACAACCCGCAGACGAGGCGCGTGCTCGAGTTGCTGCCGGAGATCGGCGAGCTGCAGACGATCCGCGCGACGTTCGGGTTCGAGCTCACGCGCGAGACCGACGTCCGCCTCCGCGCCGACCTCGACGGCGGCTCGCTGATGGACGTCGGTTGTTACTGCGTCAGCGGCGCGCGCCTGCTCGCGGGGGAGCCCGAGCGCGTGCAGGGCGAGCAGGTCGTCGGCCCGAACGGAGTCGACGTCCGCTTCACCGGGACGCTCCGCTTCGCGAACGACGTCATCGCCGAGTTCACTTCGTCGTTCACGTACGAGCACAGCGGCCTCGAGGCGATCGGCAGCGACGGCAAGCTCTTCGTTCCCGATCCGTGGCACGCGCGCCCGCCGCGCATCATCGTCGACGGCCGCGAGGAGACCTTCGAACGCGAGGACTCGTACAAGCTGCAGATCGAGAACGTGAGCGCCGCGATCCACGGCGAGGCGCCGCTCCTGCTCGGCCGCGACGACGCGCTCGGGCAGGCGAGGACGATCGAGGCGCTCTACGCGGCGGCGGACGTCAAAAGCCGAAGTGCACGTTCGTGAAGTACCAGAGCGCCGAGGTCGCCCAGAGTCCCGCGAGCACCGACGCCATCATCCCTCCCATCACCGGCACCACCCAGCGCGGGTGCATGCGGTCGTGCACGAAGAACACCTTGACGACGAAGACGCCGTAGACGAACGAGCCGAGGATGCAGTGAGCGACGACGCGCGGGCTTGTCGTCTTGAACCCGAGGATGAAGATGCAGTGGAACGCCACCGGGAGCGTGCACAGGAACGCGAGCCGTCCCGACCACCGGTGCACGCGGTTGACCGTCGGTCGCGGGATGCGCACGATGCGCTCGAGCTTCCCGAAGATGCGCGCGCCCGTGAGCACCTGGACGACCGCGAGCGTCACAGCCGCTGTGGCGAACCACGCCTTCCCGGCGATCGCCGTCGAGAAGATCGACGTCATGAAGTCCGTGTACGTCGAGGAGACGCTCGCCTGAATCATCGCCGTCGGCTCCGAGCCTACGGTTTACGATGGCCGCGTGTCCACATCCGGGCAGGGTTGGCCCCTCCGTCGGATCGTCGTGCTCCCGCTCGTGTTGTTCGTGGTCGTCTCGGCTGGAGTCTTCACGCTCGCGAAGCTCCACCCCGCGAGCCCTTCGATCGCGTCAGGGCCGGTGACGCTCGGCGACGTCGCGCACGGAAAGGTCGTCTTCCTTCAGAAATGCGCCCCGTGTCACGGGACGCACGCGGAGGGCAAGGTCGGCCCGCGGCTGGCGGGCGTCGCGCTCACCGTCGAGGCGGCGCGCGCGCAGATCGACAACGGCGGCGGGATCATGCCGGCGCGACTCGTCACCGGTGGCAACGAGGCCGACGTCCTCTCCTACCTGAAGACGCTCGTTATTCCGGGCGGTTCGTGATGTGCACGACGAGCTTGTCGTCCTCGCCGCAGACGGCCCGCAGCGCGACCTGGCCGGTCGTTGCCTCGCCCTCGTACGAGATCTCCGCGTCCTTCTCTTCCTTCTCCTTGAAGAGGATCTTGTAGGAGCCGCTCTCGAACGCCTGCTCGTACGCGTTGTAAGCGTCGTCGAGGCTTCCCGCATACGTGCCGTCGACGACCTGCGACGGCCCCGCGGTCGACTCCTGGCGGTACGTCACTCCGTCCGGCTTCGGGAAGTTCGCCGGCAGCTTCGACCCCTCGACCTCCGTCGACATGCCGCAGACGGGCGCGGACGTCTGGGCCGCCGCCTCCTTCGCCTTCTCCTCGTCGCTCTTGCCGCCGCAGCCCGCGAGAGCAAGGGCGAGCAGCCCGACGAGGGCCCAGAGAGAGAACCGCGACGCCATCGGCGGGATCCTAAGCGGGCGCCGGCTCCGGGCCCCGGGTTTCTTATCGACTTCTTACCGGGCCTTCAGGCGGGGTTCAGGCGGGCTCGGGCAGACTCGGAGCGTCTCAAACCCCTTGGTGACACGCGAGAGCCGGCCCAAGGCCGGCTCTCGCGTTTCCGGCGCCAGCGGCGAAGATACGAACGTGAGAATCCTCATCGCGGACGACGAGGTCGCCGTGCGCGACGCACTCGGTCGGGCGCTCACGTCGGAGGGCTACGAGGTCGCGTTCGCGCGCGACGGCCACGAGGCGCTGATCGCCGTCGAGCGGGACGAGCCGGACGCCGCGGTGCTCGACGTGATGATGCCGCCGCCGGACGGCCTCGAGGTCTGCCGGCAGCTTCGTTCGGTGGAGAACGCGATCCCGATCCTCATGCTGACCGCGCGCCGCGAGGTCTCCGACCGCGTCGCCGGCCTCGATGCAGGCGCCGACGACTACCTGCCGAAGCCGTTCGCGCTCGACGAGCTGCTCGCACGCCTGCGCGCACTCCTGCGGCGTGTGCCCGAGGGCGGAGGCCAGCTGTCGTACGCCGACGTCGTCGTCGACCCCCTCGGCCACAGAGCGTGGCGTGCCGATCGCCGTCTCGATCTGACGCGCACGGAGTTCGCGCTGCTCGAGCTGTTCGTCCGGTCGGCCGAGCGCGTGCTCACTCGCTCCGAGATCCTCGTCGCCGTCTGGGGCTACGACTTCGGCCCGACGTCGAACTCGCTCGAGGTCTACGTCGGCTACCTGCGACGCAAGCTCGAGGACGGCAATCTCCCGCGCCTCATCCAGACGGTCCGCGGTGTCGGCTACGTGATGCGCGAGGAACCATGACGATCGGCAAGCGCGTCATCCTCGCGACGTCCGCGGCTCTCGTCACGGTCGTCGTCCTGCTCAGCGTGTTCGCGTACGAGCTCGTCAAGCGCGAGCTCTACTCGCGTATCGACGTGACGCTTCGAACGCGAGCGACGGAACTGACCCCGACCGCTGTCGCCGGCACGCAGGAGTTCCGCACGGTGCTCGCCGCTCCGGGCGAGCTCGTGCAGCTCCTGACGCCGAACGGCGAGTCGATCCGGCCGCCGTACCAGGTGACGGTGCTCCCGAACGGCGAGCGCCAGCGCGCGATCGCTGCGGGGTCGGGCTCCGCCACGCAGACGATCGAGGTCGGCGGCCGGCGCATGCGGCTCGTGACGTCGCACGTCGGCTCGGGCGAGGCGCTGCAGGTCGCGCGGCCGCTCGCCGACGACGACGCAACGCTTCGCCGGCTCCGGTACGGCTTTGCGATCGTCGCCGTCTGCGCGCTCGTGCTCTCGCTCATGATCGGCAGCTGGGTCGCGGAGAAGGCGCTTTCGCCGGTGCGACGCCTCACGCGCGCGGCCGAGGACGTCGCGCGCACGCGGGATCTCTCCGTCCGCCTCGACGCGAAGGGAGACGACGAGATCGCGCGCCTCGGCGCGGCGTTCAACGAGATGCTCGAGGCGCTCGATCGTTCGCTCACGGCGCAGCGGCGGCTGGTCGCCGATGCGTCGCACGAGTTCCGCACCCCGCTGACGAGCATCCGCGCGAACGCGGAGCTCCTCGAACGCGGACGCGTGCGAGAAGTGGAGCAGAACGCCGTCGCGCGTGCGGTCGTCGACCAGGTGGACGAGCTCGACGGCCTCGTCACCGATCTGATCGAGCTGGCGCTCGACGGCGAGGCGGCCGCGCGGTTCGAGGACGTCCGGCTCGACGAGCTCGTGAGCGTCGAGGTCGAGCGCATGCGCCGGCTCGCGAGCGGCGCTCGCTTCGACCTCACCGCCGAGCCGAGCTCGGTGCGCGGCGACCCGGAGCGGCTCGGCCGCGCGATCGCGAACGTGCTCGGCAACGCGCTCAAGTGGAGCCCGGAGGGCGGCACGGTCGACGTCGGCGTCTCCCGCGGCGCCGTCGTCGTACGCGACCACGGCCCGGGCATCGACGAGTCCGACCTGCCGCTCGTCTTCGAGCGCTTCTACCGCGCGCCGACGGCACGCGGGACGCCGGGATCCGGGCTCGGCCTTGCGATCGTGCGTCACGTCGTCGAGGCACACGGCGGCACCGCCGAGGCGTCGAATGCGCCCGGCGGGGGCGCGATGCTCACCCTGCGCCTGCCGACTGTGTAGAGCACGAGGGGCGGCCGTGGCCGCCCCTCGAACACGCTCTAGCCGAGCGCTACTTCTGGCTCGCCTCGCCCTCGATCGTCGCCTGCGGCGCGGATCCCACCTGGATCCGGCGCGGCTTCGTCTGCTCGGGCTTCGCGGCGTGGATCTCGAGGACGCCGTTCTTGTAGTCGGCGGAGATCCCGTCCTCGGACACGCCCTGCGGCAGGCCGATCGTCCGCGTGAAGGTTCCGTGCCGGCGCTCGAAGCGGTAGAAGCGGTCCTCCGTCAGCTCGTTCTTCCGAGCCCGCTCGGCGCTGACCGTCAGCGAGCCGTCCTCGATCTCCACGGAAATCTCGTCCTCGGGGATGCCGGGAAGGTCGAACGCGTAGACGATCTCGTTCTCGGTCTCCCAGACGTCGAGCGCGGGCACCCAGCTCTGCACGGACTTGCCGTTGCCCTCGAGGAGCCCGTTCATGAGCCGGCTCATGTCGGTCTGGAGGGTCGCCAGCTCCGTCCAAGGCTGCCAACGCACCAACGTTGCCATCGTCGTCACTCCTTTCGCGGTTGCACTTAACTTGATTGCAAGAATAAAACCTAAGTCACTTACTGTCAACTGTCGATCGCGCGTACGATCCGGGCCTGTTTCCGCTCAAGGACAACGTTCCGACGCGGTCGTTCCCGGCGGTCACCGTCGGGTTGATCGCGGCCAACGTGCTCGTCTACCTCTGGGAGGTCTCGAAGCCCGGGCTCGAGACGCACGTCGAGGAGTGGGGCTACTACCCCTGCGCCGTCGAAGGCCCGTGCACGAACCTCGCTGCGCAGCAGCACCACGAGGTCGTCGAGACCGTGTTCTCGTCGATGTTCATGCACGGCGGCCTCCTGCACATCGGCGGCAACATGCTCTTCCTCTGGATCTTCGGCAACAACGTCGAGGACGTGCTCGGCCGCTTCCGGTTCCTCGTCTGGTACCTGCTGGCCGGGATCGCGGCGACGGCAGTCCAGACGTTCGTCACGCTCCACTTCGGCACGGCGGCGGACGCGAGCATCCCGAACGTCGGCGCGAGCGGCGCAATCGCCGGCGTCCTCGGCGCGTACTTCCTCCTCCTCCCGCGCGCGAGCGTCCTGACGGCGATCTTCCTCGGCTTCATCTTCTTCTTCCGCGAGATCCCGGCGATCTTCTTCCTCGGCGTGTGGATACTCCTGCAGGCGCTCGACGGCACGATCTCGATCACGAGCCCGGCGTCGGGCGGCGGCGTCGCCTTCTTCGCGCACATCGGCGGGTTCGCGTTCGGGATCCTGACGGTGCGCCTCGTGAAGACGCGCGACCCGCTGCAGCCGGTGACCCGGTACGGCTGGCGATGACGTTCGAGGATCGCGTGCGCCGCGCGCTCGACTCCCTGCCGCCCGAGCTCGCGCGCGGGCTCGAGAACGTCGCCGTCGTCGTCGAGGACGAGAACCCGGACGAGCCGGACCTGCTCGGGCTCTTCGAAGAGCATCCGTACATGCCGGCGAAGATCTCGATCTACCGGCTGCCGCTCGAGGAGTCCTTTCCGGATCCGCGCGAGCTCGAGGACGAGATCCGCATCACGGTCCTCCACGAGCTCGCGCACTACTTCGGGATCGACGAGGAGCGCCTCGAAGAGCTCGGTTACGACTGATGGTCACGCTCCTGAACGCGGTGGCGATCGCCGCGGCAGTGGTCGGAGCAGGCGTCATCGTCTGGTATTTCCTCGGCCGCTGAAGCGTGCCGAGCGTCCGATTCACCTCACGGGAATAGCGCGCTCCAGATCGCGTTGAAGACAGTCACATGACGATGTTGGAGAGCATCCATCGCGAGATCGACGAGCTGAGCGAGCGCCGCGTCGACCTCTGGCACAAGCTGTCCGAGGGCCACGACGCGGCGCTCAAGGCCGAGGTGCACGAGGTCGAGGAGCGGCTCGAGGAGCTGTGGCAGGAGCAGCGCCAGCTCCGGGCTCAGCTCCGCTGGGGCGACAGGCAGAAGATCATCGCCCGCGCGCGCGCCGAAGAGCGGCTCGAGCGGCACGCGGCGTAGCCGGCAGGCATCCGGGCGGGCGCCTTGAAGACCGCCTGGGCTTGGACGACCATGTCCTAGCCCAGGACTCCGCGCGCGTGGAGGTGCCGCAATCGCAGTCGATGCCACCGACGCCAAGTCATCCAGGCCGAGAGAGGTCTCTCGCTGGCTTGCGCACCCGTTCGTGATTGCCGTCTTCATCGCGCTTCTCGTCAACCTTCTGATCCCGCAGTTCACACGGAAGTGGCAGGACCACCAGAAGGCGCTCGAGATCAAGACCGGGCTCGTCAGCGACATGGGCGAGTCCATCAGCAACGCGATCATGAGCGGTCGCTTCATCGCCGCCGGCCTCGTCAGCCGGTCGTCGTCCGACCCGCGCGCCGACCAGCGGGCGTTCAACGAGGGCTACCGCGCCTGGACGACGAGCAACGCGTCGATCGGAGCGAAGATCCAGGCGTACTTCGGCAACGACCTCGGCTCGCAATGGCGATCGTTCGCGAACGTCGTGACGGATTACTTCCAGCTCAGCGCTACGCCCGGTAGCGGCCGGGCCGGACAGGTGCAGGAGATTCTCACGTACACCGATCTGCCGACCTTCGTGCGGTTGAGCCCGGCGGATCGCCGCGCGCTCGTCAAATCGAACTCCAGCGAGACGTTCCAGAACGCGTACGGCCAACTTGGCCGCGCGCTCCTCTTCCGGGGCGACGAGCTCGTGCAAGGCGTGCTCGATTCGGGCGTTTCCGGCCTGTAGGCGAGTGGGCTACTGTTGAGCCGCGCGGGGCGTTAGCTCAGCTGGGAGAGCGCCGGCTTTGCAAGCCGGAGGTCACCGGTTCGATCCCGGTACGCTCCACTCGAAGGACCAACAATTAACAGCCTAACCGGGCCCGATACTTCGGAGTTGCCCGAGACCGTGTCCATCTCCCAGGACATCGCTCGCGTCTTGCGACAGCAGCACGGTGGCCGCAGAAGGAGCAGGGACGGTGTCCCCCGCGCGTCCGACCAGAGGAGGGTTTCGACGTTCGGTACAGCGGTACGCACTGGTCGGTCACGCCGCTGCCAACCGTCGTGAAGAGACTCGTCCAGCACATCGCGACGTCTGGGCGCCGGGAGCTTCCGTGCAGTAGGTTCGCCTCAGGGAGGCATCGACCAAGGAGGTCGCAGCATGTGGGTACGAGTCGCCACGTTCGAGGGCGGGGACACGGAGAAGCTCGACAAGCTCATGGACGAGCGCATGTCGTCAGGCGAGATGGCACCGCCCGAAGGTATGGGCAGCATTCTCGTCCTCGACGACAAGGACGCGAAGAAGCGCAAGTTCCTCGCGTTTTTCGACAGCCGCGACACGCTCGAAGCCGCCGAGGCCGGATTCGATCGGCAAGGTGACACGATCCCGGAGGAGATCCGTGGCAAGCGTATGAGCGTCCACTACTACGACGTCGTGATCTACGAGGGCGACGTCGACGCTGCGAAGGCCGCGCGCGTCAGTCTGTTCGAAGGATCTCCCGAATCGATTGACGCCGGCCTCGACAAGTCACGCGGCGAAAGCTTGCCGAAGGTTCGTGCGATCAAGGGGAACGTCGGCGCGATCGGCCTCGCCGACCGCGACAACGGCCGCGTCTCGATGATCACTCTCTGGGACAGCGGCGACTCCATGCGCGCGAGCGTGCAGGAGGCCGATCAGCTGCGCCAGCGGACCGCCGACATCAGCGACCAGAAGATCGCGAACGTCGCGCAGTACGACGTCTCGACGGCGCAGACCGTGACGGGCGCGCGAGCCTGATGCTCGATCGGGGCCTGACCCGCAAGGGTCAGGCCCTCTTTGGCTCCCGCCGAGCCACCCGAGTTATGGCGTGTCGCGGATCGACCTCGTCATCGCGAGCGAACCGTCGAGGATCTCCTTGCGTTAAGCGTACGACCAATGCCGACCCAACTGATTCGAGCACCTCACGGGCGCGGACGCGCCGTCGTGGGCGCGCGGGATGGCGGAAATCGGTGCCGCCCGGCGCCGTCGCCCACAAAGTCCCGACCTCGCCGTTGCGGCCTACCGCCCGATCGCGTACCACTACGGCGTTGGCAATGGGCTCTTCCACCTGATGCTGTACGAGACGCAGAGCGAGGCCGGCTTCCCGACGCGATGGCTGCGCGACGCGCAGCCGGTAATCGCGTGATCCTCTGGGAGCTCTCCGAACGGCTGCGCCTGCGCGAGACGTTGACGCGGCTCTACCGCGTGCGCATCAGCGGCGCCGAGAACGTCCCGACCGGCGCGTGCATCCTCGTCGCCAACCATGAGTCGTTGATCGACCCCTGGTTCCTCTCGCTCGCGACGCACCGGCGCGTGCGCTTCATGGCCAAAGCGGAGCTATGGCGCTATCCCGCTCGTGCGCTGGGGGATGGAGGCTTACGGCACCTTCCCTGTCGAGCGCGGCAACGGGGACACCGGCGCAATGGCACGCGCCGGTGAACTGCTCGACGACGGAGAGATCCTCGGCATGTTCCCGCGCGGCACATCGAAACCGGACGGCAACCGACACTGGCATCGCGGGGCGGCGCGGCTCGCGCTCGCGTACGGCTCACCCCTCGTGCCGGTGCGGCTCGTGAACACGCGACAGCTCGCGCCGCGCCGCCCGATCGAGGTGCGCATCGGCGAACCGATCGTCGTCGAGCAACAACGCCCGACGATCGCCGCCGCGCGCGCGTTGACCGCGCGAACCGAATCGGCCGTGAAGGAACTGTGAATACGATTCGCCGCGAAATCGCCGCCCGGGTCGGTCTTGCGCCGACTTGGCGCGAGCGCCGCTCGGCACCGAGCGCCACATGGATTCTCGAGCCGTCGGGACCGCGCTCTCCGATCAGCGCAGTTGAAGGGACGGCGACTCCTGCGTAGAGCTACCGGAGCACGAGGTTGCGCTCCGGCAGGAGCTCGGGCTCGTCGAACAGCGGACAATCGTCGAGCGTCGGGCAGCAACACGCTGCCGCGTCCTCGAGCCAACGACGAACGATCTCTGCGCGCTCGATGGCCTGGCGGAGCACGGGGAGCTTCTCTTCGGCCACCGCACGCAGCCGCTGCGTCGCCGCATGGTCCGACGGGGTCGCCCGAAGCAGCAGGCGGATCTCGTCGAGGCTGAGCCCTTCCCGCTGCGCCGTCTCGATCACGGCGAGCGTCCGAACGACCGTGCGCGGATAGCGACGACGGCCGCTGATCCGCTCGGGCACTTCGACGAGGCCGACCTGTTCCTAGTAGCGGATCGCCGACGCAGCCTTGCCGCTCAAACGCGCAACCTCGCCGATCGACAGCGACCCCGGATCGTCATGCTCGACCCTTGACATCAAGCCGACTTTAACAAGCAAGGTGCACGCAGACGATCGAACGGAAGGAGCCGACGATGACCACCACGACCACCGCAGCTCATGAACTCTCGGAGCTGGTCGCGTGCACGCTGAACGACACGGACCTGAAGTCGCAGCGCGACCGCTGGCTCAACCTCGGCGAGCACTTTGGAATCGCACGCAACCAGACCCAGGACGGCCTGCGCATTACCTTCACCGACCATCCCGCAGTCGCGGACGAGCTGCAGGCACTCGTCGCCGTCGAGAACGAATGCTGCAGTTGGGCCGCCTGGACTGTCGAGCGTGAGGACGGTGCGCTCGTCACGGCGGCGCGATCGGAGGGCGAAGGAGTCGCCACGCTGCACGGGATGTTCACGGCGGCACTTCCAGCGAGCTGACGCGAAGGACGGGACGGCATTGACCCTTTTTGGCGCCGCGAGCGTCGCGCTGATGGCCCTGGCGTACGCGCTCGAGAAACGGCATCGCGTGTTCGTCGCGCTCTTCGCGATCGCGTGCACGCTGTCGAGCGCATACGGCTTCCTGATCGGCAGTATCCCCTTCGGGTCGATCGAAGCACTGTGGAGTCTCGTCGCTCTACAGCGCTTCCACGTCGCCACTCGCGTGCGACCGTACGGGGCTGTTCGAGCTCATCCAGAAGGCGCGCACCGGTCCGGCTTGGCTCGCAGCTGGGGCGGCAGCCGCGGCAGCGAAACCGGGTAGCGGCTCGGCACTCGACTCTTTCCGTCCACGAGCTCTGCAGCGGTAGCGCGTATGACGACGGCTCTTCGTCTCCCGCTAACCAACAACGAACAGGCACGCGCTAAGCGGCCATCGGGATCGACTCTTCGGCGTCGGAGACAGGAACCGAGAAGCGCAGGCGCGCACGCGTCGCGAGTCCCTTGGCAGCTTGAGTCCCGGAGCCGGCCGCGATCAGGACCTCGTCGGCCCTGAACGTCGAAAGCGCGTCCGCGATCGCTCGCAATGGATCGGCGTCGCCGACGCGACCCTCTGCATGGACTCCGCTCTTCTCGAGCCGGTCGACGTATGCGGTGACGCGCTCCTCGGCCTGCCGGCGAGCGGCGTCTTCGTCCGACAGCCAGTGGCGGAGCCACGAGTTCACGGCCGGTGCGACGACGAGGACTTCGGCGTCCGGCACGTCCACCGGAATCGCAGGGTCGAGAGCGACGATTAGCAGGTTCATGGTGTGTCCTTTCCGAGGAGTTGACGTTCGTGCTCCTAAAGACACCGGCGACCGAGCGTCTATTCCGTTGGAATAACAACGGTCCAACGGGGTCTTTCAGGTTGTGAGCACTCTCTGCGTGGTTCACCTGCACTCGCCTCCGGCGTTACCGTTCGGATTGCCGTGTCGATGAGACGTCGTCGCGAAGGCGAGGAGACCGCCGAGCTCGCGGCGCTCGCGGACGGGTCGCTACCGCCGGAGCAGCGTGCGGCGCTCGAGGCGCGAGTCGCTGCGTCTGCGGAGCTCGCGGCGCGGCTCGCCGAGCAGCAGCGGGCCCTTGCACTCACGCGAAGCTCCGTGGAGGACGTCGACGCGCCGCCCGGCCTGCGCGCGCGGATCGAGGCCCAGCGACATCCGCGCCGAGTGTGGGCTCCGCCGCGCCTCGTCTTGACCGGTCTCGCTGCGGCTGCCGTGCTCGCCGTCGCGATCGGGCTGACCGCAGCTCTCCGCTCCGGCTCTCCCGCTGGCGGCCTCCGCGCGGCCCTCGGACCGACCGACCGCGCGCCGGGCGCCACGGGCGAGGCGACGCTCACCAAGACATCGGCCGGCTGGCGGATCGAGCTCGAGGCCGCCGGACTGCCGCGCCTCGACAAGGGTCGTTTCTACGAGGCCTGGCTGCGCAACGAGGCCGGCGCGCTCGTCCCGATCGGGACGTTCAACGAGGGCCCGAAGGTCACGCTCTGGGCCGGCGTGTCGCCCAAGATCTTCCCAACCATGACCGTCACGCGCGAGCAGGCCGACGGCAATCAGGCGTCGTCGGGGGAGAAGGTGCTCGTGGGAAAGGTGAACCCTGGCGGCTCAGGCTGAGCCGCCCTCGATTCGCCGCACCACCTGTTGGCGCGCGCGGTAGAGGCGGCTCATCACCGTTCCCTCGCGGATGCGCAACGCATGTGCCGCCTCTTTGTACGAGAGGCCGGTGATGTCGACGGCGACGAGCACGTCGCGGAAATCGGGCGGCAACGCCGAAACGGCAGCAAAGACCTCGCCGGCTTCGAGTGCGGCCTGCGGCTCGCGCGCGTGCGGGTCGGCGAGCACATCGAGCTGATCCGGTAACGGGCCGGGACGAAGTCGGCGGCTCTCGGCGCGCTTCTGGTTCAGGAACGTGTTGCGTAGCGCACGCAGCAGGTAGCCGAGGTCGTCTTCGTTGCGGAGCAGACGCGGGCGGGCGAGCAGGCGGGTGAAGGTCTCCTGGACGAGATCCTCTGCGTCCTCACGCGACCCGGATAGTGCCCACGCGGCCCGGTAGAGCCGGTCGATGTGATCTCCTAGCCGGGCGGGATCGAGCGGGCGCTCCATGCGGGCGCGACCTACGACGGCCAGTACCTCCGGGCGAGCACACAGTGACGGCCGATAATCGCGATCGAGAGCTGATGTTGCAGACGCGCGAGCTCGAGCCTGTTCGCCTCGAGCTCGCGGTAGCCGGCTTCGCAATCGCGGAGTCGTTGGCGCTCGACCACGAGGTCGGCGATCGCTTCGCCCAGGGCGCGGATCCCCTGCGCGCTGTCAGGCATCGAAGGTTTCCAGCTCGGCGCGGTCCCCTTCCAGGTACTCGACGCCGCGACTCGCGGCGTAGGCATATGGATGATGGAACACGTCCATCGCTTCCGTCGCATCGACTACGAGTTCGAACTCGTTGCCGTTGCTCGCATCCTTGACGGAGACCGACAGGCTGTCCGTGACGATGTGCCAGATGAGCGCGATCTCGACCGCACCCGTGTTCCGCCTTGCGAGCTCCCGGGTGCATGCTCTTGCGATCGGGCCGCGCGTCCGCAGAGTGCAGCCATCGGCGCGCTGCCGAGACCCGCGCTGTGTTGTGAAGTCACCCATCGCGTTCGACCTTCTTTCCTGCGGGCGAGACCACGTACCAACCGGCGCCGAAGCCGTGCAAGTCCTGCCCCGTCGTCTGCCGCGACCTGCTGTCTCCGACGTAGCAGCCGACGGCGAGCAGAAATGCCGGGGCGAGTCCGCCGGCGATGAGACGAGAGCTCTTCATCATGCGCTCCTTCTGCTTTTCACAGGACCGCCATCGTCGGGCCGGAGGACGCCCATTCGCACCGGGGTCACCCCCGTGTCTTTTGAGCCGGCGTATGAGGGGCCTCCGGATGGAGGCCCCTCCTGTGGCTGCCCGGCGAGTTTCGATTAGTGGACGGGCACGCCGTCCACGAGCAGCTGAATCGCGCCGGGGGCCAGGCCGTCGGTGGTCACGGTGTCCGTCCCGCCGAGCGTGTTGATCTCGAGCCGGTCTCTAGCCGGTTCCTGGTTGAGGATCACGACCGACGAGGCAACGCCGGTCTTCACGGCCTCTCCGTTTCCGCGAACGCCGATCGTGTCGTCGCCGTCTGTGGCGTTGAGGACGATCCGATCGGTTTCCCCGTCGCCGGTGCCGGCACCGCCGTCGAGGTCGACTTGCAGGCGGGGCAGGTCGGTTCCGGTGAGGTCGTTGACGGTGACGGTGTCGGCGCCGGCGAGCGCTGCAAAGTCGATCAGTTCCAGCCCGACGGTGTCCATGGTCACGTTGGCGACGTCGCGCTTGAACAGGACGTGGTTTCCGTCCGCTGACAGTTCGACCTGCTCGGCCACGTTGGCGCCGATGAAGTTCAAGGTGTCGAGTCCGTCCTCGCCGTCGACGACATCGCTGCCGTCGCCGGGATCCCAGTCGAAGCGGTCGTCGCCGGCGCCGAGCGAAGCTTGATCGTCGCCCTTGAAGCCGCTGACCACGTCGTTACCGTCACCGCCGACCAACTGATCGTTGCCGCGACCGCCGAAGAGCTCGTCGTCTCCGGCGCCGCCGTCGAGGGTGAGGGCGATCGCCTGGTCGGCGAGGTCGGGTGCGACGATGCTGTCGTCGCCGGCCCGCCCGGAGACCACGAGTTGGTCGTCGGGCTCCTGGTGCTGGATCGTCACGCGCGCCGAAAGGCCCGTGACGCTGACTGCGGTTGCGGCCCCGGCGACCCTGATCGCGTCGCTTCCGTCCGTTCCGTCGACGCTGACGCGATCGACCTCGCCGTCGCTGCCGAGATCGAGGTTCACGTCGGTGAGGCCGGTTCCACTCAGGTCGTCGGCTCCGAAGACGTCGGCGCCGCCGAGCGTGTTGACGTCGAGCCGCTCGACGCCGGCAGTGTCCATCGTGATGCCGCCGGGGGCGCGGGAGAGCGTGAGCCGGTCGCCGTTCGTGGACAGGCCGAACCGCTCGGCCACGGCCGCGCCGTTGAAGATCATCGTGTCGGCGCCGTCCTGGCCCTCGACCGTGTCGCTGCCGTCGCCGGGATCCCACACGAACGTGTCGTCACCCGCACCCAGCAGCCCCAGGTCGTTGCCTCCGTTACCGTCGAGCACGTCGTTCCCGTCGCCGCCCACCAGCGTCTCGGTCCCCTTGCCGCCTGCGAGCGTGTCGTCTCCCGCACCGCCGTCTTCGACGAACTGAATCGCATCGGCGGCCAGGCCGGCGGCGTTCACCGTGTCGGCCCCGCCGAGGGTGTTGAGCTCGAGCTGGTCGGCAGCGAACTCGGGATGGAGGATCAGCACGGTCGCGGCGAGACCGGCGGTGGTCACACCGTTAGCGTCTCCACTGACGTTGACGGTGTCGTCGCCGGCCGTGCCGTTGACGACGACGCGGTCAGCCTGGCCGTCGCCGGCCGCTCCGCCGAGGGCGCCTGCGAGGTCGACGTTCACAGTGGTGACGCCGGTCCCGTTCAGGTCGTTGGTGGTGACGACGTCGGCGCCGCCGAGCGCATTGACGTCGACGCGTTCGACGCCGGCGGTGTCCATCGTGATCCCGCCGACGTCGCGGAAGAGCCTGAGCCGGTTGCCGTTCGCGGACAGGTCGATGTGCTCTGCGGCCGCGGCGCCGTTGAACCGCAAGGTGTCCGCGCCGTCCTGGCCCTCGACCGTGTCGCTGCCGTCGCCGGGATCCCAGACGAAGATGTCGTCGCCCGCGCCCAGCAGCCCCACATCGTTGCCGCCGTTCCCGTCGAGCGAGTCGTTCCCGTCGCCGCCCACGAGCGTCTCGACCCCCTTGCCGCCGGCGAGCGTGTCGTCCCCCGCGCCGCCGTCGAGCGTGAGCGTGATCGGCGCGACGAGGGCCGCCGCCGAGATCGCGTCGTTGCCGCCGAGGCCGTTGACAGCGAGGGCGTCCGTCGGCTCCTGGTGCTGTATCGCCACCCGCGCCGACAGGCCGGAGACGGTGAGTGCGGACGCGTCTCCGTCGACGTTGATCGCGTCATTGCCGTCGGTGGCGTTGACGATCACCTTGTCGGCCTGGCCGTCACCGCCGCCTGTTTCGACGTTCACAACGCCCACGCCGGTGCCGTTCAGGTCGTTGGTGGTGACGACGTCGGCGCCGCCGAGCGCATTGACGTCGACGCGTTCGACGCCGGCGGTGTCCATCGTGATCCCGCCGACGTCGCGGAAGAGCCTGAGCCGGTTGCCGTTCGCGGACAGGTCGATGTGCTCTGCGGCCGCGGCGCCGTTGAACCGCAACGTGTCCGCGCCGTCCTGGCCCTCGACCGTGTCGCTGCCGTCGCCGGGATCCCAGACGAAGATGTCGTCGCCCGCGCCCAGCAGCCCCACATCGTTGCCGCCGTTCCCGTCGAGCGAGTCGTTCCCGTCGCCGCCCACGAGCGTCTCGACCCCCTTGCCGCCGGCGAGCGTGTCGTCCCCCGCGCCGCCGTCGAGCGTGAGCGTGATCGGCGCGACGAGGGCCGCCGCCGAGATCGCGTCGTTGCCGCCGATAGCTTCGACGGTGAGCTGATCGCTCGGCTCCTGGTGTTGAATGGCCACGCGGGCCGTCAGCCCGGAGACCGCGAGTGAAGACGCGTCCCCCTCGACGTTGATCGCATCGGCGACGTTCGTCCCGCCGACGACCACCTGGTCGGATTGACCGTCACCGTTGCCGGCGTCGACGTTCACGTTGCTGACGCCGGAACCCGACAAATCGTTGACGGACACCACGTCAGCGCCGCCGAGAGCGTTGACGTCGATCCGCTCGATGCCGGCCGTGTCCATCGTGATGTTGCCGACGTCGCGGCCGAGCCTGAGCCGGTTGCCGTTCGCGGACAGAGCGATCCGCTCGGCCGCATCGGCGCCGTTGAAGACCATCGTGTCGGCGCCGTCCTGGCCCTCGACCGTGTCGCTGCCGTCACCCGGATCCCAGACGAACGTGTCATCGCCTGCGCCGAGGAACGCCGTGTCGCTGCCGCCGTTCCCGTCGAGCGAGTCGTTCCCGTCGCCGCCGCGCAGCGTCTCGGCTCCCGAGCCGCCGGCGATGACGTCGTTGCCGGCGCCGCCGTCGATGGTCGTGGGGACAGTGGTGTTGAAGGCGCCGTTGCGCTCGTCGATACGTACGACGTCGTCGCCCGCCCGGGCATCGACCGTGATCTGCTTAATCGATGCACGCTCGTAGCTGGCGTCGGCGGATCCGTTGTCGCCGACGTCGACCTGGAGAACGCTGGGCTTGCCGGCCTGCAGGCGGACCGCGAGCGTGTCAGCCGCCTCGGTACCTTCGACCGCCAGCACGCCGTGGGCGAGCGTCGCGTAGCGGAACGTCGGCGGCTTTGTCTTCGGTTTCACCGCGTTGCCGGCAGTCGAGACCGCGTACCACCTGCCGCCGAAAGCGCTGCGTCCTTCGCCCCGAGTCTGGCCGGCCCGCTTGTCGCCGCTGTAGTAGTAGAGCGGGTGGCCGTGATAGGTGACCTGAATCCTGGCGTCTTTGCGACGGGTCGTGCCCAGGAGCGCGGTGCGGGCACCCGAGATGGCCCTCGGCTTGCCGTGCGTAATGAACGGCGGCCAGTTACGCGCGCACGAGCCGTTGCACGTGCTCGAGCGTCCCTTGTCGTGTGTGAACAGATAGAGCGTCCTGCCGTGCGAGTCGACGAGGATCCGGCCGACGCTGCGTTGCGCGACCTTGACGGCCGCGCCGCGTTGGTTGGCTGCAACAGCCGCCGTGGAAAGGACTGCGGCCACGACAACGAGAGCGGCGGTCGCAAGAATCTTGAATTGAGTGCGTCTGGTCATGGTTTCCTTTTGCATGTAGGTGTCTGGTTGCTGCTGAAGACACCAGTGGCCGCCTTCCATTCCCGCGCCACCACGACGAGAGCGGGGCCCCGTGACGGGGCCCCGCATGTGCCTGTAGGTGGAAGTTGCTCTAGGGAACGAGCGTGCCGTTGACGAACAGCTGGATCACGCCGGCGGCCAGGCCGGCGTGGTTGACGGTGTCTGCGCCACCGCTCGTCTCGATGTCGAGGCTGTCGTTCGCGGGCTCTGCGTGACGCACGCTGACCTTGGCGGCCAGACCGGTTACGTTCACACCGGCTTCGTCGCCGCTGACGTCGATCGCGTCATCGAAGCCCTTGGGCGCCTCGACGACGACGCTGTCGGCTGCATTGTCGCCGGCAGTCCCGCCGAGCGCGCCTGCGAGATCCACGTTGACCTCTCTGACGGCGGTTCCGCTCAGGTCGCTCACCGTGACGACGTCGGCGCCGCCGAGCGCGTTCGCGTCGATGCGCTCCACGTCGTCGGTGTCCATCGTGATGCCGCCGAGGTCGCGGAAGAACGTGACGCGGTGGCCGAGGGCGACCACGTCGAAGTGCTCCGCGGCGCCGGCGCCGTTGAAGACCATCGTGTCGAAGCCGTTCTGGCCTTCGACGATGTCGCTGCCGTCGCCGGGATCCCAGATGAACGTGTCGTTGCCGTTCCCGAGCACGCCCGTATCAGCGCCCTTGTTCCCGTCGATCGTGTCGTTGCCGTTGTCGCCGAAGAGCGTCTCGTCGCCGTTCCCGCCGATCAGCTTGTCGTTGCCGTTGCCACCGTGCAGCGTGCCCGCTCCGGAGCCTCCGGTCAGGCTGTCGTTGCCGTTGCCGCCGTCGAGGGACGTCGGGATCGTGTTGCTGAAGACCCCGTTGCTCTCGTCGATGCGGACGGTGTCGTCTCCGTTCCCGGCCTTGACGATGATCTGCGTGAGGTCCGCGGTGTTGAACTCGAAGTCGGCCGTGCCGTCGTCGCCGAAGTCGACCTGGAGGACGCCGCGCTGGACTGCGCTCTGCCGAAGCGCGATCGCGTCGGCTGCGTTGGTGCCCTCGACCGTCAGCACACCGTTCTCGAGCGTCGGGGTCTTGAACCCTTCCTTCGCGGACGCGGTACTTCCCTGTCCCACCGCGACCGCCGCGGCCACTGCCGCTGCCACTGCCGCGAGCCGGACGGCGCGCGACTTGCTGAAACGATTGAACATGCTCATGCACCTCTCCTTTTCGAATGAGCCAGCGTTGGCTCATGTCTTGTGAATGTCCCGAGATGGTGCGAGCGGCGGACGCGCATTCGCACCGTGGCGACCCCCCTGTCTTTCGCAGCGCGGTGCAGTTTCGGGTTCACGCGGCGCGCGCCAGGGTCGTTCCGTTCAGCCGATCAGCGCGCGTGCTCTTCGTGACGCTCGAGATCGCCGGCGAGACCGTATTGCGCCGCTCGAGCGCCACGCCTCTGCCAGATTCGGCTTGAGCCGGTCGAGGCAGCGCGTCGGGAATAGATGCGCGCGGGCGGGGTCTTCAGCAACGACCGATGTCAGCCAAGCAAGGAGGACCCATGTCTCGCACCACCAACGACGCTTCCCTGGCGGCGCTCTCGTTGGACGTCCACCTCTACTCATAGCCACACCTAGACGAAAGGAACTCTCATGAAACTGAAAATCGGACTCCTCAGCGTTGCCGCGGCCGCGGTCGCGGCAACGCTGATCCCTGCAAGCCTCGCCAGCCCCTCCAAGGGCAGCGCGGCAACGGTCCGTGCAGCGCAGTCGAAGCTCGGCCGCATCCTCGTCGATAACCGCGGGCGCACGCTCTATCTCTTCGAGAAGGACAGGCGCGGCAAGAGCAGCTGCAACGAGGCCTGCGCAAAAGCCTGGCCGCCACTGCTCGCGTCCGGCAAGCCGCGTGCGGGAGCGGGAGCGAAGGCGTCCCTGCTCGGAACGACGAAGCGCAAGGACGGACGCTGGCAGGTGACCTACAACAGCCATCCCCTGTACACGTTCGTCAAGGACATCAAGAAGGGCCAGACAAACGGCGAGGAGGTCGATGCCTTCGGCGCCGAGTGGTACGTGGTCTCACCCGCCGGAGCCAAGATCGAGAAGGATGACGCTCCCGCGAAGCCCACGGTCCCGAGCGCAATCGCGGTTCCCGACGGCAACCAGGTGTACCTCGTCGGTCACGCGGTCGGCGTCCAGACGTACTCGTGCAACGGCCTCGTCTGGAGTTTTGTCGCGCCGCGAGCGAATCTGTTCGACGACAACGGCAAGCTGATCATCGCCCACTTCGCCGGGCCGACGTGGCAGGCAACAGACGGCAGCACGGTCGTCGGCCGGGCCGAGGCCAGCAGCACCGTCGATCCCACCGCCATTCCATGGGTGCGGCTGTCCGCCGTTTCGGCTGCCGCCGGCCGAGCCGGCGACCAGCTGTCGCAGACCACTTACATCCAACGGATCGCAACCACCGGTGGCCTTGCTCCGCCCGCCGCGGAATGCAACGCCGCAAGAGCAGGCACCGTGACCGAGGTCCCCTACACCGCCGACTACTACTTCTGGCAGCAGACAGGTGCCTGACAGGCGGACCTGCCCGGAGGGGTCGGCATAAGCGCAAACCGCGAGGCAATCGATCGACCGACCTCTCGCCTACGATCGTCGATCTATTTCAGACCGCCGTAACAGCGACGACCGCTGGGCGTCATCGGCGGCGGGAAGGGCCTGGGACTGCTTGCCCCGGGCCTTCCCGCGTAGTCGAGCAGTTCAGGCCGACGGCGCCGCGGTGACCACCGCCCGCTGTGCCGGGCCTAAGCGTGCGACGACCCGCCGCGGCATCATGGTGAGATGAAGCTTCCGCTCACGGGCGGCTGTAATTGCGGGGCAGTTCGTTACGAGGTCAGCAAGCCGCTCGTCCGCGCGAGCTATTGCCACTGCCGGCGCTGCCAGCGGCGGAGTGGTACGGCCGCCTCGGCGCAGGCGCATCCGGCGCCGGAGTCGTTCCGGATCGTCGCGGGCGAGGACAGGCTGCGTGTCTGGAGGCCGGAGAGCGGCGGCGAGAAGTGGTTCTGCGGGGAGTGCGGGTCCGCGCTGTTCGGCTCCAACCCCGCGCATCCCGAGTCGATCGGGATCCGCATGGGCACGTTCGACGACGACCCGGGCATACGCCCTTCGGTGCGGCAGTTCGTCGCGTACGCGGCGCCCTGGGAGCCCATTCCCGACGACGGGCTGCCGCGCTTTCCCGAGAGCCGGCACGCCTCAGACGGGAGCCGGTGAGCGGTCGGCCCGACCTTCGCGACTGCTGATCGAGGTGTGCTCGTCTTCGATCCGGATCGGCGAGTACACGAAAAAGCGTGTCCCGAACCGTGTCCCCGAATAGCCAATTTCAACCGCACGAAGCCAGCGTAACTTCGCCTTCATTGGCCTAATCTGACCTAACTCGACGCTGAATCCTGGTATTTGCAAGCCGGAGGTCACCGGTTCGATCCCGGCACGCTCCACTCGAAGACGGCAGCAAATCGTCATTGGGTTCGCCTTTCTCGCACGCGTCGGCGAGCCGAATCTCTTGTCCCTGATCTGTCGCGGCGAGGCGAGAGCGATCGGGGCGCCCTCTGAGTCGACCGTGGCGAACTACTCATCGAATTTCCGCCACGCCAAGGCGGTAGCAGCGGCATCGCTGAATCGGTAGTTCGCCCATCTCGAACGTGGCAAAAGGCCGAAGCGCAACGGTTTGTCGTGAGTGATCTTCCTTACACAGTTACTCGAAGGAGGACGCCATGACGACCACGGAGACGCAAACCAGATCGCAGACAACCGCCCATGCGGAGGAGCTGTTCGCCCGGGTTCTCGTGGGCGTTGACTGCTCGCCGGAAAGCGTCGAGGCGGCGCGACAGGCGGCGGTCCTTACCGAACCCGACGGAACGTTGACCCTGGCCGCCGGCTGGACGGTACCGACGCCGACGATCGGTGTCGTCGGCCCGACCTTCGCAAACGAGCTCAACGGTGACGCCTATCGCGAGCCGGCCGAAACCGCGGTCGCGATCGCGACGAAAACAGCGATCGCTGATTTGGCCACGCCGGCGACGAAGGTCGTTCGCGGCATGGCCTGGGACGTTCTCGCTCAGGAGATCGAGCACGAGGACTCGACGCTTGTTGCCGTCGGCAGCCACGGACAAGGTCGTCTGCGCGGAATCGTGATGGGATCGACCGCGACCGAAGTGGTGCACAAGGCGCCGTGCTCGGTGCTGGTTGCCCGCGCGGCGGGCGAGCAGTTCCCGCGCCGGATCGTCGTCGGCATCGACGGGTCCCGCGAGTCGGCTGCCGCGTACGCAGTTGCCCAGAGGCTGGCCGAGCGCTTCGGCAGCGACGTATGGCCGGTCGTGGCGCGCGGCGGCAAGGAAGTCGAGAAGCAGCGGGTCGTTGCCATCGTCGGCGACCACTGGGAGAACCTGCCGGACGAGCCGGTGACAGCTCTTGTCGTGGCCTCCGTCGACGCCGATCTCGTGATCGTCGGGAGCCGCGGACTGCAGGGCGTCAAGGCGCTCGGCTCGGTCTCCGAACGGGTCGCCCACCAGGCCCACTGCTCGACTCTGGTCGTCCGCTTGTCGTGATCGTGGCCGGAGCGAGGGGGCGCCCGGGACCGGGCGCCCCCTCGCTCCGGTTCAGTCCAGGTGCGGGCTCTCCCCAAACCGTCTGCCGGTCCGGGGATCACGAAACTCATTGTCACGCCGGGCGAACGGGGTCACCTCGAAGAACGCGAACGCTACGACGGCCAGCACCGCGACGACGAACGCCAACACGATGACCGTGAACAGGATGCTCATGCGTCCTCCTTTCTCGGCGAACGATTGCAGCAACTGTTACGTGGCTCATCCGGGCAGACCCTGATACGCAGTCAGTGTTGATCAGCAGATCCGCGGCAGCGGGTCGCCGACGAGCATGTCGACGACACGGCTGCCGCCGAAACCGGTCTGCAGGAGCACGAAGCCTTCCGGCTCTGCGCGCACCTCACCGACGATCGCAGCATCGGCGCCGAGCGGGTGCGATCGAAGAATTGCGAGGGCGTCGTTCGCCGCTTCTTCGGCGACGACGGCGATCAGCCGGCCCTCGCTCGCGACGTAGAGCGGGTCGATGCCGAGGATCTCGCACGTGCCGACGACGGCGGGCCGGAGCGGGAGCGCGGGCTCCTCGAGGACGACCGCAACTCCTGCCTGTTCGGCGAGCTCGTTCAGCGCGGTGGCGAGCCCGCCGCGGGTAGGGTCGCGCATCCACCGAACGGCATGGCCGAGCTCCAGCAAGGCCGCGGTCAGCTCGTGCACGGGCGCCGTGTCGCTCTCCAAATCGACCTCGAGCTCGAGCTCGCCGCGCGCGACCATGACGGCCATGCCGTGATCTCCGAGCGTGCCCGACACCAGCACACGGTCACCCGGCCGGACGCGTTCGGGGGAAAGGCTCACCCCGTCGGCGATCACGCCGATGCCGGCGGTCGTCACGTACAGCCCGTCGGCCTTGCCGCGCTCGACGACCTTCGTGTCGCCGGCGGCGACGGGAACTCCTGCCCCTGCCGCGGCACGCGCCATCGACGACGCGATCCGGCGAAGGTCGACGATGGGAAATCCTTCCTCGATGACGAAGCCCGCCGCGAGCGCGACCGGCCGCGCACCCGCGACCGCGAGGTCGTTGACCGTGCCGTTCACGGCAAGCTCGCCGATGTCGCCGCCTGGAAAGAAGATGGGCTTCACGACGTAGGAGTCGGTGGTGAAGGCGAGCCGCGTACCGTTCAGCTCGAGCACCGCGGAGTCACCGAGCGGCGCGAGCAGCGGGTTGCCCAGCTCCTCGACGAAGAGGCTCTCGACGAGCGCTCGCGTCGCCTTTCCGCCCGAGCCGTGGGCGAGCGTGACGAGCTCGTCGCGAAGCTTCGGCCGTCTCCGCTTCACGCGGGGACGCGATCCCGCCGCCTCGCGAGCCGACCGAAGTTGTAGTACGCGGCGCAGGCGCCCTCGCTCGAGACCATGCACGTACCGATCGGGCGCTCCGGCGTGCAGGCCGTGCCGAACACCTTGCACTCCCAGGGCTTGATCGCGCCGATGAGCACCTCACCGCACTGGCAGGCTTTCGGGTCGTCGATCCGCGCGCCGGGCAGCTCGAATCGAGCCTCGGCGTCCCAGTCGGCGAACTCCGGCCGCAGCTCGAGCGCGCTCCGCTCGATCCAACCGAGGCCGCGCCATTCGAACGTGTCGCGCAGTTGCATCGTCTCCTCGAGCGCGGCGAGCGCGCGCGGGTTGCCCTCACGTCTGACGACGCGCGTGTACTGGTTCTCGACCTCGCAGCGTCCTTCGCGAAGCTGGCGCACGAGCATGACCGTCGCGTGGAGGATGTCGATCGGCTCGAAGGCGGTGACGACGACGGGCTTCGCGTAATCGCGGACGATGAAGTCGTACGGCCGCGTGCCGATCACCGTCGATACGTGGCCGGGCGCGATGAAGCCGTCGAGTTGCAAGCCGGGAGAGTCCAGAATCGCCTTGAGCGGCGGTCCGATCGTCACGTGGTTGCAGAAGGCGGAGAAGTTGGGGATGCCTTCCGCGCGAGCGCGCAGCAGCGTGATCGCCGTCGCCGGCGCAGTCGTCTCGAAGCCGATCGCGAAGAACACCACCTCGCGCTCCGGATTGCGACGCGCGATCTCGAGGGCGTCGAGCGGCGAGTAGACCATGCGGACGTCCGCTCCCCGCGCCTTGGCCTCGAGCAGCGAGCCGCGTCCGCCGGGGACGCGCATCATGTCCCCGAACGTCGTGAAGATCACGTCCGGCCTCTCGGCGAGCGCGATCGCGTCGTCGACGCGGCCCATCGGGATCACGCAGACGGGGCAGCCGGGACCGTGGACGAAGTCGATCTCGGGCGGGACGAGATCCTCGATGCCGTGCTTGTAGATCGTGTGCGTGTGACCGCCGCAGACCTCCATCAGCTTGAGCGTGCGGTCGCGCTCGACGAGGCCGGCGAGCTCACGGCTGAGCTTCTGTGCGAGGTCGCCCGAGCGGAACTCGTCGACGAACTTCACGGCGAACGAGCCACCTTTTCGAGTGCGATGCCGGCGTGGCAGAGAAGGCGCTCACCGGCGACGACGGGCTCGACGAGCTCGATCGCGACCTGCTCCCGCGCACCGCCGACGTCGACGGTCGCCGTCGCTCCCTCCACCTCGACGACGGTCGCGGTAACGGCAACGTCGCCGCAGGTGATGCAGTGATCGGCGTCGAGGGTCATCCGGTAGCGCTCGCCCGGATCTCGTGCACCTCCTGCTCGTACGCCTCGCCCATCTGCTCGAGCAGCTCGATCGTCTCGCGTGCGTAGTCCTCGTCGATCCGCTCGAGGGCGAAGCCGACGTGGACGAGCACCCAGTCGCCGACGCGTGCCTCGGGGCAGAGCGCGATCGAGACCGCGCGGCGAACACCGGAGATCTCCGCCTTCGCGAGTCCTGCGTCGATGTCGACGACCTCGACGATCTGCGCCGGGATCCCTAGGCACATGCGGCGCTCCTCCTCGCTGCGACTGCGGCCTGACCGTAGCTTATGCCGCCGTCGTTCGGCGGTACGAGACGGTGCGTGAGCACGCGGAAGCCGTGTGCCTCGAGTCGAGCGCGTGTCGACTCGAGTAGTCGGAGGTTCTGGAAGCTGCCGCCTGAGAGGACGACCGTTCCGGGCTCACCCGCCTCGGCGCACGCGTTCGCCGCGCCGGCCGCCACCGTCTCGTGGAAGCGGGCGGCGATCTCCTCGCGCGGGCGGCCGGCGCGCAGCTCCGACGCACAGAGCCATACGAGCTCCGTCGTGTCTCCGAACCGCCACGGATAGGGCTCGGCCGGGTTCGCGCCGGCGAGCTGCTCGAGCTCCACGGCCGCCTGTCCCTCGTAGCTCGTCTCGCTCGCAGACGCCGAGGATCGCAGCGACGGCGTCGAAGAGCCGCCCCATACCGGACGCGAGTGTCGGTTCGAGCTTCAAGCTCTCGCGCACGAGCTCCCACTGCGGCCACGGCACCGGCAGGCCCGCGCGCTCGAGGTGGACCGCCGCGACCCGCCACGGCTCGCGGATCGCCGCCTCGCCTCCGGGAAGCGGCACGGGCTCGAGGTGCGCCAGGCGCTCGAACCGGTCGAGGTCGCAGCGCAGCAGCTCGCCTCCCCACAGCGTCCCGTCGGTGCCGTACCCCGTGCCGTCGAAGACGAGCGCGAGCGCGGGCCCTTGCTCGCCGTGCTCGGCCAGGCACGCGGCGGCGTGGGCGTGGTGGTGCTGGACGCCGACGAGCTCCGCGTCCTGCTCGAGCGCCCATTTCGTCGAGAGATACTCCGGGTGGAGATCGTGGGCGACGACGTCGGGCTCCACCGCGAGCATCGCGAGGTAGAGCGCGAGATCGCTACGGAACGCCGTGTACGCGGCCTCCGAGTCGAGGTCGCCGAGGTGCGGCGAGAGAAACGCCTCTCGTCCACGCGTGACGCAGAACGTGCTCTTGAGCTCGGCGCCGACGGCGACGATCGAGCCGTCGCCGGCGAGGAGGGGCAGAGAGCGAGGTGTGTACCCTCGCGAACGCCGAATCGGAAAGCTCGCGCGCACGACTGAGTCTTCGCAGCGGCGGTGAATCGGCCGGTCGTGTGCGAGGAAGGCGTCCGCGATCCCGCCCAGCCGCGCCCGAGCATCGTCGTCCTCGAACGCGATCGGCTCGTCCGAGACGTTTCCGCTCGTCAGCACGAGCGGACCGCCGACGTCGGTCGCGAGCAAATGGTGCAGAGGTGTGTACGGGAGCATGACGCCGAGCCACGGCGACCCGGGCGCGACCGACTCGGTTACTGCGGCGCCGCGCCGCCGCCGCACGAGCACGACCGGCCGCTCGCGCGAGCGGAGCAGCGATCCATTCGTCGGCCGAGACCTCGCACAGCTCGTCCGGCGCCGCGGTCATCACGGCGAACGGCTTCTCCTCGCGATGCTTGCGCGCGCGCAGCCGCGCGACCGCCTCTTCGCTCGCGGCGTCGCACGCGAGGTGGTAGCCGCCGAGACCCTTGACGGCGAGAATCGCACCGCCGCGCAGCAGCGAGGCCGCCTCTTCCAGGGGCATCGAGAGCCGTGGACCGCACAACGGACAGGCAATGGGCTCGGCATGGAAACGCCGGTCGGCCGGATCCTCGTACTCGCGCCGGCAGTCCGGGCACATCGGGAACGCGGCCATCGTCGTGTTCGCCCGGTCGTAGGGGATCGTTCGCACGATCGTGAAGCGGGGACCGCACTGCGTGCAGTTGACGAACGCGTAGCGGAATCTGCGATCGCCGGGATCGAAGAGCTCTCCGAGGCAGTCGTCGCACGTCGCCACGTCCGGCGGCACGACCGCCGATCGGCGGGATGCCCGGCTCGCGGCGATCTCGAAGCGCTCGTCGCCGCAGGGCTGCAACGACTCCGCCGTCACGGCCTCGACGCGCGCGAGCGGCGGCGCTTCCTCGCGGAGCGACGCCGCGAACGCGTCGAGCGACGCCGGGTCGCCCTCGGCCTCGATCACGACTCCGCCGCCGTCGTTCAGGACGAAGCCTCCGAGCCGGTTTCGTCCGGCCAGTCCGTGCACGAACGGGCGGAAGCCGACCCCCTGGACGACGCCGCGAACGCGGAAACGGCGGCGCTCTCTCGTCAACACGTCTCTACCCTCGCCGCTCGGCACTCGAGGAGCAAGCGAGAGGCACGCGACGTCGTTGCGGATAGTCCGTGATCGAGATGCGGGCGGCACCGATGTAGGCTCTCGACGCGGTTGCGAACGTCAGTGGAGGAAGGGACAGCCTGCCCGACGTCGAGACAAGCGTGATCGAGCCCGAGGCCCTCGACGGCCTCCTGCAAGCGCTCGCCGGCCGCGGCTTCCGCGTCGTCGGCCCGACTCTGCGGGACGGCGCCATCGTCTACGAGGACCTCGACTCGGCCGCGGATCTGCCGATCGGCTGGACCGACGATCAGGACGCCGGCCGTTACCGGCTCGAGCGCCGCGACGACGAGGCGCGCTTCGGCTACGCGGTCGGCCCTCATTCGTGGAAGCAGTTTCTCCTGCCGCCCCGCATCCGGCTCTGGCGTGCGCAGCGCCGGGACGACGGGTTCGAGGTCGAGGAGGAACCGCTCGAGGAGAGGCCGCTCGCGCTCATCGGCGTGCGCGCGTGCGAGCTGCACGGGATCGCGATTCAGGACAAGGTGCTTCTCGGCGGCCGCTACGCCGACCGCGACTACGCGGCGCGCCGCAAGGACGCCTTCGTCGTCGCCGTGAACTGCTTCGAGCCCGCAGGCACGTGCTTTTGCGTCTCGATGGGCACCGGGCCGAAGGCGGACTCGGGCTACGACCTCGCGCTCACCGAGATCCTCGACGGCACTCATCGTTTCCTCGTCGAGGTCGGCAGCGAGCGCGGCGCCGAGGTTCTCCGGGACATGTCGCGCCGAGCGGCGCTTCCCGCCGATCTCGAAGCAGCCGGCGCCGCCGTCGCGGGAGCCGCCGAGAAGATGGGCCGGCACGTCGACACGACGGACATCCGCGATCTGCTCGCGCGCAACCTCGACCACGAGCGGTGGGACGACGTCGCGGAGCGCTGCCTCACCTGTGGGAACTGCACGCTCGTCTGCCCGACGTGCTTCTGCACGAGCGTCGAGGACGTCACCGATCTCACCGGTGACCACGCCGAGCGCACGCGCTCGTGGGACTCGTGCTTCTCGGTCGACCACTCGTACATCCACGGCGGCAGCGTCAGGCCGTCCGGCCGCTCGCGCTACCGGCAGTGGCTGACGCACAAGTTCGGGACATGGTGGGATCAGTTCGACACGTCGGGATGCGTCGGCTGTGGCCGCTGCATCACCTGGTGTCCGGTCGGGATCGACGTGACCGAGGAGCTGACCGTGATCCGCGCGACCGAAGGAGCCGACGATGGAAACGATTGACTCTCTACTGCACGATGTGCCGCTGTTCGAGGGCATGACACCCGCGGATCTCGAGTTGATCGCGGGCTGCGGGTCGAACGTGCGCTTCGGCGACGGCGAGTTTCTCTTCCGCGAAGGCGACCGGGCCGACGCTTTCCTCGTGCTGCGTCACGGCAGTGTCGCGCTGGAGACGTTCGTCCCGGCGCGCGGGCCTGTCACGATCGAGACGCTCGAGGCCGGCGAAGTGGTCGGCTGGTCATGGCTCTTCCATCCCCACGAGTGGCATTTCGACGTGCGCGCGCTCTCGCTCGTGCGGGCGACGAGCTTCGACGGCGCGTGCCTGCGCGGAAAGTGCGAGAGCGATCCGCGGCTCGGCTACGACCTGATGTCCCGCTTCGCGCAGGTGATGATCGAGCGGCTGCAGTGGACGAGGATGCGGCTCCTGGACGTCTATGGCTACGCCGGCACCGACTGACGCCACCGGCGTGCCCGGGCCGATGGCGCCCGTGCCGTTCCGCGTCACTCGGCGGCGACGTGAGCTGCGGGACACGTGGACGCTCGAGCTCGAGCCCGTCGCCGGTGACCGGCTCTCTCCCGCGCCCGGCCAGTTCACGATGCTCTACGTCTTCGGGATCGGCGAGGTGCCGATCTCGGTCTCGGGCGAGACGAACGGCGACTCGCTCGTCCACACCGTTCGCGCGGTGGGCGCGGTCACCGAGGCGATCTGCGCGGCGCGGCCGGGCGCCGTGCTCGGCGTGCGCGGGCCGTTCGGGAACTCGTGGCCGGTCGAGGCTGCGGCCGGCAGCGACGTCGTGGTCGTCGCCGGTGGCATCGGGCTCGCGCCGCTCCGGCCCGCGCTGTACGAGTTGCTGCGCCGTCGTGGCGAGTACGGCGAGGTAACGCTCCTCTACGGCAGCCGGACGCCCGCCGACCTCCTCTACTCGAAGGAACTTCAACGTCTACGCGGTCGCTTCGACCTGAAGGTGGACGTCACGGTCGACAGTGCCGAAGGCGGCTGGCGCGGCAGGGTCGGCGTCGTGCCGAAGCTCGTCGCGGGCGCGCGCTTCGATCCGGCGTCCACCGTCGCGCTCGTCTGCGGGCCGGAGATCATGATGCACTACACGGCCCGTGCGCTCCTCGAGCGCGGCGTTCCACCCGAGCGGATCTACCTCTCGATGGAGCGCAACATGCGCTGCGGCGTCGGCCACTGCGGCCACTGCCAGCTCGGACCGACGCTGATCTGCCGCGACGGGCCGGTGTATCGCTACGACGAGCTCCGGTCGCTGATGGGCGTGCGCGAGCTGTGAGCGCGGCGACCCGCAAGCCGACGCTCGCCGTCTGGAAGTTCGCGTCGTGCGACGGCTGCCAGCTCTCGCTCCTCGACTGCGAGGACGAGCTGCTCGCTCTCGCCGGCGAGGTCGAGATCGCGTACTTCCTCGAGGCGAGCCGGGCGACGGTCAAGGGCCCGTACGATCTCTCGCTCGTCGAGGGCTCGGTGACGACGGCGCACGACGCGAAGCGGATCCAGCAGGTCAGGCGCTCGTCGCGGAAGCTCGTCACGATCGGCGCCTGTGCGACGGCCGGCGGTGTCCAGGCGCTCCGCAACTTCGCCAACGTGAAGGACTTCCTCTCGATCGTCTACGCGTCGCCCGAGTACGTCTCGACGCTCGAGACGTCCACGCCGATCTCCGCGCACGTCAAGGTGGACTTCGAGCTCAACGGCTGCCCGATCAACAAGAGCCAGCTGCTCGAGGTGATCACGGCGTTTCTCCACGGCCGGCGGCCGAACATCTCGTCGAACAGCGTCTGCATGGAGTGCAAGCGGCGCGGCACCGTCTGCGTCATGGTCGCCCACGGCACGCCGTGCCTCGGCCCGGTAACCCATGCAGGCTGCGGCGCGATCTGTCCCTCGTACGATCGCGGCTGCTACGGCTGCTTCGGCCCGATGGAGACGCCGAACACGGTCTCGCTGACACGGCAGCTACGCGTGCTCGGGATGGGCGACCGAGAGGTCGACCGGGTCTTCCGCACGTTCAACGTCCAGGCATTCGAAGAGGCACGGACCGGCGATGGCTGAGCGTCGCACGAAGACGATCAAGACCGACTACCTGGCGCGCGTCGAAGGCGAGGGCGCGATGCTCGTCAAGATCAAGGACGGCCGGGTCGACGAGGTCAAGCTCAACATCTACGAGCCGCCGCGCTTCTTCGAGGCCTTCCTTCGCGGCCGCGCGTTCACGGAGGCGCCGGACATCACCGCCCGCATCTGCGGCATCTGCCCGGTCGCGTACCAGATGAGCTCCGTGCAGGCGATGGAGCAGGCGTGCGGCGTCGAGGTCGGAGGCCAGCTGCGCGCGCTGCGTCGCCTCCTCTACTGCGGCGAGTGGATCGAGAGCCATGCGCTGCATGTCTTCATGCTGCATGCGCCGGACTTTCTCGGCTACGAGAGCGCGATCGAGCTCGCGCGCGACAATCCCGACCTCGTCGCGCAGGCGCTCGCGCTGAAGAAGACCGGCAACGAGGTGATGACGGTCGTCGGCGGTCGCGAAGTGCATCCGATCAACGTCCGCGTCGGCGGCTGGTACCGCGCGCCGCGCAAACGCGAGCTCGCGCCGCTCGTCGAGAAGCTCGAGCGCGCACGCGAGATTGCGCTGGACGCCGTGAAGATCACCTCGGGCTTCGACTTCCCCGACTACCAGCAGGACTACGAGCTCGTCGCGCTCGACGAGCCGGGCGAGTACCCGATCGATCGCGGACGGATCGTCTCGAACCGCGGTCTCGACATCGCCGTGAACGAGTACGACGACCACTTCGTCGAGGAGCACGTCGCCTGGTCGAACGCGCTGCATTCCCAGCTGCGCGAGCGCGGTTCCTACCTGTGCGGCCCCCTGGCGCGCTTCGCGCTCGCCGCCGACCGGCTCTCACCGCTCGCGCGCGAAGCAGCGAACGACGCCGGCCTCGAGCCGTCCGAGCGCAACCCTTTCCGCAGCATCGTCGTCCGCTGCGTCGAGCTCGTCTACGCCGCCGACGAGGCGCTGCGGCTGATCACGGAGTACGAAGAGCCGGACGCGCCGGCGGTCGACGTCGAACCGCGTGCCGGTGTCGGCCACGGCTGTACCGAGGCGCCGCGCGGCATCCTCTACCACCGCTACTCGCTCGACGACGACGGCACGATCCTGGACGCGAAGATCGTCCCGCCGACGTCGCAGAACCAGCGCACGATCGAGGAAGACCTGCGCGGTGTCGTCGAGCGCTCGCTCGCGGTCCCCGACGACGAGCTCGCGCACCTGTGCGAGCAGACGATCCGAAACTACGATCCCTGCATCTCGTGCGCGACCCACTTCCTGACGCTGCAAGTCGAGCGCAGCTGAAGATCGTCTGCGTCGGGAATCCCTGGCGCGGGGACGACGCTGTCGGGCTCGACGTCGCCCGTCGCCTCCGGGGAACGCTCCCGGCCGGTGCCGATCTCCAGGAGCGGGAGGGCGAGCCGACCGCGCTGATCGATGCCTGGGAAGGAGCGCAGCTGCTCTGGCTCGTGGACGCCGTCTCGTCCGGCGCTCCCGCAGGGACGATCCATCGCCTCGACGCGAGCGAGCGTGGGCTTCCGGCCGAGCTGTTTCGTGCGTCGACCCACCACGTCGGGCTCGCCGAGGCGGTCGAGCTCGCGCGTGCGCTTGGACGGCTTCCGGCCCGTACCGTGATCTACGGCATCGAGGGAGAAAGCTTCGAGGTCGGAAAGGAGCTCACGCTCGCAGTGGCGACCGCCGCCGAGCGCGTCGCCGAGGCCGTGCGAGAGGAGGTCGTCGAGTGCACGAAAAAGCGCTGATGGACGACCTGATGCGCACGATCGAGTCGCGGGCGCGCGCCGAGGACGCCAGACGCGTCACGCGGATCCGCGTTCGACTCGGAGCGCTCTCGCATTTCTCTCCGGCGCACTTCCGCGAGCACTTCGAGGACGCGTCGCGCGGCACCCTCGCGGAGGGAGCCGAGGTCATCGCCGAGCTTCGTGTCGACCCGACCGAGCCGGAAGCGCAGGGCGTCGTCCTCGAGTCGATCGACGTCGAGCTCTGATTGGACCGAGGGTTGCGGCCTTCCACGTAGTCGGCTCCGTGTCCCACCCGATGCGCGCCTGACGGCGCCGAGAGAGGCTCGTCCCAGACCGCGCCGCTGCGCGGACCCGCACCACCTTCGGAAGGGGGAGTTATGGCAACTCTCGAAAGCGTGACGACGTATCCGGCCCCGGGCGAGTCAGACAGCACCGTGGAGCTGAAGGGTCGTTACGAGAACTTCATCGGCGGTCACTGGATCGCGCCGGTGAAGGGCAAGTACGCCGAGAACGTGTCGCCGGTGACCGGCAAGCCGTTCACAGAAGTGCCGCTGTCGACCGCAGAGGACGTCGACCTTGCGCTCGACGCCGCGCATGCGGCGAAGGACGCCTGGGCAGAGACCTCGACGACGGAGCGCGCGAGGATCCTGAACAGGATCGCAGACGTGATCGAGGAGAACCTCGAGCCGCTCGCGATCGCCGAGAGCTGGGAGAACGGCAAGCCCGTGCGCGAGACGCTGGCCGCGGACATCCCGCTCGCGGCCGACCACTTCCGCTACTTCGCCGGCGCGATCCGCGCCGAGACCGGGTCGATCTCGGAGATCGACAAGAACACGGTCGCGTACCACTTCCAGGAGCCGCTCGGCGTCGTCGGGCAGATCATCCCGTTCAACTTCCCGCTGCTGATGGCGGCGTGGAAGCTCGCTCCGGCGATCGCCGCGGGCAACTGCGTGGTGCTCAAGCCGGCAAGCCCGACGCCGTGGTCGATCCTCAAGTTCGCCGAGCTGATCCAGGACATCGTGCCCGAGGGCGTGCTGAACATCGTCAACGGCCCGGGTGCCGAGGTCGGGATGGCGCTCGCGACGAGCAAGCGGATCGCGAAGATCGCGTTCACCGGCGAGACGGTGACGGGGCGGCTGATCATGCAGTACGCCGCGCAGAACATCATCCCGTCGACGACGGAGCTCGGCGGCAAGTCGCCGAACATCTTCTTCGCCGACGTGATGGACGAGGACGACGCGTTCCTCGACAAGGCGATCGAAGGGCTCGTGCTCTACGCCTTCAACAAGGGCGAGGTCTGCACGTGTCCGTCGCGTGCGTTGATCGAGGAGTCGATCTACGACGAGTTCATGGCGAGGGCGCTGGAGCGGATCGCGAAGATCCGCCAGGGCCACCCGCTCGATCCGTCGACGCAGCTCGGTGCGCAGGTCTCGACCGCGCAGCTCGAGAAGATCGAGAACTACGTGAAGATCGGCCTCGAGGAAGGCGCGGAGCTGCTGATCGGCGGCCACCGTAACGTCATCGAGGGCGAGCTCGAGGACGGCTACTACTTCGAGCCGACCGTCTTCAAGGGCCACAACAAGATGCGGATCTTCCAGGAGGAGATCTTCGGCCCGGTGCTCGCAGTCACGACGTTCAAGACGGAGCAGGAGGCGCTCGAGATCGCGAACGACACGATGTACGGCCTCGGCGCCGGCGTGTGGACGCGCGACACGTCGAAGGCGTTCCGCATGGGCCGCGCCATCAAGGCCGGCCGCGTGTGGACGAACTGCTACCACCTGTATCCCGCGCATGCCGCGTTCGGCGGCTACAAGGTGTCGGGAGTCGGGCGCGAGAACCACAAGATGATGCTCGACCACTACACGCAGACCAAGTGCCTGCTCGTCAGCTACGACCCGCAACCGCTGGGGTTCTTCTGATGAAGACGCGGGTGACGGCCACGCCGGCGGCGACTCGAGCGATCGAGCAGCTCACGGAGCGGTACGGCCCGCTGATGCTCGTGCAATCGGGGGGCTGCTGCGACGGCAGCTCCCCGATCTGCTTCCGCGCCGGCGCGTTTCTCGTCGGTCCGGACGACCGGCTGCTCGGAGACGTCTCCGGCGCCGCGTTCTACATCGACTCGGAGCAGGACGAGCGGTGGAACAACCCGCAACTCGTGCTCGACGTCGCGAACGGCGCCGCAGAGGGCTTCAGCCTGGAAGGGCTCGAAGGCATTCACTTCGTGACGCTGTCCGCAGGCCCGGCGGCTCCGTAGTTCCCCCACGTCGTGGTCAGCAGCACGCCCGATGACGGTTTCGGCGCACGTGGCGATACTCAGGCCATGAACACAACCGGCGACATCCGCACCGCCGTTCCCGATCGCGAGACAAGGGTGCACGAACAGATGCACTCGGGCATCATCAGCTGCGCCCCCACGACGCCGTTGCGCAAAGTGGCGCAACTGATGTCGGACCACAGCGTCCACGGGATCTTCGTCTTCGACTACGGGCGTGAAGACGACGAGACGACGGAGCTCTGGGCGATCGTCTCGGACCTCGATATCGTCGCTGCGTCACTCGGAGACATAGACGCGCGAACGGCCGGCGACAGCGCGGTAACGCCGCTCGTCACCGTCACGAGCGATGCTCCTCTCGAGCGCGCGGCGCAGTTGATGGCCGAGACGGGCTCGTCGCATCTCGCAGTGATCGACCCGTTGACCCACCGGCCGGCAGGCGTTCTCTCGACGCTCGACATCGCGCGCGTCGTTGCCGCCGAGCCAGCGGCGTCGTGAGCTGAGCACGTTCGGCCCGGCGCCGGTTAGTTCGCCGCCTGGTAGCGCTTGTCGACGAAGAAGCACGTCAGACGGTAGTCCGGCAGGCTGTCGAGCTCGGCCTCGTACTCCTTGCGGTGCTTGATGTTCTTCAGCTCGTCCGGGCTTCCGAACTGGCACCACCCACGGCGACGTCCCCGTCGACGAGCAGGCGCGGATCGGCGCTCGCGCTGACGGGTGCTCCTTGAGTGCTCGATTGGCGTCGTACGAGAACTCCTTCTCCGCGTGGAAGGTGTGGAACCACGTACACCAACAACCGCCCCACACGCCGTTGTGTCGTTCCACGAGGCCCGCGAACGCGTCCCACGTCTCCGGAGTCAGAGATCGAACGGTGAGGGTCGCGGCGGCCTGCTCCGTCACCGGCCACAGCCTAGAGGAGACCGGGCCGTGCCAAGCTCAGGGTGCATTGCGCAACACTGGCCCAGGCCGCGGTCCTTGTGCATGACCAGGCCTGACACGGAGCTGCGATCTGGTTGTCGTGCTCCGACTTCATCGCTCACGGGCAAGCCGTATCGACCAGCGCTGGATAGTCTCGGACGGTGATCGCGGCCGCGACGTCCACATCGGATCGGGCCGCGGCCGCTCCCGACGTCCGGCGTGCGCGACGCGGGACGGCGGTGGTGTTCGCCGTGCACGGATGCGTCACCGGCAGCTTCGCGGCCCGCATTCCGTGGATCGCGTCGCACGTCGGTGTCGGCGTTGGCCATCTCGGGATCGCGCTGCTTATGCCGGGGATCGGCGCCCTGCTCGCCATGCCCTTCTCTGGCCGTCTCGCTCACCGCTTCGCGCTCCGCCCCTTCGTCACGGCCACGATCGTTGCGTGGTGCGCGTGCCTCGTCCTGCCGGCGCTGCCGACGTCGCTCGTGGCGCTCTGCGCCGTCCTGCTCGTCTTCGGCGCGGTCGCGGGGCTCGCGGACATGGCGATGAATGCGGAGGGCGTTCTGGTGGAGAAGCTGTTCGGCCGGTCGGTGATGTCGAGCCTGCACGGCTTTTGGAGCGTGGGCGTCCTGGTCGGGTCGGCCGTCTCGGCCCTCGCGTCCCACGCCGGCATCGACACCCGGGTCCAGTTCGCGGTCGAGGCGCTCGTCCTCGCTGCGGTCGGCGCCGCAGTCGTGCAGCTGCTGATCGAGGACCCGACGACGACCGATGCGCCTGCGCCGCCGCACTTCGCGCTCCCGACCCGGCCCGTCCTCCTGATCGGGCTCGTCGGCCTATGCGCCGTCTTCGGCGAGCAGGCCGGGACCGACTGGTCGGCGTTCTATATCCGCAACGAGCTCGGCGGGTCGGCCAGCGTCGCAGCGCTCGCGGTCTCGGCGTTCGCCGTGGCGATGGCGACGGTCAGACTCATGGGCGACCGTGTGATCCGCAGGCTGGGCTCAGTCCGTACCGTCCGTATCTCAGGCGCGTGCGCCTTCGTCGGCGCCATCGCGGTCGTGCTGGCGCCCGGCCTTTTGGTCGGCCTCCTCGGCTTCGCGCTGCTCGGGATCGGCCTCGCCGTCGTCGTCCCGCTCGTGTTCGCGGCGGCCGGGCGCGTGGGCGCCCATCCCGCGCGTAGCATTGCCGGCGTCGCCGTCGTCGCGTACGCAAGCGGCCTCGTCGCACCGGGGGTGATCGGCGGCATCGCCTCGGCGTCGTCGCTCACGACGTCATTCTGCGTCGTCGCCTCCCTCGTAGGAGTCATCGCGTTGGCCGCAGGCGTGCTTCGCCCGAGGCAATTAGTCGTCGAGACGACGCGCCGTGTTATGACCGCTGCCGTCGCGAGCCGCGTCAGGCGTCTACATCCTCGAGTGCGCAGATTGAGACGGCAGCTGTCGCGTGTCATAGCGCGACGCTCGCGCAACCGTGCGTCATCTGCCAGCAATTAGGCTATGCGCGTGCGATGGGTTCGTCAGAACCTGCCGAGGATCATGGTGTCCGCGTCGGTACTTCTCGCATCCGTGGCCTTGATAGTCGCGGTCTTGGCGCTCCGTGAGGCACGAGATGAACGGCCGACGTACGGAGAAGTCGCCGCGACCTCAGTTGCACAGCTGGGCGGCGCAATGACACCGGACGATGTGCGCGCGCTGCTCGGCACACCTGCAACCATCATCCGGGACAATCCTCACGCACTGTGTTGGGCGTATCACTTGCCGTACGAAGTTCATCTGTGCTTCGGCCCGAAGCGTCATTTGGCGTGGTGGGCATCGAACGTCCCACAGCCGAACGCAGCTTCGTATTCGTGGACTGACACCGTGATTGGAGTGCCAGCCGGGCAAGCAACTCCTTGAGAGTCGAGCGCGCCGGCGCGAATCCAGAAGCCGAACCCGCTCCGCCGGTGACGCTCATCGCGCGCGGCGTTGCCGCCGAGCCGGCGGCGTCGTGAGCTGAGTAACAGGCCTTTGCCTCGGCGTCGGTCGCCGCGGACGCTTTCAATCGTGCCCAATGACCAACTCGGCAGTGATGAACACGACGGTCAGGACGAACGGCACCAGCGTGGCGCACACAGCAACGCATGCTCTCTCCGTGAGCACCGTCAGTGCGAGCGCCGATCCGACGATCGTGAGTGCATTGCCGGGGACCATTCCGACCTTCGTTCAGTAACCGGGGCCCGCTTTCGCGGGCCCCGAATGACCTTCTCGAGCCGGTGTCGCTTTCGTCCCCTTCGCCTCGGAGACCGTTCGGTGGGTTCTTCCTCAGGTCTTCGCGGTGGAGCTTCGTCCTACTCGCGATCCGCGCTTAGCGCCTCAGAAGCTTCGCCCTGGGCGACCCGCGTACGCGTCGGGGAATTTCGCTGATCCGGACAGCTACGGCGCGGAAGGTTGCCAGGCGGCTCGCGAGGCGCCGCTCATGATCCGGTGCGCGCCGCTGCCGTCACGTGAGATGAGCCAAATCCCGTCCTGTGTCGGCGTTGCACCCATCCGCGTGTACACGATCTGCCGCCCGTCGGCTGACCAGTCGGCCTCGTGCCCGCGAGCCAGCAGACGCGCGCGTGTGCCTCCCGATGAAACCGCGACTCCTCCATCAGCGAGCGTGAAGACGACCGTCCGCCCGTCAGGTGACCAGTGCCCGTCGCGTCCGCGCACGACCGGTCGGTGGTCGCGGCCGTCGAGCCGTGCCGTGACGATCCAGCCGCAGAGACTCACGGCTTGCTTACAAGACGCGGGCCGGTCCTGGGCGACCTCCTCGTGCCACGAGAACGAGAGTCGCCGCTGCGGCGTCCAGGACGGACGGCTCGCGCCGTCGGTGTTCGGGACGAGCCGCGTCCCGGTGCCGTCGGGACGGACGAGGCGGATGCCCGTCGTCGACTGGTAAGCGATCCAGCGTCCGTCTGGAGACCACGCAGGTCGCTCGTCGAAGCGACCGTTGGTGAGACGGCGGACGCCGCCACCGTCGGCGCGCATGACGTACACCTGAAACGACTTGTACTCGTTCTTGGTGCGCGTGAACGCTAGGCGCTTTCCGTCCGGAGACCAAGCCGGATCGGTGTCGACCCACCCGCGATGCGCCGTCAGCGTGGCGAGCCGGTGGCCGGCAGGATCGACGAGGACGAGGGCTCCACTCGCGCTGCCGGCGGCGATCGCGTCGGTCGCGGCACGTCGCACGGCGGCCGCGGGCGCAACGAGGAGCGTCAACGCCAGGACGACAGCGCTGCGGAACATTGCACGTCCTACGCTACGCGCGCGTTCACCTGCGGGTCATCGTGGCATTCACGGAATGCGAGTCTCGGACGGCCGAGAAGAATCGTCCGCGCGGCTCGAACCGCGCCTGGAAGAAGCGCAGCTCCGCCGGCGCGTACGTCATGCACAGGCCGGGAACATCGTCACGTCGGCCAAGCACGGAGACGACGACGTCGGCGACGTAGCGCAGGTGCTCCTCCGTGTAGACGCGACGCGGAATCGTCAGCCGCACGAGCTCGAGCCCGTCGTAGGGCTCGTCGCCGTGCTGGCCGGAGACGATCCCACGCTCCATCGTCCGCACGCCGCCCTCGAGGTACAGCGCCGCGGCCAGCGCCTGCGCGGGGAACTGCTCCTGCGGCAGATGCGGGAGGAACCGCTTTGCGTCGAGGAAGACCGCGTGCGCGCCGACCGGCACGACGATCGGCACGCCGCTCTGCTGGAGCAGCTCGCCGAGGAAGGCGCTCTGCCCGACGTAATGGCGGATCAGCGCCTCGTCGGTCGACTCGCGAATGCCCTGCGCGAGCGCTTCCATGTCGTGACCGGCGAGGCCGCCGTAGTGCGGGAAGCCTTCGTAGACGACGACCAGTTCGCGCGCACGCTGTGCAAGCCGGTCGTCGTTCAGACAGAGCATTCCCCCGATCGGGACGAAGTGGTCCTTCTTGGAGGAGAAGATCGCGCCGTCCGACAGCGATGTGATCTCGCGGATCAGCTCGGGCAGCGGCCGCCGCGCGTGCTCCGGCTCGCGGTCCTTGACGAACAGCGCGTTCTCGGAGATGCGCGTCGCGTCAAGAATCAGCGGGACGCCGTACACCCTGGTGAGCTCGCGCACGGCACCGAGGTTCGCCAGCGAGAACGGCTGGCCGCCCGCCATGTTCAGGCATGCCTCGACGCGCACGAACGCGACGCGTTCCGCGGCGGCGGCGAGCACGTTCTCCAGCTTGAGCAGGTCGACGTTGCCCTTGAACGTATGCACAGACTGCGCGTCGCTCGCCTCTGGAATCGCGACGTCGACCCACGTTCCGCCCGCGAGCTCGACGTGCGCCCGCGACGTCGTGAAGTAGAGGTTGGAGGGAACGAGCCTGCCGGGGTGGACGAGTAGCTTCGCCAGCAGGTGCTCGGCGCCGCGCCCCTGATGCGTGGGGATCAGATGCTTGTAGCCGTACGCCTCCCACGCTGCCTCCTCCAGGCGGATAGAAGCTGCGCGAGCCGGCGTACGACTCGTCGCCGAGCTCCATCGCCGCACGCTGCTCCTGCGAAAGCGCCGACGTGCCGCTGTCCGTCAGGAGGTCGATGAAGACGTCTTCAGAGCGGAGCAGAAAGGTGTTGTAGCCCGCGCGCTCGAGAGCCGCGTGCCGTTTCGACTCCGGCGGGAGCGCGATCGGCTCGACGACCTTGATCTTGAAGGGCGGCGGTGCCACGCACGGATCGTCGCGCCCGTCGGTGTGCCCCGCATCCGGGAAATGCCGAGACGCGGCGCAGGGTGATTACCGATGGCGTGTGGCCGGGCGGGTGCCACGATTCGCCCGCGACGCGTATCGTCGAACGTGCTTGGCGTGCGCGTCGGGTCGCGCAGTTCCCCAGGAGGGAGAAGTCATTGGAGCGTGTAGCGATCATCGTGAGGCTCAAGCCGGGTGCTGAGACCCGCGCGGCGGAACTGATCTCGGCCGGCCCGCCGTTCGATCCCGAAGCGAGTGGCTTCGAGCGCCACACCGTCTTCCTGTCGGCGACCGAGGTCATGTTCGTCTTCGAGGCGCACCAGGTCGAGTGGCTGGTCGACGCCCTTGTCGACGAGCCGTTCCACTGGATGCTGGCCGAGGCGATGGAAACGTGGCGCCCCCTCGTCGATGGTCCGCCGCGGATCGCCCGCGAGGTGTTTTCCTGGGCGCGGCACAGCGCCGAGCAGGCCGGCTGAGCGAGCGTGGCGTCGGCGATCCCACTCCCGTCGCCGGCTCGGGACTCGCGCATCGACCGTCGATTCGAGGCGCTTGTCTTCGACGGGCCGGTCGCGGTCGCATCCGACACGAGTGCGCTCAAAGCGGCGATCGAGGGCGCCTGCGCGATCGGTATCGACGTCGCGGTGATCCGCGGCACGGACGTCGACAAGGTCGACCGGTGGTTACGCGCTCGCCCGAAGGGGCCCGGCCGGCTCTACCTCTGCGTCGACCCCGGGTTGGAGGTGATCGTCGTGGACGAGAACGGTGTTCGTCTCCTCGAGCGTCGCACCGGCTTCCCGGACGCCGCGGGCTGGATCCTCGAGCAGTTGCGCCGCGAGGGCATCGCGCCGCATGAGGTCCTGACCGTCGACGGCGGGATCGATGGCTTCACGGCGCTGCTCGAGGATCAGGCCCGGCGGCACCGGCGCGGTGAGCTTCCTCGACCCGACGCGAATCCGGAGTGGGTCGTCGCGGTGGAAGGCTTCGACCGGACGCTCGAGCGCGTGCACGAGGCGCAACTCACGCTCGCGGACGGCTGTATCGGGACCGGCGGGGCGCCGCTCGTCGGCGACACGGTCACGAGCCCGCGGGTGCTCGCCGCGGGCGTCTACGACGACGAGGGCGCGCAGAGCCATCTCCTCAGCTGTCCTGTCTGGAGCCGCCTCGACGAAGAAGGACAGCCGCAGCAAACGCTCTCGCGCGTGCTCGACCTGCGCACGGGCCTCCTGTTCGAGGAGGACGGTGATCGGTTGCGCAGCGTTCGCTTCTCGAGCGTCGCGCACCCGGGAACCGCCCTGCTTCGCGCGGAGGTGCGGGGCGATGCGCGACGGTCCGGAGCTCCACCACTGCTGATCCCGCCGCCGCGGAAGCGGGTGCGCAGCGGCCGGACCGCGGGGCACGACTGGATGTCTGTCGCCGCCAAGTCCGGCGGCGTGGTCGCCGCTGCCGCTCAGACGACTCGGGGGAGTCGGCCCGTGCGGCTCGAGCGCATGGCCGCGTACGCGTGCGATCCGAGTCGGCTCCCCGAGCCGGCCGCTGCGGTCGGCAAGTTGCAGGAGGCGGAGGAGGCGGGTTTCGAGCGGCTCCTGCGTGAGCACCGGCGTGAGTGGGGCCGGCGCTGGAGCGCAGCCGACGTGCGCATCGAAGGGGATCCGCAGCTTCAGCGTGACGTCAGGTTCGCTCTGTTCCATCTGATGGCCTCCGTCGGCGATGCCGGCGAGACGGCCCTCGGGGCGCGCGGCGTCAGTGGGCCCGGCTACCGCGGCCATGTCTTCTGGGATACCGACGTCTTCGTCCTGCCGTTTCTCGCAGCGACTCGCCCGGAAGCCGCGCGCACGCTGCTCGAGTACCGGGTGCGCCGGCTGCCGGCCGCGCGCGCCGCGGCGCGCGCACTCGGCCGGGCCGGCGCGCGCTTCCCGTGGGAATCCGCACGGACCGGGCGCGAGGTGACGCCGTCACACGCGCACCTTCGCAGCGGGGAGGTCGTCCCGATCAGGACGGGCGAGCTCGAGGAGCACATCGTCGCCGATGTCGCGTGGGGGGCGGCTTGCTATCTCGACTGGACCGGTGACGAGGAGTTCCTGCGCGGGCCGGGTCGCGACCTCTTCGTCGAGACGGCGCGCTACTGGGCGTCACGCATCCGCGTCGACGCCCGCGGCCGGGGACACATCGACGGCGTGATCGGCCCGGACGAGTATCACGAGGCCGTCGACGACAACGCGTTCACGAACGTGATGGCACGCTGGAACCTGCGCCGCGCCGCCACGCTCTCCGGTCTCGACGAGCGCGAGCGTGCTTCCTGGCTGGAGCTCGCAGACGCGCTCGTCGACGGCTACGACGAGCGAACCGGTCTGTACGAACAGTTCGCCGGCTACTTCGGGTTGGAGCCGCTCGTGATCGAGGACATCGCTCCGCGCCGGCCGGTCGTCGCCGAGCTGTTGCTCGGCCGCGAGCGTCTGCACGGCTCGCAGGTCTTGAAGCAGGCCGACGTGCTGATGCTGCACCACCTCGTCCCCGACGAGGTCGAGGCGAGCTCACTTGCCCCGAACCTCGAGTTCTACGAGCCGCGCACGGCGCACGCCAGCTCGCTGTCGCCGGGCGTCCACGCGAGCCTCTTCGCCCGCGCGGGGATGCTCGAGCGCGCCGTCGACGCGCTACGGCTGACGAGCGGCATCGACCTCGGCGATCTGACCCAGACGACGGCGTCGGGGCTTCACACCGCCGCGATGGGAAGCGTGTGGCAGGCGCTGGCATTCGGCTTCGCCGGGCTCAAGCCGGATCTGGACTCGCTGTGTATCGACCCGCGACTGCCCGAGGCCTGGGGCTCGCTCGAGCTTCGAGTCCGGTTCCGCGACGTCCCGTTGACCGTTCGGATCGAGCCCGACGTGTTGGTGCTCGCGGCGGAGGCGCCCCTGCGCGCGCTCGTCGGGGCGCGTCGTCTGCCCGTCTTCGTTCCTGCGGCTCATGTCGTTCGCATAGCTCGCCGAGGGACGAGCTGGGAGGAGGTCAAGTGATGGACAAGGTGCTCGCAGCGATCGACAACAGTGCAGCCGCTCGGCCCGTGCTCTCGGCTGCGGTCGCCGTTGCCGGCTTGCTCGGCATCGAAGTCGAAGCCGTGCACGCCCGCGAGGACGGCTACCGGACCGCGCTTGCCGCGGCCGAGGCCGAAGGCGTCTTGCTTCGCGAGACGAGCACGAGCGGCGTGCGCGGACTCATCGAGGCCGCGGAGGACGCAGACGTCGTGCAGATGGTGCTCGGTGCGCGTGCGAGCCACGCGGGTCGCCGGCCGGCCGGTCACGTCGCGCTCGAGCTCGCACGCTCGCTCCACAAGCCACTCCTCGTGGTTCCGCCCGAGGTGCCGCTCCCGGTCGTTCTGCGCCGGATCCTCGTTCCGTTCGATGGAACGCGCGCAACCGCCGACGCGCTCGCAGCAACTGTCCGGTTGGCGTGCCGCGCGAAGGTGGACGTGGTCGCGCTCCACGTGCACGAGATCGCGGACCTCCCGCTGTTCAGCGATCAGCCGCAGTACGAGTCAGAAGCCTGGGCGCAAGAGTTCCTCAGGCGCCACTGTCCCCATCCTGAGCTGGTGGAGCTCGAGACACGCGTCGGTGTGCCGGGTGATCAAGCAGTTCGCGTCGCGCGCGATGCCGGAGCCGACATGGTCGCGCTCGGCTGGTCGCAGCAGCTCGATCAGGGACGTGCAGCCGTCGTGCGCGAGGTCCTCGCCAGGAGCCCACTGCCCGTGCTCCTCGTGCCCGTCGACCCCTTCGCCATCGGGGAGCTACCCGATCGCAAGGCTGAGCAGCTCGCTTCGTAGTTCGCCGAAGGTCGATCGGGCGCGTCCCCGATGGCCCGGCGGGAGTGCCGGGCCTAACCTGAGGACACCTCTGGAGGTGAGCATGCATTCCAAGTCGTATCTGCGGTGGATCCTGGCCCCGGCCGTGGGCTACGTGACCGTTCTGCTCCTCGTCGGCGCGTTCGTCGTCAAACCGCCGGCGCTCGGCTGGATCGGCTTCGGCGTCGCCGCGACGATCGGGATCGCGATCGCCTGTATCGCGGCAGTTCTGTTCCCGCACACGCGGGCGAACGCCGTTCGTCTGCACCCGCGGTTCGGCGGTCGCTTCAAGTTGCTCGTCGTCGCGGACGCCCACTGCGCGAGCGCGAGTCTGTGCAGGGCGGTGGTCGATACGCTCGTCGGCCGCGCCGCCGACGTCCTCGTTGTCGCACCGGTGCTACCGACGCCCCTGCACTTCCTTGCGGAAGACGAGGAGCGGGAACGCGAGGACGCGCGCGTGCGCCTGTCCGAGGCGTTGCTCGGCCTCACGCGGCTCGGGATCGACGCGCGCGGCGTCGTCGGTGACGACGACCCGCTGCAGGCCATCGGCGATGCGCTGGCGGGCTTCCCGGCGAACGAGATCCTGCTCGTCGTGCCAGGCGAGCGCCAGGCGGCCTGGCTCGAGCGAGGCCTCGACCGGGACGCGCGCGACCTGTACGGCGTGCACGTCTCGAGCCTGATCGTCGACGACGCGAAGGTCGCACCAGTTCGGCGCTGACGTCTGCCCGCCGGCCCTGATGCTCGCGCTCGTGCTCGTTCCGGCGTCGGCGGCGAATCTCGTCGTCTGAGTCGGCCACCCACGCGCCGCAGTCACTCGAGGCTCGTCGCAGCCTGCGCGTCGAGATACTCGTCAAGCATGGGACAGACCAAGCCAGCGAATGGCCTCGAGGTCGAGCGGCTGCGGGCCGAGACGCCGGGGTGCGCCGAGCGGATCCATTTCAACAACGCGGGTGCCGGACTGATGCCCGCCCCAGTGCTCGAAGCGATGCGTGCGCATCTTCAGCTCGAGGCGACCCTCGGCGGCTATGAGGCCGCCGACGCACGAGCCGACGCGATCGCCGACTTCTACGCGGCAACCGCCGAGCTGGTCGGTTGCCGGCCGGAGAACGTCGCGTTCGCGGCGAGCGCGACAGATGCGTTCTCCCGAGCCCTCTCGGCGATCCCATTCGAGCGCGGCGACACGATCCTGACCACCAGAGACGACTACATCTCGAACCAGATCGCGTTTCTTTCGTTGCGCAAGCGGTTCGGCGTCGAGATCATCCACGCGCCGAACCTGCCTGAGGGCGGTGTGGACGTCGATGCGATGTGCGCGCTGATGCGACGCCCGCGCCCCCGGGTCGTGGTCGCCACGCACATTCCCACCAATTCCGGCCTCGTCCAGCCGGTTGAAGAGATTGGCCGGCGCTGCCGGGAGCTCGACCTGCTCTACGTCGTCGACGCGTGCCAGTCGATCGGACAGTATCCGCTCGACGTCGAGCGACTCGGTTGCGACTTCCTCTCCGCGACTTGCCGAAAGTTCCTCCGCGGCCCACGCGGCACCGGTCTGCTCTACGTCTCCGACCGTGCCCTCGCAGCCGGATACGAGCCGCTGTTCATCGACATGCGCGGCGCACGGTGGCTCCGTCCCGACGCGTACGAGCCCGTCGCCACCGCTGCGCGTTTTGAGGATTGGGAGTTCGACTACGCCGCGCTGCTCGGCGCCGCCGTAGCCGTTCGCTACGCCCTCTCCGTCGGCATCAGCTCGATCGCCAAACGCTCCCCCGCCTTAGGCGCGATGCTCCGCGACGGTCTCTCCGGGATCGAAGGCATCGACGTGCTGGACCGAGGCCGGAAACGCTGCGCAATCGTCACGTTCACCGTCTCAGGCGCGGAACCCGACCGATTCAAGCAGGCGCTCGATGCTCATCGGATCAATTCGTCACTCGGCCTCCGGGAGTACGCACTCTTCGACTTCGTCGACAAAGGCGTCGACTGGTGTGTTCGCCTCTCTCCGCACTACTACAACACGAAGCAGGAGGTCGAGCACGTGCTCGCGATCGTCGAGGAACTTGCGCACCGTTAACCCCGCGTTCTTCCGCATTGAAGAGCGCGTCAGCAGTCGACCACGAAGATGGTCTGCGGACTCTGTCGTCGTCGAGGACGGGGCCCACCAGAGCGGCGGGCCCCGTCGATGCAAGGTGTTCGGTAGGAGCTGGTAGGAGCGGTTACCTCGGTGCGATGACGGCGGTCAGACCGGGCATCCGTGGTTGCCGCCGCTGTAACTGTTCGGACCCAGGAAGTTGAGCCGATAACGCTGCAATAGGTCATATCCTCTACTTGGGATCCCGGCGATCTATCTGAAACTGCCACGTCGACGATCTATGAGCGGGCGCGGTGCAACTTGCTTCCCCGGCGCGGTCGGCGCTCGCCGCATGCAATACGCTCACGTGCTTACCTCGCGGCAGACCCGGGGAGAAGCCCCGCTGAGCTCACGAACCGAAAGGAGAAGTACCGATGGCGATGGACGGCAGGCGTGGCGGCAGGTTCGCGGGAGGCCTCGGCGTCGGAGGCATCCTCGTGATCGCCGGCATCATCGTGGCGCTCTTCTGGAGCCTCATCCTCGGGATCATCCTGGTCCTCGTGGGCCTGATCGCGTTCGGGGGGTTCGCGGCCGGCAAGTGGTACTAGAACTCGCGCGGCGCGTCGGGCGAAGAGCGCGCCGCCACACGAAGTAGCGTTTCGGTCGTGAGCGACTTCAGCCTCGCCCAGCTGCTCGCGTCACGCACACAGAGCGACGTCGATCTCTGGGGTCGCACGATCAACCCGCAGTTCTCGCGCGTCCTGAAGAAGATCGGCTTCGACCGCGCGTGGGCTCGTGCACAGGGCGCGTATCTCTGGGACGAGCGCGGCGACAAGTACCTCGACATGCTCGGCGGCTTCGGGATGTTCAACGTCGGGCGCAACAACCCCCGCGTGCGCGCGGCGCTGATCGAGGCGCTCGAGCTCGACCTTCCCGGCTCGGTGCAGCTCGGCGCATCGCCGCTGCCGCCGCTGCTCGCCGAAGAGCTGATCCGCCGAACTCCGCAGCGGCTCGAGCGCGTGCTCTTCACGAGCTCGGGCACCGAGGCGGTCGAGGCGGCGTTGAAGCTCGGGCGCGCGGCGACCGGGCGCACGCGAGTCGTCTGCGCCGCTCACGGCTTCCACGGGCTCACGCTCGGCTCGCTGTCGGCGAACGGCAACCCGGAGTTCACCGAACGGTTCGGTCCGCTCCTCCCCGGGTTCTCGCACGTGGCCTTCGGCGACCTCGAGGCGCTCGAGCACGAGCTGCGGCAGGAGGACGTCGCGCTCTTCCTCGTCGAGCCGGTGCAGGGCAAGGGCGTCAACCTGCCTCCGCCCGGCTATCTCGAAGGCGCGCAGGAGCTCTGCCGCCGTTTCGGCACGCTGTTCTGCGTCGACGAGGTGCAGACGGGCTTCGGCCGCACGGGCAAGCTGTTCGCGTTCGAGCACTGGGGGCTCGAGCCGGATCTCGTTCCGGTCGCGAAGTCGCTGTCCGGCGGCTACGTCCCCGTCGGCGCGCTGCTCATGTCGAAAGCCGTTCACGAGAAGGTCTTCGACTCGCTCGAGCATTCCGTCTCGCACGGCTCGACGTTCGCTCCGAACGAGCTCGGGATGGCAGCGGGGCTCGCCACTCTGCACGAGCTCGACGAGCAGGATCTCGTTTCGCGTACCGCACGCCTCGGCGCGCGACTGCTCGAGCTGACGACGCCGCTCGTCGACCGCTACGACGTCGTGCGCGACGTGCGCGGCCTCGGCCTGCTCTGGGCGATCGAGTTCGCGGAGCCCGACGCCGGCCGGCGCTCGTACCGGCTGCTCGACCGGATGCAACGCGGCCTCTTCGCGCAGGTGATCGTCGTGCCGCTGTTCCGCGAGCACCGGATCCTGAGCCAGGTCGCCGGACACGGCATCGCCGTGATCAAGGGCATCCCGCCGCTCACGCTCACGGACGACGATCTCGACTGGTTCGCAGGCGCGCTCGACGAGACGATCGGCAAGGCGCGCCGCCTGCCGAGAGCGGTCGCGAAGCTCGCGCTAACCGCCGCGGGAGTCCGTTAGGAGAGCTGCCACTCGTTGTTGCGGAGGATCGGGACCGCCTCGCCGTCCGCAGTGATGCCGTCGACCTCGACCTCCGCCCCGCCGATCATGAAGTCGGTGTGCACCGAGGACTGGTTCACGCCGGCCTCCTGCTGCGCGTCCTCGTCGAGCTCGAGTGCTCCGTCGACGCAGTTCGCAATCCCTCGGCCGTACGCAATGTGGCACGTCGCGTTCTCGTCGAAGAGCGTGTTGAAGAAGATGTGGCCGATCTGCCCGACGCGTGAGCTGCCGTCGACGAGCGCGAGCTCGCCGAGTTGCGCGGCGCCGTCGTCCGCGGCGAGCTGCGCTCGAACGTAGTCGGCTCCAGTCGATGCCTTGACGTCGACGGCGCGTCCGTCTTTGAACGTCAGCTCGAGGTCGCGGATGATGTTGCCGGGCAGCGCGAGCGGCATCGTCGAGCGGACGGTGCCTTCCGCACGGCGCCAGTCCGGCGTCGTGAAGACCTCCTCGGTCGGCACGTTCGGGACGAAGCGACGGCCGTACGCCGTCTCCGAGTTGCCGGACATCCAGATCGACTTGGGGTTGAGGCCGACCGTGAGGTCGGTTCCGGGCCCGCGGTAGCGAAGCGAATCGAAGCGGCGCGCATTCAGCTGGCCGCAGCGCTCGTCGAGGCGGGCAAGGTGCTCCTGCCAGGCGGCGACGGGGTCGGGCTCGTCGAGGCGGATCGCACGCTCGACGTCGGTCCACAGCCGGTCGACGTCGGGCTCGCCGAACACCGTCGTGGCCCAGCCCTCGTTCGGGTAGCTGACGATCGTCCAGTTGACCTTGCCGGCCATGACGTTGCGGAGGTTCGCCTCGGCGATCTTGACCGGCCGCGCGCGGCCGACGCGATCCTGATCGAGGTCGCTGAGCAGCTCCGGCTCCGGATCGCCGGTGATCGCGATCGCCGCGCCGCGCTCCTCGCCGAGGTCCTCCATGCGCTTCACGCCCCACGCCGGGCTCCATTCGAGCGTGTCGTCGGGGCCCTTCTCGATCATCGCGCGGCGAACGTGCTGGTCGAGATAAGCGGCGTCGACGTAGCGGGCGCCGTTCTCGTAGCAGACGTTCGCGATCTCGCGCACGAGCGGCACGTGCTCGACGAGCGCGGTGACGAGCACGTACTGCCCCTCGTTCACGTTCGCGCCGACCTTGACCGCAAGCTCTGCAAGCGCGCGAAGACGTCCGTTCTCGCTCATAGCCGAGACCATATCGATCGGTGAGTCAACGACGCGGTGTAAGAGTGGTGGCCGCTGGTACGTGACGGACATGTCGCCGAAGGTCGACACACGCACCGCCGCGGAGTACCTCCCCGCGCGGCTGTCGCTCACCTCGCTGCGCGAAGCCGCCGCCGGCTGCCAGGCGTGCCCGCTCTGGCGCACGGGTACCCAGACGGTCTTCGGCGAGGGCGAGCCGCGCTCGGAACTGATGCTCGTCGGCGAGCAGCCCGGCGACCGCGAGGATCGCGAGGGGCATCCGTTCGTCGGCCCGGCGGGCCGGTTGCTCGACGAGGCGCTCGAGGAGGCGGGCATCGACCGCACGAGCGCCTACGTCACGAACGTCGTCAAGCACTTCAAGTGGCAGGCGCGCGGCAAGCGGAGGATTCATGCGAAGCCGGCCTGGTCGGAGGTCGCCGCATGTCGCCCGTGGCTCGACGCGGAGATCAGGGTGGTGAAGCCGGAGGTCCTCGTGTGCCTCGGCGCGACAGCCGCGCAGGCGCTTCTCGGCCGGAGCTTCCGCGTCACCCGCGAACGCGGCACGCCGGTCGACTCGGATCTGGCGCCGCACGTCCTCGCGACGATCCACCCGTCCGCGATCCTGCGCGCGGACGCCGAGACGCGCGAGGCCGAGCGCGCGGCACTCGTCGACGACCTCAGAGTCGTCGCGTCGCTCCTTCGGGCATAGTCGGCCGATCGCTTCGCTCCGCTCGGCATCCCTCTACGCCACGAGCGCCGCGCGTGTCTTTCAACGCGCCCGCTCGCGGCCGTCCCTCCACCGCGAGGAGCGGCTCGTCTTCGTCGTCGGCTCGCCGCGGTCCGGGACGACGTTCCTCGGCAACTCGCTCGGCGCGCAGCCGGGCCTCGTCGACCTCGGAGAGGTGAAGCCCCTCAAGTCGGCGATCCCGGAGCTCGTACCGGCTTCCCGAGGCCGAGGCGGCGGCGCGCCTGCGGCGGATGCTCGAAGTCGTGCGCACGCTCGGCCTCGCGTCGCACCTGCGCGGCGTCGAGCAGACGCCCGAGACGAGCTTCGTCCTTTCGGCCGCGCTCCGCGCGTACCCGGCCGCGCAGGCGGTGCACATCGTCCGCGACGGGCGCGACGTCGTCTGCTCGTTGCTCGAGCGCGGCTGGCTGGGCGCGGATCGCGCCGGCGCCGACGACGCGGGCCTCGCCTATGGAGCCCACGCCCGCTTCTGGGTCGAGCCCGAGCGGACGGAGGAGTTCGCGTCCGCGAGCGAGGCGAAGCGGGCGGCGTGGGCCTGGCGCCGCTACGTCGACCGCCGCACGAGCCGTCCCCGACCGGACGCTCGAGCTTCGCTACGAAGACCTCGTCACGAGCCCGAAGAAGGTCGCAGGAGAGCTCGCGACGTACCTCGACCTCGACCCGGAGCCGCTGACCAGATCGCTGTCGTCCGCCTTCGACCGTTCAGTCGGGCGCTGGCGACGAGACCTGACGCCCGAGCAACTACGAGACGTCGAAGAGGAAGCGGGCGAGCAACTGCAAGACCTCGGCTACCGCTAATCCGAATCCGCCGGCAGTGCGGCTTTGCCGCACTGCTCACCTACGCCAATCGAAGCACCACGCCCACAAGGGCCACCCAAGGGCACGCGCGCGATAGCGCGCCTGCCCGGTCTTAGTCGCGCAAAGTGCGGAGCACTTTGCGCGAGACAAGCCGCGCGTCAGCGCGGCGAGGTCAGTCGCCCCAGTCGAAGTCGCGCGACTCGCGACCCCAGAGGCTGTCCTCGAGCTCCGAGTGGGTCGCGGGGCGGGCGGCGTTCTCCACCGTCGCCGTCTCCTCGCCGGGCCACGAGTGCGCGGCGACGGCCGGCTCCGCGCCGTCCATGGTCTCCTCGAGACGTGCCTGCTCCTCGGTCTTGAAGAGCGGATGGTTCTCGAAGGGGTCTTCGGACTTGTAGACGTCCAGCGGCATCTCGCGCTCGAGCTCGGAGTTGCGCTGCTTCAGCTCGAGGTGCTCCTGGATCGCCTGCGCGAACAACGACGGGGTCTCGACCGACATGAATGCTCCTTCCTGGGGCTCGTAGTGCAGCGGCAAGCTTAACCCCTTCGACACCACGCTTCTGTGTCAAAGCTCACAAGTCGACCCCGCGCGATTTCGGCAACAATGGCGCCATGGCTCGCATGCGCGGACCCGGAGCGATCGGCCTCGTCCTGACGGCCTACGACATCTGGCGGCGACTGCCCCCGTCACAGCGGCGGCAGCTCACCGGCGCCGCCCGTAAGCACGGCCCGAGGATCGCGATGGCCGCCGCGGCCGCGGCGAAGGCCAAGCGGGCCGCTAAGAAAAAGCGTCCCTAGCGATCCGGTCCTGCTCGAGCCGGTGCGCGGTCGGATAGCCCTCCGACGGTGACGCGCGCCAGGACCGGCCGACGTAACGCAGCGGCACGCCGGCCGCCGCGCCCTCGAGCCGGTGGCGGATGGAGCGCCACGGCCCCATGTTCTGCGGCTCCTCCTGCACCCACACGATCTCCTCGAGGTTCGGGTAGGTGCGCACGAGCCGGCGGGCCGCATCGACCGGGAACGGATAGAGCTGCTCGAGCCGGCCGACGGCGATGTGACGTGCGCCGGCGCGCGCCTCGTGCCCGACGACGTCGTAGTAGACCTTCCCGGAGCAGAGGACGAGACGCGTCACCTCTCCCGCCTCGACCGTCGAGTCGTCGAGCACGGGCCGGAACGATCCGTCGGCGAGATCCTGCAGCGTCGACGACGCTTCCTTGAGCCGCAGCAGCCCCTTCGGCGTCAGCACGACGAGCGGTCGCGCGACCGGCGTCAACGCCTGCCGGCGCAGGAGGTGGAAGTACTGCGCCGCGGTCGTGCAGTTCGCGATGCGGATGTTGTTCTGCGCCGCGAGCTGGAGGAAGCGCTCGGCGCGCGCACTCGAGTGCTCCGGGCCGTTGCCCTCGTATCCGTGCGGCAGCAGCAGCGTGAGCCGCGACGTCTCTCCCCACTTCGAGCGGCCGCTCGAGATGAACTGGTCGATGACGATCTGGGCCCCGTTGACGAAGTCGCCGAACTGCGCCTCCCACAGCACGAGCGCGTCCGGAGCCGCGATCGAGTAGCCGTACTCGAACCCGACGCACGCGTACTCCGAGAGCGGCGAGTTGAAGACCTCGAACGATGCGGTCGCGTCCGGGAGCCGCTGGATCGGCGTCCAGCGCTGGCCGTTCTTCGCATCGTGGAGGACGAGGTGGCGGTGCGAGAACGTGCCGCGCTCGGTGTCCTGGCCCGTGAGACGCACGGGGATGCCCTCGACCACGAGCGTCGCGAACGCGAGCGACTCGGCCTGGCCCCAGTCGATGCCTCCCTCCTCGAGCGCTTTCGGTCGCCGCTCGAGCTGGCGCAGGAGCTTCGGATGGACGGTGAAGCCCTCCGGCACCTCGAGCAGCTGCGCGTCGAGCGCGCGCAGGCGATCGGCCGGGACAGCCGTGGCCACGTCGACCGAGACGTCCGCGAGCAGGCTTCTCCTCGGCGGGCGGCGGCGTCGACGCGCCGATCGCCGCCTTGAGCCGTTCGTGCGCCGCGCGCATCGCCGCGGTCATCTCCGAGTCGAGCCTCTCGGCCTCCTCCCGGGTGACGATCCCCCGCTCCTCGAGCCGCTGCGCGAACTGCTCGCGGACGGGCGGGTGCCTGAGGATGCGCGCCGCCATCAGCGGCTGCGTGTACGCGGCCTCGTCCTGCTCGTTGTGGCCGTGCCGCCGATAGCCGACGAGGTCGATGACGACGTCGTTGCAGAACCGCCGGCGGAACGCGAGCGCGAGCCTGACCGCCGCGATCGCCGCCTCGGGATCGTCGGCGTTGACGTGGATGATCGGCGCGTCGAAGCCCTTCGCGAGGTCGCTCGAATACCGCGTCGACCGGCCCTCCTCGGGCTCCGTCGTGAAGCCGACCTGATTGTTCGAGATGAGGTGGAGCGTGCCGCCCGTCGCGTAGCCGTCGAGGTACGAGAGGTTGAGCGTCTCGGCGACCACGCCCTGAGCGGGGAACGCGGCATCGCCGTGGATGAGGATCGCGAGTGCGACGGACGGATCGTGGAGCCCCTCGCGCGTCGAGCGGTCGGTCTGGTCGGCCCGCGTCCGTCCCTCGACGACGGGATCGACCGCCTCGAGGTGGCTCGGGTTCGCCGCGAGCGTGACGTTGATCTCGCCGTTCGGCGTGACGCGCTTGCCGTGCGCGCCGAGGTGGTACTTCACGTCGCCGGTGCCGCCCTCGGAGTCCGAGCTGATCGCCTCGAGCATCCGCTCGCCCTCGAACTCGCGCAGGATCGTCTCGTACGGGCGGCCGATGACGTGCGCGAGCACGTTGAGACGGCCGCGGTGCGCCATGCCGATCACGGCCTCGTGCGCACCGCCCTCGGCGGCGAGCCTGATCGCCTCGTCGAGCATCGGCACGAGCACGTCGAGCCCCTCGATCGAAAATTGCTTCTGCCCGAGGAACGCCTTGCGCAGATATGTCTCGAGCCCGCCGACCTCGGTCAGGCGGGTCAGGAGCGCGAGCTCCTCCTCGTCGGTGAGCGGCTGGCGGTAGCGGCCGGACTCGATCGCCTCGCGGAGCCAGACGCGCTCCTCGAGATCGGAGATGTGCTCGACCTCGTACGCGATCGTCTCGCAATACGTCTGCTGCAGCCGGGGCAGCGCGTCCGCGAGCGTGTCTCCCTCGACGTATGTCCGCAACAGCCGCGCCGGGATGCGCGCCTGCAGCTCCGGCGTCAGCTTCGTGTCCATGCGCTCCGGCTCGAGCGAGGGATCGCCGGGAGGCTCGGAGCCGAGCGGGTCGAGGCGCGCTGCGAGATGCCCGTGCGTCCGGTACGCCTTGACGAGCGCCACCGCCGCGGCGACACCTTCGAGCAGCTCGTCGTCGACCTCGGCCGGCCGTGTCTCGGCCAACGATGCCTCGGCCACGACCGGAGCGACGGCGGCGCCGTTCGTCCGCCGCTCGAGCAAGCGGACGAGGCCGGGCTGCAACCCGAGCAGCTCCCCGTTGTCCGCGGCCTCGAAGAGCGAACGCCACTCCTCGGGGACGGACGACGGATTCTCGAGATACTGCTCGAGCAGCTGACCCGCGAAGCCCGCGTTCAGCGCGTCGACGTCGTGCGGCACGACCTTCAGCTTACCCGCGTCCGCCGGCAGCGCGGCTTCGCCGCGCCGCTCGCCGACGAATCATCGGAGCAGCGTTCCCCAGACCCCCAACCGATGCGAGCGCCGAAGGCGCGAGCCCCGAGCGGAAAGCGAAGCGGGCGAGGGACGACTTAGTAGAGAGGATTGTTCGTCGTCACGGCGAGCGTCGCGCCGACGACGAACGCGAGCGCCGACACGACGACGGCGATGAGCGGCAGCCGCGCGTCTCTCGGCGCCATCGCCGTGGAGATGAGCGCCAGGAGGATCGCGAACGGGCTCACGCGGATCGGGTCCCAGAAGATGGCGAGGACGCTCGCCGCGAGCGAGATGACGGCCAGGAAGCCGGAGACGAGCTCGCTCGGAGCGGTGCGGGTGTCTTCCGCGCTCACCGACGCCTAGCGTACGCGGTTGCGACGCGCGGCGAGCTGCGAAGGCGGTGCGCCGGCGGACGCGGCCGCCGTGGCCGATCCGGATCGCGACGGCGCAGCTCCCACGGGCAGTCGGGCGCGCGCTCCGGAGCCTCGACGAGCATCCGCGCCGGCTCGGGCGGGTCCGGCGGCTTGCACGCGTACCAGACGACGCCGGCCAGATACGCAATCGGCACCTTCATGACGAGCATCAGGAAGATGAACCCCCACCACTCACCTGACATGGGCGGAGAGTGTACCCGGGCTCGCCGCCGGGAAGCCCCGACCCGTAGGGTTAGGGTGTCGGTCAGATCGGGGATAGGCATTCCAGATGGTTCAGGTTCAGGATGCAATTACTGCGCTGATGGCGCACAGTGAGGACGAGGGTTGCGTCTGCATGTCCGAGCTCGAGCGGCTCACTCAGGAGCTCGACCTCGACGACGAGCAGCTCGCGGCGCTCTACCAGCAGATCGAGGAGCGCGGTCTCGAGATGACCGACGACTGCTGCCGCGAGAACGCGCCCGACGCGACGTACGTCAACGGCGATCTCGTGAGCGCGACGACGGACGCGCTGCAGCTCTTCCTCAACGAGGCCGGCCGCTACAAGCTGCTCACCGCCGACGAAGAGGTCACGCTCGCGAAGCGCATCGAGCGCGGTGACAAGGCGGCGAAGGATCTCATGGTGAACTCGAACCTGCGCCTCGTCGTCTCGATCGCGAAGAAGTACCAGGGACACGGGCTGTCGCTGCTCGACCTGATCCAGGAAGGAATCATCGGGCTCATCCGCGCGGTCGAGAAGTTCGACTGGCGTCGCGGCTACAAGTTCTCGACGTACGCGACGTGGTGGATCCGCCAGGCGGTGCAGCGCGGTGTCGCGAACAAGTCGCGCACGATCCGCATCCCCGTACACATTCTCGAGCGCGAGACGAAGATGGCGCGCGCCGAGCGTGAGCTCGTAGCGGAGCTGGAGCGCCAGCCGACGGACGAGGAGATCTCCAAGCGGTCGAAGCTCCCGGTGAAGCAGGTGCGCGAGGTGCGCAAGGCGGCGCGCGCCGTGACGAGCCTCGACAAGCCGCTCGGCGACGACAGCGACTCGTCGCTCGGCGACGTCGTCGCGACGACCGAGCACGACTTCGAGGAGGAGCTCCACGTCGGCCTCACGGAGGAGACGCTGCGCCGCGCGGTCAGCCAGCTGCCGGAGCGCGAGCAGGAGGTGCTCAGGCTCCGCTACGGCATGGACGGCGCGGACGATCCGAAGTCACTCGACGAGATCGGCCGCCGCCTCGGGCTCACCCGCGAGCGCGTCCGTCAGATCGAGGCGCAGGCGCTCCGCCGGCTCGCCGTGAACAGGGAGATCGAGGCGCTTCGCTCCGCTGCGTGATGCCCGACGCCGCGCGACCGGAGGTACACTCTCCCGCGTACAAGAGAACGAGAGCGAGTACCGGTTGTGCGTGCACTGCCCTTACCCGTTCCGAATATTTGGTAAGGGAGGTGTTTTTTCTATGGCAACTGGCACTGTGAAGTGGTTCAACGACGCGAAGGGCTACGGGTTCATCACCCCCGAGGAGGGCGGCAAGGACCTGTTCGTCCATCATTCGCAGATCTCCGGCTCGGGCTTCAAGACGCTCGCCGAGGGCGCGAAGGTCGAGTACGAGTCGCGCGAGGGGACGAAGGGCCCGGAGGCGACAAACGTGACGGCGGTCGCGTAGCGATGGCCGAAGGCAAGGAAGCAAAGATCGAGCTCGAGGGCGAAGTGGTCGAGGCATTCCGCAACGGGATGTACCGCATCGCCCTCGAGAACGGGCAGGAGACGCTCGGCTACACCGCCGGGAAGATGCGGCGCCACCGCATCCGCATCCTGCCCGGCGACAAGATCAAGGTCGAGCTGTCCGCGTACGACCTGAACCGCGGACGCATCGTCTACCGCTACCGGTAGGCGGGAGGCCGCGCGCGCGGCGGCCTCCCCCAACCAAACAGCTGCTAGCTCGTGGCGAGCCCGACGTCGCCGGGCGGCAGCGTTCCCGTGGCGCCGATCCACGTGAGGCCGCCGTCGTGGCCGATGCGGAACGTGCCGACCATGTGCGTCCCGTCGACGAGCACGTGCAGGAACTTGCCGTCGCGGCTGACGATCTCGTCGAGCGGATGCGAGCCGGCGCCGAGGTTGCCCGTCGTGCCGCTCGGATCGAGCAGCGAGAGGCTCCCGTCGTGGCCGACCGCGAAGCCGGAGATCGTCCCGCCCCCGGCGTTGGCGGTGTACGCGTAGCGGCCGTCCTTGCTCGTCACGAGCCAGCACGGCGCGCCCTGATGCGTCGCAACGGCGCCGCTGATCACGGACAGCGAGCCGTTCTTCGCGACGGCGTACGACGACGCGGAGCCCGCGGCGTCGGACGTCACGACGTCGCCGCGCTTGTCGAAGTCGAAGCCGAAGGGCGTGTTGCCCGCAGCTGCGTTCACGATCGGCCCACCGGCGATGCCGTGCTCGCCGACCGCGTACGTGTCGATCGTGCTCGACGCCTTCTCCGTGACCACGAGCGTCTTGCCGTTCGGCGAGAACGACACCTGCGCCGGGCCGGAGCTGCCGGCGCCGAGCGGCCGCGTCGAGCCGGTGAGAGGCGCGAGCTCGTCATGGCCCACGGTGAACCCGGTGATGTTCCCGCTGCCGCCGGCGTTCAGGACGTACAGGACGTGGTCGTGAACGGTCAGGCTGATCGGCCGGACGCCGCCCGACGCGATCGTGTCCTGAAGCTCGAGCGCGTCGTGGCGGATGCGGAAGTACGAAATCGAGTCGCTGCCGGCGTTGACGGCGAACAGCTTGTGCCCGCTGACGATGATCGATCCCTGCGAGCCGAGGTTCGCGCCGGTGCCGAGGCCGCCGGTCGCGACGGTGCCCGCGGGAGCGAGCGAGCCGTCGTCGGCGCGCGCGAACACCGCGACGGCGTTCCCCGCAGCCGAGTTGGTGAGCGTGTAGACGTAACCGTGGTGCGCCTTCCCTGCGGCGCCTGCCGTTGCGGCCGCGAGCAAGAGCGCAGCGATTGAGACGAACAGCGCAACTGTTCTCCGATGCACGGTGGGTCCTCCTGTGAGATGTCCGCGGGAGCCGATTCCCCCACGCCTTGCTCACAGACTCGGCAGGAGCGCGTGCGTTACACGAAGAGCGTCAGCTCGGGCTCGCGCTCGCCGCGGAGCAGCGCGAGGTCGACCTCCGCGCAGCGGATGCCGCGACCGTCGGCGTGCACGAGCGCCTGCGGCCTGAAGCGTTGCGCGGCCAGGACGCCCTGCACGTCGGCGAGCGCCGGGTCGAGGCGGATCCGCTCGAGGTAGCGGCAGAGCTGGTCGACGGCGTCGATCGTCCCGACGCGCTTGATCTCGACCGCAACCCACCCGTCGACGGCGTCGCGACACATGAGGTCGACCGGACCGATGTCCGTCGGCCACTCGCGCCTGACGAGGCGCAGCTCCTCCCCGAGCACGTCCGGCCGCTCGGCGAGCAGCTCCTGCAGGTCGCGCTCGACGCCGTCCTTCTCGAGCGCCGCGGCCTCCCCCATCTCGTGGCTCGCGTCGCTCAGCACCTCGAGCAGGCGGATCTCGAGGCGGTCCTCCGTCTTGCCGGCCCGCTTGCGGACGACGAGGACGTCGCCGTCGTCCTCGATCACCGTCGGCGGCGTCATCCAGTTCAGGGGCTTGTAACCGCCGGCATCGGCGTGGACGAGCACGGAGCCGTCCGCTTTCAGCATCAGCAGCCGCGTCGACTCCGGGAGCACGGCGTTCAGACGGCCGGTGTAGCGGACCTCGCAGCGGGCGACGATCAGGCGCACCGGGCGACGGTATCGTCCATTCCGGACGTGTCCCGCCCGCGGTCACGGCCGATTGGGCCGTTTGGGGCAGGCACAATGCGGTACGGAAGGAATAGAGTCCCTTCCGGAGGCGTTTGTAGAACTGTGGCGCCGCGGCTCCCGCTGCTTGGCGCCCGTCACCTCGAATTGTAAGAAGGAGTTGAAGAACCTGACCACAACGACGTTTGCTACCCCTGTCCAGACCTTTATCGAGGAGGCCGAGGAGCGCGGCGTCATCGACGAGTCCGCGCTCGAGGCGCTTGCCCTCGAGCAGGACCTCGACGAGGACGAGCTGACCGCTCTCCGCGCCGAGCTCGACTCGCGCGAGGTCGACGTCTTCGTGCCCGAGACGCATGACACCCACGTCGCACCGGCGTCCACGGACTCGCTGACGCTGTTCATGAACGCGGCCGGCCGCTACACGCTGCTCACGGCGGCGGACGAGATCGCGCTCGCGAAGCGCATCGAGCGCGGTGACAAGGCGGCGAAGGAGCTGATGATCAACTCGAACCTGCGGCTCGTCGTCTCGATCGCGAAGCGCTACCAGGGACGCGACCTGCCGCTCGGCGACCTCATCCAGGAGGGCGTCATCGGCCTGAACCGCGCCGTCGAGAAGTTCGACTGGCGGCGTGGCTTCAAGTTCTCCACGTACGCGACCTGGTGGATCCGCCAGGCCTGCCAGCGGGCGATCGCGAACCAGTCGACGACGATCCGCGTCCCGGTGCACGTCAACGAGCGGCGGCTGAAGCTGTCGCGCGCATCGAACCAGCTGCAGACGAAGCTCGGCCGCGAGCCGACGCGCGAGGAGCTCGCCGAAGCTGCGGGCCTCTCGCTGCAGCACGTGGACGAGGCGCTCGACGCAGCGGACGCACCCGTCTCGCTCAACGCAGCGGTCGGCTCCGAGGGCGACGCCGAGCTCGGCGATCTCTTCGCCGACACGACGGCGAGCGATCCGCTCGAGGACGCGGCCGAGTCGCTCAAGCGCCAGACGGTGCAGAAGGCGCTCGCCGGACTGCCCGAGCGGCAGCGTCGCATCGTCGAGCTTCGTTACGGCTTCGGCGGCGAGACGACCTCGCTCGAGGCAATCGGCAAGGACCTCGGCCTCACGCGCGAGCGCGTGCGGCAGCTCGAGCGCGACGCGCTCGACCGGCTCCAGCGCGAGCTCCGCGGTGTCGTCTCCGCCGACGACCTCGCCAGCGCGGCTTAACGCAACGCGGCGGCTACCGCTTCACTGCGCGCAGGTGCAGGAAGAGCGGTAGCCGCTGCCAGCGGCGCTGGCGCGGCTGCGTGATCGCGTGCTCCGGCCTGCCGATCTCGCGCACTCGGTCGATGACGAAGCCGGCCTCGGTCAGAGCAGCGGTGTACGCCTCCAGCGGGCGGTGAATGCTCACAAGCGTCAACTGACGCCCGTCGCGTGCGATGCGGTCGGCGTAGTACGACGATTGCAGGTAGGAGCCGGTGATCGTGAACGGGCTGTCGACTTCGGTGCTCTCGAACTCACCCGCGGAGTTCAGTGGATGAACGACGGCGATGCAGAAGCGGCCGTCCTGCACGAGAACGCGCGCAGCCTCCTGCATTGCGCCGTCCAAGTCGTCGACGTCCTGCAGCGACATGAACGCGATGACGAGGTCGAGCGAGCTCGCTTCGAAAGGCAAAGCCGCCACGTCCGCGAGACGCGCGTCGATTTCGGGATCCGCCTCGCGGGCCGCGGCAAGCATCGTCGGCGACGCGTCGACGCTGACCACGAAGTGGCCGAGCCCCTTCAGATCGCGCGACAGCCGGCCTTCTCCGCAACCGAGATCGAGGGTGCGGTCCCCGGGGGAGGAAGAAGCTCGAGGAAGAGATCGCGGTGGTACGTCCGGTAGTGCTCGTCGGACACGATGCGAACGCGATGAAGTCGGCGGCGTTCGCCTCCCAGGCCGCGCCGGAGGTCGGCTGACTCGAGACGAGTTCGCGTCGTGGGCCGGTCGGCAGGCTCGGCGATGACGCGATCGTAGAGAAGTGGAGCCGACGGGGCTCGAACCCGTGACCTTCGCGCTGCCAGCGCGACGCTCTCCCAGCTGAGCTACGGCCCCAGAGTCAGAAGTCTAACCGCGAATTCGTCCGCGCCTCTCGCTCCTGCCGGTCTCAGGCCGACGCCACTTCGAGCTCGATCGAAGGCACGTCGCCCCACAGGTCCTCGAGCCGGTAGTAGGAGCGCGTCTCCGGCGTGAAGACGTGCAGCACCACGTCGAGGTAGTCGCCGACGATCCACGTCGACTCGCGCTCGCCGTCGACGGAGCGCGGGAGCATGCGCTCGCCGTCATGCTTCATCCGCTCGCGCACGTCGTCCCAGATCGCACGCACCTGGCGCGGGTTTCGGCCCGAGCAGACGACGAAGAAGTCGGTGTAGATGCACACCGGTCGCATGTCGAGGATCACGACGTCCTCCGCCAGCTTGTCCTGGGCGATGCCGGCGATGCGGCGTGCCTGTTCGAGAGAGCTCAAGCGCTTTCAGCTTACCCGGCTCACCTGCGGTACAACCCGAGCCTTTCGATCTCCTCGGCAACGGCCGGAGGCACGAGGTTCCCGACCGGAGCGCCCTCCGACGCGAGCCTGCGGATATCGCTCGACGAGATCGGGATCGGCTCCATGTCGAAGAGCTCCACGCGCTCCGGTCGGCGCAGCTCGCGCAGCACGGCGTCGAGCTTCTCGGATGGATAGCCGGGTCGCGTCGCCACACCGAGGCGGACGTGATCGAGGATCTCGTCGGGTTCGCGCCACGTGAGGAACTTCGCGAACTGATCCGCGCCGACGAGGAAGATCGCGTCGTCGCCGAAGCCCGTCACCGTGTCGATGGAATACGGACGGTCGTCGCGGACGACGGAGTCGTCGGGAAACGCGAGCTCTGTCAGCCTCAGGCGCGTCTCGACGGGGACGTCCACGCGCTTGTGCGGCGGGTTCGACGAAACGTGGACGCGCAACGAGTCAATGTCGAAGCGCTTCTTGGCCGTCGCCGCGAGGAGAACGTGTCCGTTGTGCGGCGGGTTGAAAGTGCCGCCGAGCAGGCCCGTGCAGCTCATGCGAGCTCGAACGTCTCCTCGCCGACCTCGACCTCCGCTCCCGTGCGCGCCCCTGCCGCACGCAGCGCCTGCTCGAGCTCCGCTTCGTCCGGCGGAGCTCCCTCGACGCGGAAGCCGCGGTCGGTGCGCAGGATGCGGTAACCGCGCTCCCGGCGCGGCCGCGGGCGGTAGACGAGAAAGTCGACGAGCTCCGAGTCTGCGTTCGCGGGCTCCGCCACCGGCGGCACGTGCTCGAAGAGCCGGCGCTTGAACGGCTCGATGCCCGCTCCGGTCGCGGCCGAGAGCTCGTACGTCGCGACGATCCGCGGGTCGTCAACTTCGAAGGCCGGCGACTCGCTCAGGAGGTCGATCTTGTTCAGGGCAACGACCTGCGGTAACGACTCCAGACCGGCGCCGTAGCGCTCGAGCTCGCGGTTGATCGCCGCGAACCGCTCGATCGCGTCCTCGGTCGCGTCGATCACGTGGACGAGCAGGCGCGCACGCTCGAGATGGGCGAGGAACTCGTGCCCCAGCCCGACGCCTTCGCTCGCGCCTTCGATCAGGCCCGGGACGTCGGCGACGGTCAGCTGGCGCCCGTCCACTCCGTCGACGGTCCCGAGCACCGGCGCGAGTGTCGTGAACGGGTAGTCCGCCACCTTTGGCTTCGCGTTCGAGATCCGGCGCAGCAGCGACGACTTGCCCGCATTCGGAAAGCCGACGAGCGCGGCGTCCGCCAGGAGCTTCAGCCGCAGCTCGAGCCACAACTCCTCGCCGGGCAAGCCCGTTTCCGCGAACCGCGGCGCCTGCCGCGTCGGCGTCGCGAAGCGCTTGTTGCCGCGGCCGGCCAAGCCGCCGCGGGCGACAACTGCGCGCGCCCCGGGATGCGCGAGGTCTGCGAGCAGCCGTTCCTCGTCGTCGAGCACCTGTGTGCCGATGGGAACGTGGAGCTCGGCGTCGGCGCCCGTGGCACCGTGCTTCAGCGCACCGCCGCCGCCTCCGCCCCGGCCGGCCTTGACGTGCTGATTCGGACGGAACGCCGACAGATCGCGGAGGTCGTGATCCGCGACGAGCACGACGTCGCCGCCCGGGCCGCCGTCGCCGCCGTCCGGACCGCCTTTGGGAACATGCTTCTCCCGGCGAAAGGAGAGGCCGCCGTCGCCGCCCCGGCCCGCCTGCACGTGGATCCTGACCCGGTCGTGGAACATCAGCGCCCCTCGCGCAAAGCTTCCGACTGATCTATCGTTTGGCGAGGAGGCTCTTCGGACCGGGGCGCCTCCGTCAACCAGCGGAAGGAGTAACGTTGTCCATTCTCAGGGGTTTTCTCCTGGCGGGTGCAGTGGCCCTTCTTGCGGTCCCAGCCGCCTTCGCGCAAACGGAGACCAAGTTCGGGCCCGATCTTCGAGTCGTCGGTCAGGGTGTGGGCCAGTTCAAGACGACGGCCGTCGCGTTGAACCTGACGCTGAGCCCGTCCTATGCGACGAGCAAGCCCGGCGTCGTCGTGACGATGACGAGCTGCAACAACGCGTCGCTGAAGCTGCTCCGCCACGTCGGCAGCCTCGGCTCTGGCCAGAGCCTGCACGCGAAGCCCGGCAGGATCGTGTGGAGCGTCGCCAGCGTTCCCGGCAAGCCTGCGAGGCCCAAGCTGAGCTTGCAGCTTGGCGTCCCGACCGGTAAGGCGAAGCTCTGCGTGCGGTCGTCGATGTACGACAACTACACGAAGAAGACGATCAACATCAACACGCCGATCCCGCTGTAGCGGGCACGGCAACAGATCCCGCCTCGGGCGCGCGGCGGGCAGTGCAGTCACTAGTCCGTGACGGAGATGGTGCGCTTCTCGCCGCTCGTCCTGAAGGCGACACGCCCGTCGCGCGTGGCGAAGATCGTGTCGTCGCGGCCGATGCCGGCACCGGTCCCGGGGCGGAAGCGCGTACCGCGCTGCCGGACGAGGATCATCCCCGCCTTGACCTCCTGACCGTCGAACAGCTTCACGCCGAGTCGCTTCGACTGCGAGTCGCGGCCGTTCTTGGAGGAGCCGAGTCCCTTCTTATGCGCCATCGTTCTCGTCCTTTGCTTTCAGCGCGGACTCGAGCGCCGACAGCGCTCCCTTCCGCTTCGCGTGCTCCTGCTCGTAGATCTGCGCGGCCTCGAGCATCGGGCGGTTCCAGCTCTTCGCGCCCTCGGAGACCTGCGCAACCGTCATGTCGGCGTAGTCCTTCGGCAGGCCCTTCGGAGCTTCGCGCTCGGGCTGTTCAGCCGGAGCCGTGACCGCTTCCGACTTCTTCGCCGGCGACTCGGTCTTCGCCTTGCCGCCGATGCCGGTGATCTCGATCCTCGTCAGCGCGGAGCGGAACCCGGTGTGGCGGCGGTAGCCCGACTTCGGCTTGTACTTGCCGATCCGCACCTTCGGCCCACGCACGTGACCGACCACCTTCGCGCTCACCGACGTGCTCGGTGACAGCTCGCCGTCGCCCTCGCCGCCGACGAAGAGGACGTCGGGCCGAAACGCCTTCCCCTCCTCGCGATCGAGCCGGTCCACGAGCAACGTCTCGCCCTCGTGGACGACGTACTGCTTACCTCCGAGCGTGATGATCGCGTAGTTCATTTTCAGCAGTTCGAAACGGAGCCATGACGGTCGAAGCGCGGGGCACGTGCCCGCGCGGCGGCGAATTCTAGCTGCTCTCCGTCGTTTCGGCGGGAGCGGCGGCAGTCGTCGTCGTCGTCTTCTTCCGCCGGTTGCGACCGCCGCGCGAGCCGCGGCGCGTCTTCTTCTTCGGCGGTGTCTCGCCTGCGCCGTCGGTCCCGGAGTCGGCGCCGTTGTCGGCGACCTGCGGCTCGGTCTCCTCGGCGACGGGCTGGGTCTCCTCGGCGACCGGCTGCGTCTCCTCGGCGACCGGCTGTGTCGCTTCGGCGACGGGTTCCGGCGCCGGCTCGGCACCGTTCGCGCTGAGCTCCGTCTCCGGTACGTGGATCGTCGGCGTCTTCTTGTGCTTGCGACCGCCGCGCGAGCCGCGGCGCGTCTTCTTCTTCGGCGGCGCCTCCGCGATGTCGTCGTCCGGCGCAACGCCGTCCGACGCAATGCCGTCCGAAGTGACTGCCGCCTCCAGCTTCGTCGAAGCGGGCTTCCGCGCGGAAGGCTTCCGCGTCGGCTTCTCCGCCTCGCCCTCGGCGGTGATGGGCGCGGCGCCGTCCTTCGTCCTCTTGACGATCGTCGCGTACGCCGTCCCCGGAAGGACGCGCGTGATCTGCGCCTTGACCTTCTTGCCGACGAAGCCGGAAGCGTTCGCGACGACGATGTCGTAGCCGTCGCGCTTCGCCACGGCTGCCTTCGAATCGTGGAGACCGACCTCGACCGGCTGCACGTCGATCGTCGCGCCCTCCGCGAACGGCGCCTCGGGCGCGAGCGCCTCGAGCTTCCCCTGCTTCGCGACGAGGAAGTGGTCGAGGTGAACGTCCTCCTTCGGCACGAGGAAGAAGCGGCGCCGCGAAGCAGCCTCGATCTCCTGGAGCCGCGCGGCCCCCGGCCCGATCAGCCGCGCCGCGACGCTCGCGTTGACCTCGATCAGGAACGCCTGCACACGCGACCCGTGCGCCAGGGCGCGCAGCCTGCGCTCGACGTCGATCGCCGCGCTCTGCTCGGAGATGACGACGCCGTCGCCGCCGCACGTCGGGCACTTGCGCGTGAGGATCTCGCGCGGGCCCTCGGTGACGTTCTGCCTCGTCATCTCGACGAGGCCGAGCGGCGAGATCTCGACGACGTACGTCTTCGTGCGGTCGCGCTCGAGCTCGTTGCGCAGCGCGTCCTCGACGGCCTGGCGGTTCTTCGGGTTTGCCATGTCGATGAAGTCGATGACGATGATCCCGCCGATGTCGCGCAGGCGCAGCTGCCTGACGACCTCTTTGACCGCCTCGAGGTTGTTCTTCGTGATCGTGTCCTCGAGCCGCGACGCGGACGTCTTCGAGCGCGAGCCGACGAAGCGTCCGGTGTTCACGTCGATGACGGTGAACGCCTCGGCGTAGTCGAAGATGAGGTAGCCGCCCGAAGGCAGGTCGACGCGCCGGCTCAGCGTCGAGCGGATCTCGGCGTCGACGCCGTAGCGCTCGAACAGCGGCTCCTTCTCCTTGTAGCGCGAGACGCGGTCGACCATGTGCGGCGAGGTCTTCTTCAGGTAGCCGGTCACACGCTTGAACGTCTTCTCGTCGTCGACGAGCGCGCGCGCGAAGTTCTCCGTGAAGAGGTCGCGCGTCACGCGCAACGGCAGCTCGGCCTCCTGGTAGACGAGCGTCGGCGCCTTGGCGGTCTTCGCCTGCGCCTCGATCGTCTTCCAGAGCTTCTGCAGGAAGACGAGGTCGCGCTCGATGTCCTCTGCGCTCGCGCCCTCGGCAGCGGTGCGGACGATGACGCCGCCCTCCTTGACGTTCAGCGCCTTGAGGATGTCCTTCAAGCGGGTGCGCTCGTCGTCCTCCAACCGGCGCGAGACGCCGAGGCCCTCGCCGTTCGGGACGAAGACGACGAACCGGCCGGGCAGCGAGATCTCCATCGTCAGCCGGGCGCCCTTCGACTTCATCGGGTCCTTGACGGCCTGGACGAGGATCTGCTCGCCGCGGTTCAGCAGGTCCTGGATGCGCTTGCCCTGGCGGTTGCCCTCGAGCGACGGACGAACGATCTCGTCCACGTAGAGGAAGCCGTTCCGCTCGAGGCCGATCTCGACGAACGCCGCCTCCATTCCCGGCAGCACGTTGTCGACGACGCCGAGGTAGACGTTGCCCGCGATCGAGCGGCGTTCGGGACGCTCGAGGTAGACCTCGGCGACGCGGTCGTCCTCGAGGACGGCGACCCGCTGCTCGCCGACGTCGACCGAGACGAGCAGGTCGCGCTTCGCGGCGGGCAGCGGCGCGCGGCGGGGCGCCGGGCGGCGCTTCTCGCCGCGGGCGGCGCGATCCTTGCGCTGCTGCGCGCGGCGCTCCTCGGCCTGCGATCGGACGGGCTCGGCCCTGCCCTTCGCGGCGCCCTCCTTCGCGGCGCCGGGCTCGGCCTTCTTGCGGCCCTTGCCACCGCGCGTGCCGCGGCGGCGCTTCGCTGCTGCGGATGCTCCTTGGGTTGTGACAGCCGCTTCGGCGGCGGGTTCCTCAGGTACTTCTACGACTGGAGCGGCGGCCTCTGCAGGCGCCTGCTCCCGTTCCGGCTTCCGCCGGCGAAACCATTTGAACGGCAAATGAAATCCTCTCTAGCGCGCGAGGCTGCCCGGAAGCGCACATCGCTGCACTGGTTGTCTCGATGAAAAACATATTGACCAGAGTACCAGCGGCTTCGGCGACCCCGGTCGCCGTCGCCCGAAATGCAAGCATTTCGGGCGAAGCGGCGCACGACCGCAACGATGTCGTCCGGAGGCGGTCCTATGGTGCGCCGCATGAATCGGGATGCGTATGAGCTCTTGCTGATCGAGGAAGCGGACGCCTGGTTCGAGTACCTCGAGGCCACGCGGGGCCAGCTCGAGATCCGGTACAAGGAGCTCGAGCCGTGGGCGTGGGCCCGGCTCCACCAGCGGCTGCGGGCGATCAGGACGAAGAAGCAGAAGCTGAAGCCGGCTGCGGCGGCCTAACCGGCGTCCGCGCCTCCGAGTAGCGAACGGTCGCCTCGCCGATCGCGCGCGTGCCCGCGTACGCGACGGCGCCCTTCACGGCCCAGCCGAAGACGGGGATGAAGTTCAGGAGCTCGCGCGCGACGGCGCGGAAGCCGAACCCGGCGCCGAGCGTCGCGAGGAGCTCGGGCGCACGCTGACCGTCCAGCTCGAGCCCGTGCGTCGAGAGGATCCGTAGCACCATCCGCACCTGATGCAAGGTCAGCACGGGCAGGTCGACGCCCGGGACGAAGACGGCTGCGCCGATGATCCCGTTCTTGCGCGAGAAGCTCGAGATCAGCTGCGCGGACACCGCGGGACGCAGCACGGGCAGCCGTCGCGCGAGCGACGTCGCCTCCTCCCCGATCTTCCTGGCGATCGCGCGAGCGATCTCCTCGACGGGGAAGCCCCGGCCGGGGTGGGCGCGGACGAGGTCGGTGGCGAGCACGAACGGAATGCGACGCGGCGCCTTCCGCCCCGCGGCGACGACGATCGTCGGGACGCGCGAGCGGTGAGCGCGCTTCAGCACTCGCTCGTCGTCGGAGGTGACGCTGTCGCCGATCACGTAGACGAACACCTCGACGTCACGCGGCTCGTCGCCGACGCGAACGGCCGACGCGTCGCCTCCGGCCGAAAGCTCGCGCGCGAGCTGATCGGCGAGCGTGCCGCCGACGAGCAGCGGCTTGTCCGACGTCGCGCGCACCTCTTTCACCAGCCCGAGGACCGCCCCCATCCTGAGCGGCAGCTTCATCGCCGCCTGAACGGCGTCCCGCGCGCGTGGATCGAGAGCAGCACGCCCATCGCCGCGAGGTTCGCGATCATCGAGGAGCCTCCGACGCTGATGAACGGAAGCGGGATGCCGGTAATCGGAGCGATGCCCATCGTCATCCCAACGTTGACGTAGATCTGAAAAAGAAACGCGACGACGATCCCGCCGGCGACGATCGCAGAGAACGGATCGCGTGCGACGGTGATGATCCGCAGCCCGCGCCAGACCACGAGCAGGTAGAGGCAGAGCAGGATCGCCGCTCCGAAGAAGCCCCGCTGCTCGGCGAAGGACGCGAACACGAAATCGGTCGCATGCTCGGGGAGGTACGAGAGGTTCGTCTGCGTCGCGCCCGCGACGCCGCGACCGTCGAGCCCGCCGGCGCCGACGGTGACCTTCGACTGCGTGATGTTGTACGTCGCGCCCGAGGGATCCGACTCGGGATGCAGGAAGCCCGTGATCCGCTTGACCTGGTACGGCTGCAGCACGTGCGCTCCGGCCGCGGGCAGCGCCCAGAGGATCATGACCGCGCCGACGAGCACCGCTCCGGCGAGGAACGCCATCGTCAGCCAGCGCGTGCCGGCGATGAAGAGGACGGCGGCGAGCGCGGCGCCGTAGACGAGCGCGGTGCCGAAGTCGGGCTGCATGAACACGAGCGTGATCGGCAGAGCGGCGAGCCCGATCGCGCTGAGGGTCGTGCGCGGGTCGTTGATCCGCCTGACGCGCTCGGCGAGGAACCCGCCGATCCCGAGGACGAAGAACAGCTTCCCGAACTCGGAGGGCTGGAAGCGGAACGGCCCGATGTCGAGCCACCGTTGGGAGCCGCGGGTGACGGGCCCGGCGAGGAACACGAGCAACATGACCGCGACCGTCGAGACGTAGAGCGGACGCCAGTAGCGCTGCAGCCGTCCCGGGTCGAGGACGAGCGCGAGCGCGAAGGCAACCGCGCCCGCGGCCACGAACGCGAACTGCCGCGTCAGGAAGTAGTGCGGGTTGCCCTCGACGTCGTGATGCGTGATGCCGTTGATCGCCCAAAGGCCGTACACGACGAGCGCCACGACGCCGCCGAGCAGCAGCCAGTCGAGCCGGCGCAGGAACGAGACGTCCGCGGCCGCAGCGGCGCGGCGGGCGCGCCCGCGCGCGCGTTCGGTCGGTGAGGTGGGATAGTCGATCGCCATCAGTCGCTGTGAATCGCGCCGATCGACGGCGCCTTCTGGTGGAAGTACTGCTCGAACACCTTCAATGCCGTCGGCGCCGCGGCGGTGCCGCCGTGGCCGCCGTTCTCGATCAGCGCGCAGACGACGAGCTTCGGATCGCCGTAGGGCCCGTAGCCGCACCACCACGACTGGTTGAAGAGGCGCGCGACGCCGTCGCCCGGATCGACCGCTTTCTCCGCCGTGCCCGTCTTGCCCGCGATCGGCACCGGGAAGCCGCCGAAGACGGCCGACGAGGTCCCGAGCGGATCGTGCGTCGCCTTGAACAGGCCCTGGCGCACGACGTCGAGCGCGCCGGGGTCGATGTTGATTTGCTGCGCGGCGGGCGCCGCCGGGTGCGGCGCGGCGCCGCCGGTGATCGACTGGTCGACGCTGAGCAGCAGGTGCGGCGTCACGAGCTTGCCCCCGTTCGCGATCAGCGCGTAGAAGCGCGCCATCTGCAGCGGCGTGACGAGGAGGTCCTTCTGCCCGATCGCGAGCTGGATCGAATCGCCCGGCTTCCAGAGGCTGTCGAGGCGCCAGCAGCAGGGATCCGTCTTCGCGGTGAACGTCCGCTGCCGCCACTCGGGCGTCGGCAGGAGGCCGCCCGCCTCCGGCCCGATGTCGATACCGGTGCGGCGGCCGAACCCGAAGCTCGAGGCCCACGCCTGCAGCGGATGGCCGTAGCTCGCGGGCAACTCGTAGAACTTGTTGCCGAGCGCGTAGAAGTACGTGTCGCACGAGATCGCGAGCGCGGTCGGCATGTCGATCGCCGCGTTCACGTATGGATCCCAGTTCTTGAAGACCTGGTGCCCACGGTCCTCCGGCGCCGTGTACGTGCCCGTGCACGCCTCGGGCGCGTACGGCGAGACGAGATGCTGCTGCATCGCCGCCAGCGCCGTGACCGGCTTGAACGTCGAGCCCGGCGGATAGCTGCCGACGAGCGCGCGGTTCAGCGCGGGGTAGTTCTTCGCCTGCGCGGTGTCCGAGGTCAGGCCCTGCGCCGCGAGCTTCTTCATCGTGACGCGGCCGGAGTAGACGCCGGGGTTGTACGTCGGCGCGGACGCGAGCGCGAGCACTGACCCGTCGTGTGGGTCGAGGGCGACGACCGCACCGCCGTTCGCGTCCCAGCAGCCGAAGCAGTTCGAGTCGCGCGCGAGCTGGATGCCGTACGCGAGCGCCTTCTGCGCCGCTTCCTGCAGGCGCAGGTCGAGCGTCAGCCGAACGGCGTTGCCCGACTGCGGCTGCGGCCCGGGATCGACCGAGCCCTGCGGGATGCCGAGCGAGTTCACGCGCAGCCGGTCGTAGCCGGGCGTCCCTCGCAGGTAGTCGTCGAATGCCGCCTCGACTCCGGCCTGACCGACCTTGTCGCCGGCGACGACGCCGAACGGATGCTTCTTCAGCTCCTGCTTCGAGACCTCGGACACGTAGCCGAAGAGCTGCGCCGCGATCTGGCCGTGCGGGTAGTGCCGCAGGAACGAGTCCTGCAGCGTCAGCCCGGGGAACTCGTACTGGTGCTCCTTGAGGTAGAAGATCTGCCGCTCGCCGACCGGCTCCCTCACGATCACCGGCGTGAGCGGATCGCCCTTGCGCGCGGCGATGCCCGCCAGCATCTCCTTGACGGGGACGTGGACGACCTTCGAAAGGCGCTTCAGCTCGCGGAGGCGCAGGTACCACTTGTCGGGCAGGTCGGCCGGCCAGAGCGCGACTGCGGTCCCGCCGCGGTTCTCGACGAGCACGCGGCCGTTGCGGTCGAGGATCGGCCCGCGCGGAGCCTCGAGCCGGATCGTCCGCAGCTGGTTGCTGCGCGCGACGCGCAGGTAGTGCGTGCCGGAGAGGACCTGCAGCGCCCACAGGCGGAGGAACAGCGTGGCGAAGATGAGCAGCACGACGCCGCCGAGCACGGCGACGCGCAGCGCCATCTGCGGTGTCAGGCGGTAGGGCTCCTCGACGCCCGGCGTCGGCGGGAGGAACGTCCTCCCTCTCCCCTCGGCGCTAGCCAAGGAGACGCACCTCTCCCGCGCGCTCGCGCCAGTCGACGGGCGGCAGCAGCTTCGTCACGAGCCAGTAGACGGGCGCCGTGAGGATGAGGTTCAGCGCGATCGTCGGGACGAGCGCCTCGACGAGCATCCGCCTGGCCGACACCGGGTCACCGAGCAGGAAGTGCAGTACGAGGACGCCGAAGGCATAGAGCACGGTCACGATGGCGACGGACACGAACGGCGCGTGCGTGCGGTCGCGGCCGGTGGTCTCGCCGTAGCGTCCGATCCAGTAGCCGCCGACCGTCAGCACGAGCGACGTCAGGCCGAGCGTCTCGAGATTCGCCGTGTCGACGAGCAGGCCACCGAAGAAGCCGCCCGCCGCGCCGAAGATCGAGCCGCGAAGCAACGCGACGGACACGATCGTCACGAGGAGAACGTTCGGCATGCCGCCGAAGACGTCGACGTTCGACAGCAACGACACCTGCACGATGGCGACGAGGAAGAGCAGAGCTCCCGCCTTGACGACGTCGAGTGGGTTCACTTGCGGTCGAGCGGGACGAGGATCGCGACGGAGTCGAGAGACGAAAAGTCGCCGAACGGATTCACCTGGATGTGCTTGAACTCGTCCACGTTGTTCTGGTAGACGCTCGCAACCCGGCCGATGAGGATCCCGCGCGGATAGATGTCGGGCAGCGAAGCGAGCTGCGTGCCTGCGGTCACGACGAAGTCGCCCGGCTTCACGACCTTCTCCTTCGAGACGCGGCTGAACACGAGCTGCGCGCCACTGCCGGGACCGTGCTGGACGAGCCCGTATGCCTTTGTCGTCAGGTCGGAAGCCGCGACGGCGCTCGTCGCATCCGTGAGCAGCGTCACTTGCGCGAGACCTTTCGCGACGCGGGTGACGCGGCCGACGAGACCGTCGGTCGTCACGACGGGATCGTTGACGCGCACGCCCTGTTTCGAGCCCGCCGACACGGTGACGCGCTGCTGGACGTCGGGCGCGCCGCGCGCGAGCACGCTCGCGTTCACTGCCCTGAAGTCCTTCGGGAAGCTCGGCCCGCGCTCGTAGCGGAGCAGCCGCTTCAGCGTGGCGTTCTCGTTCTGCGCCGTCTGCGCCGTCGCGTACTGCTGGCGCAGCCGCTCAACCTCTTCCCTGAGCTGCTTGTTCTCGTTCCGGGCGGTGACGAGGCCGTCGAACCAGTTGTAGGCGTCGCGGAAGGGCCGCGCGACGCGGTTCGCGGCGACCTCGAACGGCTTCATCGCCGCGGCCGCGGTGTTCTGCACGCCGTGGAGCGGGCCGCCCGAGGCTTCGCGGAAGGACACGGTGATCAGCGCCAGCGAGAGGACCACGAGCCCGATCACGACGGCACGCCGAAGCAGCGGAGACCGGGAGCGGCCTGTCGATGAGGTGGAGGCGGGACGCCGAACGGAAGAGTCCAGCACCGCCAACCGGGATGTCCGGTTGCGGGTACGCGTTGCCACGAGCTAGGGCTCTAGCCTAGCGGCGTTCAGCGACGGTGATTGTTACGCCTGGCTCTTGCGCTCCGGTGGATCGCCTCGAACTCCTCGAGGCTGCGGCCCGAGCCCACGGCCACGCAGGTGAGCGGGCTCTCCGCAAGGTGGACGGGCATTTGCGTCTCGTGGCGCAGGCGCTCGTCGAGGCCCGCGAGGAGGGCTCCGCCGCCGGCGAGGACGATGCCACGGTCCATGATGTCCGCCGCGAGCTCCGGCGGCGTCTTGTCGAGCGTCGACTTGATCGCCTCGATGATCTGCGAGACCGGGTCGTCGAGGGCGCGCCGAACCTCCTCGGAACTGAGGACGACCGTCTTCGGCAGGCCGGTGAGCATGTCGCGGCCTCGCACTTCGGCCTGCACCTCTTCCTTGAGATCCCACGCCGAGCCGACCTCGAGCTTGATCTCCTCCGCTGTCTGCTGTCCGACGAGCAGCTTGTAGTCGCGCTTGATGTGATTGATGATCGCCTCGTCCATCTCGTCGCCGCCGACGCGGAGCGACTGCGAGACGACGATGCCGCCGAGCGAGATGACCGCGACCTCGGTCGTGCCGCCGCCGATGTCGACGATCATGTTCCCGGTCGGCTCGGCGACGGGCAGGCCGGCGCCGATTGCGGCGGCCATCGGCTCCTCGATCAGGTACGCCTGTCTTGCGCCGGCGGAGAGCGTCGCCTCTTCGACCGCGCGCTTCTCGACGCCCGTGACGCCGGACGGCACGCAGACGACGACGCGCGGATGCGCGAAGCGGTGCTGGTGCACCTTCTGGATGAAGTGGCGCAGCATCTGCTCGGTCACGTCGAAGTCGGCGATGACGCCGTCCTTGAGCGGGCGGATCGCCTGGATCGTGCCGGGCGTGCGGCCGAGCATTCGTTTCGCCTCGACGCCGACGGCGTGCACCTCCCCCGAGCGTTGGTCGATCGCGACGACGCTCGGCTCCGAGAGGACGATGCCGCGCCCGCGGACGTACACGAGCGTGTTCGCGGTGCCGAGGTCCACGGCCATATCGCGGCCGCCGAAGCCGGTCACGTAATTGAAGACTCCCATAGGGCTTGCCGAGTCTAGCCTCTGCGTGCGCGACTCCTTCGCTCGGGAACCCGAGCATCGCTGGCTCTCCGGGCGCTGTCCCGAGTCCTGGACTCGGGCGGTGTCCGAAGCGTCACTACTTTGTCTCGTCTTTCAGGGGACACTGGCGCTCGCGCGATTCAGTCGCGACCGTGTCGCTATGCAGCGACCGCGCTCGCTCATCCTCGGTGGCGGCGCCACCTATCACGTCGCCACACGCGGTGTACGGCGACTCCCGATCGTCCACGACGATGTCGACCGTCGATGGTTCTTGGCCGAGTTCACGACCGTCGTCCAGGATCGCGGGTGGCGCTGTCACGCGTACTGCCTGATGACGAACCACTACCACCTCCTCGTCAGTACGCCCGAGCCCGATCTGTCCCTCGGGATGTGGCGGCTCAACCAGCGCCACGCGCTGCGAATCAACCGCAGGCACGGGTTCACCGGGCACGTCTTCGAAGGCCGCTTCTTCGCGGAGCTGTTCCAGGACGAATCGCACTTCCTCGGGCTCGCGCGGTACATCGACCAAAACCCGGTTCGCGCGGGCCTCTGCCGCCAGGCCGAGCTCTGGCCCTGGAGCGGGTGCGCGGAGACCCTCGGCCTGCGGCCGGCCGCGCCGTTCTTCGATCCGACAGAAGTCCTCGCCTCGTGCTCGCGCGACAAGAGCAAGGCGCGACAGGCGTACTCGCTTTCGCTGCAGGACCTGCGGCGACCTGGTCCCGGCGGCCGTGTCCCGAGTCCTGGACTCGGGACGGGTCCCGAAAGCACGCCTAGCCGAAGCCGTACGTGCCCGAGAAACACTCCGCGAGCAAACGCACCAGCAGAGCGGCCGGCAGGCCCACGACGTTGAGGTAGTCGCCCTCGACCCGCTCGACGAGCGACGCGCCGAAGCCCTGGATCGCGTACGCGCCCGCTCGTCCCTCCCACTCGCCCGTCGCGACGTACGTCGCGACGTCACGAGGCGTCAGCGTGCGAAACGTGACGCGCGTCACCTCGCGGCCGCTCTCCTCCCACGCAGGCGTCAGCAGGCACAACCCGGACACGACCTCGTGCGTGCGCCTCGACAGCGCGTCCAGCATCTCCGCCGCGTCCGCCTCGTCGCGCGGCTTCCCGAACATGCGGCCGTCGCACAGCACCTCCGTGTCGACCCCCAGCACCGGGCGGTCGCCGGCTACCGCGGCGACCGATCGCGCCTTCGCCCGCGCATGCTCAACAGGATCGACGCCCGGCTCCTCGTCGTAGTCGGGCGCGATCACGTCGAACGGGATGCGCAACTGCTCGAGAATCGCTCGCCGCTGCGGCGACGTCGACGCGAGGATCAGCGGGGGCGAAGGCGGGCGCGCCATATCTCTTCGCTCGGCCACTTCCTCGACCACCCGGCGTTCGAGTGGTAGTACTCGTGGTCGATCGCGGACTCGGGCGCATAGAGCTCGTGGAGCTCCTCGATGTCGAAGCCGTTCGCGCGCAGCAGGCTGATCCAGTCGCCGTGGCTCATCTGGAACTCGATCTCGTCGGGATCGGTCCACACGATCCGGTGCAGGCCGCGTTGCGGACGCTGCAACGTCTCCACCGGACCGTCGTCCGCGGTGCCGCACAGCACGGCGAGCGTCGAATTGCGGAGGAAGACGAGCAGGCCGCCGGGTCGCAGCAGTCGCGCCGCCTCGGGGATCCACTTGTACGGATCGCACCAGATGGACGCGCCGTACTCGGAGAACGCGAGGTCGAACGAGGCGTCGGGCAGTCCTGTCGCCTCTGCGTTCGCCTCCACGAACTCCATCCCGAGCGAGAACTCGGCCTCCATGCGTCGCGCGGTCTCGAGCTGCGCCGGCGTGAGGTCGACGCCGACGACACGCGCCCCGCGCCTCGCAAGCCACGCGCCGAAGTACGCGGTGCCGCAGCCGAGCTCGACGACGTCGATTCCGTCGACGTCCGGCAGCACGCCGACCTCCGACTCGGGAACCTGCCACACGCCCCACGCAATCTCGCGCTGCGACCACGCCTCGTGCGCGCGTGCGTCGGTGTGGTCGCGGTTCGCCCGCGTCCACGCCTCACGGTTAACGGCGAGGTAATCCGGCTCAGACAAGGCCGTCGGGGAACCAGAGCGCGATCTCGCGCGCGGCCGAGTCGGGCGAGTCGGATCCGTGCACGAGGTTGTCCGGCATCGCCGACGCGAACTGGCCGCGCAGCGATCCGGGCATCGCATCCGCCGGATTCGTCGCGCCGATCGTCGTACGCGCGGTCGCGATCACGCCTTCGCCTTCGAGCACGAACGCGAGCGTCGGCCCGGACGTGATGAAGTCGACGAGCTCGCCGAAGAACGGCTTCGCCTCGTGCTCGGCGTAGTGCTGCTGCGCGAGCTCGCGGTCGACGACGAGCAGCCGCGCCGCACGCAGCGTGAAGCCGCGCCGCTCGAAGCGCGCCACGATCTCACCGGTGAGCGAGCGCCGGACGGCATCCGGCTTCGCGAGGATCAACGTCTGCTCGACCGCCATGGGCGGCTGAGTCTACTTCGACGTGGAACGACGCGGCCGCCGAGGGCGCGCCTCGACGACGGGCAGGTCGAGTCCCGTCGACTCCGCCGGCGTCTCGCAGAACGGGCAGACCTGCCAGAGCGCCTCGAGCGGCGCGTTGCAGCTGACGCACGCCTGCTTGAGCCGCGTCGTGCAGACCGGGCACACGAGGAACGACGGCTCGACCGTCGCGCGGCAGACCGGGCACTGGCTGTTGCGCAGGCTCAGCCGCTCCTCCATCGCCCTCATCTCGAGGTCGCGCTCGCGCACGTCTTCGAGGTACTCGGGCGGCCGGAAGAGCATGTAGACGAACGCACCGAGGAAGGGCGGAAAGAGCCCGAGCAGCGTCGCGAGCGCGACGAGCCACGGCGAGCGGATTCTCCGCCGCGCGTCCTTGAACACCCAGAACGCGACGCCGAGCCAGAAGACGACGACGAACGCAACCCCGACGTTGCGGATCGTGTACCACGTGTGCGAGTGGAAGAAGTCGTGGACTCCGCCGAACGTCGTGGTATCTGCTGCCAGGAGCCTGCTCATAGGATCAGCCTCCCGATTATGTAGCCCGCGGCGAACGTCACGCCGACGAGTCCCGCCAGCACCGCGAACGCGAAGACGAAGACGGCAAGGCGCTCCCCCCAGGTTTGATGCACGGCCTCGTTCTAGCGCGAGTCGTGCAGGTCGGCAAGCAGATAGAGCGAGCCCGTGACCAGGACCGGGCCGAGGAGGCGCGCCCTCGCCAGGGCGGCAGCGGGGTCGGCCGCGACCTCGACGTGCTCGAAGTACCGCTCCGCGCGGGCCGCGAGCTCCCGCTCGTCGAGCGCGCGGGCGTTGCTGCTGCGCGTGGCGACGAGCGTCCGGCCGGCTGCAGCGAGCCTCGACAGCATCGCGTCGGAGTCCTTGTCGCGGAGGATCGAGACGACGAGCGTCCACCGGCGCGGCTCGAGCCGGGCGAGCAGCCATTCGACCGCCTCGGGCGTGTGGGCCCCGTCGCGCACCTCGTCCGGCCCTCGGCGCTCGAGCCTTCCCGGAATCGACACGTCGACGTCGCCCTCGATCGAGTGGCCCACGAACGCGCCGGCCACGTCGCGCGCGCCTCCGACGACGACGTGACGTTCGGGCAGCAGCCCGCGCCACTCGTCGTCCGGAAGCACGACGGTCGCACCGGGCCGCGCGACCGCGAGCTTCTCTGCCGCGATCTTCTCCCGCGTGTCGCCGAGAACGTCCGTGTGCTCGAGGCCGACGTTCGTGAGCAGGACGACTGGCGCGTCGACGACGTTCGTCGCGTCGAGACGTCCGCCGAGCCCGGCCTCGACGACGGCCGCGTCGACCTTGCGCTCGGCGAAGTGCGCGAACGCAGCCGCAGTGAGCGTCTCGAACTGCGTCGCGCCGGCGGCCTCGGCGGCTGTGCGCACACGCGCGACCGCGCGTTCGAAGGAATCGGCGTCGGTGTCGAGCCGCTCGTGCCAGCCGCTCACGTGCGGCGACGTGTACGCGCCGACCGCAAGGCCGTCGGCACGCAACAGCGCGGCGATCGTACGCGTCGCCGTCGACTTGCCGTTCGTGCCGACGACGTGCACCGAGCGGTACGCACGCTGCGGGTTGTCGAGCGCGTCGAGGAGCGCGTGCATGCGCCCGAGGCCGAACTCCTCCGGCCACGGGGAGAGCGACGCGACCCACTCCGTGTTGTTCATCCCGACCGTCGGTAGTGGTACTCGTGGTGCGGCACGAACCCGAGTCTCGCGTAGAGCGCGCGTGCGGCTTCGTTCGTGCTCTCGACCTGGAGCATCGCATCCGTGCAGCCGCGCTCCGACGCCCAGCCCGCGAGCGCGTGCACGATCGCGCGCGCGTGCCCGCGCCGCCGCGCTTCGGGGACCGTCACCATCGACGTGATTCCGAGCCACGGGCCTGCGACGACACCTCGGCCGACGGCGAGATTGCCGACGCGCGCGAAAGCTGCGTCACCGAGCGTGAGTAGCTCGCGCGCCGCTTCGCGGTTGTCGAAGTTCCGCGATCCGGCCCACAGCTCGAGCCACTCGTCGTCGGCTTCGCGGCTCACTTCCGCCTCGCCACCCGAACCCGAGACGACCTCGTCGAGCGGCGCCGACTCGACCGAGACGGGGGCGCCGCGCAGCTCGTAGCCCCGGGCGGCGAGCGCCGCGTCGAGCCCGGCCGGTCGAGCCGCCTCGGTCACCTGGAAGAGCGTCGGCAGCCCGCGCCCGCGATACCAGGCCTCGACGCGGTCGATCTTCTCGCCGAGCGGCAGCGTGCCGTCCCCGTTCGGCCAGACGGAGTTCGCGCGCCCGGTGATGCCGTGGCCGAACCGAAGCCGCCAGCCGTCGAGCTCCTCGACTTCCGGCGCGCGCCAGAACTCGTATGCGACAGCCTCGAGCTCGTCAGTCCGAGATCGCGTCGAGCTCACGGCGGTACCGCGCGAGCTTCTCGCGCTCGGCCTCCACGACCTTCGCCGGCGCGCCGGCGACGAAGCGCTCGTTCGCGAGCTGCTTCTCCGCGCGCTCGATCTCCTTGCGCAACCGCGCGCGCTCCGCCTCGACGTTGCCGTTCACCTTCTGCTGCCCGGGCCGCACGACGGCGTCGAAGATCCGCTGCCGCTCCGTGTCCAAGCCCTTGGGCAAGACCCCGCTCCGGCGAAAAGTCCCAGCGAGATCCTTCAGCTCTGTGAGGGCTTCCGCATGCGAGTCGTCGCCCGCCTCGGGCCATGCCGCGACGATGAGACGGGTCTTCCGCTCGGGCAGCACCGTCCAGATCTCCTCGGTCACGTGCGGCATTGCAGGATGCAGCAGCTTCAGCAGCCGCTCGAGCGCGGCGACCGCGGTCGCGCGCGCGTCGGCTTCGCCGTCGTAGAGCCGGGGCTTGATCGACTCCGCGTACCAGTCGCAGAAGTCGTCGAAGGTGAGGTGGTAGAGCTCGTCGACGAGGTGCGAGAAGTCGAACTCGCCGAGCAGCCGCTCCACCTCGCGCTGCGTCTGCGAGAGGCGCGCCAGGATCCAGTGCTCCTCGAGCGTGCGCGGTCGCTCGTCCGGCGCCGCGCCCTCGGAAGCGAGCAGGATGAGCCGCGACACGTTCCAGAGCTTGTTCGCGAGCTTGCGGCCCTCCTCGATCGCGCCCTCGGAGAAGCGGACGTCCTGTGCCGACGCCATCTTCATCAGGCCGTAGCGCGTCGCGTCCGCGCCGTAGGCCTCGATCAGCGCGAGCGGGTTCATGCCGGTGCCGAGGCTCTTCGACATCCGTCCGCCCGCCGGCGCGTGCACGAGCGAATGGATGACGACGTTGCGGAACGGGACGTCGCCCATCATCTCGAGCCCGGAGAAGATCATCCGGTTCTCCCAGAGGCGGATGATGTCGCGCGCCGTCGTGTTGAGATCGCCGGGGTAGAACGTGCGCAGGTCCTCGGTGTCGTCGGGCCAGCCGAGCGTCGCGAACGGCCAGAGCGCGGACGAGAACCACGTGTCGAGCACGTCCGTCGATCTCGTGAGCTCTGACGCGCCGCACTCGGCGCACGCGTCCGGCTCCGTCTCCTCGACCGTCACATGACCGTCCGGGCATTCCCACAGCGGCAGCTGATGCCCCCACCAGATCTGCCGCGAGATGTTCCAGTCGGGCGCGGTCTCGAGCGACTCGACCGCGAAGCGGTGCTGCGACTCGGGATGGAACGTCACGCGTCCGCTGCGCATCGCCTCGAGCGCCGGCTTCTTCAATTCGTCCATCGAGCAGAACCACTGCAGCGAGATCCGCGGCTCGATGCGCGTCTTGCACCGGTCGCACACGCCGACGGTGTGACGGTAGGACTCGCGCTTCTCGAGCTGGTCGTGCTCCCTGAGCCACGCGAGGATGCGCTTGTCGGCCTCTTCCTGCGTGAGGCCCGCGAGGTCGCCTGCCTCTTCGTTCATCCGGCCCTCGGAGCCGATCGCGGTGATCTCTTCAAGGCCGTGATCTCGCCCGATGTCGTAGTCGAGCGGATCGTGGCCGGGCGTGATCTTGAGCGCGCCCGTCCCGAAGTCGCGCTCGACGCGCTCGTCCGCAATCACGGGCACGCGCCGCTCCACGTACGGCACGACGACCTCTCGACCGACGAGCCCGCGTAGCGGTCGTCCTCCGGATGCACGGCGACCGCGACGTCCGCGACGATCGTCGCGGGACGCACCGTCGCGATCGTGATGTGCCCGTCGCCGTCGGCGAGCGGATAGCGCACATAGGTCAGCGTGTCGTCGACGTCGACGTGCTGGACCTCGAGATCCGACAGCGACGTCAGGTGGAACGGGCACCAGTTGATGATCCGGTTCGCGCGGTAGATGTAGCCCTTGCGGTAGAGGTGCACGAAGAAGCGCATCACCGCGCGCACGTACGCGTCGTCCATCGTGAAGCGCTCGCGGCGGTAGTCGAGCGACGCGCCGATCCGGCGGAACTGGAACATGATCTTGCCGCCGTACTCGCGCAGCCACTCCCAGACGCGCGCCTCGAACGCCTCGCGGCCGAGGTCCTGCCGTGTCTTGCCCTCGGTCGCGAGGTGCTTCTCGACGGCGGCCTGCGTCGAGATCCCCGCGTGGTCGAAGCCGGGCTGGAAGAGGACGTTGTAGCCCTGCATCCGGCGCGTGCGCACGATCGTGTCCGCGAGCGACAGCTGCAGCGCATGCCCGAGGTGCAGGTCGCCGGTGACGTTCGGCGGCGGGTGCGCGATCGCGAAGCTCTCGCGCGCCGGATCGGGGTCGGCGTTGTAGAGACCCTCTTCCTCCCAGATCTGCTGCCAGCGGGTCTCGACGCCGTCCGGCTTGTAGCGGGTGTCCATCTCTGTCATCGGGAGTGGGCCATCCGCGAGGCTGGGAGTCGCGGCCGCGGAGGCCGCCGGATCAGGTCAGGCAGCGACGATCGGCCCATATTACAGTCGCCCGCGTGCCTCGTGAACGGCTCTCGCCGGAGACGTTCGACCTCCCCGTCGAGAAGATCCGCTCCGGCTATTACTCGGACGCGTACTTCAACTTCGCGCGCGAGGCGTTGCTCGCCGACGGCCGCCGGCCCCGCGTTCTCATGCAGGTGTTCCAGAAGAACGACGCGATCCTCGGCGGCATGGACGAGGCGATCGCGGTGCTCGAGCTCTGCTCGTGGGACTGGGACGCATTGGACGTTCGTGCGCTCCGCGACGGCGATCCAATCGCGCCGTGGGAGACCGTGCTCACGATCGAGGGCGACTACACGCTGTTTGCCCATCTCGAGACCGTCTACCTCGGAGTGCTCGCGCGGCGGACGCTCGTCTCGACGAACGTGCGCCGGGTCGTCGAGGCCGCGTCGCCGAAACCGATCCTCTTCTTCCCGGCGCGGCACGACCACTGGCTCGTGCAGACCGGCGACGGATACGCCGCGCACGTCGCCGGCGCCATCGGCGTGTCGACGGACGCGCAGTCGTCGTGGTGGGGCGGTCGCGGCATCGGCACCGTTCCGCATGCACTGATCGCGTGCTACGACGGCAACACGGTCGAAGCGGCCCGGCACTTCGCCGTTTGGGCGCCGGAGGACATGAACGTCGTCGTGCTCGTCGACTTCGAGAACGACTCGGTGCGGACCGCCCTCGAGGTCGCGCGCGCGCTCGGCCCGAAGCTCTGGGGAGTGCGGCTCGACACGTCGGAGCGCCTCGTCGACCGCTCGCTGTGGGACGACCTCGGCGACTTCGACCCGCGCGGCGTCAATGCTCGACTCGTGCAGAAGGTTCGTGCGGCGCTCGACCTCGAAGGCTTCGACGCCGTCAGGATCGTCGTCTCGGGCGGCTTCACCGTCGACAAGATCAGTGCTTTCGAGTCTGCGGGCGTGCCTGTAGACGTCTACGGCGTCGGGTCTTCGCTCCTGCGCGGGTCGAACGACTTCACGGCCGACATCGTTCGCGTCGAGGGACGCCCGCTCTCGAAGGTGGGCCGCGTCGAGCGCCCCAACCCTCGGCTCGAACCCGTCCCGTAGAGCGCCGGGAGCCAACACGGTTACTCCGCGGGTATCGTCGCCCGGTGGCCGAGAACGATTCCGTCATCGAGACGAACGGCCTGACGAAGCGCTTCGGCAGCCGTACGGTTCTCATGAGCGTCGACCTTCGGGTCCCCCGCGGCGTCGCCTTCGGCTACCTCGGCCCGAACGGCGCCGGCAAGACGACGCTCATCAGAGTCCTGCTCGGCCTCACGCGCGCGAACGGCGGCACGATGAGCCTGCGCGGGCTGCCGGTGCCCGAGCGGCGGGCCGAGGCACTTTCCCGCGTCGGAGCGATCGTCGAGGAGCCGCGCTTCCACGGCCACCTCACGGGACGCGAGAACCTCGGCATCGTCGCCGCCGCGCGCGGCCGCGAAGCGTTCGGGCGCATCGAGCCTGCGATCGAGCGCGTGGGGCTCGCGCACCGCGCAGGCGATCGCGTGAAGACGTACTCGATGGGCATGCGCCAGCGCCTCGGCATCGCGCGCTGCCTGCTCGCGGATCCGGAATTGCTGATCCTCGACGAGCCGATGAATGGCCTCGACCCGGCCGGCATCCTCGAGTTCCGCCACCTGCTCCGCTCGCTCGTCGACGAGGGACGCACGGTGCTGCTCTCCTCGCACATCCTCGACGAGGTCGAGAAGACCTGCGACCAGGTGGCGATCGTCGACCAGGGCGAGATCGTCGCGATGGGCTCGCTCGAGGAGCTCCGCGGAGGCGGCCGGCCGCGCGTCCTCATCGGCGCCGACGGCGCGGACGAGGCGCTCCGGCTGCTCGGAGGGGCACGCGGAGTCGCAGACGTGGCGGCCGAAGACGGCGTGCTCCACGTCACGCTGACCGACCCCGACGCCGTCCCGGATCTCAACCGGATGCTCGTCGAGGCCGGCATCCGCGTTCACCGGCTCGAGCCGGTGCAGGCCTCGCTCGAGGAGCGGTTCCTCGCGATCACGTCGCGCCTCGAGGACACGGAGTGACGACCGCCGCCGCGCACCGCCCCGCGCCTGCGCGCCTTCGGCCTGCCGCGCGCCGAGACGCTCAAGCTGCGCAAGCGGCGCGGCCTTCTGGTCACGGTGACGGTGCTCACGATCGTGCCAATGGTGATCGCGTACGGCATCCTCGCGATCCTGCACGCCGCGAATCCCGATCACCACGGACCGGCGGGCGGGGTCGCGAACCTCGGTAACGGCATGTCGGTGCTGGTCCTTCTTAGCGGCGTTGCGGCGATCATCGTCGGCGCGGCGTCGGGCGCCGACGATCTCAACGCCGGAGTCTTTCGCGAGCTCGTCGTTACCGGCCGCTCGCGCGTCGCGCTCTTCGGCGCGCGCATTCCGGGCGGGCTCTTGTACCTGCTGCCGTTCGTCGCGGCCGCGTACGCACTGTCCGCGTTCGTGAGCGGGCTCGCGAACGGTTACCTGCAGGCGCCGTCGGCGACGCTTCTGATCGAGTCCGGGGTCTGGGTGCTCGCGAACGCGGCCTTCTACTTCGTCGTCAGCCTCGGCGTGGCCTCGGTTACCGGGTCGCGCGCGTACACGATCGGGATCCTTCTCGCGTGGCGGACGATCGTCTCGCACATCCTGACCGCGATCAGCGCCCTTGGCGCAGCGCGCGAGGCCGTGCCGCACATCAGCTTCGTCCGCCTCGCACCCGACGCCGTCGTGAAGTACGTGAACGAGGGACCGGACATCGGCACCTCCCTTGCAGCCGCGGTCGCCGTGCCGATCCTTTGGCTCGTCGTCGCGATCGCCGTCGGCGCGTGGCGAACCGCGACGCGCGACGCCTGAGACTCAGCGCGCGGTCCAGCCGAGGTCGAGCACGACGGGCGTCCCCGTGAACCCGCGGCCGCTCGGCCCGAGCAGGAACGCCACGACGTCCGCGACCTCGCTCGGCTCGAGGAGCCGCTTCACCGCCTGCCGCTCGAGAATCACGTCCTCGAGCACGCGCTCCTCCGGCAGCCCGTGCGCGCGCGCCTGGTCGGCGGTCTGCGCCTCGACGAGCGGCGTGCGCACGTAGCACGGGCAGACCGCGGCGGCTGAGATGCCGACGTCCGCGCCCTCGAGCGCCAGCGTCCGCACGAGCCCGAGCACGCCGTGCTTCGCCGCGACGTAGCCGGCCTTGAACGGCGACGCGGTCAAGGAGTGCGCGGACGCCATCGCGACGAAGCGCCCGTCGCCGCTCTCGCGCAGCGCGGGCCACGCGTACTTCGCGAGCAGGAACGGGCTCGTGAGCAACAGCGCGACGAGCCGGTCCCACTGCTCCTCCGGAAACTGCTCGACCGGCGCGACGTGCTGGAAGCCCGCGTTCGCGACGACCGCGTCCAGCCGCCCGAACCGCTCGAGCGCCGCATCGACAACGACGCGATTTCCCTCGCGTGTCGTGAGATCGGCGTCGTCGACGTCGACGCCGTGCACCGACCAGCCGTCCGCCTCGAGGCGCTCGACGAGCGCGCTGCCGATTCCGCCCGCCGCGCCCGTCACGAGCGCGGCCTTCACGCGAGCGGGCCCCAGCGGACGACGCTCGCCGCCCACGTGTAGCCCGTGCCGGCCGCGAGCAGGAGCACGACGTCGCCGTCCCGCAGCGTTCCCGCACGCGCGGCGCGGTCGAGCGACAGCAGCGTGTCGACGCCGCTCATGTGCCCGGTGTCGTCGAGTACCTCGGCGCGCGCGGGATCGACGCCGAGCGCCTCGCAGAGCGCGACGTGCATCGAGCGCTTCATGTGCAGCGCGCAGAGGAACGAGACGTCGCTGCGCTCCAGGCCCGAGCGCGCGAGAGCCCCGTCCGCGGCCCGCACGAAGTTGCGCAGGCTCGTGCCGTCGAGCTGCTCCTTCATCGCCGCGGGATCGGCGACGTCGAGGAACGGATAGCCGTCATCCATGTGCACGCTGCCGCCGCGCCCGACCTTCACCTGGAGCGACAGCGAGCCGTCCGTGAGACCAAAGGAGCCGAGCAGCTCGTTCCGCTCGCCGTCCTTGACGAGCAGCCCGGCCGCGGCGCCGTCGCCGAAGTTGAACATGAAGCGCGAGCGCACGTTCGCGTAGTCGAGCAGGTACGACTCGCGGCAGGCGCCGACGAGCAGGACGTTGCGAAGGTCGGACTCCGCGACGAGCATGTCCTTTGCGAGCCGCAGCGCGACGGGCGTGCCGCACGAGACGTTGTCGTACTCCACCGCGTACGCGTTCGACGCGCCGATGCGGTGCGCGATCCACGGCGCCGCCTGCCAGACCGCGTAGTCCTTCCACATCGAGCCGAAGTACATGACGACGTCGATCGATTCCGGGTCGACGCCCGCCTCGGCGAGCAGCGCGTCGCACGCGCGCACCGACATGTCGCTGACGTGCTCGTCGGTCGCGGCGATGTGCTTGCCGCGCAACGCAAACTTCTCGACGAGCACCTGCTCCGGCACGCCGCTCGCGACCGCAACCTCGGCCGCCGGCATCCAGCGCTCAGGCAAGTACGACGTCGTCGCTGCGAGGGAGACTCGCGTCACGCGCCCATCACCCGCACGATCAGCTCCTGCATCTCCATCAGCAGCTCGGGTGGCACCTCGCGCGCGTCCTCCCACACGATCCAGCGCATGCCGAGCAGCTCGCCCATGCCCATCAGCGCCCACGCGAGCACCTGCGGATCCATCCGCCGCACTTCACCGCGCTCCATCGCGGCCTCGAGTGCGGCGACGTACCCGGACGCGATCGCGTCGTAGTGCTCGTGCAGCGTCCCGGGCGAGACGAACTCCGCCTGCCGGATGATCCGGTAGAGCGCGCCGTTCCGCGCCGCGAACTCGAAGTAGGCGCGGAAGCCGAGCAGCTCCGCCTCGACGCGCGTGCGGCCGCCCTCCGCGCCGCGCGCCATCGCGTGCCGGACGCGCCGGTTCAGGTCGCGCACGAGCTCCTCGAAGATCTCCTGCTTGCCGGCGAAGTAGAGGTAGAACGTGCCCTGCGCGACTCCGGCGGCCTCGGTGATCTTGACGATCGAGGCGTCGTGATAGCCGAGCTCCGCGAAGACCGTCTCGGCCGCTTCGAGGAGGCGCGTCCTCGTCGCCGCTCCGCGACGCGTGAGCTCCTTGCCCTCGACGTTCGTCGGCAGCGGCTCCGCGAGATCGGTCACGCCGTCACCTCCTCGTGCCGGACGAGCGTTCGGAGCTCGTCCTTCAGCACCTTGTTCATGGCGGACATCGGCAGCGCCTCGACGAAAACGACGCGCTTCGGAACCTTGTACCTCGCGAGCCGGTCGCGACAGTGCCCGACGAGCGCCGCCTCGGTCACCGGCTCCTTCGCGACGACGAACGCGACGCCGACCTCGCCCCACCGCTCGTCCGGGACGCCGAGGACGGCGACGTCCGCAACGGACGCGTGCTCGTGCAGGGCGCTCTCCACTTCCGCCGGATAGACGTTCTCGCCGCCCGAGATGAACATGTCCTTCAGGCGACCGCGAATCCGGTAGCAGCCCTCGTCGTCCACCTCGGCCACGTCTCCGGTGTGCAGCCAGCCGTCGCGCAGGACTGCCGCGGTCGCGTCGGGATTGCGCCAGTAGCCCGGGAACACGTTCGGCCCGCGCACGAGCAGCTCCGACTCCGCGCCGAGGCGCACCTCGACGTAGGGGTACGGCTTGCCGGCCGAGCCCATCTTGCGCATCGCGTCCTCGGGCGGCAGGCAGAGGACGTTCGGCGCCGCCTCGGTGAGCCCGTAGCCCTGCACGATCTCGATCCCGCGCGCCTGCCACACGCGGATCAGCTCCTCGGGCATCGGAGCGCCGCCGACCACCGCCAGGCGCAGGCTCGACAGGTCGGCGCCCGCAAACGCGGGCTCGTGCGAGAGAAAGAGGTAGATCGCCGGCACGCCCATGAGGGTCGTCACGCGCTTTTCCGCGAGCAGCGAGAGGACGCGCGCCGGTTCGAACGCGCGCTCGAGCACGATCGTCGCGCCCTTCCACCACGCGAGCAGCGACTGCACGTTCCAGCCGCCGCAATGGAACTGCGGCAGCAGCTGCAGGACGACGTCGTCGCCCGTCAGGCCCGTTGCGAGGTCGAAGCTGAGGTTCGTCCAGAAGCAGTTCGCGTGTGTGAGGAGCGCGCCCTTCGGCCGGCCGGTTGTGCCCGACGTGTAGATCAGGAGGAGCGGATCGTCGCCGTCGACCTCGGCCGTCAGGGGCTCGGCCTCGCCGTCCGGCGGCGCGAGCGGCTCGAAGTCGTGGCGGGTGGCGGAGGCGAGCTCCTCGTACTCCGGCTCGACGAGGAAGACCGACGGCTCGGCATCCTCGAGTTGGAAGCGCAGCTCGGGCGCCGCGAGCCGCCAGTTCAGCGGCAGCAGGATGAAGCCGGCCTTGGCGCAGGCGAAGAAGACGATGACGTGCTCGGGCGAGTTGCCGGTCAGCGTCGCGACGCGGTCGCCGCGACGGAGGCCGCGCGCGAGCAACTCCGCGGCGAGCGCGTCGGAGCGAGCGTCGAGCTCGCGATAGGTGACCTCGCGGCCGAGGTAGTCGATCGCGACGCGCTGCGGCGTCCGGCGCGCGGTGTTGCGCAGCCAGTGGTCGATCGTGTGCACGTTCAAACCGGGGCCCCCGGAAAACGCGCAGCATTTTTTGGGGTGGTCATGCGAGGAACTCCTCCACGAGCGCCGCGAACTCGTCCGGCCGCTCCCACGGCAGCAGGTGACCGACGCCCTCGAGCAACTCGAGCCGCGCGCCCGGGATCGCGTCTGCGATGAGCGGCGCGTTGCCGGCGTCCACGACGTTGTCGGCCGTGCCGTGGATGACGAGCGTCGGCACGCGGATGTCTCCGAGCCTCGCGAGCGCGTCGTGCGCCGCGCCGGCGCTCGCCTGCGCGTACCACCCGGCGCCGTCCGGAGGATTCGCCGTGCGATAAGCGACGATCTCGTCGACGAGCCCGTCGGGCGGCGACGCCGAGAGCGCGTTCTCGACGAACAGGCGCATCGCCTCCTGCGGATCGAGGTCGAGCTTTCCCATCAGCGCCAAGGTCTTCTCCGGCATGGGCACCGACTGCGGCCCGCCCGCCGTCGTCGAGCAGAGGACGAGCTTGTCCACCCGGTCAGGAGCGGCGAGCACGAGCTCCTGCGCGATCATCCCGCCGAGACTGATCCCGAGCACGTCCGCGCGCTCGATCTCGAGCGCATCCAGCACGCCGAGGGCGTCTTCGGCGAGCTGCGCCGTCGTGTACGGGCCCGGCGAGATCTCGCTCTCGCCGAAGCCGCGGTTGTCGGGCGTCACGACCCTGAAGCGGCGCGCGAGCAGCGTGGGCGCAGGGCCCCAGCCCGTGCGGCCGTAGCCGAGCCCCTGGATCATCAGCAGCGCGTCGCCCGATCCCTGGACGTCGTACGCGAGAGTCACACGCCCTCCTGCGGCTCGGTGAGCCCGGCCTCGGGCGTCCCGCCGACGGCGCCGCCGGGACGGATCGCCTCTTCGAGCCGCCGCAGTCCGCCGGGCCTTCCGCGCGACGCGAGCCCGGCGATGCCGCCCGGGAGGAAGAAGACGATCAGGATGAAGATGACGCCGAGGAGGAAGAGCGGCTGCTCGAGCGGCGTCCGCAGCACCTTCGGCAGATCCTGCACCGCGCTCGAGTCGCCGACCGCGGCAAGCCGGTCGTCGAGGTACGTGTAGAGGATCCCGCCGAGGACTGCGCCCCACCTCGACCCCGCGCCGCCGATCACGACCATCAGGAGCAGCGAGAGCGTGAAGTTCGGCGCGGTCACGCCCGGGTTCGTGCTGCTGAAGAGCAGCATGTACACGACGCCGCCCGCGGTCGCGAGCAGCGACGCGAGCACGAACACCATCAGCTTGTACGCCCGCGGCCGCAGGCCGAGCACCTCGACGCGCAACTCGTTCTCGCGAATCGCCTGCCACACGCGACCCGGCGACGACTCGACCGACCAGCGCGCGATGAAGAAGACGACGCCCAGGTACCCGAGCGCGAGCCAGTACAGGTACTTCGTGTTGAAGATGCCGACGAAGATGTCCGGCAGCTTCGTGTAGTCGACGCCGAGTCCCTCCTCGCCGTGCGTCCAGTGATGCGGGTCCTTGTGCACGAGCACCGACCCCGCCTGCGCGAAGGCGAGCGTCACCATCGCGAACGCGATGCCGCTCACGCGAAGCGAGATCGTGCCGAGGACGAGCGGGACGACGAAGCCGAGCAGCGCCGTGAAGAGCAATGCCTGCGCGAAGCTCCAGTGCCAGTCGGTCAGCGCGATGTTCGTCATATACGCGCCGATCGCGACGTAGAGCGCGTGCCCGAACGACAGCAGCCCCGTGAAGCCGAAGAGGAGGTCGTACGTGAGCGCGAGCCCGCCGAAGAGCAGGCAGAGCGCGAGCAACTGCAGCGTGCCGGGGCTCGAGATCGCGCCGTCGAACAGCTTCGGGATCCCCCAGCCGATCTTCGGCACGAATGCGAGCGCGCCGAAGACGGCGAGCGGCCAGACGAAGTCCGCGACGACGCGCCTGTTCACGCCGCCACCGTTCCGGCAAGGCCGCGCGGGCGCACGAGCAGCACCGCCGCGAGCAGCAGGAGCACGGAGAGGTCGCCGAGCCCCCAGTCGCCGATCCAGTTCGTCGCGTAGTAGTTCGCGTACTGCTGGACGAGGCCCACGACCACGGCTGCGATCGCCGAGCCGGTGATCGAGCCGAGGCCGCCGATCACGACGACGATGAACGCGAAGATCAGCAGGCTCGTCCCCTGGTTCGGATCGATCGTCGTGTAGTAGACGCCGCTCAACACGCCGGCGAGCGCGGCAGCGATTCCGCCGAGCGCGAACACGAGCGTGAACGCCTTGCGAACGTCGATGCCGAGCGCCGTCACCATCGCGCGGTTCTCGACACCGGCACGGATGATCAGCCCGTAGCGCGTCCGCCGCAGGAAGAGCTGCAGCGCGACGAGCACGATGACGGCAGTCGCGATCTCGACCCAGCGGTCGTTCGGGATGTGCGCGCCGAAGAGCGTCGTCGTCTCGTGCAGCCAGCCCGGCGAGGGGTACGGGTGCACGTCCGGCCCCCAGATGCCCTGGACGAGCGCGACGAACGCGATCGACAGGCCGACGGTCACGAGCACCTGCTCGATGTGGCGCTGATAGAGCGGCCTGATCAGGACGAGCTCCACGAGCGCCGCGAAGATCGCGCCAGCGGCGAGGCCGCAGAGCGCGCTGGCGAGGAAGCGCAGCCAGGAGGAGCCGACGCCGTCGAAGACGTTCTCGGACATCCACCACGTCGCGTACGAGCCGACGGTGATGAACGCGCCGTGCGCGAAGTTGAGCACTCCCATCAACCCGTAGATGAGCGACAGCCCCGAGGCGATCAGGAAGTACATCGCGCCGAGCCCGAGCCCGGTGATGGTGAGCAGGACGAACGTCGTCACGCGTGTCCTCCTGCGGTGACGCTGAGCAATCTGCGGACGAGCTCCGGCTGGGCGAGCAGCTCCTTCGCGTCGCCCGCGTGCACGACGCGACCGGTGTCGAGCACGACCGCGTCGCGCGCGATGCGGCGCACGACGCCGAGGTTCTGCTCGACGAGAAGGACTGTCGTCAGCTCCGACAGCCGTTCGAGCACGTGCGCGAACTCCGTGACGAGCGCTGGCGCGAGCCCCTTCGTCGGCTCGTCGACGAGCAGCAGCCTGTTGTCGTTGAGCAGCGCCCGCGCGATCGCGACCATCTGCTGTTGTCCTCCCGACAGCGTTCCCGCGCGCTGCCGCGCGCGCTGCTTCAGCTCGGGGAACAGGTCGTGGACGAGCTCGTAGCGCGGCTCGGCGTCGCGCTCGGCGAGCCGGAGGTTCTCCTCGACGGTGAGCCCGGCGAAGATGTCGCGGTCCTCGGGCACGTAGCCGACGCTCCGCCTCACGATGCGGTGTGTGGCGAGCGACGTGAGGTCGTCGCCGCCGAGCCGAACGGTTCCGTGCCGTCCGACGAGACCGAGGATCGCGCGCAGCGTCGTCGTCTTTCCGACGCCGTTCCGTCCGAGCAGCGCGGTGACGCCGCCTTCGGGAACGTCGAACGACACACCCTGGAGCACGTGCGACTGCCCGAGGTTGACGTGCAGGTTCCGCACCTCGAGCAGCGTGCGCGTCTCGACGGCCGCCGCTGTCGCCGCGTTCACAGCTCCTCCCCGAGGTATGCCGACTGCACGGTCTCGTTGGCCATCACGGCCGCCGGCGTGTCGCACGCGAGGAGCGCGCCGTGATGCATCACCGCGATCCGCTGCGCGAGGCCGGTCACGACCTCCATGTGGTGCTCGACCATGAGCACGGTCTTGCCCTCCTGCGCGTGGACGGAGCGGATCAGCTCCACCAGCTCGGGGACGTTCTCGGCGGAGACGCCTGCCATCGGCTCGTCGAGCATGATCACGTGCGGATCGGCCGCAAGCAGCATCGCGAGCTCGAGCCGCCGCTTGTCTCCGTGCGCGAGCGCGCCCGCAGGTGTCAACGCGCGGCTCTCGAGCCCGACGCGCGCGAGAGAGGCGCGTGCCTTCTCCATCGCCGCGCGGACGCGTGACGCACGTCGCCAGAGCCGCAGCGTCCCGCCGAGCGCCGACTCGGCGGCGAGGCGCGCGTTCTCGAGCACCGTGAGCAACGGGAAGACGCTCGACACCTGGAACGTCCGCCCGAGGCCCTCGCGGGTGCGCAGGAACGTCGGCTGGTCGGTGATGTCCCGCCCGCGGAACTCGATCCTCCCGGCGGTCGGGCGGTAGAGCCCGGAGAGCAGGTTGAAGAGCGTCGTCTTCCCCGCCCCGTTCGGGCCGATGATGCCGAGCAGCTCGCCCTCGGCAACCTCGAGCGAGACATCGGCGACGATCTTCGCGCCGCCGATGTCGAGCCCGAGGTTCCGAGTCGCGAGAACCGGAGGGTTCGTCACGTGTTGGTCTCTACGGGAATGGATGGACGGGCGGCTGGACGTTGCCAGGCGAGACCGTCTTGATCCACTTCGCCTCCCAGTTGCCGTTCTTCTGCTTGAAGAGCGACGCGATGAACATCGGCTGGATCAGCGCGTGGTCCGCCTTGCGGATCCGTTCCACGCCCTTCGGTCCGAGGAACTGCCAGCCCTCGAGCCCCGAGATCATCTTGTCGACGTTGTCGCCGTTCGCCTTCTGCACGGCGTGGCAGACCATGAGCGCGATGTTGAAGCCGTCGGGGGTGAAGAGGTCGGGAACGTGGCCCGAATGCGCCTTCATCTGCTTCACGAGCCACGTGTTCACCTTGTTCTTCGGGCCCTGGTAGATGTAGTTCGAGAGCAGCTTCGCGTTCGGGCCGACGATCGGGCCGAACGTGTTGTATTGCACGCGGTCGGCGAGGCCGGTCATCACGTTCGTCGTGTCGAGGACCTTCTGCTGGTCGAGCGCCTGCCACATCGCGGCTGCGTTCGATCCGGCCCACGCGACGAACACGAGGTCGGCGTTCGTGTTCTTCAGCTGCTGCGCGTACGGCGTCAGGTCGGCGGCCTGGAACGGCACGAGCAGCTTCGACACGTTGTGCCCCTTGCCGCCGAACACCTGCGACACGGCGGCGAAGTTGCTCGCTCCGAACGCGGTGTCCTCGGCGAAGACGACGATCTTCTTGCCGATGCTCTTCGGGGGCAGGATGCCCGCTGCCGTCTGGACGTCCTGGTAGCTCTGCCTCCCCGAGCGGAACGTGTGCCGGTTGATGCCGGTGACCGCGTCGGCGGCCGCAGGACCCGAGACGAAGAGGACGTTGTTCTGGTCGGCGATCGGCGCCACGAGCGTGGCCGAGCCCGACGAGGTCGACCCGGCGATGATCTTGTAGCCCTGGCCGATCAGGTCCTTCGCCGCGTTGACGGCCGACGTGGGATTCGTCTGGTCGTCGACGTAGGTGACGCTCAGCTTGTGGCCGCCGCACGTGTTGTGCTGCGCCTTCAGATACTTGAGCCCGTACTGGAAGCCTTCGACTTCCTCGGCGCCGAAGCCCGCCAGGGCGCCGGTGCGCGAGTAGATGAAGCCGACCTTGACCGCACTCGCGGCGGCGGTGCCGCGGGTGTCTGTGCTCGCAGTCGCAGCCGCAGCCGCGACGATGCCGAGCAGGGAGACGACGGCGACGACGACCATCGCCCGCCTCAACCGCACTCTTTTCATGTGACCCTCCGGGGAGCTCGCGGCCTCATCCAATATGAGACCCGATTCAGGTCTCCGATTCTGCGGCTCGCGTGCCTTCGTGTCAAGGCTCCGTTTCGACACCCTGCGGAGTGGGTACAGGCTCCGGCATACCTGAACCTCCTGTCAGGTTCCCTCGGACCCGGGAGTGACCATGCGGAGACTTCTCGTGCTCGCCGTCATCGTCGCGGCGGCCCCCCTGCTCGCGAGCGCGGCTTCGGCCGGCACCGCAGCTCGTTTCAGCACCGCCGTGCAGCAGATTCTCGCCGAGCCGTACCAGCCGGACTACGTGCCCTCGGGCTTCGACGGCGCGTTCGGCGACGCGAACGTCCTCAACACCGCGCCGGCGCAGGACTACACGTCGGGCTCCATTCCGGGCAGCCCCGACGCCCCGGCGTGGCCAGCGTGGTTCCGAGCGGTGCAATTCGCGTCGGGCGACGGCGCGCCGCTCCTCGGCGAGCTCGCGCTGCATCCGGGCGACGCGCCGGCCGTCGTCGTCGTGCACGGCTTCAACACGCACGGCTACGCGTCCGTCATCCGCTGGGCGGCGGCGCTCTACGCGAACGGCTACGACGTGCTTGCCGCGGATCAGCGTGACTTCAGCTTCGAGAATGACGCGGGCCTTCGGCTATCCCACGTGGCAGCAGACGTTCGGGTGGAAGGAGTCGGAGGACGTGCTGGCGGCGGGCCGGTACCTCGCCGCGCAACCCGGCACGAAGGACGTCGGGCTCGTCGGCTTCAGCGAAGGCGGCCAGAACATCGTGCTCGCGCTGGCGCTCGACGGCGGTCGCGTCTTCAAGGCCGGCATCCAGTTCAGCGGCCCCGCGGATCAGGACACGCAGATCTACTCGTCCGCTGTACCGGCTGCGTGCCAGTCGCCCCTCTGCACGTATCCCGCGACCGACGCGCTCGTCCAGCTCGTCGTCCCGCCGTACGACAACGGCGACGTGTGCGTCGCGCTCGATCGCGCAAGCGCGTTGTACGGCACCGACGGCTTCTCGATCCTCTCGCACGAGACGGCGTTCCACGCGCAGCAGAGCGTCAAGGTGCCGCTCCTCAACGTCTACTCGGCCGACGACTCGCTCGTGCCGGCGTTCGAGGCGCAGATGATGGCGGGCTACGAGGTCGGGAACGCGCTGCAGCGCACGATCGAGGTGACGCGCGGCGAGCACGCGTACTTCTTCGACCGCTGGTGGCAGCAGCGCGCGATCCTCCTCTACTTCAAGAACACGCTGCCCTCCGCAGCGAGCAACGTGACGGTGACGACGACGCCGACCGTGAACCAGACCGCGGGCGGCCCCGCGCTCGCCGATCAGCTCGTCTCGCTGGACGGTGCGAACAAGGCGACGGCGGACGCGATGCTCGCGCCGTACGTCTGCGACACGTCGCGCGGAGCGCCGGGCGTGAGTTAAGCGGACTGCTCGACGCGCTCGTCTAGTTCTGAGCCGGCGCTCGTTACCAGCGTCGGCTTGAGACCCTTCGAGATCGTCTCCTTCGTGATGACGCACTTGGAGACGTCCTTGCGCGACGGCAGCTCGAACATCACGTCGAGGAGCGCGGTCTCGATGATCGAGCGCAGGCCGCGTGCGCCGGTCTCGCGTTCCAGGGCCTTCTGCGCGATCTCCCACAGGCCGTCTTCCGTGAAGACGAGGTCGATCGAGTCGTAGGCGAAGAAGCGCTGGTACTGCTTCACGAGCGCGTTCTTCGGCTCGGTGAGGATCTGCACGAGATCCTCCTTCCGCAGCTGGTGCACCGTCGAGATGACCGGCAGGCGGCCGATGAACTCCGGGATCAACCCGAAGTTCAGCAAGTCCTCCGGCATCACCTGCGACAGGAGCTCCGAGGACTCCGCCGAGTTCTTCGACCGGATCTGCGCGCCGAAGCCGACCGCGTTCTTCCCGATGCGCTTGCCGATGATCTTGTCGAGCCCGGCGAACGCGCCGCCGCAGATGAAAAGGATGTTCGTCGTGTCGATCGAGAGGAACTCCTGGTGCGGATGCTTGCGTCCGCCCTGCGGCGGTACCGACGCGACGGTGCCTTCCAGGATCTTGAGCAGCGCCTGCTGCACGCCCTCGCCCGAGACGTCGCGCGTGATCGACGGGTTGTCCGCCTTGCGCGCGATCTTGTCGACCTCGTCGATGTAGATGATCCCGGTCTCCGCCTTCTTGATGTCGAAGTCGGCGGCCTGGATCAGCTTCAACAGGATGTTCTCGACGTCCTCGCCGACGTAGCCCGCCTCCGTGAGCGCCGTCGCGTCGGCGATCGCGAACGGCACGTTCAGGATCCGCGCGAGCGTCTGCGCGAGAAGCGTCTTGCCGCAGCCGGTCGGGCCGAGCAGCAGGATGTTCGACTTCTGAAGCTCGACTTCCGCTTCCTCCTGCCCCATCTGCACGCGCTTGTAGTGGTTGTAGACGGCGACGGAGAGCGCGCGCTTCGACTCCTCCTGCGAGACGACGTAGTCGTTGAGAACGCTGTAGATGTCCTTCGGGCGCGGCAGGTTGTCGAGGTCGAGCTGCGCGGGAGTCGTCAGCTCCTCGTCGATGATCTCGTTGCAGAGATCGATGCACTCGTCGCAGATGTAGACCCCTGGGCCGGCGATCAGCTTCTTGACCTGCCGCTGGCTCTTGCCGCAGAAGCTGCAGAGAAGCTGTTCGTTTCCGTCGCTCGCCCTTGCCATGCGGTCCCTGGTCTCCTTTTACCCCGAAATCGCTCTTCGCGCTAGGCCGCCGCGGCGGCAGTCGAGGAATCGCGGCTCCTGACCACGGCGTCGATGATGCCGTACTCCTTCGCCTCCTGCGACGTCATGTAGTAATCGCGGTCCATGTCCTTCTGAACCTTGTCGATTGACTGTCCCGTGTGAGTCGACATGATCTCTTCCATCAACCGCTTGAGGCCGATGACCTCGCGTGCCTGAATCTCGATGTCCGTCGGCTGTCCGTGGAAGCCGGCCGACCCCTGGTGGATCAGGATCTTTGAGTTCGGCAGCGCCATGCGCTTCCCTTTCGTGCCGCCCGCGAGGATGACCGCGCCCATCGACATCGCCATGCCGACGCAGATCGTCGCCACGTCCGGCTTGATGAACTGCATCGTGTCGTAGATCGCGAGCCCCGCGTAGACGACGCCGCCCGGCGAGTTGATGTAGATCGAGATGTCCTTGTCGGGATCCTCGGACTCGAGGTGCAGCAGCTGCGCGACGATCAGGTTCGCGATCTGGTCGTCGACGGGCGTTCCGAGGAAGATGATGCGCTCGTTGAGGAGGCGCGAGTAGATGTCGAACGCGCGCTCGCCGCGGGACGTTTGCTCGATCACCATCGGTACCACGTGCTGCTCGTACGGGCTCATGCTGGCTCCTTGCTGCCGGGGGTCCACAGTTTCGCAGACGTTTCTGGTTTTTCCTTCTCGGGCGTCCAAATGCTCTCTCGCGCAGCGGCAAGCTCCACCGGAATGCGCTTGACGTCGCCGGCGAGGCGGTCGAGCGCCGCGCGCAGGCGCAGGTCCTCGCGCAACCGTTCGTAGGCGCCGGTCTCGCGCAGGCGCGCGACCGCCTCGTCGTAGTCGTCGTCGAGCTCTTCGACCTGCTCGCGGACGACCCGCTCGACGTCCTCGTCGGAGACGGTGATCTCGGCCTTGTCGGCGACCGCCTCGAGCACGACCTCGCGCGCGACCGACAGCGCAGCCTCGGCGTGCAGCGAGTCGACGAGCTGCTGCGGAGTGCGGCCGCTGAGCGAGAGGTACTGCTCGAGCGAGAGACCGCGGCGCTCGACGCTTCGCGCCAGGCCGTTCAAGAGCTCGCGCGTGCGGACTTCGACGAGCGGCCCCTCCGTCGTCACGCCGGCCGCTTGCACGAGCGCGTCGACCGCCGCGCTGCGGAACTGTCCCTCCAGCTCGTCGGCGAGCTGCTCGCGCAGGTCGTTCTCGAGATCGGCCCGCAACTCTTCGAGCGAGTCGAACTCGCTCACCTTTCGCGCGAGATCGTCGTCGAGCGGAGGCAGCACCTGCTCGTGGATCTCCTTCACGTTTGCCTCGACCGTGCTCGTCTCGCGTTCCGAGATCGGAATCTCGACAGAGGCGCCCTCGCCCGCATTCACGCCGACGAGTGCGCGCTCGAGCTCCGGCGCGAGCCTTCCGCCGCCGAGCTCGACGACGTAGTCGCGGCGCGCGTCGCCCGGCATCACGAGATCGAGGACGAGGACGTCGCCCGGCTGCGTCGGCCGTCCGTCGACCGGCGCGAGGTCCGCCGCCGTCGACTGCACGTCCTGCAGCGCCTGCTCGACGAGCTCGGCGGGAATCTCGGGCTCCGCCGACGGCACCTCGAGCGTCGACCAGTCCGGAAGCTCGGGCTTCGGCTGCACCGCCACCGTGGCCGTGAAGCGCCAGTCGCTCCCGTCGCCGTCCGGCAGCTCGTAACCGAACTCGGGCTGCTCGACCGGATGGATGCGCGTCTGCGCAGCCGCGTTCCAGAACCAGCCGCCGATGTGGCTCTCGACCGCCTCGGCGTAGAGACGCTCCTTGCCGATGCGCTGCTTGAGCACCGTCAGAGGCACCTTGCCCTTGCGGAAGCCGGGGACCTTGACGGTGTCGGCGAGGTCGGATGCAGCGTGGTCGACGGCATGCTTCACGTCGGCGCCGGGCACGTCGACGGTCAGGCGAACCTTGCTGTCACCGAGCTCTTCGACCTGTGCCTGCATGCGCGGCCATTAGAGCAGACCGCGTGCTCGCAACGGGCTGCTCGCGACCTTGCGCGGCGCCGTTGGCTCTATCCTGAATCCGACCCGCGGGCGTGGCGGAACTGGCAGACGCGCCAGGTTTAGGTCCTGGTGAGCTTCGGCTCTTGGAGGTTCAAGTCCTCTCGCCCGCATTTACGAGTGTGCCCAGAGCACGACGAGCGTCCCCGCGCCGACGACGCCGAGCGCGACGGCGAGGAACGCAGGCCAGCTGCTGTCGCCGTTCGCATCGGCCGGTGTCACCGGCTTCGGCGCGGCGGAACGCTTCGCAGTCTCGTAGACGTACGTCGCGGTCGAGCGCCCGGTCGGGTTCGGGTTCGCGAGGAAGTTGTGGAACTGCAGCTCGCGCGCGACCGTGAGCCTCGCGCGCGCGACGAGCGTGAGCGCGCTGTCGACGTCGCGCGGACGCGTGCGCAAGAGCCGTTCGGGCGGGACCGGCGTGACGACGAGGCGGAGCTTCGCACCTTGCGGCGCGTGCTCGACGCGCCGCTCGAACCGAAGCGGCCGCCCGTCGCCGAGGACGTAGTGGAAGCGGTCCTTGCCGATCTGCCCCTCGACGTCGAGCGGCGCGATGATCCGCTCCGACCGGGAGAGCGGAGCCTGCCTCACCGTTGCGTACAGGTCAGGCGCCGCGGCGCCGAGCGGCAGGTACTTGCGCGTCTGCCGGAGCGCCTTCTCGGCCTCGCTCAGGGAAAGCGGTCCGACGAGGAGGGGCGCACGTGCGACGGCGACGTTCTCGCCGCGGACGATCAACGTGTCCGCCTCGCGCTCGACCGACACGCGGAGCGGCAGACGTGACGCCGCTTCGCCGGGACGCAGTGTCGCGCGCGCGGCGAGTGTCTTCTTGCCGGCGGAGAAGCCCGACCAGAGAATCGCGTCCTTTCGCAGGCCGGGCTGCGAGTCGGAGCCCGGCGCGACCTCGACATCCGAGATCGGCCCCGGCACGGTGAAGCTGTAGTCGCCGAGCTTCCGCAGCTCGAGCCGCTGCACGACGTGCAGCGACACCGGGTTGCCGGTGCCGTCGACGCCGACGAGCACCTTCTGGTCGCTCGACATCCCGGGTGGATAGAGGACCTCGCCCGACACGTTCGCCGCGGTCAGAGGCGGCCCCGGAGTCAGCGTCGTCCGCACCGAGGGCAGCAGGATCGGCGTGCCGGCGGCCGTCGCGGCCGGCGCGGCCCAACACGCCGCCGCGCACACGCACAGCAGACGCGCGCCTCGCGTCACCTCGTCTGCTTGATCTTCGGAAGCGTCGACGACAGCGGGTCGTCCTTGACCGGCGCGTACGTCATGTCGTGGAAGCGCGCGAAGAAGACGTCGTCGTCGACGACACCTTCGTGATTGTGCTGGTTGAAGCCGCGCTCGTCTCCGTTCGCGCCGCGCGCGGTCACCTGCTCGAGCCCCTTCACGAGGCCCTTGGCGCCGAACTGCTTGAGAGCCTGCGTCAGCACGTTGACGAAGTCGTACGAGTACATGGCGTAGTCGGGCGGCGCGATCACCGCGTCGCCGGCCTGCGTCTTCACACCGACGTTCTGCACGCCGTACGCGTTCTCGAACTTCGACTCGAAGGCGTAGAAGAAGTCGGGCCCGAGCTCCGCCGTCATGCGTCCGGTGGCGAACGTGAGGCCGTCGAGCCACTTCGGCCGGTCCGCGAGCTGCTGCCGCAGAACCGGATCCTCGGCGGACGGCGTCGCATAGACCGGCACGTCCCAGCCGCCGCTGCGCGCTGCGGTGAGGACTTTCGCAATCGTCGACGCCTGTCCCCACACGAGCAGCGCGGTCGCGCCCGCACGACGTGCTCGGAGCACCTGCGGCGAGAGGTCGCTGTCGCCCGCGGGCACGGTCAGCTTCGTCGCCACCGCCTCCGGATTGCGCGAGAACGCCTCGTCGAGCGCCGCTCCTCCCTGCTGCCCGTACGTCGTGTCGTCGTGGATGAGCGCGAACTTGAGGCCCTTCGGAATCGTGTACTCGGCGAGCCGGAACGCGATACCGCGATTCGTCGGCGCGATGCGGTAGACGTTCGGCCGCTTCTCGAGATCGACGAGGCCGCCGCCGCCGTCGTACGTGATGCCGATCGGGACGTGCGCGTCGTTCGCCGTCTTCCAGCCGGCGTCGACGCCCGTGCCGTCGTCGACGATCGCGACGGCGCCGTCGGAAATCGCGCGACGGATGTTCGAGAGCGCCTTGCGCGGCGACAGCGCATTGTCGTACCGCTTCACCTCGAGCGTGTAGTTGCCGTCGGGTGTCGGCACGCCGGCGACGTTCACCTCGCTCGCCGCGAGCTCGACACCGCGCGCGATCGTCTGGCCGATGTAGGGGCTGCGCGAGAACGGCGCGTCGACCGCGATGATCAGCTTTCCCGCGGACTTCTTGTCGCTGCCGCCGCACCCTGCGAGGGCGAGCACGACCGTGAGCGCGACAAGAAGCACCGCCCCACGTCTCACAGGGCGGCCCTGCCGAGATAGGCGGTACGCACCTCCGAGTCCCCTGCGACGTCTGCCGGAGAGCCCGTCGCGATCACGGCGCCCGCAGCCATCACGATCACCCTATCCGCGACCGAGCGAACGAGCCGCAGGTTGTGCTCGACGAGCAGGATCGACATCCCCTGCGCGCGCAAGCGTGAGAGCAACGCGTCGAGGCGGCGGACGTCTTCGAGCGACGAGCCGGCCGAAGGCTCGTCGAGCAGGAGCACTCGCGGACCTGCAGCGAGCGCGGCCGCGACCGCGACGAGACGCTGCTCTGGGCCTGCGAGCTCGCCGGCGCGCACGTCCGCTGCCCAGCCGAGGCCGACGTCCGCGAGCAGGGAACGTGCATCCGCGCGCAGACGCTCGTCCTCGTCGCGCGCGAGCGGTGTCGCGAACGCCGTCCGGAACGCGCCTCCGTGGATGCGCCGGATGCCCATCCCGACGAGCAGGTTCTCGAGCGCGGTCAGCTCGCCGAACGCGGCAGACGTCTGCAGCGTGCGCACGACACCGAGCGCCGCACGCTCGCGCGGCGGAGCGTCGCCGACGTCCGTGCCGTCGACGAGCACGCGTCCGGCGTCGGGGCGGTAGACGCCCGCCAGGACGCGGAGCACGGTCGTCTTGCCGGAGCCGTTCGGGCCGATGAGCGCGCACACCTCGCCCGGAACGAGCTCGAGCGACACCGACTCCGCGGCGACGAGCGAGCCGAAGCGCTTCGTCAGCGACTCGGCGACGAGGATCGGCGGCCCGGTGCTCGCCCGCCGCTCGACGGGCGCGGGGACGAGCGCCGGCGCCCGCCGCGCCGGCGGCGTCCCCTCCCGCTCGACGAGCCTGCGCACGAGCGGGACGATCCCCTCCCCACCGAGCGCGAGCACGGCGAGGAGGAGCAGCGCCGCGAGCATCGGGTCGAAGCGCGCCGACTCGACTCCTTCGAGCGAGCCGAGCACCCCGGCCGCGCCCGTAACGACGGCGAGGCCGGCGATGCCGGCGGACGGCCCGATCGCCGAGGCGACGCCGCCGAGCAGCACCGCGACGAAGAGCCTGAACGAGAGGTACGGCCCGTACTCGCCCGCGTCCGCGACACCCGCGAGCTGCACGGCGAGACCTCCTGCGAGACCGCCGATCGCGGCCGAGGCGACGAACGCGCCGAGACGACGACGTGCCGTGTCGACGCCGAGCGCCGCAGCACCGGCCGGCACCTGGCGCGCGGCGCGGAGCTCGATCCCCGGGCCGCCGCGCGCAAGCGACGCCGCCACGAGCACGGAGACGGCGAGCAGTGCGAGTCCGAGCTCGTAATGCGCCGTCACCGAGATGCTCGACGGCAATACGAGCCCTTGCGCGCCGCCCGACACCGAGCGGAATGCAAGCAGGAAGATCGCCACCGCCCACGTGAGGATCCACGTCGTGACGGCGATGAACACCGGACGCAGGCGGACGACTCCGGCGCCGGCGAGCGCTCCACCGGCGGCCGCGGCCGCCACGGCGACGAGCGTCGCCGGAAGCGCGGGCCAGCCGGCCTTCGCGGTGAGCAGCGCGACGGTGAACGCGCCGATCGCCATGAACGCGCCCTGTCCGAGCGACGGCATTCCGCCGAGCGCGACCGTCAACCAGAGCCCCGTCGCCGCGAGCGCGAGGTAGAAGCCGTTGGCCATCGAGTCGACGTGCACCCACGACGGCGCGACTGCCGGGAGGAGCGCGGCGAGCGCGACGAGGGCCGCGGCCGCGGTGTGCCGATGCGTCCACGCGGTGCGCACCTCGCGGGCCGCCTCGGCGAGCGTGCCGCCGGTGCGGCCGACGAGCGTGGTCACTCGAGCTCCTCGACGGCTTCCAGCTGAGGTCGCAACGCGACGAAGAGCAGGATGATCGCCAGCGGCAGCACCTCGCGGTACGACGCGCCGAGCTGGAACGAGCCGATGTGCGCGTTCGCGATCGTCGCCTCGGCGAGTCCGAGAACGAGGCCGGCGACCATTGCCCGCAGCGGCGAGCCGAACCTGACGATGAGCGCCGCGACGAGTCCCTTCAGCCCGAGCAGCGCGCCGGTGTCCACGTCGACCGCGCCGCTCGGCGCCGCGACGACCGCCGCGATCGCCGCCATCCCGCCCGCCGCCCCGAACGCAATCGCGACGAGGGTGTCGACCGGCACGCCGACGATGCGGGCGCCCTCGTCGTCCGAAGCGATGGCCTGCAGGGCGCGACCGGTGCGCGTCCGCTCGAGCGTCCAGCCGGCGGCGGCGGCAAGCGCGACCGCGACCGCGATGACGAAGAACGAGCGCACCTGGATCGACGCGCCGCCGACCCTCACGAAGCCGTCGTGACCGAGGTGGCGGAAAGGCAGCGGATCGGGAAAGACGTAGCTCGGCCGCGTGAAGATCGCCGCGAGCATCGCGTGGATCGCGAACGCGACAGCCGTGATCGCCGCGACCCAGCCGATCGTCGAGCCGCGCACGAGGTACGGCTGCACCGCGAAGAGGTAGCTCCCGGCGCCCGCGACGACGCAGACCCCAACCCCGACGACGAGCGCGACGAGGAAACGCGCCGTGCCGGCGGTCTGCTGCGTCACGGGCCCGGTGCCGGCCGCGACGAGGAGCGTCACGAACACTCCGAGCGCGATCAGCTCGCCGTATGCGAAATGGATGATCCCCGTCAGCCGGTAGATCACGGAATAGCCGACCGCGACGAGCCCGTATACCCCGCCTGCCGCAAGACCAGTGACGATCACCTGAAGCGCGAGGCTCACGTCGCGCAATAGTGTCGAACCGAGTGGATCCCCGCGAGCTTCATGAGGACGCCGTCGTCGTCGACGCGCACAACGACCTCCCGGTTCTGCTCCTGCTGCGAAACCGCGACCTCGGCGACCAGGGCCTCGCGCGCTACTGGAGCGAGCACTGGGTGCCGGAGGCGCGCGCGGGCGGCGTCGACGTGCAGGTGCTGCCGATCTACGTCGCGCCGGAGGTCGCCGAGGCGTCGCTGCGCTCGACGCTGCTGCAGCTCGAGGCGCTCGAGCGCGAGGCGGCGCAGACGCCCGAGGTCGCGCTCTGCCGGACCGGCGCCGAGATCGACGCCGCGCTCGCGGACGGTCGGATCGCGCTGCTCGTCGCTCTCGAGGGCACGCCCGGGATCGGCGCCGACGTCGAGCTCTTCTCGGTCTTCCACCGGCTCGGCGTGCGCATGGTCTCGTTCACGCACTGGTCCCGCGCGCTGCTCGCCGAAGGGTCGGCCGACGAGGAGACGGGGAGCCGCCTGCCGTCCGCGGGCGTCCGCGCCGTCGCGGAGCTCGAGCGGCTCGGCATGCTGCTCGACGTCTCCCACCTCGCGGCCGCGTCGGTCGACCACGTGCTCGATCTCGCGACGGGCGTCGTCGTCGCGACGCACTCCTGCGCGCGAGCGCTGCGCGACCACCATCGAAACCTGAGCGACGAGCACCTGCGCGGCATCGCGGCGACCGGCGGCGTGATCGGCATGAACGTCCTGCCGACCTTCGTGGACGCCGAGGCGCCGACACTCGACCGCGTCGTCGACCACATCGAGCACATCGCCGAGACCGCCGGGAGCGATCACGTGGGCCTCGGCCCGGACTTCCTGCGCGAGTACATGGACGCGCTCTACCCGCAGTACGACGAGTTCCGCCGCTTCGGCGGCGTCGATCTCAAGCGCGCCGTGCCCGGACTCGCGCGCGAGCGCGACCTGCCGAATCTCACGGCACGTCTCGTCGAGCGCGGCTGGTCCGAGCCGGACATCCGCAAGCTCCTCGGCGAGAACTGGCTGCGCGTCTTCCGCGCGTTGCGCTGACGGACTTTCTGCGCGCGTCGGCGTCGTAGCGGTCGTGGCGTTCCTGAAGCTCTTCGCCGTCGCGGCGACCGCCGTGTCGCTCGCGGCCGGTACCTGGACGGCTGCGCCGTCGCTCCCGAGCCCGCGTTCGGCACAAGCGGTGACGGTCGCGGGAGGAGCCATCTACGTGCTCGGCGGTCCGGGAAGCCGGAAAGTCGATCGCTTCGACGGCCGCGCCTGGCGCACCGTGACGACGCTGCCCGGTTCGGCGCTCAACGCGCCGGCCGCGGTGACCCTCGGCGGTCGCATCTACGTCATCGGCGGGTTCGAGGGGACGTCGAACGAGCCGACGGCCGCCGTGCGCGTGTTCGATCCCGCATCGCGGAAGTGGTCGTCCGGGCCACCGCTCCCCGCCCCCGGGGCGGCCACGCGGCGGTCCTGCTCGACGGCAAGATCCACGTCCTCGGCGGCGGGAACGACGTCTCGACGCTGGCCGATCACCTGGTCTTCGATCCCGCGACGAACGCCTGGACGAAGCTGGCGCCGCTGCCGCGCTCCGAGGGCAGCCCCGCCGCGGTCGTGTTCCGCGGCCGCATCTACGCGATCGGCGGGCGAAGCGGCTTCGACGACTACGGCGACGTCTACGTCTACGACGCCGCGAAGAATCGCTGGAGCCGCGGCCCGCGCATCTCGCCGCGCGGAACCGCCGGCGCGGCAGTCCTCGGCGACGCGATCTACGTCTTCGGCGGCGAGTCCCAGCCGAAGAGCACCGTGCTCGGCGACGTGTATCGCCTTCGCGCGGGCAAGTCGAAGTGGGAGCGCGTCGGGCGGCTCCCCCATGCGCGGAACTATGCGCGCGCGGTCGCCCTCCGCAACGCGATCTACGTCGTCGGCGGCAGCACCGTCGCCGGCGACGTCCACGCGACGCCCGGCAGCCGCCTCGTCGAGCGCTACGTCCCGTAGACGGTCGCGCCGGCGCGCCGCGTCGCCACTATTTGGCCCCGGGAGGAATCGAACCTCCGCACGCAGCTTCGAAGGCTGCCGCTCTGTCCGCTGAGCTACGGGGCCCGCGAAGAGGCTAGCGCGCCGGCTCGGGAACGGCTTGCGGCGCCTCGGACCGGCGTCTGACGAGCACGGCCGCGGCGATAGAGCCGAGGAGCACGACTACGAAGCCGATCAGGAAGACGAGGCGGAGCCCGCTGACGAAAGCGGCGCTCGCAACGTTCGCAAGTGCGTCGTTCGAGCCGGCGGCGCGCAGGCCGGACGAGCTCACCGCCGACGCAAGCTCCTTGCCGGGATAGCCCGCTGCCGTGAGGTGATGCTCGACGCGCACCTGCAGCACGGCGCCGAGCACCGCGACGCCCATCGCGAGGCCGCCGAGCCGGCAGGTGTTGCTGATCCCCGAAGCCATGCCCGTCCGCGCGGGGTCGACGACGCGAAGAGCAGCGGCGGCGATCGTCGGGTTCGCGAGGCCGATGCCGAGCCCCGCGACGATGAAGCCGGGCAGGAGCGCGAGCCAGCTCGAGTCCGGCGTGATGAACGTCATGAGGATCGCGCCGAGCGCGACGATCGCGAGGCTCCCCGACAGCAGCGTCCACATCGGCACGCGCGCCGCGATCCTCCGCGTCGCGATCGGGACGAAGAAGACGAACACCGTGATCGGCAGGAAGCGCAGGCCGGCGCCGAGCGGCGAGTAGCCGAGAATGTCCTGCAGGTAGATCGAGAGGAACGGGAAGAGCGCGAACATGCCGGCGCCGATCGCGAACGTCCCGGCCTGGACGCCGAGGAACGCCGGCCGCTTGAAGAGCGACACGTCGAGCATCGGCCGCTCCTGGCGCACCTCGATCACGACGAAAGCGGCAAGCAGCAGCACGCCGAGGACGAGCGATCCCACGATCTGCGCGCTCGACCACCCCGCGTCGTTACCGCGCAGCAACGCCTGGACGACGAGGAACAGCGCGAGCGAGAACGACAGGAGGCCGGGAACGTCGGTGCGCGTCGCTCCGGGGTCGCGCGACTCGCGCAGCTTCCACACGGCGACCGCGAACGCGAACGCACCGACGGGCACGTTGACGAAGAAGACCCAGCGCCAGCTCAACGAGTCGGTGAGGATGCCGCCGAGCAGCGGCCCCGACGCGACCGCGACCCCGATCGTCGCCCCCCAGATCGCGATCGCGCTCCCGCGTGCGACGCCCTGATACTCCGCGCCGATGAGCGCGAGCGCCGTCGCGAACAGCGCGGCGCCGCCGACACCCTGGCCGACGCGCGCGACGTCGAGCGCCACGACGTTCCACGCAGCCCCGCACACGAAGGACGCGACGGTGAAGATCACGACGCCGGCCGCGAAGACGAGCCGTCGCCCGTACCGGTCCGCGAGCGCGCCGGCCGTAAGGATCAGCGCCGCGAGCGTGACCGCGTACGCATCGACGACCCATTGCAGCCCGGTCAGGCTCGCGTCGAGCTGCCGCTGAACGCTCGGCAGCGCGACGTTCACGATCGTGATGTCGACGAGCAGCATGAACGTCGTCGCGCAGACCGCGACCAGAGTCCAGCGGTTGGAGTCGGAGACCCCCTCCATTCGCTCGATGCTAGGCGCCGATGCGTGTCCTCCGCAAGCTGCATCGCCCAAGCCCGGCTACGATGTCGCCGCGCGCGGTGGCGGTAGCTCAGTTGGTAGAGCCCCGGGTTGTGGTCCCGGTGGTCGCGGGTTCAAGTCCCGTCCGCCACCCTCCGGCAATGCAAGGATGAGGCAGTCGACAACGTCTGGATAGGTCTCTGCCTCGCGCTCGTCTCGGCGCTTGCCGTCAACTGGGCGTACACGAAGGAGCACGATGCGGCGGCAGCGATGGAGCCGCTCACCCCTCGGCGGCCGTTTCGCTCGCTGGGCCTGCTTCTCGGTAACCCGGCCTGGCTGATCGGCTTCGGCACCGAGACGGCGGGGTGGCTCGTTTACGTCGCGGCGCTGCGACTCGCGCCGCTCAGTCTCGTTCAGGCGGTCAGTGCCTCGGGAATTGCCGTCCTCGCACTCTTCAGCGTGCACGGGCATCTCGGCCTGCTCGCGCGGCACGAGCGACTCGCAGTCGCGATCGCACTCGTCGGATTGGTGCTGCTCGCCGCGTCGCTCATCGGGACGACGCCTTCGTCGCACGCAGCGCACCCGGTCAGTACGGTCGTCTGGCTCGGTGCCTCCGCCGGCGCGGCCGCGGCACTGATCGTGGCGCGCACCCGCCTCGCCCGCGCTGCTGCGCTCGGGCTTGCGGCCGGGCTCCTCTTCGCGGATGGAGACATCTCCGCCAAGCTCGTGACCTCGGGCGGGATCTGGCTACTCGCGCTGCTCTCGCTCGTGGCCTGTTACGCAGCGGGCACGACGGTGCTTCAGGCTGCCTTTCAGCAGGGCAGCGCCCTTACGGCGGCCGGCATCGCCACTCTCGTCACGAACGCCGTCCCGATAGCGGCCGGTTTCGTCCTCTTCGACGAAGCGCTGCCGGCGGGTATACGCGGGGTGCTGCGGATCGCCGCATTCGCCTCGATCGTCGCGAGTGCCGCTCTCCTCGGCAGGTCCGGCACAGCTCGATCGGAGTCGTCGGAAGGCCTCGTCGCGCAGGCTGCCGCGCCGACCTAACCGGCCACTCCCGCGAGCGGATTCTCGTCGAGGTGCTCGATCAGGTGCGGCATGGAGTCGAAGACGGCCGCGGCGCCGTGATCGCGCAGCTCCTGCTCCGACCAGCCGCCGGTGAGGACGCAGATCGTCTCGAGCCCCGCGTTCGCCGCGGCCTCGATGTCCCAGCGGGAGTCGCCGACCATGACGGCGTCGCGTGTGCCGGCCTTCTCGAGTGCCGCCTCGATCGCGTCCGGATGCGGCTTCGTCCGCTCGACGTCGTCCCTGGTCGTCGAGGCGTCGATGCAATCGCTCGCGTCGAGTTGCCCGACGAAGAACTCGAGGTCGTCTTCGCCGGACGAGCTCGCGAGGACGACCGTGAGGCCGCGCCGCTTCAGCTCTCGCAGCAGCTCGGACGCGCCCTCGAGCGGGGCGCACTCTGCGCGGATCGGCCGGAACTCGTCCGAGTGCGCGTCGCGAAGGTCGTCGCCGCAACGCTCCTCCACGTCATCGCCCGCGACCGCGGCGACGTACTGGTCGCCGCCCATCCCGATGTGGCGGTGGAGCCGCCACACCGGGAGGACGATGTCGAAGCGACGAAACGCGCGGTACCAGGCGAGCGCGTGCTGGTAGTTGGCGTCGATGAGCGTGCCGTCGAGATCCAGCAGCGCCGCCTCGGCCACTACGCGGACGCGGTCGTCTTCTCGCGCTGGCCCGAGTGCACGCCTTCGCAGAACTCCTCGACCATCTTCTTGCAGAACGCCGGCAGGTCGTCCGGCTTGCGCGACGTGACGAGCCCCTGGTCGACGACGACTTCCTCGTCGACCCAGTTGCCGCCCGCGTTCTGGATGTCGGTCTTGATCGACGGCCACGACGTGACCTTGCGGCCACGGACGACGTCCGCCTCGACGAGCATCCACGGTCCGTGACAGATCACGGCGACGGGCTTGCCCGCCTCGAAGAACGAGCGCACGAACTCGACCGCGTCGTCCTCGGAGCGCATCGTGTCGGGATTGCCGACACCGCCCGGGATGACGAGACCGTCATAGTCGTCGACCCGTGCCGTCGAGAAGTCCTTGTCGACCTTGTACGTCTCGGACTTGTCGTAGTGGTTGAACGCCTGGATCTCGCCGATCTCGATCGAGACGAGCTCGGGCTGACCACCCGCCTCCTGGACGGCCTGCCACGGCATCGTGAGCTCGACCTCCTCGACCATGTCCGTCGCGATGAACGCGATCTTCTTGCCCTGCAGCTTCTGGTCGGCCATTCGACCCCCTTCGCTAGTCGTTTCTTTCTACGAAGGTTCCAGGAGGGCAGGGCGGCAAACCCGTCCGTGCGAGGCGCGCCGGGCAGGATTCGAACCTGCGACCCGCGGCTTAGAAGGCCGCCGCTCTGTCCGCTGAGCTACCGGCGCTCGAGGGCATGGTAGAGCCGCTCGGGCACGGGCGATCAGCCGCCGTCGGCGTCGAGTCGCTCTGCAACCCGGCCGGCGTCGCCGAACTTCTCCACGACGAAGAAGCCCTCGTGCCGCTCGACGACGGCCTCGAGCTCGGGATCCTCATGGCCCGGCGCGAGGATGAACCGCCTCGGATTGCTCCGTACGGCCGTGTAGACGCCGAGCGGGACGGCCAGGCGCACGATGCATGTGTCGTCGGCGCACTCGCACACGAACTCACTGGCGTCGACGCCGAAGCGCCGGTCGACGTCGTGGATCTCTTCGTTCACGGCGCGGAAGAGCGCCTCGTTGCGCGCGGCACGCTCCTCCCAGAGGCTCACATGACGTTTATACGCAACCTGGAGACGGCAGCACCGTTTTGACAGATACGGCGTGGCGTCGGCGTCAGCTGGGTCGTCGTCGTCTATCTCGTCGCCGGCGGCATCGTCTCGGCGACGCACAAATACTGGAACAACCTCGGCAACATCAAGGCGATCGTCTCGGCCCTGCTCGCGACGGTTGCGTGGCCCTTGATCCCGCTGGGCGTCGACCTGCACATCCACTGAGCGGCCGCAGACAGGCTCAGGTGATCGCCGGCTTCTCGATCGCGCGCTCGCGGCGTTCGCGCAGGTAATCGACGACGAGGACCTGGATCGTCCCGGCGACGGGAATCGCGCCGAGAGCGCCGAGCACGCCGGCGATCTCGGCGCCGACGAGCACGGAGATCAGGATGACGAGCGGTGAGAGCGCGACGGTCCGGTTGTAGACGACCGGCTGCAGGACGTGGTTCTCCAGCTGCTGGTAGAGGATGAAGAACGCGATCACGACGATCCCGGCGAGGATCGAGTGGATGAACGCGACGGCGCCGATGATGATTGCGGCGATCGTTGCGCCGGCCAGCGGGATCAGGTCGAGGATCGCCACGATCAAGCCGAGAGCGACCGCGTACGGAACGCCCATCGCGATCAGGACGAGCGTCGTCAACACGCCTGCGATCAGGCTGATCAGCAGATTGCCCGTGACGTAGCCGCCGACCGTCATGTAGATGTCGCGCCCCACCTTTCGCCAGCGCGGTTGCTTCTCCGGCGGCAGGAGCGAATAGAACCGCTCGACCCACGCGGGGCCCTCGAGCACCATGAAGAACGTCAGGAAGACGATCGTGACGATCCCGAGGATGATGTTGACGACGCCCTTCGTCACCGAGACGGCGGCGCCGGACAACCCGAGCAGCTTCTTCGCGCCGCCGTTGTCGATCTGCTCGCGCACCTTCTCGACGACGTGGTACTTCGTCTCGAGGAAGCCGAACCGCCCCCTGCCCTTCGTGACGTCGTGGACGTAGCCCGGCACCGCGTCGACGAACTTGTTCACGTTGTCGACGAGCGTCGGGATGAAGAGCGCGCCGATTCCCGCGATCGCGAGGATCACGAGCAGGAACGCCGTACCGGCGGCGAGGCCCCTGCGCTCGATGCCGCGCCTCTGCAGCCACTCGACGAGCGGGTTCATGGCGAGTGCCAGGAAGAGCGAGACCGCCACCCACACGAGCACGTGGCGCGCGACGGAGACGATGTGCAGCACGGTCCACACCGCGATCGCGAGCGCGAAGATCGTCAGGATCGTCCGCACACGGAAGCGGATGACGCGCTCTGCCATCGCGCAGAGGATCACGCACGCATCGGACGTTTCCGGCCGGCATTTCAGGAAGAATCAGCGGCGATGTCGCTCCGACAGTCCTCGATCGAGCAGGAGCTCACCCTTCCGGACGGGCAGACGGCCGCACTGCGCATCGGCATGGCGCACGACGGCTACATCCCCGAGCGCGAGGAGGAGACGGTCGTCCTCGAGCTCCGGATCGGCCGCCACGTCGCTGCGAGCCTGAACACCGTGCTCGACCCCGAGCAGGAGGACGAGGCGAACGAGCTTGCGCGCGAGGTGATCGAGGCGCTCGCAACCGGCCGCATCCCTCCGACGGCCGGGGCGCTCGAGCAGTACGCTGACCGGCTCCGGTGACCAAGGCGACACTCCACACGAACAAGGGCGCGATCGCGGTCGAGCTGTTCGACGACGACGCGCCGAAGACGGTCGAGAACTTCAAGAAGCTCGCCGGCGAGGGCTTCTACGACGGCGTCATCTTTCACCGCGTCATCCCGGACTTCATGATCCAGGGCGGCGACCCGACCGGCACCGGGAGCGGTGGTCCGGGCTACACGTTCGAGGACGAGTTCAACGACCACAAGGTCGAGCGCGGTGCGCTGGCGATGGCGAACTCGGGGCCTAACACGAACGGCTCGCAGTTCTTCATCGTCACGGCAGATTCGTGCCCGTGGCTCGACGGCAAGCACACGGTGTTCGGGCGCGTGACCGACGGGATGGACGCCGTCGACACGATCTCCGAGGTCGACAGCGACTCGCGTGACAAGCCGCGCGACGACGTGACGATCGAGCGCGTCGAACTCGTCTAAAGCGGCTTCGAGTAGCCGACGTCGGTCGGGTTCGGCGGGAACGGGACGAGGCGCGTCTCGCCGTTCAGCTTCCAGCCGCGGTTCTCGTAGAAGCGGCGCCCGGTCCAGTTCTCCTCGAGCGTCCAGAGCTTCGCCTCGGCGTTGCCTCGCGCGCGCAGGCGCTCGAGCGCGAAGTCGTGCAGCGCCGTGCCGACGCCGCCTTGCCAGCGCTTCGGGACGACGTAGAGGTTGCGCAAGAAGACACCGCCGACGGCGACGCAGCCGACGGCCTGGCCGTCCTCCTCAGCGACGAAGGCCTCGACGTCGGGATCGGCGAGCGCCTCGCGCCACACCTCGCGGACGTCGTCGTCGGGGAACGGATACTGCTCCGGCGGGTAGATGTGCGCGAACGCCTTGACGCACGCCTCGCGCTGGATCGCGAGCAGCGTGTCGGGCTCGTCGGGTCGCGCCGGCCGGATCATGCGAGCGCGGGCACGAGCTCGCGGCCGATCAGCGCGACGCTCTCGAGGTCGTCGTGGCGCAGGTGCTGGAGCATCACGCCGTCGACGCCGAGCGACTCGAGTCCGTTCAGGCGCTCGACGACCTCCTCGACGCTGCCGACGATCGCGCCCGTGCGCCGCTCGCGCAGCCAGTCGTCGAAGCTCGCCTGCCGCGGCACCAGCTCGTAGACGTCGCGCGCGCGTGCCTCGAGCTCGGCGGCGTCTCTCCCGACGATGCACATCGTCATCAGCGAGAAACGCAGTGGTTCGCGGCCCTGGCGGTCGCATTCCTCGAGCAGCCGCCGACGGCGCTCGATCACTTCCTCGTCGGTCGGGAACGTCGTGTTGTACTCGTCCGCCCAGCGCACCGCCGGGACGAGCGTCCCGCGCTTGCCGCCGCCGCCGACGATCAGCGGCGGATGCGGCTGCTGCACGGGCTTCGGCAGCGCGGTCGAGCTCTCGAGCGCGTAGTGCCCGCCCGCGAAGTCGAAGCCGTCCTCCGTCCACTGCCGGTGCACGATCTCGAGCTGCTCGGCGAGCATCTCCATCCGCACTTTCGTCTCGGGGAACGGGAAGCCGTACGCGCGGTGCTCGGCCTCCATCCAGCCGCCGCCGATGCCGACCTCGACACGGCCTCCCGAGATGTGGTCGACGGTCGCCGCCGCGCGCGCCAGTGCCGACGGATGGCGGAAGGTGACGGGCGAGACGAGCGAGCCCAAGCGCAGCTTCGTCGTCACCGCGGCGAGCCCGGCGAGCGTCGTCCAGCAGTCGAGCGAGCCGGCGCGCTCGCCGCTCGCGTGGAAGCCGAGGTAGTGGTCGGAGCGGTAGAGCCGTTCGATGCCGTGCTCCTCGCACGCACGCGCGAGCGCGACCCACTGCTCCCAGGTGACGCCCTCCTGCCCCTCGATCATGAGCGAGACGCGCATACGGGGATCCTCTACAAGCGCGAGAGGTCTAGCGTCGGTCGAGCTGCTCCGCGACGCCGGACGGGAGCGGGTCGGAAGCTTCGATGTACCACTCGGGCTGCGACTCTCGTGCCCACGCGTCGAAGATCAGCCGTAGTCGCGCGACACGCTCTTGGTCGGCCGCCGCGGCGTCGTCGGCGCTGTCGAAGCTTCCAACCCAGTAGGGCATCAGGGGGACGAGCGCGGCATTCATAGCCGCGGCGAGCAGCTCTCGAGCCTCTTGCCACGTCTCCAGGTGCGCCATGAACTCGACCTCGCCGGCCTGCTCCCAACCGGCGCCGGTCATCTGATCGATCACGTCGCCGCCGTTCGGCATGCTCGCCTCGAACGTCACGTCGATCGGCTGGGCAACAGGCGGCGCCGATGCGGCGTCGCGGACGCATTGCAGAGCAAAGCTGCGGATCGCGTCGACGCCCTCCTCGGAGTTGAAGACGGGCTGCATCGCGTCGCGCCCCAGCGATCTCTGGACGACGAGATACGGGGTCGCGGCCAACGAACCGAGGGTCGCTTGGTGGAGATCGTTGCCGGTGATGCCGAGGAGCGGCAGGCCGGACGCCCAAGCTCGGCCGTGGCTCTCCGAGATCAGCTCACCGCCGGCGCGGAGCCGCAGCCCAGGAACGTAGGTGTGCGACAGGAACCCGTCGACTCCGCCGCGCGCGTGGTAGCCGACCTGGAACATCGCGTCGACTCCGTGGTCGTGAAGGTCGAAGTCCCGCCACGTCTCGAGTCGGGCCCCCTCCGGCAACGCCTCCGGCGAGACATTGACCGTGTTCCCACCGTGGTTGTCGAGGACGACGAGCTCCGATGCGCCGCCGGCGAGGAGCCCTTCGCACGCGGCGGTGACGTCCGCCTCGAGCCGCGGCTTGCCGGTCTCCCAGTACTCGGGCAGGCCGCCCCAGATCTCGCGCACACTGCCGAGCTGCGACGCGCCTTCCATGTCGACGCTCACCGCGACGAGCATCGGCCGACCCTACAGGACTCCTCTTCGCGCGAAACACGCGTGCACCAGAGAGCGGGCGGCGGGAATCGAACCCGCATATCCAGGGTGGAAACCTGGCGCTCTACCACTGAGCTACGCCCGCACTGGGCATAGGCTAGCCGCGGTGGATCCGTACGCCTGGCCCACGGAGTCGGACGCCTTCGCGCTCGTGCCGGCGCTGTCGCTCGCGTACTACCTCCTCGTTCGGCGCAGGCGGATCGAGCCGTATCAGGTTGCGTGCTTCGTCGGCGCGATGCTGCTCCTCGTCGCCGTGTTCGCGACGCCGCTCGAGACGCTCGCGCTCAGCAGGCTGCTGACCGCGCACTTCCTGCAGAACGTCGCCGTCGCCGAGTGGATCCCGGCGCTGCTCGTGATCGCGGTGCCGGCGGAGATCGGGCGTCGTGTGCGAATACCGATGATCCCGGCGCTGCTCGTCTGGCTCGGGACCTACTTCGCGTGGCACCTGCCGCCCGCGTACGACTTCGCACTGCGCAACCCGCACACGGTCCTGCATGTCGAGCACCTGACGTACCTCGTCGCGGGCTTTGCGATGTGGTGGCCGGTGATCCACGGGCGTGAAAGCTCCGGGATCAAGGCGGCATACCTCTTCTGCGCGTTCGTGCTCGCGAGCCCGCTCGGCCTGCTGCTCGCTCTGCTGCCCGACACCGTGTACTCGTTTTACGAGGCGCGGCCGACCGTCTGGGGGCTGTCGCACATCCTCGACCAGGAGATCGCCGGGACGACGATGGCCGGCGAGCAGGCGCTCGTCTTCTTCGCCGCGTTCGTCTTCTACTTCGTGCGCTTCCTTCAGGAGGAGGAACGAGTCCAGCCGCTCTCGAGCAGTGCGCGTACGCCTTCGACGCCCGCGCGCCAGACCTCGAGCACCTCCTCGTCCGGACGCTCGTAGCGACCGCCGAACGAGCCGTCGCCGGCGACGCGCCGTGTCGCGGCCGGGCTCGGCGGCAGCGGCAGCGGGACGCGGCTCCTTCGGCTCCGCGGGCAACTCGACGCCGTCGAGGCGCGTCCACGGGAAGTTCTCCGACCACGAGGCGTGCGACCAGACGGGGTCGAACGAACTCGCAACCGCCGCGACCTCGGGCGAGCTCCACCAGTCGTGCCAGATCGCCTCCGCGTCCGGCTCCGCGCCGTTCCACTCGACGACGCGCGAGCGCGCGGGCGTGTTGCCGCCGTGGCCGTTGACGACCAGGATCCGGCGGAAGCCCTGGGACGCGAGCGAGTCGAGCAGCTCGGCGATCACGCGCACGTACGTCTCGACGCGCAGCGTGACCGAGCCGGGATACGCGGCGAACGACGGCGTCAATCCGTAGGCGAGCGCCGGCAGCACCGGCACGCCGAGCGGCTCCGCGGCCTCGAACGCGATGCGCTCGGCGAGGACGTTGTCGGTCTCGAGCGACAGGTACGCGTGCTGCTCGGTCGAGCCGACGGGCAGCACGATGCGGTCGTCGCGCTCGAGGTACTCCTCGAGCTGCATCCAGTTGAGATCGCGCACCCGCACCCGCGCGGGAGCCTAAACCGGGCCGCTAACGCGTCGTCGTCGTGACGGTGGTCGCCGTCGTCTCCGTCTGCGTCTCCGACGTCGTGACCGTCTGCGTCTGCGTCGAAGCCGGGCCGCCCGAGACGTTGATCCTCACCTTCGAGCCCGCGCGCACCTGCTGGTTCGCCGCCGGATCCTGCGCGATCACGTTGCCCTCGGCCTGCTGCGACGGCACCTGGATGACGATCGGAACGAGACCCGCCTTCGTGATCGCCGCAACCGCGTCGGCCTGGTTCGTGCCCTGCACCGCCGGCACCTTGACCGTCCCGTTGCCGCTCGAGACCGCGAGCCCTACGCTCGTGCCCTTTGCGACCTTCGCCCCCTCGGCCGGATCCTGCGCGACGACGATCCCCTTCGGCTTCGTCGAGTCGACCGTGCGCTGGTTCGCCTGCAGCCCCTGCGACTGGAGCAGCTGCTCGGCCGCCGTGGCCGTGCTGCCGATCAGCTTCGGCACCGTCACCTGCGCCTGCCCCGCCGAGACGACCGCCATCACCTGCGCGTTCTTCTCGAGGCCGGCGCCGGCCTGCGGCGCCTGGTCGATGACCGTGCCGGACGGCTGGCCGGACGGCCGCGACAGGGTCTCGAGCGTGAAGCCGTCGGACGACGCCTTGTCACGTGCCTGCGCCGCGCTCAGGCCGACGAGCGACGGAACGTCCTTCGTGTTGTTCCGCTCCATCAGCCAGAGGACGCCGAACAGAACCGCGAGCGCAAGGCAGATCCCGGCGAGCACCCAGAGCCACCAGGGGTACGGCCGTACGACGGGCGTGGGCCCGGCGACCTCCTCCTCGACGTACTCGCGGCGCCGGTCGGCGGGAGTGACGACGGTCGGGTCGTCCGGCGGCGGTCCTGGGGGCGGTGACGTCATCTCCGACCTGCCTTTCCTGCGCAAGCCTTCACGAAACTCCGTCACCAACGCAGTCACCAACTCTGCGATCGGGACGGCCGGATTCGAACCGACGACTTCCGCGTCCCAAACGCGGCGCTCTACCAGGCTGAGCTACGTCCCGTTCCGGAGAGTGTACGGACGCGAAGTGCGCAGCACTTCGCGCGGCTATTCGCTCTCCATCAGCGCGCGCAGCTCGCCGAGCTTCTCCTTGCGGAGATCGTCGCGCTCGCCGCGCTCGATGCGGTCGAGCAGGTTCCTGACGAGCGACGCGAGCTCGAGCGGGTTGAACGGCTTCGTCACGTAGTCGATGCCGCCGATGTCGAGCCCCCGCGCGCGGTCGCGGAACTCGGCGCGTGCCGTGAGGAAGATGATCGGGATGTCCTTCGTCTTCGGGTCGTCGAGCAGGTGCTCTGCGACGCGCCACCCGTCGAGCATCGGCATCATCACGTCGAGGAGGATGACGTCCGGATCCGTCCGCTTCGCCTCCTCGAGCCCGGTCGGCCCGTCCTTGGCCTCGACCACCTCCATCTTCTCGGCCTCGAGGTTGACCCGGCAGAGAAGCCGGATCGGAGCCTCGTCGTCGATCACCAGCACACGTGTCAAGAACCCTCCCCTCGCGACCCCGTCGCTATACCCGTGGCGCTTCCGCCCGAACCTCCGGTTGCCGCTGCCGCCGCGAGCGGGAGCTCGAACGTGAACTGAGAGCCCTTGCCCTCCTCGGACTGAACGCTCATGTGCCCGCCCATCTTCGAGACGAGCCCGCGCGCGATGAACAGGCCGAGGCCCGTTCCCGAAGACGTGTCGCCGCCTCGGTAGAACTTGCTGAAGATCAGTTCCTGCTCGGACTGTGGAATGCCGACTCCCTCGTCTTCGACGGACAGCTCGACGGCATTCTCCGTGCGGCGGGCGACGACCGTGACGGTTCCCCCGTAGGGCGAGAACTTCACGGCGTTGTCGACGAGCGCCGACAGCACCTGGCGCAGCTTGTCCGCGTCGGCCTGGACGGACAGCGGCGCGTCGGGCAGGTCGAGCACGAACTGGTGGCCGTTCGCGGTCGGATCCTGGACGCCGCCGACGACCTCCGAGACGACCGACCCGACGTCGGTCGGCGCGAGGTCGACCTGCAAGTCGCCGGTGTCGAGGCGCGCGACGTTCAGGAGCGCGTCGACGATCGACGTCAGCCGCTCCGACTCCGACGCGATGTAGCGCAGGAACGTACGCCGCTCCTCCTCGCCGAAGAGCACGTCCTCGCGCAGGAGTGTCTCGGCGAAGCCGTAGATCGACGTGAGCGGACTGCGCAGCTCGTGCGACACCGTTGCGACGAACTCGCTCTTCATCTCCTCGACCAGCCGCTCGGACGAGATGTCGCGGAACGCGAAGATCCGGCCCGACACGGCACTCGCGGGATCGCGCATCACCGCCTCGGTGACCGAGAGCCAGACCTCTTCCGTACCGCGCTGGATCGGGACGAGCCGCCGGGGCTGGCCGCCTGCGACCGAGAGGCTCCGGTGCAGGACGTCCTCGACGGTGCGGCCGAGCGCGTCGGCGCCGCGGACGCCGGTGATCCGCTCGGCGGCCGCGTTCCAGAGGACGACGTGCGAGTCCCTGTCGACGGCGACGATGCCGTCGGCGATGTTCGCGAGGATCGCGTAGCTGCGCTCACGGTCGACGGCGACCGACGTGAAGAGCTCCGCGTTCGAGAGCGCCGCGGACGTGTTCGCCGCGAGCGCCTCGAGCGCCTCGATCTCGTCCTTCCGCCACGTGCGCGCGCGCCGCGAGTAGACCGACAGCACGCCGTGCACCGTTCCCTCCGGGCCGACGAGCGGGACGCCGAGGTACGCGTAAAAGCCCGACGCGATGACGGGATCCGCCTCGGCGTGTCGCGGGCCCTCGGATGCATCCGACAGGACCGCCGACGTCTGCGACTGGTAGACGTCGCCGACGAGGCGGCTCGTGACCGACAGGCGCGTCCCGACGAGCTCCTCCACGCCCTCGCCGCTCGCGGCCGTGAGCACGAGCTCGTCGCCTTCGAGGATGCGGATGGCGCACGCATCGGCGCCGAGCAGCGGCGGCGCGTGCTGGACGACCTCCTCGAGGACGGTGTCGGGGTCGAGCTCGGTTGCGAGCAGGCTGCCCGTGCGTGCGAGCTGCTGCGCAAGCGCGCGTGCGCTCCGCTCCGATTCGTAGAGGTCGCTGCGGCCGAGGGCGCCGCGCGCGACATGCGTGAGCTGCCGGGCGAGCTCGAGGTCGTCGTCGACAAAGCGGCGCTCCTCGGCGAAGCAGACGAGGACGACGCCGTGGCGCTCGGAGCGTCGTGACTCGAGCGGCACCGCCAGCAGGGCCTTGCAACCCGCCTCGGCGGCAAGTGTCGTCCATTCCTGGCCGAAGCGCGTGTCTACCGCGAGCGACGGCGCCGCGATGACGCGGCCCTCCGCCGCGCACAGCGTCAGCACGCGCGCGGCCGGCGGGAGACCGTCCCGGAGCCGGCCGGCAAAGGAGGCCGGCAGTCCGAACGCACCGGTCAGCTCGAGCTCGCCGTCGCTCCGGGGCATGAGCACCGCCGTGAAGTCGCCTCCGAGCGCCTCGGCCGCCGCCTGCGCGACGGCATCGAGCGTGGCGGTGAGCGAGAGCGGCTCGCCCAGGACGGTCGCGATGCTGGAGAAGCCGCGCTGCACGCGCGCCTGCCGCGAGCGCTCCTCGTAGGTCTCGGCGTTCCGCAACGCGAGCGCCGCCAGCGAGGCGAAGGCTGCGATGACGTCGGTGTCGCGCTCGCCGAACCGGCGCTCTTCGCGCGCCGCGGCGCCGAGCACGCCGCGCGTCTCGCCCGAGTCGACGATCGGCGCGAAGATCCTGCTCGTGAACCCGTCGTAGGCGTCGTGCGGAATCGAGGCGGCCGCCTCGGCGCCGCTCGAGATGACCGGACTGCCGCGCCGGACCGCCTCGGCAGCGGCGCCCTCCTCCGCCGGGAACTCGAAGCCGACGAGGTCGATGGGCAGCCCGTGCACCGCCGCGCAGCGCAGCATTCCCCTGCGCTCGTCGTAGAGGTAGACGTCCGCGGCGTGGAGGTCGAGCAGCGCGGCGAGCTCGTCCACGAGCCGCTGCAGCACCGTCTCGACCTCGAGCTCGGACGTGACGCTCTGCGCGGCGCCGAACAGGCTCTTCTGGAGGCGCACCTGCTCCTCGCGCTCGCTGAGGAGACGCGCCACGCGCACGGCCAGGCCGGCTTCACGGGCGACGGCCTCGGCGACGGTGACGTCGGATGCAGTCCAATGGCCGGCCGTCGTGCGGTGCAGCGCGAAGACACCGATCACCTCGTCGAACACGACGATCGGCGTCGCAAGTCCCGAACGGGTCCCGATCGCCCGCATCTCCTCGGGGCCGCCGGGGAAGGCGGCGAGCGCGGGATCGTTCTCGACGTCGTCGATCGCGACGGTTCTCCGTTCGCGTAGCGCAAGGCTCGAGACAGGCAGCACCGGCAGGCCGACGTCGAGGCGCTCGAGCCCGCTCTCGACCCACTCCGCAGCGATTGGCATGTGCTCGTCCGGATTGCCGATCCGCACGAACGCCCGCTGCGCACCGAGCGCCCGCCCCGTTTCCTCGACGGCGACGCTCAGCACGGTGTCGAGGTCGAGCTGCGTGCGGAACCTCGCCGCGATGCGCGAGATCAGCCGCTCCCGCTCGAGCGCCTTCGCTAGCGCGGCCGACGAGCGGAGCCGGTCGAGCGCGAGCGCCGCCTCGTTCGCGAGCGACTGGAGCAGGCGCAGATCGTCCGCGCCGAACGCGCGCTGCTTCGAGACACACGCAAGCGTGACGACCGCGAGCACTCGACCCTCGGCGAGAAGCGGCGCGTAGGCGACACTGCGCACCTGCGCGCGCTGGACGAGCTTGCGGTGGACGAGCGGCGAGGCAGGCGCGTCGTAGACGGCGAAGGGCGCACCGTCGAATACCGCGCGCGCGGTGCCGGAAGGCTCGTTGCGCAGGTCGATCGTCACGTCGTCCCAGGGGACGTCGACGCCGTCGCGGCGCGCGATCACGCCGGTGGCCTCGCTCAGGTCGTCGTCGACGAGGACGAGCGAGCCGAACTCGACGCCGAGCACCTTCGCCGCCTCGTCGATGATCGTCCTCCCGACCCCTTCGATCGTCTGCGTGCGGACGAGCGCGGTGGCGAGCTCGGTGACGGCCGTGAGCTCGCGGTCGAGCTCGGTCGTGCGCGCTTCCGCCTCGAGCACCCGCGCGCCGCCGCTGACGAGGCCCGCGCGCGCCGCGCGGATCAGGAAGACGAACGCCGGAAGGAGCCCGACGAGCATCGCCGCGAACGACAGCCAGAGCTCATCGGCAACCGGCGTCTCGTTGCCGGCGACGACGACGCCGTAGATCGCCGCCACGATCGCGATCGCAGGGAAGATCGTCGCGACGGTGAGGTCGCCGGCCGTGGCACGTCTGCGGTTCCGCCAGAGCGTCGGAACGATCGCGATCGAGACGGCGCCGTACGCCACGGCGATCGCAAAGAGCGGCACCGCGTTGAAGAGGAGCGTTTTCGTCTCGATTGACACGGGGCCCGACCCTGATGATAAGGATGGGACTTGTCGAGTGGAAGCGTGGGCCGGGTGGCCTAATTCGCTTGCAGTAGAGCGATTCCCGCTTGCAAAAATAGGCCGAGCGGCCTATTCACAATCTTCGTGGAGGACGTTAGCGTGTCCCCACTGGGCGATGCGAACCGCGGCGCGCGTACCTGGCCTTAGCCCGCGGTGAGCAACTTGAAAGAGGCCCGCGGCGCCGACCCCCCCGAGCCGCGGGCCTTTTTCATGTCTAGTGCGCCGCTCCCGCGTGTGCATCACCAGAAGGGGTCCGCTCGGTCGCGATTTGGCGTAGCTACGATCGCACCGTGGTCAGGCGCGTCCTCCTCGCTTCGCCGCGCGGCTTTTGCGCCGGCGTGGAACGTGCGGTAGAGACCGTCGAGCTTGCGCTCGAGCACTACGGCGCGCCCGTTTACGTTCGTCACCAGATCGTGCACAACGCGCACGTCGTGCGCGACCTCGAGGCTCGCGGCGCCGTGTTCGTCGAGAACGAGGTCGAGGCGCCCGAGGGATCGACCATCGTCTTCTCGGCGCACGGCGTGGCGCCGGCCGTCTTCGAGCGCTCGGCGGCGCGCGGGCTGAACACGATCGACGCGACGTGCCCGCTCGTCACGAAGGTGCACGTACAGGCTCGGCGGTACGCGGCTGAGGGCTACACGGTGGTCCTCATCGGCCACGCCGGACACGAGGAGGTCGTCGGGACGATGGGCGAGGCGCCCGAGTCGATCGTGCTCGTCGAGTCGGTCGACGACGTCGAGCGCCTCGAGCGGACGCCGGACGAGAAGCTCGCGTACATCACGCAGACGACGCTCTCGGTCGACGAGACGCGGGAGATCATCGCGGCGCTGCGGCGCCGGTTCCCGGACATCCGCGGCCCGCAGCGGGAAGACATCTGTTACGCGACGTCGAACCGGCAGTGGGCGGTGAAGGAGATGCTCGAGCACGTCGAGGCGCTGCTGGTCATCGGGTCGAAGAACTCGTCGAACTCGACCCGGCTCGTCGAGGTCGCGCACGCGGCGGGCGTTCCCGCGTATCTGATCGACGACGAGTCGGACATCGAGGAGGCGTGGTTCGAGGCCGTCGAGGTCGTCGGCCTGACGAGCGGCGCGAGCGCGCCCGAGAGGCTCGTCGAGCGTGTGTGCGCCTGGTTCCGCGCGCGCGGCGTCGAAGAGATCGAGCCGTACCAGATGGTCGACGAGGACGTGACGTTCCGCCTCCCGGTCGAGCTTCGTCGCGAACTCGCGCTCGCCGAGTCGCAGGCCTAGGCCTTTTCGAGGCGCAGCTCGCCGAGCTCGACGCTCACTGCGAGCGTGTCCTCCTTGATGCGCTCGTCGTAGGCGAGCAGGTCCTCGCCGGGGATCCAGAGGCGGATCCGATCGGTGAGCTCGAGACCGGCCTCGCGGCGCATCGCGTTCACCTGGTGGACCAGGTCGAGCACACGGCGCTCGCGGCGCAGCTCGTCGTCGAGCGTGGTGTCGACCGCGACGGTCAGCCCCTCGTCGCTCGCGACCGCCCAGCCCTCCTTGCCGACGCGCTCGACGAACACCTCGTCCGGCTCGAGCACGTGCCCGTCCACACGGAAGCGCCCGTCCTCCAGAGCGTCGAAGCGCCCCTCCTGCAACGCGCTGCGAACGTCGCGCAGCGCGGCGCCGAGCTTCGGGCCGAGGACGCGCAGGTTCGGCTTCACGCGGAGCTCGCTCGCATCGACCTCGCCGAACTCGACCTCCTTCACGCGCAGCTCCTCCGCGATCTCGTCCGCGTGAGAACGCGAGAGATCCGCGCCCGCGACCACGAGACGACGGAGCGGCTGCCGGAGCGTCAGGCTGGTTGCCGCGCGCGCCTGCCGCCCGAGCTCGACCACGCGCCGCACCTCCGCGACCTCGGCGAGCAGCACGTCGTCGACCTCGCCGGCCTCCGGCCACGGCGCGAGGAAGACCGAGTCGTCCACCGACACGAGGTTCCGCCACAGATGCTCGGCGACGAACGGCATCACCGGCGAGATCACCTGGATCGCCGTCGTCAGGGCATCCCACAGCACACGGAGCGCCGTGACGTCTCCCTCCCAGAACCGCCGCCGGGAGCGCCGGATGTACCAGTTCGAGAGGTCGTCGACGAACGCCTCGAACTCCTGCACGACACCCGGCGTCCAGAAGCGCTCGTAGTGGTCGCCTGCGTCGCGCACGAGCTGAGCGGTCCGCGCGCGCAGCCACCGGTCGAGCGGGCGCAGGTTCTCCGCGGACGTGCCCGGGTCGAACCTCTCGACGTTCGCGTACGTGACGAAGAACGAGACGGAGTTCCAGAACGTCAGCAGCCGCCGCTTGACGTCGTCGGCCATGTGGTAGCCGAAGCGCAGCGGCTGGCTCGGCTGCTGCTCGCAGAACAGCCAGCGCGCGACGTCGGCGCCCATCCGCTCGAGCGCCTCGTTCAGCTCGATCGCGTTGCCCCACGACTTGTGCATGGGACGCCCCGTCTCGTCGTAGACCTTCTCGTAGGTCAGGACGCTGCGGTACGGCGACTGCCCGACGAGCGTCACGGCCATGAAGCACTGCGAGTAGAACCACAGCCGGATCTGCTCGCGCATCTCCGAGACCCAGTCCGCCGGGAACCACTTCTCCCAGTACTCGTGATCCGGCAGGTCGGCGCCGGTGAGACCGGTGGCCGCGCCGTTTCCGTTCCCGTGCTCGACCCACGTCTCGTTCTTCCAGCCGAGCGTCGAGAAGTGGACGATGCCGGCGTCGAGCCACGCGTCGCCGACCTCGACGACGCGCTGAACGCCGTCGCGCCCGCACGACGCGCAACGAATCGTCACGTCGTCGATCCACGGGCGGTGGAGCTCCTGCAAGCCGTCGAGCCCGGCCGTCGCGCGTTCCTCGAGCTCCGCGCGCGAGCCGACGACGTTGAGCACACCGCACTCGCACGGATAGAAGGGCAGCGGCAGCCCGAAGTAGCGCTTGCGCGAGATGTTCCAGTCGCCCATGTTGCGCAGCCAGTCGTCCATCCGCTTGCCGTACTGCGGCGGCTGCCACGTGACCGCCGCGTTCGCGTCGAGCATCGGCTGCCGCACGTGGTCGGCGGAGATGAACCAGTCGTCGACGACGCGGAAGACGAGCGGCGTCTTGCAGCGCCAGCAGATCGGGTAGCGGTGGACGATGCGGCCCGCCTCCTCGAGCACGCCTTCGCGGCGCAGGTGCTCGACGACGACGTCCTCGACCTCGCCCGTGGACAGGCCGGCCAGGTCGCCGTACTCGGGCAGCATCCGGCCCGCCTCGTCGATCGGCGCGAGGACGGGCAGGCCGTGGATCCGCCCGAGCTCGAAGTCCTCGGCGCCGGCGCCGGGCGCAATGTGGACGATGCCGGTTCCCTCGTCGAGCGCCACCGCGTCCCACGGGATAACGCGATGCTCGACGCCGTGCTGGGCCGGCAGCTCGTCGAAGGCGCCGCGGTAGCGCCAGCCGACGAGTTCCTCGCCGCGCCTGCGCTCGACGAACGTGTCGTCCGGGAAGACGTCGACGGCGACCCAGTCGCCGTTCTCACGGCGGCCGTAGTCGGCGTCGGGCTTTACCGCCGCGGCGACGTTCGCCGGCAGGGTCCACGGCGTCGTCGTCCAGACGACGAGCGCCTCGCCCTCGCGCTCCAGCAGCGGAAAGCGCACGAAGAGCGACGGATGCTCGAGCTCGATGTAGTTCTCCTCGCCTGCCTGCTCGTGCTGCGAGAGCGAGGTACCGCACCGCGGGCACCACTGGGTCGAGCGGTGCCCCTTGTAGAGCCAGCCGCGGCTGTGCACCTCCTTGAGGAACATCCAGATGTACTCGATGTTCGTGTCGGAGAACGTGTAGTAGTCGTTGTCCCAGTCCATCCACTGGCCGAGCCGCTTCGACTGCTCGGTCTGCATCTCGGAGAAGCGCGCGACGCGCTCCTTGCACCGCTCCGCGAACTCGGCGAGCCCGTACTCCTCGATCTCGCGCTTCGAGTTCAGACCGAGCTCCTTCTCGACCTCGACCTCGACCCAGAGGCCCTGGCAGTCGAAACCGTTCTGGTAGCGCTGGTCGAAGCCGCGGAGCGCCTTGTAGCGCTGGAAGACGTCCTTGAGGACGCGCCCGAGGTGCTGCACGCCCGCCGGGCCGTTCGCCGTGATCGGCCCGTCCATGAAGCCGAAGGTCGGGCCGCCGCGGTTTCGGTCGCGCAGCTTGGCGAACGTCCCCTCGTCCTCCCAGAGTGCGAGGATGTCGCGCTCCAGAGCCGCGTGATCCGGAACCGCAGGCAGCGGTGTGAAACGAGTCTCCAGACGCATGCTTTCGATTCTAGAGAGCGGGAACAATCGGCCTTTCAACCGCGTTTAGGCCAAGGCAACTCAACGAAAGGAACACGAAGCGAATGGCAATCGACGTTACCGAGACGACCTTTGAAGAGGAAGTGCTCGAAGGCTCCAAGGAAACCGCCGTCCTCGTCGACTTCTGGGCTGAGTGGTGCGGCCCCTGCCACGCCGTCTCGCCGGTGCTCGAGAAGATCGCCGACGAGCGCGCGGGCGAGCTGAAGCTCGTGAAGGTCAACATCGACGAGAACCAGAACCTTGCGACCCGCTACGGGGTCATGTCGATCCCGACGATGGTCCTGTTCAAGGACGGCGAGCCGTCCGCAGCTGCGATCGGGGCGCGCCCGAAGGGCGACCTCGAGCGGCAACTCGGCCTTGCTGAAGTCGCGGCCTAGCCGCGAGGCCGAGGTCGGGGCCTAGCCTTCGGCGGCCTCTTGTTTTTCGGGGTGAGCGGCCGGCGCCATTGCGCGCCCGGCCGGCTCGTCCACGAGGCTCAGCACCCGCATGCCGTGGACGAACACGACCGCGCCGCCCATCCACCCTCCCAGCGTCAGCAACCCGAAGCCGACGAGCGTGAGGATCAGCCCGGCCGAGTCGACGTTCCCCGCCACGTAGTTGTCGTGGCCGACGAGCGCGGCGATCGCGAAGAACACGGTCGCGCTGACCATCGCGATCATGTGCGTCGTCGCCGTCTTCCACAGCTCGCTGCCCCAGGTGAGCGTCAGCCAGTCGGCGAGGCCGGTCAGCGCCGTCAGCACGGTCGTCGCGAGGCCGAGGATCAGCGCGAGCCACCAGCCCTGGGCGCCGGCGGTGTTCGTGATCGAGAGGACGTCGGTGAGCGCGGCGAGCGTCGCGAAGGTGTAGATCCCGATCGTCGCGTCCGTGAGCGGCGGGTGCAGCGGGTGTCCCGGCAGGCCGCGGACGAGGTACTGCAGCTTCACAGGTGCGTGCCTTCCCGCCGCAGGCGGAAGAAAACAGCCGGGTGCTTACTGCTCGGTGGTCTCGAGGAAGGAAAGGAACGCCGCGTGCTTGCCCAGCAGATCCTCGATCTGCGCGACGCCCGCCCCCGCCCAGTCCTCGACCCACGTCTCGGACAGGTCGTCCTCGATGTAGTGGAGTCCGCGCTCGTTCATTGAGTCATCATCGGCGACGGATCCCGCCGCGACAATGGGCCGGATGGCTCATTTGGGGGGCAGCAGCGGCCTACTTATCGTGAACCCTCGTTCGGGGAACGGGAGCCCCGACGCGGCTGAACTAGCGCGTGAAGCGGAACGGCGCGGGATCGCCGTCCACGTCCTCCGCGAGGGCGACGACGCGGCGGAAGTAGCGCGCAAGGCGGAGGGGCCGGTCGGCGTCGCAGGCGGCGACGGCTCGCTCGGCGCGGTGGCGGAGGTGGCACTCGAGCGCGACGTGCCGTTCGTCTGCATCCCGTTCGGGACACGCAATCACTTCGCCCGGGACATCGGGCTCGACCGGAACGATCCCATCGCCGCACTCGCGGCGTACGGATCGAAGCGCGAGGAGCGGATCGACGTCGGCCGTGTCGCGGGACGCGTGTTCCTCAACAACGTGTCGTTCGGCGTCTATGCACACCTCGTCCACCGCCGCGAGCGGCACCGCCGCCGGCGCGACGCGTTCGCGCGGTTGCGTGCACTGTGGCTTTCGCTCAGAGACCGGCACCCGCAGCCGTTCTCGCTCGACGGCGAGCGGCTTGCCGCGCGCGTCGTCCTCGTCGCGAACAACGCGTACGAGCTCACGCTGTTCGACCTCGGCGCGCGCACCCAGCTCGACGAGGGGAGGCTCCACGCGTACGTCGCACCGGGTTGGCTGCCGCAGAACTGGGAGGAGCGCTCCGGCGAGCGGTTCACGCTCGAGCAGCAGGGCACGCTTCGCGCGGCGATCGACGGGGAGCCGGCGCAGCTCGAGTCGCCGGTTGAGCTCGCCGTCGAGCCGCGCGCGCTGCGCATACTTCTTCCGTGAGCCCGAGGCACGTACCGGCGACCCAGGCAGAGCTCTCGCGGATCGGCCTGCTCGCGGAGCTTCCCGGCGAGCGGCTCACCCAGCTCGCGCAGCGCATGCGCCGCGAGGACGTTCGGGGCGGCGAGGCGCCCATCGTCGAGGGCGAGGAGGGCGACCGCTTCTACGTGATCCTGAACGGCCTCTTCGCGGTGTCGAACTTCGGGACGATGCCGCGGCGGATGCTCAGGCCCGGCGACTACTTCGGCGAGGTAGCGCTCGCGATGAACGTCCCGCGCACGGCGAACGTTCGGGCGCTGACGCCGGCGACGGTGGCGAGCTGCGACAAGCACACGTTCGACGAGTTCTTGCGCCCGCTCTTCGCCGAGGACTGACTGATCGCCGATCAGGACATGTCCCGAGTCCTGGACTCGGGTCAGGTCCTGTTCGGACGCTCGGCGATGCCGGCGAGCAGCTCGCCGACGGCGGGCGCGAACTTGAAGCCGTGGCCGCTGCAGGCGGAGCCGACGACGTAGCGGCCGCGGAGCTCGCACACGAACCTCTCGCCCTCGACGTTCGTGTAGACGCACGTCTCGGCGCGGATCGGCTCCGGGTCGACGCGGGGCAGGCGGCGGGCCACCCACTCGGACACCGCTTGGACGATGCGCTCGTCCGGGGCGAGGTCGTCCTCGTCGGGATCGGTGGGCCTCCCTCCCTTGTGCCAGCCGGCTTTCACCCCCACGCCGGGCGCGGTCAGCGCGTAGAACTGCTCCCCGAGCTCGTCGATCAGCGACGGGATGCGCTCGCCGCGGAAGTAGACGGTCGTCTCGCGCGTCGGCGTGGCGTCGAGCCGCTCGGGGCCGAGGAGTTTCGGCGCCCAGCCGCCGGCCGTCACGACCACGCGGTCGCCCGGCACGTCCTCGAGCGACTCGACACGCGTGTGCTCGAGGATCTCGGCCCCGGCCGCGCGCGCTCCGTCGGCGAGGGCGTCGATCGTCGCGTCCGCGAGCGCGATGCCCGCGTCGCGTGTGAAGACGAGCGAGTCCACGTCGTCGTACGCGAAGCCGAAGCGCTCGAGCGCCTCGGCGGGCGTGAGCTCCTCGACGGGGACGCCTGCTCCGCTCAGCGCCCGGACTCGTCGCCTAGGCACCCGCTGCACGTCGACGAGTCCGTCGAGCTCGAGCAGCGTTCGGCCCGACTCGTGCTCGAGCTCGCGCCACAGCTCGTAGGCGCGTTGCGCGAGGCGGATCCAGTGCTCGTCGTCGTACGACAGCCGGAAGATGCGCGACGTCCCGTGGCTCGAGCCGCGCGCGTGCTTCAGCTCGAACTGCTCGTACACCGTCACGTCGTGGCCGCGCTGCACGAGCACACGCGCGGTCGCGAGCCCCATGACCCCTGCGCCGACGACGGCGACCCTCATGCTTCCGCCAGCACCGCGTCGGACAGCCTGGGCCACGCCTCGAGCGCCCAGCTGTCGAACTGGCGGTCGGTGAGGCACGCAAGCGCCAGGCCGGCCGCAGGATCGACCCAGAGGAACGTGCCGCTGCCGCCGAAGTGGCCGAACGTCCGCTCCGAGTTGCGCGTGCCGGTCCAGTGCGGCTGCTTCGCGTCCCGTAGCTCGACGCCGAGGCCCCAGTCGTTCGGATCGAAGCGGCCGACGTCCGGCAGCACGCCGTTGAGCCCGGCGAACTGCACCGACGTCATCTCGTCGAGCGTCTCCGGCGCGACGAGCGTCGGCGACTCGAGCTCGCGTGCGAGCGCGACGAGGTCGTCGAGCGTGCCGTACACGTCCGCGCCGGCGGAGCCGCGGAGCTCGGCGCCCATGCCGAGCGGCGCGAAGACGGCCTGACGCAGGTACTCGGCGAAGGGCATCTCAGCGGCGCGCTCCACGTGCGCAGCGAGCTGCTCGAACCCGGTGTTCGAGTAGATGCGCCTCGTGCCCGGCCGCGCGATCGGCTTGTCGCCGTGGAACGGGAGCCCGGACGCATGCGCGAGCAGGTGCCTGACCGTCGAGCCTTCCGGCCCGGCCGGCTCGTCGAGATCGACGATGCCCTCCTCGGCGGCGACGAGAGTCGCGAGAGCGACCGCCGGCTTCGTGATCGACGCCCAGCGGAGCTCCTGCTCACGCGGCCCGCGCTCGGCGATGACGTCGCTGCCGCGCAGCACCGCGACAGCGACGACGCCTGCGCCCCAGCCCTCGACCTGCGCCAGCGCCTCCACGCGCCGCGATACTAGCCCCATCGACCGGCGCCTAATCACCTCGGGCTCTCCCTACGAGGCCGTCGCAGGCTTCTCCCGCGCCGTCGTCGTCGGCCCGCACGTGCACGTTGCGGGAACCGCGCCGGTGATGCCGGACGGCGCACCGCCGCCCGACAGCGCCTACGAGCAGGCGCAGCGCTGCCTCGAGATCGTCCTCTCGGCGCTCGGCGAGGCGGGCGCCCGGCCCGAGGACGTCGTGCGCACGCGCATGTACGTCACGGCGGCCGAGCACTGGGACGACGTAGCACGCGCGCACGGCGAGATCTTCGGCGAGATCCGCCCGGCCGCGACCTGCGTCGTCACCGGCCTGCTCGACCCGCGCTGGTACGTAGAAATCGAGGCCGAGGCAATACTCGCGTCGTGAAGCAGATCTTTCCCGCCTCGATCACGAGCAAGAGCTTCGCCGCCGGCGGCAGCGTCCTCGACCACAAGTTCGGCCAGAGCGAGGCATACACGCTCGGCGTCGAGGAGGAGTACATGCTGCTCGACCCCGAGACGTTCGACCTCGTGCAGCACATCGACACGGTGCTCGAGGCGATGGCCGGCCACGAGTTCGAGGCGCACGTCAACCCGGAGCTCATGCAGTCCGTGCTCGAGGTAGCGACGCCGGTGTGCCGCACACCCGCCGACGTCGAGCGCGCGTTGAGGCAGCTGCGCCAGTACGTCACCTCGATCGCGCAGGAGAAGGGACTGCGCGTCGGCTCGGCCGGCACGCATCCGTTCAGCCTCTTCGAGCGCCAGCGCATCACCGCGCGGGACCGCTACCGGAACCTCGTCGACCAGATGCAGTACGTCGCGCGGCGCGAGCTGATCTTCGGGCTCCACGTGCACGTCGCGGTCGCGGATCCGGACACGGCGATCCAGGTCGTGAACGGCCTGCTCACGCAGCTTGCGCCATTGCTCGCCCTCTCCGCCAGCTCGCCGTTCTGGCGCGGCGAGCCGACCGGGCTCGCCTCGTCGCGGCAGATGATCTTCGCGGCGTTCCCCCGCTCGGGCCCGCCGCCCCGGTTCAGCAACTACGCCGAGTACGCCGAGGTCGTCGGCCAGCTCGAGAAGACGGGCTGCATCGCGGACTACACGCACATCTGGTGGGACATCCGCCCACACCCGCGGCTCGGCACGGTCGAGGTGCGCATCTGCGACGCGGTCACGCGACTCGAGGACGCGATCGCGATTACGGCGTACGTGCAGGCGCTCGTGAAGATGTTCTCCGAACGGGCCCAGCGCGGCGAGGAGATCCCGACCTACCACCGCATCCTCACGACCGAGAACAAGTGGCTCGCCGGACGCTACGGGCTCGAGGCGCCGATGATGGACCTCGTGACCGGCAAGCGGAACCGCATCCCGGTGGCGCAGCTCGTGCGGCGGACGCTGAAGGAGATCGAGCCGCACGCGCGCGAGCTCGGCGCCGAGCGCGAGCTCGAAGGCATCCGCGCGATCCTCGCGAAGGGCAACGGCTCCGACCGCCAGCTGCGCGTCTTCAACGCGAACCGCGACATCGTCGAGGTCGTGCAGGAGATCGCGAACGCGACCGAGATCGCGCCGGTCGCCGCGTAGGGACCTCGGCGGCCGTCCCGGCCGTATGGACCTGATGGGAATCGCCAGCCGTAGAGTCGGCGGGTGGGCGAGCGTGCGTGGATCCGCGGGGCGCAACGCGGGTCGGCCTCGGACCTCGAGGCCCTCTTCCGCGAGCACTGGCCGCGCGCCTACCGCGCGGCGTTCCTCGTCGTGCACGACGCGGCGGCCGCCGAGGACATCGCGCAGGAGGCGTTCCTCGCCGCCGTCCGCGCGCTCGACCGCTTCGACCGGCGGCGCCCGTTCGGCCCGTGGCTGCACCGGATCGCCGTCAACCGCGCCATCGACTGGGCGCGCGCGTCGCGGCTGCGGGCAGAGCAGGAGCAGCGCGACGTCCCCGCGCCCGAGCCGGCGGATCCGGACGACCGCTTGCTGCCCGCGCTCGCGTCGCTCGATCCCGACCACCGCGCGGTGATCGTCCTGCGCTACCTGCTCGAGTACACGCCCGGCGAGATCGCGGAGCTTCTCGACCTGCCGCGCGGGACCGTCAACTCGCGGCTGCGCCGCGGCCTCGACAAGCTGAAGGAGCGGCTGGAGTGAAGCGTGAGCTCGAGCGCATGGAGATTCCCGGCGAGCACGACGCGCGGCGCCGCTCGTGGGAGACCGTGCGCGCGGCGTTCGCGGAGCGTGAGCCGGTCGCGTGGCCGCGCCGCCACGTCCGGACGCTCGCGCTCGCGGCAGCGGCGGTCGCGTTGACTGCGGCAGTGCTGTCGCCGCCGGGACGGTCTGTGGTCGACTCGGTGCGGCGTACGATCGGCGTCGAGCACGCCGAGCGCCAGCTCTTCACGCTTCCCGCTCCGGGGAGGCTGCTCGTGCAGTCCAACCGCGGAGCGTGGGTCGTTCAGCGTGACGGCTCGCGGAGGCTGCTCGGCGGCTACCGCGACGCATCGTGGTCGCCGCGCGGCCGGTTCGTCGCCGGGATCCTCAACGGCCACACCCTCGTCGCGCTCGAACCGGACGGCGCCGTCCACTGGGAGAAGCCGGAGCGGCGACGGCTCACGTCGCCGCGCTGGTCCTTCGAGGGCTACCGCATCGCGTACTTCGCCGGCCGGACGGTTCGCGTCGTCAACGGCGACAGCACGGGCGATGTGGTCATCGGCTCCGCGGATCCGACCGTTGCGCCCGCGTGGCGGCCGGGGACGCACGAGGTCGCCTACGTCACGCGAAAGGGAGTCGTGCTCATCGAGAACACGGACACGCGCGTCGTAAGCCGTCGCCTCGACAGGCGCGGGGCGGTGCGCGCGCTTCATTGGTCGACGGACGGACGCGAACTGCTCGTCACACGAGCACGGTCCGTCGACGCGTACTTCGCCTCCGGCCGCACTGCGGCGAGTCTCCGGGTAAGCAAGCCGGGCACCGTCAGCTCGACTGCGTTCCGTCCGGGGACTCACGAGTTCGCGCTCGCGTACCGCGATCCGACTCACCCGGACCGAAGCCTCGTTTGTCTCGAGCGTCGCAGCCGCGTCGTGGTCAGGGGCGGAGTTCGCCACGTACACGGAGGAGGTTGCGTCCACGTCTTCGAGGGTGCGGCCTCGTTCCCGAGCCTCACCTGGTCGCCGAACGGCAAGTGGTTGCTGGTCGCGTGGCCCGCCGCCGACCAGTACGTGTTCGTTCGCGTCGGAACTGCCCCGAAACTCACCGCCGTCTCCGACGTCTCGCGTCAGTTCCACTCCGACTCGTTCCCCGAGATCGCCGGGTGGGTCGGTTAGCATCGCGCGGTGACCGATGTCGGACAGAGCGCGCCAGACGCGCGCGTGCAGCGTGCGCCCGGCGACACGACGACGTTGACCGAGCTGCTCGCCGACGGCCCGATCCTGCTCGTCTTCTACCTCTTCGACTGGTCGTCGACCTGAACGGACGAGCTCGAGCTCCTGCGTGACAGGAGCCGCGAGTTCGAGGAGGCGGGGGTTCGCGTCTTCGGCATCTCTCGCGACTCCCCGTGGACGCACATCGCTTGGGCGCAGACGCTCGACCTGAGCTTCCCGCTGCTGTCCGACTGGAACGCGGAAGCGGTGCGCGCGTTCGACGTCGCGTTCGAGTTCCGGGGACTGCGCGACGTCGCACGACGCTCGGCGTTCCTGATCGACGAGGGCGGTACGGTCAGCGGTGCATGGCACTACGCGACGGACGAGGTGCCCAACTTCGACGAGCTCTTGCAAGCCGCCCGGGCTTTGCGGCACTAGCCGCCGGGCTCTACACGCTCGCCGGCTACCTCGCGACGTGGCCGGCGCTCGAGCACGTCCGGACCCACTTCCTCGCGGCTGCGCCGGCGACGCTCGCCGGGGCGACACCGGGCGATCACCTGCAGACGGGATGGAACCTCTGGCTCTTCGGGCATCAGCTCGAGCATCTCGACGCGCCGTGGCGCGACCCGTACAGCTTCCGTCCGGAGCTCTCGCCGCGCGCGAACTTCCAGGGGCTCGTCTTCGGCCTGCCCTACTGGCCGCTGTTCGCCGTGCTCGGCGCCGTGCTCGCGTGGAACGTCTTCACGCTGTTGACGTACACGGCCGCGGGCGGTGCGACGTGCGCGTGGCTGCGCTCGCTCGGGCTGCCGCGCGGCGCGTCGCTCGTCGGCGGCCTCGCGTTCGCGCTCGCGCCGTACCGCGTCGCGCAGAGCACCGGCCACCTGCTCGGCCCGATCTCGCTCTTCCTGCCCCTGTCGCTCCTCGCGATCGAGAAGCGAAAGCCGTTCTGGGCCGCAGCCGCGATCACCGCGATCCCGCTCTCGGGACAGGCGAGCCTCGCGCTCGGCGCGGTGCCGTTCTTCATCGCGTACGCCTTCGTCCGCGGACGCGGTTTGCTCGACGCGGTCCCGGGGACCGTGACGGCCCTTGCGGCGGCGGAGCTCTTCCAGCGCTACGCGATCCGCGGCTCGCTGCACGAGCACGGCCGCACGCTCAGGGAGGTCGGCCACTACTCGGCCGACTGGATCGGCTTCGTCTCCCGCCACGGGCGAGGCGAGGCCTTCGTCTTCCTCGGGTGGCTCACGCCGCTCGTCGCGCTCGTGGGGCTCGTGCTGCTCCTGCGCTCGCGGCGTTACGGGCTCGCGGTGCTGCTCGTCGCGGGCGTCGTCGTCCCGGTCGTGATCGCGCTCGGGACGAACCTGCCCACGTACAGGCTCGCGCGCCGCCTCGTCCCCCACCTCAACGTCGCGCGCGTCCCGGAGCGGCTCCTGCCGATCGCCTGCCTCTCGATCGCGGCGCTCGTCGCCTTCGCGCTCGCGCGTGCGCGGCCCTGGCTGATCGCGCTCGTCCTCGTCCTCGTCGCCGTCGACCTCCACGTACGCCTCTACCACGCGGCGCGCGCGGACGAGGGGAACGCGGCGTACGCGGCGATCGCCGGGCCCGGCCGCCTGCTCGAGCTCCCGGTGTTCCTCCCGGACGTGAACCTGAACAGCACGTACCTCTACTACGACCTCGCGGCGCAGCGCGAGCGGCCGCTCGGCTACTCGACGCTCGTGCCCCGGCCGGCCTTCAGGACTGCGCGCCGGCTCCGAGCGTTGAACTGCGGGGCCTGGTCCGGGGACGTGTCCCGCCTCGGCGTGCGGCACATCGTCGTGCATCGTCCGCTCTACGCAGAGTTTCTGCCGCGCTGCCGCGCGAAGGCGGAGGCGACGCTGCAGGCACACGGCTTCCGGCGCGTCACGGCCGGCGGCGGCCTCGTCCTCTTCTCGGCGCGCCCTTGAACCCGCTTTTCGAATCAGGTTCACTGTCGCCATGACCGAGTCAACTGCGACGGGCGCCCAGGCGCCCGCAACGACGTCCCATTCCTTCTTCTGGTGGCTGGGCATCATCGGGCCGGTCCTCGGGCTCGGCCTGGCCATCGCGTTCCTTGCGAACACCGACTGGTACCTCGTGTTCAAGACGATCCACGTCTTCTTCGCGATCATCTGGCTCGGCGGGGGCTCGACGATCACGGTGCTCGCGCTGCGGGCGAGTCGGGCGAAAGACACCGGGCAGCTCCTGCAGATCGGCAAGCAGGCCGAGTGGCTCAGCACGCGCGTCTTCGTGCCCTCGTCGCTCGTCGTCCTCGCCATGGGATTCGTGCTGATGCACAAGGGGCATTGGGGCTATGACCACTTCTGGACGCTCTTCGGCCTCATCGGCTGGTGCGTCTCGTTCGTCGTCGGAGCGACGTTCCTCGGCCCGCAGGCCGGCAAGCTCGGGAAGCTGATGGAGACGCACGGACCTGATGACCCGGCGGTGGCCGAACGGCTCGACAGGGTCATGAACGTCGCGCGGGCCGACGTCGTCTTCGTGCTCCTGATCGCGATCGACATGGTCGCGAAGCCCTTCTTCGCGTAGGCCGTCCGGGCGGCCCTCGGGCCGCCCCGGATGGAAAGAACCTCTGCCAACATCGGCGCGGCGCCGGCGTCGCAATCGTCATGACGAGGCTCGTCATCGCGGGTGCGGCCCTCCTCGTGACCGCCTGCGCGGCGGGCGCGGCGGTGCCGGTTCGCATCTCGCTGGCCGCGAAGGCCTCCTCCGTCATCGCCGGCCGGGCGTGGACAGCGACGCTGACGGCCCGTCCACGCTCGTTCGCCGGCGTCGTCCGCGTGTCAGCGGCAGGCCCAAGCGAGCTCAATGTCCGAGCGACGGGCGGCCGCGGCACCTACCGCGCGCGGCTCGTCTTCCCGGCAGCGGGACGCTGGACGCTCAGCGCGAAGGCGGGCGGCTCGACGTCGAGGCTCGGGACGATCACGGTGCGCTCGCCGGCACCGAAGCCTCTGACCTTCACGTGGCCGACGTCGATCGACCTCCAGCCGGACGGATCCCTGCTCGTCGTCGAGAACGGCGCCGGTCGCCTCGACCGTGTGCAGCCGGCGACAGGGCGTGTGACGACCATCGCGTCGGGGCTCGCGAAGCCGTACGCGGTCGCTTCGACGGCGAGCGGGACGATCTACCTCTCCAACGGCGGCTCGCTCCAGCGCATCGACGGTACGGCTGCGCCCGTCACCGTCCTCGACGCAGGCACCGACGTCGGCCCGATCGCGCTCGCGCCGAGCGGCGGCGTCTTCTACACGACGGCCGCGCAGGCCTTCGCGCTCGGCGCGGGCTGGCTCGCGTCGGGACTGAGCGGGCCGCACGGCATCGCAGTCGCAGCGGACGGCGCCGTGCTCGTGTGCGACACCGGCAACGGAGCCGTGCTGCGCATCGATCCGCAGACGCACGCGATGACGACGCTGTTCCGCACGGGCGAGCCGCGCGGCGTCGACGTCGCCGCCGACGGCTCCGTCTACGTCGTCGAAGCAGGGACGAAGCGCGTCGGCCACTACACCGCGACGGGCACGCGGCTCGGCGACGTCGGCCCCGTCTTCAACGATCCGTACGACGTCGAGGTCGGCGCGGACGGGACGGTGTTCGTGCTCGAGACGGCGGAGTCCGGGACGATCCGGCGCATCGCGCCGGACGGCTCGGTCGCGACTCTTTCCACCGGCTGAAGCCCGGCCGCGCGAGCGGCCCGGTGAAGGGCCACTCGCTGCGCCGGGCGTCGGTCAGCGGTGGACTTCCTGGAAGAAGTTCTTCAGCTCCCACTTGGCGACGTCGTTGCCGAGCTTGACGCCCTGCTCGACGGAGTTGCGGTAGTGGAAGCCGAGCCAGACCCGTGCGTCGACGATCTGCTTCTGCATGTCCTCGACCGTGTCGAAGTGCTGGCTCGTCGTGAGCACGGTGCTGCCGTTCTCGCCGCCGGGCATCGTGACGTCGAGGTGCTTCGTGTGCAGCGCGGCCGCGAGCGCGTCGGTGAAGCCGGCGGTGAAGCAGCCGTGCTGCGACGGATACTCGGGGTGCCCGGGCACCGGCAACAGGGCCTGCCAGCTCGGGTCGGCGGTCGTGTCGGGGTTGCCGTCCTTGTCGGCGTTCCGGATCGCCGTGATAGGCCGCCAGAACTGGTAGAAGAACTTCGAGTCGAAGCAGGCGATGCCCGCGTCGGTCGCGACCAGCTCTCCCATCGCGAGGAGGTGCGCCGCGTCGCTGAGATCCATGTCGTGCTGCGTGACGACGTCGCGCATCGTCTGGTTGTACTGGTTGATGTTGTTGCCGACCCAGAAGTAGGCGATCGCCTTCTGCTCCGGGGTGCGGACGGTGCTGTTCAACGCGCCGTAGGCCTCCGTCTCGTTCAGGTCCTTGGCGTATCTGTGGCTGTCGAGCGCGGGTGGCGGCTCGGCTCGGAACTGCGACGCCCGCTCGAGCAGGAACGGACGCATCGTCGCGAGCCAGGGCGTCTGCACCGACTGGCCCGGCTGCAGCTGCCACTGCCCGGGCAGGATCGGGCCGATCCCGCCGTAACTCGGGGTCGCCGCCTTCAGGCCGTCGCCGGCGCGGAACGCGATCAGGTCGTGCGCCGCCGCCTCGCCCACGGCGACGCCGCCCGCGACGTCGCCCGTCAACGTCGCCAGATAGGTCGCGTACTCGGCATCGACGACCGGCTGCTGGTCCGGCAGATAGTTGTCGAGAGTCGTCCGCGCCGCCGCAGCGACCGCTGCCTGCACCGACGCCCCCGGCGCTCCCTCGAACGCGAAGTCGTGATACGGCTCGTACCGTCCCTCGAGCTTCGTCACGGCGTCGTATACCGCCGCCTGCACGTACGACATGTAGACCATCCCGTCGGTCTGCACCTTCGTCGGCACGGACGAACGAACCGCGTTGACCGTATACGTGTTCCAGGTCAGCACCGCGTCGGGCGGAACCAGGGCGGGCTTGGTCGGCTTCCCCGAGGCCGAAAACGAAGCGGTCGCCGCCACGAGAAGGACTCCCACGAGCACGAGCAGCGTCTTGAGCTGAGCTGCCCTTTTCTTCATCTCTCCTCCTTCCAGGACGAGACGGCCTCGACGACGCGGATCGGCTCGAGCCCGGAGCGATGCGCGAGAAGCGCGGCCTCGCGACCCGACGGCGCGTCGAAGACGAAGAAGCAGATCTCTTCCTCGGGAACGTAGATTGAATGTTCGAAGCGGACGCGTGTGCTCTGCTGCGTCAGCTCCTCGACGACCGAGCGGATGCGTCGCTCGCGGGCTGCACGCTCTCCCGCCTGGCCACGCGCGAGGTACGTCTCGACGAGGTAGCTCGGCATGCCTCGACGCTACGACCGAGGCTTTGCGGTGGAAACGTCAGAACGTCTGAACTTTGCGCGCGAGCTCGGTGCGCGAGCGGACGCCCAGCTTGGCGTAGATGTGCGTCAAATGGCTCGCGACCGTCCGCTCGCCGAGGAACAGGGCAGCCGCAACCTCGCGATTGGTGCGCCCTTCGGCGACGAGAACCGCGACACGACGCTCGGCCGCAGTGAGTCCCTCCTCACGACTGCGCCCGCCGATGCGGCCGAGCTCCTGACGCGCCTTCTCGATCCAGGTCAGAGCCCCGAGTCGCTCGAAGCCGTCCAGCGCCGCGAGGATCGCGTCGCGGGCCGCACGCTTCTGCCGCGCGCGTCGGTGGACGATGCCGAGCGCAAGCAGCGCGCGGGCCCGCCCGTAGGGATCTCCGACGGCTTCGTGCTGCGCGACCGCCTGCTGCAGGAGCAGGCTGGCCCGGGCGACGTCGCCGTCGGCGGCGGCGATGAGCCCGCGCGATCGCGCGACGGAGGCGAGCACCCACTCGCGCGCAACCCGCGCCGCGTCGGCTTCCCAGACGTCGACGAGCCGGATGGCGTCGCCCGAGCGGCCCAGCTCCAGGAGGAGCTCGGCGTGGTCGGCTGTCCACCAGCGGACGCTCGGCTCGCCCCATGAGAGCGCCGCCGCCAGCCGTTCGGCCTCCTGGAGCCACTGTGCAGCACTCGACGGATCTCCGCTCCAGAGCGCGACGAGCCCCAGGACTGCGTGGTGCTGCGGCAGACCGATATGCGCGGACTGCGCGCGGGCGAGCCCGAGCGCCCGTTCGGAATGCCCGCGTGCGAGCCCGAGGTCGCCGCGATGGACGGCGATGACGGCGATCGGAAGGTGATCCTGCGGCACCTCGAGCCCGTACTGGATCGAGATGTCGTGCGCGCGGCCGGCGTGCGCGGCCGCGAGATCCCAGCGCCCCGCGAAGAGCTCGACCCAGGCGAGGCCCCAGAGAGCCCGAGCTGAGCGCGGCTCGTCCCTCTCGCTCCACTCTCGGTGCTCGCGCTCGAGCAGCGTGCGAGCCTCGTCCCTCTTCGACGAAGGCGCGAGCGTGTTCACGACCGCCTGTGTCCCCTCGCGCACCAACTGCTCGCCGCCGACGGCGTCCGCGAAGTCGTGTGCCATCGCCGGGAGATCCTCCGGCGCCTCGGACTCGCCGACGAACCAGCCGAGGATCGCCTGCACCGCTCGAGCGCGCCGACGGAGCACGTCGTCGTCGATCTCGTCGGCGAGCTCGAGGGCTGCGCGAGCGTGGTCGAAGCTTCCCTCGAATCGTGCGGCCCACGCGATGCGGCAGTGAATGACCGACCGGAGCGCCGGGCGCGACGACGCTTCGCGCAGGGCCTCCTCGAGCAGGGCGATCGAACGATCTTCCCTGTCGACGTCCGCGAGAAGGACGAGGACGTCGGCTCGCACCGCGCCGATCCCCGTCTCGGCCAACAGCTCGGTCGCGATCGTGCGCGCTCGCGTCCACTCCCCGGCCGCCTGATGTGCACGCGCAGCAGCGAGCGCTCGGCGATGACGTTCCTCGCGACTATCCGACGGTGTCAGGCGGACCGCCTGCTCGGCGAGCTCGGCCGCGACGGCCGACGCTCCGCGATCGGCCGCCAGCGTCGACGCGTCGTCGAGCACCCGCGCGACCCGGGCGTCGGGCGCATCCGTCGCGAGCGCGAGATGACGGGCGCTCAGCAGCGGGTCGTCGACGACTCCGGCGAGACGTCCGTGAACGCTGCGCCGCTCTTCGCCGAGCGCCTGGTAGAGAACCGATGAGAGCAGCGGGTGCGTGAAGCGAATCGCGCCGTTCTCGCGCTCGATGACGTGCGCGGCAACGGCCGGTTCGAGGGCCTCGACCGCGACGCCCGCCCGGCCGAGCAGAGACTCCGAAGGCGTGCCGAGCGCGGAGGCGAACGCGAGCGCCCGGCGGGTGGCTGCAGGGAGTGCGTCGATCCGCGCGCGGACGAGCTCCTCGAGCGTCTCGGGGACAGGGAGCGGCTGGAGCGGGTCGACGTCGGCGTCGAGGACGCGGGCAAGCTCGAGCGCGAAGAACGGATTGCCGCCCGACCGCTCGTGGATGCGAAGCAGCGTCTGGCGCGCGAAGGACGTGCCGAGCCGGTCGCGCAAGAAGCGGTGGAGAGCGCCGGCGCTCAGCGGTCCGACCGGCACTCGCCGGACGCGATCGGCGGCAAGCTCTCGCTCGATCCCGGACGTCTGCGCCTCATCGCCGAGCCGGCGCGCAAGCAGCAGGAGCACTCGATCCGAATCCATCCTGCGCAGCGCAAAGGCGAGTGCGCTGGAGGACGACGGGTCGAGCCACTGCACGTCGTCCACGGCGATGAGAACCGTGTCGCGTTCGCCGAGAAGCTCGAGGAGGTTGCGCACCGCGACGGCGAGCGAACGGCGATCGACGCTTTCGTCCGAAGCCTCGTGGAGGAGCAGCGCGACCTCGAGCGCGCGCCGCCTCGGCGCTGCCAGAGCGGGCAGGAGGTCGACGGCTTCCTCGAAGAGATCGCCGAGCCCCACGTGAGCAAGACCGCGCTCGGCTTCGGCCGGTCGCGACACGAGCACGCGCATGCCTCGCGAACGAGCATGCGCGACGCCGGCGCGCCAGAGCGTGGACTTGCCGATTCCCGCCTCGCCCTCGAGGACGAGCGCGGCTGCGCCCTCTTCCGCTGCGCCGATGAAGGCGTGGACGGAGGCGAGCTCCTCATCCCTGCCGACGATCTCCGTCGTCATCTGCCGAGAAGCGTCGCAACTTGACAAGCAGGCCGCCAACCCTGATAACACCCGGCACCGCGACAAGGGGGATTGCAATGAAGACTTCGCGAATGCTGGCGCCCGTCGGCGCGGCGCTGCTGCTTGCACTGCTCGCGCCGCTCGGAGCCGAGGCCCGTCCACCGCAGCCTGCAGGATCCGGATCGCCACGCGCGTCGCTGTTGGCGCAGCTGCCGAGCATCGCCGGCGCACGGCTGGTCATCTCGCAGCTCACGTCGGCACCGAGTCACGTACGCGCGGGCCGCACATACGCGGTCCGGGGAGCGATTGCGAACGAGGGCAGTGCCGCCGCGCGCGGCCGGGTCGTCGCTCATCTCCTCCGCGTCGGCAGCAGGCCGCTCGCCGTCGGCGGTGCGCCGGTCAGCCTCGCGGCACACGATTCGGGCGCATTCGGCCTTCGCATCCGTTTGCCGCGCGCTCTCCGCGACGGCTCGTACGCACTCGTCGCTTGCGTGCGGCGCGCCGGGCGAAGCGGCGCGCTCGGGTGTGTGACGGCGGAGCGGCACCTCCAGATCGGATCGCAATCCCTCAAGCGCGCCCGCGCGTCCGCGGGTGCGTCGAGCGCGGCGTGCTCGTCCGGTGCGCATTCGCTGTCGCCGTTCGGCGCGCACGTCTACCCGGAGACCGGCAACGGCGGCTACACGAGCGTCCACACCGACGTCTTCCTGAACTACTACACCGCGTCGAACCTGTTCCTCCCGGGAACCCACGTCGTGCTCGGCAACCAGGCGACGCAATGCCTGACCGACTTCAGCCTCGACTTCGAACGGACGTCGCCGAACACGAAGGACGGCCCCAACCTCACCGTCGGGTCTGTGCTCGTGAACGGTCAGCCGGCGAGCTTCACCTTCGTCCAGCCGACGTATCCCGGCGACCCGAACGGCCAGAACGATCCCGACCCGCGGGCGCACGAGGCCGGCGAGCTCAACCCGGTCGGTGGGCCCGAGAACAATCCGTTCCCGCCCGCCTGCTCGCCCGAGCTGCTGACGTCGAACCCGAACAAGCAGTTCGACCTGGACGGCACGCAGTGCCCGGCGAACAAGCTCGTCATCACGCCGTCGACACCCATCGCGAGCGGCGCGAGCTTCGTCGTCGAGGTCGACTACACGGGCAGGCCCGGCGTGCACAACGACGGCGACGGCACGACCGAGGGTTGGTTCAGGGTCGACCAGCCGAACGACGCAGGCAGCTTCGTCACGACGGAGCCGGTCGCGACCGAGGATTGGATGCCGTTGAACAACCATCCGAGCGCGAAGCCGACGTACGACTTCTACGACACGGTTCCGTTCGGCAAGACGGCGATCGGCAACGGCGAGCTCGTCTCACAGGTCGTGAACCTTCCCGATGCGAGCTTCCCTGGTGGGTCGACGACCTGGCACTGGCACTCGCCGGAGGGAATCGCGTCCTATCTCGTCGAGAACAGCATCGGCTCGTACGACCTGAGCGTGCGCCTCGCCCCGAGCGGCATCCAGTACTACGAGGCGCAGGATCTCGCGGTGCCGAAGAACAAGGCGGCCGCGAACAAGGCGATCATGGACATGCAGGAAGACGTCCTCGTGTTCCAGACCGCGTTCAACGGCGCTTATCCGTTCACGACCGACGGCGTCGTGATCGGCGTCCCCGCGGCCGGCTTCGAAGAGGAGATGCAGACCAAGATCACGTTCGCGAACGCGTCGATCGACCTGCAGACGCTCCACCACGAGAACATGCACCAGTGGTGGGGCGACAACGTCTCCGAGGCGAACTACAACCTCACGTTCTTCAAAGAGGGGCTCGCGACGCTCGGAGAGTTCCTCTTCATCGCGCGGAACGCCCAGGCCGCCGCGGGTGGGTCGAGCGCGGCTTTCGAACAGAGTCTCGTCGACAGCTTCAACCAGTACTACGCAGGCTCCGACCTGATGTGGACCGGCGCGCCGTCCGATCCGCGCCCGTACACGCTCTTCTCGGGCTCGAAGACGTACAACCGGCCGGGCATCGCCTACATCGCGCTGCGCCGAATCCTCGGGCCCGCGAACTTCGCGGCGGCGCTCCAGCAGATCCAGAACACCTACCGCCAGGGGAGCATCACCGAAGCGCAACTCGAATCGGCGTTCAGGTCGTTCCTGCCGTCGGCGACCGGGCCGTGCAAAGCGGCGCTGACCGATTTCTTCACGCAATGGTGGGACACCGTCTATCCACCCGGAGGTGGAGCGAACAGACCGCAGATCACCGGCCCCGGGCTCGACGGGGGCGGCTTCCACTGCTGACGACCCGTTAGCTCAGCTCGTGAAGACGGGGCGGCGCCGGCGCGCGCCGCCCCGGCTCCACCGACTTGCCGGAGTCCACGCACGAGATCGGCGATGCGGCTACCGGCTAGTCGGTCCAGCGGCGGAAGACGACGCAACTGTTGTGCCCGCCGAAGCCGAACGCGTTCGAGACCGCGACCTCGACCTGCTCGGCCCGCGCCTCGTTCGGGATGTAGTCGAGGTCGCAGTCGGGATCGGGCGTCGTCTGGTTGATCGTCGGCGGCAGGACGGAGCGGTTGAGCGCGAGGATCGTGAAGACCGCCTCCACCGCGCCCGCCGCGCCGAGCGAGTGGCCCGTGGCGCCCTTCGTGGACGACACGGGTGTGCGGTGGGCCTTGTCCTCGCCGAGCGCGAGCTTCAGCACCCGCGTCTCTCCTGCGTCGCCCGCGGGCGTCGACGTGCCGTGCGCGTTCACGTAGCCCACGTCCTCGGCCTCGATGCCTGCGTCCGCGAACGACATCCGCATCGCGCGCGCGGGATTCTCGCCCGTCGGGTCGGGATCCGAGACATGGCTGGCGTCGGACGAGACTCCGTAGCCGATCAGCTCCGCGTAGATCGTCGCGCCGCGCGCGGTCGCGTGCTCGAGCTCCTCGAGCACGATCATCGCCGACGCTTCGCCCATCACGAATCCGTCGCGCTCGCCGTCGAACGGGCGTGACGCGGCCTTCGGATCGTCGTTCCGCCTCGACGTCGCACGCATCGCGGCGAAGCCGGCGGTGCCGAGCTTCGTGACGGGCGCCTCGGTTCCGCCGACGAACATCACGTCTGCGCGACCGAGCCGAATCGCGTCCAATGCGTCGCCGATCGCCATGTTCGACGCGGCGCACGCGGTCGACTCCGTCAGCAGCGGACCACGCGTGCCGAGCGCGATCGAGACCCAGCCGGCGGAGAGGTTCGGGATGATCTGCACGATCCGGAAGGGGTTGAACCGCGAGGCGCCACGCGCGTCCAGCTGCTCGACGGACTGCTCGAACGACTCGACGCCGCCCATCGCCGTGCCCACCGCGACGCCGGCGCGCTCGCCCACTGCGCGGACGTCGAGCCCGGAATCGGCCTCGGCCTGACGCGCCGCTGCGAGCGCGAGATGCGTGCAGCGATCCATGCGGCGCGCAGCCTTCGCCTCGATGTACTTGCCGACGTCGAGCTCCTTCACCTCGCACGCGAAGCTCACCGGGAAGTCACTCGTGTCGAAGCGCGTGATCGGCCCTGCGCCCGACTCGCCCGCAATCAGCGCCTGCCAAGAGTCGTCGACGGTGTTCCCGAGCGGGCTCACCATGCCCAGCCCTGTGACCACGACCCTGCGCCGCCCGGAGCTCATTCCGCCGAGGCTAATGCCTGCGCCACTCACGCGTAGCGGCCTCGGCGTCACTCCTTCCATACGATCTCGCTCGGACCGTGTCGTTCTTTTCGCTGAGCAGCTGGGAGCTTGCCCTGATCATCTTCGCGGTGGTCGCGGGCGTGACCGGCGCGGGAGTGCTGCTCGGTCGCCGCCTGCGCGAGCATCACGAGACGCTGCGCGAGCCCTTCGGGGTGCTACAGGCGGCGCTGCTGGGACTGGTCGGGCTGATCCTCGCGTTCGGTCTCTCCCTTGCGGTCGGCCGGTACGAGGATCGCCGCGCTGCGGTCGTCTCCGACGCGAACGCGATCGGGACGACATATCTGCGGGCGCAACTCCTCGCCGAACCGGTCCGGACGCGTTCGCTCGCGCTGTTGCGCCGCTACAACGACCTTGCGCTTCGCCTCTCGCACGAGGTGCCGAACAGTCCCGCGATGCGACGCACGATCGCCCAGGAGGACGCCGTCCAACGACGGCTGTGGGGCCTGGGAGGCGAGGCGATCGGAGCGGCGCCGGTCGCGTCCGTGCCGAGGCTGTACGTGGACGCGCTGAACACGATGATCGACGAGCAGACCGTGCGCGTCTCGGCGCTCAACAACCGCGTGCCGGGGTCGGTTCTCGCGCTCGAGGTGATCGGAGCCGCGGTGGCCCTCGGGCTGCTCGGGCTCTACCTGTCGGTGCTCGGCCGCGGCCTCTGGCCGATGGTGCTCGCAACGGTGCTCGTGACGATGCTGCTGCTCGTCACGTTCGACCTCGACCGGCCGACTCGCGGCCTGATCACCGTCCCCGACACGCCGTACAAGTCGCTGCGTGCCTCGATGACGTTGCCCCCCGCCGCGCGGCACGGGTAGGCCACCGTCCAGCGGTCGGCCACGCGGCTCCCTGGCGCAACCGTCCCAACCGTGACATGCTCTGCCGGAGTCTCAGGGCTTTCCCTGGTTCGCGGCGAATCTCGGGGCGATCCCGAAGAGCCTGAAGACCGCTGGTGGTTCGATCGGACTCGTCTTGCAGTCCGGGAGAACCGGTCACATACGAAGGAGGAATTTTTCGTGACTCTTCATTTTCTTCGGCGCGTCACGCGCTTCACGGTGGTGGTCGGTGCACTGCTGGCGGCTTGCGTCGGCGCCGCCGGCGCGGCGCCGCTGGGGCAGATCACCGAGTTCACCGCCCCGAGTACCGATCCCGCCCAGGTCGTGGCAGGCCCCGACGGGAACCTCTACTTCAGCGACCGGACCGGCTCGGTCGGGCAGGTCACGACGGGCGGGACGGTCGCAAGGTTCACGACCGGCCTGAATCCGGGGAGCGCGGTGCGGTCGATCGCGATGGGTACGGACGGGAACATGTGGTTCAGCGACCCCGGCACGACCAGGGCGATCGGGATGTTCAACCCGACCACGCACGCGAGCAGCGAGTTCAGCCTGCCCGCGAGCAGCATGCCGCTCGGGATCGCGCCAGGCCCGGACGGGAACGTCTGGTTCACCGACAGCGGCACCCCCAGGGCGCTCGGGATGATCAACCCGACCACGCACGCGATCAGCGAGTTCAGTACCGGCCTCACCCCGACAGCCGCCCTGCAGCAGGGGTTAGTGGCGGGACCGGACGGCAACCTCTGGTTCACCGAGAGTACGCCCGGGAAGATCGGGATGATCAACCCGACCACGCACGCGATCAGCGAGTTCAGCACCGGTCTGAACACGGGGAGCGCTCCGGGTGCTTCGATCGTGGTTGGCCCGGACGGCGCCCTTTGGTTCACCGACAACGGCACCACGAAGGCGGTCGGTCGGATCGACCCGGCCACGCACGCGATCAGCGAGTTCAGCACAGGTCTGAACCCAGGCGCCAACCTGGGCCGGATCGCGGTCGGCCCGGACGGCAACCTCTGGTTCGGCGACAAGGGCACGACCCGGTCGATCTACGTGATGAATCCGACCGCGCACACGATCACCTTTTTCACCAGCGGTCTGAACGCGGGCAGCGCTCCGGGTGGGATCTGGTCGGGCTCGGACGGCAACGTCTGGTTCACCGATCAGGCCACTAACCCGACGAACCCGGCGATCGGGCGGATCGGGGTGGGCGCGGCGGCCGCGTCGGTCACGGCGCCGTCGGTCGGCGGGACGGGCGGCGTCGGCACCGCGCAGACCTGCGGCGCCGACACGTGGTCGAGCTGGGCCGGGCAACAGCCTTCGCGCAGCGCGTTCGGCTTCGACGGCTACCAGTGGTTCCTCGACGGAACCGCGATCGCCGGCGCAACGGGTTCGTCCTACACGCCCACCGAGGCCGACGCGGGCGGCCTGCTCAGCTGCAAGGTGACAGCGACCTACCCGCTGCTCGTGGTCACCGTTTCCGCCACGAGCGCCGCGATCGCGGTCAAGGACGCGGCCGAGCAGCTCGACGAGCTCGCTACTGCCGTCGCGGGCGTCGGACCCGGAGCCAGCCTCGCAAGCAAAGTTGCGGCGATCGCCGACAGCGTGGCCGCGAACGACACGGTGGACGCGTGCGCCCAACTGGTCGCCTTCAGCAACGAGGTAAACGCACAGAGCGGCAAGAAGCTGAGGAGCGAGCAGGCGGCCTCGCTGCTCGCCCGAGCGGAAGACATAGAAACCGCCCTCAGCTGCTAACGCAACGCAGCGGAACGACCGGAGAGGCTCGCCTTGGGCGAGCCTCTCCCCGGCACCGGGCACGCGCATCGTTCACGTCGATGCTGATCGCGGGGTCGGCGAGGGATGCCGAGCGCATCGCCACGCACATCGCGACTCAGCGAACTGAGGGTCCGGCGACAGCGTCGCCTGCACCGGCGACGAACCCTTCTCCTACGAGGGGCTCGCTGTGACATCACGCCGACAACACGAGGTCGAGAACAGCGCGTTTCTAGAGCCGCCTGCCAATCGAGTGCCTCACCGAAGGCGCTCGCGGTCAACACGGATCCGGAATGAGTAACCAAGCCGTGTCCGAGCGCCTCAAACCCGCATGAACACGGGGCGCGGAGGCAAAGCCGGACGTGTGTCACGAGTCTCTACATGCCCATCGCGTGGTACCCGCTGTCGACGTACAACGTCGTACCGGTGACGTTGCGCGCGTCGTCGCTCAGCAGGTACGCGGCCGCCGCGCCCACGTCGTCCGCGTCGACATGACGATGCAGCGGCGCGCGCTCTTCGACGATCGCCTCCATCGTCGGAAAGCCGGCGATCGAGCGCGCGGCGAGCGTGCGCACCGGCCCTGCGGAGACCGCGTTCACGCGTACGTTCTTCTCGCCGAGATCCCACGCGAGGTACTTCACCGACGAGTCGAGCGTCGCCTTCGCGACGCCCATGACGTTGTAGTGCGGCACCGCGCGCTCGCCGCCGAGGTACGTCATCGTCACGATCGCGCCGCCGCCTCGTGACTCGAACAGCGGCTCGGCGGCATGTGCGCACGCGACGAGCGAGTACGCGCTCACGTCGAGCGCCATCCAGAAGCGGTCGCGCGGCGTGTCGACGAACCGACCTTCGAGATCCTCCGCCGCCGCGAACGCGACCGAGTGGACGAGCAGGTCGAGCCCGCCGTCGAACGCCTCGCCCACCTCGCCGAACACGCGCGCCACGTCCTCGTCCGAGCGGACGTCGCACGCGGTGACGAGCGGGCTGTCGACCTGCGACGCGAGCTCCCGCACGTTCGACTCGATCCGCTCGCCCTGGAAGGTGAACGCGAGCCGCGCGCCGCCGGCCGCGAGCCGCCGCGCGATCGCCCACGCGATCGAGCGCTTGTTCGCGACGCCGAGAACCAGTCCGGTCTTTCCCTCGAAATCGATGAAGGGACTTTATGGAACTTCGGCTACATTTGGCCCTCTTGCGTCGCTTCCTCGTACTCGCTGTACTGGCGGCGCTTACTGCCGTCCCCGCTGCGTCGGCAGCCTTCCAGCCTATTCGCCGCGACTTCGGCGAGCTCACCTACCCGCGCGTCCGCGCCGGGCACGTGACGATCCCGAGCGGACACCACGACGGCCGCATCCGTGTGATCGTCTCGCTGAAGCTGCCGCCGCTCGCGCAGGCGTACGGCCGCGGCCTCTACGCCGCAGGCGCCGCACACCGGCTGGAGGTCGGCTCGAGCACTGCGAAGGCCTACGTCGCCCGGATCGAGGCGCAGCAGGCCGCGGCGATCACGCAGCTGAAGCGGACGATTCCGGATGCGCGCGTCTCGCTGCGCTACCAGGTCGTCCTGAACGCGCTCGCCGTATCGCTGCCCGCGAAGGAGCTGCCGAAGCTCTCGCGCCAGAGCTTCGCCACCCGCGTGTGGCCGAGCTTCACCTACCACCTCGCGCTGAACCGCAGCCCGGCCGTGATCGGCGCCGACGTGTTCCACGCGGCGACGGGGGGCAACGGCGAGGGAGTCAAGATCGGCGTGGTCGACGACGGCGTCGACAACACGAACCCGTTCCTGAGCGGCACGGGCTTCACCCCGCCGACCGGCTTCCCCCTCGGCCAGACGAAGTTCACGAACGGGAAGATCATCGTCGCGCGCGCTTTCCCCGGCCCGGGCTCGGGCGCTGCAGGGAAGCTGCCGCTCGATCGCAAGTCGTCGTTCCACGGGACGCACGTGTCGGGCATCGCCGCCGGTGACGCGAACACGTGCGCGCCTGCGGGCAACGACCACCCGCCGACGTGCGGGCTGTCGGGTGTCGCGCCGAAGGCGTTCATCGGCAACTACCGCGTCTTCAACGTTCCGTCGCCCGTCGGCCACATCGCCGAGTCGCCCGAGATCGCCGATGCCTTCGAGCAGGCGGTCAAGGACGGGATGGACGTCATCAACTTCTCCGGCGGCGGGCCGCAGGCCGAGCCGCTGAACGACGTTCTCGTCGCGGCGGTCGACAACGTCGCCGCTGCGGGCGTCGTACCCGTCATCGCCGCGGGCAACGACCGCGACGACTTCGGCTTCGGCACTGCCGGCTCTCCGAGCACCGCTCCCGACGCGATCTCCGTCGCCGCAGTCTCCAACTCTCAGGTCTTCGCCCCCGCGCTCGGCGCGTTCAACAGCGCAGGCGCGGAAGTGCTGCACGCGCCGATCCAGACCGGAGGGACGACGCCGCCCGCCTGGGCGAGCGCAAACCAGACGCTCGTCGACATCGGCTCGATCGTCGGCAGGAACGGCCAGCCCGTGGAGCGCCACCTCTGCGGCAGCGCCGCGGATCCGAACGGCTCGGACAACCCGCTGCCCGCGAACTCGCTGACCGGCGCGATCGCGCTCGTCTCCCGGGGGATCTGCTCCTTCGCGTCGAAGGCGGGTCGCGCGCAGGCGGCCGGCGCGATCGGCATCGTCGTCGTCGACAACCGCTTCGGCGAAGCAAGCCCGATTCCGCTGCAGCTGCAGATCCCGGGCGGGATGATCGCGGACGTCGACGGCGCAGCGCTGCGCGCCGCGATGGGCTCGGCCGGCCGCATCCAGATCCGCGTCGGCCGCGGGTACGAGGACATCGCGACCGGACGCAGCGGCATCGTCACGAGCTTCTCGGGCGCCGGGCCGACGGCCTTCGGACACTTGCTGAAGCCCGACCTCGCCGCTCCCGGCGGGCAGATCCTCTCCTCCACGCTGACCGAGTTCGCCGGCTCGCCGTTCGCCGTCTTCGACGGGACGAGCATGGCGACGCCGCACGTGACCGGCGCTGCGGCGCTGCTCGTCCAGCAGCACCCGACGTGGTCGACCCAGCAGGTCAAATCGGCGCTCATGACGACGGCCGGCGCGGCGTGGGGCAACACCGAGCGGACGAGCGAGGCGGCGGTCACGCTCGAGGGCGCCGGGCTGATCAACGTCGCGCGCGCGAACGATCCCCAGATCTTCAGCGACCCGTCTTCGGTGTCGCTCGCCGAGCTGAACGTGACGAACGGCGCAGTGTCGCGCAGCTCGCTCCTGCAGATCAGCGATGCCGGCAACGGCGCGGGAACGTGGACGGTGACCCTGCAGGCGCAGAGCGCATCGGGCGGCACGACGATCACGGTGCCGCCGCTCGCGACGCTCGCGCCGGGAGGCGAGGTCGACCTGCCGGTGACCGCCCACGCGTCCTCCGGCGCGGCGGCGGGCGACAACATGGGCTTCGTCGTGCTGACGAAGGGCACCGTCTCGCGGCGCATCCCGTACTACTTCGAGGTCACGCGGCCGGCTCTCGCGAACGTCCCGGCGACGGAGCTCAAGGCACTGCAGCAGGGCGACACCGTCACCGGGCAGAGCCGCGTGACGCAGTACCGCTTCCCGACGTGGACGTTCGGCCCGCCGACGAACTACGTCGGCACCGCGGTGAACGAGCCCGGCGCGGAGAAGCTCTACACGATCCAGATCTCCGTGCCCGTGGTGAACTTCGGCGTCTCGGTCGTGTCGCAGTCGGCGAACTCCGAGATCGATCCCTGGGTGCTCGGGTCGAAGGACGAGAACGACGTCCAGGGTTACGCGGGCGTGCCGGTCAACGTCAACGGCCTCATGTACGACTACCGCGCGGACATCGAGACGGCGGGCGCCGTCTTCCCGCTGACGAAGCGCTACTACGTCTCGGTCGACTCCGGCAGCGACGCCTTCACGAATCAGTCGCTGCCCGGCCAGTACATCCTCAAGGCCTGGGTCAACGACCTCGCGCCGCCGGCGCTGAAGCTCGTGACGACGAGGCTCTCGGCCGGTCGCCCGACGATCGTCGCGCGCGCGACCGACGGGCAGTCCGGCGTCGATCCGCTCTCGCTCGTGCTGAGCTACAACTCGAACGTCCTGGTCGGCGCGTCCGCCTACGACCCCACGACGGGGCTCGTGCTCTTCGCGCTGCCGTCGAACGCGCCGAAGATCACGGCCGCGAACAAGAAGAAGAGCGTCGTCGTGAGCGCGTCGGACAACCAGGAGGCGAAGAACGTCAACACGATCGGCGCGAACGTCCTGCCGAACACGAACTACCGCGCCGCGAAGATCGTCGTCGTGAACAAGCCAACGCTCACGTGGCTCGTCCCCGGCAAGAACCAGTGCCTGCGCTCGACGACGCGGCTCGTGGTCGTCGCGGGGTCGAACAAGACGCTGAAGCCCGTCGTCTTCCGTGCAGATGCGAAGAAGGTCGGGACGAAGAAGGCGGACGCCGCCGGCCTCGCGTTCACGGACTGGAAGGCGAAGCAGGCGAAGAAGGGCAAGCACGTGTTGCGCGCGACGGTGCGCGACGCGGCCGGGCGCACCGTGACGGCAGTCCGTCGCGTCCGCGTGTGCAAGTAGCGGTCGTCACCGGGGCGTCCAGCGGGATCGGAGCTTCGCTCGCGCGCGAGCTCGCCTCGCGCGGCTGGCTCTGCGTCCTGCTCGCGCGCCGCGAGGAGCGGCTGCGCGCGCTCGCCCACGAGGTCGGCGGCGAGTACGAGCTCTGCGACGTCTCGGATCGAGCAGCGGTCGAGCAGGTCGCGGCCCGCGTGCTCGAGCGGCATTCGGAGATCAAGCTGCTCGTGAACAACGCCGGCATCCCGGCGCGCGCAACGTTCCTCGAGGGCGACCCGGAGCGGATCGAGCAGGTCGTCCGCACGAACTACCTCGGCGGGGTCTGGTGCCTGCGCGCGTTCCTGCCGGGCCTCGAGGCGGCACGTCCCTCCGACGTCGTCAACGTCGTCTCGGTGGCGGGCACCGTCGCGTTTCCGCCGAGCGGCCCGTACTCGGCGTCGAAGCACGCGCAGCTCGCGTTCTCGCGCGCGGCGTCCGCGTCGCTGCGGTCGCGCGGCATCCGCGTGCACACCGTGAACCCGGGCTTCGTCGAGACGGAAGGCTTTCCGCAGCGGTCCGTTCTGGCGAGCCCGTTCTTCCGCCGGGCCGTCCTCGACCCGGAGGACGTCGCGAGGCACATCGCCGACCGCGTCGGCGAGCCGCCGCGCGAGACGACGGTCCCGCGCTGGTACCGCTGGCCGGGCGTCCTGCAGGCTGTCGCGCCGAACGTCGTCGCGCGCCTGATCTCCCGCCGCGGTGGTATGTATCGCCGGCCGTGAGACGTCTCGTCGCGCTGCTCGCGCCCGTCCTCGTCGTGGCCTCGTGCGGCGGAGGAGGCGCGAAGCCGGCCGACGAGATCGCGTTCACCGAGAACAGCGACGGTTACGGCGAGATCTGGGTGATGCACCCGGACGGCAGCGACAGGCGCCGGCTCACGACTCCTGCGCCGGCGAAGACCGATGCTGCGGGCGCCTCAACGCCCGCGTGGTCGCCGGACCGCGAGCGCCTGGCGTACACGGTCGGGACGAGCGACGTTCGCTCCGGTCCCGGCACGACTGCGAGCTCTACGTGATGCGTGCCGACGGGAGCGAGCAGCGCCGGATCACGAGCGGCGCGGCGTGGAGCCTCGAGCCCGCCTGGCGTGCTCAGCCGTAGCGGTTGACGCAGAGGTACCAGCCGGTCTCGGCGACGTAGTGGAGGCGGTCGCCCGGCGAGAGGTCCTTCACCTGCTCGGCCTCCTCGCCGGTGCAGCCGGCGAGCCCGAGATAGAAGTCGAGGTCGCGCCGGTGCGTGAAGGCCTTGCTGCGCAGCAGCATGAGCCCGTTCGCGGCGAAGAGGTCGCGCAGGTCACCGTCCGCGAGCGTGCGGTTATGCGACGGGTCGCGGCGGCGCTCAAAGCGGTCGAGCTCGAACGCCGCGAGCGGATCCATCGGCGCGAGCTGGTCGTCGACGAACACACGGCCGCCGGGGCGCGTCACCCGCGCCAGCTCTGCGACGGCGAGCTCGGGTCGGCTCACGTGATGCAGCGTTCGGCGCGAGCACGCGAGATCGAACGAGAAGTCCTCGAACGGCAGCGCCGACGCGTCGGCCTCGACGAAGGTGGCGTTGGACGGCGCATCGCTCCTCGCGGCCTCGAGCAGCTCGGGAACGAGATCGACGCCGACGACCTCCCCGACGAGCGGCGCGAGCGCGAGGGCGAGCGTGCCCGCACCGGTGCCCGAGTCGAGCGCGCGCTCGTCGCCGTTCAGCGGCGTCAGGAAGCTCCGCAGCTCCTCGCGCAGCCGGTCGACCTGCCCGCGCGAGTGCGCCGTCACGCCGTCGGCGGTCGCCGCGAAGCGCTCGCGAACCGAGTCGTCGTGGCTCATGCCCGCTCCAGCGCCGGCGAAGCCGGCCCCTCCGCTCTTTGGTCGCCTCCGTCGAGCCTACGGCTCATACGTCGACCACCTCACGGCTCGCGCGCCTTGAATCGGATTCGATGCCGGTCACGATCTCGTAGTTGATGGTGCCAGCCACCGCCGCATGTGAGTCGGCGCGCACGCCGTCGCCGATGAGCGTCACGGGCGTGCCGGCCGGGAGCTCGCGAGGCAGGAGCACCGCGAACGAGTCCATCGAGATCGTGCCGACGACCTCCGCCGGCTCGCCGTCGACGAGGATGCGCGTGCTCGTGAGATCGCGCCGGAAGCCGTCCGCGTAGCCGACCGGCACGAGCCCGATCCACGTCGGACGTTCGGCGACGAAGCGGCGCCGGTAGCCCGTGCTCTCGCCCGCCTGGAGAAGCTTCACCTGGGCGACGTGGCTGCGCCAGCTCAGCACCGGCTCGAGGCCGTCGGCGGCGGGGTCGTCGCCGAAGGGCGAGAGCCCGTAGATCGCAACCCCGCAGCGCGCAGCGTCGAAGCGCGCCTCCGGCAGCCGCAGCGCCGCGGCGCTGTTCGCGATGTGGCACTCGAGCTTGCCGCGGTACGGGCGGACGATCTCGTCGAACCGCCGTACCTGCTCTCGCGCGAACCCGGGATCGGTGTCCGCCGTCGCGAGGTGGCTCATCAGCGCGACGACGGAGCGCGTCGGCGCCGAGAGCTCCGAGATGCCGTACCGGCCCATGCCGGTGTCGAGCTTGACGTGGGCGCGCACGCCGTCGGGCAGCTCCCCGCCCGAGTACGCGACCTCGATGTTCGCGTCCCTCGCCCGGCGGATGTCGTCGGCGTCCGTCGGCCCCATGCAGAGAATCCTCGCTTCCGGGAACGCCGCGCGCAGCTCGAGCGCCTCCGGGATCGTCGCGACACACAACGCGGAGGCTCCCGCGTCGAGCGCCGCGCGCGAGACGTCGGCCGCGCCGTGGCCGTAGCCGTCCGCCTTGACGACCGCCCAGAGCGCCGCGCCGTCGAGCGCGCGCAGCAGGGTGCGGACGTTTCGGCGCAGCGCGCCGAGGTCGATCGTCAGCTCGGAGCGAGGCACGACGGCAGCGCTTCGACGACGTCGCTCGCGACCAGGCCTCGCTTCGGGCCGCGCGCCGCCGCGAGCCGGTGCACGAGCGCGCCGGCGGCCGCGGCCTCGCGCGCGTCCATCCCCTTGGCGAGAAACGCGGCGATCACGCCGGTGAGCACGTCGCCCGTGCCGGCCGTCGCGAGCGAGGGAACGTTGTCCCCGACGACCCAGACGCCCGCGTCCGGCGCGCCGATGAGCGTGTCCGCGCCCTTCAGCAGCACGACGCACCGGTACCGCTCGACTGCGCGTGCGAGCGCCTCGAGCCGGTGCGCGTCCACCCATTTCGACTCCTCGCCGATGAGGCGTCCCAGCTCGCCGCTGTGCGGCGTCAGCACCGTGGGCGCCTCGCGCTCGAACGGCTCGAGCTCGTGCAGTCCGTCGGCGTCCACGACCGCCGGCAACTGCGTCTCCGAGAGGAGCTTGCGCACGAGCGGCTTGTGGTTGCGTCCGAGGCCCGGGCCGAGCGCGAGCGCGGACGCGCGCCCGGCGGCAACCCCGACGTCTTCGAGCGGCCGCTTGACCGCTTCGAGCACGAGCGTCTCGAGCGTCGGCAATGCATCCGCCGGCGCGGCGATCGCAACGTAGCCGGCGTCCGCGCGGAAGGCGGCGCGCGCCGTGAGCGCCGCTGCGCCCGTCGTCCCGCGCGCGCCTCCGACGACGAGCACCGAGCCTGCCGAGTACTTGTTCACCGGATCGCGCCTGCGCGGGATGCGGTCGAGGATGTCGCGCGTGACGAGGCGGTGCGCCGTCTCACGCGGCTCGAGTCCGATGTCGACGACGATCACGTCGCCGGCGCCGAAGCGCCCCGGCCCGACGACGAGACCGACCTTGCGACCGTGCATCGTCACCGTCACGTCCGCGTCGACGGCCGCGCCCTCGACCTCGCCGGTGGAAGCGTTCACGCCGGAGGGGATGTCGACGGCGAGCACGGGCGCGCCCGACGCGTTGATCCGCTCGATCGCCGCGGCGGCGTCGTCGCGCGGCGCACCTCTCATCCCGGTGCCGAGGAGCGCATCGATCACGAGGTCCGCCCCGTCCTCGACCTGCTCGAGGCCGTGCTCCTCTTTCAGGATGCGCGCCGCGATCCTGCCGTCGCCGCCGTTCGCGCCGCCCCCGGCGAAGAGCGCGAAACGCCGCGCGTCCGGAAAGCTGTGCAGCGCCTCCTCGGCGACGGCCCGGCCCGCGCGTTCCATCAGGGTTGCGACGTCGTGGCCCTCCTCGGCGGCCCTCATCTCGTCGGCGGTGTAGAGGGGCTCGAGCATCAGCGCTCGGCGACGACGGCGACCGCCACCGCGAGCTCACGGCTGTGCGTCATCGAGAGGTCGATCGCGCCGGCGGCGACGCGCTCCGCCCACGCCTGCGCGCGACCGTGCAGCGTCACGCCCGGCTTCGGCCGTCCGACGATCTCGATGTCGCGCCATGCGAACGCACGGGCGACGCCGAGGCCGAGCGCCTTGCCGACGGCCTCCTTGCCGGCGAAGCGTCCGGCGTACGACTGCGCCGGGTTCTTGCGCGAGTCGCAGTACGCGCGCTCCGCCTCGGTGAAGCAACGCTCGCGAAACGCCGGGTACCGCTCGAGCGCGCGCCGGATGCGCGCGATCTCGATCGCGTCCACGCCGACCTTCACGCGTGGTCGTCCAGCAGAATGGCCGCCATGCCCGGCGAGTCTATTCGCGTCACGAGAAGCGTCGTCCTCCCCCTCTCCGACGTCGACTTCCGCACCTCGCGCTCGAGCGGGCCTGGCGGCCAGCACGCGCAGAAGACGGAGACGCGCGTCGAGGCGCTGTTCGAGGTCGAGGTGTCCGACGCGCTGACCGAGGCGCAGAAGCGTCGTGTCGTCGCGCGCGCGGGACCGGTGCTGCGGGCGATCGCGCAGGACGAGCGGAGCCAGTCGCGAAACCGCGAGCTCGCGCTCGAGCGGCTCGTCGCGCAGCTACGAGATGCGCTGCACGTGCCGCGGCGGCGCCGGCCGACGAAGCCGTCGCAGCAGTCGATCGAGCGCCGCCTCGACGAGAAGCGGCGCCGCTCGCAGCTCAAGCGTCAGCGCACGACTCGCGACGACTGACCGCCGAACGCGGCAGCTCGCGCGGGAGGATCGTCTACCCGGACTGCGCGTCGAGGACGGCGCGCGCCTCCTCTGCGTCGCTCGCGTTCACGACGACTTCGCGCGGCCCGAAGCTCGAGGTCGCCCCGTCCATCGCGCCGGCGGCCAGGTTCGTCGGCCGGTGCGTGCACGTGATGCCTGAGCTTCGGAGCAACCCGCACAGGAGCTCGGCTTCGGGCTCGCTCCGCACGACCCGCACAGTGCTCAGCTCGTCCATGCGCGCCAGTACCCCCTAGTGGTGGTGCGCATGCGCGGGCGCTTGGTCGCCCACGACGTGCCGCTCGGGATCGCCGTCGAAGCGCTTCTTGCAATGCGCGCTGCAGAAGTACACGGTCTCGCCGGCCCGAACGCTGCGATGGGGCGTCTTCCCGCGATCGACGGTCATTCCGCAGACGGGATCCTTCGCGCCGCGCCGCAGCGTCAGCGCGACGAGCCCGGCTGCCACGAAGAGAAAGATGATGTTCAGCGCGGCCGTGTAGTTCCACGTGATCGCGCGCTCGGAGATCGACTCGATCGACGGCCGGTGCGTGGGCACGAGACCGAGTGCGCTGAAGATCCCGTCGACGATCAGCGCCGCGGCGACCATGGTCGAGAACATGATCGCGACGATCAGCGCCGTGACCTTGCCGCCGTAGTACTTGCGGTAGATCAGCACGATCGGGATCACGATCAGGTCGGCGTAGATGAACGCGATCACGCCGGAGAACGAGATGCCCCCGGCCCACAGCACCGCTGCGAGCGGAACGTTCCCACCGAGCACACGAACGCGAGCGCCGCGACGATCGGCCCGACGAGGACGTTCTCGAGCAGCTGCAGTGCGCCGCCCTGGTCCGTGATGAAGAGGCCGTTGAAGAAGCCCATCGGCAGCAGCGCGACGTACCCCGCGATCAGGAAGCCGGCGAGGATCTCCTTCCAGAGCATCTCGGCGTCGCCGCGGAAGTTGTGCGCGACCGCCGACCATGCGTCGAGCGAGAGGAGTTTCGGCCCGGACTCCGTCGACACGTGCTCGTGCCCGGCCTGCGCCGCCTCCGCGTGCGCGCGCGCCTCCTCCTCGAGCCGCCGTGTGACGAAGAGCCGCACGCCGAGCCACATGAGCGCGATGAGCACGATCCCGCCGACGAACTCGGCAAGCGTGAACTGCCAGCCAAGGAAGATCCACATGACGATCCCGATCTCGAACACGAGGTTCGTCGACGCGAACTGGAAGACCATCGCCGAGGCGAAGCTCGCGCCCTTCTGGAAGAGCGACTTCGCGATCGCGACCGCCGCGTAGCTGCACGACGACGATGCCGCTCCGAAGCCGGCGGCCAGCGCGACCTGGCGCCCGCCCGCACCGCCCAGGGCACGCTCGAGCCGCGCGCGGGGCACCCACGCCTGGACGATTCCGGAGAGCGTGAAGCCGAGCACGAGCGCCCACCAGACCTCCCACGCCATCCGGAACGCGTTCTCGAGACCGTCGACGATGAACACGATTCGAGACTAGCGAGCGGCGGAACGGGTACGGTCGCACGGTGCGGCGCGCGGTCCTTTTCGACGTCGTGGGGACGCTCTTCGACGTCGCGCCCTTGCAGCGACGGCTCCGCGGCTCCGGCTTCGACGCCTGGTTCGAGCGTCTGCTCCACACCGCGACGTCGCTGACGCTCGCCGGCCGCTTCGAGCCGTTCGCCGACATCGCCGCGTCGACGCTGAAGACGACGATCGCGAGGAACGGCCTGAGCGCCGACGCGGACGAGGTGCTCGCGCTCCTGCAGGAGCTTCCCGCCGACGGCGAGGCGCTCGCCGCGGTCGAGTTGCTCGACGGGAGCGGCGTGCTCGTCGGCGCGCTGACGAACAACGGCGAGAAGCAGACGCAGAAGCTGCTCGAGGCGGCCGGCCTCGCCGATCGCATCGTGGAGGTCGTCTCGGTCGAGGAGGTCGAGCTCTACAAGCCGCACCCGGCGGTCTACCGGCACGCGGCGGAGCGGCTCGGCGTCGAGCCGCGCGCGATCACGCTGATCGCGGCCCACGCGTGGGACGTCGTCGGCGCGAAGGCGGCCGGGCTCGATGCGATCTGGATCGACCGCGTGGAGCGCGAGTGGCCGTTCCCGAAGGGCAAGCCGCGCCGCGTCGCCCACGGCCTGCTCGAGGCGGCCGAGCTAGCGCTCGCGAAGCGCTAGGACGCCGCCGACGACCGCGGCGGCGCCGGCGACGAGAGCGCCGGCCCGGGCGAGGCGCGTCGACGCCGTCGGCTGCGGCGCCTCGGCCGTGTGACCGTGCGCGAGGTGCAGCACCTCGGCGAGATGGAGCGCACGCCGTCCCGTGCCCTGCTCGATCTGCGTCTTGCACGAGAAGCCGTCGGTGACCACGAGCACGTCGTCGTCGCCGCGTCGCACGGCCGGGAAGAGCGCGCGCTCGCCGCACGCGATCGAGACGTCGTAGTGCGCCTTCTCGTAGCCCCACGCTCCGGCCATGCCGCAGCAGCCGCCGTTCGAGCTCTCGACGTCGAGGCCCATCTTCTCGAGTAGTTGCTGCAGCGGCTCGAAGCCCGACGTCGCCTTCTCGTGACAGTGGCCGTGCACGAGCGCGCGCCCCTCGAGCCGCGGCGGCTCGTAGCCCTCGCGGCAGAGGAACTCGGCGAGGTGGAACGACTGCTTGCAGAGGCGCTTGACGTCCTCGTCGTTCGGCATCAGCTTCGGCGCTTCGTCCTTCAGCACCGCGATGCAGCTCGGCTCGATGCCGACGATCGGCGTGCCCGCGCGGATCTCGTCGCGCAGCGTGCCGAGCACGCGGTCGAGATAGCGCTGCGCGAGGTCGAGCATCCCGTAGTCGTAGAGCGGACGGCCGCAACAGAGGTGCGCGCGCGGAATCGTGACGTGGTACCCCGCCGTCTCGAGCGCATGCACCGCGGCGACCCCGACTTCCGGATGGAAGTGGTTGTTGAACGTGTCGGCCCAGAGGATGACCTTCTTGCCCGTCGTGGGACGGTCCGGCCGCGAGCGGAACCAGTCGCGCAAGGTCCGCGGCGCGACCTCCGGGAACTCCCGCTCGGCATGCGCGCCGGCGAGCACCTTCGCGACCGGCGTGCGCATGAACGCGTTCGCGAGCGCCGGCTGCTTCGACGCGAGGCGCGCGGTCTTGTCGATCAGGCCGAACGCGTACGCCGCGCGCGGTCGCAGGCGACGCTTGTAGTGGTGCGACAGGAACTCCGCCTTGAGCGTGGGCATGTCGACGCTGACCGGGCAGTCGTGCGTGCAGCCCTTGCACGACAGGCAGAGGTCGAGCGCCTCGTACACCTCGCGCGAGCGCCACAGGTCGAGCTCGCCGCCGTTCAGCATCTCCCAGAGGATCCGCGCGCGGCCGCGCGTCGTGTGCTTCTCCTCGAGCGTGACCTGGTAGCTCGGGCACATGACGTCGCCGCCGGGATCGGTGCGCCGGCACTTGCCGATGCCGACACAGCGCGTCGTCGCGTGCGCGAAGCTGCCGTGGTCGTCGGGGAACGCGAAGTGCGTGTCGACCTGCGGCGGGCGGTAGTCGGTGCCGAGCCGGAGGTTCGACGTGATCGGGTTCGGGTCGACGACCTTGCCGGGGTTCATCTTCCACTCCGGATCCCAGATCGACTTGAACTCGCGGAACGCGTCGATGAGCTCGGGGCCGAACATCTTCGGCAGGAGCTCGGCCTTCGACTGACCGTCACCGTGCTCTCCGGAGATCGAGCCGCCGAGCTCGAGCACGAGGTCGGACGCCTCGTCGAGGAAGCGGCGGAACGTGGCGATGCCCTCGCGTGTGCGGAAGTCGAAGTTCCAGCGCGCGTGCACGCAGCCGTTGCCGTAGTGGCCGTAGGTCGCGCTCTCGTACTCGTAGCGCTTCGCGAGCTTGTCGAGACGGCGCAGGTACTCGCCGAGCCGTTCGGGCGGCACCGCCGAGTCTTCCCAGCCCTCGTACGTGTCGGGCCTGCCCGGGATGAACGCGGTCGCGCCCAGGCCGGCCTCGCGCACCTTCCACACATGCTCCTCCTGCTGCGGGTCGTCGTAGAGCTTCATGCCCGTCGGCGCGCCGTCGCCGTGGCCGAGCGCGTCCATGCACTCGCGCGCGCGATCGTCGGCCTCGTGCTTCGTGTCGCCGCCGAACTCGACGAGCAGCCAGCCGCGGCCCTCGGGGAGCATCGTCAGGTCTTCGTCGTGGATGCCGACGATCTTCATGTCCTCGACGAGCCGGTGGTCGACTCCCTCGAGGCCGTTGGGCCTGTGCTCGAGCACGCGCATGACGTCGTCGGCGGCGCGGTACTTGTCCTCGTACCCGAGCACGAGCAGCGAGCGCGCCGGCGGATTGTCGATCAGGTGCACCGTCGCCTCGAGCACCGTGACGCAGGTGCTCTCGGTGCCGACGAGCGCGCGCGCGACGTGAAAGCCCTTCTCCGGAAGGAGGTCGTCGAGGTTGTAGCCGGAGACCCGGCGCGGGATGTTCGGATAGCGCTCGCGAACGAGGTCGGCGTAGCGGTCGCGCAGTGCGAGCAATCGCCGGTCGATCTCCTCGTCGCCGGAAGTTCCTTCGCGGAGCCGGAGCCTGCGTCCGTCGTAGAGCAGCACGTCGAGCTCGTGCACGTTGTCGGACGTGCGCGGGCCGGGGCCGTTGAACTGGGCCATGATCGAGCGGACGCCGCAGGAGTTGTTGCCGATCATCCCGCCGAAGGTGCAGTGGTCGTGCGTCGACGGGTCGGGCCCGAACGTGAGGCCGTACTGCTGCTGAGTACGGTTGCGAAGCTGGTCCAGGACGACGCCCGGCTGGACGCGGGCCAGTCGCGCGTCGGCGTCGACGTCCACGATGCCGCGCAGGTACTTCGAGTGGTCGATCATCACGGCGACGTTGCAGCACTGGCCGGCCAGGCTCGTGCCGCCGCCGCGCGAGAGCACCGGCGCGTCGTGCGCGCGGCAGACCTCCATTGTCGTCACGACGTCGTCGATCGACTTCGGGATCACGACGCCGATCGGCACCTGCCGGTAGTTCGAGCCGCCCGTCGTGTACAGCGCGCGCGTCCCGGCGCCGAAGCGAACCTCGCCGTCGACGACGCCGTGGAGCTCGCGCGCGAGCTTCTTGGCATCGACGCTCATGCGACGGCGTACCGCTCGACGTCCGGGCGCTTGAGCTCGAGGCCGTGTCCGGGACGCGTCGCGTCAGGGCGCAGCTCGCCGTCGGTCGGCTCGACGAAGCCGTCGAAGAACACGCGCTCGATGCGGACGTGGTCGTGGAACCACTCGAGATGGCGCAGCGTCGGAACCGCACTCAGCGCGTGCAGAGAGGCCGCGGGCGCGCAATGGCCCGAGAGCGGCAGCGCGTGCGTCTCCGCGAAGCCGGCGACGCGGAGGAGGCCCGTGACGCCGCCGCAGCGGGTGACGTCGGCCTGCAGGCAGTCGACGCGACCGAGCAGGTTGCGGAAGTCGGCGGCGACATAGGCGTACTCGCCGGCCGCGACCTCGAGCGGCGCGCGCTCACGGATGAAACGCAGGCCGTCGAGGTCGCCGGAGCTGACCGGCTCCTCGAACCACGTCACGCCCCACTCCTCCGCGTAGCGCCTCGCCCAGTCGAGCGCCTGCTTCGGCCCGAACGCTCCGTTCGCGTCGACGAAGAGCTCCGAGTCGTCGCCGACGGCCTCGCGCGCCGCGTCGAGCCGCTCGGGGTCCCGGTCCGGCTCTCGTCCGAGCTTCATCTTCACGCGCGGGATCCCCTCGGCCACCCAGCCGCCGAGCTGCTCCCGCAGACGCTCGAGCGAGTACGACGTGAAGCCGCCGCTGCCGTAGACCGGAACGGCCTCGTGCGCTCGAGGCAGGATGTCGGCGAGCGGGAGGTCCAGAAGGCGCGCCTTGAGATCCCAGAGCGCGATGTCGACAGCGGACACGGCGGACATGGCGATGCCCGGGTGGCCCGCGTTCCGAAGGTGATTGTGTAGCTGTACAGCTGTGTACATCGGCGCAATGGCATTCGAGCCCTGCACCAAAGGGCGCAGCTCCGCTTCGACGAGCGCCGCGATCGCCGCCGGCCCGTACGTGTAGCCGAGACCCGTCCGGCCACCTGCTTCGATCTCGACGACGACGATCGTCGTCGAGTCCCAGGAGAGCGTGCCGTCGGACTCGGGCTCGTCCGTCGGAACCGTGTATGCAGCGACGGAGAGGTGCTCGACGGCGACGTCGGTTCGGGTCGCGACGGCCACCCTACGACCGACCCGGGAGCGACTCCTTGAACTCCTGCAGCTTCCCCCTGAAGGACTTCTCCATCACGCCGACGAGCTCGGGATCGCCCTTCGCCATCGCCTTCGCCATCTTCTCCGCCTGCTCCCAGCGGATGTGCGGCGGCAGCGGCGGGATCTCCGGGTCGACGGTGACCTCGAGCAGCACGGGCCCACGCGTCGCGAGCGCCTCGTCCCACGCTGCGCCGAGAGCGTCGGGGTCGTCGCACGAGATCCCCTTGACGCCTGCCAGCTCGGCGTAGCGCGCGTAGTCGAAGTCCGGAATCCATTGCGTGCCCGGGTACTTCGGATCGCCCGTGAGCGCACGCTGCTCCCAGGTCACCTGGTTGAGGTCCTGGTTCTTGAAGATGCAGATGACGAGCGGCGCCTTGCCCTCGAAACGCTCTGCGTAGCGCTTGATGGTGAGCAGCTCGTTCATGCCGTTCATCTGGAACGCGCCGTCGCCGACGATCGCGATCACCGGGCGGTCCGGGTACGCGAGCTTCGCGGCGATCGCGTACGGCGTTCCGGGCCCCATCGTCGCGAGCGTCCCCGAGAGCGAGGCGAGGTTGCCGCGCTTGAGCTTCAGCATGCGCGCCCACCAGTTCGTGGACGATCCGGAGTCCGCGGCGAGGATTGCGTCCTCCGGCAGCCGCTTCGACAGCTCCCAGATCACACGCTGCGGATTCACCGGATCGGCATCCATGAGCGCGAGGTCTTCGACGACGCGCCACCACTCGGCGACCTGCTCCTCGACGTGCTCGCGCCAGCTTCGATCCTCCTTGCGCTCGAGCAGCGGCAGCAGCTCACGCAGCGTCTCTCTCGCGTCTCCGACGAGCGGCACGTCGACGGGGTAGCGCATACCGACGCGCCGACCGTCGAGGTCGATCTGCACGCACTTCGCCTGGCCCTCCTCCGGTAGCCACTCGGAATACGGGAAGCTCGTCCCGACCATCAGCAGCGTGTCGCAGCCCTCCATCAGCTCGTAGCTCGCGCGCGAGCCGAGGAGGCCGATCGGCCCCGTGACGAACGGCAGATCGTCCGGAAGAACGCTGCGTCCGAGCAGCGCTTTGGCGACGCCGGCGCCGAGCTTGTCGGCGCACTCGGTGACCTCGTCAGCCGCACCCGCCGCGCCCTGCCCGACGAGCATCGCCACCTTCTCGCCGTCGTTGAGCAATGCAGCGGCGCGATGCAGGTCGACGTCCTGCGGCACGACACGCGGCCGCGAGTAGCCGACGCTCGAGTAGACCGAGCCGTGCATGCGCGGCGGTGACGGCACGGCCTTCTCCTCCTGCACGTCCGCCGGGAAGATGAGCGTCGCGACGCCGTTGCGATCGAGCGCGTGACGCACGGCCGCGTCGACGAGATGGCGCGCCTGCGCGGGATCCATGCAGTACTGCACGTACTCCGAGACGTCCTTGAACAGCACCTGCAGGTCGACCTCTTGCTGATACGCCGCTCCGAGTGACATGCGTTTTTGCTGACCGATGATCGCGACCACAGGCGCGTGGTCGAGCTTCGCGTCGTAGAGACCGTTGAGCAGGTGGATCGCGCCCGGCCCGGAAGTCGCCATGCACACGCCGACCTCTCGCGTGAACTTCGCGTGGCCACACGCCATGAACGCAGCCATCTCCTCGTGGCGCGTCTGGATGAACTCCGGATCGCCGTCGGCGCGGTCGAGCGCACCGAGGAACGCGTTGATCCCGTCGCCGGGATAGCCGTAGATGCGATGCACGCCCCACTCCTTGAGACGGCGCAGGACGTAGTCGGCGACGAGCTCGGCCATGGCACTCCTTTCCGCGGATACGCTCAAGCTGTGCCCGCTTACGCAGCGCCAAAACAGCTCGCAGTGCGATGCATCCTGGCCACGGCGGCGCTCGCGCTCGCTCTCGCGGCCGGTGCAGACGCAGCGCGCCGGCCTGCGATCGCCGGGACAGACGTCCTCACCGGGAAACACGTCGCGCTTTCGCAGCTACGCGGGAAGCCCGTCTTCGTGAGCGTCTGGGGCTCGTGGTGCTACGGCTGCAAGACCGAGGCGCCGACCCTCGCCCGCTTCGTCAAGGCGCACGCCGGCCAAGTCGCGTTCCTCGGGATCGACACGGAGGATTCGAAGAGCGGCGCGCGCGCGTTCTCGGCCCGTTACGGCCTGAAGTACCCATCCATCTGGGATCCGCGCGGGATGCTCGCAGGCGCCTGGTCGCGCGGCGCGCCGACGACCCTGGTGTTCGACCGCCGACACGTCCTCGTCAAGCGCATCGAGGGAACGGCGTCGCTCGCGCAGCTCAACGCCGCGCTGAGGCGTGTCGCGTCTACTCGACGGTGACGGTCTTCGCCAAGTTACGCGGCTGATCCACGTTCAGCCCGCGCAACCGCGCGATCCGGTACGCGAGCAGCTGCAGCGGGATCACGGCGAGGATCGCCTGGAGGAAGTTCGCCGTCCGCGGCACGTAGATGACGTCGTCGGCGTGGTGCTGGATGTCCTCGTTGCCGTCGGTTGCGATCGCGATCACGTGCGCGCCGCGCGCCCGCGTCTCCTGGATGTTCGACACGATCTTGTCGTAGACGTGGATGTTCGTCGCCACCACGACGACCGGCGTCCCCTCTTCGAGCAGCGCGATCGGGCCGTGCTTCATCTCACCCGCTGAATACGCGTCGGTCGGGATGTACGAGATCTCCTTCAGCTTCAGCGCGCCCTCGAGCGCGACGGGCAGCCCGATGTGGCGTCCGAGGTAGAGGAAGAACGGCCGGTCGTAGAAGCGCCGAGCGATCTCCTCGATCGGATGGTCGCCGTCGAGGAACGCCCGGATCTTCTCGGGCAACTCGTACAGGCGGTCGACGATGAACGTCAGCTCGTCCTGCGGCAGCGTCTTCTTGACCTGCGCGAGCCGCAGCGCGATGAGCGACAGCAACGCGACCTGCGCAGTGAACGTCTTCGACGCCGCGACGCCGACCTCGAGGCCGCAGCGCGTGTACAGCACCGCGTCCGCCTCGCGCGTGATCTGCGTTCCCATGAGGTTCGTGATCGCGAGCGTCCGCGCGCCCTTCGCGCGCGCGAGCTTCATCGCGTTGACGGTGTCGCGCGTCTCGCCCGATTGCGAAATGCCGATGACGAGCGTGTCGCGCGACAGCACGGGATTGCGGTAGATCCATTCGCTCGCGATGTCGGGCTCGACCGGAATGCGCGCCCACTCCTCGAGGATGTAGCGCCCGACGACGCCGGCGTGGTACGCGGTGCCGCACGCGACGATGACGATGCGGCGCAGGTTCTGGATCTCGAGATCGGTCAGCCCGATGCCCTCGAGAAGAAGCTCGCCGTGTCGAGCGCGGTCGCCGATCGTCTCGCGCACCGACTCGGCCTGCTCGTAGATCTCCTTGAGCATGAACGTCTCGTAGCCGCCCTTCTCGGCGGACTCGTCGTCCCAGTCGACTTCGATCACGTCCGGCTCGACGATCTCGTCGCCGCGATGGAAGACCGATCCCTCGGGCGTGATCGCGACGATGTCGTCGTCGTCGATCAACTGCACGCGGCGAGTCTCGGCCAGGAACGCAGCGATCGACGACGCAAGGAACATCTCGCCGTCGCCGACGCCGACGACGAGCGGCGTCTGGCAGCGCGCGCCGACCAGCAGGTTCGGATGGTCGTGATGGATGACGACGAACGAGAAATGGCCCTCGAGCGCGGCGTACGCCTGCTGCACCGCGCGAACGAGATCGCCGTCGTAGTGGCGCTCGATGAGGTGGACGACGACCTCGGCGTCCGTCTGCGACGTGAACGTATGACCCTCCGCGATCAGCGAGTCCTTGAGCTCGCGGTAGTTCTCGACGATCCCGTTGAGCACGATCGCGAGCCGCCCCTCGTCGCAGCCGGCGAGCGGGTGCGCGTTGTACTCCGTCACGCCGCCGTGCGTCGCCCAGCGCGTGTGTCCGAGCCCGTGGCAGGCGAGCGATCCGTTGTCGCCCGCTGCGGCCTTCAGCTCCTGGAGGTTGCCGACCGCGCGCACGTAGTCGAGCGCGTCGTCCTCGCGAAGCGCGATGCCCGCCGAGTCGTAGCCGCGGTACTCGAGCCGCTCGAGCCCCTGAAGGAGAAGCGGCTTCGCGGTTCTTGTTCCGACGTATCCAATGATCCCGCACATCGCACGATCTCCTCTAGAAATGCGCAGAGCCCGGCTCTCCGGGCTCCCCGCGTCGGAAGCTTCAGCCGAGCTCTCGTCGTACGAGCGCGGCGATCGTAGCAGAGAGTTCGCGGGCTTCAGCCTCAGTCCTCGCCTCGGCGAGCAGGCGGACGACAGGCTCCGTGCCCGAGGGCCGGACGAGGACGCGCGCACTGCCGTTCAGCTCGGTGTTCAACCGTTGAACCTCCTCGAGGAGGGCAGCCGAGAGCGAGCCGTGGAGCGGCAGGTTCTCCTTCACCTGCGGGAATGTCGGCATCTCGGCCGCGGCCTCGGCGAGCGTGCGGCCCCGGATCGCGTCGCAGAGCAGGAGTGCGGCGGCGAGACCGTCGCCGGTGACGTGATCGCGGAGGTAGATGATGTGGCCCGACTGCTCGCCGCCGAGGAGCCCGCCCTGCTCGCGCAGCACCTCGAGCACATACCGGTCGCCGACGTCGGTCGTGATCACGCGGATGCCGCGCTCCTCGAGGAACCGGTGCAAGCCGAGGTTCGACATCACCGTGACGGCCACTCGGTCGACGCCCAGGTGCGGCGCGAGCACCGCGAGGATCCGGTCGCCGTCGACGGCATTTCCGTTGCCGTCGACCGCGAGGATCCTGTCGCCGTCGCCGTCGAACGCCACGCCGAGGTCGAGCCCCTGCTCGACGACCGTTCTCTGCAGTGCGTGCAGGTCGGTCGCGCCGCACTCCTTGTTGATGTTCGTTCCGTCCGGCTCGACGCCGATCGCGGTCACGCTCGCCCCGAGGTGCCTGAAGGCGCGCGGCGCAATCTCGGTGTATGCGCCGTTCGCGCAGTCGACGCCGATGCGAAGCCCGGTGAGGTCGGAGCCGAAGCGGTCGACGATGTGCTGGAGGTAGCTGTCGGGCGCGATCTCGACGCGGTCGACCGTCCCGCCGCCGGGCGCCTCGGCGTCGAGCAGCACCTCGATCTTCTCCTCGCTCGCGTCGGTCAGCTTCTGGCCGTGGGAGTCGAAGAACTTGACGCCGTTGTATTCCGGCGGGTTGTGCGACGCCGTGATCACCGCGCCGAGGTCGAGCGCCAGCAGGGCGACGGCGGGCGTCGGCAGCACGCCGGCGAGCACGGCGTTCCCTCCCGCCGAGGCGATTCCGCGCGCGAGAGCCTCCTCGAGCTCGACGCCGGAAGCGCGCGTGTCGCGCCCGACGAAAACGCGACCGCGTCCGGACCACAGCGCGACGGCTTTGCCGAGCCTCTCGACGAGCTCCGGCGTGATCGTCTCGCCGACGACCCCACGGACGCCGTCGGTTCCGAAGTACCTCCTTGCCATGAGCGGGCGCCAGCTTACGCCACGCCGCCGAACCGGCGTCTGACACCGCAGAAGGTCCGTTCGGGACGTCCACGCGCCTGAAACGGGCCCGGTCTCAATGAGCACGGACGCGACGAGACTTCAGGAACGATGCGGATCCGACCCTGTGGAGAAAAAGTCACAGCGCCACAACGGCGTCTGACACCGGTCGCCCGAGAGCCATGGCCGGTAAGGCCGCGAAGACCGCGCTCTTCGCGGCCTGAGAGCATGCCGGGCTCCGAGCGCAAGCGCTGAAAGCGCAGCTTTTAGCGCTTGGAGAACTGCGGCGCTTTGCGCGCCTTGTGCAGGCCGGCCTTCTTGCGCTCGACGATGCGAGCGTCCCGCGTCAGGAAGCCCGCGCGCTTGAGCGGCACGCGGAGCTCCGGATCGAGGTCGACGAGCGCGCGTGCGATGCCGTGCCGCACCGCGCCTGCCTGGCCGCTCGGCCCGCCGCCGTGCACTCGCACGCGGATGTCGTAGCGTCCCTCGAGCTCCGCGAGCTTCAGCGGAGAGAGCGCCAGCTGCCTGTGCACCGCACGCGGGAAGTACTCCTCGATCGTGCGGCCGTTGAACCACGTCGCACCGTCGCCCGGGCGCAGGATCACGCGCGCCACAGATGTCTTGCGCTTGCCGGTTCCCAGGTACTGAGCGATCTGCGTCTGCGCCATCAGTCCTCCAGCGGCAGCGGCTTCGGCGCCTGCGCCGCGTGCGGGTGCTCGGGCCCCGCGTAGATCTTCAGCTTGTTGATCTGTGCGCGCGAGAGCCGGTTGCGGGGGAGCATCCCCTTCACGGCTTTGCGCAGCACCTCCGTCGGACGCCGTTCGAGCTGCTCGCGCAGCGGCCGCGACTTCAAACCGCCCGGATAGCCGGAGTGGCGGTGGTACATCTTCTGGTCGAGCTTCTTGCCCGTCACGGTGATCCGCTCCGCGTTGACGACGACGACGAAGTCACCGGTGTCGACGTGCGGCGTGTACTGGGGCTTGTTTTTGCCGCGCAGGGTGTCCGCGATCGCGGTCGCGAGGCGGCCGAGCGTCTTGCCCTCGGCGTCGACGACGTACCACTCGCGCGCGATCTCTCCGGGCTTGGCGTTGTAGGTCTTCATGCGTAGGTCTTCATGCGCAAAGAAAAGGCGAACAGGGCGTCCGCCGGCGGAGAAGTGTAGCGGACTCAGGCTGAAACCGGGGCTTCCGCCTCGGGGCCGCGACGGCGACGGAACAGCAGCCACGGCGCCGGGGCTGTGACGATTACCGCGGCGCCGAAGGCCATTGCGGTGACGCCCAGCGTCTCGAGCGTCAGGCCCCCGAGCAGCGCCAGCGCGGCCGCGAACATGGCCGCCGCGAAGTCGTTGAAGCCGAAGAGACGGCCGCGCTCGGACGGGTGCGAGAGATCGGCCAACTGCGCAGCCGCGGCGACGTAGGAGATGTTCCAGCCGATCCCGAGGCCGAAGAGCAGCACTCCGGTCGCGAAGACGCTCGAGATCCACGACAACCCGAGCGCCGACGCTCCCATCACGAGCAGCCCGGATGCAAGCGCGGGCGTTCGCCCGACGCGGTCGATCAGCGTGCCCACGACGAGGACGAGCGCGTACATGCCGACAACGTGCGCGCCGATGATCGGGAACACGCTGTGTTGCGCATGGTGGTGCTTCTCGACGACGACGTAGCCGGTGAGGTTCATGACCGAGACCATCACGCCGAAGCTCGCAAAGGCCGTAAGCATCGCGGGAATGACGCCGGGCCTGCGAATGATCTCCGCGAGCGGCGCGTGCGCCTGAGGAACGACCTCCCCGGCCGGCGCGATCAGCTCGGCGATCTTCTTCGTGTCCGGGCGGACGAACGAGACGATCGCCGCCGTCACGAGGCTGATCCCGGCCGCTGCGAGCCACGGTATCGTGAGATTGTCCGCGCTCACGTGCTTGCCTGCGAAGAGCGGGCTGAAGACCGTAGGCCCGAGGATCGCGCCGAAGACCGAGCCGAAGAGCACGTACGAGATGCCGCGAGCGCGGCGCAGCGGCGGGTACATGTCGCCGGCCGCGGTGCGCACGAGCAGCGCAGTGGCGCTCGACGATCCGGTGAGCGTGAAGCCGACGACGACCGCGAGCGTCGAGCCGACGTGCGTGCCGAGCGCGGTGACCGCGCAGCCCGATCCTCCGACGATGAAGCCGACGATCAGCACGGGCCTGCGGCCGTACCGGTCCATCGCGCGCCCGGCGACCGCGCCGGTGCACGCAGCGGCGACGAGAAAAATCGCCGGGCCGAGGCCGAGAAGTCCCTTGACACCCGTGACGAGGACGAACGTCAGCGACGAGACCGCCGCGACGAGCTGCACCACGGCCGAGTTCACGGCGAGCGTCGTCGCGAGGATCAGCGTGTTGCGGCGGACGACGCGATCGAGGTCTAGCTCACGCACGTACTCAGAGTCTCACGGAACCGAGTCGCGCCGCCATGCGACGGGTGCCGGACATACGGCGCGTCGAGCGCCTCCTCCGCGATCCGGCCGACCGCGAGCACCCGGCGGCCCCGCGCGAGCTCGCGGGCGAAGGGCAGCCCTGCCTCGACCTCGCGGCGTGTCGGCAGACGGTTCGACGACGCGGTGCCTGGATGCGTCGGCACGACGTTCCACAGGAGCACGGCATCGGCGAGCTCGAGCTCGGCGAGCACGCGGTGCACGATCGTCGCCGTGGCCTCGCCGGGCGGCGCGCCGGTGAGCTGCCGCTCCGACGTGAAGGGGATCCCCGAGACGCGCGCTCCGCGGTAGCCGGCCGCCTCGCCGACGAGCAAGAGCGGCGCGTCTGCACGGGCGGCGAGATAGGCGTCGAGGCGCTCGGCGAGGCGGTCGTCGCGGTACTGGTTGAACGTGTCGCCGATCCGCGCCCGCGCGAGACGCTCTACCAGCGTTCCCAGTGCACGACCTCCTCGAGACCGCGGCGGCGCTGCGAGAAGCGGCTCGAAGCGCGGCTCGCGTTCGGGTCCGGCCGAGCCCTGCCGAGCGTCACACCGGCGACGACGTGCACGTCATCCGGGATCTCGAGCAGCTGCTTGAACGCCTTCATCTCGGGGACCGTGACGCCGAAGACGCCCGCTGCGAGCCCCTCGTCGATCGCCGCGAGCAAGATCAGCATCATCGCCGCGCCGGCATCGACGTACCAGAACGGCGCCGGCCACTCGATCTCCACGCCGCCGGTGACCGCGAGCTTGTCTGGCTCGTTGTAACGGTCGTGGTAGTCCTGCTCGCGCGTGCAGATGACAACGTGCGCGGGCGCGACAGAGAGCCACGGCTCCCGGCCCTGCTCGACCCACTCGTCTTCATGCAGAAGGTCGGCGATGCTCTTGCGCTTCTTTGCGTCGGTGACGACGATCAGACGCTGGCCCTGCGAGAAGCCGCCGCTCGGCGCGCGGCGAACGGTGCGGCAGATCCGCTCGAGCGTCTCGCGCGGCACCGGCTCGGGCTCGTAGTGGCGCACCATGCGCCGCTGTTGCAGAAGCTCGCGGAAGTCCATGTCAGCATCGTGACGAACTCGTCACGAAGTCGCGCGCCTTAGGGCGCCACACTCGTGGCGTGACGATCCGTGGCTTCAGTTGGCTCCGCCAGGGCCGCCAAGCGCGCTTGGCTCAGCCAACCGCGCCAACGACATTGGCGCAGTACAACACGCACGACGCACGGAACGTCTTCTCCCACCTGCTCAGGCGCGTGCGCCGCGGCGAGACCATCGTCATCGCTCACGCAGGACGGCCGGTCGCGAAACTCGTGCCGTATCAGGATCCCGAGACGACGCGGCCGGGATTCCTCCGTTTCCACGTCTTGATCAACGACGCGCTCGACGATGCCGCCGAGGCCGTTACTCCCACTCGATCGTCGCCGGCGGCTTCGACGTCACATCGAGAACGACACGGTTCACCGCCGGGATCTCGTTGACGATGCGCGACGAGATCGTCTCGATCAGGTCGTACGGGAGGCGCGCCCAGTCCGCCGTCATCGCGTCCTCGCTCGTCACGGCGCGCAGCACGATCGGATAACCGTACGTGCGCGAGTCGCCCTGCACGCCGACCGAGCGCACGGCCGGCAGGACGCAGAAGCTCTGCCACAGCTCCCGGTAGAGGCCCGCGCGCCGGATCTCCTCCTGCAGCACGGCATCGGCGTCGCGCAGCGCCTCGAGCCGCTCGCCCGTCACCTCGCCGATGATGCGAATCGCGAGCCCCGGGCCGGGAAACGGCTGCCGCCACACCATCCGCTCGGGCAGGCCGAGCTCCTCGCCGACGCGCCGCACCTCGTCCTTGAAGAGGAGTCGCAACGGCTCCACGAGCTCCATCCGCATGTCCGCCGGGAGACCGCCGACGTTGTGGTGCGACTTGATCACCTCGGCGTTGTCGGTCCCGCCGGACTCGATCACGTCGGAGTAGAGCGTCCCCTGGACGAGGAAGCGCACGTCGCCGAGCCGCCGCGCCTCCTCCTCGAAGACGCGGATGAATTCCTCGCCGACGATCTTGCGCTTGCGCTCCGGATCGTCCACGCCCGCGAGCGGCGACAGGAAGCGCTCCTGAGCTTGCACGTGCACGAGCGGCACGTGGAAGTGCCCGCCAAACGTCTCGACGACCTGTTCCGCTTCGCCTCGGCGCAGCAGCCCGTGGTCGACGAAGACGCACGTGAGCTGGACGCCGACCGCCTTGTGCACGAGCAGCGCTGCGACGGCGGAGTCGACGCCGCCGCTCAACGCGCAGAGCACGCGCTCGCGCCCCACCTGAGCGCGGATCCGCCCGACCTGCTCCTCGATCACCGCCGCAGGCGTCCACGCAGGCGGCGCGTCCGCGACGTTGTAGAGGAAGTTCTTCAGCACATCCATCCCGTGCGGCGTGTGCACGACCTCTGGGTGGAACTGCACGCCGTAGAGCTTTCGCCGCTCGTCCTCGAAGGCCGCGATCGGCGTCGACTCCGAGGACGCCGTGACGTGCGCGCCCGCGGGCGGAGCGACGACCGAGTCCCTGTGGCTCATCCACGCGATCTGCTCCTCGGGCAAGCCTTCTGCGAGCGCGCCGCGCAGGCGAAGCTCCGTCTTGCCGAACTCCGAGACGCCGGTCCTGTCCACACGGCCGCCGAGATCCAAAGCCAGCAGCTGCATGCCGTAACAGATCCCGAGTGTCGGCACGCCGAGGTCGAAGAGCGCCGGATCGACACGCGGCGCGCCGTCCGCGTACACCGACGCCGGGCCGCCGCTGAGGATCAGCGCATGCGGATTCCGCGCGCGCACCTGCTCGGGCGTCACGGTGTGGGGCACGAGCTCCGAGAAGACGCGGCACTCGCGCACGCGCCGCGCGATCAGCTGCGAGTACTGCCCGCCGAGATCGACGACGAGCACCGGCCGTTCCTCCGGGCTCGCCTCCGGAAGATGCAGAACCTCGGCCTCAGCGCCGATAGTTCGGCGCCTCCTTCGTGATCGTCACGTCGTGCGGATGCGACTCGCGCAGACCGGCCGACGTGATGCGCACGAACTTCGCGTCGTGCAGCTCCTCGACCGTCGCGGAACCGCAGTAGCCCATCGCCTGCCGCAGGCCGCCGACGAGCTGGTGGAGGATCGGCGCGAGCGGTCCCTTGTACGGCACGCGCCCCTCGATCCCCTCGGGCACGAGCTTGTCGACGTCCTCTACGTCGCCCTGGAAGTAGCGGTCTTTCGAGAACGAGCGCGCGCGCATCGCGCCGAGCGAGCCCATGCCGCGGTACTCCTTGTAGCGCTCGCCCTGATGAAGCATGACGTCGCCCGGCGACTCGTCGGTGCCGGCGAGCATCGAGCCGAGCATGACCGCATCGGCGCCGGCGGCGATCGCCTTCGCGATGTCGCCGGAAGAGGTGAGGCCGCCGTCGGCGATCAGCGCGGCGCCGCGCTCTTCGACCACTCGCGCCGAGTCGTACACGGCCGTGATCTGCGGAACGCCGACGCCCGCCACGACGCGTGTCGTGCAAATGGACCCGGGCCCGACACCGACCTTCACCGCGTCGGCGCCTGCGTCGAGCAAAGCCGCGGTCGCCTCTCCGGTCGCAACGTTCCCCGCCACGATCTCGACCGAACGGCGCGCCTTGATCTGCCGGACGACCTCGAGCACGCCGGCGGAATGACCGTGCGCGGTGTCGACGACGAGCACGTCGACGCCCGCGTCGACGAGACCCTCCGCGCGCTCGAGCGCGTCCGGGCCGACTCCCACCGCCGCGCCGACGCGCAGCCGCCCCCGCTCGTCCTTCGTCGCGTGCGGGTACTGGATCTTCTTCTGGATGTCCTTGACGGTGACGAGGCCCTTGAGCCGGCCGTCGCTGTCGACGACCGGGAGCTTCTCGACCTTGTGGCGGTGGAGGATCGCCTCGGCCTCGGCGAGCGTCGTGCCGACGGGCGCCGTGACCAGATCGCGCGCCGTCATCAACGCGGACACCGGTTGCGTCACGTCGTCCTCGAAGCGCAGGTCGCGGTTCGTGAGGATGCCGACGAGCACGTCGTCGCCGTCCGTGATCGGGACGCCGCTGATGTGGTAGCGGCGCATCAACGCGAGCGCATCCGACACGAGCGCGTCGGGACGCAGCGTCACGGGCTCGACGATCATGCCCGACTCGCTGCGCTTCACCTTGTCGACCTCGGCGACCTGATCGGCGATCGAGAGATTGCGGTGGATGACGCCGAGGCCGCCCTCGCGTGCGAGCGCGATCGCGAGGCGCGCCTCGGTCACGGTGTCCATCGCCGCGGAGACGACCGGAATCGCGAGCCGGATCGACGGCGTCAGTCGCGTCGCCGTCGAGACGTCGTTCGGCAGCACGTGCGACTCCGCCGGCACGAGCAGCACGTCGTCGAACGTGAGCCCTTCCTTGGCGAACTTCTGCTCGAGCGAGAGGAGCCGTTCGAGTTGCGCGGGATCGAGCTCGACGGCCATAGGCGATCGTAACACCGGCCCCTGACGGCCCAGGCTCAGGAGGTCGTGACCGCCTCGACCGCACGAACGGTCACGTCCTGCGCGAGCCGCGACACGTCCCGCGCGTCGAAACGGCCGCCGCCCACGGCGAGGGTCGCCGCTGCGCCGGTCGCGACCGCGCAGCGCAGCGCCTCCTCGAGCGACTGCTCTCCGACACGCGCAGCGAGGTACCCCGCGAGCATCGAGTCGCCGGCGCCCGCAGGTGCGAGCGGCTCCTGCCGCGGGATGCCGACCTCGAAGCGGTGAGTGCGCCGGTCTTCGCGGAGAAGCGCGAAGGCGCCGGCGCCGTGGCCGATGAGCACGTTTCGCGCGCCGGCTTCCGCGACCGCGTCGAGCGCCATGAGGAAGTCCTCCTCGTCGTGGAACTCCTGCCCGACGAGGCTTTCGGCCTCTCGCTGGTTCGGCGACACGAGCCACGGCTCGGCCTCGACTCCGAGTCGCAACGGCTCACCTTCGGTGTCGAGCACCGTCCGCACGCGGCGGCGGTTGAGCTCGCGGATCGCGGTCGCGTAGAAGTCGGGCTCGACGGCGCGCGGCAGCGTCCCCGAGAGCACGACGGTGTCCGCGGCGCGCGCGTGGTACGCGATCTTCTCGAGCAGCATCTGGATCTCGTCGGTGCTCACCTGCGGACCCCACTCGTAGATCTCCGTCGAGGTTCCGCCGGTCGGGTCGACGACCATCGTCGACGTGCGCGACTCCTGGGCGATGCGCACGAAGTCGTTGAGGATCGCCTCGCCCGTCAGCTCCTCGACGATGCGGATACCCGTGCGTCCGCCCACGAGACCGGTCGCGACGACCGGCACGTCGAGCGCCTTCAGCGCGCGCGCGACGTTGATCCCCTTCCCCCCGGCGGCCGTGAACGCCGCGCTTGCGCGATGCCGGTGGCCGAGCTGGAAGTTCGGGACGGTCAGCGAACGGTCGAGCGCGGCGTTGAGTGTGACCGTGATGATCAAGTCAGCTGATCCAGGACCAGATGTGCTTCGCGGTGCGCCGCGCGTAGAAACCGACACGCGCCGCGAGCGAGGGACGCGAGACTGCGCGTGCGGCGACAAGCGGCCGTGCGGCGAGGACGCGCTTGCCGTCGTAGACGCGGATCGTGCCGAGCCGCTGCCCTGCGCGCACGGGCAGGCTGACCGCCGAGGCTGCGACGACGCGAGCCCTGAGCGGCCGGTCGACGCGGATCGCGCGCCGCGCGCGAGACGCTGCGACGAGACGGACCGGATCGCGGCCGTAGCCGGTCTCGGCGAACGCATACGTCCGTCCCTCCCCGATCACGCTCTCGACACGGTATCGGCTCAGACCCCACCTGAGCAGCGCGGCCAGGTCGGCGTTCCGCTGCTCGCGCGAGGGGCTGCCGAGAATCGTCGCGTAGACGCTCACGCCCGGCCTTCGCACGGCCGCGACCTCGCACCAGCCGGCACCCCCGGTATGACCGGTCTTCACGCCGATGAGGCCCGGGAAGGAGCCGAGCAGGTCATTCCACGTGTGCAAGACGCGCCCGCCCGCGATGTCCGCGGTGCGGAGCTTCACGGTCTCGCGCACGGCGCGCTCGCGCATGAGGATGCGCGCGAGCCGCGTCACGTCTGCGGCGCTCGAGTACTCGCCCGGCGCATCGAGCCCGTCGGGCCGGACGTAGCGCGTGTCGCGGAGATGAAGCGCGCGGGACTTCGCGTTCATCTCGCGCACGAAGCTCGCGACGTCTCCACCGCCGGCCGCGGCCGCGAGGGCGTACGCCGCGTCGTTTGCGCTCTGGATGAGCGCGCCCTCGAGCAGATCGTGCACCGTGAGACGCTCCCCCGCGCGGAGGCCGATCGAGGACTCGCCGACGCCCGCAGCCGTCGGTTTCACGGAAACCGTGTCGCCGAGCTTCAGATGCTCGAGCGCGACGAGCACGGTCATCAGCTTCGTCACGCTCGCGATCGGCACCCGCGCGTGCGCATTGCGTGCCGCGAGCACTTCGCCGGTCCTCCCGTCGACGACGAGGAACGCTCGCGCGTCGACGGCGGGCGGATGCGCGGCGCGCGCGGGCGCGGCAAGGACGAGCGCCGCAAGAGCTGCGACGACGAGCGTTCTCATTACCAGCGTTTCTTTACCAACCGGAGACGGCGCGGATCTCGTCGCGCAGGCGAGCGGCCTCGGCACCGGCGGCCGTTCGCCAGTCGCCGCCGCGCGCGCGGTACGCGTAGTCGATGGCGCGCGACACGGCCACGAGCGCGCTCGCCGGCCCGCTCGTGAACGCGCGTGCGACCTCAGCCGGGCCGGCACCCTGCGCGCCGATCCCCGGAAGCAGGAGGACCTGCTGCGGACACATGCGCCGGGCCTCGCCGACGGCACGCGGATAGGTCGCGCCGATGACGAGCCCGACGCTGGAAAGACCGCGCTCGCCGACGAGCTCCTCGCCCCATTCACGCGCGAGTTGCGCGACGTGGTGCCACACGATCTCGCCGTCGCGCAGGCGCAGGTCCTGCACGTCTTCCGAGCCCGCGTTCGACGTCTTCGTGACGACGAAGATGCCCGCGCCCTCGCGCTTGCACGCGGCGAGGAACGGCTCGACCGACTCGCGGCCGAGATACGCATTGAGAGTGATCGCGTCGGCGACAGGCGGGCCGCCGTCGCGCGGCTCGAGGTAGGCGGCGGCATAGGCGCGCGCGGTCGAGCCGATGTCACCGCGCTTCGCATCGGCGATGACGAGCAGCCCGGCCTCGCGCGCGTACGTGCACGTCTCCTCGAACGCACGCACACCGTGCGAGCCGAGCGCCTCGAAGAATGCGAGCTGCGGCTTGACCGCGACGCAGAACGGCGCCGCTGCGTCGATGAGGCCGCGGCAGAAGCGCGCGACGGCATCGCCTCGCGACGCCGGACCGGCGAGCGCATCTCCTTGCAACTCCACCGGCAAGAGATCGAGCACCGGGTCGAGCCCGAGCACGAGCTGGCTGCGACGACGCTCGACGGCCTCGCCCAGGCGATCCGCGAAGACCGCCGTTCTCGTCTCGACCTGCGTCACCGCTTCCAGCTTATGCGGCGCGGCGGTGAGACAGCTCGTCGAAGGTCACGACGCGGAGCTCTGGCGGCGGCCGCCGGAGGAACTGCGCGACGACGAGCAGCTCGTCGGCATCCTCGGGCGCGAGCGACGGCTCGGCGCGCCGCGCCTCTGCGAGCCCGGCCTCGATCTCGAGCGCGGCGCCCGCTGCAATCGTTCGCGTTGCCGCAACCCGTCCGGAGGCGACGAAGAACGCCCGACGAAAGCCCTTCTCCGCGGCGGGAACGAGCAGGCAGAGCTCGGTCGCGCGCAGCCGCTGCAGCCGCTCGAGCTCGGCGGCGAGAGCCTCGACCGCGGCAATGCGATCCCGAAGGCGCGCCGCGTCCTCGTAGCGCAGCGCGTCGGCGTGGAACGAGAGCTTGCGCCGCAGGCGCGGGAGGGCCAGGCGCGGGCGCTCGAGCTCGTGTGCCTCGAGCGCGCGCGCCGCAAGCCCGGCGCGGCGTCGACTCTTCAGCGGCCCGTACGGCGTCGGCTTCTGCGTGACGACGACGGAGTCGCCGCGCGCACGCAGGTAGACGTAGCGGTCGGGCCGCGTCGAGCGCGCGTTCGCCGGCGGGCGCAGCTCCCGCAGCAGCCGCAGCTCCTGGAGCGCCGCTTCCAGCTCGGAGCCGACGACGCGCCACTCGATCGACTCCACGGCGGCGAGCGCCGACTCGACCGACGGACGCTGCCGCTCGGAACGGAAGTACGAGCGCAGTCGCGCTCGAAGGTCGCGGGCGCGGCCGACGTACAGCACCTGCCCGTGCGCGTCGCGGAAGAGGTAGACGCCCGGCAGCGTCGGCGCGCCGAAGGCGAGCGAGCGCTTGCCGTAGACGCGGCGGCGGCGCGGCGCCGAGAGCTCGACGAGATCCGCAACCGTACGCGCGCCGCGCTCCTGCGCGAGACCGATCAGGCGCAACAGGATCTCCGCGGTCGCCTCGGCATCCGGCAGCGCACGATGGCACGGCCGCGTGCCCGTTCCGAAGAACTGCGCGAGCGAAGCGAGCCCGAACCGTGCCTGGCGTCCCGCGAGCACGCGGCGCGCGAGCCACACGGTGTCGACGACGGGAGCGGCGAGCCGTCGGTCGCCGAGCCGCAGCACCGCCGCGTCGAGGAACGAGATGTCGAAACGCGCGTTGTGCGCCACGAGCACGGCGTCGCCGGCAAACGCGACGAAGCGCCTCGTGGCGAGCGCCGCGCTCGGCGCGCGCCTGAGCTCGCGGTCGTCGATGCCGGTGAGCGCGGCGATCTGGAGCGGCAGCCGCTCGCGCGGGTTGACGAGCGTCTGGAACGTGTCGGCGAGCTCGAGACCCTCGATGCGCGCCGCGCCGATCTCGCAGATCCGCGAGCGGCTCGGCGAGAGCCCCGTCGTCTCGAGGTCGACGACGCAGAACGACGCCTCCTCGAGCGCCACGCGTTCCGCTTCCGACACCGCGAGGGCGACGCAGCCTCCGCGCCAGGCGAGCCGTGCGTCGTCGCGCACGACGTCGTCGAGGAGCGACCGCGCCATCCCCTCCGGCACGTGCCGCAGCGCGAAGAGCGCGCGCGCCGCCTCCTCGACGGGAACGGCGCCGCGCCGCTCCTCGACGAGCTCTACGAGCCGGTCCGCGGCGTCGAGGCGGAGCTGCATCCCGCGATCGTAAGCGAACGTATGTTCGTATGCAAGCGCGAAAGGAAGGCCGCTCTTCGGCGGCCTCCCGATCCCTGGTACTCGCGGCGCTAAGAGCCCTTGACGGCTGCCTTGAGCTGGCTCCCCGCCGAGAACTTCGGCACGGTGGTCGCGGCGATCTGGACCCGCTCTCCTGTGCGCGGGTTCACGCCCTGCCGGGCGGCGCGATTCGCAGCCGAGAACTTGCCGAACCCCGTGAAGTTGACGTCACCACCGTCTTTGAGCGTGTCGGTGATCGTGTCGAGGAAGGCGTCGACCGCCTTCTGAGCGTCGCGATCTGCGAGACCGCTCTTCTGCGCGACCGCCTTGACGAACTCCTGCTTGGTCACGAATCCTCCTATCTGGTTGTCGGATTCTGGGGTTTCCGGACCCTAACAACCAATCGTTGGCTCAACCATGCGCTTTGGCGGAGCATCTTAGGTACTCGACAGGACGTCAGACGCGGTGAACAGCGACCGCAGGCGGACGGCGTGCCGCGCGAGCTCGTCCACGCCCCCCTCCTCGCGGTCGACGACGCAGATCGCGTTCGAGCACTCGAGGCCGACATCGCGGAGCGCTTGCACCGCCGAGACGGCCGCGCCGCCCGACGTCACGACGTCCTCCACGAGGCACACCCGCTCGCCCGTCTCGAACACTCCCTCTAGGCGATTGTCGGTGCCGTAGCCCTTCGCGTCCTTGCGGACGATGAGGAACGGAAGGCCCGATTCGAGCGACGCTGCGGCCGCGAGCGCGACCGCGCCGAGCTCGGGCCCGGCGATGCGCGTCGCCTCCGGCGCGTGCTCGCGAACCTGCGCCGCGAGCCGCTCGCCGAGCGCGCGCAACAGGTCGGGGCGCGTCTCGAAGCGGTACTTGTCGAGGTAGTAGCGCGACCTCCGGCCGCTCCGAAGGACGAAGTCGCCCTCGAGGTACGCATGCTCGCGCAGCGCGCGCCGTAGGTCGTCGTCGTCCACGGCTCGGACGATACTGCGTCCTTTGCGGGTCAGAAAACGTGCACTGTTCGCGAAGTTCTTCGCCGATCGCGGAACACACCTGGCGGCGATGATCGCCTACTTCGCGCTCCTGTCGTTCGTGCCGCTCACGTTCCTCGCGCTCGCGACGCTCGGGTTCGCCGGCCGCGCGGACGAGTCGAGCTTCCTCGTCACCGAGCTGAAGCACGCGCTGCCCGAGGCGCCGGTCGGCGACATCGTCTCGCTCGTGCGAAAGGTTCAGGACAACGCGGCGACGCTCGGGATCGTCGGCGGCGCCTTCCTCCTGTGGTCGTCGCTCTCGTTGTTCAGCGTGCTCGAGTCCGCGTTCAACATCGTCTACGGGAAGCCGAACCGGTCGTTCCTGCACGGGAAGGCGCTCGCTTCGATTCTCATGCTCGGCTCGCTCGTGACGCTCTTCGTCGCCCTGCTCGTCGGCTCGCTCGGCGTCGCGTTCATCCGGCGTTACGCGCCGAGCTTCATCGACAACGACGTCTCCGCCTACGTGCTCACGTTGATCGTCTCGTCGCTCGGCGTCTTCGTCTTCGTCGTCTCGGTCTACTACCTGCTGACGAACGCGGAACTGACGGTGCACGAGGTGTTCCCCGGCGCGGTGCTCGCAACGGTGATCCTCGAAGCCGGGTTCCAGGTGCTGCCCGTGTACGTGCGCTACACGAGCCTCAACCCGGTGCTGAGGACGTTCGGCCCGCCGGTGATCCTGCTCGTGTGGCTCTACGTGATGGCGAACGTGCTCGTCTTCGGCGCAGAGCTCAACTGGTGGGCGAACGCACGGCGGAACGGTCGCGAGGAGCAGCCGCAAGGACTGGCCTAACGATGCGTGACCTGCGAGAGCTCTTTCGAGAGGTCGGCCGCGGCGCGCGCGCGGTGCGAGTGCGTCCGCTTCCACCCGTTGCCGAGCTCCGCGACCGTTCGCTCCTCGCCTTCGGGGACGAAGATCGGGTCGTAGCCGAAGCCCTCGCTGCCGCGCGGCTCGTCGGCGATCCGGCCTTCGAGCGTCCCTGTGCCGCGGTACTCCGCGCCGTCGGGCGAGAGCGCGACGAGCTCGCAGACGTAACGTGCGCGCCGATCCTCGACGCCTCCGAGCTCCGCCAGCAGCCGGCCGACGGGATCGTCGCCGCCGAAGCGCGCGGAATGCACGCCGGGGCTACCGCCGAGCCCGGCGACCTCGATCCCCGAGTCCTCGCCGATCACCCAGACCCCGGGCTCGATCGAGCGGCCGTAGTCCGCCTTGCCGCGCGCGTTCTCGTAGTAGGTCTCACCGATCTCGGGCGGATACTCCTGCGCGTCCAGCAGCTCGATCTCCCAGCCGGGCAGCGCGGCGCGCAGCTCGCGCAGCTTGCCCTCGTTCTTCGAGCAGAGCCGCGCTACCGGTTCCACTCGACGGCCTGCACGAAGTCGAGATCCGCGAGGTCGCTCAGGAGCGTCTCCGAGGGCGTGTCGAGCGTGAGCGTGACGACGCGGCGGTCGTGCTCGTCCTCGAGCTGGAAGTGCTCGACGCGCGCGTGCTTGTCGTCCAGCGCGTCGAGGAGCTGTCCCGCGCGCGCGTCCTGGCGAAGGTGGACGACGACACTCCGCTCCTCCGGCCTGAGGCGCTCGAAGATCGGGTACGCCGCGAGACGGAGCGGCCCGAGCGCGATGAGGGTCAGCACGGTGCCGATGACGGCGCCCGGGTAGTAGCCGGCGCCGGACGCCATGCCGATCGCCGCCGCCACCCAGAGCGTCGCAGCGGTCGTCAGGCCGCGGACGGAGATGCCCTGGCGGATGATCGCGCCGGCGCCGAGGAAGCCGATGCCGGTGACGATCTGGGCCGCGATCCGCGTCGGGTCGGCGCGCACGACGGCGTCGCCGCTCGTCAGAAAATCGTGGAAGCCGTACGCGGAGATGATCGTGAACAGCGCCGAGCCGAGACAGACGAGCAGATGCGTCCGGAGCCCGGCCTCGCGTTCACGCAGCTCACGCTCGAAGCCGATCGTCGCCCCGAGCACGGCAGCGAGCGCGAGCCGGAGGAAGACCTCGCCCCAGCCGAGGGTCGGTACCGCTGCGACGAGGTTCAAACGGCCGCCGTCTCGAGGGCGGCGCGCTGCACCTCGGTGATCTGCTCGATCCCCTCCGCGGCAAGGTCGATCAGCGCCTCGAGCTCCTCACGCGAGAACGGCTCGCGCTCGGCCGTCGCCTGCACCTCGACCAGGCGCGCGTCGCCCGTCATCACGACGTTCATGTCGACCTCCGCGGTCGAGTCCTCCGTGTACTCGAGGTCGAGCAGGGGCTCGCCGTCGACGATGCCGACGGAGATCGCGGCGACCGAGCCCGTGAGCGCCTTCGAAAGGCCGAAGCGGTCGAGCGCCCGGCGCGCGGCGACGTACGCGCCGCAGATCGCCGCACAGCGCGTGCCGCCGTCCGCCTGGAGGACGTCGCAGTCGAGGTAGATCGTCCGCTCGCCGAGCGCCTGGTAGTTCGTCACCGCGCGAATCGCCCGGCCGATGAGGCGCTGGATCTCGATCGTCCGTCCGCCCTGCTTGCCGCGCCTCGCCTCGCGCTCGACGCGGTCGCCGGTCGACGCCGGCAAAAGCGAGTACTCGGCCGTCATCCAGCCGCGGCCCGAGTTGCGGAGCCACCGCGGCACGCCCTCCTCGATCGACGCGGTGCAGAGCACGATCGTCTTCCCCTGCGTCCAGAGCACCGCGCCGTGCGGCTGCTCGAGGTAGTCGATCTGCGGATCGATCGCGCGCAGCTCGTTCGGCCGGCGACCCTCTCTCATGCCGCCGCCCGGAGCTCGGCGAGGGTCACGTGCTCGACCTCGTCGATCGGCAGCTGGAGAAAGCGCGCGCCCATCGAGCGGAACGTCTTCGCGTCGCCGGTCGTCAGGAAGCGGTACGTGCCGTCGCGCGACGCCGCGTTCTCGATGCCCTTGCGGGCGAGCGTATCCGCGACCTCGCGCGCGGTCTCCTCGGCCGAGAAGACGAGCGTGACGCCGCGTCCGAACACGCGCTGAAGGATCGGCCGGATCAGCGGATAGTGCGTGCAGCCGAGGATCACCGTGTCGACGCCCGCATCCTGCAGCGGCTTCGCGTAGCCGCGCACCGCGTCGACGGTCGCCGCGCCGTACGGATCGTCGCTCTCGACCAGCGGCACGAGCGCGGGACACGCGACCTGGAAGACCTCCACGCCCGCGTCGAGCGTGCGAATCAGCGATACGTAGCGACCTGCGCTCACCGTCGCCTCCGTCGCGAGCAGGCCGATCCGTCTGTTCCGCGTCGACTGAACGGCCGCGTGCGCCTCCGGCGTGATCACGCCGACCACCGGCACGCCGAGCTCCGACTGGAGATCCGGCAGCGCCGCCGACGTCGCGGCGTTGCACGCGACGACGATCAGCTTCACGCCCTGCGTCTCGAGCCAGCCGCCGATCTCCTGCGCGAAGCGGCGGATCTCCGGCAGCGGCCGCGGGCCGTACGGCAGCCTCGCGCCGTCGCCGAGGTAGACGAAGTCCTCGTGCGGCAGGGTCACGAGGAGCTCGTGCAGGACGGTCAGTCCGCCCATGCCCGAGTCGAAGACGCCTACGGGACGCGCGTCCATCAGTGGGCGATTCTACGGCTACGCTTCTTCCCCTATGGGCCGGCGGTTCTGGGTCGGGACGGCCTGTGCGCTCCTCGCCGCTTGCGCGCTTGCCGCTGGCGCGAGCGCGAAGACGCAGCTCCTCGTCACCGGTCCGACCGCGACGGCCGCGAGCGGCACGACCGTGCTCGAGGTGAAGGGCGCGCCGGCGGACGCGGCGTGGGCCCAGCTCACGACGTACGTGCCGAGCGGGTACACGATCAACCTCGGGCAGCCCGTCGGAACGCGAATCGGGACCGTCTCGGCCCGGGCGCAGCTGCTCGGGTCCGGGGCGAGCGCGACGGCGACGGGCGTCGTGGTCGCCGCCGACCGGAACGACGCCGCGGTTCAGCAGGCGGCGACGCAGTGCACGCGCTCGCCGGTTCACGCCGGCGTCTGGACGATGAGGCTCACTCTCCCGGCGCAGACGCTCGAGCTGCCGCTGTACGTCGACCCGACGACGGGATCCGAGGCCGCGTCCGGCGGCGCGAAGCTCGTCGTGTGCCTGCCGCAGCCCTACGCGCGGGGACTGCCGAACTACGCGCCGCTCGGCACGAAGATCGACGACCTGCGGACGACGCTCAGCGCCGGCGTGTTCACGACTCCTCTCTTCGCCGGCAGCCACGTGTGGCGCACCGTCGTCACGCCGTGGAGCCCGAGCGGCGCGGCGCCGGACACCGGCTCCACCGTCGAGACCCAGGGCCTCGTCGGCGTCCCTTCGTCGCTGTCGCTGAAGGCGACGCTCACGACGAAGCGCGCGCGGCTGACCGTGAAGAACTCGGTACTCCTGAGCGGCACGCTGCTCGAGGCCCTGCGCGGCGTCGCCGGCGCCACGGTCTCGTTCTTCGCGACGGATCGGAACGCCGGCACGGCGATCACGAGCGCGACCGGGTCGTTCGCGAGGAAGATCGCTCTAGCGCAGCGCAAGACGTTCAGGGTCACGGCGCTCGTGCCGACGCGAGAGACGCCGTGCGTGAATCCGCTGCCGTCGTCCGTGGCGGCGGCCGGCTGTGTCTCCGCGACGCGCGCGGGCTACCGCCTCCGCAGCGACAGCATCGTCGTGACGCCGAGGACGCGGTAGCGGCCGTATCCTGGGACGGCGTGGCGGTCGTCCACATCGGCATCTGCAGCTGGGCCGACGACGGCCTGCTCAAGCACTGGTATCCGCGCGACGTGCGCACGGCCGAGGGGCGGCTGCGCTACTACGCCGAGCGGTTCGAGACCGTCGAGGTCGACTCGCCTTTCTACCGGCTTCCGTCGCCCGAGAACGCCGCGCGGTGGGCGGAGCGAACGCCCGACGGCTTCGTCTTCCACGCGAAGGCGTCGAAGGAGATGACTGGCCACGAGGAGACCGACTCTCGCGAACGCGCGTACGTGGAGTTCCGCAACTCGCTCGGCCCGCTCGAAGCGGCGGGCAAGCTGCGGGGCGTGCTGCTGCAGTTCCATCCGCGCGTGCAGAAGGCGCCGGAGGCGCTCGACGACCTGCGCGACGTCGCCGATCTGCTCTACCCGCTCGTGCCGCTGATCGAGTTCCGCCACCGCTCGTGGATGACCGAGGACGAGAGGGCGCACACGCTGGCCTTCCTCGAGGAGCACCGCCTCGCGTACGTCTCCGTCGACTCGCCGCGCACGCGCGCGTCGAACGTCATGCCGCGCGTCGCCGCGGCGACGCACGACGTCGCGTACATCCGCTTCCACGGGCGCAACTGGAAGACGTGGAACAAGAAGACGAAGACGTCGGGCGAGCGCTTCGACTGGCTGTACGAGCGCGACGATCTCGAGGAGTGGGTCGAGCCGATCGCGCGGCTCGCCGAGGAGCGCCGCGAGGTGTACGCGATGTTCAACAACAACCGCAACGACTATGCCCCGAGGAGCGCGCACGTTCTGCGCGGCCTGCTCGACGAGGCGGGCGTGCCGGCGACGGGCGCCGTCGAGCCCGAGCCGGCGGAGCCGACGCTCTTCTGATGCGGGTGCTTTCGGTCGTCCACGGCGAGGAAGTGCGCGGCGAGGTGTTCGACGACGTCGTGCGCGGCGACGGGCACGAGCTCGACGAATGGTGGATCGTCGAGCACGACGAGCCGCCGCGTCCGCTCGCCGAGTACGACGCCGTCCTCGTCTTCGGCGGGCCGATGAACGTCGACGAGGAGGACGAGCACTCATGGCTGCGGCGCGAGGACGAGTTCGTGCGCACGTTGCTGGAGCGGCGCGTGCCGACGCTCGGCGTCTGCCTCGGCGGCCAGCTCCTGGCGAAGGCGGGCGGCGCGCACGTCGGGCCGTCGCCGGAGCCGGAGTTCGGCTTCACCCGCGTCGAGCTCTCGGACGGCGCGGCGGACGACCCGCTGTTCGGCGCGCTGCCGCGTGAGTTCGACGTCTGGAACGCGCACGGCTATGCCTTCCACGTCCCGGAAGACGGGGTCGAGCTCGCGCGCTCGCCGGTCTGCGCGCAGGCGTTCAGGCTCGGGGACAGCGCCTGGGGCGTGCAGTTCCACCCGGAGATCCGCGTCGACCAGGTGGCGCACTGGCTGAGCGAGGACCGCGTGCCGAACGCGAAAGAGCTCCTCGAGGAGCTGCGCGGGCGCTACGGGGAGTGGCGCTCGTTCGGCGCAGGGCTGCTGCGCTCGTTCCTCACGGCCGCCTCGAAGGCGCCGGCCCGCAGCGGCTGAGCCGCCCGGGGAAGAATCGTCACGCTTTTGTCACGCGCAGCGCGGCCGATCCGGACATGTCCGGGGTCAGACCCCGGACGTGTCCAGAGGAGTCACGTCTCGATAGGCAAGTCGTCGTGGCGCGACCACTCGTGCCACGACCCGACGTAGTTCCTCGCGTCATAGCCCGCGGCCCGGAGCACCTGGACCGCGAGCGCGGAGCGTGAGCCGCTGTGGCAGTACGCCGCGATCTCGGCTCCGTCCGCAAGGCCGACGAGCTCACGCACCTGCGGCGCGGTCTCGCACTGCGCGAGCGCACCGACGTCGACGTGGCGGGCTCCCGGAAGGTGCCCCTGGCGCGCGTCGCACGCGCTGCCGCGCGTCCCGTCGTATTCCGCGGTGGTGCGGACGTCGAGGATCGCCAGCGTGGGATCGTTCAGCCGCGCTGCGAGCTCGGCGATGTCGATCGTCACGGAGGGTCGACCGTCACAGGGCGGCGAGAACTGCGATCTCCTCGCGAACCGCCGGCCGCTCGCAGACCTCGGCCAGCCATTCGTCGAGCTGCGCCGGAAGCTCGACACCGAGCATGTCGCGCGCACGCAGGATCCACGGCAGATACGCAATCGCCGCGAACCCGTACGTCGGCGGTTCGAAGGCGCGCAGCCGGTCGAGCAACTCGTTGTCGTCACCGCGCCGGAAGGCGTAGTAGTCGCGGCCGAGCTCGTCGTCGAACCTCAGCACCCGCAGCCGCTCGAGCGCCCGCGCCGCGGGGTCGGCCGGCAGCAGCGCCGGCTCCGGGTAGCGCTCCTCGAGGTACTCGATGATCACGACCGACTCCGGTAGGACGAACGTGTCCTCCTCCAACACGGGCACCCTCCCGGCCGGGTTCTTCTCGTACAACCACGCGGGCCGGTTCGAGAGGTCGATCTCCACCGGCTCGTACTCGACGCCCTTCTCGGCGAACGCGATCCGCACACGCGCGCAGTATGGGCACCGGGCGGCGTCGTAGACCGTGATCACGCTTGCAACCCCAGCAGCTCCGCGACCTGTGCGTACAGCTCCGGCGCAGGCGGCAGGTCCCCCGGCCGCTCGGCGGTTCGCGCCGTCGCGCGCACGCGCGCCGCCTCGGCGCCCGTGAGCCGCGCGACCACCGTCGGGTTCGCACGCAGCGCGAGCGCGTCGCCGGGCGGCAGCTCCCCGAAGTACTCGGGCACGGAGAGGTACTCGTCGACCATGCGACCGTGGTCGTGGATAACCCAGCGCACGACCGTCCCCTCCTCGAGCGTGAGCGCGACCGTGACGCCGAAGCGGTACGAGAGCTCGGTGCCGAGCTTGCGGAGCGCCTCGAGGTCGAAGGGATCGGTCCGCACGATCGTCCACGTGCCTCCGGCAGTGACCTCACCCGAGGCGCCGCGCAGAAATCGCGGCAGGTACTCGTGCACCACGCGCTCGACCGCCTGCACGTCGTCGGTCTGGACGTGCAGGGCGCCGACGCTCTCCGGCTTCGGCTCCTCCTCGCGGAGCAGCCCGTCGAGCGGTGTGCGGTAGATCTTCGCGCTCTCCTCGAAGCCGAGCCGCTCGTAGAAGGCGATCGCGCCGCGATTCTTCGCGTCGACGTCGAGGAGGACGTGCGTGACCCCGCGCTCCGCAGCGGCGCTGCCCACGTGGCGCAGCAGCTCGCGACCGAGCCCCTGGCGCCGAGCGTCGCCGTCGACCCAGAGATCCGAGACGTACGCCGTTGTCGGGCCGTGGTCGCCGTAGCGCGCGAGCGCGTAGCCGACGGGCCGTCCTTCGTCCTCCGCCAGCAGCGCGACTCCGTCGGCGACCATGCGCTCCACCTTCGCGCGCTCGACCTCCGCCGGATCCTCGTCGTACGGGTTCGGCGGAAGCTCCGACTCGAGCCGCTCGACGAGCGACATGAGCAGATCGACGTCCTCGGGTGTGGCGTTGCGGATCGTCACGAGCCAACGCCAGCGTAGAGCGCGCTGAGCAGGTAGTGCGCCGACAGGTTCTCGAACGGCGCGAACCGCGGCCGTCCCACACGCTCGTCGGGGTCGCCGTAGAAGTGCGCCACGGCCTTGCGCAGGCCGATGTCGCCGACGGGCCACGCACGCGGGCGGGCGAGGTGACGCGCGAGGAACCACTCCGCCGTCCACTCGCCGATCCCGCGCAGCTCCACGAGACGCGCCTTCACCTCGTCGTCCGGAAGCGCCGCGAGCCGGTCGAGATCCACGTCGCAGCGCGCGAGCCCGACGACGTACTCGGCCTTCCGGCGCGAGAAGCCCAGCGCCACGAGCTCCGGCTCCTCCGCGGCCGCCACGCGCTCGCGCGCGGGGAACGACCAGACGCGGCCGGCACGAATTCCGAAGCGCTCGACGAACCTGCTGCGGATGGCGAAGGCCGCATGCAGCGAGACCTGCTGCGCCGTGATCGACGTGACGAGCGACTCGAACGGGTCCGGCGCGAGCGGCGGCCTCAGCCCGCGCAGCCCCGGAACGATCCTCGCGAGGACGGGCTCGGTCGCGGCGAAGGCCGCGAAACCGTCGAGGTCGAACTCGGCGCCGAGCAGCTTTCGCACCACGGAGCCGGTCAGAGCATCGAGCGGCTCGACGTCGACGCCGCCGTTCGCCTGCGCGATCCGCACTTCGCGCCCGTCGACCGCGCGCCACAGCGCTCCGTCGTCCCAGAGGTTCGCGAGATCCATTCCCCAGCGCCGAAAACGCGACGTCGACAACTCGAAGTCGTACGGCTCCGGTAAACGCAAATGCGCCATTCCCACGGGCGACGGTAGCGACTAGGCTCGAAGCGCCATTTCCATCCGGGGAGGAGCTACTCGATGAAGAAGATCGTCGCAGTAACACTGGCTGCACTCGTGCTCGTGATTCCTGCGACGCAGGCGAGCGCGGCGAAGCCGGCAGGCCCGACGGCGGCCCAGTTCCGCGCGCTCCAGAAGCAGGTCACGACGCTGCAGAAGCAGGTGAAGACGCTCCAGAAGCAGCAGAAGGACCTCGACAGCTTCACGAGCGCGCTCGTCGGCGTGATGGTCTGTCAGAACGTCGTGATCACGGACGCGTTGCAGGGGACGTGGAACGTCGTCGACCAGATCGCGCAGGCGACGCAGGCCAAGACCTACTTCGGTGCGCAGACCCCGCTCGCGGACAAGGGCGCCTGCACGGCGTTCAAGATCACGCGCTCGCAGGGCATCCCGCCGAGCGCCTCCGTCTTCAACTCGCTGGTGGCGCTGCTGACGTAAGCGCGCGCAGAGTGCCGAGGCCGTCGACGGACGCGTCCGGCACACCGGCGGCGAAAGGCGGAGCGACGAGGAGGTCGCCGGCGCGGAGCCGTGTGTTCCGCGCCGCGCTCTCCCTCGCGCGCGCAAAGTCGAACTCGGGGTCGAGTCCGGTCTCGATCCACGGCCCGACGGACGTCGCGAAGTCGGAGCTCTTCGGAGGCGGGAGCGACGGCGCGTGCCAGTCGTTCACGAGCGTGTAGCCCGCGATCTGCTCCTCTCCGCCGACGACGGCCGCAACGCAGAAGCGGGCCTCCGCAGGCGCGGGCACGTGCACCTCGTCGTCGGGGCCGAAGATCGAAGCGGTGTTCCCGAACTCGAACGTGCTCGCGTCGCGGAAGAGACGGATCGACGGCGGGCGCAGGATCGGCGGGCGCAGCGCGACGTCCTCGAGCGGATAGACGTTGTGCTCGCGCGCCTTGCCCCCGCCCGTGAGGAACGCCTCGAGGGTCTGCGCCGCGAGCTGCACGACCCAGTCGTCTTGGATTCGCCCGGGCCAGCCGCGCTCGAGCGAGAGCTCCCGCGGCGTGAACATGCACAGACGCAACTTCTAGGGCTCCGTGTGGACGATGACGTCGGCGATGTCGGGATGCTCGTTGCGGATTCGCGCCTCGACCTCGCTCGCGCGTGCGTGCGCGTCCGCGAGAGAAGCGCCCGGGTCGAGGCCGAGCGTGAGGAACGCGACGAGCCCCTCGGTCGTCTGCAGGAACCGCAGCTCGCGCGGCTCGCGGCCGACTTCCTCGCGCACGATCCGGCGAACGTCGCCGGCCTGGACGCCGCCGTCCTCGACGGCGTGCACGTGCTCGTCCTCCGTCAGCGGCTCGAGGTGCGTCTGCACGGCGCTCACCGAGGGAACGGCCGCACGGATCGCGCGCTCGACCTGCTCGGCGACGTCGTGCGCCTCCTCGAGCGGCAGGTCGCCGGGGAGCTTGAGGTGCAGGGACACCTCTTCCGTGCCGCCGTCGAGCAGCAGCACGTTGACGTTGTGCACCTCGCGGACGCGACCGACGCTCAATGCGGCGGCCTGCGCGCGGTCGCGGATTCCCGGCGTCTCTTCGGGCTCGACGTGCACGACGACGTCGCTTCGCGGCAGGGCGCTCTGCACCGCCTCTTCCACCCGGTCTGCGGCGGCATGACCTTGCCCGACGGCGGCGCCCGCAGGGACGCCGATCACGACGTCGGCGAACTGGCGGCCGCCCGCCTCCCGCATGCGCAGGCGCTTGAGGTCGACGACCGGCGTGATGCCTGCGATCGCGGCGCGCGCCGCCGCCTCGGCGGCGACGGGCACGCGGTCCATCAGCACGTCCACGTTCGTGCGCATGAGCCGCGTCGCCGCGACGAGCACGAGCGCGGCGACGAAGAGCGCCGCGATCGAGTCGGCGTCGTCAAAGCCGCCGCGAACGGCAACGAGGCCGACCAGCACCGCCGACGATCCGAGCAGGTCGCTGAAGAAGTGCAGCGCATTCGACTGGAGCGCGGCGCTGCCGAATTCGCGCGACGCGCGCCACGAGATCAGCGTGCGGCTCGCGTCGATCGCGATGACGGCGCCGACGACGGCGAACGCGTACCACGCGGCGTCGACCTGCACGCCCGAGTTCCCCGCAAGCCGCTGGATCGCACGGAACGCAACGAAGACGCTCAGGAGCACGAGGATCGCGCCCTCGGCGAGCGCCGCGAGATGCTCCGCCTTGCCGTGTCCGTAGCTGTGGCCACGGTCCGCGGGGCGCGCGGCGAGGCCGACCGCGAAAAACGTCAGCAGCGCCGCGACCAGGTCCGTTCCCGAGTGGAGCGCCTCGGAGAGAAGGCCGAGGCTGTGCGTCGCGAGCCCGGTCGCGAGCTTGAGCGCGATCAGGACGACCGCCGCAGCGACGGACATCAGCGCGGTGCGCCTCTGCGGCGTCATGAACGAAGCGTAAGCCGCTGGGTGCTTAGAGGTTGCCGCGCAAGGCTTGCTCGCGCTCGATCGCCTCGAACAGTGCCTTGAAGTTCCCGTCGCCGAAGCCGCGGGCACCGTGGCGCTCGATCACCTCGAAGAAGAGCGTCGGACGATCCTGCGCGGTCTTCGTGAAGATCTGCAGCAGGTAGCCGTCGTCGTCGCGGTCGGCGAGGATGCCGAGCCGCCGCAGGTCGGCGTAGTCCTCGTCGATCTCGCCGACGCGGTCGGGGACATCCTCGTAGTACGAGTCCGGCGTGGTGAGGAACAGGAGGCCGCGATCCTTCAGCGCCTCGACCGTCTGCACGATGTTCATCGACGCGAGCGCGATGTGCTGGACGCCGGGGCCGTGGTTGAACTCGAGGTACTCCTCGATCTGGCTCTTGCGCTTGCCCTCGGCCGGCTCGTTGATCGGGAACTTGATCTTCCCCTGGCCGTCCGTCATGACCTTCGACATGAGCGCCGAGTACTCGGTCGAGATGTCGTCGTCGGAGAAGTGGATCATCTCCGTCATCCCGAACGCGCGCTCGTAGAACTCGACCCAGTGATTCATCCGTCCGAGCTCGACGTTGCCGACGACGTGGTCGATGTTCGTGAGCCCGACGCCGCCTCCGACGCCGTTCGTCGACGGCTGCGCGACGTAACCCGGCAGGTACGGCCCCGCGTACTCGGAGCGGTTGACGAACGTGTGGACGACGTCGCCGTAGGTCCCGATCGACGCGAGCTCGACGCGACCGAACTCGTCGTCGACCCAGTGCGGCTCGGCGATGCCGCGCGCCCCGCGCTGCACCGTCTGGCGATACGCCTCCTTCGCGTCCGGCACGCGCAGCGCGATGTCCTTCGCGCCGTCGCCGTGCCTGCACGTGAACCGCGTGATCTCCGAGTCCTCGCGCAGCCCGCTCGTGACCACGAGACGGACGTCGCCCTGCTCCAGCACGTACGACGCGCGGTCGCGGACGCCGGTCTCGGGGCCGGCATACGCGGTGCGCGTGAAGCCGAGCAGGTGCTCGTAGAAGTACGCGGCCTGCTTCGCGTTTCCGACCCACAGCTCGACGTGATCCCAGCCGTCGAGCGGCATGAAGTCGTCAGGCATTACTACTGACTCTAGTCGGTTGGCCGGTGACGAGCTCACCGGAGGCATCGACCGTCGCGACCTCGGCCGGCTCGTCCTCGAAGCCCCTGCGAAGCGGCACCTCCTTCACGCCGAGGAAGGCGACGACCCACACGATGAGCGCGACGCAGAACGCCGAGAGGAACGCCGGGCGCAGCGCGTTCGCGAGATCGTCGCGCAGCCGCAGCGGCAACCGGTGCACCGCGATGCCCTCCGTGCCGCCGTGCAGCTGCGGCGGCAGCCCCTGGTTCACGATCACGCCCATCACCGTCACGCCGACGGTGGCGCCGATCGAGCGCGCGAACTGCGTGAGCGCCGTGGCCGACCCCATCTGCTGCCGCCGCACGGCGTTCTGAACGGAGATGACGAAGACCTGCATCATCGAGCCGATTCCGATCCCCGCGACGACCATGTTGCGCGCCGCCTCGCCGTTCGTCGTGTGCACGTCCATGCGCCAGAGCAGGAACATCCCGAACGCGAGGACGAGCGGCCCGACGAGCGCGTTCGGCCGATAGCGGCCGGTGCGCGAGACCCATTGCCCGGCGAGGAACGACGTCGTCACCGCGCCGAGCATCAGCGGCGTGAGCACGACGCCCGACGACGTTGCCGAGGTGCCGATCACGCCCTGCACGAAGAGCGGCACGTACGCGATCGTCCCGAACATCGCCATCCCGATCAGCGCCATGCAGACGATGCTCGACAGCACGATCTTGTTCTGCAGGACGTCGAACGGCAGGATCGGCTCGTCGACGCGGCGCTCCCAGAGCCCGAACGCCGCGGCGAGAATCACAGCGATCGCGAGCGCGCCCGTCACCTGCACCGAGCTCCACGCATACTCGCGCCCGCCCCACACGAGCCCGAGCAGCAGCGAGGTCGTCGCGGTCGCGAGCAGCGCCGCGCCGGCCCAGTCGATCGCGCGAGGGACCACGTCGCGCCGCCGCGGCATCGTGATCCAGATGACGATCAGCGCAACCCCGCCGACGGGCAGGTTGACGTAGAAGATCCAGCGCCAGCTCATGTTGTCGACGATGAAGCCGCCGACCGCCGGACCGATGATCGACGCGGCCGCGAACACCGCGCCGATGAGCCCCTGGTAGCGGCCGCGGTCGCGCGGCGGGACGATGTTGCCGATCACGGCGAGCGCGAGCGGGATCAGGCCGCCGGCGCCGCACCCCTGCACCGCGCGGAAGATCACGAGTTGCGTCATCCCCTGCGCGGCGCCGCAGAGCGCGGACCCGAGCAGGAAGATGCAGATGGCGACGATGAACAGCGGCCGACGCCCGTAGACGTCCCCGAGCTTTCCGTACAGCGGCACGGTGACCGTCGTCGCGAGCAGGTACGCGGTGAAGACCCACGAGTACTGCGAGAGGCCACCGAGGTCGCCGACGATCTGCGGCAGCGCGGTCGCGACGATCGTCTGGTCGAGCGCCGCGAGCAGGAGCGTGACCATGAGCCCGGAGTAGATCGCGAGGATCCGGCCGATCGAGTAGCGGTAGCCGGGAGGCGTGCGGGCGAGGCGCTCGCGGAGCGACATATCCACCACGCTACCCGCGGCTCGGCGAGATGACGTGCACCTCGTTCCCGTGGGCGAAGAAGCCGACGTGCGTCGCCTTCGGGAACTCCTCCGCGCGCTTCCGCAGCGTCTTCACGAGCCGGTCTCCGATCCGCTCGTTCGACTCGCCGGGAAAGCCGAGGCACTCGTCGCCGTGCGCGGCCCAGCCCATGAAGACGGCGCCGCGGCGGTGCGCGAGCCGCGCCGCACGGGTGTTGTCGCCCCAGGAAGGGGCGCCGCCGGGACGCGCCTCGATCCAGTAGCCGTCCGCTGCGAGGCCCGTCGCCTCCTCGAACGCGAGCATCGTCGCGCGGTGGAAACGCAGGTCGGAGCAGAGCTGGAGGTAGCCGCGGGTAACGCCGTCGCCCTCGCGCGCAGGCCGAGTCACGGCTCGGCTATACCCAGCAGGCGGCAGGCCCATGGCAGGACGACTGCGAGTTGCCTCTTCTGCCCCTCACGCAGTCGCGGGGCTCCGGTCGGCGGCGGCGGCAACCCGGCCCGCGCCGCCCAGAGCCCGGCGAGCGCCGCGGCGAACTCCGGGACGCTGGGCCCCGAGACGAACTCGTCGGGAAGCGGCCCTCCTTCCCGGTAGAGCGAAGGAGCCCACGCCACGAGGTCGAGCACGCCGTTGCCGACGCAGACCCAGTTCCAGTCGACGAGCAGGGCGCGCCCGTCCCGCAGCGCGAGGTTGTCGCTGCGTACGTCGAGATGCAGGAGCTCGTCCCCTCCGAACGGCGCGCGCTCCGAAGCGGCGCTCAGCGCTCCGATGTTCTCGTCGAGCCACCGGCGATCGGCCGCTCCCGTCGAGAGAAACGGCTCCGGATCGCGCTCGACCTCGTGCCACTCGTGCGCGAGATCCGCGCGCCGCACGGGCTCGATGCCCTCCGGCACCGGTGTCGCCGCGAGCTCGCGCAAGGCGCGCCTGACCGCGTCGACGTCCCCGTCGCGCCACGGCGGCGGCCAGTGCGCGTCGCCGAGGTCCTCGAGAACGATCAGCGGCAGTCCTTCGTGCTCCGCCCAGCCGTGGAAGACGGGCAAGAACGTTCCGCGAAGCGCCGAGTAGACGCGGATCTCCGTGCGGAGCCAGCCCGTGCTCAGGTCGTCGACGGCCGACTTCACGAAGACGGTGCGGCCGTCGTCGAGGAACGCGCGATGTCGCCCCTGATGCGTGTAGCCGCGTCCTTCGACGTGCTCGAGCCCGACGACGCGGGCTCCGACGATGCGCGCGATCTCCTCTCGCATGAGGGTTCATGATGATCGCGACGACCGAAGGGAGCACCGATGATCGATCACGTCACCGCGAACGTCGGCGACGTCGACCGCGCGAAGCAGTTCTACGCGCAAGCGCTCGCACCGCTCGGCTACTCGGTCCAGGCGGAGTTCCCCGGCGCGGCGGGCTTCGGCACCGGCGAGGGCATCCCCGACTTCTGGATCAGCTCGAGCGAGGCGCGCGGCGCGACGCACGTCGCCTTCACCGCACCCGACCGCGCGACGGTCGATGCATTCCACGAGGCCGCGATCGCGGCAGGCGCCGAGGACAACGGCACGCCGGGCATCCGCGAGCACTACCACCAGCACTACTACGCGGCCTTCGTCCACGACGCGGACGGCAACAACATCGAGGCGGTGACGCACCGGCCCGAGTGATTCACGCAGGCGCGACCCGTCGCCTCCGGGCGAGCAAGATCCCGCCGCCGATCAGGAGGCCGCCCGCGACCTGCACCGGCGTGATCGACTCGGAGAGCAGGACGAGCGCGAACACCGCGGCGATGAACGGCTGCAGGTTCGCGACGAGCGTCGCGCGCGACGGGCCGACACGGCTCACCGCCTTGAACCAGAGGATGTTCGTCAGCACGAGCGGCCCGATCACCGCGTAGGCGAGGCACACCCACACGAGCGTGCCGAGGTCGAACGACTGGTGCGCCGTCTGGGAGATCCCCGTCAATGCGACGGCGACCCAGCCGATCGCGAGCACGAGCGCGCTGATCCGGTACGGCGAGTAGCTGCGCATGAGCGGCGCGATCGCGACCGTGTACGCGGCCCAGGTCGCCGCCGTCGCGATGCCGAGCGCATCTCCCTTGAGGCTGCCCGAGACGCCCCCGGACTTGCCGAGCGCGATCAGCGCGACCCCCGCGAACGACACGGCGGCCGCGATCCAGAAGCGCCGGTGCAGACGCTCGAGCCCGATCGCGAACGCGATCAGCGCCGTGAAGATCGGCGTGGCGCCGAGGATCAACGCGATCGTCGACGCGTTCGAGTACTCGAGCGCGTAGACGTAGCTGAGCTGGTTGAGCCAGATGCCGAGCGCGGCTGCCGTGACGAGGAGCCAGATGTGCTGCCGACGCACCTTGAACGAGCGCTCGACGCCGAACGTGAACCACGTGAAGATGATCGTCGCGATCCCGTAGCGCACGGTGGAGTACGCGAGCGGCTGAAAGCCGTGCTCGAGCACGTACTTCGTCACGGTGAAGTTGAGCGCCCACAGGACGACGGTCGCGAGCAGCATGAGATAGGCCGTCCGGCGCAACGCCTCGTTAGGCTTCCACACGTGACCGAGATCACACGCGACGACATCGACGCGCTCGTCGGGCCGGCGACGCCGCACTTCGCCTATCAACTGCGCGCGCGCGTCCGTCAGCTGATCGCGGACCTGCCCGCGGACGACCCGGTCCGGCGCTACGGCGAGGAGAAGATCGACCTGCTCGACCGACTCGGCTACGCGTCGTCGAAGGCCGAGGAGGGCGGGCGCGAGCCGGCGTCGAAGCCGGGCTGGCAGCAGATCCCGAGCGCGGCACCGGCCGACAAGCCTCTCCGATGAGCTTCGGCGGCGCGTCCGTCCTCGTGACGGGCGGGTCACGCGGGATCGGCCGGGAGATCGCGCTGCGCTTCGCCGACGAGGGCGCGAAACGCGTCGCGATCGGCTACATGCGGAACGACACGGCGGCGGAGGCGGTCGCCGCCGAGCTCCGCGAGCGCGGCGCCGACGTGGTGCTCGTGCGGGGCAACGTCTCGTCCACGCGCGTCGCCGACGAGGTTGCGGCCCTCGGCGCGCTCGACGTGCTCGTGCACAGCGCGGCGACGGGCGTCGCGCGGCCGGCGCTCGAGACCGAGGACAAGCACTGGGACTGGACGCTCTCGGCGAACGCACGCGCGCTGCTCTCCCTCACGCGCGCAGCGGCGCCGTCGATGCCGCAGGGCTCCGCGATCGTGGCGATCTCGAGCCTCGGCTCCGTGCGCGTGCTCGAGAACTACGTGCTCGTCGGCGCGTCGAAGGCGGCGCTCGAGTCGGTCGTGCGCTACCTCGGCGTCGAGCTCGCGCCGCGCGGCATCCGCGTGAACGCCGTCTCCGGCGGCGTCGTCGAGACAGACGCACTCTCCGCGTTCCCGAACAAGGAGGAGATGCTCCGCGAGGCGCGCGAGCGCACGCCGGCGGGACGGATGGTCGAGACGCGCGACATCGCGGACGCGGTTCTCTTTCTCGCCGGTCCGACCGCGCAGATGATCTGCGGGCAGACGATCATCGTGGACGGCGGCTTCTCGCTGGTCGTCTGATGGAGCCCACGGACAAGAACATGAAGGCGTGGGACGAGGTTCATCGCCGCCGCGCGGTCGCGATGCAGGGGCGCCTCGGGCTCCCGCCGCTCGTTCGCGGCGCGCTCGGCGACCTCGACGGCCGGCGCGTCCTGAACCTCCAGTGCGCGACGGGCGAGTCGGCCGCGGATCTCGCCGAACTCGGCGCGCTCGTCACCGGCGTCGACATCTCGGGAGAGGCGCTCGAGGTCGCGCGGGAGCGCTGGCCCGACATCGCCTGGGTGCAGGCGGACGTCCACGACCTGCCGTCCGAGCTGAAGCGCGGCCGGTTCGATCTCGTCTACACGGCGGAAGGCGTGCTCGCGTGGATCCTCGATCTCGACGTGTGGGCTGCGGGCATCGTCGCCGCTCTGCGCAGCGGCGGCGACCTGCTGCTGTACGAGGAGCATCCCGTGTCGCAATGCGTCGACGCGTCGCTGCGCTGGCGCGACGACTACTTCGACAACGCGCTGCACACCTACCGCGGCTGGTCGCACTTCGAGCTCACGGGCCCACCCGCGCAGGAGGAGAAGGTCGAGCGCTTCTGGCGGCTCGGGCAGATCGTGACCGCCCTCGCGCGGGCGGGCCTCGTGCTCCGGCAGCTCGAGGAGTACCCCGGCACGACGTCGTGGCGGAAACATCCTTCGCGCGTGCCGGGGACGTACATCGTCTCCGCGAGAAAGGCCTAGTTTCAAACAGGTAGTGCCGGGAACCCATCCGTGATGGGCGTCGCAGTGGGTCTCATTCTGGCCGCGTTCGGGGCGATTCTGACGTGGGCCGTGAACGCGGACGTGAGCGGTCTCGACGTGACCGCGGTCGGCGTGATCCTGATGATCGTCGGCATCCTCGTCGTGCTCCTCGACATCTTCTGGTGGCGGAGCTGGACGTGGTACGCCGCCGGGCCGGCACGGAGTCGCAGGACGTACGTGCGCGACACCGCTGCGCCCGTCGAGCCCGTGCAACCCGTCCAGCCGGCCCAGCCCGTCCAGCCGGCGGAGCGCCGGGTCGTCGTCGAAGAGGAAGTCGGTGGGCCGCCTGCAGGTCCGCCGCCGCCCTAACCGAATCTTCATCCTGGGCTCGTAGGGTCGTCTTTCGTGCAGATGCTGCTGAGGTTGCTCATCCCGCTCGCGCTCGCCGCCGCGGTCGTCGTGTCGGCGGCAACGGCGCAGGGACGGCATGAGCGCGCGAAACCCGCGCCGGCGCGCACGCTCCAGATTCAGCGCTAGCCGCTACCCGCTGCCGTCGTAGCCGGGGTTCTGGTTCGAGTTCGGACGCATCCGCGGCGGGTCCTGCCGGTCGTTCGCGCGCGACGCGCCGCAGCCGGCGAGGACGACACACGCGAGGAGCAGCGCGGCGGCGCGGCGCCTCACAGCGAGCCGTTCCGTCCCGGACGCAGGACGCGGCCGACGGTGTCGGAGGCGACGTAGCCGGCAATGCTCGGATTCTCCTGCAGGCGCCGCAGCGAGTACTCGTACCAGTGCGATCCGAACGGCACGTAGATCCGCAGGCGGTGACCTTCGTCGACGAGCGCGTCGCCGAGGCGCGGTCGCACGCCGAGGAGCATCTGGAACTCGTACCGGTCGCGCTCGAGCCCCCGCTCGGCGACGATGCGCTTCGCCTCCTGGATCAGCCACTCGTCGTGCGTGGCGATCCCGACGTAGCAGCCCGAGTCGAGCAGCGCCTCGAGCGAATTGACGAAGCTGTGCTGAACGGCGTGGTAGTCGCGGAACTGGATCTCGCGCGACTCGACGTAGATGCCCTTGCAGAGGCGCACGTTCGGCTTCAGGCCGGCCAGCTCGCCGATGTCCGAGATCGTGCGCTTGAGCGACGCCTGCAGCACCACGCCGACGGCGTCGAAGCCGCCGGCCCGGAGCTCGCGGTACATCGCGAGCGTGGCGTCCGTCGTCGTCGCGTCCTCCATGTCGATGCGGACGAAGTTGTCCCGCACGCGCGCGCGATGCACGAGCTGCTGCAGGTGACGCTTGCACAGGTCGAAGTCGAGCACGAGCCCGAGCGCCGTCGGCTTGACGCTGATGTTCGAGTCGAGGTGGCGACGGTCGATCTCGGCGAGCACTTCTTCGTAGGCCGCGGCGATCGCGTCGGTCTCGCGGGCGTCTGTGATCTCCTCGCCGAGGACGTCGACCGTGGCCATCTTCCCGCGCGCGTTGAGACTGCGCACCGTGTACGTCGCGTCGTCGAGGTCGGGACCTGCGATGTAGCGGGAGGAGATGCGGCGAACGACCGGTCGCGGCACAACGGGCAGCACACGAGCGATCGCGTGGTTCAGCACGGCATCGCCGCGTCTAGGTCTCGCGCATGAACCCTTTGCGGGCGGCGCTCACGAGCGCGACCGCTTCGGGGAAGAGCAGGCGCATCGCGTCGCGGAGGGCGATCGCCTGTTCGTCAGGGCCGCCCTTGACCTCCATGCCGCTCAGCGCCGCGGACGTGAGGTCGACCGCCGTGTTGAGCGTCAGCGTCGCGAACTGCTCGCGCTGCGCTTCCTGAACCGACTCCGCCTGCTGCTCGGCGAACTCGCGCAGGCCGCGCATCAGATCCTCGGGATCTCCGCCGAACGGGAAGCCGCCTCCTTCCACGACCCAAGCGTAACGATCCGCGCTCATGTCAGCTCCGCCTTGTAGGCGGCCTCGACCTCTTGCGTCAGGGACTCGATCGCCGGGAGCGCCGACGCCACGATCGCAGGTGTTCCGTGCTCGTCGAGGTAGCCGGGCGTCGCCAGCCGCGGCGGCTCGTCGCCGACGGCCTCGCCGACGATCTCGCAGAGGGCGGTGAGCGACACCGTCTCGCGCACGAGGTGGCGGCTCGTGACCGGCCCCCCGTCGTCGAGCACGAGCCAGCTGCGCGCGTCGGCGCGGGCGAACGCGCAGAGATACACGCGACGGCCGCTGGACGGCTCGGCCGCGAGCACGGCATCGACCCGCTCGCCGGCGCCTGCGTCCGCGGACGCGGCCGCCCGCTCCGCCGCCGCTGCGAGGTCGTCTTGCAGCGCCACGGCCCGAGAATAGACTCGCCCCGTGGCCCTGACAGCGCGCACGCTCTTCGCGCCGCTCGGCCCGACGTACGACCGCTACGGCGCGCTCCTCTCGTTCGGCCAGGATCCGCGGTGGCGGCGCTTCCTCGTCGCCCGCCTCGACGTGCGCTCGGACGAGACGGTGCTCGACGTCGCGACCGGCACCGGCCTCGTCGCGCGGGAGCTCGTCCGCCGCTTCGGCTGCTCGGTCGTCGGCATCGACCAGAGCCCCGAGATGCTGGCCGTCGCTCGGGAGCGGACGCGCGGGCTGCCGGTCGAGCTCGTCGAAGGGCGCGCCGAGGCGCTGCCGTTCGCCGACGGAGAGTTCGCGTCCCTGACCGTCACGTACCTGTTGCGTTACGTGGACGACCCCGCCGCGACCGTGCGCGAGCTGGCGCGGGTCGTGCGGCCGGGCGGCACCGTTGCGATGCTCGAGTTCGCCGTGCCGCACGGCGTGTGGCGTCCGCTGTGGGAGCTCTGGGTGCGCGTCGGCCTGCCGGGCGCCGGAAGGCTGATCTCGCCGGGGTGGCACGAGGTCGGGCGCTTTCTCGGTCCGAGCATCCGCGGCTTCTGGGCGCGCCACGACATCGCCGCGCTCTTCCGCGAGGCCGGCCTTGCCGACGTGCAAGCGAGGCGCCTCAGCCTCGGCGGCGGGATCGTCGTCTGGGGCAGGCGCGCGTGAGCACCGACACGCGTCCCGCCTTCTACGCGCTCTCGCGCGGCGGCTGGCGTGACTACGTCACGTTGCTGCATCCGCCGTACACGCTGTGGCATCTCTCCTACGTCGCGCTCGGCGCCGGCCTCGCGTCGCCGTTCTCGTGGACGCGCTGCGCGGCGGCGATCTTCGCGTTCGCGCTCGCGATGGGAATCGGCGCGCACGCGCTCGACGAGCTGCACGGCCGGCCGCTCCGAACGCAGATCCCGGATCGCACGCTGTGGACGCTCGCCGTCTCCTCGGTCGCAGGCGCGGTCGCGATCGGGATCTACGCCTGCATTGCGTGGACGTGGTGGCTCGCGCCGTTCGTCGTCGCGGGCGCGTTCATCGTCGTCGCCTACAACCTCGAGGTCTTCGGCGGCGCGTTCCACTCGACGCTGTGGTTCGCGCTCGCCTGGGGATCGCTGCCGGCGCTCGCCGCGTACGCCGTCGAGGCCGAGACGCTGCGCCTCGAGGCCGTCGCCGCGGCGGCGTACGCCGCCCTGCTCTCGTACGCACAGCGTGTGCTGTCGACGCCGGCCCGGGCGGCACGAAGGGAAGCGGGCACGGTCCGGCCCGAGCTCGAGACGGCTCTGATGGCGCTCGCCGCCGCGAGTGTCGCCGTCGCGCTGGCGGTGCTGCTCGTGCACGTCTAGTTCCCTACGATGGGTCGCGTGCACGAGGTGGACGTGATGCGCGTCGTCTTCGCGCTCGGCGTCGTCCTGGCGGCCGTCGCCGTGGTGGGGGCGACGCTCGAGCGCGCGACGGAGCGACTCCTCTACGCGATCGTCGGCGGCCTCGGTGCGATCGCGACCGTGGCGTGGATCCTCTTCGCCCTCGACCCGAGCGCGGACCTCGCATACCCGGCGGCAGGTCTCACCGGGTGCTTCATCTTCGCGGTCGGAGCGATCGGCATCCGTCGCGGCATTTTCCACGCGCGCAAGGTCGAAGGCGAAATCGCCCGGGCGGAGGCGCGCCTCGCCGCCCAGGTGACGAAAGGCGCCGACGATCGCGCCGCCGAGCTCGAGCGCGTGCTCGCACGCGCGCGTGCCGAGTCCCTGTCGCTCATCGCGAGCGAGGAACGGAAGATCGTGGACTCGCGCCGCAACGCCATTGCCGAGCACGAGCGGGCGTCCGCGCGCGAGCTCAACGACGCCCTTGCCGACACACAGCGTCGAGTCGAGCAGCGACTTGCGGCGTGGAGCGAAGACCTCGAGCGCGCGCAAGCAAATCTCTTCGACCAGCTGCAGCGTCTCGCCGAGCGGCAGCGGCGACTGATCGAGGAGGCGCAGGAACGTCTCGCCGCGGATGCGGAGCGTCTGGAGTCCGAGAGCGAGGTGCAGCGTGCGGCGCTCGTCAAGCTGCGCGAGGAGGTCGCCCGCGCGGCCGAGCAGTCCATCGAAGCGGGGCGGGCGGATCTCGAAACGCACGCCGTCGAGCGGCGGCAGGCGCTGAACGAGCTGACCGAGCGCGTCCGCCGCCGGGAGCGCGAGCTGCGCGAGGCGCTCGAGCGCGAGCAGAGCGAGGCGATGCAGAGCATCCAGGCGATGTTCACCGACGTCGAGCGGCGTCTCGTCGAGCGGCTCGAGCGCGTCGTCGAGCGCACGACCGCGCAGCACGTCGACGCCGCGGCGCTCCAGTTCCAGGACGCGGTGAAACGCTCGCGCGAGGAGTCGGCGAAGCGGCTCTCGCGCGAGCTCGAGCGCGCCGTCGAGTCGTTCATCCAGCAGGCGAACGCCCTGATGAACGAGCGTCTCGCGAGCGTCGGCGACGCCGCGGCTCAGAGGCTCGAGCGACGGCTGTCGAGCGCAGAAGCCTCGATCGCCACGCGGCGCAACGAGGTCGCGCTCGAGCTCGAGCAGCGCCTCGCGTCGGCGCAGCACGAGCTACGGCAGCGACTCGATGAGCTTGCGGCCGACAGTGAGGCGGAGCGCGCCGTCCTCGAGGCGCGGATGTTCGAGCTCCAGCGCCGGCTCGACGCGGCGCTCGCGCACGCGCAGACGCTCGATTCGTGATGGTTCGCCGCCGCGTCGGGCCAACTTCTGCGCGGAAGGGTTCGTCATGGAGAAAGCGAAAACATGACGGCCACATGCCCGACACGATGTCCGACCTGATTCAGCTCACCCCCGAGGCGCAGACCGAGCGCGCGAAGGTCGAGAGCTGGCGGCTCCACGTGCTGATCGAGGCGGGATACCCGCTCACGCTGGCCGAGCGGCTGGCGGCGAGCGAGGCTGACCTCCACATCGCCGTCGATCTGATCGCGGTCGGCTGCAGCCCGGAGACGGCGACCGAGATCCTGCTCTAGCGCTCTCGTCCGCCGTGGCACGATGGGCCGGTGAAGGTCGAGGCCGTCGAGTACGGCGACCGCAAGGTCTACACGGTCGCATCGTTCAACAAGGGTGTCGCGTCCTGGCTCGCGCGGCTGCCCACGGTATGGATCGAGGGCGAGGTCACCGATCTGCGGCGTCACGAGCGCTGGGCGTCGGTGTTCTTCACGCTCAAGGATCCGGAGAGCGGCGCGTGCCTTCCCGCGTCGATGCCGCGCGGACGCTTCGACGCGCTGCGACTCGACCTCTCCGACGGCGAGCGCGTGCACGTGTTCGGGCGCCCGGAGCTGTACGAGGCCCGAGCCGAGTTCCGGCTGCGCGCACTGTCCATCGAGCGCTTCGGTCTCGGCGCGCACCTCGCGGCGATCGAGCGCCTGAAGGCGAAGCTCGCGTCCGAGGGGCTGTTCGCAGCGGAGCGCAAGCGGCCGCTGCCGCGGCTCCCGCGACGCATCGGGCTCGTCACGGGCAACGACGCCGCCGCGAAACGCGACGTGCTCACGACGATCGAGGCGCGCTTTCCACCGGCGCGCGTGCTCGTCGCGGAGACGTACGTGCAGGGGCCGCGTGCCGCGGCGGCGATCGTGGACGCACTCGGCCGGATCTGCGCAGAGCCCGAAGTCGACGTCGTCGTCCTCGCCCGCGGCGGCGGCTCGTTCGAGGACCTGCTGCCGTTCAGCGAGGAGCGGCTCGTGCGCGCGGTGGCGTCGTGTCCGGTGCCGATCGTGTCCGCGGTCGGGCACGAGCAGGACACGCCGCTCTGCGATCTCGCCGCCGACGTTCGCGCGTCGACGCCGACGGCAGCGGGACGACTCGTCGTGCCCGATTTCCACGAGTTGCTCGAGCGGCTCGGACGTTCGCGCTCTTCCTTGCAGCATTCGGTGCGTCGTGCGCTCGAGCGAGAGCGGCAGCGGCTCGGGCACGCACGGGCGCGTCTCGACCGCGCACCGTCGCTCATGCTGGAACGGAAGCGCGCGTCCCTCGTGCACGCACGCGCGGGGCTCGACCGGGCGCCGGCGCTCGTGCTCGAGCGGAAGCGCGCTGCGCTCGAGCAGACGCGCGGCCGCCTCGGCGCCCTGTCTCCACGCGCGACGCTGGCGCGCGGCTACGCGATCGTCCGTGGTGCCGACGGCATCGTCACGTCGCCGCCGGCCTCCGGCGCTCGTGTCGACGTCGAGGTCGCCGAGGGCGCGTTCGGAGCGACGGTTGACTGACGAGCCGTCGTACGAGGAGCTCGAGCGTGAGCTGGAGACGATCGTGACGCGCCTCGAGCAGGGGCAGGTCTCGCTCGACGAGGCGATCGCGCTCTGGGAGCGCGGCGAGCAGCTCTACAAGCTCTGCGTGGGCAAGCTCGACTCCGCGCAGGGGAAGATCGAGGAGCTCGCGAAGCGCGTGGAGTCCGCGGACCCGTCAGCCTGAACTTGCTCCACGGCCGCATGCCCGAACTGCCGCCGGAACTCGTCGCTTCTGGCCATGGCCGGGGTCAGACCCCGGCCATGTCCTTCTCGAACAACCATGCGCCGAGGTGCGCCGACTGGCAAGCGGCGCGAGCCGAATCTCTGTTCCCAGGACGTCGATCCGTGGATGAATCGTCACGCAATCGTTACGGCCGACATGTCCGCGCGAGACATGTCTGGGGTCAGACCCCGGACGTGTCCGGACTGGCCAGGCGTCGGCCGTAGTCGAAGAGATCCTCGCTCGCTCGCGACGAATCGCCGCTGAAGTCGTCCCGCGCGGAGAAGAGCTCGCAACGGACGCCGGCTTCACGGCAGCGGCGGACGACCTCGCCCGGCGCCTTGCCCGCCCACGTCGTCTCGTCGACGGCACCCTCGCCCGTGACGACGAGGTCGTAGCCGCTCGGGTCGAAGCCGAGCTCGTCGAGCACGAGCTGCGCACCGGGGACGAGCTCTGCGCCGAGCGCGGCGAACGCGGCGCCGAGGCCGCCTGCGGCGCCCGCGCCGGGAACGTCCGGCAGGCCGCGCAGCCGCTCCGCCAGCGCGTCGAAGTCCTCCTCGCGCGCGCCCTTCTGCTTCGCGAAGACGTGCACCGCGTCGGAGAGCGGCGACGACACGTCGCACGCGACGCGCGTCGGCAGCGGCAGCTCGTCGAGCACTTCGCGCATCCCCGCGCCGCCGTCCACCGTGACCGTGCCGCCGAGGCAGACGAGCAGCGACTCGGCCTCGCGTGCGGCCGCGATGATCAACTCGCCGAGGCCGCGCGACGAGGCGCGCAGCGGGTCGAGCGTCGACACCGTCTGGAAGCCGAGCGGCTCGGCCGACTCGACGATCGCGGTGCCGTCGTCGCGCAGCGCCCACCACACGCGAACGCTCCCGCCGAGCGGCGCCGACACCTCCGTCTCGCGGCGCGAGGCGTCGTGCGCGAGGACGTCGAGCGTCCCGTCGCCGCCATCCGCGACGGGCATCGACACGGCTTCGGCGCCGCCGGCGCGGAGCCCGCGCACGAGCGCCTCAGCGGCGGCGCGCGCCGATAAGACGCCTTTCAGACTCGCCGGCGCCGCCAGTGCTCGCATCGGCTTCCTCCTCCTCCGGCACTTCCGCCTGCGCCGCGTCCGGCATCCGCTTGAGCATCGCGTACGAGAGACCCTCGCGCGCGAGGAAGAGCAGCCCGACGCCGACGCCGACCGACGCCTCGATTGCCTGCAGCCCGATCCCGAACGCGAAGCCGCGCGCGTACGACACGCCGTAGCGGAGAAGCGGCAGCGCGACCGCCGCCTGCACGAGGCCGACGTTGCCGGGCCAGAGCGGGAAGATCGTCGCGACGTTCATCAACAGGAGCACGACGCCCGCCGCAGGCAGCCCCTCGTAGATGTGGAACGCGCGCATGGCCGTCCACACGGCGAGGAGCTGGAAGGTCCAGCCCAGCGACTGGAAGAAGACGGCCTGTGCCGCGGCCCACGGCGTCTTCATCACGGCGAGCCCGTAACGTCCCATCTCCACGAGCCGCCGGACCGCGCCGACGCCGTCGAGCGGCGAACGGTCTTGATGCTTCGCACTCGCCAGTGCGAAGGCGAGTAGCCCGACGCCGACGACCACGAAGACGGTGAGGCTCAGAGCGGCCCAGTGCGGGATCTGTGCCGTGAGAACGACGAACGCGATCAACGCCAGCACGGGCGGCACGTCGAAAACGCGGTGCGCGAAGACCGTGCCGACAAGCGTGGCCCAGAGCCCGCGGACCGCCTGCATGCGTCGATTCAAGACGGCGACACGCGCCAGCTCTCCGATCCGTCCGGGCAGCACGGCGTTGGCAAAGAGGCCGACCGAGAACGCGGCGAAGATCGTGCGGTAGCGAGGGCGCGGCGGCGGCACGGCCTGGTCGATCACCGTGCGCCACGCCAGCGACCGCGTGACGACCGAGAGCAGGTTGAGCAGGATCGCTGCGACGACCCAGCGCCAACGAACGACGCGAAACGCGTCGGCGACGTCGGACCACGCCGGGCCGCGCCACCAGATCAGCGCAACGGCTCCGGCGGCAGCGACGATCACGGCGACGACGCGCAGCCAGGGACTACGCAAATTCACGCGGCCGCCTCCTCGTAGATCTCGATCAGCCGCCGCGCGATGCCGTCCCATGCGTAGCGCTCGGAGGCCAGGGCGCGAGCCGCCGCCCCTCGTCGCTGCCGCGTCTCTTCGTCGCCGAGCACGTCGATGACCGCGGCCGCGAGCGCGCCGGCGTCTCCGGGCGGCACGAGCACGCCCGCCTCGCCCTCGAGCACCGCGCGATACCCCGGGATGTCGGACGCGACGACCGGCAGCGCACACGCGAGCCCGCGCGTCAGCACCATCCCGAACGACTCGCCGCCGAGCGACGAGGCGACCTGCGCCTTCGCGCGCAGGAGCTCTTCCGTGAGGTCGTCGTTCGACAGAGCGCCGAGGACGTCGATGCCGTCGTCCGGCACGCGCTCGCGCGTCTGCACGAGCCGCACCGCGAGCGGATCTGCGCCGACGAGCCGGAGGCGCGCGCCCGTGCGGCGACGGATCTCCGGCCACGCGCGCAGCATGATGTGCATGCCCTTGCGCGGCTCGTGGCGACCGATGAAGACGACGTGGTCGTCACGGTTCGCCGGGTGTGCCTCCGGCGGCACGATCACGCCGTTCGGCACGACCGAGTACTCGCCCGGCAGCCAACGGTTCGCCGACGCTCGCGCCTCCTCCGAGACGGCGATTCGGCGGTCGATGCGAGCCGCGAGGAGATTGCCCCACGTGTACCGGCCCATGTCCAGCCAACGCAGCTCACCGCTCGCGTGGAACGTCGCCACCGTCGGGCCGCGCCACAAGGCAATTGCGGCGACGGCGATCGCGGGCGTCATCGGCTCGTGGACGTGGATCAGGTCGAAGCCTCCGCGCTCGAAGATCCGCTTGATGCGGAGCGGCGTCGTCGGGGTCAGGACGATGTTCGGCAGCGAGCCGTTCGCCGGGACGATGACCGATCGGCCGACGGGCAGCACGTACTCCGGCGGCGTGCCGTGCCGGCCGAGGCCCGGATGGAGAACGTGCGTGAACGAGCCGGGCGGGTCGTTACCCATCACGAGCCAGGCGTCGACGCCGAGCTGGCGGAGCGCGAGGAGCTGCTGCTCCGCGTGATCGACGACGCCGCCCCAGAAGGACCACGAGTACGGCACGACGATGGCGACCTTCACCGACGTCCAGTATCGCCTAGACCCAGTACGGCGCCGTGCGCCAGACTCGACCTGTGCGCGAGCTGCCGACGGGCACCGTCACGTGCGTCTTCGAGGAGGTGGAGGGCTCGAGAGAGCTCCTGCGACTCGACGGGCAGGATGTGGTCGCGACGTGGTTCGCCGCAGGCAAGGCGGTGAGCGTCGAGGACGCGACGGCGCTCGCCCTCCTGTCGGTCGGACGCGAGCCTCCGCTCTAGACTGCGCCCCATGTTCGAGGGCGGCCTCGCCGAGCTGCACACCCACCTCGGGGGCTCGGTCGCCTCCGACATCCTCTGGAGCCTCGCGCACGAGCAGGGCATCGCGCTGCCGGTGAAGGACTACTGGGAGTTCGACCGTCTCGTCACCGTCAGCGACCCGCGCGGCGTCGCGAACCTCGACGCGCTCGACGCGATCTACCACTGGACGGAGCTGATCCAGTCGTCGCCGCTCGCTGTCGAACGGAGCATTCACGCAGCAATCGGCGGCGCGTACCGCTCGCAGGGCATCACGACGCTCGAGCTGCGCTTCAACCCGATGAAGCGGAACCGCGGCGGCGAGCAGGACCTCGACCACATCATCCTCGCCGCGATCCGCGGGCTCGACCGCGCGGGCCTCGAGTATCCGCAGGTCCGCGCGGGGCTGATCCTGATGATGGACCGCACCTTCAGCGAGAAGCAGAACTCGGTAATCGTCGAGAAGGCGCTGCACTGGTCGTCGCGCGGAATCGTCGGCATCGACATCGCCGGGCCGCGACCCGACGGCGGCCGTTACGACTATCGCCAGATCGCGCCGCTCGTCGAGGAGTCGCGCCGCGGCGGGCTCGGCGTGACGATTCACGTCGGCGAGGAGGGCGGCGAGCTCGGCCGAGAGGAGATCGGCGACGTTGTCGAGGCGCTACGGCCCGACCGGATCGGGCACGGCATCCTCGCCGCGGGAGACGAGATGCTCATGGCCGCGCTCCGTGAGCACGAGATCGTGCTCGAGATCTGCCCGACATCGAACCTCTTGACGAAGGCGCTGCCGGACGAGGAGGCTGTGCGCGAGACGTTCCGCACGTTCGCCGCGAACGGCGTCGCGTTCACGATCGCGACGGACGGGCCGGAGATGATGCGTACGCACCTGCGGGACGAGTTCGAGCTGCTCCTCCGCGTCGGCGCGCTCGACGAGGACGAGCTGCGCGCCGCGAACGAGCGCGGGCACGCGGCGTCGTTCATCGGCCGGACGCGAGCGGCGTCGCTGGTTTAGCCGCCGAGACGGAGCAGCCGAAGGAGTGCGCTCTCCCAGGCGCGCGGCGGCGCCAGGCGGTGGCGGTTACGGATTGCCGTGACGATCAGCGCCGTCATCAGCAGCAGGTTCCCGAGCAGGAAGAAGACGTCGGCGAGGTTGAACGCGAAGCCGCGGCCGTAGTCACCGATCGCGAGCGGATTCGGCACCCGGTTTCCGTTCATGCGCGCGGAGACCAGATTGCCGATCACGCCGCCGCTCATGACGCCCGCGGCGAGGGCCACGGCCCTCGACGGCACGAACGTGAGCGCACAGGCGCCGACCAGAAGGACGATCGAGCCGGCCGCCCAAACGTCGGAGCGGTGGTGGAACGCCCACCACTCCGTGGGTAAGGCGGCCTTCACGGCGAGGTCGACCGACGCGAGCGCCGCAGCCGGGACGACAACGAGGAGGAGCCGGCTCGACGCGCGCACGCGTCGAGCCTAGCGCCTTGCGTTTCTCTCTCTCTCTCTCTCTCTCTCTCTTCTCTCTTACTTGATGAGCGTGAGCATCTTGAACATCGGCAGGTACATCGAGATCACGATGGTTCCCACCATGACGCCCACGCCGATCATCAGGATCGGCTCGATGATCGAGGTGAGCGACTGGATGCTCGCGTCGACCTCGTCCTCGTAGAAGTCGGCGATCTTGCCGAGCATTTCGTCCAGCTCACCGGTCTCCTCGCCGATCTTCACCATCTGCCCGACCATGGGCGGGAAGACGGGATCCTCTTGCAGAGGCTGGCTGATGGGGACGCCCTCGTGGACGCGCGTGCGGATGTCCGCCAGCGCCTCCTCGACGACCCAGTTGCCCGCGGTCGCGCCGGTGATCTCGAGCGCCCTGATGATGTCGACGCCGGCTGCCATGAGCGTCGCGAGCGAGCGCGAGAAGCGGGCGAGCGCGATCTTGTGCACGACGTCGCCGATCTTCATCGGGATCCTGAGCTTGAAGCGGTCCCACGTCTGCCGCCCGCGCTCGGTGCGCTTGAACCGGCGGAACCCGTAGATCATGCCGCCGATCGCCGGGAAGATGATGAACCAGTAGTGGCGCAGGGCGTACGACGCCTGCATCACGATCTGCGTCGGCTTCGGCAGCGTTCCGTCGAGCGTGTCGAACACCTTCACGAACACCGGGACGATGAACAGGAGCATGAACGTCAGCACGAGAGACGCGAACGCGATGACCACCGCCGGGTAGATCATCGCGCCCTTGACGCGACGCTTGATCTGAGTCTCCTTCTCGATCTGCGTCGCGACGCGGTCGAGAACCGTGTCGAGAGTTCCCGAGGATTCTCCGGCCTCGACCATCGCGACGAAGAGCCGGTTGAAGACCTTCGGATGCTGCGCCATCGCCCTCGAGAGGATGACGCCGCCCTCGACCTCCGAGCGAACGTCGGCGATGACCTCGGCGAGGTGCTTGTCGTCGGTTTGCTCCTCGAGCGTCACGAGCGCGCCGACGACGCTGACGCCCGCCGCGATCATCGTCGCGAACTGACGCGCGAAGACCTGCAGCGACTTCGGCTTGACCTTCTTGAAGGGGCTCGAGGCGCCGCGCTCTTCGGCGGTCGTGCGCTCGTTCATGGAGTGCGGCAAGAGCCCGCGCATCTGCAGCTGCTCGCGCGCCGCGCTCAGGTCGGGGGCATGGATGACGCCCGACGTCTCGATGCCCTGTGCGTTGATTGCGTCGTATGCGAATGCAGCCATCTGGGTTCCTTAGGTGAAGTGGGTTGTCAGGCGGTCGAGGAGTCGAAGGTCGCGCTCTCGTTGAACAGGAGAGCGCCCGCGCTCGTCGACCCTTGGTGAACCTCGATCGAGACGAGCTTGACCGGCCGGCTCGCCGGAGTCCCTGTGCAGGCCGGCGCGGTCGCGCTCGTCGTCGTGTTCGCAGGGCCGACCACGCAGGTCCAGCTGATCGTTGCCCCGACCCAGTACGTCTTCCCGTCCGAGCCGGTCTGCGTACCGCCGGAAAGCGTTCCGGGGGTGAGAGACGTGAACGTCGCCTTGCGGTAGAGCTCCATTTGCTTGTCCCCGAGCGCAGCCGAGGTCGCCGCGAGATGAGCGCGCCGGATCGAGAGAATGCCCGAGCTGAAGCCGGCGACGAGCGCCGCGACTCCGACCGCCATGACGACCATCGCGATCAACACCTCGATCAGCGTCACGCCGTCTTCCGCACCCAGCCATTTCGCGGTTCCCGTCACTTGTACGCGATCAGCTCGCGGAGGTATGCCGTGCGGTAGCCCGCCGCGTGGATCGCGCCGACGCGTTTCGAGACGTCGCCGAGCGTCGCGTAAGGGCCCGAGTACACGACCCAGTAGCCGCCGCGCAGAGGGCGGCTGTGCGAAGAGTTGAGGATGGAGAGCCTGCCGACGTTGCGGCCCGCCTGACGCGCGAACCCGACCGCGTTGTTTCGACCGTTCCGGGTCGGGATCGACGCGAGGATGACGATGAAGCCCTTCTTGGCGACGCGATTACCGCCGGGACGGCCGATGACGATCTGCTTCGGGAGCGGAGCCGCAACAGGCGTATGCGTCGCGGGCGTTGCGGAGGGAGCCGTGAAGGGATCCGGCCGATCCGCGGATGCCGCCGCGGGGTCGCCGTTCGGCATCCCCCTCACGACGAAGGGGTCGGCGCCGGTCCCCGAGCCGGGGAGCCGCTTCGCCCCGTCCGCCGACGGCGGCGCCGAGGTGCGTGCGACCGGCGCGGCGGCAGCGGGCGCCGCCTCGCTCTTGCCGACGGTCTTCAAGGTGCGGGGCACCTGGTAGACGAGCAGGAGCGCGAACACCACGGCGAGCACGACGACGAAGATCTTCTGCCGGCGCTGCTTCGCCTCCGCCTTGGTCGCGCGCGCCGAATCACGGCGCTTGGCTACTGCCGCCGAGGCCAACCTACGACCCCGTCGTCGTCGTCGTGGTGGTCGTCGTCGTCGTGCTCGTCGACGGGTCGCCCGTGGCCGAAGCAGCCGGCGCCGGCGGCGCGTACACGAACGCGTCGAGGATCAGCGTCGCGGTGATCAGGCCGCCCTTGTCGCTCGAGAACGAGATGTTGTCGATGGCGTAGAGCCGCCCCGACCCGTGCACGTCGCCGTTCTTGACCTCGGCCCGGCCCCGGAGCAGGTGCATGAACTTCGCGATCCGGAAGTAGTGGCCGGACACCGACAGCGTGATGGGCACAGCCTGCCCGGCGGCCGACGCCACGGGCGGAGCCGGCGTGATGCTGTCGATCCGGACACCGGACCCGGCGGACGCAGCCGACAGCTGACGGAGGATCTCGGACATCTCCACGTCATCGGGGAGGGCGACGCGCAGGCGGCGGAGCTTCCCGACGCTCTCGTGCGCCGCGGGGCTGAGCAGGAACGCCTGCGTCGCGGCGAGCCTGGTCTTCGCGTCGCCGATCTGGCCGTCGAGCACGGCGGCCTTCGAGCGCTGCGGCGACACCATCACGTACCAGCCGGCGAGCATGAGCGCCAGCAGTCCGGCGACGGCGAGCAGGAGCGCAAGCCTCCCGTTGATGCGCTTGATCATCTCGCACCTCCTGTGGGGTCGAAGCCTGCGCTGACCGAGAACGTGTCGCCGCTGGCGAGCGTTCCGCCTGCAGTACCGTTGCTGCCGTTCGTGCTCGACACGAGGGTCAAGCCGGAGAGCCATGGCAAACCTGCGAACCGGTCGAGGACGAGCGCGACCCTCACGTGCGAGGACGCGACGCCCGTTGCCGTGAAGCCGGTGGCCCCCACGGAACTCGCAGTGCCCACTCCTCCGGTCGAGAACGGCGTCGGCGACTGAAGGGCGAGGCTCTGCAGGTAGACCTGGCTCGGCAGCACGCGCGAGACGTCGCCGAGCAGCCGCTCCCAGACGACGCGATTCTTCGAGATGGTGCCCGCGGCGGCGATCCGTGCCGCGACCGCGGCCTGCGCCGCGCGGAGCGGAGCGGCCTTGGCGTCGACGACCGCCACCTGCGCCTTGACCTCGGTGAGCGTCGCCCGCCTGTGCTTCACGACCGAGCTCTCGTAGAGGTAGCCCAGTGCGAGCCCGAGAACGATGACGCCGGCAGCCGCGCCGGAGACGGTGAGGACGCGGCGGGGAGTGACGTCCTTGCCGATCGATGCCCAGGGATGTCCGGGGCGCGCGTAGGCGGGAAGGAGATTGACGGCTTCCATTAGTTCTCCACCCCCAATCCGATCGCGACCGCGAGGTACGCGAGGTCGTCGCGCTCGGCAAGCCCGTTCGTGACCTGAACCGCCGCGAGGGGATCCGCGACCCGCACGGGGACGCGCGTCAGACGCTCGAGCTCGTCTGCGAGCCCGGGAAGGCGCGTCGTTCCGCCGGTGATCAGCACCTCCGAGATCGCGAGCGACCCGGGCTCACCCTGGTAGAACTCGAGCGAGGCGATCACCTCGCGGGCGAGGGTCTGCAGCTCGTTGCTGACCGCGGAGCGGGCGCGGGAAAGACGCAGGTCGTCCTCGTCCGTCTCCCAGGACGTGTCGTCCGGCGAGAGATCGAGGCGCAGCTTGAGCTCCGCGGCCTCCTCCCCGGTCAGCCCGAGGTCACGCACGATCGCACTCTCCAGCTTGGCGCCGCCCCAGTCGAGCACGCGCATGAAGTCGCAGACGGTGCCGTCGGAGATGGCGAGTGTGGAGCGGTCGTGACCGATGGACACGACCACCGAGGCAACGGCCTCCGTATCGTCGCCGTCGTCGCCGTCACCCGCCGCCCGCGGTGCCACCGCGCGCAGGAGCGCGAAGGCCTCCACGTCGATCCCGGACAGCTCGAGGTTCGCGGCCCGGCACGCGTTGATGTAGTGGTCGATCGGCTCCTGATACGCGGCCGCGAGCACGACGCGCCGGGACACGGCCCCGGACTCGTCGACGCTCTCGCTGACGACGTGGTAGTCGAGGACCGCCTCGTCGAGCGGGATCGAAAGCGCGTCGTGTGCCCGAAAGCGGACTGCGTTGTCGACCTGGCGCTCGTCGTCGACGCCCTCGATGTCGACCGTGCGGACGCCGATCCTGTTGGTGCCGATACCGAGCCGGATGCCCCGGCGCGGCAGCTTGTTCTCGGTGAAGAAAGCGTCGAGCGCCGAGGCGAGCGCGTTCACGTTACGAACCTCGCCGGCGACCACGACGCCGGGCTCCAGCGGCACGCGGGCGAGCTGCACGAGCTTCGCCGGTCCGCCGTTGTTGACGACACGCGACGCGGCGATCTGGGAGGCGCCGATCTTGAGGCCGACGATCTCCTGCTTGCGGTGCCGCTTGCGGTTTCCGTTGCTCGGCTTCGTAACGCCGGGCGTTCTCGTCTTCTTCGGTCGCCGGACGAGGTCCGACAGGCTGATCTCTTTGTTCATGTTCACTGCTCTACACCTCCGACGCGAGCCTCAGGCCGGTCTGGGTTGGGGTCTTGTCGCCGGGGAAGCCGCCGTTCGCAGCCGCTGCCGGGGTCGTGAAATTCGTCATGCCCGAACGCTCGAGGATCCCGCGAAGCTGGTCGGGCCGGGACGAGCGCGAGAAGGCCATCTCGGCGGTGATGACGCGCCGCAGCACGAGGTCGGCGAGGCACTGCTCCATCGTCTGCATCCCGCGCGAGGTGCTCGTCTGCATGACCGAGTAGATCTGCTCGATCTTCGCCTGGCGGATGAGGTTGCGCACCGCGTCGTCCGGCATCAGGACCTCAAGTGCCGCGGTCCTGCCGATGCCGTCCGCCGTCGGCAGGAGGTTCTGCGTCACGACGCCCTGAAGCGTCGACGCGAGCTGTACGCGCACCTGATCCTGCTGCTCCGCGGGGAAGACGTCGATGACGCGGTCGATCGTGCTCGGAGCGCTCTGGGTGTGCAGCGTCGCGAACACGAGGTGACCCGTCTCGGCCGCGGTGAGCGCGGTGCCGACCGTCTCGAGGTCGCGCATCTCGCCGACGAGGATCACGTCGGGGTCCTGCCGCAACGCGGAGCGGAGCGCCTCGGCGAACGTCGTCGCATCGGGGCCGATCTCGCGCTGGTTGACGATGCACGAGCCGTGCCGGTGCAGGAACTCGATCGGGTCTTCGATCGTGAGGATGTGCTCGCGCCTCGTGTGGTTGATGTGGTGGAGCAGCGCGGCGAGCGTCGTCGACTTGCCCGATCCGGTCGGGCCCGTGACGAGCACGAGGCCGCGCGGCTTGTCGGCGAGGTCGTAGAGCCTCGTCGGGATGCCGAGCTGCTGGAGCGACTTGATCGTGTCCGGGATGAGCCGGAAGGCGGCGCCGACGCTCGAGCGCTGGAAGTAGGTGTTGACGCGGAAGCGCGCGAGGCCCGGAATCGAGTGGGAGAAGTCGATCTGCCGGCGCGTCTCGAGGACCTTCTGCTGCTCGGTCGAGAGGATCCTGTACATCAGCGTGCGGATCTCGTCGGGGCTCAGCTCCTCGTGCTCCGTCAGTCGCTCGAGGCGGCCGGTGACCCGGATGACGGGCGGCGAGCCGGCCGTCAGGTGCAGGTCGGACGCGTTGCGCTCGAACATCACGTTGAGCAGGTCGTCGATGTTGTAGGTGGTTTCGATCACGTCTGTTCGGTCCTTTTTGGCTTCTGCTTGTCAGCGGGTGGTCGGAGATTCCTGTCGATCCACGCGGGTCGCGGATCCGCAGCAATGTCCGAGGCGGTGGCGGTTGGGGCGCAGCCGAAGCCGCGCCCCAGACACCGTCGGCTCTCGGCCGTTTAGAACGCGCCTGTCGGGCAGGCTGCAACCGTCTCCTGGACGTCACCCGGGGGCGTTCCCGCGGGGGTCTTTCCGCGGACGACCCAGGACTCCTTACCGCCGACCGTCATGTGGAGGCAGTAGGTCTGGTTGTCCGTCGACACCGTCACACCGCCGGTCGTGTCGAGCTTCGTGCCGGAGTCGATCGCCTTCAGCTTCGTAAGGTCCATGCCGGTGTAGCTCTGGTTCCCCAGCACCGGATCCGCGTAGTAGGCCTCGGCCGACGGGATGGCCGAGCGGACGTCGGCCGACGCGGCGCGCTGGTTCGCGCGATCCTTGAAGCCGAGGTAGGACGGGATCGCGATCGCGAGCAGGATGCCGATGATCACGATGACGACGAGGAGCTCGATCAGCGTGAAGCCCTCTTCACGCTGGAGCCGCTGCGTCAACTTGGACATGTGGTTCTCCTTCGGGTTGATGGCGTGCACGCGTTCGTTATCGATCGGAATGCAGCCCGCCTGTACAACCCTTTTGGGGTATTTCGACGCGCGAGAGCGCGTCAGACGGTGCAGACGCGGCCGAGCTCTTCGACGGACGTGATCCCGGCGACGACCTTGGCGACGCCGTCCTCCCACATCGTCCGCATGCCGCCCTCGAAGGCGGCGCGCTCGATCACCTCGCGCGGAGCCTTCTCCGCCGCCAGTTGCTCGAGGCGCTCGTTCATCGTGAGCAGCTGGAAGACGCCCACGCGGCCGCGATACCCGGTCTGGCCACAGCGCCCGCATCCATGACGGCGGCGGAACGTCGCGCCCTCGAGCTCGGCCGCCCCGTCGTCTCGCAGGCGGAGCCCGCGCAGCTCGTCCGCCGTCGGCGTGTACGACTCGGCACAGTGCGGACAGAGCTTCCTCGCGAGACGCTGTGCGAGGACGGCGGAGACGGCCGCGCCGGTGAGGAACGGTTCGACGCCCATCTCGTTCAGCCGCGTGACCGCAGAGGGAGCGTCGTTCGTGTGCAACGTCGAGAGCACGAAGTGTCCCGTCAGTGCGGCCTCGATCGAGATGCGCGCGGTCTCGCCGTCGCGGATCTCGCCGACCATGATCACGTCGGGGTCGGACCGGAGAATCGAGCGCAGCGCGGTCGCGAAGGTCAGCCCCGCGCGAGGGTTGATCTGTATCTGATTGATGCCGCCGACCCGGTACTCGACCGGGTCCTCGACCGTGATGATGTTGATCTCCGGCCGGCTGATCGAATTCAGTGCCGCGTAGAGAGTCGTCGACTTTCCCGAGCCGGTCGGGCCCGTCACGAGGAGCGACCCCGTCGGGCGCGCGACGACGGCGGCCAGTTCGGCGCTCATCGCGTCGGACAGGCCGAGCTCGCCGAGGGTAGGCACCTCGCGCGACTTGTCGAGCAGTCGCATGGTCACCGACTCGCCTTCGACCGTCGGAAGGGTCGCGACGCGGATGTCGAGCATGCGTCCGGCCGCGGCGGCGTTCAGCGAGATCCGGCCGTCCTGCGGCTTCCGGCGCTCGGCGATGTCGAGCTTCGCGAGCACCTTGAGCCGCGTCGTCAGACCGGAGGCCAGCTTCTTCGGGACGCGGTGTGCGATGTGGAGCACTCCGTCGATCCGATAGCGCACGATGACCTCGCTCTCCTGCGGCTCGACGTGGATGTCGCTCGCACCGTCCTCGGCCGCCTGGAAGATCATCGAGTTGACCAGGCGCACGAGCGGCGCGTCCGAGATGCCGTCGTCGACCTCGAGGTCCTCGTCGACGTCCTCACCCATGTCGACGGCTTCGATCTCCTCGGCGAAGGCCGTGTTCACCGCCTCTGCAGCACGCGACAGGCGGCGAAGCTCGGTCAGGACGTCGTTCTTGGCGGCGACGAAGAACTCCACCGGCATGCGCGTCGCAAGCCGCAGCTCGTCGAGACCGCGCACGTCCTGCGGGTCGGTGATCGCGACCTTCACCTTGCCGCCGTGGACGGAGAACGGAATCGCGACGACACGGTTGAGCACCGGCAGCGCGATCATCTTGATGGCCCCGCCGTCGACTCCGGCGACGGCGAGGTCGACGAGCGGAAGGTGGTACTTCTCCGCGAGACTCCGCGCCACGTCGAGCCCGCCCGCGAGGGCCTGGCTCGTCGATGACGACGAATCGCCCGCTTCCCTCTCCGCGGCCTCGTCGCCGCTGACGAGGCTCAGGTTGGGCTGGCTGTCGAGGTCTCTCGCCGCATCCATCACATGAGGCTCAGGTACGCGTCGAACAGCGCCTGACCTGCGAAGAGAGCGACGACGCCGCCGAACGCGAGGAAGGGCCCGAACGGGATCCTCATCTTCCGCGCGGCGCTCCCGTAACGGGCGAACAGGACGACCGACGGCACGAGCGCGGAGACCATCCCGACCATCATCGCGACGGGAACCGTGCGTCCCACCGCGACGCCGAGCAGGACTGCGAGCTTGACGTCGCCCATCCCCATGCCGGCCGGGTAGGCGAGCGCAGCGACGAAGAGGAAGAGCGCGGCGCCGAGCCCGGCAGCCGCCCACTCCACCGACGGGTTGAGCATCGTGTTCGCCGCGAGCACCACGACTGTCGCCGGCAGGACGATCCTGTTCGGGATGATGTGCCGTTCCGCGTCCGTCGCGGAGACGGCGACCAGCGCAGCGCAGAAGAACGCGGCGACGGCTGCGTTCCACGTGAGCCCGAAGCGCAGCACGCACGCGGCGATGAGAACCGCCGTCGTCGCCTCCACGAGCGGGTACCGCCACGGGATCGGCGCGGCGCAGTGGCGACACTTCCCGCGCAGCAGCGCGAACGAGAGCAGCGGGACGTTGTCGTACCACGCGAGCGGCGTCGTGCAGGCCATGCAGGCCGAGCCCGGGCTGACGAGCGAGCGGCGCAGCGGGACCCGGGCGGCGACGACGTTCAGGAAGCTCCCGAACGCGAGGCCCGGCACGAGCGCGATGGCTGCAACGGTCGCCGCCATCTCAGAAGCGCCCGCTGTTCCGGAGTGAGATCGCGTCCTGCAGCGTGAAGCGCTGCACGGCGTCCGCCGGCGTCTCGTCCACCACGAGCGAGACGTTCAGGGTCGCGAGCGGCGGGGCCGGGTCGGCGGGGCTCGCCGCAGTCCGTTCCTGCTGCACGGTCGTGCCCGACGGATAGGGCCCGCCGGTTCCGCCGCTACAGCCGAGGAAGGCGGTGGACGTCTTCCCCGTGCAGGTCACGATCCCCGACGACCCGAACGAGATCGTGTTCGCCGGCCAGGTGAACTTCGACGTGTCGCCGACCGGAATCGTCCCGGCGGGGAGCGTGACGCTGCTGGTCAGGCTCGTGAGCGCCGGCCCGGTGTCCGTGTACGAGGTCGTGCCCCCGCCGACCGTCCCGAGCAGCCGCAGACCCTCTGCGGTGGTGCTGCCGTTGTCGCGGCCGTAGATCCGGTACTCCGTGGCTGCCGCTCCGCTCGGGTCGGTGTACGCGCTCCAGTTGAGCGTGACGGCGTTGTTCGAGCCGCTGGCGACACTCGTCGCCGTCGTCGTACCGGAGAACTCCCCGTTCGGGGTGACCGCTGTGACATCGTAGTAATAGGCGCCCGGCTGGATCGTCCCGCCGCCGCCGACCGAGAAGGTCGGCGCGCCGACGGCCGACGGCGGACGCGTGTACGAGCTGAAGACCGAGCTCGACACGAGCCATTTCGTTGTCGTGACTCCGCCGGCACCAGTGCAGGCTGCCCCGGCGACGGACGCGTTCGCGGCGTACCGCATGAGGCGGTACGGCGGACCGCTCGTCGTGGCGCACCACGTGACGGGGCTCGTCACGGCCGAGCCCGACGGATAGGTCCCGGCCGTCCCGCCGCTGCAGCCGGTAAAGGACGTCGACGTCGTGCCCGTGCACGTAACGGTGCCCGACGAGCCGAACGAGACGGTGTTCGTCCCGGAGTTGAACCCCGCCGTGCTGCCGACTCCGATCGTCGCGCTCGGCAAGGTGACGTCGGAGCCGAGAGTCGTCTTCGGCACCGACGGGCAGTACGACGGCAGCGCGACCGTGACCGAGGTCGCGGAGTACGTGAGGGTCGAGCCGCAATGGATCTCGCGCCGCAGGCGGTCGAGCGCGACCCGCGCATCCTGCTGGGCGTCGACCCGCCTGGTCTGGTCGGTCGCAGACTTGACCGCGGAGGTGAAGAGCTGGGTCAGCCCGCCCAGTACGACCCCGACGATCAGGAGCACGACGAGCAGCTCGGGCAGCGTGAAGCCGTCCTCCGCGGAAGCGTGCCGCGGCATCACGCGACTTCGCGCTTGTTGCCGATGCGCAACACGTGCCCGTCGTTGCCGGCCGTCTCGTCGTCCGACTCGGCGGCCTTCGCGGCCTCCGCCTCCGCCTCCTTCTCGCGCTGCTCGTGCTCCTTGAGCGCGCGGTCGAGCGCGATCAGGAAGTCGTGGCGGTTGGGAGCCGCGTTCGCCGCGGTCTCGTGGTCGACGTCGCCGCGCACGACGTGGTCGATCAACGCCTTCGTCATCGTCTGCATCTGGAAGAAGGCGCCTTCTGCGATCGCCTCGGGCACGAACTCGGGCTTGTTCTCGCGAATCAACTCCTGGATGCGGTTGTTCGCCACCATGACCTCGACGGCTGCCACACGGCCTCCGCCCACGCGCGGCAGCAGGCGCTGCGAGACGACGCCCTTGAGCACGCCCGCGAGGATCGAACGGATCTGAGGCTGCTTGATCGCGGGGAAGAACTCGACGAGGCGGCCGAGCGTTTCGGACGCGTCGACCGTGTGCATCGTCGAGAGGACGAGGTGACCCGACTCTGCGGCCTGCAACGCAGTCTCCGCCGTCTCGCTGTCGCGCAGCTCGCCGATCAGGATCACGTCCGGGTCCTGTCGCAGCGCGCGCCTGAGTGCCTCGTTGAACGACTCCGTGTCGATCCCGACCTCGCGCTGGTTGACGATGCAGCTCGCGTCCTCGTGCAGGATCTCGATCGGGTCCTCGATCGTGACGATGTGCTGCCGGCGGGTCGCGTTGATGTGACCGACCATCGCGGCGAGTGTCGTCGTCTTTCCGGCGCCCGTGGCGCCGGTGACGAGGATCAGCCCGCGATGCTCGTCCGAGAGCGTCTCGACGCCGGGGGGAAGGCGCAGGCTCTTGAAGTCGGGCACCTGGCGGGGAATGATGCGGAACGCGAGCGAGACCTCACCGCGCTGCCTGAACGCGTTGACGCGGAAGCGCGGCAGGCCTTGCGGCTGGTACGCCGTGTCGAGCTCGCCGGTGCGTTCGAACATGGAGAGCCGCGAGCGCGACGACGCGCCGACCCTGTTGACGACGTTCTCGAGCTCGTACGAGCCGAGCTCGGCGAAACCGCGAAGAGGCTCGAGGTGGCCGTCGTACCGCACGATCGGCGGCCGGCCGACCTTCAGGTGGACGTCGCTGGCGCCGCGCGCAACGGCGACGCTGAGAATCTTCTGGAGGTTCTCCTGCTCGTCGGCGGATGCCACTGGTGTATCGATCGAGTTGTCTGTCATGGGGCTAGCCGCCTCCGAACTGTTGTGGGGGAAGGAGCCTGGGGACGGGCGGAGGTCCGAGGATGCTCGCGCCCGACGGAGCGAAGAGGATCGGCGGGAAGGTCACGGTGTTCGACTGTCCGGCGTTGATCGTGTGGTAGACGCTGATCATCGGGCCCTGAACCCTCGACGTCGTGTCGATCTGAATGTCCTTGTTGGCGATGAGCCCGCCCTGGAAGTCGGAGCTCTTGACGTTGATGCCCTGGCCGGCGATGACGTTGTTCGCCTGGCTCTGCGTCGTGTCGTAGCCGCCGTCACCGTCCGCCATGACGATGAGCGCGCTCACGTTCGGGTCCCACGCTCCGGCCGACGTGTCGCAGTGGGTGCTGTTGCCGCTGCCGGTCGTCCTCACGCAGAGCAGCGCGTTCTTCATCATGAAGGTGCCTGTCAGGACGAGCGTTCCCTGGCCCGTTACGGTCGCCTGGTTGGCGGGAGGGCTCGTGACCGTGACGCTGCCGTCGATGAAGACGGTCCCGTCCACCGTCAGCTTGTTCGTGCCGTTCCAGGAGAGCGTCCCGCCTCTCGACTTGCAGGAGTAGGAGACCCCGGCAGGAGTGAGACTGATCGCGGCGCTCGGGGAGGGCGTGGCACTGTTGTTGATGTCGAGGTCGGCGCCGGAGGCCGTGTCGAACTTGTTCGGGAAGACCGACGCCGGCAGCGAGCCGGTCGTGCACGGAGCGAGAGGACCGAGATCTGCCGTGCGATACGCCTCGCCCATGCTGCTGCGCGACGCCTCGAGCGGCGCGAGGGACGCGTGGTACGGGTACGGGGAGCAGCAGGTGAACTTCGGGATGTAGTCGAGGAAGTTCGGCGGGATCACGTTGCCGTGCGTCGTCGCCCAGATCTGATCGGCCGATCCCCACGCGCACGTGTGCAGCGTGACGGAGTTCGACTTCGTCGAGCACTGTCCCTGGACGTACATCTCGCCGAGCTCGTTCGTCGGCGACGCGGTGCCGTTGAGGTGCCCGGCCTTGTTCGCGTTCTGCTGCTCGTAGAAGTTCCCACCGACCGCCACCTTGTTGGGATTGCCGGCGGCGTTGCCGATCCACTCGCTGATCACCGAGGTGTTCTGCATGACGAGATCGGTGGTCGTGTAGACCGGCGACGCGACCGTCCCGCTCTGCAGGAACGTGACCACGTTCCCGTAGATGAAGTTGAGAGGGTTGTTGCGCTTGATCGGAGCGATCGGCGGCTTGATCACGGGCACGATCGCCGTCACCGTTCGCTTGATCGGCGCGGCCGAGGGACCCGTCGGGTTCTTCACCGTCGCGGTCGAGGTGATGTTCCACTGGTCGGCCCAACCGGCGCCGGCGGCGGCACCGTCCAGCTTCCCGGACCACTGGACCGTCCCCGACGCGTACGTCGTCGTGAACGGACATACCGTCGGGAGGGATGCCGGGCACGTCGTGAGGAGCGTGTTGTCGCCCGGGTATCCCAACGTGCCGGGATAGTTCGCCTCGAGGACCGCGAGCGCGTTGTTGACGCCCGACTCCGCAAGCGAATAGGCGCGCTGGCCCGCGTTGGAGCGCTGCGCGTCGCGCGCACCCGCCGCGGTCATGAAGATGACCGACGTCAGCGTGATCGTCAGCACGAGCATGGTGACGAGCGCCAGGACGAGGGCGACGCCGTCGTCCTCCCTGATGAGGCGGCGCCACGCCGCAACGACGGGGCGACCATGGAGATTTGCCGGCCGCATGCGGTGAGGATCGTCCGCAGCCGGGCAGTCCCGAACCCCCAAAGGGGGTAGTCCCGCGAGCGCCTCTCGCTCCAGTCGTCCACGCGACCGCTCCGGCCAACCCCTGGTTCGGGGTATTGAACGGGCCTGCGAAAGGCCCGACCCTGAAAGGGCACGTTCTGCGGCGACAACCCGATGACGACGACGACCGACCCAGCGCTCGAGACGACGGCCGCGACCGTGGAGGCGCTCGCGCGCGCACTCGAGCTTCACGACTACACGCGAGGACGCTTCGGCGAGACCGCCACTCACACGGCGCGCGTCACGCAACTCGCGCTCGCGCTCGCAGAGGCCGTCGAACCCGAGCTCGCCCTGGACGCTCAGCTCGCACATGGGTTCCGGCTGCACGACGTCGGCATGATCGGAGTGCCGAGCTCGACGCTTACGAAGGCCGGGCCGCTTTCCCCGGCTGAGATCGCCGAAGTCCGCGAGCACCCGTGGTTGGGTGAGCGGATCGTGGCGCCCGTGCCGGCGCTCGGAGGAACCGCCCGTCACGTCATTGCGTCTCATCACGAACGCTGGGACGGCATGGGTTACCCGCGCGGGCTTCGCGGGGCCGGCATCCCGCTCGCTGCGCGCATCTTCGCGGTCGTCGACGCGTTCGACTCCATGACGCACGACCAGCCTTACCGCGACGCGTTGACGCTCGACGCGGCGCTCAACGAGATCCGTGCAGGTGCGGGAGGCTCCTACGACCCGGAGGTCGTCGAAGCCTTCCTCTCGCTCGAGCTCGTCGTCGAGCCGACCTAGCGAGCCGCTCTTCAGGCGGCGCCGCGCTGCGAGCGAAGCTCGTTGCGGCGGGCTCGAAGCTCGTCGAGGCGGCGGTGCAGCTCACGCCGCTGCTTCGAGAGCTCGCGCTCTCGCAGCTCGAGATCCGATCTTGCAGTGCTCTCGGGAAACATCGCGATGCGGTCGTGCAAACGCCGCCTCGTGAGAGAGAGGTGCCGCTCGTCCGCGTCGAGTTGCTCGAGCAGCACGTCGAGTTCGCGTTCGTCGAGATTGTCCATGCGGTGGGTATCGGCCCCGCGCGCAAAACAGTTGAGGGTCATCGAAGCTCGCACTCAAGCTCGGGGCTCCCGCGGCCGACAACATCACTCGAAGCAACAAGAGAAAGGAATCGAGGCAACGTGAGCCTGTTTTCCAAGACTCAAGAAACCGACGACAGCACGCAGGGAAGCTCGGACTACCAGCGCAAGCCGCTCGGTGCGCTCCTCGTCGACGCCGGCCTGATCGATGACGGCCAGCTCGCCGAGGCGCTCCACGAGGGAACCCATACGGGCGAGCGCCTCGGTGAGCTCGTCGTCAGCCGGGGCTGGGTGTCCGAGGACGACGTGGCACGGCTACTCGCCGAGCAGTGGGATCTCGAGTACGTGGACCGCGCTTCCATCTGGTTCGACGCGGATGCGCTCGGACGACTGTCGCGCGAGGACGCGCAAAAACTCGAGGCCCTGCCGGTCCGCGTCGAAGGCGACCGCGTGATGGTCGCCGTCGCGGAGCCGACCGAGCAACGACTCGCCGAGCTCCGCAGACTCATCGGCGACGACACCGTCGTGGTCGTCGTACCAAAGACCGCACTCGACGCTGGGATTCGCAGCGAGCTGCTAACCAGCCGAGGGCATTCAACGGAGGAATCGAACATGACTGAAGAAGCGACGCCTGACCATGACTGGGCAGAGGACGAGGCTCCAGAAGAGCCTCGGTTCGAAGAGCCGCCCGTCCTGCATCCTGTTCCCTCAGCTCCGACTTCGGGCAGCGGGGACTTGAACGACCTCGCCGCACGCGCACGAGACATCGCGGACTTCATCGCAGGTCACTCCGCCGCGATCCGCGAGTACGAGCGGCGCATCGACGAGCTTGAGCACGAGCTCGAGAAGAACCGGGCGACGACTGCCGAGGCGAAGACGCAGCTCGCCGCCGTTCTGCAGCTCGTCGACGTCCTGAAGCCGGCCGTCTAGGGCCGAGGCGCTGAAGCAGTCGGCCCCGGCCGACGTGCTGAAGCCCTCGGCCTAGCCGACTTGCTTTCTAGCAGCCGCCCGCGACGAAGGTGCCGTCGGGGCCTTCGATGCTGACGGTCGCGTCTCCGAACGTGCTCTCGACACAGTAGCCGTCTGCCGTTGCGTCTTTCACCGCGACGCCGGATCCGAGGCCGCTGTCGTAGCTCCGAAGATCGCGCGTCGACATGCCTGCGTACGTACCGTGATCGACACGGAAGGAGGCGGCCGCCGACACGGCAGCCGTCAGATTGGACTCTGCCGTCACACTGGCCGCCTGGGCAGGCTGCGACACAGCGGTGTCGAGCTGCTTGGCCGGCTGGCTCGCGGCATGGCCGACGAAGTACGCGCCGGCGCCGACGGCACACGCGGCGCCGAGGACGATGAAGAACGTCGAGATGCGCATGCCCATGAATCGGCATTTCCGGCGGCGTTGCTTAGGAGAGACGTCCCCCGATCAGGCGTGCGCGGCGAGCTTGCCGAGGCGGTCGAGCGCCTTGAGCGGCGCGCGAGAGAGCCCGCGGGCCTTCGACGGATCAGCGAGGTCGCCGCGAACGATGCGCGCGATCACCGGCCACGCGATAGGCAGGCGCGCGATGCCGAACGTCAGGCGCGGGAAGCGGTCGAGCGAGCGCTTCGCCGACCACGACGCACGGTGGAGCGGCCCGAGCTCCGTGAGCACGCGCGGCTCGTACCGTGCGAAGTCTCCGGAGAGGATCGCGTCGACCGCAGCTTTGCCGCTCACGACCGCCTCATACATCCCGTCGCCGGTGAGCGGGTCGACGAGCCCGGCCGCGTCGCCCACGAGCAGCACGTTGTCGCGCGCGAGTCGCGACGCGGACGTGCGATACGGCAGCCGGTAGCCGCGCAGGTCCGTCAGCGAGTCGTACTCGACGTCGTGCTCGGCGCACAGACGCCGCAGGTGATCGCGGAGCCGCGGCCCCTCGCTCTCCCAGCCGCCGACGCCGAAGTTCGCATGGTCGCCCTTCGGAAAGACCCAGGCGTAGCCGCCGGGAACGACGCCGAGTTCGAGCACGAGCTTGCCGCGGTAGCGAACGTCGAGCGCCGCGTTACCCTCGAGCGCGACGCCGTGCCCGTGGTCGCCGCCGAGGCCGAACGTGCGAGCAGTGATCCCATTGACGCCGTCCGCGCCGACGATCACGCGCGCGTGAACCCGCTCGCCGTCGACGAGCACTTCGCCGTCGTCGAATGCGACGGAGACGCCGTCGCGGAAATCTGCTCCGGCGTCCGCGGCCTTGCGCGCGAGGAAGTCGTCGAGGCGGCGGCGCTGCGTCATCAGACAGAGGGGCGTCTTGCTTCCGCGCACGAACGTCGATGAGTAGTTCAGGCGAAGCTCGAAACGGTGCGCGACGTCCTCGACGACGGGGTCGACTGAGAACGGCAGCAGCCGCGCCGCGCGCAGCGTGAGGCCCCCGCCGCACGGCTTGTCGCGCGGAAAGCGCGCCTTGTCGACGAGCAGGACGGAGGCGCCGGCGGTCGCGAGCCGGTACGCCGTCGTCGAACCGGCAGGCCCGGCGCCGACGACGATTGCGTCATAGGAGCGCACGGATGATGAGGCTACAATGCGCGGGCTCTTCACCCTGGGGGTGTGCCCGAGCGGCCAAAGGGAACGGGCTGTAAACCCGTCGGCTCAGCCTACGGAGGTTCGAATCCTCCCGCCCCCACTCTCTCTAGCGAAGCACCTCGAGAAGCTGTTCTCGAGTTGCGTTCCCGCCGCTCAGGACGAGCGCGACGCGCTTCCCCGTGAGACGCTCCCGTAGCTTGAGCGCGGCGGCGAGCGGTGCGGCGCCTGCGGCCTCGACGAGGTTGCGGGTGGTTTCGATCATCGTCGCCTGTGCCGAGCGGATCTCGTCGTCGCTCACGAGGACGAAGTCGTCGAGCGAATTCCACATGATCCGCTGCGGCAGCTCGAACGGTGTGCGCGTAGCGAGCCCTTCGGCGAACGTGTTCATCTCGTCGTCGATGAGCTGCTGCGCATTCCACGACCGGTACGCGGCGGGCGCTGCGGCCGACTGAACGCCGATCACGACGATGTCGGGATCGACCGCGTCGACGACGACGCACGCGGCCGCGGCACCGCTGCCGCCGCCGACGGGCACGATGATCGCGTCGATCTCCGGCTGCTCCTCGAGGATCTCGAGCGTGCCGGTGCCGACGCCGGCGATCAGCAGCGGCTCGTTCCCGGAGTGGACGTAGCGGTAGCCGTTGTCGTCAGCGAGCTGCTGACAGTGCTCGCGCGCGTCGTCGAAGTCGCGCCCGTGGAACACGAGTTCCGCACCCAGCGCGCGCATGGACGCGACCTTGACGGCGTTCGCGTTCTCCGGCACGCAGATCGTCGCGCGAACGCCGAACAGTCGCGCGGCGTACGCAATCGACTGGCCGTGGTTGCCGGTCGACGCGGCGATGACGCCGCGCGCCCGCTCTTCCTCGCCGAGCTGCGACACGAGGTTGACGCCGCCGCGCACCTTGAACGCGCCGACCGGCAGGTGGTTCTCGTGCTTCACGAAGACGTGAGCACCGAGCAACTCGTCGAGCGCGCCGTAGCCGTACAGCGGCGTCGGCCGCAGGTACGGCGCAATGTTGCGTCGCGCCGCGAGCACGTCGGCGAGTGTCGGCACATGCCAGTCCATGACTAGGATCCGCGTATGGGTTATCACGTCGTGCGAGGCGACGAGCACTCCTACCAGGAGCGGCCGAACGTCGAAGGCGAGGCTGCGCGGCTCGCGGCCGACGTGACGAGCGCCGCCGAGTTGAAGAGCTCGCGCGCGCGCATGTGGCGCTACCCGCCGCACACGCGCGGACGGCGGCACCAGGATCACGCACAGGAAGAGGTCTTCGTCGTCGTCTCGGGCACGCTGACGATGCTGCTCGGCGACCCGCCGGACCGGTTCGATCTGCCGCCGACGAGCGTCGTCGCGGTCGAGCCGATGACGCCGCTACAGGTGCGGAACGAAGGCGACGACGAGCTCGTGTTGTTCATCTACGGCGCACCCCCGGAGCAGGCGGGCGCGGACTTCCTCGACGACCCCGGCGCGCTCTGACGCGACTCGTAGGCATCAACCACGTCGCGCTCGAGGTCGGCGACGTCGACGAAGCGCTCGAGTTCTACGGGAGGTTCTTCGAGCTCGAGCTGCGAGGCCGCGGCCCGGGGACCGCGTTCATCGACATGGGCGACCAGTTCATCGCGCTGATGCAGGGCCGAACGCAGGAGCCCGACCGCGCCCGGCACTTCGGCCTCGTCGTGGACGACAAGGAGGCGGCACGACGTGCGCTTCTAGACGCGGGCGTCGAAGTGACGCGCGGCCGGAGCCTCGACTTCCACGACCCATGGGGCAACAGCGTCCAGGTGGTGCAGTACGACGAGGTGCAGTTCACGAAGACGGAGCCTGTCCTGCGAGGGATGAGCCTGGAGCTCGGCAAGACCGAACGCGCCCTCGGCGAACTCCGGGACAAAGGCCTGGCCGACCCCGGCTAGAATCCGAGCGCTCGCCCTCTTAGCTCAGCTGGTAGAGCACCTCCATGGTAAGGAGGGGGTCGACGGTTCGAGTCCGTCAGAGGGCTCTGGGAAGTCGCTGCTAATCAGGCCCTTCTGTGAGTTCTGGTCGTGACGGTTTCAGACCTCGACGTCCACCGAGCGTCCACCGCCCGCCGCGGACGCCTCCCGGGAGGCATGGAAACCGTGTCGCTGTGCGGCGTTGCTGGCCCGTGCGCCGGTGTCCACCCAGCGTCCACCGCCCGTTCGAGTGCGAGCGCGTCTAGGAGCGAGACGGCGTGCTGGTAGCTGTCGACTGCGAGGTGGCCGTAGTGGAGGTCGATCATCGCGATGCTCTGCCCATGAACCGCGAGAGGGCGTAGTCGTCCGGCTAGCGCACCACGCGATTTCGAATCACGCCTCGCCAAGGGACTGCGGAAACGCGCCGCGAGGCTCGTCCGAACGCCGGAGAGAGCCGCCGATTCTGGTCGACGTTGACCGCCTAGCGGCGGGCGAGCCGGCGACCGCTTTGCGTGTCGGGCGGGGTGTAGTTGAGTTGGTAGTGGTGGTAGAGGGCGGACTCGTCCGGCTGGGAAAGTTCGCCACCCTGCAGCGCGATATTTGGTGCCTCTTTGACTTGCTCCTTGGACACCGGTACCTGGAGGTTGTCCGGGCCGATCGTGATTCCGGTCAGTGGGACGAACGTGAGATGGCGTCCGATGAACCCTTCCTTCACGGTCCCGAACTGCGGCTCGTCGGTCTCGACGTCGAAGTAGACGTCCTCGAGCCTGCCGATCCGCTCGCCGTCGCGGTCGACGAGGTCCCTGCCACGCCACTCGGCGATCTCTCTGTGCATGACCGCCGGCTCTGTCGCCGCGGCCTCTGGATCGCCCTGCGGCGCGGGCGCCGTCGTCTCCTCGTTGGTCTCGTTGGTCTCGTTGGTCTCGTTGGTGTCGGAGGTGTGAGCTTCCATGACGGGCTCCATTCTTGGCACTAGGAGGGGCGAGCGAAACGGCGAGCGAAAACGAAGCTTGGCGGGGCGCGTGGCTTACCTAGAGAAGCGTCCCCGGGCAAAGAAGCCAAGGAGGGCCAACACAACAATGACGATGATGATGATCCAAAGAATCGACACGTGATCCTTTCGTTAGGAGCGTGCCGAGTCTACGGCGAGCCGACCAGTTCTTGCAAGATGAGCGTGAAGGGTGCGTTAACTCGATTCGCGGTCTGGGATGCGCGTGTCGGCCGTAGAGTCGTCGGCCCGTCCCGCTGATCCGAGGAGCTGGTTCTTGTTCTGGTCGTTCTCCTATCTGGTGTGCCGCTGCCTGCTTCAACTCGTGTTGCTTCGTCGTCGCTCGGAAGCGTTCAAGGAGCTGGAGATCGTCGTGCTCCGGCACGAGCTCGCGGTGCTGCGGCGTCAGGCACGGCGACCCCAGCTCACGATGGCCGATCGCGTGTTGCTCGCCGCAGCGAGTCGGCTGCTGCCGCGGCCGAACTGGCGGTCGTTCATGGTTACGCCAGCGACACTGCTGCGCTGGCACCGGCGGCTCGTCGCCCGCCGCTGGACCTACGGCCGTCGGTGCGGTCGGCCGCCCATCGACGAGGAGATCCGCGCGCTGGTCCTCCGGCTGGCGCGCGAGAACCCGCGCTGGGGCTACCAGCGGATCGCCGGCGAACTGAACGGACTCGGCATCGACGTCTCGGCGACGACCGTGGCGAAGATCCTGCGCCAGGCGGGACTTGGCCCTGCTCGGCGAACGTTCGGGGCTCTCCTGGCGTGCCTTCCTACCAGCGCAGGCGCAGAGCATGCTCGCGGTCGACTTCTTCACGGTCGAGACGATCTCGCTGCAGCGCCTGTACGTGCTCTTCTTCATCGAACTCGGCAGCCGACGCGCGTCCACCTGGCCGGCTGCACAGCGAACCCGACCGGCGCCTGGGTCACCCAGCAGGCCCGACAGTTCGCCTGGAAACCGCAGGAGCAGCGAGCGTCGCTTCGCTTCCTGATCCGCGACCGCGACAGCAAGTTCACCCGCGACTTCGACGCCGTCTTCGCCAGCGAGGGCATCAAGATCATCAAAACACCAGTCCGGTCGCCGAAGGCAAACGCGATCGCCGAGCGCTTCGTCCGCACCGCCCGGGCCGAGTGCCTCGACTGGCTACTGATCGTGAACCGCCGCCACCTCGAACGCGTGCTCCACGTCTTCGCCCAGCACGACAACACTCATAGGCCGCATCGCAAGCTGAATCTCGCACCGCCCGAACTGTCTGAGCAGAAGGCCCATGCCGTGCGCCCATCACCGACCGCCGCGGTCGAGCGCCGCGATCGACTGGGCGGCCTCATCCACCAATACAACAACGCCGCATGAAACCGAGTTTGCGCACCCTTCACGCGCCAGCAACCACACCAGCGCGAACAGATTCCGGACAGCGAGATACGCAAACGACCAGACCACGCAGCCCTCCCTCCACGACTACAGCAGAGCGCGCTGAACCTAGCCGCATCGACGTCGATGAAGAGCCGGGACGAGATTGCGAGCCCTACGCGACTATGTTGTTCTTGTCGCCTTCGAGGATTTCGCGCAGCTTGTGCGCTAGGGCTGTTGGCTCGAATGGTTTTTGGATGAGGGCGACCCCTTCGTCGAGCACGCCACGGTGGCCAAGCTCTTCGTCGGTGTAGCCGGACATGTAGAGCGTTCGCAGCATTGGACGGCTGGCGGTTAGCGTCTCGCAGAGTTCGCGTCCGCTCATCTCTGGCATGACGACGTCGGTGAGAAGGAGCTCGATCTCGCCGGCGTCGCTGGCGGCGATCGCTATTGCCTCGCTTGGCAGCGCTGCCACGAGCACTCGATACCCGTGTCGCTCCAGGACGTCCGTGACGAGGGCGCGGACGCCGTCGTCGTCCTCGACGAGCAGGATCGTTTCGGATCCTTCGAGCGATTCCTCGCTTGCCCCAGCTGATCCGATGGCGGACAGCTCGGGGCTATCGGTACGTGGCAGCTGGATCGTGAACGTGGTGCCGTGCCCGGGTGTGCTGTCGATGCGGATCGAGCCGCCGCTTTGGGTGACGATGCCGTAGACGGTCGCGAGGCCGAGCCCGGTGCCTTTGCCGGTCTCCTTGGTTGTGAAGAACGGGTCGAACGCCTGCGCCCGCGTGCTGTCGTCCATTCCGGGTCCGGTGTCAGAGATGACGAGCATGACGCCCGACCTGTGGGTTCCGTCGCCGGCAGGATCCGATTCGTCTGCGTCCAGATTCGTCGTTTTGATCGTGAGGCGCCCGCCCGTCGGCATCGCGTCGCGGGCGTTGACGACCAAGTTGACGATGACCTGCTCGAGCTGGCCCGCGTCGGCCGTGACGTTACCCAGCGCCGGGTCGAGCACGACCTCGAGTCGGATGTCCTCACCGATCAGGCGGTCGAGCAGCCGCCTCACGTCGGCGATGACTTCATTGAGGTTGAGAGTCTGCGGCGTCAGCAGCTGACGGCGGCTGAAGGCGAGCAGTTGCTGTGTGAGCGCGGCGGCGCGCTCGCCCGCGCGCGCAATCTGTTCCGCCTTTTCCCGCCGTGGGTCCTCGGCGGCAAGGTCTCTGAGCAGGAGCTTCGCAAACCCGATGATCACCGCCAGCATGTTGTTGAAGTCGTGCGCGATTCCGCCCGCAAGGCGTCCGATAGCTTCCAACCTCTGCGCCTGGCGCAACTCCGACTCGAGCCGATTCCGCGCCTCGCGGGCCGCGTACTGGTCGGAGACGTCGAGCAGGAAGCCCTGCGCGAAGAGCGGCCGACCTTGCTCGTCCTGGACGACCGTCGCCTCGTCACGCACCCAGACGACGCGCCCGTCGTTTGCGACCAGACGGTACTCGCCGCTGAACGCCTCACCACGTGTGTGCGCAGCCTCGGTAGCGGCGAGCACGTCGTCTCGGTCGTCAGGATGCAGCATTGAGTACCACTGCTCGTTGTTGTCGAGCCATGCAGCAGCGGGGTAGCCGAGCAGCCCCTCGATCTGCGGACTGACGTAGATCACCGCGCCGCTCTTGCGGTCAAGCGCGTAGGTCACCAACGGCAGCTGTTCGACCAGCGTCCGGTACTTCGCCTCCGCCGCGCGCAGCCCCTCCTCAGCCCGCTTGCGCTCGGTGATATCGGAGACGGAGATGAGCACCTTCGACCACGTTTCCTCGGCTCCGGGGGCGACAGACAGCTGGATCGCGTAGTTCACCTCCCGGCCGCGAAGCGTCCTCCCAACCGTCTCGCCCGCGAATCGCGTACGTCCCTCTGCGAGCGCGACGAGCTCCTGCGCAAAGAGCTCGTACGTATCGCTCGTGAACGTGTCGCCCAAATTCTCGAGGAAATCCTGCTCGCTGGTTCCTTCCGCGAGCTCCACCGTCGCCTGGTTGACCTGGACGACCTCGACAAGCTGCGCGCATCTAAGCACCACCTCGGGATGCTCGGCCAAGTACGACGACAGGTCAGTGACCCCCGCCGCACGGAGGCCGTCGACGTACGTCTTGACGGCCGAGAAGTCCTCCTCCCAGAGCGACACCGGGCTCTGCTCGAACAGTTCGCGATAACGCTGCTCGCTCGCGCCTACAGCCTCGCCCGACGCCGTTCGGCCTCTCACGTCGACTGCGACTCCGAGACGCCAGCGATCGGGCCGGCTGCATCGCCGAGGGCCTGTGTCGGGGCGAGGAACGAGCGTACGCACACCCCCTCGCACCTATCCGCCGCACCCCAGAGCGGGCGGCGGTAGGCAGCTAGCGCCCGGAGACTCGGATCGTCGATGCCGAAGCAGTCTTCGAGCCCGCCGCCGACGACCTCGTCAGGGCCGAAGCCGCGCCTCCGGAGTCTTGAGCTGCGGGACCGGGTAAGCCGGAGCCTGGTATCGGTTGTCGAAACGACCGCCCCCGCGTGCTCGAGAATCGACCGCAAGCGACCCTCCACCTCCTCAGCCTCTCTGCGCAACGCGATGTCCTCCTCGAACGCCAGCAGCGCGCGCAGCCTCGCAAGCCTCGCCGATTAGCGGCTCGAGGGAGCCACACACCCTTAGGGGCGACACTCGCGAACGCGATCGCCGCATATCGATGTCGCCAGGCGACCTGATCGCTCGCTCGCGTGCGGCGACTATTTCGACCGCGAGTTGCCGCGCCTCCTCGGCGGCTTCCACGATGGTCTTGGTCTCAGACACTGGACTGCTCCTCGGATCCGGTCAGAATCCCGAGAATGTGAACGGTACGGATTCCCGACCCCAACCGTATCCCTCTGAGGTGCCAAAATTAGCGTCCCGCCGCGGCGCCTTCATCGGGGACGTGGTGGTAGCCACCCTTGATCTTGCCGGTGATGCCGGCCGAAACCGTGCCGCCCGTGCCTGCCAAAGCGATTCGCCGGATCTACCGCTCGCCGTGAGCTTGGCGAAGAGTCGAGGCGCGAACCAGGCTGGACGCCCGAAGGGCGCCATTATTCGTGTCGCGTCTTCACGCGGCGGCTCGGTAGTAATCGTGAAGTGAGCCACCGAGTCGGTCGCGGCGGCGGATCTCGCCCGCGGACGGTCTTGCCGGTCGCGTGCCAGGGGCGGGCGGCCGGAGTTCGAGCGCACGATGCGGCCTCTCCCGGTTGTAATGGTCGACATAGACGCGGAGGGCACGTTCGAGGTGACTGCGGTTGAGGATCAGCAGCCAGTCGAGACATTCCGAGCGGACGCTGCGGACGAAGCGTTCCGCGATCGCGTTGGCTTTCGGCGCGCGAACCGGCGTCTTCACGATGCGGATGCCCTCGCTGCGGGAGACCGGATCGTAGAGGCCGCTGTATTTGCTGTCGCGGTCGCGGATCAGGAAGTCGACGCCCCGATCGCTGAAGTCGAGACCGAGGTTGTGTGCCTGCTGGGTCATCCAGGCGCCGGTGGGATTGAACATGCTCCCGATCCTCCCAACCCTCGCCGAACAGAGACGCGACACGAATATTGGCGCCCTTCACGCGCGAGGACAGCGTCGAGTACGTGCAGTCCACCGACACGAAGCTCGACAATCTGCTCGGCCCGACGCCTTGCCGTAGCGTCCGGTACTGCAACGCGTGCGGCCAGCCGTTCGAGCAGTTCAAGACGATCTGGTGGTGATGGAGGAAAGCGGTTTGCGTCAGGGTGGAACCGCACGGATACTTCCTGCACGGCAGGCACGATGATCCAAGAGGAGGAACTGTGCCCAGCTCCCTAGCCCGCCTGGCACTCGCCCTCGTGATGCTTTCGGTCGTCGCTGCGGGCTGCGGTGGCTCGTCCAAGACCTCCGCGACCACGACGACAACGACCGCGACGACCACGACGGGCGGCACGACGAACGCCAAGATCGCAGCCGAAGTACCGGCGGCGATCAAGTCGAAGGGCACGCTCACGGTCGCCGCCGACGCGACCTATGCGCCGAACGAGTTCATCGGATCGAACGGCCAGACGGTCATGGGCATGGACCCCGACCTCGCCCAGGCACTGGTCGCCGTGATGGGGTTGAAGGCCAAGCTGGTCAACGCCAGCTTCGACACGATCATCCCAGGCCTCTCGTCGGGCAAGTACGACCTCGGGATGTCCTCGTTCACGGACACGAAGGAACGCCAGAAGGTCGTCGACTTCGTCACGTACTTCTCGGCCGGCACGTCGTTCTACGTCAAGGTGAGCGGCGGACCGACGATCAACGGGCTCGCCGACCTCTGCGGGCACTCGGTGGGCGTCGAGCGCGGAACGACGCAGGCGACCGACGCGACCGCACAGAACGCCAAGTGTAAGCAGGCAGGGAAGTCGGGCGTGTCCGTCCACGTCTATCCAGACCAGAACGCAGCCAACCTCGCGATCTCGAGTGGCCGCGCGCAGGTTGGTATGGCCGACTCGCCGGTGGCGGCCTACATCGTCAAGCAGTCGAACGGCGCGTTCAAGCTCAGCGGCTCGAGCTACGGCACCGCCCCGTACGGCATCGCGATCCCGAAGGGGAACGGCATGACCACGCCGATTCTCGACGCCTTGCAGGAGTTGATGGCAAACGGCACTTACAAGTCGATCCTGACGAAGTGGGGCATCCAGTCCGGCGCGATCACGAACCCGACGATCAACGGCGCAACGAGCTAGCCGCCAGACGGCTCGTGCTTCGATGACGGGGACCGGAACGACCGAGACGGTCAGCCCCGACGAGATCAAGGCGATCCCAGTTCGCCACCCGGGGCGCTGGGTGGCGGCGGCGTTCATCGTCTTCCTCGCCGTCGCGCTCGTCAACTCAATGGCGTCGAACTCGCGTTTCCAGTGGGGGATCGTCGGCCACTACTTCTTTTCTCGCCGCATCCTCGACGGCCTCGTGGTCACGCTCGAGCTGACCGCCGCCTCGATGGTGATCGGCATCGTGCTCGGAGTCCTGCTCGCCGTGATGCGCCTGTCGCCGAACCCGCTCGTCTCCGGCGCGAGCTGGCTGTACATCTGGCTCTTCCGAGGCACGCCCGTCCTCGTCCAGATCTTGCTCTGGTACAACATCGCGGCGCTCTATCCCCGCTTCTCGCTGGGGATCCCGTTCGGTCCGACCTTCGCGCACTTCAACGCCAGCTCGCTGATCACGCCGTTCGTGGCGGGAATGCTGGCGCTGGGGCTAAACGAGGGCGCGTACATGGCCGAGATCGTGCGCGCCGGCATCATCTCCGTCGAGGAAGGCCAGACCGAGGCCGCGCAGAGCCTCGGGATGACCCGCCTGCAGACCATGCGGCGGATCGTCCTGCCGCAGGCGATGCGTGTGATCGTCCCGCCGACAGGCAACGAGACGATTTCGATGCTGAAGACGACCTCGCTCGTCGCAGTCATCGCCCTGCCGCACCCGGAGCTGCTCTACGCGGCGCAGCTCATCTACGCAGTGAACTACCGGACGATCCAGCTCCTGATCGTCGCGACCGTCTGGTACCTGATCGTCACCACGGTTCTCACTTTCGGCCAGGCATACCTCGAGCGCCGGTACGGTCGCGGCGTGTCGCGCGACCTGCCCGAGACGGCCCTGCGTCGCCTGCGGAGAACCTTGGTCGAGTCTGGGCCTGGCCACGTATGAGCGAGCCCATGGTGAGGGCGGAGAGCGTCCGCAAGCGGTTCGGGCGGCTCGAGGTCTTGAAGGGTGTCTCGCTCGAGGTGCAGGCGGGAGAGGTGGTCTGCATGCTCGGGCCGTCGGGGTCAGGCAAGACGACCTTCATCCGCTGCATCAACCACCTCGAGAAGATCGACTCCGGGCGTCTCTGGGTCGACGGCAATCTCGTCGGCTACCGCCAGCGGGGAGACAAGCTCTACGAGTTGCGCGACGCGGAGGTCTGCCGTGAGCGTTCGGAGATCGGGATGGTCTTCCAGCGATTCAACCTCTTCGGGCACATGACGGCGCTCGAGAACGTGATCGAGGCTCCGATCCACGTCAAGAATGTGTCGAATGACCGGGCGATCGCGAGCGCGCGCGAGCTCCTCGCACGCGTTGGGTTGGCGGACAAGGTGGACAACTATCCCGCGCAGCTGTCCGGTGGGCAGCAGCAGCGGGTCGCGATCGCGCGAGCGCTCGCGATGCAACCGGAGCTGATGCTCTTCGACGAGCCCACGTCGGCGCTCGACCCCGAGCTCGTCGGCGAGGTGCTCGACGTCATGTCGAATCTTGCGGTGGATTTCAACATGACCATGATCGTTGTCACTCACGAGACGGGCTTTGCTCGAGAGCCGGCCGATCGCCTGCTGTTCATGGATGAAGGTCTGATTATCGAGGAGGGAACGCCCGAGCACTTCTTCATCGCGCCGACCCACGAGCGAACGAAGCTGTTCCTCTCGAAGATCCTCTCACGGGGAGGGCCCGCCGCGGCAGGCCCTCCGTCGACGCACGCGGCTCACCAGGGACGTAAATTCGCCCGAAATTGCCGTTTGAGAGCGAGCGCGA